>NZ_CP019433.1:0-1595000 GCF_001975685.1 Jeotgalibaca sp. PTS2502
TAAAACATGGGCCCAAGTGGTTATTCGATATCAGCTTGATTTAGGAATGATTACCATTCCCAAGTCTCATAACGCTGAGCGTCAAAAAGATAATTTAGCTGTTTTTGATTTTGAATTAACGGAAACAGACCGTAAAAAAATTGCTGCCCTATAAGTTTAGTAAGGGAATGGGAAATAACTCCAGTCCCTTTTTTATATACGAATAATTGTTGCGCAAACGTGCTCAAAAAGGCAGCCCCGACATGCGTTTTGTCATCATTGTTGTTGCTTTAGCAACTTACAATGATGATACACTTGGGCAAACGACCACAGTGCTTCTTTCAATACTCGGATGGTCTACGACCACCCTGCGTTTTTTCGGTCAAACGATTCGGGGCTAAACGCCTTTTTTCCCACTCTCTTTTTTATCGATTTGCTTTAGTGTATACTAGCGATAACGATACACTTTTTTGGAGGAGGGATACACAGTGAACCGGATTGACCGTATTTTTAATTTTATCAGAGGAAAAACAGAACGATTAACGGACTTAGAAATTGATATGGGACAAGGTGTCACAACCAAAATGGTAGCCGACGCCTTTGATATTCAAAGAAGTAACGTATCAAAAGACTTAAATCAATTAGTAAGAGAAGGTAAACTGGGAAAAACGGAAGGTCGCCCTGTACGCTATTACAGTCTTATTAAAGGACCTCATCAGCCATTAAGTAAGCATGTACCGAGCTATAAGGAAAACGCTAAGGGAGACATAGCTAATCAAGAATCAACGCGTAAACCTGATGATGTATTTCGAACCATGATTGGGGCCAATGGGAGCATGAAGAATGCGGTCGACCAAGCGAAAGCTTCGGTTCTATACCCACCCAAAGGCTTAAATACCTTAATTACTGGGCCTACCGGTTCAGGAAAGTCATATTTTGCTCATGCTATGTTTGATTATGCTCAGTCGAATCAGATTATTTCATCTGATAAGGAACTGATTGTCTTTAACTGTGCTGATTATGCGAATAATCCTCAATTGTTGATGAGTCATTTGTTTGGCTACAGCCAAGGTGCCTTTACAGGAGCAACCTCATCTAAAGAAGGCTTGATTCAGCAAGCAGACGACAGCCTACTCTTTCTCGATGAAATTCACCGACTGCCACCAGAAGGTCAGGAAATGATTTTTTACTTTATGGATACGGGGATGTACAGCCGATTGGGCGAGTCTGGTAAAAGTCGTTCTGCTAATGTCCGCATTGTTTGTGCAACGACAGAAGATCCAAAATCGACTTTCTTAGATACCTTTATGAGGCGGATTCCGATTGTCATTCAACTGCCTTCCTTTAAAGAACGGTCAGTGACAGAACAATTGGATTTGGTTAAGTTACTCGTCAGTTTAGAGGCAACACGCATTCAAAAGAAAATCACCCTAACAGAAGATGTTGTTAAAGCACTAATCGCTAGTGTGGGTTACGGTAACATCGGGCAATTAAAATCGGCTATTCAACTCGTCTGTGCCCGTGGATTTATGAACCAAATTAACCAAGAGCAAATTGATCTGACGGCTCGTGACTTACCTGAGTCAATTCAAGCCTATCTTGTTGGCAAGCCTTCAAATAGCCGTTACCGCTCTGCTTTATCAAAGATTGTTGAAGCGCAGCTGACAGTTTACCCAAACGAACCCTTTTATCAAGTGAAAACGGACGCTTATGAGCTGCCGTATAACCTCTATGATATTATCGGTGATAAGGCCGCTTTATTGGAAGAAGAGGGACTAGACCGGGAATCAATTAACCAATACATTTCGACAGATATTAATGTTCATTTGAAGTCCTTTTACCGTAATCATGGCTTTTCTTTTGAGACGGATTCACGTTTAGCGGAAGTGGTCTCAAAGGAAGTGCTTCAATTTGTCCATGAAGTAGCGGTTGATATTGAAGAGAAACTAGCGACTCGCTTTAAGCAAAACTACATCTATGCCATCAGTCTGCATATCAGCTCATTGCTAAATAAAATACAAGCGGGTGAAAGTCGTAATCTTAATGAGCGCATTAAAGAAATGGCTGTATCTTATACAAAAGAAATTGACATTGCCCGCTTCCTTAAACAGCGTATTGCTGATTACTTTAATGTGGATGTTCCGGAAAACGAAATTTATTATTTAGCTGTGCTACTCGTTTCCTTGCAAGAAGAAGAGGAGATTGGGCGAATTGGTGTGGTGATTGTGACGCACGGAAATTCAACGGCAACTAGTATGGCTAGTGTTGCAGAAGAACTATTGGAGATGACAGGTATTATCGCAGTAGATATGCCGCTCGATATGTCGCCTATTGAAACCTATGAAAAAGTTAAACAAGCCGTTGTTAAAGCTAATGAAGGGAGTGGTGTACTCTTAATGGTTGATATGGGGTCGTTAACGACTTTTGAAGAGAAGCTTACCCAAGAAACGGGTGTTCGGATTCGAACGGTTGGAATGGTGTCAACTGCCATGGTCTTAGAGGCGGCAAGGAAAGCATCGTTGGTGGATGCCGATCTTGACCTTTTGCATGAAACCATTGATCGTTTCAATGGCTATTCTTCAGCTGCAGCTGAAAAGACCAATAAGTTCCACAGTTTACCTAAAGCACCGGTTGTTATTGCTATTTGCGCAACTGGCGAGGGGACGGCTCAAAAGCTTAAGGAAATGATTGAGAAACCATTAGCTAAACAAGTCAATAATCCACTGAAGGTACTAACAACTTCTATTCCAGACTTAAACCACAACATCAAAATTTGGCAAGAGCGCTATACGATTGTCGCAACAACTGGAGTCATTGATCCTAAGCTATCAGCTCCATTTATTCCACTCGAACACTTTATTGAAAAGGATGCGGAATACGTGTTGAAAAAAATCAATCAATTGACAGACATACAACCTGCTCAAGCGATTGAAGATCCAGCTGCGTCGAAACGTTTGATTCAAAATTTCTTAGAAGAACACTATTCATTTTTAAATGCGCGCAAGCTTATTCATCCTATCTGGAAATTTGCGGAAGACTGCCATGAATTACGATTGCATCCTGAAACTGGCTATGCCTTTCATATTAATTTATCGCTCCACATGGCAGGTGTGATTGAACGTCTTATCCATCATGATACTTTGTCTAATAATCAGGCAGCACAAGAATTAAAGGTGGATGCGGATATTAAGCGTGTCATCAAACGTTTTGAGCATGCGTTAGCGATAAAAATCCCACGTCAAGAGCAAGCTTATATCGCCTATTTCATTCAAAAAGAAAACGGTGATATAGAAGATATTGATACACTACTCGAATAAAATACACAAAAAGATACACTAATTATGTTGCGTAACCAGTGTATCTTTTTGTGTATTATTGAAAAGCTTGATTTAACACGCTTTCAATTTACAGAAGTTGGCACGCTTTTTGCATATAGATTAGTGAAGGGCACACAATAAGCCCAAAAAATAGAAAGGAGACTTTTTTTAAGACTGTATGGATATTAAATTACTAAGGATAGACGATCGACTGATTCATGGACAAGTTGCTATCACATGGGCAAAAGACACGCGCATTAGTCGCATCATCGTTGTTAGTGATGAAGTAGCCGCTAATCCAATCCAAAAGGCATTGTTAAGTCAAGCAGCACCGCCAGATGTTAAAGCAAATGTGGTCACATTGGACAAATTGATTGAAGTCTATTTTCACCCGATATTTATGAATGTTAAAGTCATGCTCCTATTCACCAATCCTTCTGATGTGATAACAGCCTATAAGAATGGGGTTTATTTTAATACTGTTAATATCGGCGGGATGAAATTTACGGATGGAAAACAAATGGTCACTCATTTTATTTCAGTGGATCAAACAGACATTGATGCTTTTAAAACCTTGGATAAACAAGACATTGAATTGGAAATCCGCAAGGTGCCGAGTGATCGCAAGCAATTGTTGATGGATGTATTAAAAAAAGGAAACTATTTATAGGAGGGAAAATGGATGGTTGGAATTATTTTAGCAAGCCATGGCGACTTTGCCGCTGGAATTCTTCAATCTGCTACGATGATTATCGGGGAGCAAGATAATATTGCTGCTGTAACATTACAGCCGAGCGAAGGCCCAGATGACATTCGTCGTAAAATTGAAGAAGCTGCGGAAAGCTTCGAAACAAGTGAGGTATTAGTATTAGCAGATTTATGGGGAGGAACACCCTTTAATCAAGCGAATACACTATTTGATCAAAACAAAGATCAATGGGCAATCGTCGCAGGGCTTAACTTACCGATGTTAATTGAAGCAATTACATCTCGCTTCACAATGGAAAAATCACATGATATTGCCAAAGCAATTGTTCAAGTTGCTAAAGAAAATATTAAAGTAAAACCAGAAGAACTCTATCAAGAACCTAAAGTAGCAGCTGCAACAGCAGAACCCCAACAAGCTTTACCAGAAGGAACTGTTGTTGGTAGTGGGAAAATTGATATCGGTTTAGCACGTGTTGATTCACGTCTCCTTCACGGTCAAGTGGCAACAGCATGGTCTAAAGATATTAAGCCAACACGTATTATTGTTGTATCAGATGAAGTTGCTAAGGATGATTTACGTAAATCATTGATTACACAAGCAGCACCTCCAGGCGTAAAAGCAAACGTTATTCCAATTCAAAAAATGATTGATATTTGGAATGATCCACGCTTTGGTAAAACACGTGCGTTACTGTTATTCGAAAACCCAACAGACGTGTTACGTGTTGTTGAAGGGGGCGTTGGACTGGAAGAAATTAATATCGGTTCGATGGCTCACTCTGAAGGCAAGATTATGGTTAGCAACGTTTTATCAGTTGATAAAAAAGATGTGGATGCCTTAACAGCTTTACGCGACAAAGGATTGAAATTTGATGTTCGTAAAGTGCCGTCAGACCAAAGAAGAAATCTTTGGGATCTATTGAAAAAAGCAAATTTTGATAAGTAATAGAGAAACAAGGAGGGGTTAATAAATGGATATTATTATGGTTATTTTAATTTTAGTCGTAGCATTTTTCGCAGGAATGGAAGGGATTTTGGATGAATTCCAACTTCACCAACCAATTATCGCGGCATCATTAATCGGTATTGTAACAGGTAAACCGCTAGAAGGATTACTTCTAGGAGGAACACTTCAATTAATCGCATTGGGTTGGATGAACATTGGTGCAGCGGTTGCACCGGATGCAGCCCTAGCATCAATTGCATCAGCTATTTTAGTAACCGTTCACGGAGCAGGTATTTCAGAAGGGATTGCACTAGCGATTCCATTAGCAGTAGCAGGTCAAGTATTGACGATGTTTGTTCGTACAGTAACCGTAGCAATGGCTCACGGTGCAGACAAAAAAGCAGCAGAAGGCTCGTTCCGTGGCGTTGAATTATTCCACATCGGTGCCTTAATGCTACAAGGGTTGCGTATTGCAATTCCAGCAGCAATCATTTTAGCTGTACCAGCTGAATTAGTAACAAACGCTTTGAATAGTATTCCTGGCTGGTTGACTGGTGGTTTAGCTGTAGCGGGTGGCTTTATCGTTGCAGTTGGTTATGCAATGGTTATCAACATGATGGCAACACCAAAATTGTGGTTATTCTTTGCATTAGGATTCGCAATTTCAGCAGTCGGCGATTTGAACTTAATTGCAATGGGGATTATCGGTGTTGTTTTAGCGTTACTTTACCTACAATTCTCACCAGAATTCAACCAATCTAGCGGTGGCTCCTCAAACTCAGGAAGCGGCGACCCACTGGATGATATCTTAAACGATTACTAAGAAGGAGCGATGAATAATGACTGAAAATAACTACAAATTAACTAAAAAAGATCGATTAAAAGTCTTTTGGAGAAGTCAGTTCCTACAAGCATCATGGAACTTTGAGCGTATGCAAAACGTAGGTTGGGCTTATGCAATGATTCCAGCTTTGAAGAAATTGTATAAAACTAAGGAAGACCGTGCCCAAGCTTTAAAACGTCACTTGGAATTCTTTAATACACATCCTTACTTAGCGTCGCCAGTTTTAGGGGTAACACTAACACTTGAAGAAGAAAAAGCAGCAGGTCGTGAAATCGATAACGCCGCTATTCAAGGGGTTAAAATTGGGATGATGGGACCTTTGGCTGGTGTGGGTGACCCAATTTTCTGGGGGACGCTACGTCCGGTATTAGGTGCCTTTGCAGCATCACTTGCTTTAAGTGAAAACTGGATGGGACCAATCATCTTCTTCCTAGCATGGAATATTATTCGTATGGCATTCCTATGGTATTCACAAGAGTTTGGTTATGTACAAGGTGGTAACATCGCACAAAACCTTGCTGGTGGATTAATGCAAAAACTAACACAAGGTGCATCTGTACTTGGTATGTTCATTATGGGGGTATTAGTACCTCGTTGGACAAACATGAACTTCCCAATGATTTTAAGTAGAGTTGACGTTGATGAAAAAGACATGGTTAACTTCGCAGCAGTTGCAGAAGCTGCCAACGAAGGGGTTCTTTCTGGCGATATGTTACGTAATGTTGTTGGTGAAATTCAAGCAGGTTTGAGTATTGAGCCTCAACAAGTGACAACACTACAAAACACATTAGATTCATTATTACCAGGTATCGCACCACTAGGTTTAACACTACTATGTGTGTGGTTGCTTCGTAAGAAAGTTAGCCCAATTACAATTATCTTTGGTATCTTCGTTGTAGGTATCATCGGTTATGTTTTAGGTATTTTTGGATAATAATGAGTAGCAGGTATTTACTTTTGAGAACGTTCAAAAGTAAATACCTGCCTTTTTGAGCATGGTTACGCAACAATTATTCGTATATATTTTAGGGACTGGTGTTATTTCCCAGTCCCTTTTTCGATTAATCTACTTTTTTAAAATATTGAAGGGCGATACAGCCTAATCCAGTGTGGCAACTTACGGTTGGTACGAGGTCAATAAATTCGGTAGTTGCTTGAGGAAATTTAGCCTTTAATGTTGCGAGAACGTCTTGACCTTTTTCAACTGCATCCACATGGGCAACAACAATATGATAGTGGTCGGAAGCATCTTTTATTTCCTCAGCCATTTCATCAATCACATAGTGGAAGGCACGTTTAAAGGTACGAAGTTTTTGCAAGACTTCAATGCGTCCTTTTGTTTTTAAGTTTACTTCTAAAACAGGTTTGATTTTAATCAAATTACCGATGACAGCACTGGTTGATGATAAACGACCGCCTCTAGCCAGATGCATTAAATCATCGGGAATTAAAACGGTATTGGCATGAGCAACCACTTCCATCAATTTTTCTTTGATTTGAGGGAAATCAATACCTTTTTCGTGTAAGGATTTTGCTAATTTTAAAAGGTAAAGCTGGATAACCGCTGTTGTACCAGAGTCGAAATAGTCAAAGCCTAATTCTAGACTATTGGCAGCTGTATACATGGCGTTGATTGTTCCACTTAAGCCACTGCAAATAGGAACAGCAAAAATATCAGTGTATCCTTTTTCTTTGAGCTGGCTGAATAGTTGCTCAATATCTGCGATTGCTGGCAAGGAAGTCGTCATGACTTTATTTTCTCCCAGGATTTCATAAACCTTGTCATAGGAGATGGTTTCAAATTCCTTATAGCTGTCCTTGTCTGCCATCAGCTGTAGCGGCACGCTGTAGCAACCCAATGCTTCGATTTCTGCTATGCTTTTTCCACTTCCGCTGTCTGTAATAAATGCGACTTTTTTCAAAATAACGTCCACCTTTTCACTAGCGATTTCGCTAATCAGTATCTATACTTCTTTGTTTTCTGTAACACGTGTTATTTAATTTTCCGATCGGTTGATGACGGAATTTGGAGTTGTTTTCGGTAGTTAGCAATTGCTCTACGCGATACTGTCATGCCTTTTTCTTTTAAAAGGTGTTCCAGTTTTTGATCGGATAGGGGCTTGTGCTTGTCTTCGTCAGCAATCAGCTGTTTCACATGCTCCATCACTTCATCTTTTGATTGATTAAGTCCTTCCATTCGACGTGAAAGGAAAGACCGCAATTCAAACACACCACGAGGGGTTTGGACAAAGGTGTCTCTGACCGTTCGACTGATGGTTGATTCACTCAGTTGACACAACTGAGCCACATCATTTAACTGCAAGGGTTTTAAATGATTATTAGGATCAAGAAAGAAATCCTGTTGGTGAATCAAAACGGCAGTGCCGACTTTTAAAATAGTGTCTTTTCGTTTCATGAGACTGGCTTGAAGTTGGTCGAACTCTTGCTTTTTCGTTCGCACGTAAGCTTGAACTTCTTTGTCATCAACCGCCTTCATATCTTCTAAATAGGTGAGATTCAATGTGAGTAGTGGCGTTTTATAACGCGTTTCTGCTACGACAAGCTGGCCATCATTGAGGTCAACCATCAGTTCAGGTATGATATAAGGCGTTGCCTTTGAGCGTGACTCATAGTGTTCTGCAGGCGATAGCGATAATCGTTGGATAAAGCTGTAAACATCCTCAATATCTGAAAGGGAAACACCATAGTCCTCTGCGATAACTGACCATTTTTTCTGAATAAGCTCATCGTAGTGCTCTTCTAAAACTAAGTAAGCTATTTCAGGCGCAAAATCCATACGCTCAGTTTGAATCATTAAACACTCTTGTACCGATCGTGCGCCGATGCCAGGCGGGTCCAATTGCTGTAAAAGGGTTAAGCTATCTAAGAGTTCAATCTGACTAGCGTTCGTTTCTGCCATCGCTTCATCTAAGTTTTTTGTCACATAGCCACGTTCATCGAGTTGATCTACCCACCAAAACATCAGCTGACGCAATGGGGTGTCTCGATACAGTAAATAAATTTGCTCATGTAAAAAGTCATGCAGAGAGGCTTCATAAATAGATGTCTGCTCAATAATATGAGAGAGGTCGTTATGAGACCGTTTCTTACTTGAGATTTTTAATGGGTCAGCTAAGTTCATCTCAATAAAAGGATTACCCAACATTACGCGGTTTAAATAAGTATCCAGTTCCATCCGATTAAGTTGGAGCATTTCCATGCCTTGTACTAAATTAGGGATAAATTGCTGTTTTTGAGTTTGTTTCTGCGTATAATGCTGATTAAATTGCATCGTTGTCCCTCTTTTCTACTATTATTTTATCATAAGTCGCTATGGAAAAGAAATAAAGGTCGTAAACCACTAGCTTTTCACTACATAGAAAAGGTATACTTTTCTTATTATGATGTGCAGATATGGGGTAGAGAAATGAATATGAAAAAACTAGATGTTAGGGTGTTATCGTACTTATTTGTCATTTTCTTTTTATTGCTGTTATACCGATACTTTGATTATTTTATCGCTGTGTTTCTGTTGTTATTGGATGTGATGGCACCATTGTTTATTGGAGCATTGATTGCCTATCTTCTAAATATTATTGTTGTTCGTTTGGAGCGCTCTGTTTTGAAGAAGTTGAAAGAAAAGCAGGCAGGACTAACGCGTGGAGCTAGTATACTTTCTTCTATTATAATAGTAGTGGCTGTCTTGTATTTAATTATTAATTTAATCGTGCCACAGATTGCGACTATTATATCTCGCCTTGTCAGTGGGATACCTGTTTTAGTGACGCAAATCCAGAACTTTATTATGGAAAGTGATACGGAACTATTAGAAAAATTTGTTGGGGATAACTTGTTGGCTGATTTTAATGACTTGGCGCGGCAGGCTATTGATTTTGTATCGAATAGTGTCAACCAACTATTGGCATCATCCATTTATTTAATTGGTGGTGCAACAAGTGGCTTATTTACCTTTGTTATTGCCTTTTCATTCGCTATGTATGTACTGGCTACAAAAGAACGATTGAAAGAACAAACCAGATTATTAGGTGTTGCTTTTCTTCCGAAGCGTGTGTATGGTCATTTGAGCTTTTTGATTCAAATTACGAATCAAACTTTTTCAAACTTCTTTGTCGGGCAAGTAACAGAAGCTGTTATACTGGGGACATTGTGTATCATTGGTATGACGATTTTTAGGTTTCCCTATGCTGTAACGGTCGGAACCTTTATTGGTTTTACAGCACTAGTTCCAATGTTTGGGGCTTGGATTGGAGCGGCGGTAGGCTTTGTATTAATTGCGTCTCAAAGCTTTACACAAGCTTGGGCCTTTTTGATATTTATCATCATTCTCCAACAACTTGAAAATAACCTCATCTATCCTAAGGTGGTTGGAACGAGTATTGGGATTCCAGGTATTTGGGTATTGGTAGCTGTCACAGTCGGTGGTGGAGTCGGAGGCATTGCCGGTATGCTACTTGGTGTCCCGGTCTTGGCAACTGTCTATCAAATTATTACGATAGTTACTCAAAAAAAATTAGCAGAAAAAGAAACAGTATCCTCATAAAAATTAAAGGCAAGTTGTTGATTGTTTTCGAATAATCAACAACTTGCTTTTTTTTCTGTTCATCACTCTCTGTTTACGCTAACCTGTTAATGGGTAACTTGATTTTGCTAGTCAACTCTGAGATAGTTTTTATAAAAAGATTAAATATTAATATTCTTCATTGACGATAGAAAAAGACTCCGCTATGATTTAATATAGGTTATTTGTCCGTAAATATCCTACTAGAGATAATCAGTTTTAAGTGAAATCAAGGACAAGTAAGATAATATGTAATGAGAGTGTGGGATAGAGATGAGTGTAAATGCAATTCAACAATTAGCAGCTGCAGAAGAACAGGCAGCTAAGCTAATTCAAGATGCCGAAACACAAGTTAAGGCACAAAGAGAACAAAGCAATCAAGATATCAAAGTATTTGAAAAGAATTTATTGCAAGAAGTAAAAGACGAGCAAAAAAACTCCCCCTTAAGTAGTTTTACTTTTTCAAGTGTCTACTTTAGGGGGAGCATATCAGCGTTCGAACCTGTTTTTGTGTGCTTTTAAAAATAGCTTATGTAGTTATCCTTATTTTAATTCATCAGGAATAAACCAATAATTATCAGCATTAACTTGATCCATTTTTTCTAAAAAGGCGTCAGATTGATAGGCAGCGACAATGGCTTTTGCCCAATCTGTTTCGGAATTTTTACCATCAACAACAGCGTGTAAAACAAGGTGAGGTAAAATATCTTCGTTGAGCAAACTATCATTCGAGCTCATACCTGCTGCATAGAGCATACTCCCTGGAATAACACCGTAATCCAAGTCATCTAGTGAACGGGGAATTTGTGCAGAGCTCATTTCGATAATATCAAGTTCATACGGATTTTCGACAATATCACTAGTTGTTGACGACATTGCTTCAACGGATTCATCCAATGTAATCCAACCTGATTTTTCAAGTAAGAGAAGAGCTCGTGCCGTATTAGATGCATCGTCTGGAATAGCAACTTTGTCACCTTTTTCAATCTCCTCAACACTATCTTTCGAGCTGGAATAAAGGCCAGTTGGTACAGTCGGAATCGGGGTAATAGCAGTCAGGTCAGCGTCCGCTTCTGCATTAAAGTTCTCCATATAAGCAGTATGCTGGTCAACATTGACGTCAACCGCACCTTCTTGAAGGGCAACGTCAGCTGAGCGTAAGTCTGAGAATTCAACAACCTCAATTTGAAACCCATCTTCTTCTAAAATAGGAACGATATGATCTAAGAATAATTCACTATAAGGGCCAGGAGAGGTACCAACTGTAATTGTTTTCGATTCTTCGGACGTACCGCTTGATCCACAAGCAGTTAATACCAAACTTACTAATGCCAATACTGTTAACGCTAATTTTCTCATCTTCATTCTCCATTCTATCTATTATTTTTGACAGAAAAAAAGCCCTTAAAAACAGTCCAATCACTGTTTTTAAGGGCAAAGAAGCATCTTCACGGTTCCACCTTAATCGTATGGAACAACTATTGTTCCATCTCATTCCACTACATACTTATAGCAGTTTGCGATAACGGGCAAGTCCCGACACCATCTGGCTATTTGCTCGATGATGTGACTCCAAGATGCACTTCCAATTAGTTGACCTCATCCTTTTTCACCGACCGGACTCGCTATGGAGGCTAAATAACTGTACTCTTCTTTTCACTGTCTGTTGATATTGTTTAGAAATATAACAAAATAATGAGAAAGAGTCAAATTTATTTTTATTTAATTTTAATCTAATTGCCGTCTCTCATCGTGTGGAATAATGCGGGCAGGCATCCCAACCGCCGTGGAATAGGGTGGAACGTCAGCTAAAACAACTGCGCCGGCACCTACTTTACTATGGTGACCAATGGTGATATTACCTAAAACGGTCGCCCCTGCACCGATTTCAACATCATTTTCCACTGTTGGGTGGCGTTTAACTCCTTTGTCTTTACCGGTTCCACCTAATGTAACGCCGTGATAAAGCTTCACACGGTCACCGATAATGGCTGTTTCGCCAATAACAACGCCCATACCATGGTCAATAAATAAGTTGTCTCCTATCGATGCGCCAGGATGTATTTCAATACCCGTTTGAAATTTAGCACGTTCAGATAGCCATCTGGCATAAGTATAGCGTTTTTTCAAATAATGATGGTGTGCGCGTTGATGTTTCTTTAGTGCTTTTATACTGGGGAAAAGAAAGAAAGCTTCCCAGACACTTTGACAGGATGGATCTTGTTCATAAATAAAGGTGGCTTCCATATGCCATTTTTTAAACCAGTTAATCATTTTAATCGCTGAAGAAGGCTGTGCAATCTTCTTTTCCTTTCCTAGACTGTTTGTCGCTATCTTTATATTGTATTACAGTTCTAAAAAAATAACTATCTTTTGATAAAAAAATTATGTCGATTATAAAACTAATTTAGAAAATAAACTATTCTCGAAAGACTCAACTTGTATTCTTTATTAAAGAGTACAGGAAAATAACTAAGAATATCATAACGAATGAAGTAGTCTTTAATAGAAATTGATTACCGAAAAACGTGAAATTAGATCTGCGGTTGAGAAAGCACTCGCGCAACTGAGACCCCTTTTAACTACTCCCCGAGCTATCTATGAACAAGCACGCTCAGCAGATATGGACATTCGCCGATCAGCTTTTAAAGAGCTGTCAGAAAGAATTCTAGTCGGTGTATCGGGTGTGTTGCGATAAAAGCAACAATCGGCATCGCTAAAAAATTAGTAAAAGGAAAGAAAGTTCTAACAGTCGTTCATGATAACGGTGTTTGTTACTTATCAACAGCTTTATACGATTTCTTCTCTTTTTTTGTTTGGATCAAAAAAAATACTGACTAAATATGGTGATTTTGAAATCTATGCTTATGAACATGAGGTAAGTGGTGAGCACCATATCGCCTTGGTTATGGGGGAAGTCAGTGAGGGTGAACCGGTACTTTGTCGTATTCATTCAGAATGTTTGACAGGAGATGTATTTGGTTCTAAAAAATGTGACTGTGGACAACAGTTGGATGCAGCAATGAAAAGCATTGCTGATGAAGAAAGAGGGATTTTGATTTACATGCGTCAAGAAGGACGTGGAATTGGTTTGGTAAATAAAATAAGAGCTTATGCATTACAAGATCAAGGACACGATACAATTGAAGCTAACTTGGCGCTTGGCTTTCCAGCTGATTTGCGAGACTATTATGAATGCAAACAAATTTTTGATGATTTAGGTGTTTCGCAACTACGACTGATGACCAACAATCCTTTGAAAGTAGAAAGCATGAATAAATATGGTTTAGATATTGTAGAAAGAATTCCGCTTCAAATGGAGGCTTTTACAGAAGATGAAAGCTATCTAAAGACCAACAGATAAAGGATCGATTCTGGCCAGACACCTTCTTTCAAGCAAGCCCTGTTCAAGCGGAGAAGTTAGTCAAATTAGCTTTAGAAATGGCAGATGTCCATAGTAATATGAGGGTGCTGGATTTATTCTGTGGCGTAGGAACCTTCAGTTTACCTTTTGCCAAACGCAGCAGGGAATTAGTCGGAATTGAAATTGTTGAGAACTCGATTCTGTCAGCGAGACGCAATGCAACAGAAAATGGCTTGGATAATACTTACTTTATGACAAACGATGCCCGCATCGGCTTGAAAGAATTGAAAGAAACTTGGGGCAGCCCCTATTTATTAGTCTTGAATCCACCTAGAAATGGTGCTGGCGGTAAAGTAATGCGGAGCATCGGCCGTTTTGGTACTGATAAAATAATCTATATTTCATGCAGTCCATAAAGTTTGGCTGAAGATCTGGTATGGCTAAAAGCTTTTGGTTATGAGTTGGTAACTGTGCAGCCAGTCGACCAATTCCCACATACGTCCCACATTGAGGCGGTGGTATTGATGTCTAGGGTTGATAATTAAAATGTAGTTAAAGCCTTGATGGTATAAGGCTTACAGGACTTATTGACTTTTAGGTTAGAATTTTAAAGCGACTATATAGCCTAGAAGCTTGTAATATCAAGAGTTTAGGGAACATATCGAGAAAAGACGAGTTTTATAGGTTGAGTAGTTTGCTTAGATGACTTTGGCAGGACGAGTATGTAGGATAGATGAAAAATTCCTACAAAATAGGCTGCCTAACATGTGCAAAACAATCTATAATGGTGAGTAGTCATGGTAAAATATAAAGTGAAGTTAGCTAAGAAAAAGGTGATAGAATTGATTTACAATCCAAAAGTACAATTTATACCAGCACGGCCTCCCCAAAGAGAGACTCGTGTTGGTATTTATAGCCGAGTAAGTTCAAATAGTATGGATCAATTAAATAGCCTAACTTCTCAAATATCAGCCTTAACAAGAATGGTGGCTTCAGTACCTAGATGGTTACTAGTCGATGTATATATAGATATTGCTAGTAGCAAAACAGGATTATCTAGAAAAGAATTTAACCGTATGCTAGAAGCTTGTAAATCTAGGAACCTTGAAATCATTATTACAAAAAATATAAGTAGATTTGGCAGAGATACTGTAGAAGTATTGGAGGCCCTCCACCAATTGAGACTACTTGGAATTAGAGTTATATTTGAACAGGAAAATCTAGATACAGCAGATACAGATAACGATTTAATGATTTCAATAATTGAATCTATAGCCCAGGAAGAAAATGAATCAAGAAATGATAATATAAAATGGGGTGTCAAACAAAAAGCAGCCCAAGGAACCTCAAAGCTTTATAATAGAAAATGTTATGGTTACGAGAATGATACAATGGCGAATTAATTATAAATGAAGAAGAAGCCAAGAATGTTAAATTGATATTTAATTTGTACTTGCAGGGGAGCAGCATTGTAGGAATAATGAAAGAATTAGGAAATCGAGGAATCAAAACACCGACAGGGAAATATACCTGGAGCAAAAGAACAATTGATGTAATGCTAAGTAATGAGAAATATATAGGTGTGGTAAGGCTATTAGATAAAGGGGATCATGAGGTACACTATGTATCTGAAAATAACCACCCTCCTATTATTTCTAAAGAAAGGTTTAAAGCAGTACAGTCGGAAAAGGTTAACAGGAGTAATGTTGTACAAGGTAAAGAAGGTAACCAAAGAAAGCGTAGTAAATATAGCTCTAAGAAGTAAAATAATCAATTTGGTTTTATGAGGGGGAGTTGTATTGAAAAAAGTAAAACATAATAAGAAAACCCGAAAAAGTTATTTCATTAAGATTTTGACTTTATTGGTCGTTTTTGGAACTATAATAGTTTATGGCAACTTTACAATTGGCACCACTCGTTACAAAATAACTTCGAATCGTTTGCCAGTTACATTTAAAGAATATAAGATTGCACAGATTTCGGATTTGCACAATTCAGAATTTGGCCAAGGCAATTCTAAAATAATAAATATTTTGAAAAAGGAAAACCCCAATATAATTGTTATTACTGGTGATTTAGTAGATTCAAGCAATACGGATATAGATATTGCAATTAAGTTTATCCAACAAGCTGCAAAAATTGCTCCCTGTTATTATGTGACAGGAAATCATGAAGCATGGATTGGAGATTTATACGATGAACTGGAGGAACAGTTGGTCGATGCAGATGTCACTGTACTACATGATGAGATGATTACATTATCAAATGGCAAAGATAGTATTCAACTAGTTGGTTTGGATGATCCTGATTTTACAGATCGGGCTACTTATGTTCAAGAAAGTATTTTAGATGCTAAACTTCATAATATAGGTTTGGAAGAAGGTTTTAAACTTTTATTGTCGCACAGACCAGAAGCCTATGAAGTATATGTTACACAAGACATTGATTTAGTACTTAGTGGTCATGCCCATGGAGGTCAATTTAGGATTCCTTTTATTGGGGGAGTTATTGCACCTAATCAAGGTTTTTTTCCAAAATATGATGCAGGTGAGTATAATTAAGGAAATACTACCATGGTTGTCAGTCGGGGTATTGGAAACAGCATAATACCGATAAGGATTAATAACAGACCAGAAGTTATTATTGTTCAATTATATTCTCAATAACCAGTTCTGTTTGCAAAATTTTCAGGACATAAAAGAAAAATAGCCTAATTGGAAATAGCTTTTACAGTAAAGAAGATAGATGTAAATGCCTATAAACACAGAGACTTGATTGGTTTTTTCCAAAATCAGAAATAGCCTAAGTACATCACGTTGAGACGGTAGTATTGATGTCAAGATTAAAGAAGTAAGAACTTAGAAACATAAAAACATGTCTATTTGAATGGGAATATGAGTAGCTTATATGATATTATTGTTCATATAAAATCGGAGGTATCTATATGGAAAGTGTAAATATATGCCCATATTTTGGAACAAGAATGAAATTAGGAGTTATACATGGAGATAGATATCGTCTCAAATGGATTCCGAACCAAGAAAATAGAGGACTAATGCTACAATGGTTTTCAAAAGGCATTAAATTTGGACATAGTATAGAATCCTCTTATTGTGAAGAATGCAGAAAGATTGTTATTGATGTTGAAAGTAAGAGTAATTAAGTAAATAAACTTAAGACTGATTTTACATTTGACAAATTATGTTGATATATTCCCACAAACTACAGTCAATCTTGGATATCTTCCCTCAGAGAAAATAATATTCAGGTTACTAATATTTGATTTCTATCCCTTCATCTCAAAGCATTTGGAGTGTACAGTATTGCTACAAAGAAATGTTCTATAGAGGTTCTCAAATCTAAATACTTTTCCCAGCAGGTCGTACTTATAGGAGAAAGAGAAAACTTAAAAAAGTACTGAAAAACCACATTACCGTTTCGATGATAATTGAATTGGGTGTGGGGAAACAATCGAACAAAAAGGCGTTCAAACAAAGTGAACGTCTTTTTGTTTACCCAGCAACGGCACATTCTAAAGAGTGAAAATCCCAAACGTGACTTAATAGTGGCAGGGACAACGCTAAAATCCCTTTTATTTTAAATGACGCACATAGAAGACAAATACATGCTAAAATAAGGAATAATATCATAAGGAGACAACAAATAAATGACATACGCATTAGAAATAAAAGATTTGAAAAAAGTATATGCGACTGGTGTTGAAGCACTTCGAGGGATTGATTTGGCTGTAGAAGAAGGCGACTTCTACGCTTTACTGGGGCCTAACGGTGCTGGCAAATCAACCACCATTGGCATCATTACATCACTTGTCAACAAGACATCAGGGCAAGTAAAAGTTTTTGATTATGACCTGGATACTGATTTAGAGCGGGCAAAGCAGCAAATCGGTTTGGTACCTCAGGAGTTTAATTTCAACCCCTTTGAGACGGTTCAACAAATTGTAGTTAATCAGGCAGGTTATTACGGTGTTTCACGTAAGGAGGCACTTAAGCGGAGTGAAAAGTATCTCAAGCAATCGAGTTTATGGGAGAAGCGACACGTTCGTGCGCGTATGTTATCAGGTGGAATGAAGAGGCGTTTAATGATCGCTCGAGCGTTGATGCATGAACCGCGATTACTGATCTTAGATGAGCCGACTGCGGGTGTAGACATCGAATTAAGACGTGATATGTGGGCATTTTTAAGAGAATTGAATAAAGGTGGGACAACGATTATTTTAACCACTCACTACTTAGAAGAAGCTGAAATGCTTTGCCGAAATATTGGGATTATTCAATCGGGTGCATTGATTGAAAATACAAGTATGAAATCACTTCTTTCTAAGTTACAGTATGAAACGTTTATTTTCGATTTGGATGCCTATGATTATAAACCTGAAATCAAGGGCTATAGCTATGAATTTGAGGATGACCTGACGCTGACAGTAGAGGTTGAACGCAATCAAGGAGTCAATGACATCTTTAATCAACTAAGTAATCAAGGGATTAAAGTCTTATCGATGCGGAATAAATCAAACCGCTTAGAAGAACTATTTTTGAAAATCACAGAAGAAAAGCACCAATTGGAGGAAAGAAATGTTTAGTCTTTATTTTACAGCTCTAAAAAGTTTAGCGATCAAGGAAACAAACCGTTACCTGCGTATCTGGGTACAAACCTTGGTACCACCTGTTATCACCACATCATTGTATTTCGTTATTTTTGGAAAAATGATCGGTGGACGCATAGGCGATATGGGGGGATTCTCTTATATGGAGTTTATTGTACCAGGGTTAATCATGATGTCAGCGATCACGAGTTCTTACTCAAATGTTTCTTCATCATTTTTCTCACAAAAATTCCAAAAAAATATTGAGGAATTATTAGTAGCCCCAGTGCCGACGCATGTGATTATTTGGGGATTTGTCCTAGGAGGATTGGGAAGAAGTCTGCTGGTGGGTACACTGGTAACCATTATTTCGTTATTATTTGTTCCATTGAATGTTTTCTCTTGGTTAATTGTTATTCTGACATTATTAATGACGGCTATTCTTTTCTCTCTAGCTGGGCTAATAAATGGCGTTTTTGCACAGTCATATGATGATGTGTCGATTGTACCGACCTTTGTATTACAACCATTAACTTATCTAGGTGGTGTATTTTATGCCATTTCGATGTTACCGCCATTCTGGCAAACCGTATCAAAAGTAAACCCGATTGTTTATATGATTTCTGCTTTCCGTTATGGGTTCTTGGGGACGACTGATGTGCCGATTATGGTTTCGCTTATGATTCTGGTTCTGTTTATTATTATTGTCTATTCGGTGTGTTACTATCTGATTAATACAGGAAAAGGGATAAGAAGTTAGAGAGGTGGGAGAGCCAATGGCACTATTATTCTTCAGAGATATTGATGCAAACAATGAGGCCGCTGTTAGAGCCATAAGTTTAAAAAACGGCTAAGAAAGTGGCTCATCAGTTTTTTTCATAGGCCAAGGCGGACTTGTCCGCTTTTCTTATAGGCTAGGGGATTATAAGTTCAGCCATCAATGTCTAGCTCCCAAGTCCTGGCCTACTGAAAAAAAGATAAATTTGCCCCATTGCGCGCTTCGCTGCTCATTCAGGGTCAAATTTCCTATTTTTTCATAGGCCAAGGCGGACTTGTCCGCTTTTTTTATTCAGGCTTATCCATAAGGAAAATTAATAGATGATGATAAAATTTATCAATTATCATTATTTTCTAATCAATGCTATTCTAGTATTCAACTAAAGAAATGAAATATCAAAAGAATGCATTGATAAGATAAGTATTCTTGTTTGTTTGCAAAGAGAGTCTATGTTTGGTGCAAATAGATGAAAGAAACAAGAAGAAAATGGTCTTTGAGCAATCAATGGCAAGTGTGGTTACATGAGCTATTGACGGTAGTACCCGTTAAAAATACTGAGTATAAAGCATTTTTTTGTGATGTACTTAATGAGGTTGTTTCTGTGAAGAAGCAATAAATGAAGGTGGTAACACGGAAAATCCGCCCTTCTCTATGAAGATAGAGAAGGGCGGATTTTTTTGGAGGTGATTTTTATTGTTGGAAATTTATGTTGTTGACCAAGTTTGGCAGTTGGCTCTAGTTTATGAAGTTCGGAAGAAAACATTTGTTGTTGGACAAGGAATTCCCATTGAAGTTGAATTTGATGAAAAAACTGGCAAGACCTATCAGTATGTTTTGCTTGCAGAGAAAGGTAACGGTATAGGAACAGCGAGGATCAACACCACCCACTCAGACTTTGCAAAAATTGAAAGAGTCGCAATTGTTCCTAAATTTCAATTCCAAGGATATGGCAGAAAATTGATGGAAGCGGTAGAAGAAGTAATTCGGACACAAGGATACGAAAAAATTGTAATTAAAAGTCAAGTGCAAGCTAGAGGATTTTATGAGCGCTTGGGTTATCAAGTGAATGAACGTATCAAATTGGAATCCAATATTCCTACTATCTACACAGAGAAAAATTTAAAAAAGATAGGAGCTCATTAAAATGGCAGAAAAGATAAAAATTAATACAGTTGCTACTACAGAGGATGCCCATGAAATATCAAAAGAAGGTGCATTCGTTCGCCAAGGAAATCATTTCGATACCCCGTTTGGAGACGGACCAGGAGATTTACCGGTAGAAGCAGGTCGCTATCGACTATTGGTGGCTGGAATTTGTCCTTGGGCCCATCGTTCCATCATCGTGCGTGAGTTACTTGGCTTGCAAGATGTTATCAGCGTGGGTACTGCAAGTCCAATAAGAACAGACAAAGGTTGGGAGTTTTCGTTAGATGAAGGAGGAGTTGATCCTGTACTGAACATTCGCTATCTACCAGAAATTTATGCACAAACGGATCCAACTTATGAAGGACGGGCAACAGTACCAACAGTTGTCGATGTAAAAACAAATAAAGTAGTAAATAATGATTACTTTAAATTGACGAATTATTGGGAAACAGCTTTTAAGAAATTCCATAAAGAGGGCGCACCTGACTTGTATCCTGAAGAATTACGCGATGAGATTGATGCTTTTAACGAAGTTTTATTTCATGAAGTGAATAATGGAGTATACAAAGCTGGTTTTTCTAAAACACAAGGAAAATATGAAGAAGCTTATGATGCTCTGTTCGCTAGGTTGGATATGTTAGAGGAACGATTGTCTACACAACGTTATTTATTCGGCAATCAAATCACAGATGCTGATGTTCGTTTTTATGTGACTCTTGTTCGGTTTGACGTTGCATACTATTTAGTGTTTAAGACAAATCGCAATCGCATCATTGATTTTCCAAATATCTGGAACTATGCGAAAGATCTTTACCAAACACCAGGCTTTGGCAATACAACTGATTTTGATGCAATAAAGAAAGGCTATCAATTGGGAAATCATGGTAATAACCCCTACGGCATTGTTGCAAAAGGGCCAGAGATTTCCATTTGGAATGAACCACATGACCGTCATCGATTTGAGTAAACGGAGGAGGAAACGCAATGTGTGCAATAAAAACTGTTGAGATAGAAGCGAACGGAAAATACAATCGACAAAAGAATCAGTTCCATACTCCTTTCGGTGAAGGATTAAATGAGTTGCCAGTTGCACCAGGAAAATATCGTATTTTATGGTCAGCAGTTTGTCCCTGGGCTCATCGTTCGATTATTGTCCGCAAGTTGCTTGGGTTGGAATATGTCATCAGTGTCGGCGAGGCTGATCCATTACGCCCGCCATTAGATCATATTGATTGGGCATTTACATTAGACGAAAATCATCTAGACCCTTTATTAGGAATTCAATATATCAGTGAAGCCTATTTAAAAGCGGATCCACATTATAAGGGAAGGCCAACTGTACCTGCCGTTGTCGATATGGAAACAGGAAAAGTGGTGAATAATGATTATCATGAACTGACCTATCAATTAGAGACAGCTTGGTCGCCATATCATAAAAAAGATGCACCGAACTTGTTTCCGGAGAACCTTCGGGGAGAAATCCGTCAGTTAAGTGAGATCGTCTTTCACGATATTAACAACGGTGTTTATAAGGCTGGTTTCGCCCGAACACAAGAAGCATATGAAGAAGCCTACGATAAAGTCTTTAAACGTCTGGACGAACTAGAGGAACGACTAGCTAGCAAACGCTACTTATTCGGCAATGAAATAACCGATGCAGATGTCCGGCTCTACGTAACGTTAGCACGCTTTGATGTTGCCTACTATACCGCCTTTCGGGTGAATAAAAAACGTATTAAAGACTATCCAAATTTATGGGCTTATGCTCGTGATTTATACCAGACACCAGGTTTTGGGGACACAACTAATTTTGAAGCAATTAAAAAACATTATTTTTTATCGACAACAATCGATACAAAAAATACTGTTTCGAAAATTCTTCCAAAAGGACCATCCTTAGAGGATTGGAATATGGCACATGGTAGAGAAAAATTAACTAGAAAAGAGGAATAAATATGGTACAAGAAGTTCGGGAAAGGCCAAGCGAATTAGTAAATGAAATTGATGAAAAGGGGTATTTTCATCGTCAGAAAAATCATTTTGACACGCCTTTTGGATCAGGAAAAGAACACAATCCAGTTGAAGCTGGACGATATCGTTTAGTTTGGGCAAAGGGATGCCACTGGTCAAACCGTGCATCGATTGCTATTGAGTTATTAGGACTTCAAGATGTCATTAGTGTAAATTTAGTAGGCAGAACGCCCCGTGAAAAAGATCTAGGATGGGAATTTGTTTTTGATGAAGGAAACAAGGATCCCGTTTTAGATGTCCAATTTTTAAGCGAACTATATGCTAATGCAGATCCAGAGTATAAAGGTCGTGCTACGGTACCAGCAGTCGTGGATGTAAAAACGAAAAGAGTCATCAACAATGACTATGTCTGGCTAACAAATTATTTTGAAACAGAATTTCGTCCTTTTCAAGCACCAGATGCACCGGATTTGTATCCGGAAGAATTGCGGGAAGAAATCGATGCCTATAATGATTATCTATTCGAACATGTGAACAATGGCGTTTATAAAGCAATGTTTGCCCAATCTTTAGAAGCATATAATGATGCATACAATAATTTGTACCAAGCCTTTGATGAGATTGAAGAGCGCCTAGAAAACAATCGGTTTTTATTCGGTGATTATGTAACGGACTCAGATATTCGTTTATTTGTAACGTTAGCGCGTTTTGATACTCGTTACTTTAAAAACTTGGGTCCAATTCGCAATCGCATTGTGGACTTTAAAAATATCTGGGGATATGCCAGAGATTTGTATGAGATTCCGGCTTTTAAAAACAACACTTATTTTGCTGATTTAGCAAAGAGCACAGAAAAGCCAAAGTCAATTTTTATTGATTACAACACCCGTTTTTGGGACAAAATTGATTATGAAACCTTATGGAACCAGCCACAAGAACGTTATTTATTAAGTAAGACTCCTAGTGAAAAATTCAAACGGAATGAGGAAATCAAATGAAAAAGAATCAAATAGTTAAAACATTTTTAACTCTTACAGGAGCGTTGCTCTTAGCAGCTTGCGGAAGTACAAATGCTGCAGAAACGAGTGAAGAAAGCAGCAAAGAAAAAATTGTTATTGCGACTTCTGGTGCGCCAAAACCCTTTACTTATGTAAATGAAAATGACGAGCTGGTTGGTTATGATATTGAACTTGTAGAAGCGATATTTGAAAAAATAGATAAATATGATATTTCTTTTGAAAAAGCAGAGCGTGCTTCTGTATTATCTGGTCTTGATACAGATCGTTATCAAGTAGGAGCAAATAATTTTGCAAGTAATGATGAGCGGAGAGAGAAATACATCTTTTCAGACGCAATTTTCAAAAATCAATATGTGATTGCAGTGGCAGAGGAATCAACAGAAATTAATAACTTTACTGATCTTGTAGGAAAATCAACAGAAGTATCACCTGGTTTGAATTATGCCACGGCTTTGGAAAAGTATAATGAAGAAAATCCAGATGCACTCATCGACATTAACTACTCTGAAGCAGAACTGTTAGTTGTTTTACAAGGCGTTGAGAGTGGTAAGCACGATTTTCAATTGATTGATAAAGCGATGGCTTCTTTGTTTATTGAAGAGCATGGCTTAAAATTAAAGCTAATCGAATTGAGCGAAGAAGACTCATCTAGAATCGGTGCTCCTTACAGTTATCTGTTAATTAGTAAAACAGATGATGGTGCAGCTCTTGTAGAAGAAATCAATGCAGCTTTAAAAGAAGCGATTGAAGATGGAACAATTACTGAGATTAGTGAGAAATATTTTGGAGAAGACTTTGCACCGAAAGAATAGGAGTAGGGATTAAATGGGGAAAATATTTGATTTTGAAACGGTTCTTACTTCGATTCCAAGGTTATTGGTATATTTGCCGATGACCTTGGAAATTACTATTTTATCGATGTTACTGGGACTGTTACTAGGTTTATTGATTGCAATCGTAAAGATGAATAAAATACCCGTTCTATCACAGATGTTTGCTGTATTTGTATCTTTTGTACGAGGGACACCATTAATCGTACAATTGTATTTGTCCTACAATGGAATTCCATTATTGTTAAAATATTATAATTATAATAATGGCACAGATTTTAATATTAATAATATTCCTTCGCTGCTTTTTGTGTTAGTGACATTTGCGGTTAATGAAGGAGCATATAATTCAGAAAATATTCGTGGAGCACTGCAATCGGTTAATAAGGGGCAAATCGAAGCAGCACAATCTTTAGGGATGACTTATCCACAAGTGTTGGCACGCGTGATTATACCAGAGGCATTTGTAGTAGCTTTGCCAACTTTAGGAAATACATTAATCGGACTGTTAAAAGGAACATCAGTGGCCTTTGTTTGCGCGGTTGTGGAGATGACAGCCCAAGCTAAAATTATTGCTGGTGCTAATTATCGCTACTTTGAAGTTTATTTGGCACTAGCAGTAATCTACTGGGGAGTAACGATTATGATTGAACAATTAATCCAGTTTGTAGAAAAGAAAATTAGTATTCCGGACAACGTTCAGCTACGAGCAAGAAAGGCGGGAGATTGGTTATGATACAGATTAAAAACTTAACAAAAACATTTCATCAAAATACGGTGTTGAATGATATCTCATTTGATATTTTGCCGGGACAAGTAGTGGCGATTATTGGTTCATCGGGTGCTGGGAAATCAACTTTGTTACGCTCGCTTAATTTCCTTGAGCAAGGAGAATCCGGTACGATTCAGCTAAATAATTTCCACTTAGATATCGCCCAAGCAAAGAAAGTTGATATTTTACAATTGAGAAAATTAACGGCAATGGTTTTTCAGCAGTTTAACCTTTTTCAACAGAAGACAGCTTTAGAAAATGTGATGGAAGGACTAGTGATTGTAAAAGGGCTTTCTAAGCAAGAGGCAAAAGAAATTGCAGAGCAACAGCTGAAAAAAGTTGGTATGATTGAGCGGGCAGACTTTTATCCAAAACATCTTTCCGGCGGTCAACAACAACGTGTAGCTATTGCACGTGCTTTAGCAATGCAACCAGAATTACTACTACTCGATGAACCAACCTCTGCACTTGATCCGGAATTAGTAGGCGAAGTTTTGGATACCATAAAAAAAGCGGCAAAAGAAGGAAATACCATGTTACTAGTATCTCACGAAATGAATTTTGTGCGTAAAGTTGCTGACCGTGTCCTATTTTTAGATCAAGGGAAAATCATCGAATCCGGCACTGCTGAAGACGTCTTTGAACACCCAAAACAAGAACGAACCAAGCAGTTTTTGTCTACTTATTATCGAGATCATATTCATAAACTTGCTATTTAAGGAGACGAAGAGAGTATGGATTTTCAAGTAAAACGAAACACACAAGATATCAACTGGGCGGAAGTTAATCAGCTTTTAAAAGGATTTGGATTGACCAATCACACGGTTCTGGAAACAAAATTTGCTTTTGAACATAGTCAGGAAGTGGTATTTATTCTCTTGGATAATCAGCTGATTGGGTGTGGACGTGCACTGACTGATTATATTGCTCAAGCGGCGATCTATAATATCGCTGTTGACAAGGACTATCAAGGACTGGGAATTGGAAAGGTTATTATTAAGACGTTTGTTGATTATCTGTCGAAATGTAACATTACATTGTATACTCATCCAGACACGGTTAGCTGGTATAAACAGTTAGGTTTTGAATCTATGAAAACAGGAATGGCGATTTATCATGAGAGTCATATTGAAGAACTAAGAAAAATGAATTTTGTGTAGGAAAGGATTTAAATCAGTGAATATATCAGAAGAATTGCTAGCAGAAGTCATCTCGATTCGTAAAGATATTCATCAATACCCAGAACTTTCTGGAGAAGAGTATCGGACGACGGAAGTCATCAAATCATTTTTGAAAGAAAGAAGTATTCCCATTCTTCCATTGGATCTAGCAACAGGTGTAGTAGCGGAAATCGGGAAAGAAGGACCCGTTATTGCATTACGTGCAGATATTGATGCTTTACCAATTACAGAAAGTACACAATTATCTTATCAATCAAAAGTACAAGGCGTGATGCATGCGTGTGGGCATGATTTTCATACTGCATCACTTTTAGGAGCAGCTGCTATTTTGAAAGAACGAGAAGAGGAGTTGAAAGGACGTATTCGCTTAATCTTTCAGCCGGCAGAGGAACAAAATCTGGGGGCCAGACAAGTGATTGAAGCAGGAGCTTTAGATGGTGTAGAACAAATCATTGGCTACCATAATAAACCGGATTTACCAATAGGAACGATAGGACTCAAGTCTGGACATTTGATGGCGGCAGTTGACCAATTTGAAGTGATTATCACAGGCGTTGGTACGCATGCAGCTGCCCCGCATAATGGGAATGATCCTTTAGTAACCGCAAGTCAAATTGTGACAAGCTTACAAACTATTGTGAGTCGTCACGTTTCTCCCCTAGATACGGTGGTGGTCAGCGTTACAAAAATTGATGGTGGAAACACATGGAATGTCATTCCAGAATCAGTTGTTTTAAAAGGAACGATTCGAACATTTAAAGAAGATATTCAACAAAAAACGAAACAGCTTTTTGAACAAATTGTAACCGCCTATGCCGGAGCAGTAAACCAAAAAAGTGAGATTATTTGGGTGCCAAGCCCTCCCTCTGTCCATAATGATTTATTATTAACCGAACAAGTAAAAGAAGCAGTTTCGATTTTTGCAGATATTGTCGAGCCTGAAGTAACGCTTGGAGGAGAAGATTTTGCTTTTTATCAACAGGAAATACCTGGAATCTTTGCTTTTATCGGGACAGGTGCCCCCTATGAATGGCATCATCCCAATTTTTTAGTTCAAGATGAGGCGTTGGTATACGCAATTCAATATTATCTCTACTCTGCAACACATATCCTTAATCATCTGAAAGCAACTTCTAAAAAAAGACTTACAGAAGAGGCTCTCCATTAACAATCTCAAATACTATGCTAATATAAATCTAATTAAATTCTAATATTGAGACGAACACGATGGAATTGAACTTATTTCTATAAATGAATATGCAGTCGCTGGTAATATGATGTGTATGTGCCATCATGCTCTTTGAAGAACCATTAGATAAGTGTACTGTATAAAAATCTAACTTAGCCAAGGGACTTGATAATTTATTTATTGGGTCTTTTTGTAGTATAGGGTTTTATGAGTTTCCAGGGAAACGTCATACATTGTTTTCGTGGGTTTGTTTGGTCAGATAAAATAAATGTCTCAACTCCATAATAGCTTTACTAAGGTTTCCTAACAGCTTTTAAACGCTGGTAGGAAGCTTTTTTTAATGACAATTAAAAAAATATAAAAGCCCTTGAAAGTGTAAGCGATTTCTGATACATTTTAAGTGCAGCCGGTTTCGTTTTGTTGCGTTTTTTATTTCGTAATTATACACATCAAATTAATTAGGAGGAAGAAATATTGTCGAATAAGATTAGGTACAAAGTGTTCTCTTATCTAGCTTCAATGATTATGCTGCTGAATGTTATTGTTCCAGCCATTATACCCATTCAGGTTATGGCCCAAGAAGCTACGGAGAATGTCGCGCAAACGATTTCGATAGATGCGAAAAAAGACGATTGGGAAGGAATCGATCCAATTGAACCGTCAGTTGAGGAATTTGATGAGTCTCTTATTGGAAACTTACATTTACACAATGATGATGAGTTTCTATATTTTTGGGTAGATGCAAATAATATTCCAAACTGGGGTGACAATGGTCACTACTTGAATCTCGCATTGCAGGTAAATGATGAGGATTCAGAAAATAGTGGGAATCCTTGGGCGTCGAAGTTTAATTATTCAGGAATGGATAATAAACCACAATATCAACTATCTTTCAGAATCAAGAATGATACAGAAGTTAATTGGGTACAGTTTAGTAAAGCGAATAAAGAAGGCTTTGAAAAAGTACTAGATTCTGAAGATCTCGAAGGTGCTGAATTTAGCGTTAATCGTGAAGTCGGTTTTGAAGGGAAAATACCTTTAGAGCACCTGGACTTAAAAAACGATGATGCTGTCAGTGTACATGCTGTCTTAACAGGTAATAACGATGGACATGGTGCTTTTGATGTTATTCCGAAAGTTGACGAAAATCACATCGATCCTACTACAGATGGTAAAGAAGATTCAGATGTTCAATCTATTTACACGGCACCTTATACGGTTGTCATTTCAGAAGAGGTTGAAGTTCCAGAAACTCCAGTAGTTCCTGAAGAACCGGAAACGCCTGAGGACTCTGAGACTTCAGAAGAATCAGCAGATGATGAAGCTGAAGAACCAAGAGAAAGTGAAACAGAAGAACCAACAGAAAGTGAAACAGAAGAACCAACAGAAAGTGAAACAGAAGAACCAACAGAAGTAACGCCAATCAAAGATGGTTTTTTACGAATGCACTTCGAAAGTTTACCATCGGATAACGTAGCTGAATTAGGTTTATGGATTTGGGAAGACGTTGCAACAGCTTCAGAAGATATTGCATCTTGGCCAAATGGCGCAACTTCTTTTTCAGAAGCGACTAAAACAGATTTTGGTTACTATTTAGATATTGAACTAGCCGAATCACCAGAACGAGTGAATTATTTAATTAATAATACAGGTGGTACAAATATATCGGAAAATCAAGGTCTGGATATCATCGTACCAGAGATGAATGAAGTGTGGATTACTGCAGACTACGAAGCATTCCCTTATGAACCATTAAAAGAAGCGAATACGATTCGCATAAACTACTCAGGTAGTGACTATGAACAATTAGGTTTATGGACTTGGGGTGATGTTGAAACAGCTACAAGTGAAATTGCTGATTGGCCTGAAGGGGCTCACGATATGCATTCAGGTGGGCTGTATGGTTCGCACTTTAATTTAAAACTTAAAGAGAATGCTGAAAAGATTGGATTTAAGTTTTTAGATAAAGCTGGTGATGCTCAAACAGGTGATTATTCATTAGATAAATTCGACCACACGCAAATATTCTTACGCGCAGGGGACGATACAGTTTATACGAATCCATACTTTGCGAGTGAAGTTGGTATTGTAAGTGCTGAAATTGTAGCGGCTGACCAATTAGAAATTGGTTTTCACTCATTAGAAGGCGTTACAGAAGAAATGATTCGAGAAGAACTAACGTTAATGAATTCAGATGAAGACGTTGATCTAACTAATTACACCATCACAATGGATACAGAACGTAATGTTATCATTTTAGAAGGTGAATTTGATTTTGAACAGGGTGCCTATAAAGTTATTTATAACCAACGCGAGATTTTAGTAAACGTTGGATGGCGCTTGAAAGATTCTCTTTATGCCTATGATGGCGAATTAGGCTTAGTTTTCGGTGAAGACGGTACGCCAACACTGAAATTCTGGTCGCCAAGTGCGAATAACGTAGACGTTATTTTATACGATAAAAATGACCAAGATGAAATTGTTAAAAATGTTGAAATGACAAAAGGAGACCGTGGTGTTTGGGCAGTCGAATTAGACGATTCAACGACTGGTTTATCAGATGTCACAGGTTACTTCTACCACTTTGAAATTGATCGAGGCGGAGAAAAAGTTTTAGCTCTTGATCCTTACGCTCGTTCAATGGCGCAGTGGGATAATGAAAGAGAAGGGCAAAACTATATTGGGAAAGCAGCAATTGTAAACCCAAGAGACATTGGTCCTGATCTAGACTTTGCAAATATTGAAGGATTTGAAAAGCGTGAGGATGGTATTATTTATGAAGTGCACGTTCGTGACTTTACGTCAGATCCTACTATCGCAGATGACTTAACAAGTCAATTTGGTACATTTGCGGCGTTTGTTGAAAAACTAGATTATATCGAAGATTTAGGAGCGACTCACGTTCAATTATTACCAGTGATGAGCTACTTCTTCGCGGATGAGTTTAACCGCCATGAACGTATGCCGGAGTATAAGGCAGGTGGAACCAATTATAACTGGGGTTACGACCCGCAAAGTTACTTTGCGTTAACGGGTATGTATTCAGAAGATGCAGCGGACCCAGCGAAACGTATTGAAGAATTCAAGAACCTAATTAATGAAATCCACAAGCGTGGTATGGGTGTTATTTTAGATGTTGTTTATAACCATACAGCTCGTGACTACATCTTTGAAGACTTAGAACCAAACTACTACCACTTTATGGAAGCTGACGGTACGCCGAAAACGAGTTTTGGTGGTGGCCGTTTAGGAACAACTCATGAAATGGCTCGTCGTGTATTAGTCGACTCAATTACTTACTGGGTTGAAGAATACAAAGTAGATGGATTCCGTTTTGACATGATGGGTGACCACGATGCGGAGTCGATTCAAAAAGCTTATGACAAAGCAGCAGCGATTAACCCGAATATTCTAATGATTGGTGAGGGGTGGGTAACATACGCTGGAGATGACGGCGATAATGTACAACCTGCTGACCAACAATGGATGAAAGATACAAAAGCAGTTGGATCATTCTCTGACGAAATGCGTAATGAATTAAAATCAGGATTTGGTAGTGAAGGTGAGCCACGTTTCTTAACCGGCGGAGCTCGTTCAGTTGAAAGTATTTATAACAACTTAACAGCCAACCCTGGAAACTTTGAAGCGGACGATCCAGGCGACGTTGTTCCATATATTGCGGCGCATGATAACTTAACCTTACATGATGTTATTGCACAATCGATTAAGAAAGATCCAAAAGATCACCAACAAGAAATTCACGAACGAATTCGTTTAGGAAACTTGATGGTTCTAACAGCACAAGGAACACCATTTATTCATGCTGGACAAGAATTTGGACGAACAAAACAATTTAGACATCCAGATTTTATAAACCCTGTACCAGCAGATCAAATTCCAGACAAAATCACTTACATGGAGGATACAGACGGAAACCCGTTTGAATATCCATACTTTGTGCATGACTCGTATGACTCGACGGATGCGGTAAACAAGTTTGATTGGAACATGGCTACAAACACAGCAGACTTCCCGATCCATACAACAACTCGTGCTTATACAAAAGGGTTAATCGAGTTAAGAAGAAGTACGGATGCATTCAGCAAAGGGACAATGGCGGAAATTGATGAAAAGGTTTCACTTGTAAGAGTTCCAGAAATCAAGAAAACAGACCTAGCAATTGTTTACCGTGCAACGGATTCAAATGGTCACACATATTTTGTCATGATTAACTCAGATAATGAAGAAAGAAACTTTACAATTCCATTTGATTTATCAGACGGTGAAATAGTGGTTGATGCAGAAATAGCTGGAACGACTAAAATAGAGAATCCATCTGGTGTACAAGTTGATGGGAACAAAGTAACATTAGATGCTTTATCAGCAACCATTATCAAGGTAGATGAATTAGAACCAGTTGAAGTAGAGTACCCAGTCGAAGTTGACTCACCAGTTATTAATAAAAATGGTACTGTCACATTTAATTTCGTAGGTGACGCAACAACGGAATCAGTTACTGTAGCTGGAAGCTTTAACGATTGGAACAATTCAGTATTAGCTATGGAAAAAGGAAATGACAATGTATGGTCAGTAACAACTACAGTTCAACCAGGTAGTTATGAATACAAATTTGTAATTAATGGTGGGACTTGGATTGCAGACCCATCGAATGATTCGACGGTAGGTAATGACGGGAATAGTCAATTAATTATGCCGGAAGAAGTTCTTGAAAGTCGTTATGTCGAGTTCACATATGTACGAAACAATCATGACTATGATGAATGGAACATATGGGTCTGGGGAACTGGTGTTAAAGATGACCAAATCGATTTTACAGAAATTACAGAAGGCAACAGCGCTAAAGTATTAATCGAAGTGGCACCTGGTATAGAAAGTATAGGGTTTGTATTAAGAAAAGGAACGGATTGGGAAATTAAAGATCCATATGGAGAAGACCGCTCAATCAAAATTGATCAAAAAGACTTAGTTACAAAAGTGACCGTGTACGAAGGTGCTGGGGAATATGATGCTATCCCATCAATTCCTGGTCCTATTCTAGAAGACGGTGATGCAACATTCTTCTTTAGAGATCCAGAGTTATTCTTAAAAGATAAAATGGACACAATTCATAAAGTAGAGTTAAAACTGAAGAAAATTAAACCGGGTATTTTTGCATTCTTTGAGCGTCAAATGCTAGCAACTTTAAGCAATACGCCTGAAGAAGATGTTATGACTTATGACATGGTATATGATCCAGAGAAAGAATACTTTGTTTATACAGTGGAAAATATTCCAGAAGGCATTTATGAGTACACTTATTTAGTGACTTATAATGACGGTGAAGAGCCGAAAGAGGTTAACGATCCATATGATGATAGAGATGGTATAGCAACACTAGTCTTTGAAATACCTGATATCTCATTTGATGTAGCTATTGAACCAGCGGCAATTGATTATAACCAACATGCTGTCGTATCGATTACGCCATCCATTCCAGAACATGTGAAGTTAAGAGAAGCTTACATTGATTTAAGCCCTGTGGGTGGACCAGTGAAAGTTGCGATTGATCTAGAATTGAAAGAACACACAATTGCAGTTAAGCAAGGTACGCCAGCCGGAATCACGCAACTTGATGTATTCTTAGTTGACGAATATGGAAATAAGCATCGAGAAACAGTAGAAATTGAAATCAAATCACGTCAAATTAAAGATGATGCGGATTTTGACTGGGATGAAGCAAGAATTTACTTTATGCTAACAGACCGATTCGCTAATGGAGATCCATCTAACGATAATCCGAATGGTGAAAATTACGATGTTACTCAACCGGAAACGTATCATGGAGGAGACTTCCAAGGTATTATTGACAACTTAGATTACCTAAAAAATTTAGGGATCAATACGATTTGGATTACACCAATAGTGGATAACATCGATCATGATTTAAGGGCTGAAAAGGAAGGCAACCAGTACGGATATCACGGCTATTGGGCTCAAGACTTTAAGAAAATTGATGAACACTTAGGTGACATTGATAAATTGAAAGAATTAATCGATTCAGCTCATAATCGTGGTATTAAAATAATGGTGGACGTTGTATTAAACCATGCAGGATATGACACAGAGTTTAAGGATATGATTCGTGAAAATCCAGTTGATGGTCATGATCAATTAATGGAATTAGATGGTTTGCCTGACTTTAGAACAGAAGACCCAGAAGTTCGAGCCCGCTTAATTGAATGGCAAGTAGCATGGGTAACAAGGTTACAAGAACTTAAAACAGATAATAATAATACAATTGATTACTTCCGAGTGGATACAGTTAAACATGTTGATAACAAAACTTGGAATGCATTCAAAAATGAACTGACAAAAGCCAAACCAGACTTCAAACTGATAGGTGAGTGGTATGGAGCAAGTGTAAATAACACGGGTGACCAACTGCGCACTGGTCGTATGGATTCATTGTTAGACTTTAACTTCAAATCACAGACAAAAGAATTCATTACTGGAAATATCTCAGCTATTGAAACACAACTAGCAGATCGAAACAGTAAGATTGATAACACCGCAATGTTAGGACAGTTCTTAAGTAGTCATGATGAAAATGGGTTCTTATATAGTCTTACACAAGGAGAAAATGCCCTTACAGAAGAAGAGGCTAGAAACAAGTTTAAAGTAGCCGCTGCCCTTCAAATGACAGCTAAAGGACAACCCGTTATTTACTACGGAGAAGAAATTGGTCTTACGGGTAAAGCAGCGGGAGATATGGATAATTTAGAGTTTAGTGAAAACCGCTATGACTTTGATTGGGATCGTGTAAACGACGAGAATGATATGTTAACACACTACAAGAAACTCTTAAATATTCGTGCCGACTACTCAGATGTCTTCTCAAAAGGAACACGTCAACATGTAGCTGGAACAAACGAAACAGGTTACTCAGTGTTTGCTCGTACGTACGGTAATGAACAAATATTTGTTGGGTTAAACACGAATGAAGATGCAGTAGAATCAACATTTGCAGTAAACTCGACAAGTAACGCAAGAGTTTCAACGTTTGCACTAGGATTAGCGGCTGGTTCAGAAGTTATTGACGTATATAATGACGTAACTTACGTAGTCGCAGGAGATGGTACAGTAACGATCGACATCCCTGGGAACGCGGATGGCGGTACAGTTATCTTAGTTGCAGGTGACACGGTTGAAGAACCAGAAGAGCCAGTTGAGCCTGAAGTACCAGCAGAACCTGAAGTACCAGCAGAACCTGAAGTACCAGCAGAACCTGAAGTACCAGCAGAACCTGAAGTACCAGCAGAACCTGAAGCACCAGTTGAACCAGAAGCACCAGTTGAGCCTGAAACACCAGGCGACGAGCGCTTAGATAAAATTGCAAATCGCTTAGAAGATTTAGAAACAGCAATTGATGAAATCACCACAAACAACCCGGCACTCGTTGAAGAGTTGAACGTAATCCGTGCAGAATATGAACGATTACGTGGATTAGACGCCGTAACGGATGCCGAAATTGCAGACTTACTCGCTCGAATTGCAGCGCTAGAAGCAATTGTTGCTGACATTGGATCAGAAAGCCCTGGTACAGGAACTGATACACCAGGAGTTGGCGGAGAAGAAGCAGACGGATCGGACACAGATGATTCAACTGAAGAAGACGCAGCTACAGACAGTGAAGAAGACAATTTACCTTTTACAGGAAAAACAAACGATCTAATGGTTTCAATCATTGGATTAGTCTTCATCGGAAGTGGCGTTGCGTTAGCATTTACGTTTAAGAAAGACGAAAGAAAAGAATAGAATACTATTAATTAAATGAATGACTCCCCTTTGAAGCAGAAATGCGGATGAGGGGATTTTTTTTGTTAGAGAGAAGTTGGACTAGGTAATATCCTAATCTATTTCGAAATAAATCATTATAGCCAAGAATATAATGACCAAATTAAAAATAGAGACATCAGACTGATTATTACGCGCCTTCAGGCCCACCTATCCACTCTCTTGAGTCTTTGGATATCCAATTGGAGTCCGCTTATACGTGCTTTGAGTCCAGCAAAATAGCCATGCCAGTTTCAGCATAGCTATTTTAGGTGATTTTTCTATTTATTGTTGATTGAAGGAATGGTGTTCGCACATATTTAGCTGACCGGTGTCATACCAAACCGCATTATGAACGATTCTGTCCATTATCGCGTCCGCATGGACACCGCCACCTAGTCTTTGATGCCAATCCGATTTTCTAAATTGTGTACAATAAATAGTGGAGCCGGAATCGTATCGACGCTCAATAATCTCAAAGAGAAATTTTAAATCTTCTTCCAATAAGTCATCCAGTAACCATTCGTCTATAATAAGCAAACCATAATTGGAAAACTTTTTGATGAGATTCGTTACGCCTTTAGGTTTGAGGGTCGCTTCATCTCGCTCGATTAATAGATCAGGGAGGCGGACATAGCGCGTTCGAATTTCTTGTTTACAGGCCTCCTTGCCTAAAGCACAAGCTAAGTATTTTTTCCTGAACCTGTAAACCCTTGGAAAATAACATTCTGTCGGTGATTGATGTAATTGCAGGTTGCCAGTTCTTGAAGGGTTTGACGGTCAATCTCGCGTTTTTCATAGTGGATTGAAGCAACATCTGCGTCTTGTATTCGGAACTTGGATCGTTTAATTAATCCACTTACTCGTTTATTGTATTTTTCTTGGTAAAGGTATTCGATGGATATCTGTAGGCGTTCGTCAAAAGGCAAGTGTCTGGTATCCTGATCCATTTCTTGCATCTCTAATATATCTACAAATTCGCTTAAGTCTAATTGTCTTAATTTGCGTACTGTTTCGTTGTCAATCATTGATATCTCCTCCATAGTATTCTGGGCCTCTCACAAAACCTAGGGTTTCTTTTTGGGCACTTTCTGCTTGTTCTAAAATCTCTTTATTATTGGGGTTGTTTAAAATGGTGTTTAACTGACGATACCTTGGCGAGTGAAGTCGTTCTAAAGCAATCTGACATGCTTTCTCTAAGGCTTCATTGGAGTGTTTCTTTGATAGATTTAAAACAGACAAACAAGACTGATACCCTTGTTCTTTGAGTTGTAATCTCTCAAAAATACGTTGAATTACTTTATAAGTAAAAGGACCAATCGTTTGTGCCCAATTTAGTAACCTCTGTTCGTTCCATTCTAGTCGATTAAATTGATCTGGCAGGTGTTCAGTTAAGGTTGAAAAGGTATATTCTTTATAGGTGGGAAATCGTTTGTGAGTAGCAATTCGTTCATTTTGATAATAGATTTCAAGAAAATGAGCGGTTACTTTTAAATCCACTTTCTTTTTTACATATTGGTAGGGGCAGGAGTAGTTGTTTTTTTGAAAGGTAATATGGCAATCGAGTTTAACGGTTCTTCCGTAAACCCACTCAGCAATTTCATAAGGGATTGAAGGCAACGGTCGGAGTTTTTCCTGTTCTGTCTCTGTGAATATGAGCCGTCCGCTTCCTTCACGTTTCTGAAAAGGTTTGGCATTATAGAACTCCAGTTTTTCACGAATAGCTGCCTTTAACTCGCCCATAGTCGTAAAGATTTCATTTCGCAGTGGAGCAATCACGGCCATGGCTATTTTACCAACTGCGCCTTCTACAGCTGCTTTCTGTTTTGGTTTACGTACTTGAGCAGGTATGACAGCCATTACGTAATGATTGGCTAAAGACTCATACTGCTCATTTAAGACAATATCTCCTTCTTTTGGATGGCTGATCACACCTGTCTTTAAGTTGTCACTTATAAGCCGGATAGTCGTTCCGCCAAAATATTCAAACATGTTTATGTGGCAACGAAGCCAAGTGTCGCTTTTCATATCAAGTGTGGGTTCTACATAGGTGTATTGACTGTAAGGCAGGGTTCCTACAAAGAGGTAAACAGTTATTAATTCACCGGTGTCAGTATCGAGCAAATCCATGGTTGAGCCGCTCCAATCGACTTGAATCGATACACCGGGTTTATGTTTTAAGTGATTCGTCAAGCGGTATTGATCTATATGTCTTTGATAGTCTTCACAAAATTTAGTGTACCCAACCGGAGGCTGACCCAAAAGTCTCTTTTATTTGATTACATTGTGGATAAATAAAATATAAAACGAAAGGAGTTTTCCACAGTGGATAACTTTGAGAAAAATATGATAACAATAAAAGAGCTTCAACTGAGCCAATTGTTTTTATCGCATACGAAGATTGTGAAAATAAATGAATGGTTTTCGTCTGATTTGACGAACTTTTCACCAATCACGATTCATTCCTTTTCGTGGAGTGAAAAACCAGTCCTCATCGACGGCCATACACGAGCCTTTGTAGCGGCCCAAAATGGCATTCAAGCGTTACCTTTTATCCTAGAAGAGGACGTTATCTCTGACGATTTAGAAAATCTGTATCACCAATGTGTGGAGTGGTGTAAAGTGGCACAACTCCACGAGATTCTTGATTTATCGACTAAAATTATTTCGCAAGCAGAATATGAAGATTGTTGGATTGGCTGTTGTGAGACATTTTTGGCGAAGCAGGATAAATCGCAGGAACCTCTTAGTGACTCAACTATTTGAAGGGGCTTAGGTGAGCCCCCTCATCTCTTTGAAAATCAATCATCATCTGGTATCGTTCCTCAGAAGGAGTATGCTCGTTATTTTCTGCAAGAACAGCTCCTCTTTTATCTGTGATTCCTTCCATGACCCATTCAATCTGAACTGTTTCCTGCTGTCTGAATTGCACTGCATCCAAACAATATAAAAACAAAGTGACTCATCGATAGAATCAACACGATTATTTTTCACGAAATCAATCCTTTCAACCAAGCAATTATTATGATAATTAGCTATAATAGATAGAAGAATAATCTTATAAAAATGACAACGCTTTCTGTTTTGCTGTACGATTTAAACAATCTTTTTGAATGAAAATAAATTTGAAAGGAATGCGTTGCATCATTGTGAGTTTCAAGCTGACAAACTTATATTTGAGATTTGTAATAAAAAGGTTTAGTAAAAAGGAGATTTTTATTTTTGGTAAAAGGTGAATTGGCAGACGAAAAATTATTATTTAGTCCTCAAGCTTTGAGGAAATTAATTGTCCCTTTGATTTTTGAACAGGCACTTGCTTTATCGATTGGTTTCATCGATACGATGATGGTCGCTTATGCGGGGGAGCAAGCCGTATCTGGAGTTGCTTTAGTAGACAGTGTCAATTTCCTGGCGATTAACTTTTTCTCTACTGTTGCGGCCGGGGGAGCCATTATTGTAGGTCAGTATCTAGGGAAAAAGGAAAGCAAAATGAGTAAGCATGCAGCGAAACAGCTATTTTTGGTTGTTGCCTTTATTGCTACTCTTGTAGCAGTTATTTCTCTTGTTTTTAACCGCCAGATTTTACGAACGTTATTTGGAAATGTGGAGGCGCCCGTTATGGAGAGTGCCGTCACTTATTTTTACGTAACAGCTGCTTCGTTTCCATTTTTAGGTCTTTTTAATGTATCTGCTTCATTGCTAAGGGTGATGGGCGATTCTAAAAAAGCAATGATTAATGCACTTATCATGAATGTTATTAATATAGTAGGAAATTCTGTTTTTATCTATATTTTCAAATGGGGTGTATTGGGAGCCGCATTATCGACTCTAATCGCAAGGGTGATTAGTTCGTTCACTATGATGTACATGTTGCGGAATCCTAAATTGCCTGTCTTTATAAGTTCTTATAATCCACGCGATATTGATTTTAAAATGATAAAAAGAATTTTGCGAATCGGGATCCCGAATGGATTGGAGAATAGTATTTTCCAAATTGGGAAAATTATTATGACAGGATTAGTGGCGACGTTCAGTACTGCCTCCATTGCAGCACACGCAGTTGCAAACAGTTTAACTGGATTAGAAATTATACCGGGTGCAGCCATGGGACTTGCTATTACTACTGTCGTTGCTCGCTGCGTCGGAGCAGGGGAATACGAGCAAGCTAAGTATTATACGAGACTATTGATGAAAAAAGCTTATATATATATAATCGTGCTTAACATTCCGATTCTGTTTGTATTAAAGCCAGTTTTGAATTTTTATAGCCTTTCGCCAGAAGCAATCAATCTGGCGTTCCAAGTCATGATTCTTCATGGAGTAGCTGTGATGTTAATTTGGCCAGCCTCATTCTCACTTCCAAATGCACTGAGAGCAGCAGGAGATGTTGTTTCAACGATGTACGTATCCGTATTCTCAATGTTTGTCTTCCGTGTAGGGTGTAGTTTTCTCCTTGCTTATGTTTTTGATATGGGTCTAATGAGCGTTTGGATTGCGATGATTGTCGACTGGACTTTCCGCTCCATTGTCTTTGTAATAAGATGGCGTTCCAATAAATGGCAACGGTATTCGATAATATAACAAAAACGACTCGTAAATTTTTAGTTCCTGATGATTAGAGTTTTGTTAATAAAGGAATTTAAATATTTGATAAGAGAAGAATGCTTAATAAAAATATGATGAGAGTAAGTTAAAAATAAATGAAAAAATGTGTTGACAAGCTTATTTACTTTTCATATAATGTTTTCAACATATAAAAATTTTATATCATAAAATCAATGATAAAGAGAGTAAATCAGAGTGTTTTTCTCAAAGCGAGTTGGGGTAGAGTGGAAGCCCATCAGAAAATGCTGGTTGAACCGCACTTTATCGGATGAAGAGGTGAACCATGCAGTAGCTTCTTCCGCAGATCTGGCGTTAACAAAATGAGGTGGATATGTCTATGAGCATGTCAACTAGAGTGGTACCGCGGATTAATATACCTTTAACCCGTCTCTTGCATAACTGTGAGGGGCGGTTTTTTGTACACAAAAACTCCCTTCCAACCAATAACATGATAAAAGGGGTAGAAAAAATGGCAAAAGAAAAAATTGTTTTAGCATATTCTGGTGGATTGGATACATCAATTACGATTCCTTGGTTAAAAGAAAATTATGACGGTGAAATTATTGCCGTTTGTGTGGATGTTGGTCAAAAGGAAGACTGGGACGCAGTCGAGAAAAAAGCTATTGCATCAGGGGCAAGTAAATTTTTCTGTCCACACGTTGCTGATGAATTTGCGGAAGATTTTATTTATCCGGCTATCTCAGCTAATGCCAAATATCAAGGCACTTACTTATTAGGAACAGCGCTAGCTCGTCCTTTAATTGCTAAGGAACTTGTTGACATTGCTCACCAAGAAAATGCAACAGCTATTTGTCACGGATGTACTGGAAAAGGAAATGACCAAGTTCGTTTCGAAATGGGTATTGCAGCCTTTGACTCTGAAATGAAGGTTATTGCACCATGGCGTGAGTGGGAGATTAAATCCCGTGAAGATGCTATCGATTATGCTAACAAAAAAGGAATTCAGATCACCTCTACTAAAGAAAAAATCTATTCTGAAGATGAAAACTTAATGCACATTAGCCATGAGGGCGGTGATATTGAAAGTCCAGCAAATGCAGTTAACTATGCAGACATCTTACATATCACAAATGCCTTAGAACAAACGCCAGATGAAGCAGAAGTGGTTGCTATTACGTTCGAACAAGGGCGTGCAACAGCTGTAAATGGCCAAGCAATGAAACCATCAGACGTTTTAAAAACCCTAAATGAAATTGCTGGTAAACATGGTGTCGGCGTTCTTGATTGGATTGAAGACCGGACGATTGGGATGAAATCGCGTGGCATTTACGAAACACCGGGTGGCACTGTTCTGCTAGATGCGCATGAGCGTCTGGAAAGTTTAACATTGACAAAAGAAACCATTAAACTAAAAAAATATATCGGACTTGAATTGGCAGAACTCATTTATAACGGCCAATGGTATTCACAGGCCAACCTAGCGATTCAAGCCTTGATTAACCAAACGCAAGAATATGTAAATGGTGAAGTACAATTGAAACTTTACAAAGGCAATGTCTTGCCACATAGCTTAACGAGTCCAAACGAATTGTTTGATGCAGACGTATCAGGATTCGGCGAAGATGATTTATTTGATCATCATGATGCAAAAGGCTTTATCAATGTGATTACTCTGCCAACGAAAATTCAAAAGAGAAAAGGAATGATTTAATATGTCAACACTATGGGGCGGCCGTTTCCAAGAAGCTGCATCAAGTTTAATGCAATCGTTTAATGAATCCTTCTCTCTTGATAAACGCCTCTGGCAAGAAGATATTACAGCAAGTATTGCTCATGTCACCATGCTAGGTGATTGTCAGATTATCACTTCGGAAGAAAGTCAACTTCTGCAGAGTGAACTCAAAAAACTCTATCAAGCCATTGAAGCTGATCCATCGTTATTAACCGGTGATTATGAGGATATTCATAGTTTTGTAGAAGCTAAAATGATTGAAGCCTGCGGTGATACGGGTAAGAAAATGCATACGGCAAGAAGTCGTAACGACCAAGTAACGGTTGATATGAAGCTGTATGTTAAAAAGAGTTTGGCTGATTTGAAAGTGTTGGCGAGTCAAATGATTCAAGCCTTTCAAGAAAAAGGGCAATCAGTTGATGCCTTGATGCCTGCTTACACTCACTTGCAACGGGCACAAATTGTATCCTTTTCCTATGTATTAGATGCTTATGTAGCTATGTTTGAGCGAGACATTAAGAAAATCGATCATGCTATTGATTTACTCGATGAAAACCCACTGGGAGCTGGTGCGTTGGCTGGTACTACTTACCAAATTGACCGCCAACAAACGACAGACCTGCTTGGGTTTAGAGCGGTTCAACGTAATACCTTAGATAGTGTGAGTAATCGCGATTTTATTATCGATGCGTTGCATTGTTTCTCTAGTTTAATGATGCATATGAGTCGTTTTGCTGAGGATTTTATTATTTACTCTAGCCAAGAATTTCGCTTTATTGAGTTGTCGGACCATTTTTCAACAGGTAGCAGTATGATGCCACAAAAGAAAAATCCGGATGCCTTAGAACTTATTCGGGGTAAGTCAGCGAAGGTGATTAGTCTTTTGAATGCCATGTATGGCACGATGAAGGGTCTGCCGCTAAGCTACAATAAAGATATGCAGGAAGATAAGGCGATTTATTTTGAGGCATTGGATACGACAATGGCGTGTGTCAAAATACTAACGGGTGTCACTCAAGAGTTAACGGTGAATGAAAAACGTTTGTCAGAAACCATTCATGAAGGTTACTTGAATGCTACAGAATTAGCGGACTACTTGGTTCGTAAAGGCATTCCATTTAGAGAAGCTCACGGTATTGTCGGGCAAATGGTCTTGTATGCTATTGAAAAAGACAGTCAGTTGCATGATTTGGCATTTGATGAGCTGGCGCAATTTTCAGCAGTCATTCAAGCAGATATTTATCATGAATTAAATCCTGAAACGATTTTACAACAAGGGATTAAAAAGAATATGTTAATAAAGTAGTCGAGGACAAAGAGAGTAATTTATCTTAACCTACTAGCGAGATAAGGACAGGTGGAAGCTTATCAGGTGGGGTAAATGAAGCGCACTTTGGAGACAGATTGGTGAACGAAGATAAGTAGCCAATTTCGCAAGCTGAGCGTTATCGCAGATCGAGGGAATAGGCCATTGCGTCTATTAATCAGAGTGGTACCGCGGGAAAGCCCGTCTCTATTTTAGGATAGAGGCGGGCTTTTTTAGCTAAAAATGTCGAGTGAGCGAAAAAACCTAGCTACTCGACATAAAATAAATAAAACGCAATCGACAAGGAGTGATGGGATGATTATTTCAGCAGATGAACGGGCCGAGATATTAATTGACAGCCTAGGCTATATTAAAAAGTTTCATAATAAGATTGTTGTGATTAAGTATGGCGGCAATGCCATGTTGAACGATAAGTTAAAGGCTTCCGTGATAAAAGATATTGTTTTACTTAAATATATTGGGATGAATCCAGTGATTGTTCATGGCGGTGGTCCTGAGATTACCCAGATGATGGCATTGAAGGGGATTGAAACCAAATTTGTAAATGGTCTTCGTGTCACTACGCCGGAAACGATGAAGGTAGCTGAAATGGTTTTGACAGGAAGTATTTCTCCTGATATTGCATCTTTGTTTAATGCTAATGGAGTACCGAGTGTGAGTATGAGCGGTAAAGATGGTAAAACCATTTTAGCTAAGCAAAGAGACCCAGAGCTAGGCTTAGTCGGAGAAGTGACTCATATCAATACAGATTATATTTTAAATCTGATTAAAGATGGCTATTTACCGGTTGTTTCACCCATTGCTTATGGTGAGGACGGTATGAGTTTAAATATCAATTCTGATGAAGTTGCGAAACATTTAGCAACAGCTTTATCAGCAGATAAATTAATGCTCATCACAGATGTTGATGGCGTCTTAAATGATCCGAAAGATCCAACGACACTTATATCAAGACTAACTCTATCACAAATTAAAGAGGCAATTTCTGATGGTATTATTTCCGGAGGGATGATACCCAAACTCGATTGTTGTACAGGCGCAATTGAAGGGGGCGTTCACCGCTGTCATATTATTAATGGGACCATCCCACACTCGATCATTATTGAACTTTTTACAAAGGATGGTATTGGAACAATGGTGACCAATGAGGAGGATATTCATGAAAACGGCGATCGATAAACAATCTGTTATCAAAACAGCAGACCAATACTTAATGAACACCTATAGCCGCCAACCGATAGTCTTTGTTGATGGCTTTGAGTCAACCTTAATCGATTCAGAAGGCAAGCATTATACTGATTTCCTAGCTGGCATTGCAGTGACTAATCTGGGTTATAGCAATGAAAAGGTAAAGTCAGCCATGCTCCAACAAGCTAATACACTCGTTCATACGTCAAACTTATTTCATATTGAGCCGCAAGTAGCACTAGCTAAACTGCTATGTGATAACTCATTTGCTGACAAAGCCTTCTTTTCTAACTCAGGAGCAGAAGCAAATGAAGGAGCCGTTAAACTAGCCCGTAAGCGTGCCTATCTCACTCATGGCAGTGAAAAAAATGAAATCGTCGCGATGAAAGGTTCTTTCCATGGTCGGACACTGGCAACCATGAATATGACGGATAACGCCCATTACCGTGAAGGCTATGGCCCTCATCCCAGTGGGTTTGTCTTCACACCCTTTAACGATAGTGAGGCTCTAAAACAAGTAGTCGGTCAGCAAACAGCAGCGATTATTTTGGAACCTATCCAAGGAGAAGGCGGGGTTTATCCAGCGACACAAGAGTTTCTTCAAACCGCTCGCCAGCTAGCAGATCAATACGACTGTGCGCTTATTTTCGATGAAATTCAGTGCGGTATGGGCCGTTCAGGCTACATGTTTGCTTATGAAGAATCAGCCATTGAGCCTGATATCATCACATTGGCAAAAGCACTAGCAAACGGTCTGCCGATTGGTGCCATTTTAGCAAAAGGTGACTATGCCACAACTTTCCAACCTGGCAGCCACGGCACAACTTTTGGTGGCAACCCCTTAGCGACAGCAGCTGGCAAGGCAACCGTAGAAGAATTACTAAAGGAAGGATTTTTAGATACTGTTAAAGAGAAAAGTCATTATATGAAAAAACAACTGCTTAATTTACAAGCCAATCAGCCGTTAATTAAAGAGGTCAGAGGAAAAGGGTTACTACTAGGTTTAGAGCTTAACAGTGCTGGTGCAACAATCGTTCAAGAGATGTTGGCGAAAGGATTCATTATTAATTGTACGCAAGGGACTATTTTGCGGTTTATCCCGCCATTGACGATTAGCTATGAGGAAATAGATGCTATGGTGACTGCTTTAACAGATTTATTAGGAGAAGTAGAGGTGTAGGCTTTGAAAATTAGACAAACGAGCTGGCTCGATTTACCTATCTTAATGGATATGTTTGACTATGGCAGAAAACTCCAACGGCAATTAGGAAATATTTACCAATGGCAAAATGGTGACCCTAGCCAAGCTGTATTAGAAGCTGATATTCAAAGTGGCTATTCCTATGTTTGTGTCACCGATGAAGCAGAAGAACCCCTTTTACCAAAAGGAACCATAGTAGCAACTTTTTATTTACTACAAGACCATAATCCACTTTTTGATACATTGACTAATGGGGATTGGCTTTCTCATGATCCTTATGTCACCATTCATAGAATGTGTACCAATGGTAAGTTAAAGGGGGCGAGTCAGTACTGTATGAGGTGGGTCTTAGACCATTATTCTAATATTCGTATATATACACATGAAACCAATAAACCAATGATTCATGTTATTCAGAAATTTGGATTTAGTTTCTGTGGTCATATTTTTCCGGCAGATGGTGAAGCGAGAAATGCTTATCATTATGTCGCTAGCGAACAACTAAAGGAAGTGATTTCGTGATAAAAGTAGGTATTCTCGGTGCTAGCGGCTATGCTGGCGCAGAACTGGTCCGTTTGCTCGTTCAACGTCAAGACATTGAATTAGTCTTCGTTCATTCCAATAATTATGCCGATGCAGCTTTTTCAAGTCGCTACCCCCATTTAAAAGCGATTTTTGATAAAGGGTTCTCTGCAATTGAAATCGAAGAAACGGATTTGTTTGACCAAATTGATGTCCTCTTTTGCGCATTGCCGCATGCGGCATCCCAACTAGCTGTTAAAACAGCCGTTAACAAAGGAATCAAGGTTATTGATTTGTCGGCTGATTTTCGTTTAAGTGATCCTGATGTTTATGAGAAATGGTATCAAACTAAACATGAGGTAACTGACCTTTTGGAAAAAGCTGTTTATGGTCTTCCAGAAATAAACCGCCAAGCTATTCAAGAAACAAACTTAATTGCTAATCCCGGTTGCTATCCAACATCGGTTATTCTAGGCTTGTATCCCTTACTAAAGGCGGGCTACAAACCCAAACAAACCATTATTTCAGATTCTAAATCTGGGCTCTCAGGAGCAGGGCGTGGTTTGAAAGACGGCAATCTATTTGTTCAAGCAACCGAAACCATTCAACCCTATGCCGTTGGGACTCACCGTCATACACCAGAAATTGTGGAACAGCTAACAGCTATTAGCCAAGAAGACGTATCATTGATGTTTGTACCACATTTGGTTCCGATGCAGAGAGGGATTTTATCCACTATTTATGTGCATAATGACCACCACTTAAGCTATGATGATATTGATAAGCTTTACAAAGAAACTTACCAAGGTGAGCCCTTTGTGAGAGTATTAAACCAAGGCGAAACACCAACAACTAAAGCTGTGAGCGGCTCTAACTATTGTGATATCGGCTTAGCAGTTGATGAAACGACTAACACCATTATTATCACAGCTGTGATTGATAATCTCATTAAAGGTGCTAGTGGCCAAGCCGTTCAAAATATGAATATTATCTTTGGTTTGGACGAGACAACAGGCTTAACGCAAGCACCAATCTGGCCATAAAAAAGAAAAGGAGTGTTGATATGTTTCAAGGAAAAAGCTTCCTGAAAGAAATTGATTTTACAGCAGGTCAGCTCAACTATTTGATTGATTTTGCAATTCACTTAAAAGACTTAAAAAAACGAGGCATTCCTCACCAGTATTTAAAAGGACAAAATATTTGTTTACTCTTTGAAAAGAGTTCAACTCGAACAAGAGCCGCTTTCACCGTTGCTGCCAGCGATTTAGGTGCGTCAGCTGAATATTTAGGTGCCAATGATATTCATTTAAATGCTAAAGAATCTGTTGAAGATACAGCGAAAGTATTGGGCAGTATGTTTGATGGGATTGAATTTCGTGGCTTTAGCCAAGCGGTAGCAGAAGATTTAGCCAAGTATGCGGGTGTTCCTGTTTGGAATGGCCTAACTGATGATTGGCATCCTACTCAAATGATTGCAGATTACATGACATTAAAGGAAGAATTTGGTGATTTAAAAGGACTGACATTGGTTTATTGTGGTGATGGTCGTAACAACGTTGCCAATAGCCTACTTGTAACTGGAGCTATTTTAGGTGTCAATGTCACGATTGCGGCACCTAACAGTCTTTTCCCAGATGATAGTGTCTTAACTTTAGCGCAAACCTACGCCCAAGAATCAGGAGCGCAGCTTACCGTAACAGACGATATTCAGTCTGCTGTTGTGGATGCAGATGCCCTTTACACAGATGTGTGGGTCTCTATGGGAGAAGAAGATCAGTTTGAGGAACGAATTAAACTATTACTGGACTATCAAATTAATCAAGCTTTAACCAAGCAAATTCAAAAGGATTATATTTTCTTGCATTGTCTACCAGCCTTTCATGATGACACGACAAGCTATGCAAAAGAGATTGCAAGTCAATTTGGAATTAGCGAAATGGAAGTAACTGATCAGGTCTTCCGTAGCCCCCAAGCGCGCCAATTCCAACAAGCTGAAAATAGAATGCATGCCATTAAAGCCATTATGGCAGCGACAAATGGTCATTTATTTATTCCACAGATTGATTAACGTCTAACAATCCTCTGTTAGACGGCGACACCTTTCTTAGGTATAATCAAGAGCATAAGAGAGGGCGGTTGCGGTGAAAGAGCGAATGAAACGGTATGAAGAATTAGTGGGATATGTAGTCTTTGGCGGTCTGACTACAGTTGTGAATATTGTCGTATTTTTGGTACTAGAAAGGTATTCAGCCTTACCTTACTTGTGGGCAAATGCGATTGCAATTATCCTATCCATTTTATTCGCCTTCTTCACGAATAAACGCTATGTATTCAAATCACGAACAAAGCATTTACAGGCGCTGTGGCGCGAGTTTTATTTATTCGTTGGCTTTCGTTTGATAACGGCTTTCATTGATATGATCAGCATGTTTATACTGATTGATATGATTAACATCCCTGTCGAACCAGCCAAACTAATCACACAAGTCATTGTAGTCGTTTTAAACTACATCAGTAGTAAATGGTTTGTATTTAAACAAAAGAACGGACACCATTAGCCCCCCTAATGGTATCCGTTCTTTTTTAATAGTTTTTCTTCGGGTGGCGGTCAACGACTTCAGGATAGCGATTAAGTAATGCTTGTCCACTTTCTGTCAGTTCATAGCCTCTTAGCGTAAAGAAGTCTTGTAAGGCTTCCTCATCAAAATGACTGCGAATAAGCATCATCAATTGGTCTTTATTTAGCGATGAGTAACCACTGATTTTTTCTGCTTTTAAGCGGCTTTTCAATTGAGCAGCGCTGAGATAAGTGAGCGATTCACTAGCGCTTAATTCTCTCGCATAACCTTTTTCAAGTAATTCCTCTAAGGCTTGTTGGCCGTTAATGCCATAATTATATTCAAAGTATTTAGGATAAATACTGTCGTTTCTGAATGTTCCGAAGCCTATTCGCCATAATAATATGAGATAACCTGGCAAAATGTCCTCTTCATAACGAACCATATGGCGTTTTGGAACGAGCGTTTCTCTGCCATCCGAAACTTTATCGAGCCATTCTTTAAGGGGGCGTTTGGGTGAAATATAAGGCACTTCATCATAATCCTGATAGCGTTCAATAACAGCTTGAACCTCAGGATCGTTTAAGTCAAGATGGGCATTTTGTCTGTCTAGTCGATGGGAATTCATCTGAACACCTACTTTCTTCTATTACAATCATTGTAATGCTTTATTTTAAAATTGAAAAGAAATAGGAGTAAGCATGACTGTTAAAAACCAGCTTTGCTTACTCTTTTTATTATTCTGAGAATGCTTTAGCAACAGCATTTTCAATCATACGTGCAAATTGACCGCTTGAACACCTAATAAGTATAAAAGGGCAGATAAGACTAATACAAGTCCGCACAATAAGATAAAAATCCTAACGGGATTCTGCATCTTATTTCCTCTGTCTATCATAAAATTTAGACGTTTAAAGACCAAAAAGTCGCTTTACATAAACTTAACTCGTCATTTACTGAAAATAAATAAGACTCTGCTAACATCTAGTTTATAGTTTTATTAAAAAATACTTATTTTTAAAGGAGATTTTTTTCGAATGAATGGTCTAAATAAAGGGTTATTAAAAGGGTTAGCTCTAAGCAGTTCTTTATTATTAGGGGCTTGTAGCTCAGAAGGAATTGCGACGACAAATAATGAGTTGAACTTAAATGAATTAACTTTGGAAAAAATTGAAACACAAGCAAAAGAAGAAGGTCATGTTGAATCAGTTGGTATGCCAGATACATGGGCAAACTGGGGAGAAACCTGGCAGGAGTTAGAAGAAAACTACGGCTTAGCGCACGCTGATACAGATATGAGTTCAGCTGAAGAATTGGCTATCTTTAAAGCAGAACAAAATAACCCAACGAAGGATATCGGTGATGTTGGCCAATCATTTGGTCCCATTGCTGAAGAAGACGGCTTAACGCTTGCTTATAAAACATCCTATTGGGAAGATATCCCAGAATGGGCCAAAGATGACGATGGGGATTGGATTGTTGGTTATTATGGCACGTTATCGTTTATGACCAATACAGAAAAAGTGAGTGATGTGCCAACATCTTGGCAAGATGTATTAGATGGTGACTATAAAGTAACTGTTGGCGATGTTAATGCGGCAACTCAAGCTCAAAACGCTGTATTATCAGCAGCTATTGCCAATGGTGGCGACGAAACAAATCTTGATCCAGGTCTTGCTTTATTTGCTGAATTAGCTGAGCAAGGACGTTTAGATTTAGGCGATACGTCTCTAGCACGTTTGGAATCAGGAGAGATTGAAGTTGGCTTGTTCTGGGACTTTAATGCGTTAAACTATGCGGATCAAATTGAATCAACTAACCCTAATGCCTCTTTTGACGTAACGATTCCACAAGATGGTACGGTACAAAGTGGTTATGCAACAGTTATTAATTCGACAGCACCAAACCCACATGCAGCCGCACTTGCTCGTGAGTATATTTTATCTGATGAGGGACAAATTAACTTAGCAAAAGGTTATGCGCGTCCTATTCGTGACAATGTTGAATTACCGCAAGAAGTCCAAGATATTTTGTTGCCACAAGACCAATATCAAGCAGCGCAACCTATTTCAGACTACGATGCTTGGGAAAAAGCAGCAGCAGGACTTGGCCAAAGATGGCAAGAAGAGATTTTGACGAAAATTAACTAAGAAAAGGTTGTTAATATGAATAACGTTATTTTTATTGTATTAGATGGATTAAATGCCAGAACGGCCCGTGACCACATGGGCTTTCTGGAACATCTTGTTGAAAAAAAGATTATGGCAGCTTATACCGTAAAATCAGAGTTACCAGCTCAATCGCGTCCCTTATATGAAGTGTTACAAACGGGCGTTGCCGCTTATGAAAATGGGATTACTTCTAATTCAATCTCACGCTTATCTAAAGAGGTCAGTGTCTTTCAATTGGCTAGAAACCAACAATTGAAAACAGCTGCTGCTAGCTACCATTGGGTTAGTGAACTCTATAACCGATCACCATTTAATCCGATGACTGACCGCATTCAGTTAAATACAAACCAAACAATCGAAAATGGTTTCTTTTATTTTGAAGACCATTACCCAGATAGTCATTTAATCAGTGATGGTGCCTATTTAATTGAACAGACAAATTCCAATTATACCTTGATTCATTCGATGAATATTGATGATGCTGGCCACCGCTATGGCTCAGATAGCAAAGAGTATGTCCAAGCTGCGGTAAGAGTGGATAGTATCCTATCTCAATATATTTGGCAGTGGATGAAGAATGGCTATCAAATTGTGGTAACAGCTGATCATGGCATGAACCACTTCCATACTCATAATGGCACCAGTGACAGTGACCAGTTAGTTCCCCTTTATATTTTTTCAGATAAAGTAGCAGTTGGTGACTATCGATTAGAAACGAGTCCTGTTCCACAACTCGAGATGGCGCCATTCTTATGTGAGTTATTAGCCATTCCAAAATCTGACAAGATGATAACCGTTCAATCTATCAAATGGAAGGGGACGGAGTAGATGGTCGTAGCTGAGAAACGGAAGTACCTCATTTTATTATTGCCTTTTGTTGTTTTAATTAGTTTGTTTGAATTGCTACCGCTCCTTAGCATTTTCCTAAACAGTTTTCTATCACCGTCCACGGGTAAATGGAGTTTAGAAAATTTTGCTAGTATTTTTTCGAGCGATTATTATGTGATGTCCTTGATCAATAGTTTAAAGGTAACGATGTTATCTGCATTGATTGGAATTCTGATTGCTATCTTAGGTGCCTATGCCATTCATACAGCCAGTCCTAAATTAAAAAAAGCCTTTATTATGATTTTAAACATGACTGCTAACTTTCAAGGGATTGTTCTTGCGTTCGCCTTTATTTTACTACTAGGCAATTCAGGAACACTCACCTTGCTAGGTCAGCAGTTTGGTATTCCAGGACTAGCTGATTACAACTTATATGGGACATCGGGCATTATTATTACGTTTATTTATTTTCAAATTCCTCTAGCGATTTTATTACTCTATCCTTCATTTGACGCTATTCACCAAGAATATAAAGAAGCAGCAATGATATTAAAAGCAAGCTCCTTTCAGTTTTGGCTTAGAGTAGGGATTCACATTTTATTACCGAGTATTTTCGGAACCTTTTCTGTATTATTTTCCAATGCCTTAGCTGCTTACGCAACACCTTATGCCTTGTTAGGCAGTAATTATGCGTTATTGCCGATTCGTATATCCGCTATGTTTACAGGGGACGTTGTCCAGCAGGTGGAATTGGGTAGTGCATTATCCATTATTATGTTGGCGATGATGAGTGTGATGACCTTAGTCAGTCATTTATTACTGAAGAAAGTAAGGAGGGGAGTCTAAATGAAGCAAGAGTCATCATTTTTATCCAAAGTGATTATCGGAGCGATTGCCTTATTTTTGCTCCTACCTGTTTTGGTAACTATTATCAATTCGTTATTCCGAGATTTTTCGTCTCTCGTTCCAAAAGGCTTTACTTTAGAATTTTATCAATCGGTATTAGGTGGTAAGGAAAATATGCTACCTGCTATTGGTCGATCACTAATGATTTCAATTGTACCGACATTAGTGATGCTAGTTGTTTTGCTATTAACATTGTATGTGATTCAAGTTTATTACCCACAATGGGACAAGTATTTAGATATCCTATCTAAAATTCCTTACGGGATTCAAGGCGTTATTTTAGCTGTTTCAATTATTTCTTTGTATGCTTCTCGACCGGGATTTTTATCTAACCGTATTTTCTTATTAGGATGTGCCTACAGCATTGTCATTTTACCTTATATGTACCAGGGGATTAAAAATGCCTTAACAACGATTGAGATGAAACCTATTTTAGAAGCAGCTGAAACATTGGGTTCTAGTAAATTGTATGCTTACTTTATGATCATCGTTCCTAGCATTTTAAAAGGACTAGTTGCAACCTTATTACTATCAATTGGTATTTTATTTAGTGATTTTGTCTTAGTTAATATTATTGCCGGTAGTTATTTTGAAACCACAGGTATTTTCCTAGATCGTATTCGATCGGTATCAGGTCATGCTGCCAGCGCTATTTCGGTTATTATTTTTTGTATGATGTTGGGCTTAACCTTTATCGCTAACTATTTAAATCAAGATAGTAAAGGCCCTGTTGAAGCAAAATTATTTCAAAAAGAAAATAAACAGCACGGCCGTTAGAGAGAAGGGGAATAAGGATGTCATATATTGAATTTAAAGCAATTAATAAGTCATATGATGGTAAAACACTTGTTTTAAAAGAGTTAGATTTAGATGTCAAAGAAGGGGATTTAGTCACTTTATTAGGGCCTTCTGGTTGTGGGAAATCAACCTTGTTACGTTCGCTCGTTGGCTTTGAATCCATCGATAGTGGCCGTATTATCATCAATGGTCAAGACGTAACAGATTTGCCACCAGCTAAACGCGATATTGGGATGGTTTTTCAACAATATTCACTGTTTCCTAATATGACTGTTTTTGAAAATATTGCCTTTGGATTGAAAATGAAGAAAATGAACAAGAACGATATTCAGCTGAAAGTGTCGGAAATGATAGAGCTTGTTGGCCTAATAGGCAAGGAAGACTATTACCCTGACAAATTATCTGGTGGACAAAAACAGCGAGTTGCCTTAGCTCGCGCTATCGTTACTGAACCAAAAGTTTTACTTTTGGATGAGCCCTTGTCAGCCATTGATGCTTTATTACGTAAAAAACTGCAAAAACAAATTCGTAAAATCCAAAAAACATTAAATATTACCACTATTTTTGTAACTCACGATCAAGATGAGGCTATGTTAATGTCGGATGTCATTCACGTTATGAATGAAGGGCGAATTGAACAATCAGGAAGTCCAACCGATATTTATACGCATCCACATAGTCATTTTGTAGCATCATTTATTGGACACTACAATATTTTAGAAGCGAATGATTACCAAAAACTGACCAATAATCAAGCAACGACTAGCCATGTCGCCATTCGACCAGAAGCCATTGAATATTATCAAGAAGCTGAGCCACATTCCGATGACTATTATTGTTTCAAAGGGAAAGTGATTGATGAAACGATTAATGGGAATATTTTGTCTTATACCATTCGAACCGATAGCGGGATCACACTTCGAGCAGATAATCTTTACCGGACTTTTAATATTCTAGAGAAACATCAATCTGTCTACCTGCAAGTAGAGAAGAGAAATGTTTTGAGCTTAGCTCAATAAAAATGGGGACTGGGAAATAACTCCAGTCCCTTTTTTATATACGAATAATTGTTGCGCAAACGTGCTCAAAAAGGCAGCCCCGACATGCGTTTCCCGAATAATACTCGGACGGTCTACGACCACCCTGCGTTTTTTCGGTCCAACGATTCGGGGCTAAACGCCTTTTTTCCCACTCTCTCATTTTTATATAGCCACAACATAGGCTTGTTGTTGTTTAAATTGCACCACTTCATGGACGTTCATTTCTTTTAATAATTGGATAGCATCATCAAAGCGATAGCGATACTTGGCCGTTGAGTGGGCATCAGAGCCTAGGCTAAAGCGACGACCGCCAACTGATAAATAAAGTTGAATCATATAACGGTAAAGATCAATATTACCGTAGTCATACATGCTACGGGTATTTAATTCTAAGGCCATTTCCTTTACAACTAGTGTCGATAAAAGTTCCTTTAAAATCGGTTTAAAGGCAATCAAGTCATCAACCGAAACATCTAATCGTCTCAAACCATAGTCAAAATGAGCAAAGACATTGGCACCATCAAACTGTTGAACAGCCTCTAGACATAATTCAAAGTATTCCTTCATCACATCTGTTGGATTAAGTTTTTCCACTTCAGCCATTAAAAAATCAAACTGACCGTTTTGATGAACACTTAATAAAACGACATCAAAGGCTTTATCTTTGAGATAAGCCTGAATATCAGAAGCTGATTGTCTTGTATAACCCACTTCAATCCCGCGTCTAATACGATCCTTGTAGCTGTCGTTTAAGTGGGCAATCTTTTCTGAATAAGACTGGTAGTCTAAAATTGTATCCTGACCACCATTATAAGCGTCTTTGAAATCCAAGTGTTCGGTTGTGACGATGATACCGTCCGTTAGGGCTAAGTAGGCTTCAAATGTTTCAGATGAATCAGGTGAAAAATGAGTGTGCATATGTTGGTCGTAATAAGTCATCAATAGGCCTCCTAAATATTTCTTACCATCTATTTTAGCAAAGGAAGGTTGTTATTTAGTAAAAGCCATGTAAAGACCATGTAAAATAACTAGGCATCATGCTCAAAGTAGCCTGGAAATGCTTGAACGATTGTGTCTAAATCACGATCAACCATCTCTAAATGCTTTAGAATTTGTTCTCCTAATTCCTTCTTTTTACCTTGTTTAGCAAATTGAACAATAGTCTCATGTTCATCAATAATATCGTCCCAACTTAGATCTTTTAATTCAATTCGTAAATAACGATAACGGTTCAATGAAATATTGATGGCTTGCATCCAATCCCAAACAAACCCCCTCATCACGTGACGATGAGGGGGTTCAGTTTATCAGCTGAGTAATTTTCTTAATGTTTGAGCATCCTTTATGAATAGCTTGCTGTCATTATCTTTAACAAATTCAATCAAGTAATCGGTTTGATGAGGCGAATAGGTTTGAATTGCATCGATATAATCTTGCCACTCCGAAACGCCATCTTCTAAAGGATAACGATTATAGTCAGCATCCCAATGAAAAACGTGGCAGTTGGTTAAATAAGGACCAAGAGACTTGATATGGGCAATCCGCTCTGACTGAGAAAGGTAACTCAGTGGTTGCCAATAAAGATAAAGATTTGGTTCATCCACGCTTTGGATGAGTTTTAAACTACTAACGATACTATCGGTATAGGTGCCTTGGTGACATTCAAGATGAATCGATGAGTCTGCTTGTTTTGCTAAACGGCAAGCCTGTTTGATATCTCTGACGACTACTTGAAAGTGGTCGTCGTTAATAGCACCAACTACTTTATGTCGATTCATCTTATTAGTCCAAATTCGAATGCGCTTCGTTTCAAGAGCTAGGGCTGTCTCGATATAGGGACTAAAATTCTCCCCTTGTCCTGCATAATAATAAGAACCATAGGCAGCAACGGTTAAGCCAGCTTGCCTAGTCTCTTGGCCAACTGATTGAGCAACATCAAGATAACCAATAGGCACATGAACATCGCCAGCCCATTCAATGGTATCTAAGCCACTAGCTTTGGCTAGCTTAATAATCTGACTCGGCGTTTTTTTACGAAAGGTAACCGAGCAAAGTCCAATTTGAGTCATCATAACCCTCCTAGTCGTTGATCGTTAATAGCAGTTGATTCACGTAAACACCGCATGCTCCAATTACGACGTTCAAGTTTGTATAAGGTTTTAAGATTAGTTGCTGTGATTGTGAGCTAGCAAAGAGTGACAGTTATCTGCTAATGTCTTCTTTAAAGAAACGCGTTAATTACTATTCAAAAAAAAGTCCCTTGAATATAAATTTTCTCTGAATCCAACATAGTCGAAAGATTATTAGAGGTTGTTGCAATATCGTTTATCGCATATTTTGATTTGTAATTATTTTGTTAGTTAGAGTCATGATGGATCACCTCATAACTTATTATAGCCTATTAATTGTTTGTTGTAATTTTGATTTGTAAATTTATGCTAGACAAAGTTGATTCATCTTGTAAGCGGTGAATAAGATGCTGGGAATCCTATCGGTTTTACGGGAAGTAAAGGTTTTTTCGGCATCCATGGTGGTAACGTTGTTAATTGTATTTTGTACATCTAGATTATGAATAGTGATGCTAACCGTCTAATTTTCAAGCAGGCCAAACAGAAGCACTAGCAAATGCTATTACGTTCACTTTATTGATAACTTTGTTTATATGGGTGGTGGTGGCGCAACAAACGGTTTAATTTTTGTTATCCTAATTTTATCAATATGAAAAAATGCCATACAACAGCTGTTACGGTATCATGTACAATGCCACCAGTTATCAGTGGTTATTTAATACAGGAGGAAGTTTTGCTGGGTCGCTTTTACAAATCAACTGTATTTTAGTTGATATTGTGATTTACTTGTCGTTATTTATCATTTAATTAAATATGCCATCTGATGAAAGGCTTAGCCTAGCTATTGACAAAGTCAATAGAGATGCTTTAATATACCTATAGGGGTATATTAATTTGAGGGTAAAGGAGAATAAAAATGTTTCACTTATTTAAACGAATACTAACGATATCAAGCGATGAAATGGAAAGTAAGTTGACGAAGCGTATTCAATTGATTGACGTTCGCACAAAATCAGAATACCGGCTGGGGCATATTCCTGAGGCTAGAAATGTTCCTTTAGACAGTCTTCATACCTTTAAAGGAAACAAAGATGAGATCGTTTATGTGATTTGTCAGAGTGGCATGCGTAGTAAACGGGCGGCTAAAGAATTATCTAGTCAAGGTTATGATGTCCGTAATATTCGTTATGGTATGAACCAGTGGCAAGGGGAAATAAGAAAGGGGAATGAATAGAATAATGGAAAAAGTAGTTATTATAGGTGGCGTAGCCGGAGGGATGTCAGCAGCGACACGCTTACGCCGATTAAATGAATCGCTGAATATTGTTGTCTTTGAAAAGGGTCCTTATGTATCCTTTGCGAACTGTGGATTACCGTATTACGTCTCTGGAGAAATTGAAAATCGAGATAGCTTGTTATTGCAAACACCGGAATCCCTCCATAATCGCTTCAACATAGATGTTCGGGTGAACCATGAAGTTACTGGTATTAATCCAGATACTAAGACACTAACAGTGAATCACCAAGGTGTAGAAAAAACGGAAAGCTATGATAAATTGATTTTATCTCCCGGAGCTAAACCATTCCTTCCTCAAATAGCTGGCATGGAAGAAGCAGAGAATGTCTTTACTTTAAGAAATGTACCTGATCTAGATGGTATTATGAACTATCTAAATGACCATAAAATAGAGAAGGCTTTAGTGATTGGAGCTGGCTTCATTGGTTTGGAGATGGCAGAAAATTTGAAGGCAATCGGTTTGGATGTCACTATTGTTGAGAAAGCACCGCACATTTTGCCAACTTTAGATGAAGAAATGGCTGCTTTTGTAAGTCGTGAACTTGAAGCGAATCAGGTTAAAGTAGTGACCGGTCAATCGGCAACTAAGTTTAGCAATAAAGGTCGCTTAGTTTACTTAGAAGATGGTCAAACAATTGAAACAGATTTGATTATTTTATCTATTGGTGTTCAACCGGACAGTCGTTTAGCTGAAGAGGCTGGTCTTGCATTAGGATTACGTGGCGGTATTGTGGTTAACGAACAGTATCAAACATCAGACCCTGATATTTATGCGGTGGGTGATGCGATTATTGTAAAACAACAATTGACTGGCGAAGATAGCCTGATTTCATTAGCATCTCCTGCTAACCGCCAAGGTCGTCAAGTTGCTGATGTTCTTTCAGCTCTCAATCGAAAAAATAAAGGGAGCATTGGCACAGCTATTGTGCGTGTATTTGGTATAACAGCAGCTTCGACAGGTCTGACTGAGCGACTAGTAAAAAATAGTAACTTGAATTATAAAGCAGTTCATACAACAAACAAAGACCACGCGTCTTATTATCCAGGCGCAACAGATATTCAGTTAAAACTAATTTTTGATCCGACGACAGGTAAGATATATGGTGTTCAAGCTGTTGGAGCTAAGGGTGTCGATAAGCGAATTGATGTCTTAGCAACAGCTATTAAAGGCGGGCTAACGATTTTCGATTTGCCAGAATTAGAATTGACATATGCACCGCCATTTGGTTCGGCTAAGGATCCTGTGAATATGATTGGCTATGTCGCGATGAATATTGCTGAGGAGCTGAGCGATAATATTCAGTGGCATGAACTATCAGATGAACTAGCTAATGGTGCAGTCTTGCTTGATGTGCGATCAAAAGCAGAATTGGCAAATGGTCAATTTAAAGATGCGATTCATATTCCCTTGGATGAGTTGCGACAACGCATCGATGAATTAGATAGAGAGCAAACGTATATCATTAGTTGCCATAGTGGATTAAGAAGTTATCTAGCAGAGCGTCTGTTAAAACAACATCAGTTTAAGGTTAAAAATTTAGATGGTGCTTTTTCAATTTACCAAACAGTAAGACCGGAGGAGATTCGTTATGTATAGATCAAAAGGGATGGATGAATTTTACCAAGAAGATTATCGACAAGGCGCAACGATTATAGATGTCAGGGAAGTTGATGAATTTACACAAGGACATATTCCCTCAGCTAAAAATATTCCACTCAGTGGACTAGCTGAAAGCTTTTCTAAGCTAGAGAAACAAACAGACTATCATGTTATTTGCCATTCAGGAGGACGCTCTGCCATGGCATGTGAGTTTTTAGCTCAAAAAGGCTATAATGTTGTCAACGTTATGGGCGGCATGTCTTCTTGGAAAGGAGAAGTGACTAACGAATGACATCATGTGATAAAAAGGTTCTGAACAGGCTAAAACGAGCAGAAGGTCAAATTCGAGGCATTCAAAAGATGATTGAAGATGAGAAAGAATGCACGGATATTATCACGCAATTAAGTGCGGTCAGATCAAGTGTTGATCGGGTTATGGGAATTATTGTTGCTGAAAACCTACAAAACTGTATACAGAATCCTGATGAGGATCAAAATTTACAAGCGGAAAAAATCCAACAAGCCATCGATTTGATTATCAAAAAATAGATAGTTAAAAAAGATTTGTAAAACATCTCCGCAACTTGTATAATTTGCTTTAATAAGCTAAGTTGTAATGAAGTTGAACTATTTGAGCCAGAAGTTGCAGCGCCAAAATTACCGGTTGCTCGTATTCTATGGGAAGTAAAACCAAACTTCCATGATAGCGTCCGTTCATGGATTGAAGCAGGTGGTGGTCACCATACCGTCGTATCCTTGAATTTAACAACCCAACAAATTATTGATTGGGCTAAAATGGTTAACCTTGAGTATGTGGTGATTAAATAAAAATGAACGTTAAAAACCCCATTTATTTTGCTGAAAGGCAAAGTAAATGGGGTTTTTTTGTAGACTAGGGGATTATAAATTCAGCCATCAACGTCTAGCTCCCAAGTCCTGACCTAGTGAAAAAAAGATAAATTTGCCCCATTGCGCGCTTCGCTGCTCGCTAACGCATATCATTCGACTAACCCGCTGAAGCGTGAAGTCTCCTGACAATTCAGGGTCAAATTTCCTATTTTTTCATAGGCCAAGGCGGACTTGTCCGCTTTTCTTATGCTTTATATGAGACGCAATAAAAATTCCTTGACAACCATAGTTTACGAGTGTAGACTATGGTTGTAGGTTACGATTGTAAACGTAAAAGGGAAGTGAGAAATAATGGTGATGAATATCCAAATTAAAATTACAGACGCTGAATGGGAAGTCATGCGGGTTGTTTGGGCACACGGGTCAGTGACCAGTCGAGAAATCATCGAAATTTTAGAGAGTAAAATGCAATGGAAGGCCCCAACAATCAAAACGTTGATAGGCCGTTTGGTTGAAAAAGGCGCACTGGCTACTTATTCAGAAGGAAGAAAGTTCATTTACACTGCGAAAGTTAGTGAGCAAGAGAGTATGGATGTATACACAGAAGATATCCTTTCTCGGGTTTGTAACAAACATAATGGCAAGGTCATTGCTGATTTGGTAGAGGAAGCAGCACTGAGCAAAAAGGATATTGCAAGTTTAATGGAACTATTGCAGAAAAAATCAGAAAGCGCTTTGGAAGTAGTTCCGTGTGAATGTGTAACGGGACAATGTGAATGTCACTTACATCATACCTAACAGAGGGGGATAAGAATGGAAAGCAAAGTGTTTAATATTGAAGGCATGACCTGTGCGTCTTGTGCACAGACAGTAGAAAAAGCGGCAAAAAAGGTGGATGGGGTCACAAAGGCTTCTGTGAACCTAGCAACAGAAAAGTTGAGTATAGAATACAATGAACCAACTTTTTCGGTAGAAAATCTACAAAAAGCGGTGGATAATTCAGGGTATGAACTGATTGTCCAAGAGGGAAGGACGCAAACCTTTGCAATTGAAGGTATGACCTGCGCATCCTGTGCACAGACAATTGAAAAAGCCGTCGGAAAGTTGTCGGGCGTAGATAAAGCTTCCGTCAATTTAGCGACAGAAAAAATGCAAGTTTCCTATAACCCGGCAGCAATTTCAGTATCTGATGTGACTGGTGCTGTATCCAATAGTGGTTATGCAGCCGTATTAGAGACTACGGATACTCAAGATAATTCACGAGCAGAGAAGCGTGAGAAAAAAGAAAAAAGAATGAAGCAACTTTTAAATCGTTTTGGGATATCCATTATATTTACAATCCCTGTATTAATTATATCCATGGGTCCAATGGTAGGTATACCTCTACCAAATATCGTTGACCCAATGATAAATGCATTTAATTTTTCTCTTTTACAACTTCTTCTGACTTTGCCGATAATGGTAGTAAGCTGGGAATATTTCCAGAAGGGATTTAAAACTTTATTTAAAGGTCACCCAAATATGGATTCCCTGATTGCGCTTGGTACGGCGTCTGCATTTGTTTACAGCCTTGCTGCGACAATCGGGACAGGCCTGGGTTACGGCAATTTTTCCGATTTACTTTATTATGAAGTAACTGGAGTTATCTTGGCGCTCCATACATTAGGGCTATTTTTAGAAGAACGCTCAAAGGGGCAAATGTCCTCAGCTATTGAAAAATTAATTAACATGGCTCCTAAAACAGCTCGAGTAATACGTAATGGTGTGGAACAAGAGATTACTGTGGACGAAGTCGCTTTAGGAGATGTTATTCGAGTTCGTCCGGGAGAAAGTATGCCTGTAGATGGTGTTGTTGTTGAGGGACGCACTTCAGTCGATGAATCAATGCTGACAGGAGAAAGTATCCCCGTGGAAAAGAAAAGTGGAGACGAGGTTATTGGGGCTAGTATCAATAAAAATGGTTCCATTGATTACCGCGCGACTCGAGTGGGAAGTGATACAACTCTATCTCAAATCATAAAATTAGTAGAAGATGCTCAAGGGTCTAAAGCACCCATTGCTCGAATGGCCGATATCATTACCGGATATTTCGTACCGATTGTTATAGCATTAGCCGTTTTAGCAGGGATTGCTTGGTTAATTGCAGGTCAATCTGGTATATTTGCTTTATCCGTTATCATAACAACCCTTGTCATTGCTTGTCCATGTGCCTTAGGTTTGGCGACTCCAACAAGTATTATGGTTGGAACCGGAAAAGGGGCAGAACATGGTGTCTTGATAAAAAGTGGTGAGGCATTAGAAACCACTCATAATTTAGACACGATTGTATTTGATAAAACAGGGACACTGACAGAAGGTAAACCTATCGTGACGGATATTTTGGTAACTCCTCTTATTACTAAAGAAAATCTTTTATATTATGCAGCTTCCGGTGAAACAGGTTCTGAACACCCATTAGGCGAAGCCATCGTACAGAAATCAAAAGAAGAGAACATGACATTAGCTAAACCAGATCATTTTGAAGCGATTCCTGGACACGGGATTCGAGTTGAAATTGAGGGCAAAGATATGTACATTGGAAACCGTAAACTGATGATAGAACAAAAGATTGATTTATCAAGCATGGAAAAAGAATCCGATCGTTTAGCAGACGAAGGAAAAACACCGATGTATCTCTCTGTTGATGGAGAACTAGCTGGAATTATCGCAGTAGCTGACACACTCAAGGAAAATAGTATGAAGGCTGTTAAAGAACTTAGAAGACGCGGTGTTGAAGTAATCATGATTACTGGAGATAACAAACGTACAGCCAAAGCGATTGCTAAGCAAGTGGGTATAGACAGTGTATTAAGTGAAGTATTACCTGAAGATAAAGCAGAGGAAGTCAAAAAACTACAAGAGGCAGGCAAGAAGGTAGCGATGGTTGGAGACGGCATTAACGATGCACCCGCATTAGCTCAAGCAGATATCGGAATTGCAGTTGGGTCAGGTACGGACGTGGCGATAGAATCAGCTGATATTGTCCTAATGCGTAACGATTTAACGGCTGTATTGACTGCGATTGATTTAAGTCATACAACGCTACGAAACATTAAACAAAACTTGTTCTGGGCTTTTGCTTACAACCTTGTAGGTATTCCAGTTGCAATGGGTCTCTTGTATATTTTCGACGGCCCGCTGATGAGCCCGATGTTTGCGGCAGTCGCAATGAGTTTCAGTTCGGTGTCTGTGTTACTAAACGCCTTACGCTTGAAACGATTTAAACCTTCGGCTGTTAAGTGAATCAAATGTTAAAGGATGACAAAGATGAGACCAGGGTTGATTATTGAAGGGATTGGTTGTGTTAAGTGCGCCGAAGCAATAGAAGAGAAGTTTATGGCCAAATCGACCGTTGAAAAAATATTTAGCGGAATACACAAAAAAATGATTTTCGTCCATATAAGTAAGAATGTCACGCGAAAAAGTTTCCTTTCTTCGCTGATGGACGTGCCTCTGTTGTTAAAGGGAATCATTGAAGCGACTCACTGTCACTGTTGTAGAGAAATCCACTTTGACTTTCCGGCCGGTTAATTGTTTATTGGATTTATTTTTGACCTTCTTCGATTTGAAGAAGATAAAAAAATTAAAAGAAAAAGGAGAATGAATGATGAAAAAAGAAGTATTGATTGAAGGTATGAAATGTGAAGGTTGTGCGAACACGGTGCAAGAAAGATTTGCGGAAATTGAGGGAGTAGAATCTGTAAAAATCGATTTGGCTAATAAAAAAGTCACGATCGAAAGCCAATCCGAAATCTTAGAAAATAGATTAGTCGCTGCGCTAGCCGATACGAAATATTCGTTAGTGAAATAGAAACAAACTATAATTAGTGCGAATGTCACACGTATATTCATAAGACGGACCTCACATTTTTATATCAAGAAGAAAAAGTGAGGTTTTTTTTAGAGATTTAGGAGGAGCGTATATGGGAAATAAACACAGTAATCATTCGTCGCATAAACATACCGCGGACAATAAAATGGACCATAGCAAGATGGATCACAGCAAGATGGATCACAGCAAGATGGACCATAGTCAGATGGACCACAGCAAGATGGATCACAGCAAGATGGACCATAGTCAGATGGATCACAGTGAAATGGATCATGGCGCAATGGGAGGGCATGCCCACCACCATCACGGTAGCTTTAAAGAGATTTTCTTGAAGTCACTCCCATTAGGAATTGCAATCTTACTCATTACTCCTTTGATGGATATTCAGTTGCCTTTCCAAATTATCTTTCCTTATGCAGATGTTGTAGCAGCTGTATTGGCAACAATTATATACATTTATGGCGGAAAACCATTCTACATGGGTGCGAAAGATGAGTTTAATTCAAAAGCTCCAGGCATGATGTCCTTGATTACTTTGGGAATAACGGTTTCTTATGCCTATAGTGTTTACGCAGTGGCCGCTCGATATGTGACCGGAGAACATGTCATGGACTTCTTCTTTGAGTTTGCAACGTTACTTTTAATCATGTTATTAGGACACTGGATTGAAATGAAGGCATTGGGTGAAGCCGGAGACGCGCAAAAAGCTCTAGCAGAATTATTGCCAAAAGACGCTCATGTTGTTTTAGAAGATGATTCGATTGAGACTCGTCCTGTGACTGACCTTCAAGTTGGAGATGTTATCCGTGTTCAAGCAGGAGAAAATGTTCCAGCTGATGGTATCATTATTCGCGGAGAATCCCGTGTAAACGAGGCCCTCTTAACAGGTGAATCTAAGCCAATCGAAAAGAATGTTAAAGATCAAGTCATTGGTGGATCAACAAATGGTAGTGGTGTCCTATATGTAGAAGTAACAGAAACAGGGGATAAGTCCTTTATCTCACAAGTACAAACATTAATTAGCCAAGCACAAAGCCAACCTTCTCGAGCAGAGAATATGGCTCACAAAGTAGCTGGCTGGTTGTTCTACATTGCCGTTGTAGTATCTTTAATCGCCCTAGTAGCCTGGATGATCATTGCGGATCTACCTACAGCCGTTATCTTTACTGTAACTACGTTAGTTATTGCCTGCCCACACGCTTTGGGTCTTGCTATTCCCTTGGTAGTATCACGTAGTACTAGTTTGGGTGCAAGCCGAGGATTACTGGTTAAAAATAGAGAAGCTTTGGAGTTAACTACTAAAGCGGATGTTATGGTATTGGATAAAACAGGTACTTTAACAACTGGTGAATTTAAAGTGTTGGACGTCACTGTTTTGAGTGATAAATATTCTGAAGAAGAAATTACAGGCTTGTTGGCGGGTATAGAGGCGGGCTCCAGTCACCCGATTGCCCAATCGATTGTGAACCACGCTGAAGCGAAAGGCATTAAGTCAGTTTCCTTTGATTCCATTGAAATTGTTTCGGGAGCAGGAATAGAAGGGAAGGCGAATGGCCACCACTATCAATTAATCAGCCAAAAGGCATACGGAAAAGCATTGCGTATGGATATTCCGAAAGGCGCTACTTTAAGTATCCTTGTAGAAAATAATGAAGCAATCGGCGCTGTCGCATTGGGAGATGAACTGAAAGAAACCAGCAAAAACTTGATCGAGGTGCTGAAAAAATACGGAATTGAACCACTCATGGCTACTGGTGATAACGAGGAAGCTGCACAAGGAGTTGCAGAAGTTCTAGGTATTCAATACAAAGCCAATCAATCGCCAGAAGATAAATATAACTTGGTAGAATCAATGAAAAATCAAGGTAAAACAGTCATTATGGTTGGTGACGGCGTTAATGATGCACCTTCCCTTGCCATGGCAGACGTAGGTATTGCAATCGGAGCTGGAACGCAAGTAGCTTTGGATTCTGCGGATATTATCCTTACTCAGTCTGATCCAGGGGATATTGAATCCTTTATCGAGTTAGCAAACAAGACGACACGTAAAATGAAACAAAACTTGGTATGGGGAGCAGGCTACAATTTTATCGCGATTCCAATTGCTGCTGGGCTCCTCGCTCCGATCGGCATTACCTTGGGCCCAGCATTTGGAGCAGTCCTGATGTCCCTCTCTACGGTGATTGTTGCGATCAATGCCATGCTTTTGAAATTAGACCCTAAATAAAACGAAGCAGGAACGAAAAAAGCACTGGCTGGTTTGACCCCCTTCCAGAATCGGGTCAGACCAGCCAGTATGCTGTATAAGGAAAATCATAGATCGATAAATTTTCGATAAAAACAGGGCTCCCATGCTTTTGATGGAGAGCCCTGTTTTTCTTATGAACCATAACCTTTTTAATCAACGGCTTGGGGCAGAGATTCGATATTTAGTAGTGAAGTACCCCAGGATTAGGAAGACCTCGATTAATCCAAAGGCCAAGAGGAAACTGTGCATAAAGAACTCGGCAGGTAAAGCTAAGATAATAGGATCAGTAGTGGCATTGAAGAGCCAGGCGTCATTGTTAAAGAAAACTTGATGGAAAAGCACGAACAGCGTGTCGAAGCTAACCAGGAGAGCCAAAAGGATAGCAAGGGGAATAAGGATTCCCCAGCGGAAGTAGGGCAGGAGCCGCCAAGATTGTTGTCTCCTATTCAGATACCGAACAAATCCAAACGTGCCTACGCCGGAAAACAATAGGATTATGTAATCTAAGGCAAAGAGTTTTTTTACTTCAACAAAGTGGAATAGCCCACGCGCTGAACTGGGAAAATCCGGCATGTTAAGTTCTGCTATCCAAGGCATATTCAGGTAATTCAGGAGGATGCGGTAATTTGTTGAAATCTGTTCCTTTGGCATTTTAAGCGTTTCCGTTATTTCCAAATAATCGATGTCAAACGAATAGAGCGGCGTAAAGTTGATGGTGACGGCGATAGAAAGGGAAAGGATGAAAAGCGAAATCATGATGAATCCAGTTATGGAGAATATTTTTTGCCTCAAAACAGCAGCCCCCTTACCATTCGCTTTGGTTTAATCGGGCTTTCGTGTCACTCAGCTCTTCCCTTAATTGCTGGATTTCATCTTCCAGACGCTTTTTATCCTCCGCGTCGCCGGTATGGTCATGTCCTTTATGGTTATGACCGCCATGCATACCAGGCATGAGAAACATCATGAGCATGTGTCCAACCACCATCAGTACCACAAATATAATTGATTCCATCTTCAACACTCCTCTTTTATTTTTATGCCAATGCTACAAACGAAATAGATTGTGAATGGCAAACCCTGAAACAAGCAAACATCAAACCAAATGAGTGAGAACAAAGACTATTTTTCATCCTCTAGATAAGAGTAATAAAAAATTATGTAGATTTTATGGAGATGGGGCAACTCCATAAAATCTACATAATTCATTGGTATAGTCGATAAAAATAAGAAAGGAGGTTCCTATCTCATATAGTTGTAACGGTATAATGATTGAAATAACAGGCAACATTCGTTAACATTCGCCACCCAGCCTGAAACTAGGAGGACACATGGACAGAAAGCAGCTTGTCAAATTTATAAGTATCCCACTCTTATCGAGTTTGCTCATCCTTCCTATGGATGTAAATGCACAAAGTATTGAAGACCTGACACAAGAGAAAGAGCAGCTTGAGAAGCAACTGCAGGAATTAGATGGAGAAAGCACCAGCCAACAAGTAAAGTTGGATGGTTTAGAAGCAAGGAAGGAGCAGTTGCGAACAGAGACCATCGCACTTCAAGAAAAAATTGATGCGCTCACCTTACAAATGGCAGAGCAACAAATACAACTGAAAAATGCTGCGGAAAAAATAAAGGGGCTGGACAAGGAAATAGCTACCCTGGAGGAACGGATTGCGATTAGGAGAGAAAAACTCCAAATCCAAGCACGATCCGTTCAAACAAATGGCAACTCAAATCTCGTTCTAAAGGCAGTCTTTAATTCCGATAATTTAGCAGAAATGGTAGGGAACGTGAGCGTCATCAATCGTATCATGGGCCACAACAGGGACATCATGACAGAACAAAAAAATGATCAAATGATCCTACAAGAGAAAAAAGCAGAGGCGGAAGACGTGAAGCAAGAGCTGGAATTACTGAGTGCGAATGTGGAAGTGGCAAGAACCAACCTCGTGACCCAGAAGGGAGAGTTGGAAAACCAAATCGAACAGATTGCACAAGAGTATGAACTAACGGAAGCCGAAAAGGAAGAAATCGTGCAGCAGCAGCAAGCTATCATTCATTCGGTGAGCAACTTATCCGATGACATGAAGGAAGAACAACGCCGCATTGCGGATGAGGAGGCAAACAAACAAAGAGCGGAACAAGAGAAAGCTGAAAAGATGGCGGGAGAAATGGTTCCTGAAAGTTTCTTTGAAGAGAGTGTTCCGCTGGAATATACCTCGGCCGATCCGACGCCTTCAAATCCGCCTGAAGAGACGATCGTCAATGTGGCTGGATTTGTTGCTCCTAGTAATGGGTTTATATCAGATTCCTTTGGCTATAGGCTCCACCCCATAACCGGGGAATGGAAGTTACATGGCGGGATTGATTTCGCAGGATCCGGACCCATTGTAGCGGCTCAAAAGGGGACGGTTTTAGTGGCTGGCTATCACAGTCAATGGGGATACTATGTCAAATTAGATCATGGAAACGGCATTGAAACCCTCTATGCTCACATGGAGGCAGGAAGTCTTAAAGTCGCACCTGGTCAGGACATCCTTCAAGGCCAGGAGCTAGGGATAATGGGCACAACGGGAGAGTCGACCGGCGTCCACCTTCATTTTGAGGTATATGAGAATGGGACACGTGTAGATCCGGCTCCTTATTTGGGATTATAAAAAGTAGGTTCATAAAAAAAATAGTGGAAACAAGGAGAAAAAAATGGGACTGACATTCATGGGAACAATAAGTCGTGTCGCTCTATCATTTGGTCCATTTACCGTTTATTGGTATGGGGTGATCATCGGTGCAGCGATGTTGCTGGGCATTAACTTGGCTTCTAGAGAAGGCAAGAAACGGGGACTGGAAGAAGATGTAATTATCGATATGATGATATGGGCCATTCCCACAGGTCTTGTGGGAGCCCGTATCTATTATCTTCTATTCGAATGGCAATATTATATCCAAAATCCGGCCGATATTATTGCTATCTGGAAAGGGGGAATTGCCATCTATGGCGGTTTGATTGCAGGGGGGCTGGCCGTGTACTGGTTCACGAAGAAAAAAGGGATCCCTTTTTCATTGATGCTCGATATACTGGCGCCCTATGTTCTGTTGGCGCAGTCCATTGGCCGATGGGGGAACTTTATCAACCAGGAGGCCCATGGGGAAGCAGTGACCCGCACCTTTTTGGAGAACCTTTACCTGCCAAAGTTTATTATTGATCAAATGCAAATTAATGGCACCTACTACCATCCGACATTCCTGTACGAGTCCTTGTGGAGCCTCTTAGGCTTTGCCATCATTATCATGTTGAGGAATCGGAAAAACTTGTTGCGACGAGGCGAAGTGGCCCTCAGCTATGTTATTTGGTATTCGGTGGGGCGCTTCTTTATCGAAGGTATGCGCACCGACAGTTTATGGATAGGTGATTTTTTAAGGGTGTCCCAAGGGTTGTCCCTCCTCTTGTTCGTTGGCGCCATCGCCATTTGGATTTACCGTAGAAGGGATTATCCGCCAAAAGCCTACTATCTAAAAGGCTGGAAGCTGAAGTAAGGGCACTAAATCACATGGGCCACGTCTAAAATATAGAGAGGAGAGTTTTTATCATGATGGAATGTTGGAACAGCTTGACACGGGGCGGAATGGGGTCCATGATGTTTATGGGAATATTTTGGATCATCCTAGTGATTATTGTGGTGTATCTCTTCATTAAACTTGTTTCCGATAAGGGGAATCGGACGGTTGAAAAAGAAACGCCTTTGGAGGTCCTGCAAAAAGAGTTTGCCAAAGGAAACCTGACAGAAGAGGAATACCTGAAGCGTAAAAAGCACTTGGAGTAAACTGCTGACGAGAAGATAAATGGAAAAAGGAGGAAAAATAATGATAACGAAGTACATAAAAATGGTAAAACCCTTTGATGTTATTATTGTCTTCCTCCTTATTGTTTTGTCTTTTTTACCGACGGTTATCTTTGCAGTCCAACAGACGAATAATGATAATAACAACGTTTACGCGGTTATCTCGATTAATGGCGAAGAGGTGGATCGTTTCCTGCTGACAGGAAATGAGGAACACAGACTCATTACCTACTATCCGGCACCCGATAAATACAATATTGTCGAGATAGACGGCGAACGGATTCGAAATAAGGAAGACAACAGTCCGTACCAGATTGCGGTGCGAAGAGATTGGATTCAATCTCCTGGGGAAACGAGTCTCAATCTACCTCACCGATTATTAATTGAAATTGTAACTGAAAATCCAGAAGAGTCAGACATAGATGTGATGGCTCAGTGAAAAAGCAGAACCTTGCCAAACAAAATGTATCAAACTGCCAACAAATAGGGAAAAAAGAGGAGAGTGGGAAAAAAGGCGTTTAGCCCCGAATCGTTGGACCGAAAAAAACGCAGGGTGGCCGTAGACCATCCGAGTATTATTCGGGAAACGCATGTCGGGGCTGCCTTTTTGAGCACATTTGCGCAACAATTATTCGTATATAAAAAAGGGACTGGAGTTATTTCCCAGTCCCTCTTTTATGCTTTTATGTGGATTTCTAGCGGAAGACTGACAACAAAAGTCGTTCCTTTTTCGTATGTGCTTTCGACAGAGATGGTCCCATGGTGGGCGTTCACAATTCCTTTAACAATCGATAAACCAATCCCTTGGCCACCCAGTTTCCTGTTCCTAGAGGGTTCAGCCATATAGAACCTTTCAAAAACTTGATTGATTTCATTTGGAGGGATTCCTTGACCGGTATCGGTTATCTTAAAGGAAGCTGCGCCACTAATTTGGGAAACCTGAAGATCAATGTGGCCACCGGAAGGGGTAAATTTAATTGCATTGTACAAGAGATTAGTTACCACTTGATGAATCTTATCTCTATCAGCAGAAATTAAAACCGCTTCTCCGTTAATGGCACATTCAATGCCCTTCTCAATCAACAAAGCTTGAAAGGTGCCGGCAACTTGTTGCGTAAGTTCTAGCAAATCAAAGGATGACTTCTGCAGCTGGCTTTCATGGCTTTCAATTTCATTGATCCGATCAATTTGTCCAATCAGGCGGGCAATGCGGTTAACTTCCTCGTAACAGTGGTAGAGGCGTTCTTCCGATACTTCCCAGACCCCGTCAATCATGGCCTCAATATTGCCTTTCAAAGTCGTCAATGGTGTCCTGATTTCATGTGCGATGTCAGAGGAAAGGCGGTTACGAATCTCTTGTTGGCGTTGGAGTTGCCCAGACAATTCATCCACGGAATCCAAGAGGCTGTCAATTTCCTGAATCCCTGTTTCCTCAATCGCCAGGTGACTGTAGTGACCCTTCGCAATTTCCGTCGTAAAATTCTGTATTCTGACGATTGGTGAACTCAATTTTCTGGCAATCAATAACGCGAAAAATAAGGAGATAATTAGGGACCCAATCGCTACAAAAATCAAGTTGTTCCTCATATCGGCAAGGAATAACGCATCATGTTCCGAGTAAGCGAAAGGTCCAACGGATTGCACTTCGAGAGAACCGATTGGGTCTGTTTCGCTACCGAGGGGAACGATTGTCTGCACGTAGCCACTCTCTATATCGCCCATTATCTGCTCCATATGTAGGAGGTGGGTTTGAATCCTATTTTTTGACTCTTCTTCCTCTGAGGGAGAGGGGCCCCATACTTGGTTGCCAGCGTGGTCATATACTTTTAGGATGATGCCTTTCTGGAGAGCATCGCGTCCAATATGTTGGATTGTTGGAGGGGCATCTGCCCAAGTACCCGTTTTCTGATAGAAGTTTTCTAACTCAGTCTGGTATGCTGTTAACTCTGATTCTTGCCTTTCGCGCACATAGTCTTCGAAGTGGCTTTCCATTAAGTTTAGTGTTATCCAGCTGAAGGTCCCCACTAAGATAAAGGACAGAGAAACAAACGAGAGCAAGAGTTGCCATTTAATGGTTCGCTTCATTTTTGACCACCAAATCGATACCCCGTTCCATATGCGGTTAAGATGAAGTAGGGGTTGCGCGTGTCGTCCTCAATTTTTTGACGGATATTTTTGATGTGGGTATCGATCACCCGATCCGTTCCATCAAAATCGAGTCCTTTCACAGCGTCCAGCAGCTGTTCCCGTGAAAATAGGCGCTTTGGATGTGAGGCCAGAAGGGCTAATAAAGCATACTCGGTCGAGGTCAAAATGATTTCTTCACCTTGTTTGAATACTTGTTTTCGATCCGGGTAGATAACCAGCAAACCTTCTTCGAAAGACCACTTTTCTTCTCGGTATTCTGGTTGGACACGGCGTAAAACGGTTTCGACCCGAGCAACCAGCTCTTTCGGGCTGAATGGTTTTGTGATGTAGTCATCAGCCCCCAGGCTTAACCCTTCCAAGATATCTTTTTCGGCTGTTTTCGCAGTCAACATGATAATCGGTACAGTGGAGGAGTCCCTTATTTTTTTACAGACTTCGAGGCCAGATAAACCAGGCAGCATGAGATCCAACACAATCAAGTCAGGTTGGACAACATCAACCTTTGTTAAAGCCTCGTTTCCGCTCAAAGCGCGAAACACTTGATAGCCTTTTGCACTCAAATAGGCTTCCACGATATCCAGAATGCTTGCTTCGTCGTCCACAATTAAAATCTTCACGTAATCTTTCTCCTCCTATTTCGTTGGTATCTTCATTCTACTAAAATTTGACCCATCATGCCATTGTCTTCGTGCTCTAGGATATGGCAATGGTACATAAAAATCCCCTTTTCTGGGAATGTGACTTCAATCCTGACGCTATCGCCTGGATAAAGGGCGATGGTGTCTTTCCAACCCTGTTCATTGGCTGGTGGGGCGTTGCCATTCCGGCTTATCACCTTGAACTGGACACCGTGAAGATGGAAGGGATGAATCATGCCGCCCATCATGTCGGGGGCATTGTCGATTTCCCACACTTCTGTGGTTCCTACCTTTGCCCGCAAATCCACTCGCTCCATGTCAAATCGTTTCCCATCAATTGCCACCATGTGCCCCATACCACTGAAGGTGATTACTTTATCCGGGTTACCCGTATCATCCCCTTTAGAAATGATATTTAAGGTAGTTGGCAGGGAAGAGGGTTCTTCTGTGGTCTCCTCTGTGATAGTAAGAGCCAGGACGGGAACATTTTCTTCCATTAATTTGATTTTCTCTCCAGTAGAGTAGCTGCTTAAATCAACAATAATTTCCGCACGTTCTCCCGGAACCAGTTGCAGGTTCTCCATAGGGATAGGCTCATTCAGGAAGCCGCCATCCGAAGCGATTTGGTAGAAGGTACTGTTATCTGACAAACGGAATTGATAGTTCCGAGCATTGGAGCCATTGAGGAGACGCAGGCGGACTTTTTCATTCTTAACCTCAATATAAGAGTTAATGGTCCCATTCACCACCAAGGTATCCCCGTATGTCCCGTCAGGGTTGTAGGCTCTGGCATAGTCCAGTTGGTTATCCCGCTCGAAGAAGCGGTCTTGGATGACTACTGGGAAATCATTGATTCCGTACTCTTTGGGAAGGGGCAAAGTATCCGAGTTCTCGTCTTCAATGTAGATGAGACCTGCCAGCCCTTCATAAACTTGTTCTCCCGCTATGCCCTCCACATGCGGGTGGAACCAGAGCGTGGAGGCCCCCTGGTTTACGGTGAACTGAAGATTAGCCGCTTCTCCTGGTTCGATGGGATTGTGGGGGCCGCCGTCCACGTTGGAGGGAACCTTCAAACCATGCCAATGGAAGGAGGTACTCACGTCCATTGAGTTTTCCGTCTGGATATTAACTTTTTGGCCGCTTCGGATGCGGATAACGGGTCCTAATAGGGAGCCGTTATAGCCATACGTTTGGGTAGGGTTGCCTTTTTTCAGTTGCGTGCTTCCTTCCTGCGCCACGATCGTGTAGGAAATGCTGCCGTCTGGAGAAAGGGTTCCTTCCAGGAGAGGGGGAAGAGCGAGTTCCTTCTCCTTTTCCGTAGTGGTGACCAACTCGGTTGTGACTTCTCCGCGCATGCCCATGTTCGGATTCATTCCCATTTCTGGCATTCTACCATTTTGGCTGGGAAATAGCCCGGATGTACCAGTATCTATTTGTCTGACCAAAACGAAAGAGACGACAGCGAGTAACAGTATCGAAATCGCTAAAAGGGTGACTGCGGTCTGCTTTCTCATAATGCTTCCTCCTTGTTTTTTCTTATTTGGTTTATTATACCATTCAATTGTGTAGGTTTTATGGAGGTAAAGGCTACCCTCCCTCGCGTCCCTACCTAATTTTACATTTTCACCATGGAGTGGATGAGGCATTCATTAGCTTCTTTCAACCCATTGGGAAGGGGGCCTTCCCAATGGGTTATAAGGGCTGCTTCTTTTGCTTTTCTTTAATATAAGGATGATTTCAAATTGGTGTTATCTCTTTATCTAGATGTGTATAATTAAACACAAAGATTAGGACTATGGGTGATTATGAGGCTCATACCAAACATTTTTGTAAACAAGGAAGGGTAAGATAGGTTAAAGAAAGTCCATAATAAGAAAAAGTGACAGAGTCATAATTAGTCTAGTAAAGACCTAAGAGTTGTAGTCGTCTCATTTACATATACAGCCTCCACACAGTACTCGCCAGCGTATTTGCGGCTATTACGATTATTAATGATGAACACAACTATATGGGCATTTGGTGGCGGGAATTCTTGAGTCAGATTGTGACCCTGCTGTTGGAAATCGTATCGATGCTACTTTTTACGCAGATTCTCATGTCTGATGATTTTAATTGGGTGAAGATAGCTGGTCTGATTGGGATGGGGTTTGTCATTATCAAAGGCCCAAGTGTAGCAAAATCCATGTGGTTCACAACCGGAAGTGGAAGGAGCACGATTTCAGGTGCTAAGATGTTGGCGAATGCTGCAATTCGTAGAAGGTAATCTAGAATATAAAACTATCGTTATGACGTTTTTTCAAGGAGCTGTTCAGTGCGAAGCAGCAATTTTTAAGTGTAAAACTGGATATTTCGTATCTCATCATAGTGAACGTTTTGGTTCTTTATATAAACACCCAGCGAGTCGGATTTTTTAATCGATCCGATGATATCTTCCTGATAGAAGCCGTCGCAATCAATGGCTTCTATTTGTATGGCAACTTTTCTATTTGTTTGAATGGCTTCATGCAGCATATAGTAGATTTCAGTTGTCCGCATGCGGCTTTTTTGATGAAGTCCACGGTGTGGCAATTGACTGAATTGTTTTTCTTTCTGTGGTTGTAAGGAATACTAGCCGATAAATATCAAAACTTTTTCCAAAAAATTAATAACTACTATGATTTCAAACTTTGACCTTTAGAGGATTTACAAGAGAAGAGCGTAATTTTTAGAAGAAAATCTGAATTAATGCGTAAATGCGACTCCAATAATATAGAAAAACAAGAGAGAATGTGCTACACTTAATTCAAATGAACATTTGAATGAAAGGAGTGTAAATATGAAAAATATAGATTTGGACGTTTGTAAAACGACGATTATTCATGCAGAAAAAGTTGACCAGGTTCAAACGGAACTGAAAGATAAAGATTTTGCGGATTTATTAGTACTGAGCAAGTGTCTAGGGGATTCTTCAAGGATAAAGATTTTATATGCACTCGCTACTTATAAAGAGATGTGCGTATGCGATTTAGCCGCAATCATTAATGCCAGTATGGCGTCAACTTCTCACCACTTGCGCTTCTTGAAGAAAAGCGGTGTCACAGTATCGTATCAAGAAGGGAAGATGGTTTACTATTCGCTGGCCAACGAAGAAATAGTGACTTTTATTCGCTCGGTCTTAAGAGTGGGAGAAGACTTGCAACTTATATCTTAGATGGGAGCGCACCTATGTTACAAACAATTATATCTGCCCTTGCGGTTTATGTTTCTACCAGTATTGATTATCTCCTGATCCTCATGATTATCTTCTCTCAAAGCAGCACGAAGGGGAAGATGAAGGGAATCGTTGGGGGACAATACCTGGGAACGGGAATGCTCGTTGCGTTCAGTTTATTTGCAGCTTATGTTTTAAACCTCATTCCTGAAGACTGGATTATTGGTTTGTTGGTTTGTTGGGATTGATTCCACTGTACTTAGGAATTCGGATTGCTTTCAAGGGAGAGCAGGATGAAGATGAAGAGGAAGTGCTTGAAAAAATGGAAGCAGGAGGGGGAAACCGATTATTTTGGACGGTAGCCCTGATTACCGTGGCTTCCGGTGGTGACAATCTAGGTATTTATATCCCTTACTTTACATCACTAGCTGGAATTGAAATTGGTGTAGCGTTAATTGTTTTCGCCATCTCTGTGGCGATCCTTTGCTATATCAGTTACAGATTATCAAAAATTACCTTGATATCAGAAACAATCGAGAAGTATCAGCGGGTGATAGTCTCGCTGGTTTTTATTGGATTAGGAATTTATATTATGATGGAAAATGGCACCATTCAAACCCTGTTGGGATTATAGAGAAAGCCATTCAAACTAATATTCAATAAGGAGAGACGCAATGGACGAGAACAAGAAACAACACGAATGGATCCTCGATGGGATCGATTGCGCTAATTGTGCTAATAAAGTAGAAAGAGGCGTTGCGAAGGTGGCAGGTGTGGCCAACAGCAACGTGAACTACATGACCCAAACCTTGCGCTTCGAGGTGACTGGGGAAAGGGAAGACCAAATCCTCTCCCAAGTGAAACAGAAAGTGAATAAGCTGGAGCCCGACGTGATCCTGAAAAACAAGGCCGACGGTCGTCTAATCAAGCTGGAAACCCCTGTACACAAGGCTACCCAGCCAAAAGAGGACGAAAAACACTACGAATGGATCCTCGACGGGATCGACTGCGCCAACTGTGCGAGCAAGGTCGAAAGAGGCGTGGCTCAGGTAGCAGGTGTGGCCAACAGCAATGTGAACTTCATGACGCAGACCTTGAGCTTTGAAGTGACGAATGAGAAGAAAGACCAAATCCTCTCCCAAGTGAAACAGAAAGTGAACACGTTGGAGCCAGATGTGGTCCTGAAGAACAAGGCCGACGGTACATTGATTGCAATGAGCACGAAGACAGCCGAGTCGGAATCAGCAGCTGCTGAAGCGGTAGAGCAGGATAATAGGGAAGACGGGAAAAAAAATGAACTGAGGACAGCCATCATCCGCTTGGTGCTTAGTTTTTCCTTCATGCTGGCCGGGATCTTCCTGCCACTGGAAGGATGGATGTCTTTTGCCATGTTCGTAATTGCCTACCTGATCGCCGGCTATGATGTCGTCTGGCGTGCGGTACGGAACATGGTCCGCGGACAAGTCTTTGACGAGAACTTCCTGATGACAATTGCGACGCTGGCTGCCTTCTATGTACAGGAATATCCGGAGGCCATCGCGGTCATGCTCTTCTACCAGGTGGGAGAACTATTCCAGGATGTCGCCCTTTCCAAGTCCCGCCGCTCGATTGCGGACCTAATGGATATCCGTCCCGATTACGCGAACCTGGATACGGGAAACGGGATTGTGAAGGTCGCACCAGAAACCATCAGGGCGGGTGATTTCATTCTGGTCCGACCGGGTGAGAAAGTGCCGTTGGACGGGAAAATCGTGGAGGGAACCTCCGCTATGGATACGTCCGCTTTGACCGGGGAATCGGTTCCGCGGAGCGTGGCCCCAGGCGACTCCGTCCTGAGTGGCTTTATCAATCGCAACGGTGTGCTGAAAGTAGTGGTGGAGAAGCCCTTTGCGGAATCCACCGTTAAGAAGATTTTGGACCTGGTCGAGAACGCCAGCGGCCGGAAGGCGCCGACCGAGCAGTTTATCACCAAATTTGCGCGCTACTATACGCCCGTCGTCGTGGTCGCCGCACTCCTGTTGGCGGTTGTGCCACCCTTGGTACTCCCGGGAGCGACGTTCGATGAATGGATCTACCGGGCAGCGATCTTCTTGGTTATTTCCTGCCCGTGTGCCCTGGTCGTCTCCATTCCCGTCGGTTTTTTCGGCGGAATTGGCGCTTCTTCAAGAAAAGGGATCCTCGTGAAGGGCAGCAACTACCTGGAAGGCCTGAATGACCTGAAGTACGTGGTGATGGATAAGACCGGTACCTTGACCAAGGGGAAGTTCGAAATCACCGCGATTGAACCCCAACAGGGAATCCGTTCGGAAGAGCTGCTCGAAATAGCTGCCCATGCCGAGGCTTATTCCAGCCACCCGATTGCGGATTCCATCAAGGAAAGATATGGCCAAACAATCCAGGAAGACCGGATCACCACCTATAACGAAATCTCCGGACACGGAATCCAAGCCACCATTGACGGCAAGGAAGTGTTGGCCGGGAATGCCCGCCTGATGGAGAAGTTCGCGGTGAACTTCGAGGAAGTGAACGAAATCGGAACCATCGTGTACCTGGCTGTGGAAGGTGAGTACGCCGGCTCCCTCCTGATTGCAGACGCCATCAAGGAAGACGCCGCAGCCGCTATCGCCACCATGAAGGAGCAGGGAGTCGAGCATATCATCATGCTCACTGGTGACGCCCAGTCTGTAGGTGATGCAGTGGCCAAGAAACTGGGAATCTCAGAGGTCTACAGCGAACTGTTGCCGCAAGACAAGGTGGAAAAATTCGAAGAAATCCTCGCGCGAAAAGGGAAGAAAGAGAAAGTCGCCTTCGTCGGGGATGGAATCAACGATACCCCGGTCCTGGCCCGCTCTGATATCGGCTTCGCCATGGGTGGCCTGGGGTCCGACGCAGCCATTGAGGCCGCTGACGTGGTGATCATGGACGACAAACCCTCCAAGATTGGGACGGCCATGCAGGTGGCCAAGGATACCCGTCGCATTGTTTGGCAAAACATCTTCTTCGCCCTTGGGGTGAAAGGCTTGTTCCTCATTCTGGGTGCTTTTGGGGTGGCTTCGATGTGGGAAGCGGTCTTTGCGGATGTGGGGGTCACCGTGATTGCCGTCATTAATGCCATGCGAATCCTCAATAAATAGAATTAGTAAAAGGGAACTTCTTGTGATAAGAGAAGTTCCCTTTTCATTCTCTCCAGCCTTTTTTTAGGCAGGTATCCAGGTCAAGTGTACTTAAAAAGATTCCTCCAAGCTTTCATATAGTTTTACTATTCAATGTATTGACACAAGATAGATAAACTTCTATACATAGATGACTTTCTATGTATAGAAGTAGATAGTAAAAAGGAGATAATATGATGAATAAACTGGAATTATTTGAGCTGGCCATGTGTTGTAACACCGGGGTGTGCGGGCCTTCCGTGAATGAAGACTTATTGATGATGACGTCCGCTATTCAAGCCCTGAATACAGTTGAAGGCTACGAGGCAATTCGGTACAACCTGTCGAGCAGCCCGCAAGAATTTGTTAATAATGCAACCGTGACAACCATTTTGCAAGAAGAATTGGCCGATGCGTTGCCGATCACATTGGTGAATGGGGAAGTAAAGAAAAAAGGCGCTTATCCTACTTTAGATGAGATTTCGACATTCATGGGAATCCAATTCATCATGGCAGGATCAGCTGACGGTAGCTGTTGCGGCGGAGCTGGCTCCGACTGCTGTTAAAAGGAAGGAACGATGATAGATGGAAAATTATTCACCAATAGCAAGTGACTTAACAAAATACTTATTCTATACGGGAAAGGGCGGGGTTGGAAAGACTTCAACCGCCTGCGCGACAGCGGTCGCACTGGCTGACAGTGGCAAGCGCGTGATGCTGGTCAGTACAGACCCTGCCAGTAACTTACAAGATGTGTTTGGACGGGAACTGACCAATAAAGGAACGGCAATCGTAATGGGACTGGACGCAGATCACGAAGTATTGAGATTGGCTCAAAAAAAGCCCAAAAGAGTAAAGTAGCTGTTTCCTTCCAGCAGGGACTATCTTCCCACCTGCCTTTCGATGCTGATGGATTTGACCATGTCTTTTCCAGTCTACTCTTTCACCACTTAACGTTGGAAATGAAACATAAAATGCTACAAGAAGCTATTCGGGTGTTGGTCCCAGGCGGAAGCTTGCATATTCTTGACTTCGATAAGCCACAAAGTTTTTGGATGCGATTGGCCTTCTATCCTGTTCAAGTATTGGATGGATTTGAAAAGACAAGGGATCATGTCAAAGGAATTCTGTTAAAAACACTTCGAGAAGAGGGGTTTGAAAATATTCGTGAGACAGATCAGTTTAATACAATAGTAGGTACTCTCCGTGTGTACTCTGCCAATAAACCTTACTAATACCCTTTTTATAGGTCATTTTTCCTGGTATCAAAGTTGGAGAAAAAGGAGAGGCAGGCGGTGTTTCTTTCGATGGATAGACTAATCGACCTTTTGGTTTTTGAATCTAGGTTAATTTACGGTGGAATCGAGATTTAAGCGGATAATCCATTACAAAATAAAGGTGACAGAATAACAAAATCTAGAAAAAAATTCATGGGTAAATTGTAAAATGAAATGCATAAGGAAATAAACGAAAAAATCATGTAGATACGATATACTTATAAGCGACCAAACCAAAAGTATAAGGGGTATCTACATGACTAATAATAATTGTATCATAGAAAACCGCACCTTCACACACCTTACTGATATTCAACGGGGAAAGCTGGAACAGATGGCTAAAATCGGTACCTATAAACAAGCGGAGATGGCGCGTGAATTAGGAGTCAGCCAATCGACTGTTTCTCGTGAGTTGAAACGCGGCAGAACGCGCCAACTTGACTATCAACACAATTATTACGAGCAGTATATTGCCGCCTCAGGCGCTCGGGTTTACAAAGAAAATCGTGAGAACTCGCATGCGCGGAATCATCATAAATATTCTGCAGCTTTCCTTGCTGCCTTACCTGAAAATCTAGCACCCATGAAGGGGTTACGGATTCATAGTGTGGATACTTTTGTACACTCTTACAGAAAATCGCACCCTGACGAACACGTACCATGCACGAAAACAGTTTACGCCTTGATCAATGCTGCCGTACTCCCAATCCGTAATATCGATTTACCTATGAAGACCCGGATGCGGCCACGCAAGAAAAACGTTTCGGAACCGAAAGGTCATAACGCTAAGCACTTAGGTCGCAGTATCGAAGAACGCGATCCAGAAATACTCTCTAGAGAAGATTTTGGGCATTGGGAAGTCGATTTAGTATTAGGCAAGAAAATAAAAAATGAGCCTGTCATCATCACTATGGTTGAACGGAAAACCCGCTACTGTCTAACGAAGAAAGTTTGGGGAAAAGGTGCCATAGTGGTTCAAAAAGGTGTTCTTGATTTGATGAGAAAACAGGGACTGGAACAGTTTAAGACCCTAACAACTGATAACGGATCTGAGTTTTCAAGTCTGTCGCTTATCGAAGGCATTACTGAAGATGTTCAGGTTTTCTTTACTCATGCGTATGCTTCTTGGGAGAAAGGAACGAACGAGAGGCACAACCGCATGCTCCGAGAATTTATCCCAAAGGGAGTCACTCTGCGTCCATTGTCTTATGCACATTTACTGGCAGTAACTAATACGATCAACGACAGACCGAGAAAAATAATGGGCTATGCAACACCTGCAGAACGCCTGCAGGAAGAGTTAGCTAAGTTACAAGCAGCTTAAGGTATTTTGTTGGTTTTATAGGATAAGAGAACAGCTTAGCTGAGTCAAGAGCCGCTTCGCTCCTTCTCTTGACTCAGCCAACCTATTCTCTTGGGTCAGAACCACCAACAACTCACCTGAAAAATGGTAAGGGACGAAATACACACTGCCAACAAAGGCTTCAAACCATTGGTAATACTGGATTATTGAGTAATTCGCTGTCTATAAAGGTTTTTAAAATTTTTTATGCATTTGATATTGCAATTAAGCAAAAAAATTCATGCAAATATAAATGGAAAAACGATTTGAAATTCAAAAAAAAATTTGTTATAATAGTCACATGAGAATCAATGAAGCATATTAAAACTAAATAATGAAAGCTTTGGAATATAACAGATTTTGTTTGTTGGTTATATTCATTGTGATCTGAACAGGCGGTGGACATATAAAAGGTCCATGCAGCCGGGCTGCAATTTTTGCGGCAGCAGAGTATGTAAATAATAATGGCATACCTGTGGGACAGTTAATTCTGTTCTATAGGTGTGCCCTTTTTTATATATATATTTCTAAATAAAGGGGAGTGAAAAGATGAGATGAAATGGATTTGTAATAATTGGTAAGCAAAAAAACAAAAAATAAGAAAGAGGTTTTAGAAATGGTTGAGTATCTAACAAAAAGTAGGCAAGGACAATTTTTAGTTGTCGGTGTTTTATTTACAATCTTAGGGTTTATCTTTATCCCACTAAATGATGCATACAGTTCCATACTATTTTATATTTCAATTTTCTTTTTAGGCTTCTATGCGGCAAAACATGCTGTTGTTGAAACGATTAAAGATCGCTCACCAAATGTCGACCTATTAATGGTTTTGGCAGCAGTTGGTGCAGTAATCATTGATTTTGAGTCTGAAGGAGCGGCGTTGCTATTGATTTTTGCTGCTGCAGAAGTTTTGGAAGATTATGCAACGAAAAAATCCACCAGCGCGATTTCAGAATTAATGGCGCAAGTACCCGACACAGCCCAAGTGCTAAAAGAAAATGGGGATGTAGTGGTTACCCCTACGAAAGAGTTAGTTATTGGGGACATTGTCGTGGTATCAAAAGGTGATCAAATCCCTATTGATGGCTTGATCGACCGAAATGCAATCGTGAATGAAGCGGCTTTAACGGGTGAGTCTGTCCCAGTAGAAAAAGAGTTAAAGGAGGAAGTTTTTGCCGGAACGATTAATGAAGGAAATGTTTTTCATATAGAAGTAAACAAGACACTGAATCAAACCATGTTTTCCAATATTATCCGGATGGTTGAAGAAGCACAAAACAAACCTTCTCGAATCGCAAAGTTTATAGACCGTATTGAAAGTAAGTACGTGATTGGCGTTTTAATTATCGTACCTATTTTCATCTTCTTTCTATATTATTTCCTAAGCCTACCATTAGAAGAAGCATTTTATCGTGGAATGGTACTTTTAACAGTGGCTAGTCCATGTGCATTGGTGGCATCAGCTACACCGGCTACGTTAAGCGCGATAAGTAATGGAGCCAAAAACGGTATCTTATTTAAAGGTGGAGCCGCAATGGAAGCGTTAAGTACAATGAATATTTTGTATACAGATAAGACCGGAACATTGACGTATGGCGACTTCCAAGTGGTCGATTATCATTTGGACCAAGAGCTGTTAAAAGAAGTCATTTATATGGAGCAACAATCCAGTCACCCAATCGGAAGAGCAATTGTTTCTGCCTTTAAAGAGATTAACTTAGCACAAGTGAATCAAGCGGAATCGATTGAAGAAATTGCTGGTTCGGGAATTAAAAAAGGGGCAATCCTAGTTGGAAAACCGGATGCATTTAAGCAATATGATAAATTTGATCAGTTTGAAAAGCTACTGGAAAAAGGCGATACGACCATATTTGTAGCGAAGGGAAATGAAGTCGTCGGTTACTTCTCACTCCGGGATCGAATTCGTCCGCAGTCAGCGAGTACGGTTGCGGATTTCCAAAAAGAGGGCATCAAGGTTTATCTTTTAACGGGAGATAACGAAAAGGTTGCGGCACAGGTTGCAAAGGAAGTAAAGGTAGATGACTATATTTCTTCCATGTTACCGGAAGATAAAATAGATTTTGTCTTAAAAAGCCAAGGAAAAGAAGACGTTGTTGGGATGATTGGCGATGGGATCAATGATGCGCCCGCGCTAGCGAATGCAGATATCGGAATTGCGATGGGAAGTGGCTCGTCAGTCGCAATGGAATCCTCTGATGTCGTTGTAGTGAAGAATGATTTGTCTAAATTGTTTTATAGCTATCAGCTAAGCAAGAAATTAAATAAAATCATTATTCAAAATGTCATTTTCTCCATCGCTGTTATTGTCAGCTTGATTACTTTAAATATGTTCGGCGTTCTGGGACTTCCTTTAGCAGTACTATTCCATGAGGGCTCCACAATCCTCGTCATCTTAAACGGCTTGCGGTTGTTAGGGTCCGAAAAAACAAAAGCGGAATTAAGTGGTGCTTGTTAGACTGCATCATGATATTAGCTGAAAGGGTGAGCGGATATCTCCAGCTTTTAAATTTGTATCTGTAGGGAATGAAGCTTTCCCTTGGCGAAAGCCTAAATCGTCAAAAAAGCTGATAATTTCTGAACAGAAATTATCAGCTTTATCTATTTTAAATACATGCTAAAAATCGTTTATTCAAACTTGATTGTCATCAATTATTAAAAACTTTGATTTGTCAATTTAAGTTAGACGGATCGAAGTCTTCTATATTGCAGAAAATACTTAAAACATGCTCAAATGATGGTTTCAAATACTCTATAGACAGTAACTGCAAAAATATAAGTACTTGCGCTTCAAGTCGAACCAGTTAATGTCTTCAACGGCGGCATCGATAGGCGCACGAGCAAGATCTTGAAAAAACTCATTATAACGATTCTCGTATCGTTCAGTAGGCAAATCTTTATAATCAATCAACTCATCTAAAGTTATCATATGTAGCATCCTTTCTTTACTTGCATATTCGCTTCATAGATTCTATTTCTAACATGATTCTAGTTTTCCCTAGCACCGAATATTTTTTCACGACAAATTGTTTTCTACTATTATATTCTCCAAATACAACAATGCGCATTCCTTCCTCAATATCTGCCATGAAGCTAAGGCTGTTTTTAGCTATTAAGCAGTTGGTATCATCTAATCTAAAATATACGAGAGGGTAGTCTAGCATTTTAATTTTCGTTACAACACCATTCAGCATACCCATGATTATACACTCCATTCGTATTCTACTTTATACCATCCATTCCCCCGGCGTGGCCACCGACTAAACTACTTCGGTCAATGGCTGTTGCACCTTCCAAAAGGCTGCTAGCGTGAACCAATGCTCTAAATCCGTATTTGTCTCTAATTTTGTCAACCAAGTAATCCAAACGTTCGTTAGCGATTTGTTGGTCAGGATCTTCAAATAAATCCAGTTGAATATCGCTCGTATAAGAAAGTTTTGAATAGGAAATACCGATATTTCGGACAGCTTGTCCTTCATAATGCTTATCGAACAGCAACAAGCAATACTGTACCAGTTTCTTTGAGTTAGAAGTGATGGGAATCTTCATTTGCCTTGAAAATCCACGCTGTTCTTCATATCTCGAATAACCTACATAGAGGCTTACGCAGCCGGTCTTGGAGTGATGCTTACGAATCCGCGCTGCTACTTGCTCTGCAATCTCACGGATAACAATTTTAATCTCGTGAGTATACACGTAATCTCGAGGTAGCACTTGGGAGTTACCATAACTCTTTTCTAATGGTTTGTATCTCACACGAATATCACTACGATCAATCCCCCAAGCATTGGCATAGAGTTGCTGCCCAATAACTCCGAGCGATTGTTTGAGTTTATAGTAATCGTAATGCGCTAAGTCATACACCGAACGAATGCCCATGGCGTTTAAAGTCTGTTCTGTTCGGCTTCCGATTCCCCACATATCAGTAAGTTCTTTAATTTTCCAAACGGTATTGGGTACATCCTCGTATCGCCATTCTGCTACAAAATTCTTATTATGCTTCGCTTCATTATCCAAAGCTAGTTTAGCAAGCAGCAAGTTATCTCCTATACCAATCGTCACATATAAACCTGTTCTGCGATAAACATGCCACTGAATCATTCTGGCCAAGTCAAAAGCTGATTCCTTTTTAAATAGTTTTAGACTGGATCGAACAGATAAAAAAGATTCATCGATACTGTAAATATGCAGGTCCTCATCGCTCACGTATTTTCGGTAGATATTGTTGATTTCAGTATTCTTCTCGATATAATAATTCATTCGTGGCGGTACGATAATTAAATCAGGGTGGGGCGGTATTTCATACTTACGTGAGACGTTACTAATTCCCAATACTTTTTTTGCCATAGGAGAAGCTGCTAAAACTAAACCTCCAGCATTTACCGCATTACTCATGACGACTAACATTGCTTTCAAAGGATCCAATCCACGCTCTATGCATTCAACAGAAGCATAAAAAGATTTTACATCTATACAAAGAATATCTTCACTTCTTTCCAATGAATAATCGAAAGACATTTCAATCACTCCTTTACAAACATTGTAGCGAACGTGTGTTTGTTTTGTAAAGGGGAACAAAATATAAAAATGATAAAATCTCTCACTTAATCGAAAGTCAGAAATATTGTGACGTTGTGAAGATATTGAGAACCTAAGTTCCAGATACATTTAGACCAGTTAATCGATAAAAATCAAGTTCCTTGCTACATAGCGAAAGTTCGTTCAAATTTAAACCAAATAAGAATGAGATTGTTCTTCTCAGGTATGATGGCTACAAACTCAATCATGGGTGGTATTCTTCAATTGATCGATATGGTAATTATCGGAGCAATCTGGTATCCATTCTTGAAAGTACAAGACATCGCTAACCTAAAATTAGCAGCAGAAGAAGCTTAATTTTTATAATAGAAGAAGGGACTGGGAAAAAACTCAGTCCCTGAATAAAGAAAATCCCCAACTCTTTCTAAATTGAAGGAGTTGGGGATTTTATTGTTTTAAAAGACATAGTGAGCCAAATACCTTATAATTTAAGTACGACCAAAAACCAAAGGAGTGACTCACCATGTATCAAAATTATAACACAATGGAGACGGCCTTAGCACTACAATTGGATTTTACAATCCCGAGTGATCACGAAGCACGCCTCATCAGCCGTTTCGTCGATTCGATTCCTTCGGAATTTCTCCTGGAAGAGACGTCTCATACAGGTCGCCCTGCCTTTCATCCCGCGATGCTTTTGAAGATGTGCTTATTTGCCTATAGCCGCACCACATTTTCCGGACGCAAAATGGAACGCATGAATGAAGAATCGATTCCCATGAAGTGGTTGACAGGCGACACTTCTGTTAGCTACAAGACAATCAACAATTTCCGTTCAAGCGAGCATGCATCAAAGCTTATTAAGTATGCCTTCATTCTTTTCACAACACTCTTGAGTGACAACGGCTTGATTCACGAAGATGCGTTATATATCGACGGTACGAAGATACAAGCCGATGCAAATATTTATAGTTTTACTTGGAAGAAAGCAATCGAACGCTATGAAGCAAAACTCAATGATAACGTTTCGAAATTGTATGATGAACTCGTCCAAGCAAAAGTAAACCTCGCTTTATCGGAAGAGACATTGAAAACAGCAGAAGGTATTAAAGAAATAATCGGTTCTCTCGACAAGGAACTTGTGGCCGTCGAAGCTGCGATTACAGAAGAAAAAGTGGTTCCTAAAGGTGGTTCGGAACAGAAGCGACGTCGTCGCATCCTCAAAAAATACCGGAATAAATGTAAAAAAGATTTCTTACCGCGTAAGCAACGCTATGAAGAAGCAAACGCCACATTTGAAGACCGAAACAGTTTCTCTAAAACAGATACGGACGCAACGTTCATGTGCATGAAAGAAGATCCGATGAAGAACCGTGAGTTGAAACCGGGCTATAATCTTCAGGTCGCATCGAGCAATCAGTTTGTCATCGCCTATGATATTTTTTCAAATCCGACGGATACACGCACGTTTATCCCTTTTTTGGAATCCATTCAAACGTTGGATTTATTCACGTATATCGCTGCAGATGCCGGTTATGGCAGCGAAGAAAATTACGAGGCGGTTCTGGATACCTTTGGTAAGGTTCCGCTCATCCCATACGGCATGTATCATAAAGAAAACACTAAAGCCTATCGCTCTAATCCTAAACACCGCTATAACTGGGATTATGACGAGATCGAGGATGCCTATACAGATTTAGACGGTGTACGCTTTAGTTTCTCGCATTACAGTACGCGAAATGATAAGAATGGTTTTCAAAGACAATTTAAAGTATACAAGGCTGATGTGGAACAACAGGACGAGTCGCGCAATCAATTAGCCAAGACACCGAAAGGTGCCCAGCGCCAGACAGCGGTCAACTATAACTGGGAATACTTCAAGCAGCATGTAAAAGAAAGCCTTGAGAGCGATCGTGGAAAAGAAATCTACGCACAACGAAAAATCGACGTAGAAACTGTTTTTGGTCGTATGAAAGGTGTATTTGGCATGCGCAGAACTCATGTCAGAGGCAAGCAAGCCGTTCATAATGACATCGGGATCATGCTTATGAGCATGAATCTTACAAAACTAGCCCTTGAGGCTAGAAGAAAAGCGGAAGCTTTTTACAAAAATCCAGTGAAAAATAAAAATCGCAATGAAACAATCAGAATTATGATTATTTCATTACGCTTTTTTTATTTAAGGCTAGTTATTTCCCAGTCCCTTCTTCTATATATAGTGAAAACGAGTCAATTGACCAGTTTTTTTAAGACGTTGTCTAATAAAGGTTATCATTCAGGACGTATTTTAGCTATAATATAGGTATTAATAGAAGATAGTAGGCAGGAAAGTAGTTGAAGAGAAGATGAGCAAGAAGTATGAAGATATAGCAGAAGAATTACGTCGACGTATTGATCAAGGTATCTATCAAGAAGGACAAATGCTGCCGCAACAAATTGCACTGGCAGAAGAATTCGATGTCAGTCGAATGACATTGAAGAAAGCAATGGATATTTTAGCAATGGAAGGCTTGTTATTTCGCAAACGCGGGGTAGGTACATTCGTACACAAAAGTACATTATGGAATACATCAAGTTATAAGGCGAAAGAGTATCGGGGATTAACTGTACAATTGCCAGATAAGAAGGTAGAAAGTGAAATCATTTCATTTGATATCCAGTTTCCGTCTGAAGAGCTGCAAAAGATTCTTCTCTTAGACAGCAACGAAGCAGTTTATCACCTTGTTCGACTTAGAATTGTTGATAAAAAACCTTATATTCTAGAAGATACCTATTATGTTGTTGACATTGTCAAAAACTTAACAGAAGAAATTATTTACGAATCCATCTATGAATATATTCGTTCGGACCTTGAGTTAAAAGTTGGCGGTGCTTATCGTAAAATTAGTGCTGATACACCAAGTGATGTTGACATTAAACACCTGGATGCATCTGAAAATACACCAGTGTTAGAAGTAGAACAAGTTGTTTACTTGGCTAACGGCACACCATTTGAGTATTCGAAATCAAGAAGCCGGTTTGATATGCGTAGCTATACCATTACAGATATTATTCCTCATTAAAAAGATCGTCCCATTTATCATGTTGATGGATGGGACGATCTTTTTAATGATAAGAGATAAAAATATCGAGATTAAAGGCTTCTTCTTTTTCAAGAACGATTTTCTCTTCGATTGAATAAGTCTTATATGGACCACCGCTAACGAAAACGTAAGTGGTGAGCATATGCTTATCGGTATATCGTTTCATGTCTTGAATAATAGAAGAAGGAAGATTACCAAGAGTGATACCCTCTATAGTAATCACACCAGATTGCTGGAGGTTAATATCGACTGTCATGGTGCTCATTTCTGCATACTTATAAAGAGCGCGTTGCCGATTCGTTAAGTCTTGATCGCTGAGACCTTTATAAACGATTTGGAAAGGATCTTCATCAATGATTTTTCGCGCAATTCTTTCAATAATTTGATGGTCTGTTTGACAATCAGTAGCCTTCACCATGATATCATAGACAGGGGCACTTGATTCTGTTTCTTCTATTGTATGTTCTTCTGTTTGAGACGTCGATGTTTCTTTCTTCTGACGTTTAAATAAATCAAATAAACCCATAATCATTCAACTCCTATTACTGTTCTGCCCAAGCAGTTTCTAATGTTTTAGCAAACAGCTCTTGAGGCTGTGCACCGGAAATAGCATAGCGGTTATTAAAGATGAAGAGTGGCACACCTTGGATGCCAATTTGACGAGCTTGTTCAATGTCACCTTTAACATTATCACTGTATGCAGTTGATTGGAGAATGGATAAACTATCTTCTTTAGAAATACCAACTTCTTCTGCTAATTTCACGAGTGTATCATGGTCGCTAATTACTTCTCCCTCAGTAAAATAAGCTTTTTTAAAGCGTTCCATATAGGACGAGCCTTTATCGATTGACTTAGCGTATTGGTATAGTCGGTGAGCATCAAAGGTATTGGCATTTTTAGCGATGTCAAAACGGAAAGTCAAATCGACCTCTTTAGCAGCTGTTGTGAGGTGTTCTATCATTTGCTTGATTTGTTCTTGTGGCAAACCCTTTGTTTCAGAAAGGCTTTCAGTCATTGTTTTATCTTCTTCGTAGTAAGCATGGGGGTCTAACTGATAACTCTTAAATTCAACTTCAATTTGATCATGATGCTCAAACGCTTGGATAGCACGTTTTAATTTTTCATTTCCGATATAACAAAATGGACATACAAAATCTGTCCAAACTTGAATTCTCATATAATCACTCCTTTATTTTTATAGTATAACACGGATCAATCTTATGAAGGCGTTCAATGCTTTCTAAGTACATAACTATCAAGAAGAAAAAGGCATAGCAAGAGCGATTCAAATGCTTGCAGTTGCATTTAATCCAGATAAGGTTATTATTGGAGGAGGCATTTCAAGTCGTGATGACTTGATTACGGATGTATCAGATATGGTACAAGCATATTTAGAACGTACAAATGCGACTGATTTAGATGTTGAAGTCGTTGCTTGCCAGTATCATAATGATGCTAACTCAGTAGGTGCAGTTGCATCTTTCCTAGACCAAAAAAAATAATAACGAAGGAGTCGATAGGATGACTAGCTTTGATGATATAGCCGAAGATTATGATGATGATATTTACCCTTTAAATACAAATGAATTTATCCAGCCAACATTGAAAGCCTTGATGAAATTAGCTAAAGGAAAAGATATCCTTGAGTTTGGTATAGGAACAGGGCGTATTGCTATTCCATTAGCTAAGAAAGGCTATCAATTATCAGGCATTGATTATTCAAAAGAAATGCTAGCTGTTCTAAACCGTAAAAAAGGGTCAATCGATATGCTGACCTATCATGGTGATATGACGCTAACACGGTTAGATAAATCATTTGACTTAGTCTATCTTATCTTCAATGGCATCACCTATTTACTCACTTTGGATGAGCAACTTGAGTGTTTTTACAATGCGTCTCGTCATTTGAAATCAGGCGGTCGTTTTGTTGTAGAGACTTTTATACCAAAAGTCGATCAAATTGTTAAAGACAATGTGGCCACATATGCCTTGGAAGAAGGGTATATTGGCTTCGATAAATACAATCTCATTAATCAAAACATGACATCTTATCAATACAGTATTTCTGAAGACGGGAAGAGTGAAAGTTATCAAACAACCCATCGCTATATTTGGCCGTCAGAGCTAGCGTTAATGGGTAAATTGGCTGGTTTTAAACTTATCCATCAATGGCAAGACTGGGAAGGCAATGACTTAGAACCAGGCAGTGATGATTGCATTATGGTTTTTGAAAAATATAAATAAAAGAATGGCAGTAGCGAAAAAATGATATGTACCCCCATGCTTGGAGAAACCAACCAAAAGGATTGTTGATTGCTAAAGATAGTCGCCTGCCAGTTTTTCCCTTTAACAAATTACTATAGAAAAACAGGTCAGACTCCAGTCTGACCTGTTTTATAGAAATAAACTCAATATAATCGGTAAAAAGACAGCTGGTGAAAAATTCATCACTTTTAAATCGGTTAGTTTTAGCATATTAAGAGCTAACCCAATAATTAATAATGAACCGATACAGGTCATGTCGTTAATAACTGTTTCAGTTAAAAGGGGTGCTAAAAAACTGGCTAGCAAAGTAATACTCGCTTGATAACTAAAAACGAGTATGCCAGATAATAAGACACCAAAGCCTAAACTAGAGGCCATAATAATAGCTGCAATCCCATCGATTAAGGATTTAGCAAAAAGGGTATCATGGTTAGCGGATAATCCACTTTGTAGGGACCCAACAATAGCCATTGCACCCACACAAAAGACTAAGCTTGCTGTGACAAACCCTTGTGAAATAGAAGGGCCATCAGACGAGTCTGGTTTTAGAAGCCTAACTTCAAACCAGGCCCCAATTTGATTGATTTTAGCGTTTAAGTCTAAACTCTCACCAATTAAGGTACCAAGGACCATCGCAATAATGACCATCAAGACATTATCACCTTGTAAAACACCACTAATACCAATATATAAGACACATAAACTTAAAGCATTCATGACAGCTGTTCCAATTCGATCAGAAAGACCCTTTTTCAAAAAAAGACCAACGCCGCCTCCAAAGAAAATAGCTAAGCCATTTACTAAAGCACCAATTAAAATCACATACTCACTCCTCGGATAGAAATAATTAAATAAATTCGTTTAGAGCTTCTGAAAAGTGAGTTAATTCTGCTAAATCATCTTGAGTGGGATTTTCCACAGATAAGAGAAGTTCATCAGCTTGTAATTCACCGTTAGCATCTTTTGAAACAATGTATAAATCAGCGAATAAATCTTCAGCGTCGTTAATTTCTTTTAAATCAATAGCGTACGAATCCGCATGTTCTTTCTTTTTAAATGAGTCTATTTTTTTAAGAATGTCTTGAATATCCATAATCTACCTCCCTGTTTTTTTAGCATTATACCAGTGAATAATCAAACTGAATAGTCAAATAAAGTGTGTAAGCGTTATTTTGGTGTAGAATAGAAGTAGAGAGGAGGGGGTCAGACACGATGACTAAGCAATTAATTATCACGGCGGACGATTTTGGGATTGATCAGGCAACCAATGAAGTTATAGAAGAACTCGCTTTAGGTGGAAAAATTACGGCAACCTCTCTTGTTATGCCAGCCTATGCTGTAAAGGATGCAGCAGATCGAATAAAGGAGATTCCGCATATCAGTGTTGGCCTTCATGTCACATTGACATCGGATTTAACCCCTATCAAGTGGGAGTGCCAAGCGCCGATTGATGAGGAAAAACCACTTGTGGATAAGCAGGGCTATTTCCATAATAAATACGCAACTGCTGTTGAACAGTCGGATAGTGATGCTGTTTTATCTGAAATCGCAGCCCAATATTATGCAGGGGAACAATGAGGTTTTAAGTTTGATCACTTAGACCGTCATGATGGTATTTTATATGGTACAGATGACAAGTCCTTTCTTTCAGTTGCCCTTCATTTTGCCAAAGCCATCAGTTATCTTTCCGATTTCCCAGAAAGAAAACAAGTCTCTCAACAGCTTTAAAAAAAGACCATCAAAAATAGCTAACATTTGCAGAAGTAAAAGGGATCCAACTCCCCGATAGGATTATCACTCACCCAAATACAAGACACTTTTCATCTTATCCTGAATTAAAAGCTTACGATATGAACGAACTCATGCAACTTTCACCCGGTGTCACAGAATTGTGTCTACATCCATCAAAAGAGAGTAGTGACTTTGTCCACAATGACGATTGGCAAATGAGAGTATGGGAGTATCACTTACGATATGACGATGATTGTTTAAGGCTATTAGAAGAAGACTTTTCACTTGTATCATGGAAAACAGTTAGTCAATAAAAGCTCTAGAAGGTTATCTGTAACTTTCTAGAGCTTTTATTAGATCAATTAGTTAGTTTTTGCCTTAATGTGTCGAGTGAGCCCAAAATAATAGGTTAACTCGGTTACTCTCAGCACGTTTCCATAGAATGTTAGATGTTGTTGCCTTGGAGGTTATCAAAATCCGACCTCCTTCAACCTTAATGATACGATCTTGTATTTGATTTAAATGTTTAGGAATCATGCTGACGGTCATATGGTGATAGAGGGTTTGGTTTTTCATCAAGCTCATACTTTCCAGAATAAGCGTGATGACCATGAGCAACTACTGCCAATGACTTGTTCTTTAAATGATGTTTCAATACGAATACCACCTTTGTTTCGAATTAGAATGAATTGCAAGGTAAGAGAAAAATACAAAAAACCGACTTAAGACGGATGCGAAGAGGGTGGAACTTATCTATAATAAGTGAAGATAAAGAAAGGGGACCAAATGATGAGAAAAGGATATATGAAAGATGTTTTAAATGCCATCATGTCAGGACTTGTTAATTATATAAAAGCAACACTAAAATTATCAGCGCTTGTGTACCTGATTTTAGCCATTGGATTAAGATTGATTGGCGTTGATCTCTGGTCTCTAAAGGCATTAGGTATTGCCTTTGTTGACATGATCCCAATTCTTGGAAGTGGTATTGTAATGATTCCATGGGCGATTATTCACTTTTTAATTGGAAATACAACACTAGCATGGCAAATTGGATTGTTATACATTGTCATTGTCGTCTTTCGTCAAATCTTTGAACCGGTTATTACAGGAAAGGCAATTGGGGTGCGTCCGCTCTATACCTTTCTATCAACGATTGTCTGCATGATTTTGTTTGGCCCTTTAGGTGCTATTTTGGGTGCCATTATTGCAGTGGTTATTAAATCAATCCTTGAAGTAAGAACGTTTGATGAAAAAGGAGAGCCTTACTAGCATTTTTTCATAGACTAGGGGATTATAAGTTCAGCCATCAATGTCTAGCTCCCAAGTCCTGACCTAGTGAAAAAAAGATAAATTTGCCCCATTGCGCGCTTCGCTGCTCGCTAACGCCTATCATTCGACTAACCCGCTGAAGCGTGAAGTCTCCTGACAATTCAGGGTCAAATTTCCTATTTTTTCATAGGCCAAGGCGGACTTGTCCGCTTTTCTTATGAGTGTTTGCCAAATGGCAGCCTTTTAAGTATAATGAAAAATGTTGACTCGACAGATGGGTCGTATGTAATCGTAGAAAGAGGTAATCCAGATATGAAAAAAAGAATTGACTTAACAGGAAGACAATTCGGAGATTTAACAGTAATTGCTAAAGCTGAAGTTAAAGAAAAAGGACGTTTTTGGACGTGCGAATGTTCATGTGGAAAGACTGTTGTGGCTAAACAAGCTGATTTAAAAAATCAAATCGTAACAACATGTGGCCATGAAGAAGTAGCTGAAACTAAAAAAGTAGCAACTAAACCAGCTGTTCAGAAAAAAACTCCTGCTAAAAAAGCACCAACTAAAAAAACAACAAATGGCACAGGATATGTAGGAGTCAGCAAAGTTGAGTTGAAGAGCGGCACGCGCTACAAATCTAGCATCAGTGTTGATGGAAAATCAAAACATTTAGGCACATTCGATACACTTGAAGAAGCTGTTAAAGCTCGCCAAGAAGCAGAAAAAATGTACCGTTAAACGAATAAAAGGAAAGACTAAACTATTAATTGAGTTTAGTCTTTTTTCTACTTAATTTCTATAAAAAAAGACCGATTATGAGAGTAAGGCTTTTCATAAAAGTTAGAATCGGAGGAAAGTTATGAGTGAAAATGAAAACAAAAAGGTTATCTATCAAAAAAGTGTAGGGATATCGGCCTTACCGTATGTCTTTGCTGCAGTGGTTTTACCAGCTTTAATTGTTTATATTGGTGAGAAGGTCATCAGCCAAGAACTTGGGGATATAAATCGTATTTTGATTGGAACGGCCCTCATTCTTCTTTTAGGAGGAGTAGTAACGTTTATTGCTTATAAAAAGCTAAATAGTATTATCCAGCTTGTCATTAATATGCTATTAGGAAGCTATTTGAGAATTCGGGAAGGCGATTTGACAACGCAATTTACAATAAAGGAAAATCGTTTATTTACTTCTCAAATTGATCCATCCAAGCATTATACGCACAAAAATGAATTACAAAATATTACACGAGCATTCTCTGATATGACCCATAACTTTAAAGATATGGTTAGTCGTATTCAAGAACAAACTAATAGTGTCTTTCGTATGTCTTCTGAATTAACAGAAATCGCTAAGCAAACGAATAAATCAACGGAAGAGGTTTCTCAAACGATTGTTTCTATTGCAGAAGAAACATTTATCCAGACAATCGAAATAAAACAAATGGCAGAGGATGTTAAAATTCTTTCTGATTATTTCACCCAAATTGAGGAGTCATTACTTCGTATTGGTGGCTATATGGAAGAAACAAATGAGGCAAACTCTATCAATCAAACTCATATGACAAATATTGATATTAATGGTAAAAAGTCAAATGAAACCTTGAAAACATTGATGGATAGTATTTTTGAAGTGAATGACTATGTTCAAAAAGTTCAAACGATGACTAAAGTGATTAGTGATATATCAGATCAAACTAACCTCCTGGCCTTGAATGCATCAATTGAAGCTGCACATGCTGGCGAACAAGGAAAAGGATTTGCAGTTGTTGCAGAAGAAGTTAGAAAACTAGCTGAACAAAGTACGATTGCTTCAAATGATATTAGTGAGATCATTGAGATTGTTCAAGAAAAATCGAAAGAAATGGTTGATAACGTTCGCCAAACATCAGAAAATGGCGCGACTCAATCAGAGGCCATTAAAGAAACCCTATCTTCAGCAAAAATTGTTTCTGATCAAGTTATTTTAGTTACAAATGAAATAACTGAAACGATTAAACTGACAGATGAAATGAATGGTAAAAAAGACTTCTTATTAAATAGTACGAAAGAAATCTTGTTAGTTGCTGAAAATAATGCAGCAGGTATCCAAGAAGTGTCAGCAAATACAGAAGAAATATTGGCTACGATGGAAGAATTCTCAGCAAATATTGCTGAAATGAATGTAATCTCTCACCAATTGAAAGAAAAAACAGATCTCTTTATTACTCAAGATAATAAGGAAGCGACCCTAAAAATCATCGAAAAATTGAAGAAATAAAAAGAAGAACTTCGGCTCAGCTGAAGTTCTTCTTTTTTAGTTTAGTAGAAGACGGATAGTGTAAGAGCTGAGAGAGCGATTGATCTTGAGAATAGTCAAATAGTGTTCCCTCGTACTCCAACTTACAAGACAAGCTTTCCAAAATATCCATTGGACTAATTAAAGAAAGAGGCTTGTTAGTTTTAAAAATACCTGCTTCACTGAGAACTGTTGCGACAAACTGAGAACAGAAATAATGATTTTCTCGATCCCAATTAATTTCAAAAAAAGCTGTAATCAATCCTAAAAAATTATAATGCCAAATTTGTTTATCAGCTTCCATCTTGTAAATAAGCTCATCTAATTTTACTTTTTCATTCTGAGTAATTGTCAATGAATAGATGGCACAATCAGAGCGAAGAAAGAAATTCGAGCCCGTATCTTCCTTAACGAATCCACCTATAAAAGGATTTGAGATTTTTCTTCTACCGAAACTATAGGTGTTTTCGAGTTCATTATCGAAAGCAATGGAGATATGATTGTATTTTTGGCGGGTAAATAATTTAATGGTTTGTGTTAACAAACTACTTGTGTCTGTTAGCAATAAATAAATTTGAATATCCTCCATAGTAAATCCTCGTATTCATTATATTTTTCTGCCGCTCAATTAAATTCTACCATTGGATTTAATGAATAACAATATGAAGAAAGGAGGTATAAGTAATCTTAATAATTAAATCAATTTAACAGCTGTTCCGCTACAAGTCACCATAATCATGCCATTATCAGCGCCAAGTGTTTCATAATCCATTTTTACACCAACGACAGCATCAGCGCCAAGTTCTCGAGCACGATCCTCCATTTCAGCTAAGGCTTGCGTTCTAGCAGTTAAAATTTCATCTTCGTAGCCTTGAGAGCGACCACCAAAAAAGTTTCGCATGCCTGCTCCGATATCCTTCATAAAATTAATACCTGAAATAACTTCTCCAAATACAATGCCTTCGTAAGAACTAATCATTTTTCCTTCTACACTTGCGGTTGTTGTGATAATCATAGGATCATTCCTCCTTGAGTTTATTAACTAAAGTATACGCTCTTCATTCATCAATTGCATCTGAAAACTAAATAAATAGCCCATCATCTTCCATGGCCTGTCCGATAGCCAATAGCCAGTCTTCTTTTCCTTTAGGAGCTATGAATTGAACACCGATAGGTAAGCCGTTTTTGCTTAAATGAATTGGTAAGGAGATAGCTGGTTCGCCACTTAAATTTGCTTGCATACCAAATGGGGTGATGGGAAGACTGTCTGCAAACATATCCCAAACAATCTGTTGCTGGTCGTCCATAGAATAGTCTTGAATGTGTTTCATTTGTTCCATTAGGGCATCAGATTGCCATTTTGTACCAACTTTAGGAGCTGTCTCTGCCGTTGTAGGTGTGAGGAAGAGGTCATAATGTTTGCGGAACTGTGCCATCGTTTCAGCTGCTCTATCCCAAGCTTTAATGGTATTCGAGTAAGCAGCAGCGCTCACTTTTTTACCAGCGTGATACATGACCCAAGTAACTAATTCCATATCATCTAAGGTAAATGGTCGAGCCAGTTGTTCTTCTACACTTTCTAAGACAGCGGTAGTTTCACCGCAGTTCATAATGTAATAACTTTCCATTAAAGAAATCCCATCGATAGGAACATTTTTTTCCTCGACTAGATGTCCTTGTTTTTCCAACCATCTGACTGCTTTTAAAACGGCATTTTTTGCGTCCTGACTAACGTCAGAGTGGATAGGCGATTCCAATGAAAAGGCAATACGGAATGGTTTGTTTCTGTGCTTTTTCAAAGCTTGTTGATAGCCTTCCGTAAAGAGAGGGACTTGGAAAGCTGCGGCTGGTTGAACCACTTGCAAAGCATCTAGCATAGCGGCTGTATCGCCAATTGTTTTCGTTAAAGCAAAATCAATGGATGCGCCTTGCCATGCTCGGCCTGCACCGGGACCAACGGGTGTTCGACCGCGAGTTGGTTTTAACCCCACTAGACCGGTAAAGGAAGCAGGGATTCTAATAGAGCCACCGCCATCACTAGCGCCAGCAACTGACACCATGCCACTAGCCACTGCAGCAGAGGCACCACCACTAGACCCACCAGGAGAATAGGTGGTATGCCATGGATTGCGGCTAGGTCCATGTAGGTCCGGCTCAGTAATATTCTTATAGCCAAATTCAGGTGTGTTAGTTTGTCCAAGAACAATAAAACCGGCGTCTAATAACTTTTGCGTATAGTGACTAGTAACCGGACTAATGTAATTCTTAAATAAGCGGGCACCAGATGTATTCGGTTGCCCAGCTAGAGATTGTCCTAAGTCCTTTAATAAGATGGGGACACCGCCAAACGGTTTACCTTCAAAATTTCGTGTACGTGCTTCTTGGAGGGCTTGATCGAAACGTTGATGAACAACGGCATTAAGTTCTGGGTTTAAAGATTCGATTCGCTCAATAGCATCTTTCACAGCTTCCTCAGCAGATACTTGTTTAGAGCGAATTTTTTCGGCAATATAACGAGCATCTTTATTTCTATTTATAAGCATTGACTAACAGACTCCTTTCTCGTAACTAGGTGATTAAAGAACAGTATAACATGAAGTGATTATATAAAAAGTGGCAAAGCAACCATATTTTAGTTGCTTACAGATGTATTAATAGTATAATACACTTAAGATTTAAAATGCTTTCATATTCGAATACAGGGGAGAAAAAGATGAAAAAGAAAAAATGGTTAGTCATTGTATTGGTATTAGTGGTAGCCTTGGGACTTGTTATTGTGGTGCCACGCTTAGTTTCAAAGCAAACATCAAATGAAACATTCACTGAAGAGGACCCATTTGGTATTGAGTATTTTTATGTACCAGCTATTGATCAGATTTTTGTTAATGGAATGGTCACTCCGGAAGAATCACAAGAATTTCATCAAGATACCACTCTAGGTCGTTTAAGTGATTTAGAGGTTGAAAATGGTCAGATTGTAGAAGAGGGAACGATCCTTTATAGCTATACGAATGAAGAGTTACAAAAAGAAATCACCCAACTTTACAATGAAGCGGCTCGTTTAGAAACGAATCGGGCTAATACAGCCTATAAGCAGCAATTAGCTATTGATCGTTGGTATGAGATGGAGGTAGAAGAACGTAGCCAAACCTTGGAAGAAATTATGATGGATTTTAACTTATATGAACTCGATTCGCAGATTGCTGAGGCTTATAGTAACATCGCCATGATGGAAGAAAATGTTTATACAGAGGTTTTAGCACCTTTTAAAGGGAAAATTGTTATTCCAGAAGAAAAGAAAGCAGACATACCCCTTTTAAAATTAATTTCTGAAACATTCTATGTATCGGGAACATTAAATGAAAAAGATTTAGAAAAAGTATCAATTGGACAAGCCACAGACATCACAGTCATTTCAAATGGTTATACGACAACGGGAAAAGTCTCATTTGTAGATACGACACCAACGACCGAAAATTCAGATCCTTATGGTGGTTCAACGATGTCACAGTATCCTGTTAAATTAAGTTTTGATTCACTTGAAAACATCGTCAATGGCTACCATGTTCAAGCAACCATTAATTTAGAAGATAACTTGATTTTAATTCCAGATGAAGCCATTCATACAGAAGGCGATGTGACCTATGTTTTGGTGAATGATTTTGGTTCAGTTGTTAGACGTGTGATTAATATTGGTGAGAAAACAGCTGACGGTGTCCCAGTGACTAGCGGTTTGGAAGCTGAAGATGAAATTATTTTAAGTTCAGAAGTTGAGCTACAAGAAGGGGATATATTAGATCCAGGCTTGTTTGAAATGGATACTGAGCTACCAGAGGGGGAATAGCTTGTGGCGCAATTAGAACGAAAAAAACTAGTAGAACTTCGCGATGTTACGAAAGTATTCGGTAGTAACAACGTCACCAATACGGTTTTGAAACAGCTAAGCCTCAGTATTTATGAAGGTGACTTTTTAATGATTCTTGGGAAATCAGGTAGTGGGAAAACAACCCTAATGAATATTATTGGTTTTTTAGATCGTATTTCAGATGGCCAGTATCTTTTTTTAGGAGAAGATGTGTCTGAGCTAAATGAAAATAAAAAATCGACTATTCGAAATGCTCATTTTGGCTTTATTTTCCAACAATTCTTCCTGATTAACTCATTGAATGTGTTGCAAAATGTTGAATTACCATTGGTATATGCTAGCGAAACAAATAAAAAAGAACGACGTAAAAAAGTAGAGCATTATCTATCTTTAGTCGGTATTCCAGAAAAGGTATTAGCGAAAACAAAGGAATTATCTGGTGGGCAACAACAGCGGGTGGCCATTGCTCGCTCACTTGTTAATGAACCGAGTCTTATTATGGCTGATGAGCCAACGGGTGCTTTAGATTCTGAGACAGGAATAGGTGTTATGAACCTTTTGAAAGAATTGAATCAACAAGGAAAGACGATTGTAATGGTAACCCACGATGAGGATCTTCTCCAATATGCTACTCGCGTTATTCGTATGCAGGATGGTAGTTTTGTGGAAGAAGGTGACCAATCATGATTAGGAATATTATGATGAGTACTTTATTGAGTTTGCGTGCGCATAAATTAAGGGTGTTCTTAACGATGGTGGGAATTATTATTGGGATTGCCTCTGTTGTGACGATTGCAGCTCTTGGTGAAGGGGTTAAGAAAGAAAGTATGCAGTTAGCTGATACGACCCAAGCAAATGTCATGACCATTCAACATATGATGACGATGACAGACGACGGTGGTATGGCTTATGTGGAAGACCAGTTTACCTTTAATAAATCTGATATGAGGCGATTATCACGACTAGAGGGCGTTCAGTCTGTATTACCCAACTATTCCGCTAATGGTTCGGGTGGCGATAGTGTTGATATGAATATTAATTATTTTGGAGCAGAGTCTTACGCCATGATGATACCCTTTAAGTCTGAAAGTCGGATTCTGTATGGTCGTGATATTAGAAATGATGATGCCAATCAAGATGTGATTGTGCTCTCTCATGATGTGTTAGATTACGGTATTTCTTTAGATGATCCAGCGACTTTAATCGGACAAGCGGTTAATATTAATGGTTACATGTTCAAAGTGATTGGGATTAAAGAACCTTATAACTGGGAAATTACCTCATACGGTTTGGAATCTTATACTTGGGAAGATGCTATGACTAGTGTTGTTCCGCAAGCAGCGTATAATCATTTAACACGCTCAAAACCGATTCAGTCATTGAAGGTAAAAATTGCAGATGGCTATGATCGCTCGCTTGTCTCCATGACTGTGATTGATGATTTAATGCAACAATACACAGAGGATGATGGTTATTTCGAAGAGGATAGAAGTAATGAACAGATGATGGAAGAAGTGACGGCTTATATTAATGGCATTATGACATTTTTAATGGCCATTACTGCTATTTCACTTTTTGTAGGTGGTATTGGTGTTATGAACATTATGTACGTATCTGTAACAGAAAGAAAAAGAGAGATTGGAATTAGGCGAGCGATTGGTGCGAAACCACGTATGATTATGTTGCAATTTCTATTAGAAGCAGCTTTCATTACCTTTTTAGGTGGTGTGATTGGATTGCTTTTAGGATATGGCATTGCAATAATTGTAGGTACGATTATTAGTCTACCTGTTTATCTGACACCGACGATGATGCTTTTATCAACATCAGTGTCGATTGGAACAGGCCTTGTTTTCGGAATCATACCAGCCCTAAGTGCTTCTAAAATGGATCCGATTAAAGCAATCTATCAATAATAAACTTTCACGACAATTCTATAGGGATTGTCGTGATTTTTTTTTTGGAAATATGTTACTATTGGAACGGTAAGAAAAGACGCTAGGAGAATAGACGCATGAAAAAATTAAAATTCATTTGTACAACTGATATTCACGGTACAATCCATCCCCTTGATTTTTCATCTAATCAAGCAGTTGACTACGGATTGTCTCGTTTTTCCACTTATTTAAAAAAAGAAAGACAAAATCATGACGTTATCTTAATTGATAATGGTGATGTTAACCAAGGTAGTCCTTTTGTAACTTATGCTAATAAAAATGAAGAGCAAAATGTGATGGCTAAGGCACTTAATCAGTTGAACTACGATTATTTTAATCTCGGTAATCATGATTTTAACTTTGGTAGTGATTTCTTAATGACTTATATGGACCAAATGGAGAGTCAATCCTTAATAGCCAATGTTCTTTATGAGGGAAAAGCAATTGGTCAATCACAGATTATTGAAGTAGTAAAACACGGTGTGACATTTGGATTAATTGGTGTAGTAACAGATTACATTCCTAACTGGGAGAAACCAGCTCATCTAGTAGGACTAACTATTTTACCGGTTAAAGAAACGGTTCAAAAAGAAGTAGCAGCTTTAAAAGGAAAAGTAGATAAGATTATTGTCTGTTACCATGGTGGATTGGAAAGAGATCCAGAGAGCGGCGAACCAACGGAGACACTGACAGGTGAAAATGTCGGCTATGAAATGCTGATGGATATTCCTGGAATTGATCTCTTATTATCAGGACACCAACACCGTAGTATCGTGACGACTATCAACCAGACATTAGTTTTACAAGCAGCAAATACAGCTAGAGAAGTGATGGAAGTGGTCTATGAAGATGGAGAATTTACTGGTCGCCTCGTTGAAATGAGTCACTATGAGAGTGATAAGCAGTTTTTAAGCGCGTTTAGTGATATTTACGAAAAAACGCAAAATTGGCTGGATGAGAAAATTGGGCCTGGTGCTAAAGGGCTCTCAGTGCCAGATGTTATTTCGGTTCAAAAGAACCCTAATGCCTTTACACATATGATGAATCAAGCCCAACTAGCCTTTAGTGGTGCCGATATCTCATCATCATCTCTTTACGATACATCAATCGGATTTTCAGAAGAAATTACTTATCGTCAACTGGCAGCTAACTTTCCATTCCCTAATACCTTAGTATTAATGGAAATTAATGGGGAAATTTTAAGAGAGTACTTGGAATGGAATGCAGACTACTGGACCATTAGTGAGGGTGAAATCACTGTTCATCCAAAATACTTAGAGCCCAAACGTCAAATTTATAACTATGATTTCTTTGAGGGTATTAGTTATACGATTAATGTTTCCAAAGAGAGTGGCCAACGTATTGAAGATTTGATGTTTGATGGGAAAGCTATTTCTGATACAGATACATTTAAAATTGTTGTCAATAACTACCGTTCATCAGGTGGAGGAGACTACCATATGTTGAAAAAGGGTCGTATTTTAAAAGAGTACACGGAAGAAATTATTGAAGTGATGTATGCTTATCTTAAAGAGACTGATTTAAATATATTGCCTATACAAGAAGACAATGTGAAGTTGACTAAATAGCGTGATGTTGGTTAAAACAGTTGAAAAATAATCTTTGCAATGAATGCGTATCGTTGGAATGAAGTAGGATCTATTCTAATCGGACTTGTTGTCTTAGTATTAGTGATTGAGTATTTCTCTAACAAAGTACGTGACCGTTTAGTCAGAGGTTAAGTACAAAAATGAAGAAATCTGTCGTGTGACGCAAAAAGAATATCCGACTTGACGCTTTATCCAGTTTTTATGTCGAATGAGACAGAAAGTAACGCCAACTCGACACTTTACACCATAAAAAGAAGTTCAAGGACAGTTTCAACGTCCTTGAACTTCTTTTTTTTTAATAATCTTCGGTAACAACATCCACAACAATATTTCCTTGTGTCGCTTTTGAATACGGACAGAAGGCGTGAGCTTGATTAGCTAAGTCTTGAACGACTTCGGTAGGCTGACCGTCAATCGCAACAGTTAATTTAACAGAAATTTTAAAGCCATTGTCAGTAGGGTCTGAGTTTAATGTAACTTCAGCTGAAACGCGAGATTTTCCTTTTACACCCGCTTCTTTCATTTTGAGCTCTAAGGCACCGTTGTAGCAAGCACTATAACCTAAAGCAAATAATTGTTCAGGATTTTGTCCAGCATCTGATCCACCCAATTTTTTAGGAGTGGTAATTTTAACGGAATAGTCACCATCTTTTAAGTAACTTTCGCCATCACGGCCACCAGTATTAACTGCAGTTGTTTGATATAACGCTTTTGATTCAGACATTCTATTTCCTCCTTTTAGTCATCGGTAGTTGTCACTAAATTCAGTTTACACCTTAGAAAAAAGGAGTCAAATAAAACGCCTTACTAGTGAGAGCCATCTATTTGCTAAAAATAAAAATACTTCTTTTTCGAAATATTTTTTGAAAAGGTGTTGACAAAAAGTAAGAAGGCCTGTAATATATATTTCGAAAGCAAGATAATTTAATTCGTAATTAATGAATTCGAAAAACAGGGGGAACAATGATTGTCTAAACAAAGTTTTTTCGCTAGATTATTTTCTAGTTTTAAAGGGAACGAATCAGACTTACAAACAAACCAAACAACAAAGGAGATTGATCATATGAAAATCGGAATTATTTCAGGAAGTGTTAGAGAAGGTAATAATGCAGTAGCGGTATCACAATGGATAAATGACTTTGCAGTAAAACGTAACGACGAAGGTATTGAATACGAAGTGGTTCTTTTATCAGATTACGCCTTACCATTATTAGGAGCAGCAGTTCCAGCTGAATACCAAGAAACAGCTCAAGCAGCAGTAAAAGCATGGTCTGAAAAAATGGCATCATTTGATGGCTACATCTTTGTAACACCAGAATATAACCACTCAGTAGGTGGCGCATTGAAGAACGCAATGGATTACTTGAAACCAGAAGTAGCTAACAAAGCAGCTGCATTAGTTGGTTATGGTAGTTTAGGTGGCGCACGCGCTCACGAAAATATGCGTAGCATTCTAGGTGAGTTGAGTGTAGCGTCTGTTCATACGACGGTAAACTTCTCATTAATGAGTGATTTCGAAAACATGAGTGTCTTCAAACCAAATGCTTACAATGAAGTAAATGCAAATGGCATGCTAGATGACTTATTGTTATGGAGCAAAGCATTCCAAACAATTCGCTAAGATGACTGAAAGAACTTGGGCAATAGTCCAAGTTCTTTTTTGTTCTTATTTTTCAAATTTAACCGCCATCATGTACAATAGAAGAAAGTAGAGAATGATAGATGAGGCGGTTGGGAAATGGGATATAAAATTGGAATCGATATAGGAACGACAAGCTTAAAAGCGGTACTTTTTGATGAAGAACTCGATTATGTGTATCGTATTAGTAAGAGTTACCCGACCATCTATCCTTTGGCAGGACGAGCAGAACAAAAACCGGATGATATTTATCAGGCTTTTGAGGAAGCCGTTCAAACGATTAGTCTACAGTATTCAGACATAAAGATTGATGAAATAGCTTTTTCCAGTGCGATGCACAGCATCATTGCTGTTAATGAAGAGGGAAATCCGATAACCAACTGTTTATTATGGTCAGATAATCGGGCAGCGATAATAATTGATGACTTTAAGCGTGAGCAAGATTGGTTATCCTATTATAAAAAAACCGGTACGCCTGTTCATCCGATGAGTCCATTTGCTAAGCTATTATGGATGAAAGCAGAGACCAACCTGATTGAGGAAGCTTATAAATTCATAGGTATTAAGGAATATATCTTTTGGAAGTTAACAGGGCAGTATATTGTTGATTTTTCGGTAGCATCGGCAACGGGTTTATTTAATATTCTCGAGCTAGATTGGGATAAAGACATACTAGCTGCTACGTCTCTTAGACCTGACCAGTTGTCTAGAACAGTGGATGTTACTAGCCGTTTTGATATCAAGGACCAAGGGACTTACAACAAGCTAAACCTAAATCAAGACACTCAGCTTGTAATAGGCGCAAGTGATGGTTGTTTAGCTAACTTGGGAACTGGAGCAAGTGAAAAAGGTCAGACAACACTCACTATTGGAACGAGTGGAGCCCTACGAATGACCGTTGATGAGCCTTTACTAGATAATGAAGGTCGGACGTTTTGCTATTATCTCACACAAGGGAAATGGGTAGTTGGAGGTGCTGTTAACAACGGTGGCAATGTCATTCAATGGCTGGATCATATTTTGTTTGATGGAGAGGGACATCTCTTTAGCCAGTTGCCAGAGGTCATGCAAACAACGATTCCTGGCTCGAATGGTCTTTTCTTTTTCCCATATTTAAACGGAGAACGCGCACCATTTTGGGATGGAAATATGCAGGGGAGTTACTTTGGGTTGGGTATTTATCACCAAAAAAATGATATGATTCGTGCCAGTATAGAAGGGGTACTCTTTAATTTAAATCAGGTGCTTCACTTAATTGAAGAAATTGCAGGACAAACAGCGATTGTATTAGCTTCAGGAGGTTTCTTAAAGTCAAGCCAATGGGCACAGCTTGCAGCGGATGTGTTTGGAAAAACCTTAGTCATTCCTCATGAGGCAGAAAGTAGTTGTTTGGGAGCAGTCATGCTGACTGCAACGAGTGAGAAAAAAACAAATCATGATAACCATATCTACCCTCAAATCGATTCAGCAGCCAGTTATCGTACTTTGTTTGACACCTATAAGTGGTACAGTGAGAAATTATACGACTTACACCTTGTCGCTCAAAAAGAAAGCATGCTAAAATAAACAGAAGGAGTGATACAAATGACCATTAAAGAACAGATTAATAAAGATTTTATCCAAGCCCGTAAAGATAAGGAAGCATTGAAAATCAGTGTACTCCGTATTATCAAATCACATTTCGATTCATTTAAAATTGATAATGGGCGTGATATGGATGACAAAGAAGAAATTAATTACTTGCTGAAAGAACAAAAACAAACCGAAGAGGCGATTCAATTTGCCAACGAAGCAGGACGAGATGACCTTGTTCAAGAAAATAAAGAAAAATTAGCGATTATTAGCAACTATCTACCAACGATGATGACGCAAGAAGATATTGAAAGTTTCTTGTCTGAAAAAGGAGTTGCGGATATGATAATGAAGGACGCTATGAAATTTTCAATGGCTGAACTTGATGGCAAAGCAGATAAAAAAGTCATTTCTCAAGTTGTAAAAAACTTATTAGCTAAATAGAAAAATAAAGGACTGGATTCGCGAATCCAGTCCTTTATTTTAAGCTTTTATTTCGATTAAAATTCTTCGTATTCATCAGGATCCTGATTAGCGATACGACCATCTGGGCGTGTTAACTGATTAATATGCTGCATATCATCCTTTGTTAGAGAAAAATCGAAAATTGATTTGTTCTCAATTTGATGCTGAATAGAAGATGATCGGGGAATGGGAATAGAACCTAATTGAATATGCCATCTCAGGATGACTTGACTAATCGTTTTGTTGTATTTGTCGCCAATCGTTTTTAGTTCTTTATTTTCCAATAAATCATCAGCCAATTTTCTACCGACAGGGCTCCATGATTCCACATGAATGCCGTTATCAAGACACCACTGTACTGTTTCCATATTATTGAAATAAGGGTGAACTTCAATTTGATTAATGCTAGGTCGGACGCCTGTTTCTTTTTCTAGTCGTTCAATATGTTCGGGTAAGAAATTAGATACGCCGATTGACCGAATAAGGCCCCATTTTTGGGCATCAATTAATGCTCGCCAAGCTTCAACGTACTTATCTTGTTTTGGATTTGGCCAATGAATAAGATAGAGGTCATAATAGTCTAAGTTAGCACGATAGAGTGATTCTTGAATGGTATAAATAGCCTTGTCATAGTCATGATATCGGCCAGGTAGTTTGGACGTTACGATGATGTCTTCTCTAGGGACAGGGCTTTGGGCAATTGCTCTACCAACTGTCGCCTCATTTTCGTAATTATAGGCTGAATCAATGAGGCGGTAGCCGTTATTCAATGCATTGTTAATGATTTTAACGCCTGCTGCACCTTTAAAATAAACAGTTCCAAAACCAATTTGGGGAATAAGTAAGCCATCTGATAACCTTTTCATACTGTTGAATATAATTATTTTAAAGGTTAACATTAAAATGAAGTGAAAATAGTTCAAATAATATAGACAAATATTGAGAATTTGAGTTATTTTTAAAAAAGTTGATGATGAAAACAAAGTGGGTGATATAATGTTTAAAAAAGCACTGTTAAATGATATTCCTTTTATTATGGAAACGATTAATTTTGCAAAAGACAACTTAAAAAGAATGGAAATTGACCAATGGCAAAGTGGATACCCTAATGAAAGCACCATCAAGGCTGACATAGAGGCGGGCCATAGCTATTTATATTATGAGAATAATGAGGTTGTCGCTGTTTTAGCTCTATTATTTGGCGAGGATCCTTTATATCATGTCATAGAAGAAGGACAGTGGTTGACTAATCAACGCTATGTATCGATTCATCGTGTTGCTGTTGTTGAAGGACATTTAGGGAAAGGCGTTATTGGAAGAGTTTTTAATTTAACAGAACAGATTGCACAAGACCATGACTGTCATAGTACACGTGTGGATACACATCCTGATAACAAAAGCATGCAACGTGCGTTAGAAAAAGCTGATTTTAAATACTGTGGTCATGTATTTATGGCGAATGGTGATTTAAGGTATGCTTATGAAAAAGTATTTTCGACAAATTAGGAAGATTATTCAGTTGTTAAGATAGACAAAGTTATACTATATTTAATCATAAATGAATGAAATAAAGGACTTCCACTGAGATCTATGAGATAAAAAAGCCATCGGTGCTTGATACTGTTTTTAATTGTTTATGGTATGACTTATAAAGATTGAAGTGACGCTGGTATTGAAAGAAATACAGCAGAATAAAAAATAAGCTAAGAGAGTGGGAAAAAAGGCGCGTAGCCCCGAATCTTCTAACGCATACCATATCCGTAAGCAGCTAAAGCTACAACGGCTATGGCAACTGGAACGAATCAGCACAGGACGGTCGTAGATCATCCGAGCATTGAAAGATGCACTGTGGGCTTTTAGCCCAAGTGTATCATCATTGTAAGTTTCTAAAGCAACAACAATGATGACAAAGTGACGTCGGGGCTGGCTTTTTGAGCACGTTTACGCAACAATTAGTCGTATCTATTTTAGGAACTGGTGTTAGTTCCCAGCCTTTTTTTTAATGGTATAAGGCTGATTAAGTAAAGGAGATTTTAAGTGAGCATTACCGTTAGATTGGGCATGTGTTATAATAAAGAGAATGAGAACTTTTCAGGGGGCCTATCCGAGATATGAAATGGAAGTTAGTGAGTGAAGAAGTGATAAGGGAAACAGCTTTGTCTGATTCTGCTATTCGTTTTGGTAGACGCATTTATCGAGAGCAAGCTTTTCGTAATATTGTCTTAACGGAAATGCATGATGTGATTGAATTGTCAGCTTATGTTGATCGAGAATGTCAAGTCAAAATACGCCTAAATACGTCAGATAAGCTACAATTAAAGTGTGCGTGTCAAAAGTACTCAGATCATTTGGCTTGTAAGCATAGCATAGCCTTGCTATACCTTTACAATGATATTATCAATGATGCCCAAAAACGGCAGGGATTTTCGAAAAAAGTAGGTTCATTGACTTATAGCGTCCATAGCCGGAAATATGTGGCAGCAAAGTATATTATGGAACAAATGTCTGATTTCTTAGATGCCCAAACAGGTTTTAGAGGACGTAAAAAATTAGTTTTTGATTATCAATTTGCGTTTCGATCGCTAGAAAATGATGACGAAAGCTCAGTAAGAATAAAAGTAGGTGAAGACAAGCTTTATCAAATGAAAGATATTGAAGCAGCAGCCTTATCCTTTTTAAAAGAACAGCCCATGATGTTTGGTAAGTCATTTACTTATGATCCTGCCGAACATTATATTGATAGCAAAGACAGGGATATGCTGTATTTCTTATTGGAGATTAAAAACTATCAATTTCAAAATCAACTCTACCGCCAATATACGGCGACTAATAAAAGTGAAATTGATATTCAGCCAGCTCTAATTAAACGAACCTTAGAAAAAATAACCCTTATGAGCCACTACTCCATTAAAATAAACCATCGTGACTCTGAACAAGAACGGTTAAACGATCCTGTTTTATTTGAAGAAGGCGAATTGTTATTACCTGTTCCTTTTCAGATGGCAGAGCTTGAAGATGAGCCAGACCATTTTCATTTTTCATTAATTGATCCGGAAGCTAATATGTTTTATCTTTTCCCGACCCAAAAAGTATTGATTCAGCGCAATGATATTTTCTTCTTAACAGATGAAGAAATTCGGATGCTGACGATTTTAGCGAATGCTTTGTCAGAAAACGAAGATCACCATGTGATTATTCCTAAGTCTATGATGAAAGACTTTTTGACAACCTCATTGCCGTCTTTATCAAAACGATTTCCAATTACATTATCAGAGACCGTTAAACAGAGCTTTAAAAAGGAACGGTTACTACCGAAACTCTACTTGGATTGGACGACTGATCATTTAATTGTTGATCTTGAATTTCACTATGGTGATTATGTTTACCATCCAACAACTGTTTTTAACGAGGAAGAAGGGTTACCTGATTCAGTTGTATTGGATTTAGAAGGAGAAGGCCGTGTTTTAAATTTGCTATATAGTTTTGATTTTGATTTTGAATTTGAAGACCAGCATATGTTACTTTCTGATTTCGATGAAGTCTACCGCTTCCTTTACGAAGCATTACCCGAATTCAGTCAACTGATGGATGTATATACATCGTCAAGTTTTGATCATTTACTTTATAACTCACCAAGTCACGCTCAACTTGTCGTTGATATGGATAGGGAATCCAATCTCTTGCAAGTCACTTTTGACATGGAAGGAATTGACGATAGTGAATTAAAGAAAATCATGCAAGATTTGATCGCTAATAAAAAATACCGACGCCTATCGAATGGGAAGTTAGTCAATTTACAAGACCGTGCGTTCCAAGAATATCAGTCTATTTTACAGAAAATGGATATTCGAACCAGTAAAATAAAAAAAGAAATGGCACTTCCTTTGCATAAGCTCTTTTCTATTGACGATGATGTTTTAGAGCGGTCTGAATTAAAAGAGAATATTATGACCTTCTTAAATCAAATGACCACTGTTGATAGTCAAGATTACCAACTACCGCACTCACTTGTAGCGGATTTAAGACCCTACCAAGTGGAAGGTTATCAATGGTTACGAACGTTGGATGAGTTTGGTTTTGGTGGTATTTTAGCTGATGATATGGGATTAGGGAAAACCGTTCAATCACTGGCATTTATTGCCTCTTTAATTGAATCACAGGACAAGCCTATTCTCGTTGTTTGTCCGTCGAGTGTTCTTTACAATTGGAAAAAAGAAAGTCAGCAATTTATCCCAGATGTGCCGACGATACTCATAACAGGAAATAAAGAAGAACGTCAGCAACAAATTAAATACGCGAAAGAGCAAGCAATCCCATTGTGGATTACCTCTTATCCTGTTTTAATTCGTGATGTAGATGATTATAGTGATACTCTGTTTCGAACGGTTATTTTAGATGAGGCTCAAATCGTTAAAAATAATACTGCTAAAACAACTAAAGCGGTGAAAGAATTACAGTCGGTTAATAAGTTTGCTTTAAGTGGAACGCCTTTAGAAAATCAACTAGGAGAGCTATATTCAATCTTCTCAATTGCAGTACCGGGTTTATTAGGAACAAAAAAAGCCTTTAAGGAAATGCCGATAGCCGACATTAACCGTCGCATTAGTCCGTTTCTACTGAGACGATTGAAGAAAAATGTGCTAAAAGAACTGCCAGAAAAATTTGAAACGATTGAATACATTGACTTTAGTGAAGAACAAAAAGCCCTGTATTTATCGCAATTAGCCTTAGTCCGAGATGAAGCCAATACTTTTATGGCTGAAGGGCAGTTGGCAGAAAATAAAATCAGAATTTTGGCAGGCTTAACAAGACTCAGACAAATTTGCTGTGACCCAAGATTAGTTATGCCAAACTACGAGGGAGAATCAGCCAAATTACTGAGACTACTTGAGTATTTAGAAACTGCTAAAGAAAATGGTAACCGGGTTGTCTTGTTCTCGCAGTTCACTCAAATGTTAGCTTTAATCCAAGACGAGTTAGTTAAATTAGGATATGATTATTTCTATTTAGATGGCAAAACACCAAATGAAGAGCGTTTAGCTTTGACAACCCGTTTCAATGAAGGGGAAAAAGACCTATTCCTTATTTCATTAAAAGCTGGTGGAACGGGCCTCAATTTGACGGGTGGCGATACGGTTATTCTATATGATAGCTGGTGGAATCCTGCTGTAGAAAGCCAAGCGACCGACCGTGTCCATCGCTTTGGACAAAAGAATGTCGTTCAGGTGATTCGAATGATTTGTGGCGGCACGATTGAAGAACGTATTAGTGAACTTCAAGATAAGAAACGCCAATTAATCGATCAAGTTATTTCCGATGAGCAACAATCACTGACTTCGTTAAGTAAAGAGGAATTAATGGCTATACTAAGTGAATAAGCTTTTAAGAGAGATTGGGATTAAACTCCTGACCTCTCTTTTTGATTTGCTGCTTGACAAACTGAGGCTCTATCAGCCATGCTATAAAAAACAATTAATCTAAATGAGGTATGATCCATGAATCCACTTTTTAAAGTTGCCTTAAAATTATTATCTTCGCCGAAAATTGATATGCAGGAGGACTATGTTTGGGTAAGGAAACTACAAGATTTCTTTGCTTATAAACCTAGAAATACTTATCGGGTATTTGATAGAAGTGTTTATTCTGAAGATGGCAGTCATTCCATTCCCATTCGAGTTTTTCATCCTAAAGAACGAACAGCACGCGATGTGCTATTGTTTTTTCATGGCGGTGGTTGGGTATTAGGAAATAACGATACCTATACAAAAGATTGTATTCGAATGGCAGATTTAACAGGTCGAACAGTGCTGTCGGTTGATTATCGCAAAGCACCGGAACATCCTTTTCCAGCAGGATTTGAAGACTGCTACCGCGTGATTGACATCATTACCAATAATACTGAATTAACTGGCATAACCGATATATCTAAAATCAATCTGATTGGGAATTCAGCAGGTGGTAATTTGGTAGCTGCTGTTTGTCAGAAGCTACGAGATGAAGGTAAAGCTCTGCCTGGTAAACAAATATTAATTAATCCCGTCACTTATTGGGATCATTCAGAAGAGGCACCATTTGACAGTATTCGTGTGAACGGTCATGACTATGGATTGACCTCTAAAAAAATGCAGGAATATATGGAAATGTATGAACCTGATGAGGAGTTAAGACAGTCACCTTATATCTCACCTTTGATGGCAGATGACTTTTCTCGTTTGCCTGAAGCGCTAGTGATTACGTCTGAATTTGATCCACTTCGCGATGAGGGAGAAGAATATGGCATCCAAATGAAAGAAGCTGGAACACCAACACGTATTTTCCAAGCTACTGGAACGGTCCATGATTTTATAACAGGATCTAGCATGACTGATATTACTGAAAAAACCTATCAACTCATTAAAGATTTTCTAGATGGAAATTTAGAAGGAAGTGAAACAAGTGGAAAACAGAATGATACGACATCGAAAAAATTGGGTGAGGCTGGATAATGCTTCTAATATCTTTCTAGCTGCTATGTCACGCAAAGATACAAAAGTATTCCGTTTTAGTGCTGAGCTTTCTGAAACAATCGATCCTGATATTCTACAGCAGGCCTTAAATAAAGTTTATGATCAATATTTGCTTTATCACAGTGTCTTGAGAAGAGGCTTGTTTTGGTACTATTTGGAAGAAAGTGACTTACGACCGATCGTCCAATTAGACACCAATCCCAGTTGTGAAGCACTATACCATTTCGATAAGCGGGAACTCTTATTTAGAGTTATCTACTGGAAAAAAAGAATTAGCATCGAAGTGTTTCATGTTTTGTCAGATGGAACTGGTGCGTTGTGGTTTTTACAAGATTTGTTAAAGGAATATATTTTACTTAAGCATGAAGAGGTTACGATAACAGAAGACATAACAACTTCTGATTTAACCCATCAACAATTGCTAGAAGATAGTTTTGCGACTTACTTTCGTAAAAAAGGCAAGAGTGGCTTCTTAGAGTCAGTTGAATCAGCCATCCAGTCACTAAGTGAAATTGGTAAAAAAACTGGCTTTTCTGTTAGCCAATATGTTAAAAAGCCGGCAAGTATTTTAATGCCAGTGGCTGAACAACGACAATCACAAAATATCTATCAAGTAACGGGAACCTATACGGCTGATAACCGGCCACGAGTCGTTGAACTTGAGATGCCAGTCAAGGATATATTAACTGAATCTAAAAAAATTGGGGCTTCATTAACCATATATTTAACAGCGCTCTTTATTGAATCAGTTAAACAAACTGCTAAGGATTTTAAAGGAATTGAAACGATTGCGGTATCTGTACCCGTAAACTTAAGACAATTTTTCCCGTCTCATACTGCTCGTAATTTTTTCTCTACAACCCGTTTGACTTACACTTATTCACTAGAGAAAGAAAACAGTCTTACAGAAATATGCCAAGAACTCAAAAATCAGCTAGAACCGCAATTGACCAAGGAAAGTCTAGAGGAATGGCTGACTCGTTTGATTATGTTTGAGTATCATCCAATCGGCAGAATTATTATTCGTCCTTTGAAGGATATCGTATTAAAGTTGATTAATAAACGGAACAACAAAAATCTAACGCTAGCAATTTCAAATCTTGGAAGAGTTGCTTTTCCTGAAGAGATTGACCCGTATGTTAATCAAGTTTACTTCCATACAATCGCAGTTCGTCCGCAGTTTTGTGCAATTAGCCATGGTGACGTTCTAACCATTTCATTTACATCTCCCTTTGTTGAAACGGATATTCAACGTGCTTATGTTGGCATGCTGACTGACAAATCTATCCCTGTAACTGTAACGGTTAATAAGGTAACAGCAGACGAGTTAGGAGGCGATAAAAAATGAGAGAATGTGAACATTGTCAAATCACAATCAAAGGGGATTGGGAGACTTGCCCGCTTTGTCATCAAGACTTAGATGTGACTCAAAAAGTAAATGATAATCCTTACCCAGACGTCCCGCTAAAATACAATCGTCAAAGAGGACTGAAAGTATTAACAATTATTTCGATTTTAATTGTTTTTGCATCGTACCCCATTGCATTAATATGGCAAGGGCGTTTTGAAGGCTTGCAAGGCGCCTTTATCGGGATTATCACCATGTGGTTGGTGGCTTTAATATTGATTCGAAAACGTCGTAATTTGGCTAAAAGTATTTTATATTTATTAGTTTTTTTATCGCTTGTTTGTGTATATATGGATTACTTGATGGGATGGTCGTCTTGGTCGACAACCTATGCAGTACCGATTATGTGCAACTCAGCTATAGTAGGTATGTTAGCGAGTGTGCAGTTTGTTAAAATTAGAGTAGGCGATTATATTCTTTACTTGATGGCAGCTGGCTTATTAGGTCTGATACCTGCTTTGTTTTTACTCTTTCATTGGGTTTATAATCCTATACCAGCATGGACGTCAATTATTCTAAGTTTGATTATGCTGGCGCTTATTTTATTTTTCCAAGGTAAAGAAATGATTAAAGAGTTGCATAAGCGGACGTTTATATAGGGGTATTGTTATTATAAAATCCAACCCTATGGTATCCTTATAGTATGAGGAGAGGAGTTGGAGAATATGAAAAAATGGGCTTGGCTTACTGCAGTCTTTTTATTGGCAGCTTGTGGAAACGGTGGCGGCAACGATGCAACAACTGAGACAGTATCGTCAGATGTACCAACCGAAATATCTTCTAAAACAAGTGACGTTGACTCAGAAGAGTCAGTGAGTTCGATAGAGAGCGAAGTTGTGTCGGAAACAACAGAATCCGAATCTGAGATGTCTGGAGAATCTGGTGGTTTAACCTTATATATTCCCGATACATTGAAAAAAGACGAGGGAACAGTCCTTTATGACGATGTTATCGCTGTAGCAACGGAATTTACGGAAGTTAATCCTGATTTAGGAGAGATTGGTCTCTTTACGTTAAGCTATACAGGTTATTATATTGAGCGTGATGACGGTAGTTTACAAGCCTTCTTTATGGGAATTAATCGTATTGGAGAACCTTTAAAGAATCTGTCATTTCAATTGAACTTTGTTGTGAATGATACGCCTATCTGGGATAATGTCACTTTTACTCTCGATGAAAGTGAGTTTGGTGAACATCCGAATCAGTCGGTTATGCCAATCTTCTTAGATGTGCCAGTTGGAAATGAAGAACAATTGATGGCTGCTGTTCCAGAGGAAACATTGATTGAAATCAAGAATTTACAAATAAATGAATAGATGCTTTATGAAAGAAGAGTTTGGGACGTTTGTCTCAAGCTCTTCTTTTTGTAATTAGTAAAAGTTTGACGAAAAATAAAATCCACGTTATAGTTATCTCGAATTCGAAATAACAAAACGTTTATTCAAGAATTTTTTAAAGGAGGAATAATATATGAAAACAGTTGGTATTCATCATATTACGGCAATTGTAGGGAGCGTTCAGGAAAATGTTGATTTTTATGCAGGGGTATTAGGACTTCGTTTAATCAAACAAACCGTTAACTTTGATGATCCAGGCACCTACCACCTCTATTTTGGGAATGAGGGCGGAAAACCTGGGACCATTATGACCTTTTTCCCATGGGAGAGAGCGGTTAAAGGAAAAATTGGTGGTGGGCAAGTCGGTATTACATCGTATGCGATACCTGTAGGAGCAATGCCGTTTTGGGAAAAACGTCTAGACAAATTTAACATTGCTTATTCAAAAACAAGTCGTTTCGTTGAAGACTATCTCCAATTCAGTGACGATCACGGTTTAATTTTAGAACTTGTTGAGAGAGACGGGGGCGAAAGAAACGAATGGGCATTTGGTGAAGTCACTGCTGATGTTGCCATTAAAGGGTTTGCAGGAGCTGTCCTATTTTCAACGGATCCACAATCAACCAATGATGCGGTTGCTAAAACAATGGGACTTGAGAAAGAAGCCAGTGAAGATGATCTCGTGCGTTATCGCTCATCAGCAGATATTGGGAATAGGATTGATATTAAACAAACTGCGGTTCGTGAAGGCCGCATGGGTGTCGGAACCGTTCACCATATTGCTTGGCGTGCCAAAGACAAACAAGAGCACCAAGAGTGGCAAGAACATGTTAGAAGTCACAATCACTACGTTACAGAAGTTCGCGACCGTAATTACTTTGATGCGATTTACTTCCGTGAAAAAGGCAATATTTTGTTTGAAATTGCGACAGATACACCAGGATTTGCTCATGATGAGTCTTATGAAACAATGGGTAGCGAGATTATGCTGCCTACTCAATATGAACCGAAACGTGCTGAATTAACAAGAGATTTAAGAAGCTTCGAAGTTCGTTCATTGGATTAAGTTATTGAAAAAAGTGCTGCTAAGACCCTGAATCGGTTTTAGCAGCATTTTTTTAGTCATATAAGATACAGTCTAGCTAAAGGAGCTGTATCTCCTGTTATCAGAAATCAGTAGCGATAACTAACTTTTTCTTTTAAATAATTATTAATTTCAATCAAGAATGATAGAGTGCAGACCCTTAAAAGGGTATACTTATCTTTAGAAAGTAGATGAAGAGGGGTTTGACGATGAAAAACGAAGTGGCCGTTGTGACAGGAGCCAGCTCAGGGATTGGACGAGAAATAGCCATACAATTGAGCAAACGAGGTTATGAATTGGTATTAGTGGCGAGACGAGAAGACCGTTTGAAAGAACTTGCCAGAGAATTACCAACTAAATCACATATTATCGTAGCAGACTTAAACAAAGAATCAGACTGTTATTCAGTTTATGAACAAACAAGAAATCTTGATGTCACCATTTTAATTAATGCAGCAGGATTTGGTTCTTTTGGATTATTTTCAGAATCAGGCATAGAGCGAGAATTTGAAATGATTGACTTGAACATTAAATCAGTCCATCTGTTAACTAAACTATATTTAGCTGATTTTAAAGAAAAAGACAAAGGTTATATTTTAAATGTATCATCAGTAGCTGGTTTGATGCCGGCAGGGCCTTATATGGCAACTTACTACGCTAGTAAAGCCTATGTCACAAGTTTGACATCCGCTATTCACCAAGAGTTATTAGAAGAAAACAGCCAGGTTTATGTGGGTTCGCTTTGTCCAGGACCGGTTGATACAGAATTCAATGAAGTAGCAGGCGCGGCATTCAACTTGAAGAGCATTACTGCCAAGGATTGTGCCATTTATGGCGTTCAGCAAATGTTTAAAAAGAAAGCCGTTATTGTGCCCGGCAAAAGTATTCGTGCCGCCGCAGTGGTTTCAAGATTGGCGCCACGGTCATTAGTTATTAAAATCGCTGGTCACCAGCAAAAGAAAAAACAAGGGTAATGCTCGCTTAGGAGGACACTATGGAAAAGGTATATATTGTGGGAGCGAAACGAACACCGATTGGGTCTTTTTTAGGCTCTTTGAAAGATGTTTCAGCAGGTGATTTAGGAAGTGTAGCAATTAAGGCTGCCTTAGAAGAAAGTAAGGTTCACGTAACTGATGTTGATGAAGTGCTGATGGGGAATGTATTATCGGCTGGGCAAGGACAAGGCATCGCGAGACAAACTGCCATTAAAGCTGGCTTAGGAGTCAGAGTTCCAGCCACTGCATTAAATATTGCTTGTGGGAGTGGCATGAAAGCAGTTATGAATGCTCTTCAGGCCATTCGAGCGGAAGACGCTCATGTGATTGTTGCAGGTGGTGTTGAATCAATGAGTCAAACGCCTCATCTTATTCCGGGACGCAACCGTAGCGGTCACAAAATGGGTAATTTTGAAGTAGTCGACCATATGTTGCACGATGGTCTAACAGATGCCTTCGAAGGTTATCATATGGGTATCACTGCTGAGAATATCGTTGAGAAATACCAAATTACAAGAGAAGAACAAGATAAATTTGCTTTTGAATCGCAACAAAAAGCAATTGCAGCTATAGATGCTGGAAAATTTAAAGCAGAAATAGCAGCCGTTGAAGTGATCAATAGAAATGGGAAAGTTGTTGTCGATCAAGATGAGTATCCAAACCGCCAAACAAATTTGGATAAGCTGGCACAATTACGCCCTGCATTTAAAAAGGGTGGTAGTGTAACTGCCGGAAATGCTTCTGGTATTAATGACGGTGCCAGCGCAACTGTTGTGGTGAGCGAGAGCTACTTGAAAAATAACAATATTCAACCATTAGTTGAAATTGTTGCAGTAGCTCAAGCCGGTGTTGACCCATCAGTTATGGGGTTAGGTCCAACACCAGCCGTTGAAAAAGTATTGGAAAAAGCACAATTAACATTGGCTGATATTGATGTCATTGAATTAAACGAAGCCTTTTCTTCTCAAGCATTAGGTGTAATTCATGAATTATCAGAACGTTGTGCAATTGATAGAGCAGAGCTTATGGCTAAAACAAATCTAAATGGTGGAGCCATTGCCTTGGGTCATCCAATTGGAGCAAGTGGTAATCGAATTATTGTGACTTTGATCCATTTGATGAAAGAAAAAAAAGCTAAATACGGTTTAGCAACGCTCTGTATCGGTGGCGGAATGGGAACCGCAATTATTCTTAAAAACCCAACCATTGACTAATAATAAAAAAGATGTTGACTTTTTAATGTTAATCTAATATGATTCTAATTAATAGCAGAATAGAAGAGTCGCGATGACGAGATAAGTAAATAAGAATGTTTAGGTAGAGAGCTTGTGGTTGGTGAAAACAAGTTAAACGGCATTATTGAAAATGGTCTCTGAGCAAAAGTAATTTGAGCCAATGGTTAGAGTTACTCGGGAACTCCCGTTACAGAGGACGAGTATTATCTATTTTTGAGACGTACTCTGTGAGGTTATGTCAGTGATGGCATGACGCATAAAGGTGGTACCGTGATTAAAGCTTTCACCCTTTACGTTTTTTCAAGACGTGGAGGATGGAAGCTTTTTTTATATAAACAGATAACGGGAGGAATATATGATGACAAAGGATTACAGATTTGAAACAAAAGCCATTCATTCAGGTTTAGAAATTGATCAAACAGGAGCACGCGCACTTCCAATTTACCAAACGACGTCATTTGTTTTTGAGGATACACAAGATGGAGCCGATAAATTTGCACTAGCTAAAGGTGGAAATATTTATACACGGTTAATGAATCCAACAACATCTGCCTTTGAAGCACGGATAACTGAGCTAGAAGGTGGGAGCGCAGGTTTAGCTGTTGCTTCCGGTATGGCTGCTATTACTTACGCTATCTTGACGCTAGCTCATAACGGTGATCATATTGTTTCTACTTCTAGTTTATATGGCGGAACTCATACGTTATTTACACACACCCTTAAAAATTATGGTGTTGAAGCCAGCATTGTGAGCACTAAAAATACGGATGATGTTGCTGCAGCCATTAAAGAAAATACAAAAGCTATTTTTATTGAAACCATTGGAAACCCAGAAGGTAATGTAGAAGATATTGAAGCTCTAGCAACGATCGCTCATCAGCACGGCATACCTTTGATTGTAGATAATACTTTTGCGACACCTTATCTATGCCGACCATTTGATTTTGGAGCAGATATTGTTGTCCATTCAGCAACTAAATTTATTGGTGGGCATGGAACCAGTATTGGAGGAGCGATTATTGAGTCGGGTCGCTTTGATTGGAAGCAAAATGATAAGTTTAAAGGCTTGAGTGAAGCAGATCCGTCTTATCATGGTATCATTTTTGCAGATACATTTGGGCCAGGGGCATTTGTAACAAAAATTCGTACGTCATTATTAAGAGATACTGGTGCATCTATTTCACCGTTTAACTCGTTCCTATTAGCACAAGGATTAGAAACATTAGCATTAAGAATGGAACGTCACGTTGAGAATGCTCAGAAAGTCGCGGAGTTTTTAAACCAGCACGATAAAGTAGAGTGGGTTGACTATGCTGGACTTGAAAATAGCCCTTATTATGACTTGAAAAATAAATACTTACCAAAAGGAGCAGGCGCTGTTTTCACATTTGGTGTGAAAGGTGGTCTGGAGGCAGGTGTTAAGTTTATTGAAGCACTAGAACTGTTTTCATTACTAGCTAATGTGGGTGACGCTAAGTCGTTAGTTGTTCATCCAGCATCTATGACACACAGTCAATTAACGGAAGAAGAATTAGCGCATGGTGGCGTTAAACCAGAAACAATTCGTATTTCTGTAGGAATCGAGCATATCGATGATATTATTGCTGATTTAGAAAAAGGGCTAGGAGTGATCTAAATGACGCTTATCGTTGCAAAAGGGTTGCCGGCTGCTAGTGAGTTAGCAGGAGAGGGAATTGTATTTGCGGAAGATTTGCCTCGATGTTCAAGCTACTTAACTATTTTAATTTTAAATTTGATGCCAACAAAAACAGATACCGAACGTCAATTATTACGTTTACTGGGTCAAAGTGGCGTAGCTATTCAAGTGGATTTTATCCACTTAACATCTCCGGAAAGTAAAAATGTCAGTAAGGAGCATCTAAGCCGTTATTATACTGATTTTTCAAAAATTAAAGGCAAAACGTACGATGGTTTGATTATCACGGGAGCACCAGTAGAACATTTGCCTTTCGAAGACGTTAATTATTATGATGAATTGAAAGAGATTTTGGAGTGGTCTAGAACCCATGTATCTCAGCGTCTATTCATTTGTTGGGCAGCCCAATTTGCTTTGAATCAATTGTTTAAGGTTAATAAGTTATCATTGAATGAGAAGTTGTTCGGTGTGTTTGATTATCATATTAGTAATCAAAATCATCCTTTTACGAATGGATTTCAAGCAACCTATTCGGTACCGCAATCACGTCATACTTCTATAGCGGAAGAGGATATCAGAAAAATAGCAGAGTTAGATTTATTATCTCGCCATCCTAATTTTGGACCAGATATCATCGCGACTAAAGATAAGAATGATTTGTTTGTTTTTGGTCATTTAGAGTATGAATCAGATACCCTGCAAAAAGAATATAAACGAGATTTGTCTAAGGGGGAAAGTATTAAACAACCCAAAAATAGTCAAGTAACAGACACTGCCCCTCACCAGCAAGCTTGGAAAAATGCTAGTCAACTTCTATGGTTTAACTGGATTCAGTATATCTATCAAATGAAATAATAGTGAAGAGTTCTCATCCTTTTGAAATAAAAAAAGGTTGGGAGCTCTTTTATCAATTCAGGACGTGGAAATAATAAATAGGAAATGGTATAATTTTGTAATGTTATGCGAAGCATAATAGATATAAAAGAATGTCGAAAGGAGATTACCCAGTGGTAGAGAATGAATCAATTGAATTAAACAAAGAACAAAGCCGGATGGATTATGTAGTCTCTGTGATTGAAAAAGAAAATAATAGACTCTCATATGAATATACTGAAAAACTAGAAAGACAAAAGGAATTATTAAAAGAGTCATCAACCATTAAGATTAATAATAGCTCCAACGAAGCAATGTGGGAATCTTCAGGCGAATTAAGAGAGTTTGAACAAAACTTAACTATTAAAAGTAATGAATTAAATCAAGTTCAAAACCGCCGTGCCGTTTTAACTAAAATGCAAGAAGACCCTTATTTTGGACGAATTGACTACCATAATATTGAAGAAAATGAAGAAGAACAAATTTACGTTGGGATTGGCTCTCTATTTGATGAAGGAGATAATCTTATCGTGGATTGGCGTGCGCCGATATCTGCCCTTTACTATGAAGGTAACGTAGGTGATACCGTTAAATTGCGCTTTGGCGAACAGACAGAAGCTTTCCAAGTTGATTTGAAACGTCAATTCCGTGTTAAGAATGGTCATATTACGGGTATGATTGATACAGATAATGTTATGGGGGATCCTTATTTATTAGAAGTATTAGAATCTAGTTCGTCTAATCAAATGGGACCTGTTATTGCCACTCTTCAAAAAGAACAAAATAGAATTGTCCGGGAATCAACTTCGAAGAATGTCTTGATTCAAGGTGTAGCAGGTTCAGGTAAAACCGTTGTTATGATGCAAAAAATTGCCTATATGTTATATGCCTACCGCAACTTCTTAAAGGCAGAGGATATTTTACTGTTTTCACCTAACCGTATTTTCCAAGCTTATATTTCACAAGTGTTACCATCACTTGGTGAATGGGATGTGGAAGGGAATACCTTCTCGCAATTTATGACGAGACGCTTACCTTCATTTGAACTCTTATCAGCAGATGTTGGTGGGGCAGCACTATTTAATACCGTAAAAGGAAGTTTGGAAGCCTATGAAGCTATGCAAAAATATGGTCGCTTACTGAAGAAAAAGCACTTGAGATTCCGTGATATTTTGTTGAATGATGAGGTACTCATTTCTAAAGAAGAAATTGAATATTATTATAATACGATTGAGAGTAAAGGCTCACTAGCAGCAAAACTAGAAATATTGAGAGTTCAGCTCTTACAAAAATTAGAAATACTCAAGGAAGAAGCTGTTAATGCAGACTGGGTAGATGAGGAATTGCAGCATCTTTCAGAATCAAGCATGCATCAGTTTGAGCGCAAAACGCATGATATTACTCGTATGGAAAGCTATATTCGTAAAGAAATTGTAGCCAAGGCGTTTAGAGTGGTTGAGAAAAAAATCAACAAGCAAAGTCATATTCGCTTCCTTGCGCAGTATATTCATTTTCTCCGTGTGTTACCTCAATTAGTTGATTTATCATCATTCGGTGTAACAGAAGAAGAATGGGAAGAGCACGTTAAACAAGTCGTTGAGACGTTAAGAGACAAAGAGATGTTTATTGAAGATATGACTGCCTATTATGCTTTATTATTGCAGATGAAAGGCATCATGCAACAGAAATCGTATCAGTACATTTGTATCGATGAAATTCAAGATATTACACCTTTCCAATTAAAGCTTCTAAAAGAGTTATACCCGCGTGCGAAGTATATGATGGCAGGTGACTTAAACCAAAATATTTGGCAAAATAGATTAAGTGAACAAGAATTGTCAGCAATTTTTGCAGAAGAAGTGATTGAAAGTCATTTGCTATTAACGAGTTACCGATCAACCGCAGAAATCATGGCGTTTGCTGATCAATTTGCAAGTTTAAGCGAGCGGAGAGCTAAACCCATTCGCTCAAGAGAAAAACCGACTGTTTTCTACGCTGATGAGGATGATTTTTCAGAAGAATTAAGAGAACGAATTTCTGGACGTTTGGCAAGAGGAGAGCGAGTAGCACTCTTAGCGCCAACTGTTAAAGCAGCTCAACAATTTGAAAAAGTTGTTCAGAATTGGGAATTAGATTTCCAAACCATTTACGATGAAGATGATTTCTTAAGCAAGTCATTAATTTTGATGCCGATTAGCTTAGCGAAAGGATTGGAGTTTGATGTTGCTGTGGGAATTGGAACTGCTGAAAGTTTGGCTGATTTATCTAAAGAGAGTTATCATCAAATTTGGTATACAATCTTTAGTCGTGCGATGCATGAATTATATGTCGTTGTGTCTAATGACGAATCACCACTATTAAATGGTATCGATGAATCAACTTATCAAGTGAATTAATAAATCGAGGCTGAGAATTTTCTCAGCCTTTTCTTTTTTTTAAAAAAAGAGATTCAGGTCGAAAATTGAGACTGTATCTTACATTAAGGACTCAAAATGTAAGATACAACCCATCTGTTAGGACTTGTATCTTACATTTAGCAGATGAAATGCAAGATACAGGTGATAAAGTGAAGCTGTATCTTACACTTAAAGCAAAAAGATGCGTCGAGACCAATTCTCGACGCATCTTTTTATAGATGAAATTTATTTTTGAAAATAGGTCCAATGGTTCGATATAAAATAATAGCAGTAACAGCGCCAACTATGCCTTGCAAGAGGTTCATTGGGAAGGCGGCAATGGCTGCAGCCAAACCATATAAAAACCAATCTGTTAATAAATAGCCGATAGGCATCCAAATAGCAGGGATAATGAGTGAAATAGATAGCTTTTTAGTTTTATTGTATAGCAAGCCAGCTAATAATCCTTCCAGACCTTTAACAACAAAGGTGAAAGGCATATACATGGCATAGCCAACAATCATATCAGCTAGGGCACTACCAATACTGCCCACCCAAAAACCAGCAGCTGGCCCCATAACAAGAGCAGCTAACAAGACAACTGAGTCGCCAATATTCAAATAACCTTGTCCATAAGGAATAGGGAAGTGAAACATTAAGGTCATTACAACAGTCAAGGAAGCAAAGAGAGCAAATAAAACAACTCGATGCGTCCGTTTATTATTTTGATCCATTAAACCAACCACCTTTAATAATTTTTAACTATTATAGCATTCTTTATGAAAAAAACAGAGAATACTTTCATTTCTTCAAAAATAAGAAGCAGATGATAAAAACATTTGGTACAATGAAAACTATATAATATTTAGTGAGATAAAAAGGCGGGATAAAACAGATGCATCAACCAAAAGTACTTGTTATACAAGATATATCCGCCAGTTGTCGGATTTCTTTAAATGTCGCCGGTCCTGTTTTGAGCTGTTTGAATAATGGCGTTAGTGTTTTACCAACTGCCTTATTAAGTACGCACACTGGGATTGGTTTTACTGATTTTACTTATTTAAACCTGACTTCTGAAATAAAAAAAATTCTCCACCATTGGAAAACACTTAGGTTAAAATTTGATGGTTTATTAATCGGCTATTTGGGGTCTATTGAACAGATCGAATTGGTTCGTTATATTATCCGTGAATTTTTAACAGATGATGCCTTATCAGTATTAGATCCAGTTCTAGGCGATCATGGGTTTTTATATCCTGGATTTGATGATGATTACGTCAATCAGATGAGGACTTTATGTAAGGATGTTTCGGTCGTTATTCCGAATATGACAGAAACGAGCTTATTATTAGATGAAAGCTATCATCCTGGACCTTACACAGAAGCAGATATAAAAGCGCAGTTGCGTAAACTGACGGCTCTTAATCAAGGGACGGTTGTTTTGACAGGAGTACGTTATGACGATGAAAAAATTGGTGCAGCTAGCTACCATTATCAAACAGATGACTATGCCTATGCAGTAGGTCCTTATTATCCGGGACACTTTGACGGGACAGGGGATTTATTTTCAAGTGTGATAGCTGGCTTTTTATTTCAGAAAAAGCCACTTGCTTTAGCTACAAAAACCGCTGTTGATTATGTGGGACGGGTCATTATCAGAACCCTAGAAAGTGATAATGATTTAAAGTATGGCGTACAGTTTGAAACAGATTTACCGTATTTAATCCAGCAGTTCTATCAATACATGGAATAGGAGATGATGGTAAGTGGATTCAAGCGATGTTTTGAATCAAATGGTCATGCTGATGTTAATTGTGGTCGTTGGGTATATCACTGCTAAAAGTGGTGTATTATCAAAAACGGCCAATCTTAATTTTGCTGGCTTAATTAACTATGTAACGGTGCCAGCTCTTATTTTGTCATCTACCTCAGCTGCAGGCCAAGTCGGAACGAAATGGGACAGTATCGTTGTATTAATTATGGCTGTCTTATCCTATGTCTTCTTTATTGGGCTGGCCTTTTTAACACCTAAGTTATTTCGAGTTCAAGCAGACCAAACGGGAATTCTTCAATTCCTAACGGTATTTGCTAACAATGGCTTTATGGGCTTTCCAGTTGTTCAAGCCATATTTGGAACTGGAGCCTTATTTTATGCCTCTATTTATAATATTCCGAATAATTTATTGGTCTATTCAATCGGTATTTATATGATTACCAAGGGGCAGAAGTCGAGTCAAATCGATTGGCATACCATTCTAATGAGTCCAGCTACATTAGCGTCTTTCTTAGCCTTATTCTTTTTCTTTTTTGACATTGAGCTACCATCAGTCATTGCTCAAACGGTGACCAGTATAGGGGGGATTACATCACCATTAGCTATGTTTATAATTGGTTCTTCAATGGCAGATATTGATTTAGTGGCAGCAGCCAAAAATATGAAATTGTATGCCTTTGCTGCTTTTCGAATGTTAGTGGTGCCATTGTTTCTTTGGCTACTACTAAGTCCGCTTATTTCAAATCCGATTATTTTAGGTATTTTAATTATTATTGCTGCTATGCCAGGGCCGACAATGGCGGTGACCTTATCAACCCAATATGGCGGGCAGACAGCTTTCGCGACATCCTATGTTTTTATTTCGACAATGCTTTCGGTAGTTACTATTCCACTGATAAGCTTGTTATTTTAGGAGGGAATCATGATACAAACAGTTGGTATTGTCGGTTTGGGTGCCTTAGGGATGCTATATGCGGACCACTTTTCTAAGCATATGGCTGATAAAGACATCAAAATCATTGTTAACAAAGAACGAAAAGATCGCTATGAATCACGTCCACTGACCATTAATGGAAAAGAAACTCATTTTAATTATGTTTTAGAAGATGACGCTGACGCAGCCGTTGACCTTATTTTATTTTGTGTCAAAGGCAATCAACTCGCTGATAGTCTTGAAACAGCTAAACATTACATTGGGCCACAAACCACTATTTTGTCAGTTTTAAATGGCATCTCAAGTGAAGAAGAGATTGCTAAGCGCTATCCAGCTAGTCAAATCGTTCATTGCGTGGCTCAAGGGATGGATGCGGTTCGAGAAGAGCAGAATCTGTTTTATGAACGTAAGGGCGAATTGCGAATCGGTATTGATGATCCAGCTAAACAAAGTCGACTAGCTGACTTGGAAACGTTCTTTCAAAAAACAGCCTTTCCTTATACGATTGAAACGGACATCGTTCACCGCATTTGGAAGAAATTTATGCTGAATGTTGGTGTGAATCAAGTTGTGATGTTAACGGAAGGAATTTATGCTGATGCGCAAGAAGATGGCGAGACAAGGGATTTAATGATTGCTGCCATGAAAGAGGTCATTCAACTCGCTCAAGCAGAAGGCATTCATTTAAATGAAAAAGACTTGGAAGATAATCTTAAGTTATTAGCTACTCTATCACCTAAAAATATGCCATCGATGCGTCAAGATGGTTTAGCAAAACGACCATCAGAGGTTGAGTTGTTTGCTGGAACGGTTATTGAGAAGGCTAAAAAACATCAACTGGCTGTGCCTACTAATATGTATCTTTATGGTAAAATAAAAGAAATGGAATCACATTATTCACTTTAATATGGAGGAAACATTAATATGCAAACACAAGAAATGAAAAGTCGTGACCAAGTAGAAGAAGCCTTAACATGGGACTTAACGGCGTTATTTGAAACCAAAGAAGCCTTTGAAGAAGCTGTTGTGAACTTAAAAGAAATGGTTGCGCAATTTGAAACAAATTATGCAGGAAAATTATCAGATAAAGAAACCTTATTAGCAGCTTTAAATGATTATGGTGCTATTTTAGAATTACATTCTTTAGCTAATCAATATGCCTTTTTACCAGAAACAACTGATTTAACAAACCCTGAAAATACACAATTATCCCGTAAAATGGGGATGACATCTGCTGAATTGTCAGCAAAACTATCATTCTTCCAATCTGAATTGTCTAAAATTTCGGATGATCAGCTAGATGCGGTTGCTGAAGAAAAACCGGAATATGCATCATTTATTCGTCTAACTAAAGCAAACAAACACATTCAACTTGATCCAGCGGTTGAAAAAGCCTTAGCACAATTATCACCAACACTACATGCTCCTGCTGATATATATGAGCAAGCACGTTTAGCAGACATGGACTTTGGTACATTTGAAGTTAATGGTGAGACGTATCCATTGAGCTTTGTTCTTTATGAAGATTACTATATGTATCATACTGATACGGCGATTAGACGTGCTGCCTTTGATAAATTTTCAGCCGTTCTTAAGCAATATGAAAATGTAGTGGCAGCAGCTTACTATACTAAGCTGCAAACAGAAAAAACACTTGCGACTATGCGTGGTTTTGACTCTGTTTTTGATTATTTATTGTATGACCAAGAAGTGGACCGCGACCTTTATAATCGCCAAATCGATACGATTATGTCTGATTTAGCGCCTGTTATGCAAAAATACATCACACATTTAAAGGATGTTCAAGGATTAGATAAAGTCACTTATGCCGATTTAAAAATTGACTTAGACCCAGATTATTCACCAGAAGTAACGGTTGAAGAATCGAAAAAAATGGTTGAAGAAGCTATTTCTGTATTAGGGAAAGATTACACCGACATGATTATGAAATCTTATCCAGAGCGCTGGATGGACTTTGCTCAAAACAAAGGGAAATCAACAGGTGGATTCTGTAGCACGTCACTAGGTGAAAAAGCCCATCCTTATATTTTAATGTCTTGGACTAACCATTTAAGTAATGTTTATACATTGATTCATGAGTTAGGCCATGCAGGACAAGGGATTCTTTCAAATAAACATAACTCACTTTTAGATGAAGGTCCTTCATTGTATTTAATCGAAGCACCGTCAACCTTTAATGAATTATTACTAACCGCTTCTTTAACAGCAAAAACAGATGATCCACGCATGGAGCGCTTTGCTTTAACGAAGATGCTGACGGATACTTACTTCCATAACTTCGTGACTCACTTGTTGGAAGCTGCTTATCAACGTGAAGTGTACCAACTCATTGATGATGGTATGAGTTTCGACGCTCAAAAATTAAGTGAGATTAAACGTAACGTTCTTGAAGCCTTCTGGGGAGATGCTGTAGAAATCAATGAAGGGGCAGAATTAACCTGGATGCGTCAGATTCACTACTACATGGGCTTGTATTCTTACACTTACTCTGCTGGTTTAACCATTGCCACACAAGCTTTCTTGAAAGTGAGAGAAGAAGGGCAAGCAGCAGTAGATCGCTGGTTAGACTTCCTAACAACTGGTGGTCGCTATATTCCAGTAGAGGCAGCTAAAGTGGCTGGTGTAGATATTACAACGGACCAACCATTAAAAGATACCATTCAATATTTGGATGATGCTGTGGAGCGAATGATGGTTTTAACCGCAGAACTAGAAAAATAAGAGTTGACAGATAGGGATAAATCACTTATTATAAGTCATTAATAAGTGCCTTATGAAAAATGAATGAGAGAAATATGAGAAAGACTATTGACATTTCTTATCCCATTCAATAAAATACAGTCAGATTAAAAAACTAAATATAAAATAATCAATCATAAAGAGAGTAGATAAGAATCACTTCTCAAAGCGAGATAGGGCAGAGTGTAAGCCTATCAGAAAAATCTTGTTGAACCGCACTTTATGGATGAAAAAGTGAAACTAGTAGCTTTTTCCGCAAATCATGCGTTACTAAAATGAGGTGGATGTGTCTTTGAACACGTCAACTAGAGTGGTACCGCGGAATCAATAAACTTTGACCCGTCTCTTGCATATTATAGAATATATGTAGGGGACGGTTTTTTTGTACCTACAATGAAAAAAAGGAGTTTTAATTATGTCGATCGATTTCTTTAGTGCGTATTTGCCGCTCTATTTTAAAGGAGCAGGTTATACCATTGCACTATCTTTTATCGCAATTTTTATGGGAGTTTTATTTGGGTCATTGCTAGCCGTCATGAAAATGTCGAAAAACCCACTTGCTCGTATACCAGCGCAAGCTTATATTCAAATTGTTCGAGGCACACCATTGCTCGTTCAACTCTTTATTATTTATTATGGCCTTTACGTGATTAATATCCAGCTGCCAGACTTTATGTCCGGTGTGATTACCATCGCCTTAAACTCAGCAGCCTACATCGCTGAAATTATCCGTGCGGGTATTCAAGCGGTAGATAAAGGCCAGATGGAAGCAGCACGCTCTATCGGAATGAATCAAAACCTAGCCATGCGTCAAATTATTTATCCGCAAGCCTTGAAAAATATCTTACCTGCTTTGGGGAACGAATTTGTTACGTTGATGAAAGAATCAGCAATCATTTCAGTCGTTGGTATGCGTGACTTGATGTTTAATGCGCAAGTAGTGGCGGGTGCAACTTATATGCCATTTATGCCTTACGTTATCGCTGCTGCATTCTATTTTGTCTTAACATCGATTGCAAGTAAGCTAGTTGAACTATTTGAAAGAAGGTTGAAACAAAGTGATTAAAACAAATAACTTAAAAAAATCATTTGGTGAGAAGGAAGTTCTAAAAGGTATCAATGAAGAAATTAAAGAAGGCGAAGTAGTCGTTGTCATTGGTCCTTCTGGTTCTGGTAAAAGTACCTTTCTTCGCTGCTTGAATCTTCTGGAAGAACCAACATCAGGAGAGGTACTCTTTGATAACCAAGTGATTAATCAAAAGGGTGTTAATATTGATGAAGTGAGAACAAAGATGGGAATGGTTTTTCAAAACTTCAATCTGTTCCCTCATTTGACTGTATTGCAAAATATTACCATTGGTCCACTTCAAATTAATAAAGTATCAAAAGAAGAAGCACATCAAATTGCAACAGACTTACTTCAAAGTATGGGACTTGCGGATAAAGCGGAAGCTTATCCTAACTCATTATCAGGTGGTCAAAAACAACGGATAGCTATTGCACGTGCCTTAGCTATGCAACCGAAAATGATGTTGTTTGATGAACCAACGTCAGCGCTTGATCCTGAAATGGTTGGCGAAGTATTACAAGTTATGAAGAATTTAGCAACGAATGGCATGACAATGGTTGTTGTGACACATGAAATGGGATTTGCTAGAGAAGTGGGAGATCGCATCTTGTTTATGGATGAGGGTTATATTGTTGAACAAGGTACGCCGCAACAACTATTTGATCAACCTCAAAACGAACGTACACAAAATTTCTTATCTAAAGTATTATAAAAAAGTATTAGGAGGAATGGAAGATGAAAAAGACTTGGCTAAAAGGTGTAATGGGATTAATGAGTATGGCAGCATTGGCTGCATGTGGTGCAAATGAAGGAGCATCTAGTGATTCTTCAGCAAACACATCGAAAGATAAACTAGCACAAATTCAAGATAAAGGTGAGTTAGTGATTGCAACAACAGCTGATTACCCACCATATGAATGGCATTTAGTAAAAAATGGGAAAGACGAAATCGTTGGTTTCGATATTGATATTGCCAATGAGATTGCAACTGAATTAGGTGTTGAGCTTATTATAAAAGATATGGACTTTGATGGATTGATTCCAGCTCTTTCAACAGGAAAAGTTGACCTTGTTATTGCAGGAATGAACCCAACTGCTGAACGTGCTGAAAGTGTTGATTTCACAGATATTTATGTGACAACGGAAGATGTTGTCTTAATTAGAAAAGAGGACGGTGAAAAGTACACATCTCCTGAATCATTAGATGACGCAAAATGGGCTACACAAAAATCAACAATCCAAGAAGATTTCTTGAAAGAAGCTTATGCAGATAACTATTTACAATCAGTTGGTAAATGGGGAACAGCAATCCTTTCATTAAATACGGGTAAAGTAGATGCCATCTTGATGGTTGAAACTGTAGCAAACCAATATGCAAAAGAAAATGACAACTTGATGGTTGCTAACCTTGATATTGCTAGTGAGGCAAATGAAGCAGCAATCGCAGTTCAAAAGGGTAATGAAGCGTTCTTAACAACGGTTAATGGCATTTTGAATGACCTACAAGAAGCTGGTAAAGTAGATGAATTAATCTTGAAAAATGTTCAATTGATGGAAGAAAACTCATCTGAAGAATAAAAAAATGTCGGGAAATTTCCCCGACATTTTTTTATTTAAGTTTTTCATCATAGTGAGCACGTTCACCACCAACTGACTTTGGTCTTGTCCTTGCAGCAGATAAAATAGCACTCCCAATTTTGTTTAATGTTAAGCGAACAGGAACAACAACTGGAATCATATGCATTCCTATAAAGGTTTGACCAATATCTAATCCAGCTTTTGCTTCAATAGCTTCTACTAATACGGGATCTTCCATGCCATTATAGGCAGCTGTTGCAAAACTACCACCTGCATGCAGGTGAGGAACAGCATTAACGACGGTATATCGTTCTTCCTTAGCAATTTTCCGATCAATCACTAAAGAACGGTTTAAGTGCTCACAGCATTGGGCAGCTAAAACAAGCTGATGTTGACGTAGTGCTTTTTGAGCTGTTTCAAAAATCAATTCGCCAACTTCCTTACTACCAGCCGTACCAATCTTTTCGCTAATGACCTCACTTGAAGAGCAACCAATGACAACAATGTCCCCATCTTCAAGTTTTGAAACAGCAATGAGTTCTCGAACGGCTTTATCAACTTCATTTCTAATTTCCTCTAACATTCTAAAACTCCTCTACAGTTATTTCTTTCATTATCCAATAAAAAGATGAATTTGTCATTTCTTCTCTCTTATATTTGTCCATGCCTCCACTATCGCTGCAAAAATAACAAACCCTATGCCAACAATAGGGAAAACTACCCAAGCAGTATCCCAGTTACCATGGAAGAATCCTTGGTAAAGAAAATAAAGGGTCGCTAACGGAAAGACAATGGATGAAACAGTTTCTTGGATTTGATTAGCGTTCACTCGAATAGGCGAATGCTCACCGATGCGGAGTAGTTTTTCATAGCTATCCTTTTGAATGCCAAAGAAGACAAATAAGAAAACACCAACAGCGATAAAACTCAGTAATAGTGAGACACCAATATATGATTCAGGTAAAAACACCAGGCTTAGTAACAAGACAACTGGTCCTAATATACATAAGGCTACACCGAAGGCGATAGCATAAGTAAAGCGTGTTTTAAAAAGGTTGTATTCTTTTTTTATTTCAAGATAGTATGGAGGATCCAATTCAAGTTCTTTCTTATCATAGCCAAAGTTAGACTCTTTCAAGCCAAATATGATAAACAGGGAAACGGCAATGGCGATAATCACTAATAAAACAATAACACCAAGTAAATCAAAAGCAGTTGATGAGAACAACCATTGTGTGAGAGACATAGTTAAAAACATCATTGTGACTGAAATGATACACATGAAAACACCTAATGCGATTGCGAATGCAAATTTTGTTCGATGAACTAAAAAAGCTTCAGCTTCTTGATTTGAAAGAGAAAGGATATTGGGATCAGAATCAAATGATTCACTCTCTTTTTCCAGATTGTATTCCTCAATAATTTCATCAATATTACCAAATTCAGATAATACTGTTCCGATTGCCTCGTTATCGCTAACACCAGCTTCTTTTAAAGCAAGGTATTTATCCTCCATATTAATGAGCATATCTGCTTTGAGCTGGTCCATTTCAGTTGTTCGAGGTAAGTTAATAAAAATCGATTCGATGTAGGCATAGATTGTTTCCATGATAATTCCTCCTTATTAGTCGTGGTGGCCGATGAATTGATCAATCAATTCTTTTGTTGCAGACCATTCCTTTATTTTTTCATCATAAATAGTTTTTCCTAGTGGCGTAATCGCATAGTACGTTCTTGGCTTTCCAAATGTCTCTGAAGAAGAGTAGGAACGAATAAGTTCTTTTTTTTCCAGACGAGAGAATGCAGAATAGAGCGTCGTTTCCTTCATAACATAATTACCTTGAGAAATATCTTTAATCGTACTGGAGATTTGATAACCATAGGAATCATTCTGGACGAGGATGGATAAAATTAATAGATCGTTAAAGCCTCTCATAATATCACTTGAAATCATTTTATCAACTCCTTTTTACTCCACCTGTCGTAGTAAATTTACTATAGCACGATTACTACGACAGGTAAAGTAAAATAACTTCTTAATTGATAAAACGCTTTAATGATAAAATTCTAATCTTATTAAGTTATTGTTCGTGTTTAATCTATTTACTTTTTGATAATAAGCTTTATAATAGGGTTAAATAAACGAAAGACTAAAATAAAACAAAAAAATTAAATTAATGTTCGTAATTAGGAGGAAGTTATGGAAAGCAATGTTGAAGAAATCCTAGGAAACATGCAAGAAACAGCTGTAGAAGTAGAGGCAACCGATAACGAGTTATTATACGGGGTAGAAGATAGTCCTGATCTGATTACAACTAGTGTGTTAGGTTTTCAAAATGTTATCACAGCTTTTGGTGGTTTAGTTGCAGTGCCATTAATTATTGCAGGTATGGCGGGCTTTGGTGTAGGGGATACTGCTTATCTTGTTAGTGCAGGGTTGTTAGTATCCGGTATTGTTTCAATTATTCAATCAAAAGGGATTGGGCCGAGAGCTTTCCGTGTCGGTGGAGGTTTACCGACTATTATGGGAACTGACTTTGCTTTCGTAGGACCTGCTGCATCTGTTATCGCAACAGGTGGTATCGCTGCTTACTTTGGTGGAACGATGATGGCAGCTGTACTTGAAATTGTTATGAGTTATTTTATCAAACCATTGATGAAATTCTTCCCACCTGTTGTAACAGGTTCAGTTATTTCTCTAATGGGGATGACATTGATGTCTGTTGCTATGGATTGGGCAGCTGGTGGAGTTGGTGCTGCTAACTATGGTGCGCCTTTAAATATTATGATTGCTGTTTTTGTTTTCATGATTATTGGAGTTGTTAATCATTACGGGGGCAATAAAATTGCGCCGCTATCTGTTTTAATTGGAGCGGTTGTTGGCTACATCGTATGTATTCCACTTGGTATGGTTGATTTCCAACAAGTTTCTGATGCAGCTTGGTTTGCTTTCCCACAATTATTCAAATATGGTATTACCTTTAAATTCGAATACGCACTACCATTTGTGACAGGTTACTTAGTTACTGTTATCGAAACAGTAGGCGTTATGCAAACACTTGGTCAAGTTACAAAAACAGAATTGAAAGATGAAGATATCGCTGCTGGTGTTCGTGCAGACGGTGTGGGATCATTTATTGGACCGATTTTTGGTTCAGGACCAGCTGCAACATTTAGTCAAAATGCTGGTTTGATTCCGATGACTCGCAATGCATCTCGTAAAGTTGCTATCGCAGCAGGTGTGATTATGATTTTAATGAGTTTATTCCCTAAATTTGCAACACTTGTTTCAATTATGCCAATGCCTGTATTAGGTGGAGCAGGACTATTGATGTTTGGTAACGTTGCTGCAGCTGGTATTCAATCATTATCTCGTGTTAAATTCAATAACCGTAACATGATCATTGTCGCTGCTTCTCTAGCAGTTGGACTAGGCGTTTCATTCCGACCAGAAGTAACTGCAGGCTTGCCAACATTCCTAAGTGGATTGTTCTCTTCAGGAATTTCAGCGGGAACGATCGTGGCGTTAGTTATGAATATTATTTTAAAAGAAAAAGAAGAAACAGTAACACAAACAGCTTAATATATAAAAGCCCTCACTAGACTATGTGTGATAGTCCAATGAGGGCATTTTTGATGGCTAGAGTGAATGGAAATTATATTTACCAGTTCTATTCACTTCTACTGATCTAAAAGGTCTTCTAAAATTGCGCGAAAGTGATTTCGGTCGTCTTGCGTGAATGCTTTTGGACCTTTTGTTCGTTTACCGCTTTTCCTCATTTGAGCATTGAGATAACGAGATTCCAATAGTTGATCAATATTTTGGCGCGTATAAAGAAAACCGTTATGGTGTAGAACAGTTAACTGCTTACCCAGTGCGAGAGAAGCGAGGCCGTAATCTTGAGTAACCAAAAGATCCCCTTTTTTGGCGAGCGCCATAATCCGATAGTCGGCAGCTTCACGGTCAGAATCAACATAAACAACTTCAACATGTTGCGGAATTTCCTTATTAGAAAAGTGAGCAAAGCTCGTCACTAAAATAACGGGCAAGCTACGCTTTTTTGTTTCTTCATAAATAATCGTTTTTACTGGAGAAGCATCTCCATCAATAATTACAGTCATAGTCTACCTCCTTATTTCTTTTATTTTACCAAAAATATGAGAAAAGCGTTGGAAATGATAAAATAAGCTTAAGTTTAAAAAGAAAAACTTGTGTTATTATTTAAAACAACATACTATAATTACGTGGAGTTTAATTAAATGTAGTAGTAAAGGAGATCGCTATGAGAATCGGAATAGATAAGATTGGTTTCTATACACCTCCCATGTACGTTGATATGAATGAATTGGCGGAGGCTCGAGGTGATGAACCAGCAAAATATACAATTGGTATTGGGCAAAGTCAAATGGCTGTTACGCCATTAAGCCAAGATATCGTCTCAATGGCGGCAAATGCTGCTTTCCAAATATTAGAGCAAGACGATTTAGATAAAATTGACTTAGTGATTGTAGGAACAGAGAGTGGCTTCGACGCATCGAAATCTGCTGCTGTATATGTTCATCAATTGCTAGGGATTCAGCCTCATGCACGTTCTATTGAAATGAAGCATGCTTGTTATGGTGCGACGGCAGGTATTCAAATGGCTAAAGGGCATATTTCCTTAAATCCTGATCGCAAAGCCTTGGTTATTGCAACTGACATTGCACGTTATGGACTAGCGACTGGTGGTGAAGTGACACAAGGAGCGGGAGCTGTAGCGATGATAGTTAGCGCTAATCCACGTATCATGAGCTTAGAAAATAATTCAGCATACTTATCAAAAGATATTATGGATTTTTGGCGACCAACTTATTCAGAATATGCTATGGTTGACGGCCAATATTCTAATGAACAATATATGTCGTTTTTCTTAGAAACATGGAATCTATATAAAGAAAAAACAACGATGAGTATTGAGGATATTAAGGCATTCTGTTTCCATTTACCTTATACGAAAATGGGGCTAAAAGCGCTCAGACAAATTTTAGCTGAAGCAGATGAAGATAAACAAACGGAGCTGCAAGAGCTGTTCCAACTGAGCACAACATTCAGCCGTAATGTCGGAAATATTTATACAGGGTCACTGTACCTTGGACTGTTATCGTTATTAGAACAAGATAGTCAATTAGCTGAAGGAGATCGTATTGGTTTGTTTAGTTACGGATCAGGTGCGGTTGGAGAATTCTTTACAGCTATTTTAGAAGAAGGCTACAAGTCGCAGCTGGCAATTGAAACACATAAAAGTCTGTTCGATAGCCGCCAACAGATTTATGTTGCGGATTACGAAACGATTTTCTCACAACAGCTCCCACAAGATGGTAGTGAAGTGGTCGTAGAAACCAAAGAAGATCCGTCAAAATTTTGTTTGGCGGGCATTAAAAATCATAAACGTTTCTATTTAGTTAAATAATAAAAAAATCAGTAGCGACCCACTTAATATGTGGTCGCTACTGATTTTTTTAAGCCTGATTTGATCGGTAAAAAGTTATGCCAACTTCTGTATCTTCTACATAAGCACCTTTTTCGGTCGTTAATAGCAATAGAATGAAGTAAAAATCCCCTACGCAAGAAGCCGCATGAAAGGCTGAGAAGAAAATAAAGGCTATACCTTGAAACCAGCCTAGTAGAAAGGCAATGAAAATGAGACTATTAATGATGACAAAAGGTGCCAAAATAATAATGGAAAATTGTCCTTTTGTATAGATTGATTGCGGACTTGTCGCATAAGCCATACCATTTTTAAAGCCAAATTTCACCTTTCCTTCAGGATTAAATAGTTTGAAGAAAAGACCATGGATGAGTTCATGAACAATCACAATCCCGAACATAATGAGAAAACCTTTAAAAGAAGTAGATAAATCAAAATGTTGTTCAAAGGCGCCATTACCTAAAATGAGAGTGGCGATAAAACCAAAGAAGAAAATAAACAGTATCGTTAGAATGACACTAGCTACATTTAGCCAAATAATGGTTTTTTTACTTTCTAAAAGATCAATTTCTTTAATAAGGATCATATCTCTTACTCCTATCTATTCTGTTTTAGATTATCTAAAATTTCTTTTGCTTGAGCTAAATTCATGTGTTTATGATTTTTTAATTCTGCTGCAACCCATTCAATATCATCAGCTGTGGCACCCGCACTAATGGCAAGCGAGCGAGCATGTAGTCCCATATGTCCTTTTTGAATACCTTCTGTGACGAGCGCGCGAATAGCTGAAAAGTTTTGAGCCAATCCAACTGAGACAATAATTGATTCAAGTTGTTCAGCATTAGGATAGTCAAGAAGATGGTGAGTCATCTTAGCACCAGGGTGGAAAGAAATAGAGCCACCAACTGTTCCAACTGGCATCGGTAAGGTTAATTCCCCAATTAAATCGCCATTATCAGCCGTCTTCCAGCTGGAAAGAGCACGGTATTGGCCAGATCTTGACGCATAAGCATGAACACCAGCCTCCATAGCGCGCCAGTCATTCCCGCTCGCTAAAACAACAGCGTCAACCCCGTTCATAATGCCTTTGTTATGCGTGACTGCACGATAAGGATCAACAGTTGCTAGTTGAGAAGCAAGAACAATTAAATCTCTTACTTCTTCACCACTTAGCTCGCCTTTAGCTAGAGCATCAGCAGGAACGCGACAGCTCGCTGTTGCCAAACATTCCGTCGCATAATTGGATAGAATTCCCATAAGAGCAGTCCCACCACTCAGTTCTTCCAGATAAGGCAAAATAGCCTCCATCATCGTATTGATCATATTAGCACCCATGGCTTCTAATGTTTCCACATGCAAATGAACGATTAAAAAGTGGGGCGTATTGTATTCAGGATCAGCTTGTATTTCACGGATACGGATGCTATCTGCGCCACCGCCACGTTTAACAATAGAAGGGTGAGCTTGGTTAGCTTTTTGAATGATGTCAATTTCATAATCATCAATGATTGCAATTGCTTTTTCTGGATCAGGAACGTTGGTTAAAATAGCCTGTCCAATCATCATACGTTCAGTGACTGCGGTTTGGAAGCCACCATGTTGTGCAAATAATTTGGCTGCGGAGCTCGCTGCAGCAATTACCGATGGTTCTTCCATTGCCATAGGAACGACATAATCCTGGTCATCAATTAAAAAGTTGAGAGCCAGTCCATATGGAAGTTGGTAAGTCGCTACTTGATTTTCAATCATACTATCAGCAACATCTTCAGAAAGAGCCAAATGATTGGCTAATAAGTCTTTTTCTTCCGTACCAACAAAACCTGCTTTTTCTAAGGCATCAATGCGTTCAGTTCGCTTTTTTTTATAAAATTTAGCTAATTCACTTATGTTTTTAGAGGTCATGACTAACTTCCTTTCTTTCAAACTATTATAACATGTTAAAGACACAAAAAAACCAGTCATCAAGACTGGCTCTCTTTGAAATTATTACATACCGTCGTTTTCAACAACCGCTTCTGGGTTATTTAAAACACTGTCATCAAATTGTTTAATGGTTCTGGATGAGACAACACCGGCTAACATAGAGTCGTTAACGTTAACCATTGTACGCATCATATCAACAACAGGTTCAACAGAGATAACAAGACCTGCAATCGCGATTGGTAAGTTTAAAGCGCCTAGTACGATTAAAGCCGCAAAAGTTGCGCCGCCACCAACACCAGCAACACCGAATGAACCGATTGTTACAATTGCAATTAAAGTTAGGATAAACCCAACGCTCGTTACATCAATACCAACAGTTGGCGCAATAATGGTTGCCAACATAGCAGGGTAAACACCCGCACAACCATTTTGACCAATTGAAACGCCGAAACTTGCTGCAAAGTTAGCTGAAGCTGAATCCACGCCTAGCGCTTCTGTTTGAGTTTTAATATTTAAAGGTAGCGCACCTGCACTTGAGAGTGCAGTAAAGGCAAAACTTAAAACAGGGAATGCCTTCTTGAAATAAGTTAGCGGGCTAACTTTTTGAGTAATTAGAATAATACTGTGAAGAATCAAGACAACGAATAGAGCAGCGTATGAAGCTAATACGAAGACACCTAAATTAAGAATGGCTTGTAGACTTGTTGTTGACGCTCAGCTAGTGATTAAATTCGAGCGGCTTCCGCAGCTCCTTCAACAAATTGCGCACCATCTAAATTGAAGATAATAACAGCAGCCCATCCGATAAAAGCAGCAACAGCTGTAGTAGCTAACAATGTTACTAATACAGAAATACTAATTTTACCTAAGTCCTTTGTTTGTTCAATCTTCGTAAAGGCTCCTACAACTGAAACAAAAATTAACGGCATGATTAACATTTGTAAGAATCTAACATAACCAGACCCCACAATACTCATCCAGTCAATCGCTACAGTCGTAACGTCGCTGTCTGCTTTAAATAAGAGTTGGATAATAATACCAAAAACAAGACCAATGGCCAGTGCAGTGAAGACACGTGTTGAAAATTTCACGTATTTCGCTGCCATGCGTTGTAATAAGAATAACAATCCAGTAAAAAATAGCTAAAATTGCAATAATAATGACAGTATCCATTGTTTTTACCTCCTAAAATAGTCGTTCTATAAGATAACTCTTTAGCAAGTATAAAGAAAAGTAGAATATTATTCTACTTTTCTGCCTGTATGTTCATAAAATTATTGAATACCTAATTTTTCTTTGACAATATCTTTCATTTCATTCACTTTTACCGAAGTATGGTGGCGAATGGGGTCATTAAGGGCTTCTTCAATGGCATTAGGGAAGGCAATGCCAGTTAAATCACGTAATTGCGATAAAGAATCTTCTAAAGACGTTTCTTTGAAATTGCTATTTGTCGCTTCTAAAACAGCCAATGGGAATTTATAAGGACTGGCAGTTGAAGCAATAACAGTTGTTGTCTGATCATTTGTTTTTGAACGATAGTCATTCGCCACATAAGCAGCAACAGCAGTATGGGGATCAAGAACATAGTTTGACTCTTCGAAAGTGTGCTTGATTTGGTCAGAGACCGCTTGTTCACTTGCAAATCCAGCATAGAATTCGACCGTTTTTTCAAGCATATCAGCTGTTACTTCATATAAGCCATCCTTCGATAATGAAGCCATATACGATGCTACTAATTGTGTGTCTTCACTCGCAAGGTGATAGAGCAGACGTTCTAAGTTACTTGATACTAAAATATCCATCGAAGGTGATGAAGTCAAGATAAAATCACGGTTACGATTATAGGTTCCTGTCTTGAAAAAGTCAGTTAGGACATTGTTTTCGTTTGATGCTACGACTAATTTATTAATCGGCAAGCCCATTTCTTTCGCATAATAAGCGGCTAGAATATTACCGAAGTTACCTGTTGGGACAACCACATTAATAGCATCACCAGCTTGAATACTCAGTTGATCAACTAATTGGCCGTACGCATAAACATAATAGATAATTTGTGGAATGAGACGGCCAATATTAATCGAGTTAGCAGATGAAAAGCGAAGCTTGTTAGCGTGTAAGTCAGATGCTAAGTCTTTATCAGCAAATAGTTCTTTTACCTTTGTTTGGGCATCGTCAAAGTTCCCTTCGATGGAAACGACATGAACGTTATCACCTTTTTGTGTCAGCATTTGCTTCTCTTGAATATCACTAACACCATCTTTTGGATAAAAGACAATGATATGCGTATTCGGGACGTCTGCGAAACCAACAAGAGCAGCTTTACCAGTATCGCCACTAGTCGCTGTTAAAATGACAATATCTTCTTGGCTGTTATTCTTCTTAGCCGAAATAGTCATTAATTTTGGCAGAATAGAGAGCGCCATATCTTTAAAGGCAATTGTAGGGCCATGAAAGAGTTCTAGATAATGATCGTGACCAGCTTCTACAAGTGGTGTGATAAGGGTAGTGTCAAATTTTTCCTGATTATAAACTTGGATACTTTCGTTAACTTCATCATCTGTAAAGTCAGTTAAAAAAGCTTTTAAAACATGAAAAGCAATCTCTTGATAAGATTTTTTTGCTAAATCTTCTAATGCCAGTGTTAGTTGTGGAATAGCAGATGGGACAAATAAACCACCGTCTGGTGCAATACCTGCTAGAATAGCTTCTGAAGCTGTATAAGATAATTGGTTGTTACGTGTACTGTGATAAGTGATAGTCATATAATTACTCCTTTAAATGAGGATTTTCTAATGAAAGTATGCCACACTCTAAGATAAAACTCAATTACCTTTTGTAATTATATAGAAAAGACCGAGACAAAAGTCTCGGTCTGAGGTCATTATTCTTCAGCGTCCGCATTTTCACCAATGACTTCTGGCTCAGCAACTTCTGCGTCTGTATCGCTTTCTTCTTCTAGTTGAGGCGCGGCAACAACGAATACTGTTGTTTCAGCATCCGACAAGACCGTCACATTTTCAGGGACTTTCAAATCAGCAACCGTTAATGAATCACCAATTTCAAGACTAGCAACGTCAACTTCAATTTCACTTGGAATATGAGTTGGTTCTGTTTCAATTTCTAGTTCATTTAACGGTTGAGTCAAGATACCGGCTTTAATTTCTTCAGCACCCGTTGCATTAATCGTAACAGTAACGGTAACCTTTTGTCCTTTTGTAATGGCTTGTAATTCAACGTTGTAATATTCTGGTTTTAAAGCAGAGCGGTCAACGTTTTTAATAATAACTTGTGTTTCTTCACCATCGATGACGATATTGAAAACCGCATTTCGTCCTTCTGAACGCAACAGTTCTTCAAATTGCTTGGCATCGACTAATACCGGAGTTGCATCGAATTCTTTTCCAAAAACAACTGCTGGAATTTTATTATCTACTCGTGCTTGTTTTGAAGCTGAAGTACCTAATCTTTCTCTTTTTTGAGCTGTTAATTTCATAAAATCTTTCCCTCCATTTTTGCGCTCGGTTAATTAACATAAAAAATATATTAATTAAATGCGCATAATATATAACTATTATAGCATTGAATAAAAGAAAAAGCTAATGATAGCCTTTTTCATAACAAACAGATATGAAAAAAGTGATGTCTATTTATACTTAAATCTAGTATACTTTTTGAGTATGAAAAAAGTATGAAGGAGTTGATAAGAAAATGTGGTGGTTTATCCCTGCAATCATTGCAACAGTATCTTGGGGTACAGCAGATTTATTTTACAAGAAAGGGTCTGTCCCAGACGATAAATATAGTTATTTAAAGACCGTTATTATGGTTGGATTTATTATGGGAATCCATGCTGTATATGTCATGGTAGTCCAAGGCGTTTCTTATGATCCGTCTTATATGCTTAAGTACTTACCGGTATCATTCTTTTATATTACATCTATGGCAGTTGGTTATGCTGGATTAAGATTTTTAGAGTTATCTATTTCAGCACCTGTTCAAAATTCATCAGGTGCCATTGCAGGCTTACTGACGTTTATCTTTTTAGGACAATCTGTGACAGGACTTCAATTTGGTGCCATTGCACTGATTACCGCTGGCGTTGTCTTACTAGGCGTATTTGAACATCGTCTGGCAGAAAAAGAACGTTTGGAAAACAAAGAAGTGATCGATCGCAAGTATAAATACGGCGCAATAGCCTTACTGTTTCCATTGTTTTATGCGATTCTTGATTCAATTGGAACGTTTGCGGATGCATGGTTCTTTGATGCTTACGCTAATCTAGATGAAGCAACGCTTGAAATGCAAGCTAATCTATCGTATGAATTTACGTGGTTCTTAGTAGCGATTGTAGCTTTTATCTATGTGGTTATTATCAAAAAACAACCGTTTAAATTAAAGGACCAAAAAGATCGTGGCGCTGCAGCTATTTTTGAAACGATTGGTCAATTCTTCTATGTTTATGCGATTAGTTCCAATGCTGTCATTGTCGCACCAATGATTTCTGCCTATGCAGTTGTATCGATTATCCTTTCTCGTATTTTCTTAAAAGAAAAACTGACAAAAGGGCAATACATGGCGATTGTGGGAATTATTATAGGAATTATTATTTTAAGTATTGAGTAAAACAAAAAGTGGTTCGGGAAAATTCCCGAACCACTTTTTTTATAGACTAGGGGATTATAAGTTCAGCCATCAATGTCTAGCTCCCAAGTCCTGACCTAGTGAAAAAAAGATAAATTTGCCCCATTGCGCGCTTCGCTGCTCGCTAACGCATATCATTCGACTAACCCGCTGAAGCGTGAAGTCTCCTGACAATTCAGGGTCAAATTTCCTATTTTTTCATAGGCCAAGGCGGACTTGTCCGCTTTTCTTATTTTTGATGACGTTCATAAAAGTCTTTTTTGGTTTGAATAAAGCGACTGAAATCGTTCAACAATTGAAAAAGAATCGCTCTATTTTCAAATTCAGGTCGGCTTTGAGGTAATTGACTCTCTCTAAACTGATTCAGTAAAAGGTCAATGTCTTGTAACAAATAGTCACCTGAATTAGACTCATGCAATTGATTGGCAGTAAGGTAAAAAAGACCGGATAGAATTTTATTTTCTTTCATTGGAATAACACAAATCGCTAGATTTTTCTCCATATAAGTTAAAATGGTTGCTTGGCTTTTACGCATTTCAATATAGCGAATATCATATTCTGATTGATTTAAAATTCTGTTTTCAGATTCTATTAAAACCAAACGCTCAGCATCAGACAAAAGTTGGTTAAGTTGATGGAGTGAGTCTCGATTGAAAGGACTACCATCCTTTAAGGCAATAGAAAAGGATAATAAAACCTCCTTCATACAAGTATCAGCTGCTTCCTTCAACTCAACGATATGATTTGTTTTGGAAGGCATATAAGAATTGATGATTAGTGCAATTCCAGCTCCAACAATCATTAAAAGTAATTCATTGGTCAGCCATTCTAGCGATGTACTTTGTTCGATTAACAAATGAGTAACCAATACAGAACATGGTGCGATACCAGAATCAACCTTTAGTAAATAAGCAGATGGTACATAAAGTAATAGATACAAGGCAAAGACATAGACATTAAATCCTAATATAGAAAAAAGAACGGCTGCAATACTCAAGGCTAGAATAGTTGATACTAACCGCTGACCAGCAGTGAGAAGGGATGTCTTTTTTGTGTCCAAGACGCTTAAAATAGCAATGATACCAGCTGCAACAGCATAGTCTAGCCCCAACCAGCCAGCGACTATAATAGCAATAAAAGCTGAACTGGCGATTTTTACTGTTCGTAGACCCAGTGACATGGGACAACCTCCAATTAAATTATTTTAGCAGTATACCCAGTGATGAGGAGATACCTCTTTGAATTCTTGTCCCTCATAGTTGGTCAGCTCTAGCTGTGCCTGTCTGACACTTGGACGGTTTGCTTCAAATGTTGGATCAGGAACAGGAATAGCTGATAATAGTTTTTTAGTATAAGGGTGAATCGGATTGGCGAACAGTTCTTCAGCATCCGCTAATTCAACGATTTTTCCTTTATACATAACTGCAATTCGATCAGAAATCTTTTTAACCATTGCTAAGTCATGGGCAATGAATAAGTAGGTTAAGCCGAGCTTTTCTTGAAGATTTTCTAGTAGATCTACAATTTGTGCTTGGATAGAAGCATCTAAAGCTGATAGTGGTTCATCCAAAACAATAAATTCTGGATTAACCGCTAAGGCTCGCGCAATACCAATTCGTTGACGTTGTCCACCTGAAAACTCATGAGGAAAGCGTTGGGCGTAAGAGGCCTCTAAGCCAACTAATTCTAATAGTTCAGTGACACGTTCGTTGCGTTCCTTTTTGTTTTTAGCTAATCCGTGAATGTCGAGCGATTCACCAATAATATCTTGAATTTTCATTCTTGGATTAAGTGAAGCATAGGGGTCTTGGAAAATCATTTGCATATGTTTACGCATTGCTTTCAATTCCGCATTGTTCAAGCTATTAATATCAAATCCTTCAAATAATGTTTCACCACTGTCTGCTTGGTGGAGTCGTAAAATAGTCCGCCCAGTTGTTGATTTTCCAGAACCTGATTCTCCAACTAGTCCTAGTGTTTCACCGCGGTAAATAGAGAAACTTAATTGGTCAACGGCTTTGACTGAATGATGACGTCCATAAGCGAATTCTTTTTGCAATTGAGAAACATTTAGAATAACGTCACGCTTTCCGCTATGAATCTCTTCTAGTTTTTTTAAGGATTTTACGGATTTTGTCTCATTTAATTTAGGTAAAGCAGCCAGTAGCATCTTAGTATAGTCATCAACTGGATTTTGGAAAACAGATAAGGTGTCTCCTTGTTCAACGATGTGGCCGTTTTTCATAACAACCACTTTGTCACACATATTAGCGACAACACCAAAATCATGCGTAATTAAAATAATTGCCGTACCAAATTTTTTCTGGATATCTTTTAACAGATCTAGAATTTGGGCTTGGATGGTCACATCAAGGGCTGTTGTTGGCTCATCCGCAATAATTAGAGATGGGTTACATGCTAAAGCCATAGCGATCATCATGCGTTGACGCATTCCACCAGAAAATTCATGGGCATACTGTTTATAACGGTAATCCACATCCGTAATCCCAACATGGGTCATCATTTCTTTGGCTTTCTTTTCGGCTTCCTTCTCAGAAACTTTTTCGTGGTAACGAATGGTTTCGCTAATCTGTTTGCCAAGAGTCATGGTCGGGTTGAGTGATGTCATGGGGTCTTGGAAAATCATACTAATGTCTTTTCCTCGCACAGACCGCATGTCTTTTTCAGATTTTTCTAACAGGTTTTCACCTAAATAAAGAATACGTGATTCAGGGTGAACATGGGCATTAGGAGATAATAACTGCATGATGGAACGTGCAGTTACACTTTTACCACTGCCAGATTCACCTACTAAGCCAATGGTTTCACCTTTTCCAACAGTAAATGATACGTCAGAAACAACTTTCTGCACATCAGAGCCTACAGAGAATGACACTGATAAATTTTGAATTGATAGTAAAGCAGTCATATTGACATCCTTCCTCGAGAAAATAGTGTTAATCAAAAAATAGCACGCTTTCTCTGAAAAAGAAAGGAAACTTTTCTTCTGAAAAAAAGTAAGCGATTGTTCTTGACGGAAGAAAGGCGCTCTGCTATATTAAGAATCAGCTAAACATTCGAAATAAAAGACTATGAAAAGAAGAGTACAGACTAGATTATGAGTAAAGCGAGTCCCGTTTGGTGTGAGGGGATCTGATAAAAGGTTTGGAAGTGCATCTTGGAGTCGTATGGGTGACGTTATAATCAGCCCATAACGGGATTGCCCGTTACAGCAAGCCATTATAGAAGAAATTCCGTATTGGACTGAGCAACAGCTTGCTTTTTTGCGTGCTGTTACTTAAGGTGGAACCGTAAAATTAACTATTTTACCCTTAAGTAGACTGTTTTTTGAACAGTTTATTTAGGGGTATTTTTTTTTGAAAGAGGAGGAGAGTAGTTGGAGGCAGTAGGAAAAAGTAAATGGCTGGATAACCTCCAGTATCTTTACACAAGAGCTTACCAAAAACAGTCGTGGAAAATCGCATTAGTCATCAGTGGTCTGTTCTTTCATCTAATTGTCTGGATAACATTCCTCTTGAGTAAAAAGACCAAGCATCACTTATCATCAGCTGATATTGATGAAGCCTTTGAATCAAGTGGACGGAAGCAAGACTTAAAAGAAAAGATTCAACAGCAAGAGTTAAAGAAGAACCGATACTTAAGCATTGAAAAAACGCCAATTCAAATTGAAAAAGATGTAGAAGGTCGTTTTCAATTAGAACTCAAGAATGAAAAAGAAAAGTGGAAAACAGCTTACTATGAGGATAAGCAAGTTGAGGAGTATAGTTATTTAAAAGCAACACTTGATGCGTTCGCTTATACACCACTCTTTATTTTATCCATTATCCTAGCATGGCCGATGTATCTCTTTTTAGGTATTGTATCAAAGCCAACGCTCTATTATTTAGCAGCTCGTTTGGTCATGATGCTCTTTGTTATTGTTGGAGTAACCGTTATTGTTTTTACACTTCTTTATTTTTCACCATCTGATCCCGCGACTAATATTTTAGGAAATCAAGCAACCCCTGATCAGATTGAAAACTTCAGAAATATGCATGGCTTAAATGATTCTTATTGGAGTCAATTAAGTCGAACGATAAAAGGTGTCTTCACTTTTGATTTAGGTAATGCCTACCAAGGTAATGAGCGTGTGGTGACGTCCTTACTCAGACGATTCCCTGTGACGCTTGAATTAACTCTCTTTGCCTTGTCACTATCAGTCATAGTCGCACTACCAGCAGGTGTTTATGCAGCCGTTAAAGCTAATTCAACCTTTGATCATTTATTTATGTTTATCGCTCTGATTGGTATTTCTATCCCAAGTTTTTGGCAAGGCTTAATTTTTATTTTGACATTTTCCATTAACTTAGGTTGGTTGCCAGCTACCTATAATGTCAATAATATGGCGTCATTGATTATGCCGGCAGTTGTTTTAGGAACAGGCTTAATGGCATCCGTTGCGCGTATGACTCGATCATCTACTTTAGAAGTGATTAATGAAGACTATATCTTAACAGCTAGAGCGAAAGGCTTGTCACGTAGCCGTATTATTTTACGTCATGCCGTTCCTAATGCCTTAATTCCGATTGTAACCGTCATTGGACTTCAATTTGGAGGCATGTTGGGTGGTTCATCGGTAACTGAAAAAGTATTTAATATTAATGGTGTTGGTAGCTATATAGTAGATAAGCAATTTATCCCAGATATACCGAGTGTGATGGGCGGGGTTATCTATATTGCTATCATCCTTTCCATCGTTAATATGTTTGTTGATATGCTCTATAGTTTCTTAGACCCTCGTATTCGCTCAAATATTCAAAATGGACAATATGGGAAGTAGGGGGGAGATAAAATGAGAAGTTATCGTGTATCACAGATTATAAATCAAATGCAATTTAATAACGGCTTGTCATGGGCTTTAGCTGTTGTCTTTCTACTATTATCTATAACAGCATTTCAACCTATTTTATTAGTGGCAGCTGCCGTCAATATTGTCGTTAGTAGTCTACATAGTTTATTAGTCTTTTTAATTAAACGAAATCGGATTAATTTAGAGCAGCCAAATCGATTGATCAGCCTTTCAGCTGTGCTCTTTATACTAGGATTAGCAGCTGGAAATATCTTTAGTTTCATATCAGGTTTGTTCTTAGTGAAAAAGGTAATAACGACAGCCTATATTTATAGTATTTATATGGTGTTGGTTGACCTTGTTATGATTGTGGTAAGTGGCTTAAATTTATTTAAACCCTTTGTTTCAAATACGTTTTTACCAACCCACTATGGATTGGTTGCCATCTTACTTTTCCACCTTTTTATTTTAATAAAGGGGGATCAATGGTATAGCTGGTCTAAACCATTGAAACATACCTTGCTTGTTCTACTAGGTCTAACAACTATAACTGGAAATGTATTAGCATTGTTTGTTGTTGTTTCGATGGTGCGTTTCGATCAAAACTTATCTGGAGAAAGACGTCAAACAAGTGTCCGAGAAAAGTTAACGCGTAACCATGCGGCTTTACTAGGCCTGTTCTTTATCACTTTCTTAGTTGCTATGGCAGTCACGAGCAATTGGACCTTTAGTCAAACCTTTGCTGTTCAAAATAACTACCAAAATATCTTGCAAAAACCATCATTAGCTTACCCGTTTGGAACAGATAATTATGGAAGAGACGTGTTCTCGCGGATTATTTTTGGCTCACAAATTTCACTTTCTGTCGGATTACTATCGACATTGCTACCATTTTTCTTAGGTGGTAGTCTAGGAGCTATTTCTGGTTTTTACGGTAATCGTACAGATAGCATCATCATGCGATTGTTAGATGTGCTTTATGCTATACCAGGAATGTTACTAGCGATTACGATTGTAGCAGCATTTGGTGCTTCAACGACCAACTTAATTATTGCACTAAGTTTAGGATCCATTCCATCTTATGCAAGAACAATGCGGGCAAACGTGATGCAAGTTGCTAATTACGAATATGTAGAGGCTGCTCGTTCACTGGGACAAAGCAATCTGTTTATTATCCGTAAACATATTATTCCAAATGCTATGGCGCCAATGATTATCCGTTCCACTCTAACAATCGGAACGGCGGTTATTTCAACAAGTAGTTTGAGTTATTTAGGACTAGGCGTTGAAGCTCATGTGCCAGAATGGGGGAATATCCTCAGAATTGGTAGTGAGTATTTAGAAACCAACCCTTACTTGGCTATCTATCCAGGCTTGGCGATTATTTTACTAGTATTATCATTCAACTTTTTAGGGGACGGTTTGCGAGATGCAACGGATCCTAAATTGAATTAAAAAACAACAAACGGAGGAGAATAAAGATGAAGAAAAAATTACTACCTTTTATTGCAACTGCTGCTATGGTATTGGCAGCTTGCTCGGTTCAAACTGAAGGCGATGCGAATCAAACATCTGGTAATACAGACAGTGCTGCAACAGTCGATGTTGCCGAAAAAACAACGATTGAAATTTTAGGAACAAGTGCAAATGAAACGGACATGAATATCGTCCGCGACCAACTGATTAAAAATGGCTTTGATGTCAAATTAAATACCCAACCTGATTATGCGAGCTTTACCTCTCAAAAAGAAGCAGGTAACTATGATCTAGCTATTTCGAGCTGGACAACAGTAACAGGTAACCCTGACTATGCGGTTCGTTCACTATTTATTACAGGTGGGGACTATAGTATTATGTCAAACCCTGATGTCGATGCTTTAATTAATCAAGCAGCTCTTGAAACACCAGAAGAGTATGTATCAACTTATAAAGAGTTGGAAGATGTTTTAGTAACGGAGAATGCTTATATCGTTCCCTTGTATACGTCTTTAAAAGCACAAGCTTTTAATAAAAATGTCTTACAAGCAGATTCTATTCGTCTATCGAAATCACGTGCATTTGCTTGGGAACCAGTTTCTTTTGTTGACGAGTCCCTAAATGACACGGATACGTTGCTATTAACGCAAACAATGGGGAACTTAACATCACTTGACCCAATTAAAGGAAATGATGGTTCAATCAACCAATTAAATACGAATATGTATGTGCGTTTAGTGAACTTAACAGATGACGATAAGGTTGTTTCTGACGGTTCATTATCATACAGCCATGCGATTGCTGAAGGTAATTCAGACTATTACTTTGTGTTAAGAGATGATATTAACTTTGCAAAAGTAGAAAACAATCAAGCTGTCGATACAGGTGAATTAGTTAGCGGACAAGATGTTATCTTCTCACTAAACCGTGCTAAAGATGCAAATTCAGTCCCTGACCACCGTACATACTCATTGCACGAACATATTAATACTGTAGAATTGGTAACCGATTTAAGCGAATTAGAATCAGCTCAACTATCTGATGGTTCAGCAACCGTTCTTGAAGCTTTGGAAGCTGATTTACCTGCTGGTTTAACTGAAGCAGTTGAAGCAGTAGACCAAGTGGATAATGCAGCAGGTCGTTACCAAGTGCTTAAGTTGACAACAACAGAGCCTTTCCCACAAGTATTAAACTACCTAGCTCACCAATCAGCAGGTATTGTTTCTGAGAAACAAGTGACAGCAATCAATACGTATGATGTAGCAAGCTACGATGTGAATACAGATATTGCTTACGGTGATCAACGTGCTGTAACAGAAGGCGCAACTTACGATAACCACCTTTATACAAGTGGTCCATATACGATGATTCAAAAGAATGACTACGAAGCTGTTTTCCAAAAAAATCCAGCTTACATGACAGGAACAGAGCACGAAGCTAATATTGCTAACGTCACTGTTCGCTTTATTGCCGATTTAGATAGTGCGCTATCTTCATTACGTTCTGGTGAAATCCACTTATTGTACGGATTGGATGAAACGAAATATGATATCGTAGAAGGCGAAGAAGCTCTAGCACTTCAAAGTATTCCAAGTAACGGTGTAGCTTATATGTTATTTAATACAAGTGGCCGTGACGTTTCTGACAGTGCTGACTTGCGTAAGGCAGTTTTATATGCGATTAACCAAGATGAAATTAACGCAGCATACGCTGGTAACAAACTAAAAGCTTACTCAACTGTTAGTCCATTAGTTGAAACAGGAAATGAATTAGTAGCTGATCCAGCTAAAGTAGAAGAATTCTACCAAAACTATGTAGATTCAGCAGAATAATAATTGACGCTCTCAGAAGACTCCTTTCTGAGAGCTTTTTTATTCGGATTATCATAAAAAAATACTATATATTGCTTATTGGAAATGATACAATACTAAATGTTGTTATTTTAACAAAAGGGAAGGGATCTGATGAGTGTGATCGTTTTGGCAGGTATGATTGGAGCAGGTAAATCAACCTATACAGAATTCATAGCAAGAGAAATGGGGACACAAGCGTTTTATGAGAGTGTTGACCATAATCCAATTTTAGATAAATTTTATGAAAACCAAGAAAAATGGGCTTTTAGCCTACAAATCTTCTTTTTAAATGCACGCTTTAGAAGCATTAAAGCCGCTCTAAGCGACAATAATAATGTTCTGGACCGTTCCATTTATGAAGATGCCTTGTTTACTAAGGTGAATCATTTACAAGGAAACATTTCTGTTGAAGAAATGGATATCTATAATGATCTCTTAGATAATATGATGGAAGAACTAGATGGTATTCCTAAAAAAGCGCCAGATTTGTTAATTTACTTGGATGGCTCATTTGAAATGATTTTAGAACGTATTAAAAAACGTGGTCGCGATTTCGAGCAAATTGATGATAATCCAGATTTACTTGCTTATTATCGTTTACTTTATGATAACTATGAGCAATGGTATCAAGATTATGACTACAGTGCGAAAATTAAATTATCAATTGATCAATACGATATTGTTGAACGTATGGAAGACAAACAAGCCGTATTAGACATTATTGAAAATGCATTAGCTGAAGCACGCTCGACAGAAGCGATGGCTGCTTTCACAGTAAAATAATAAGAAAAAAGACTGATTGAGTGTCAGTTTGATTACCTATTCGACATAAAAAGTAGAAAACCTGTCGAGTGAACAATGATTTTTCAACAGTTAGCATATCTAGCTCAAAAAGTGTCGACTAAGCAAATGATTCGTCCTCACTCGACACTTTAATAAATAATCAATAAAAAACTTGGAAAAGCAGCCATAATCAGCTACTTTTCCAAGTTTATTTTTTATCTAAAATGCATGTAAGCGTCTGGTCCTACTGGAATACTTGTGAAGTACCAAATAACTATTAAAAGAACCCATGAAATAAAGAAAGCAATTGAATAAAATAACATAGTAGAAATCAACGTTCCTAATCCACTGCGTTTATCATATTGAAGATAAAAAATAAGTTATTTTCTAATAGCATTCTCATCTAGAGTGTAGCCAATATTCTGATAAGTGATTTATTGAAGTTGAAAGAACAATATGTAAGGATATCATGCCCGGCTGTAAAATGAGGCCGATTATTGGTAGAATAGATAGGTACGATTGAAATGGAATAGGGGAGAGTATAAAGATGGTAGTAAAATTAATTGCAGTAGATATGGACGGTACCTTTTTAAATTCAGAAAAAGAATATAATAGAGAACGGTTTTCAAAACTGTTTACTCAAATGAAAGAAAAAAACGTTCGCTTTGTATGTGCGAGCGGCAACCAGTTTCCCCAATTAAAATATTATTTAGAAGACTACCATGATCAAATGACTTTTATCGCAGAAAATGGTGCTTATATTATTGAAAATGGAAAAGAATTAGATAGTGCTCTTATCTCGATGGACGTGGTTAGTCATGCGATACACACACTTAGAGAGTATGGAAACGTGCCGTTTATCTTATGTGGTAAAAATGGTGCCTATGTTCATACCGATATTCCTAGTGATTACTATAAAATGTTCCAAAAATATTTCCGTAACCTTGTTCAAGTTACTAACTTTGATAATATTAACGATGATATTTTTAAATTTGCTACAGCATTTCCAGAAGAAGAAGTTCCTAAAGTACTAGATTATTTACATGGTGAACTAAATGGTGATTTAATCCCAGTAGCGAGTGGCTTTGGTTTTGTTGATTTGATTCAACCAGGTATGCATAAAGGGCGTGGGATCCGTATCCTTCAAGAAAAATGGGGTATCACAAAGGAAGAATCAGCTGCTTTTGGAGATAGCCCGAATGATATTGAAATGCTAACAGAAGTTGGTCATAGCTTTGTTATGTCAAATGGCCATCCTGATGTGAAGGCCGTATCAAAAACTGAAATTGGCAGTAATGAAACAGAAAGCTTGTTAGACACAATAGAAGAACTTTTAAACTAAATAGAAGAGAGACTATATAATGGTAGCTTTTGCAAATAAAGAGGAGCCATTGCATGAGGTAAAAAAGAAAATAAATTAGCTTTTCCAAATCAAAAAGGATAAGCCTATCTCTTGATAATATTAGATGGAGATAGTAATGAATCGATTGAGCAAAGTGTTTTAAACTAACATTGTATTGAATTATTACCATTGATTGATATTAGCAAAGAACATACAGCATGGTATTTAAAAGATCGCCTTCTCGCATCTGTTGTGAGTTATTGGAAACAGGTGACAATGGATGAGATTGTTCCAATTAATCATATCGATACCCTCTATCGTTATAGGAAAGTATTAGAGGAAGAGAGCGGCTTGAAGCTAATTTACACACTTGTATTACGAGAGGTGATATCCAAAGTCAAGCTGTATGGGAAGAAAAAGGTGACTTAAGAGCAACCTATTTCCATCAAATGACAGCTGATATTAATCTTGAATTGATGAGGAATATCAAATCGGTGTTTGATCCTAACCATCTGTTAAATCCAGGTAAAGTTTTATAAGACAAGAAACCACTAGCGAATAGGTTAGTGGTTTTTTTGTTGACAAAAATCGTTTACGGATGTAAACTATAAATATGAGTTGATTACAAATGTAAACGAAAGGCGGTAATCGTACGATGCAACAAGCAATTGAAAGCAAAATATCTGATGCAGAGTGGGAAATTATGCGAGTGATTTGGACAAACCAACCTGTAACGAGTCGTTTTATTAGCAATGTATTAATGGAAAAAATGAGTTGGAAAGCTGCAACAATAAAAACATTAATTGGACGTCTAGTGGATAAAGGCGTTGTTTCTACTGAACAAGAAGGTAATAAATATCTTTACTCAGCAATCCAAACTGAGGAAGAAAGTATTCAGTCAATGACCTCAGCTGTTCTTAATCATATTTGTTCAACAAAGGTAGGACATGTATTAGCTAATTTGGTGGAAGACTCTCAACTGAGTCAAGCAGATTTAGACAAACTAGCTACTATTATTCAAGAAAAACGACAGACAGCGCCAGCTTCTGTTGCCTGTAACTGTATACCCGGCCAGTGCCACTGTTAATAAAAGGAGTGAGACCATGAAACAAGAGACTTATAATATAGAAGGTATGTCTTGTGCGAGTTGCGCTCAGGCAGTAGAAAAAGCTGCAGTTAAAGTGGCAGGGGTTGATCAAGCCTCTGTTAACTTAGCAACTGAAAAACTAACTGTTTCTTCAAAACATACTATTGATTTTACCCAAATTGAGCGAGCGATAACTGAAGCTGGTTATAAAGCTATCGAACCGCTGACAACTAAAGTATTTGATATAGAAGGAATGTCCTGTGCTAGCTGTGCCCGGTCCGTAGAAAAGGCAGTTGGGAAATTAGTTGGAGAAGGCTATGCGTCTGTTAACTTAGCCACAGAAAAATTATCAGTTCAATATCCGGCTGATCGTATTTCTACAAAGGCGATTATGGATGCAGTTCATGAATCAGGTTACCAAGCGAAGGAAGTTATCGATACGGTTGATCAAGATCGTGAAAAGAAACAAGAACATATTAAAGGAATGTGGCGGCGATTTTGGTTATCAGCCATCTTTACCATTCCATTATTCTATATTTCAATGGGACATATGATTGGGTTACCTATTCCAAGTGTGATTGATCCCATGCATCATGCTACGGCATTCTCAGTCATTCAATTTATTTTAACTCTGCCTGTTATGATAATCGGTAAAAAATTCTTTACATCAGGATTCAAGGCACTTGTTAAGGGACATCCTAATATGGATTCTCTCGTTTCACTAGGAACAAGTGCTGCCTTTCTTTATAGTGTATATGCGACTGTTCGTATTTTTAATGGTGAAGCAGATTTTGCGATGGCACTCTATTATGAGTCGGCAGCTGTTATCTTGACTCTCATTACACTCGGAAAATATTTTGAAGCAGTATCCAAAGGTAAAACATCTGAAGCTATAAAAACGCTGATGGGATTAGCTCCTAAAACAGCTCGAGTTATGAGAGAAGGTAAGGAAGTTGAGATTCCAATAGATGCTGTAGAAGTAGGCGATCAGCTTGTAGTAAGACCAGGAGAAAAAATCGCTGTGGACGGAGTGATTGTAGAAGGAAGAACGTCTATTGACGAAGCTATGTTGACTGGGGAAAGTCTACCTGTTGAGAAGGAAGTAGGCGATCAGGTTATTGGGGCATCGATTAATCAAAATGGAACCATCACTTATGAAGCAACTAAGGTTGGAAAAGACACAGTGCTATCTCAAATCATTACGCTTGTTGAAAATGCTCAAGGTTCAAAAGCTCCCATTGCTAAAATGGCTGATAAAATTTCAGGAATATTTGTTCCTATTGTCATCGGATTAGCAATTTTATCTGGCTTAGCTTGGTATTTCTTAGGCCAAGAATCTTGGGTTTTTGCATTAACCATTACTATTTCTGTATTAGTTATTGCCTGTCCATGTGCACTAGGGCTTGCAACGCCAACAGCGATTATGGTTGGAACAGGAAAGGGTGCTGAGAATGGCGTGTTGATTAAAAGTGGTGAAGCACTCGAAACAACACACAGTATTCAAACCGTTGTTCTCGATAAAACGGGAACAATCACAGAAGGTAAGCCGAAAGTAACGGATATCATCACTTTAGCAGATTTATCAGAGAATGATTTATTAGGTCTCGCTGCATCAGCAGAAGTTGGATCGGAACATCCTTTAGGGGAAGCTATTGTGAGGGAAGCCTTAAACCGTCAACTAACTTTAGAAAAAACAAGTCATTTTCAGGCAATTCCGGGTCATGGTATCAGTGTTTCTATAGAAGAAAAAACAGTTCTACTCGGAAACTTAAAACTGATGAGTGATAACCAGATCGAGTTAGGCCACTTAGAGACGTCTGCTCATCAACTAGCCTCACAAGGAAAAACACCGATGTATTTAGCGTTAGATAATGAAATTCAAGGCATTGTTGCTGTTGCAGATACTTTAAAAGTGAACAGCAAAGAGGCTGTTCGAACTTTACAACAAATGGGACTTGAAGTTGTCATGATGACAGGCGATAATAAACAAACAGCAGAAGCAATTGCAAGAGAAGTCGGTATCAAGCGTGTATTAAGCGATGTTTTACCAGAAGATAAAGCCTTCCATGTCAGTGAATTACAAAAAGAAGGCAAAAAAGTTGCGATGGTCGGAGATGGTATTAATGATGCCCCAGCTCTGGCACAGGCAGATATTGGTATGGCGATTGGAAGTGGAACGGATGTTGCAATTGAGTCAGCAGATATTGTTCTGATGCATAGTGATTTAACAGATGTACCAACCGCAATTGAATTAAGCCGAGCAACCATTAAAAATATCAAGGAAAACTTATTCTGGGCCTTTGCCTATAATGTGTTAGGGATTCCAGTTGCTATGGGGTTATTACATATCTTTGGTGGCCCGTTACTTAATCCGATGATTGCTGGAGCGGCGATGAGCTTCAGCTCTGTTTCAGTATTACTTAATGCATTACGCTTGAAACGATTTAAAGCTAAGAAACAAAATGGAAGGGGAGAGAAATAATGGCAGTAGAAATAAAAATTGATGGTATGAAGTGCGAGGGTTGCGCAACAACTGTTAAAGAACGGTTTGAATCAATTGAAGGTGTCACAAACGTTACAGTTGATCGCGAAGCCAAAAAAGCAGTAGTTGATAGCTCTAGACCAATTGAAGAGCTAGAATTCTCAAATGCATTAGCAGAAACCAAGTTTACGGTCGTTAAATAAAGTAAATATTGTGTAAAAAAGTCGACGTTCAAACGTCGACTTTTTTTGTGCAAACTTTTGTTTGGAAAAAACACATAAGAAAGCTTGTCTTATCAATAAAAATTAGAAAATAATGACAATTCTAATGTTACAAAAACAAATGTTTCTTGAAATCTATGTAATATTTGAGTTTGTTTTGTAATGAACACCCTTTCTTAATACAAAACCATTAAGGCATGTTGACAATAAGGTGTAAATGCCCATAATAGCAAAAAAAAGTGTTAGGATTACTTTGGCTTTGAAAGACATCCCTTTTTGAAAGGAACAAAAGGTGATGAAATTTGTATATAGCAGGCTGAAGAACAGCCACGGTTTCTAAGAAAGGAAAGAAATATAAACATGACAATCAAAAGAAAATTATTCGTAACAGGTGCTTCAATTGCTTTTTCAGGTATTTTAGCATTTGCAAACCCAACTGAAGCAAGTGCAGCTACATGGACAGCTCGCTCAGTTGACGAAATTAAACAAGATATTCAAGAAGATGAAAATGGTAGCAACTACATGGTAACATGGGGCGATACTTTATCAGCTATCGCAGCAGCAACAGAAATTTCATTAGATACACTAGTAGAAGTAAATAACATTTCAAATGCGGATATGATCATTGTAGGAAACAAAATTTCTCTGTCATCTGACGGTTCAATTGTAACGGTTGGAGAAGGTGAAGAAACACGTTCATACGATGTTAGCCATGAGGAAGAAATTGTAGAAGTTGAAACACCAGTTGTAGAAACTGTCGTAGAAACACCAGTTGTTGAAGAAGTAGTCGTTGAAGAAACAGCACCAGCAACTTCAGAAGGTTATACAATAACTGTTGAAGCAACAGCTTACTCAACAAACCAACCATCATTAAGTGACTACACTTATACTGGCATTAACTTACGTCAAACACCAAACGTTATTGCGGTTGACCCAAGTGTTATTCCATTAGGTTCAACAGTAGTTATTCCAGGATACGGTACATTTATTGCTGGAGATACTGGTTCAGCAATCATTGGAAACAGAATTGATGTTCATATTACTGATTTAAACGCTGCTTGGGCATTTGGTCGTCAAACAATGACCATTACAGTTTTACCTTAATAGAATATAACAGAAGAGAGCTAAGCTGCTCTCTTTTTTTGCGCACATTGTTAACCTTTATAAAAAAAGTAGTTGACAATAGCTGGCGGGTTCTATAAAATAAGTGAAAAATGAGGTGGTAGCATGTCAACGAAAGATAAAGTACTAGCATTACTTGAACATAATAAAGAAAAAATCTATTCCGGACAACTGATTGCAACACAGCTAGGTGTAAGTCGGACGTCAGTTTGGAAGGCGATCCAAAGTTTACGAGCGGAAGGCTACCTTATAGAGTCTGGAACCAACAACGGTTATCGATTATCTTCTCAATCAGATGTATTAAACCAAGAGCAAATTCAATCGAAACTAGACCATGATGTGACCGTTATAACATATGCTAGTATTGGATCTACTAATTCAGAAGCTAAGCGATTATTAGAGACTCAACTTAGTGGTAATTTTTTAGTTGTGAGTGATGAACAAACGGCTGGGCGAGGGAGACACGGACGCTTTTTTTATTCTCCTGAAAAAACAGGCTTATATATGAGTCTTGCACTTCAGCATATTTCTTCAGAAGTTGATGCGGCATTGCTGACGACAGCTGCAGCTGTAGCCGTTTGTCAGTCTATTGAAGGTATGACCTCGTTAAGCCCTAAAATTAAGTGGGTTAATGATATTTTTCTAAATGGACGGAAAATTTGCGGTATTTTAACAGAAGGCATAATGAATTTTGAAACTCAGTCGGTTGAATCCATTATTTTAGGTATTGGCATAAATATTTCAGTGGATAGAGAGCAATTACCAGAGGACTTAAAAAATAAAGTTGGTGGAATAACCAATCACTCAAGTGGCACGATTAATCGTAATAATTTAACTGTCAGCATCATTAATAACTTCTTAGCAATTTATCAGAATATTAATAACAGAAATTTTTTAGAAGACTATCGGAAAAGGTGCTTCGTTTTAGGCAAAACAATTACGTTTAAGCAAAAACAAGAACAAATTAGAGCGGTTGCGGAAGAGATAGACAATGATGGTGGATTAGTTGTTCGCCTAGAAGATGGTAGTCATAAGATATTATCATATGGAGAAATTAGCATTCAAATGCGAGAAGGAGAAGGATTTTATGAAACTAAATACTCGTGATTTATCAAGAATCAGTTTAATGGCAGCCTTAAGTTTTATTGGGGGCTTCATTAGCATTCCTATTGGTCCTGTTCCAGTGACTCTTCAGACCTTATTTGTTCTATTAACGGCACTATTGTTAAACCCACAAAGCGCTTTTTTTGCACAACTATTACATTTACTTTTATCTGTCCTAGTAAGAGGAGGGCAAATTTTTCTAAGTCCTAGTTTTGGTTTTTTAATTGCATTTATAATCGTGGCCCCTGTTATTTCTTACTTAAAAAAGACTGGGAAAGTGACGGCTGATCGTTATTTAGTTATACTAGCTACCGGGCTTATTTACGTCATCGGAACACCATATATGGCAATTATATTGAATGTCTTCTTAGAGCTTGGTTTATCTTTTAGCCAATTATTAATAAGCGGTGTGTTATTGTTTTTACCGGGAGATGGCATAAAGGCTGTATTAGCGGTAGTTTTAGCCAATCGATTAAGAAAAATTATCAAACATTAGTTTTTTGCTCATTTAGTTTTAATTTTATCATTGACTTCTCATAATAACTCCAGTATGATGGCATTACTAAATAAAAGATGTGAGGAATTTCTATGAAAATTAAAATAAAATCACTTAATCAATTGCATAGCTTTTACTTTAGCTTCTTTAGGGAACGTTTGTAGACATGAATTCATGGATGCAAACGTGACAAACAACGTTTGTATCTATGAGGCTAGAGTTACTTTGCATGAGCAAATGCCACATAGATGAAAATCTGAGTGGTGTTAGTAAAACTGATTTTATTGGTTACTAATAGAAATTCATGAACCCATTCAGATGATTAAAAATCTGAATGGGTTTTTTTGGTTTTATTTCATAATAGATACTCACAACATTCTGGGAGGAATATAGAGATGATGAAACAATGGATGAGGAAAATAGGTTTGACATTAGGGGCAGGCGTCTTGCTGGCAGCTTGTGGCGGATCAGATGAAAATACAGCGAACGATGGTGCTAACAAGGAACTTACTATTGGAATTTTACAATTAATGGATCATGAATCATTAAACGCATCACGTCAAGGCTTTGTCGATGTATTAGAAGAAGCAGGTTATCTAGAAGGTGAGAACCTAACATTAGATTATCAAAATGCACAAGGTGACCAAGCCAATCTTCAAACCATGTCTGAACGTTTAGCAGGGGATAATGATTTGATTTTAGCGATAGCAACACCAGCTGTTCAATCACTAGCCAATATAGAAAAAGACACACCAATTTTATTCACAGCAGTTACTGACCCAGTGGATGCTGGACTTGTTGCTAGCTTAGAAAAACCAGGTGCAAATATTACAGGTACAACGGATGCAGGTCCGATTGAGGAGCAAGTCAAATTACTATTATCTGTTGCAGAAGATGCTGAGAATATCGGTATCATCTACAATTCTAGTGAGCCAAATTCTGTTATTCAAGCTGATCAAGCGAAAGCAATTCTTGAAGAAAATGGTCAAAATGTGGTTGTTTTAACTGTATCTTCAACTAATGATGTACAACAAGCTATGGAGTCACTGGCTCAAGATGTTGATGGTGTTTATATTCCGACAGATAATACGCTGGCAAGTACAATGGCAACCGTAGCCCAAGTAGCAAAAAATTATAAGCTACCGGTTGTTGCAGCAGCAGCAGACCAAGTGTTAGACGGTGGTCTAGCAACATACGGTATTGATTACTATGAATTAGGTCGCCAAACTGGTGAGATGGCACTAGACATTCTAGAAAATGGAGCGACAACTGCTGATATGGCAGTACAGTCTTCTAAAAATTTAGAATTGGTCGTAAATGAGGAAATGGCAGAGGCCTTGGGTATTGACCCGGCTTCAATCACTGTTCCTGAATAAAAAAATAATGCCGTGTAGCAGAAAGTAGCTACACGGTTTTTCTTATAGACTAGGGGATTATAAGTTCAGCCATCAATGTCTAGCTCCCAAGTCCTGACCTAGTGAAAAAAAGATAAATTTGCCCCATTGCGCGCTTCGCTGCTCGCTAACGCATATCATTCGACTAACCCGCTGAAGCGTGAAGTCTCCTGACAATTCAGGGTCAAATTTCCTATTTTTTCATAGGCCAAGGCGGACTTGTCCGCTTTTCTTATTAGTCGTTTTTGTTCATTTTTTCAGACACTTCATTTATAATATACTTATATAGATCGAATGATGATTTGAGAGAGGGGCGTTTGTCATGTTTATTAAAAACGTTATTCCTACAAATTACAATCAAAAGCTTAATCCAGAAGAGTTATTACCTTACAATGAAGCCTACTATAAAAAATGTTTATTAGAATTAGATTCATTATCAGAATCAAAAACACAAGCCTTTAAATTAGAAATTTGCCAACTTGTGTTATTAAAAATTAAAGAGGCACAATTAGATGGCAAGCGAGCAGATGAAGAATTCGGTGTTGACCACAGATTGTTTGTTGAGAAAGTCATCTACAAGAGAAATAAGCTACGTCCTATTAACATTATTAAGGATCGTTTTCAGTTTCCGTTGTATGCGTTCTCTCTTTATTTAGTCGCCTATGCGTTTTTTGCTTTCTTGTTAGGAGCTTGGTACGGCCATAGCTTTAGTGAGACGATGGCTATACCGATTCCTTTTAGTCTACTAGGTGTTTTACTGAACTTTTTTGTTTTAGTTTTTGCCTATGTCTATTTGTTTTACCAACGTCAAAAAGCAGAATTGTTGTATCGAACTAGCAAACAGTTTACTACATACAGAGACTATATCAGCTATTCCCTAATCGTTGTGTCTTTCTTAGCAGCTTATGGATTATTACGATTGCGGCTAACTCTTTATCATTTACCTTTATGGCAAGTTCTTTTAATAGGTAGTGTGGGAGTTATTCTAGCATGGAGAAGATTTGTAACAACAAAAACATTACCGCTATAAACAGATTTCCTTTAGAAACGAGATTGTTTTTAAAGGAAATTTTTTATAGCCTTTCCGTTGAGGTGATAAAATGAAAAAAGTAGCGACAATGATGTTAGCAATCGTTCTAGCATCTTGCCAACCTAACGAACAGATTGATGAACAAACATCATCAGATATTGAGTTTACAAATAATGTGGAGGCTAGTTCAGAAGAAGAAAGCGAAGAAGCAGTCATCATTTCATTTGTTGGAGTGGGAGATAATCTAATACACGATTCAATTATCGCCGATGTGTATCAAGAGGATGGTAGTTATGATTTCACGCCAATCTACAAGCATATTGCGACCGACATTCAAGATGCAGATTTAGCCTTTTTAAATCAGGAAACCATTTTGGCTGGGACAGATTATCCATATACGGGCTATCCTGCTTTTAATACGCCTAATGAAATGGCTGGAAATATGGCTGATTTAGGCTTTGATTTAGTTAATGGTGCAACGAATCATACGCTTGATTACGATTATCCTGGTGCTATTCACGCTATTGAAGTTTGGAGTAACTATCCTGATCTTATCTATACAGGAACTTATTTAAGCGAAGCTGATCGGTTAAGTATTCCGACTATTGAGCGAAAAGGGGTTACCTTTTCATTTTTGTCCTATACTTATGGAACGAATGGTATTGAACCAGATACGGATTGGCGTGTATCCTACTTTGATGAGAAACTTATTCGTGATGATGTAAAACGAGCAAAAGAATTGAGTGATGTTGTCATTGTTTCTGCCCACTGGGGAGACGAAAATACGTCTGAGATTAATGATTTTCAGCGTTATTATGCTCAATTATTCGCCGATTTAGAGGTTGATGTCGTTGTTGGAACCCATCCGCATATTTTACAAGGCCATTTCCCTCGTGTACTATGAAGAAGAGAACATCCTCATTAAATAATGAAGGGGTGAAACGGTATGACAATGAATCAAATTAAAGAGTTGGCCGACAGGGCAATGACATTACATGAAAAGGAGGACTATGCAGAAGCGGAACGGTTGTTTTTGGAGGCGCTTTATTTGATTGATGATAAAGATAGCCAGCTATATCAATTACTTGTTTATGGATTAGGAGTAAACTACAGTTTGCAAGGAAATTATGATGGTGCTAGGAGTTGCTTTGAAGAAGGGCGTTTAAATGCTCGCAAAGCCAATAATGTCGACTTTGAGATGGATATGCTTCGCGAATTAGTCAAAACTTCCAGAGCCACAAAAGACTACGATTCAGCAAAACTATTATTAGAGGAAGAAATTCTGTATCGAGAACAATATGCTCCAAATGATAGGAGTTCTCTTTCTGCGACTTGGTTTGAGAAAGCAATAATCTATATGGAGGAAAATCACCCTAAAAAAAGTGAAGAAGCACTCATACAGGCAATGACCTATGCAAAACAGGCAGACGATGAAGAGGGGCTAGCCTATTTATTAATGACGATGGGTGATTTTTATCAGAAAAATAAGCAATCAGAACAAGCAATACAATATTATGAAGAAAGTCTACAAAAATTTAAACAGTTAGATAAAAGACTGGAAATAGCTGTGATTGAATCAATCCTTGGTGGTTGATGAATTGTTACAATCGCCTAACGATTTCTTTTTACTAATTGCGAAGGCAATAAGGAATTGATATGATAGACGGTATGATTGAATACAGAGAGGGCAATGACATATGATTCTGAATGAGAAAGAGTCCAGAGTTTTTACTTATATAAAGGAAGATCCTTTTATTTCCCAACAAGACTTGGCTGATAAGATTGGTTTATCTCGGCCAGCAGTGGCAAATATTATTTCTGGGTTAGTAAAAAGAGGCTATTTATTAGGAAAAGCCTATGTAGTAAATGAAACAAGACCGATTATCTGTATCGGTGCGGCAGCAATTGATCGAAGATATTTTATTGAAGATGAGTTGATTACAGGAGAATCAAACAAAGTTACCTCTCAAGTGACATTTGGAGGAGTCGCCCTCAGTGTCGCTGAAAATTTAGGTAGACTTCAAGAAGATGTTGTTCTCTTATCACTTTTAGGTGATGATCAAGAAGCGAAATCAATTAAGAAAAATATGCTACCCTTTATGAAGATGAATGAGGTGGAAGAACTTCCAGGTCAATCAACAGGGACATATATGGAAGTTTTAAATAAGCAGCGTGAGATGGTCGTTGGGCTTTCTGAAATGGATATTTATGATCAGATGGATACTAACTGGTTGATGAAGCGGGCATCGTTATTAAAACAAGCTAAAGGAATATGCGTGGATACTAATTTACCAAAGGAAACATGTGAATTATTGATTGATATTGCTTCAAAAAATAAAATTCCACTCGCTATGATGACTGTTTCCGCCCTTAAAGCTCATAATATTCCAGAAAATTTGAAGGGTGTCAAAATCTTTATTACTACTCAAAAAGAAGCAGAGCTGATCTTGAATATGACAATTGAAGATGATGAATCCTTAAAAAGAGCATTGAATCGCTTTCTAGAACGTGGTTGCGAGCATGTCGTTATTATGAATAAAAGTAAATGTGTGCAGTATGCGAGTTCTAAACAAGGTATGATTCGTTTCGATTTACGAAATACAGATTCAGAATCATATGTATGGGGAACAAATGAGGCCCTCATATCAGGTATGCTCTATCGCTATATGCACACAAAAAACTTGATTGATGTTATCCTGACAGGGATCGTCAATGCCGCTAAAACGACAAAATCCTTCTATAAAGTACGTCACGACTTATCGCAGGCACAACTTGAAAAAGATATTAAGGAATTTGGCGAATTAGAATTTGAGAAAATATAAGAATCTGTATCTCAAAAAAGCAAAAACTGTTTTGCCTTTATCTTATTTTGGTGTAAAATAAAGATGAAGGAAGCGTTTTCTGTGTGAGTTGAGAGGAGTTGGATCATATGAGTCATGATTACAAACATATTTTAATTCCTGTAGACGGTTCGCAACAATCGATCAATGCGTTTAAAAAAGCAGTTCAAATTGCCAAACGCAATGACGCTATTTTGCACCTTGTAACAGTTGTCGACAAAAGGAATGATCCTGAAGAAGCTGCCAGCATTGAGCGTGATAAAGAAGGTCTATTCAAATCTTTAGAAGCCCATGCTAGCAAAGAAAACTTGACCATTGAAAAAGATATCAAGTTTGGAAATGCTAAGAAATTAATAGCAGAAGATTTAGTAAAAGACTGGTCGATTGATTTGATTATCATGGGAGCAACGGGAAAAGGTAGAATAGCCAAACTCGTTGTGGGCTCCATCACTAATCATGTGACGCGTCATGCTAGATGCGACGTTCTAATTGTTAAATAATCGGTTATCAGTTTCCATTACACATAGTAAACGTTAAATAAGGCTTGGACAATTGTCCAAGCCTTATTCCTATTTAATACTTAATGGTTAATGAACTACCTTTCGCGGAATGACTTACCTCAATATGGGTTGAAATCCGATTTTTAAGCTCGTCAACGTGGGAAATAACTCCGACCATTCTTCCTAAGGCGTTTAAGTCCATTAAGGTTTGGATGGCATGATCGAGTGATTCAGAGTCCAGTGATCCAAATCCTTCATCAATAAAGAGAGTATCAATATGAACGCCACCACTTTGTTGCTGCATAACATCACTTAATCCTAATGCAAGTGCAAGGGAAGCTTTAAAGCTTTCCCCGCCAGATAACGTTTTAACACTTCTTGTTTGACTAGTGAAATGGTCAAAGACATCAAGCTCGAGTCCTTTAGCCCCGACTCCTTTACCCATCTCTTCAGAGCGACGCAGTAAATAGCGCCCACCTGTCATGTCTTTTAATCGTAAGTTAGCAGCCTTGACGATTTCTTCGTAGTAAATAGCTAGAACATAACGTTCGAAAGAAAGACGACCTGTCTCTTTTGAACTACCATTTGCCACGTCGGCTAAGCGTTTGATTTGGCTATATTTATTTCTAAAATCCTTTAAGCTTCCATAGGTTTCCATAATTGCAGCGTGACTTTTCTCGCCATTTTGTTTCTGCATAAATAGTTTTTTCAGTAAGGCATTAATTTGATTAATTTCTTCCGCTAGCAGACCTTGTGTTATCTCTAGTTGTTCAATATCGGTTGAATCAAATTCAGCGAGTCGCTGCTCTTGTTTGATTAAATTACTTTGATTCGTTTTAAGTCGCTGATCGTAAGTTTCATGCTCTTTATAAAGACGTTGATAGTCTGCCTCACTCAGTAAATGCTCCTCAAAGTCTTCAGCCATATTGGCAGACTTTAATTTTTCTTTGAAAGCTAATTCTGCAGCGTTAAGCGACTGAATGGCTGTTTCCAGCTGGTTGTTGTAGCTGGTTTGCTCTGTCGAACAAATCGCAGTTTCCTTTTCAATCCGATTTAATTCATTTTGAAGAAGGGGATAGTCGGATTCGATTCTATGGATTTGTTGAGTAAGCTCACGTAATAAATTAGTCGTTGCCTGCTTATCTGTTGATGGTAATGACACAATTAGTTGGTTTATTTGCTCACTGACATCTTTTATTTGTGTTTCTTGATTGCTAAGCAAGGTTGTTAATCGCGTTAGCTTCAATTCACATTGACGCTCATCTTCGAGGAACTTATCAAAAAGACTATTTAAGTGATCAAGTTTTTCTATTTGTTGTAACAAGCTTGTTTCTTTTTGGTTTAATTCATTTAGCTTTTCTAAATCTTGATTGTAAGCGAGTTGCGTCACTGTTTTTTCATTTTCACAATCGGCTTGAATAATGTCTAGCTGGTCTTCTTTTTCCTTTATCTGCTCCAATAAACTTCCTACACGGCTTGCCAAGCGGGCGTATTCGGCTTGTATCTGTTCATTTTCCGCGTGGTAACGGTCCAAATCTTCTTTAGTCGGTGCTTGTGGGTTTGTTTCAGCCAAATGAGGGTGATCAAACGAGCCACAAACTGGACAAGCAAGGTCTACTTTCAGATCTGACGCTAAAAGACCTGCTAAATTATCATAGTAAAGTTGTCGCATCTCTTGTAGTTGCTTATGAGAATATGTCGCATCTTTTCTGAGTTGAATGAGTTGATCTGACTCTGATTGCCATTGATTAGTGAGCTTTATGAATTCTTCTAAGTTCTTCAATCTCAGCAGGCTATTATCACGTTGCTTTTCTGTCTCTTGCTTATCTTTTTCTAAACTTTCTTTTGCTTTTTTTGCGTCATTAACAGCCTGAATAGCTTGTTGGCTTGTTTGTTTCTCTTTTTGTAACTGTTCAAGTAATTGGTTGGTTTGTTTCAATTCATCTTGATTTGTCCGAATAAGTTTTTCTAGATTTTCTTTTTCAGCTTGCTTGTTTTCGACTTGCTCAAAGGCTTCTAATTGCTTCTCGTATTCTTTTTCTTGTTTTCGCCAATCGGGTAGTTGTTTGTATTGTTCATTTAGTTTTTCAAACGTTTCTTGTTTTAACCGAGCTTCTTTTTTTAGGTTTTCAAGCTTTTCGGAAGTTGTCGAAAGACTAGTCTTTAATGAGTTGATGCTTATTTTTTCACGTTCGATAAGCTGTTTGGCTTCTAAACAGCCTTGCGCTTTTTCAAAATGAACTAGGTTTTGCTTTATTTGGGCAAATGCTTCTTTTTGTTGCAGTAAAGCAATTTGCTCTTTTTTTAGACTTTCGTAATGGTTAAGATCAGCCATTTGTTGATCAAGCTGTTTTACTTTTTCTTGTTTGTGTTGGTGTAAAGCCTCTTGTTCAGTAAGTTGCTCCGAAAATAGGTGGTTAAGGTATGATAAGCGATCAAGAATCGTATCAATATCTTCAATTGCAATCGCATCCTGTAAAGGCGCATCTTCAATATCAGTTAAATAACGTAAAGATGTTTTTAACGATACGGACGCTTCATCAGCGTCTTTTTTCAAGTCAGCAACTTGTTTTTTGAGATGATCTTGAAAGGCAAGAATGACGTCAGTTTGGAAAATATTTCTAAAAATCTGTTCTTTATCTTTACTATCCGATTCAAGTAATTTTTTAAATTCACCTTGTGGGAGCATGACAATTTGTTTGAATTGATCATAGGACATTGCTAACAAGGCTTCAATTTCTTGATTAGCATCTTTAATTTTTGTTGTAACACCGGTGTCATGGTAGAAGGCAACGGTCGACTCGTATTGTTTACTAGCGCTTCGCTTGCCGGGCCCCATTTGTCTCGGTGAACGCTCAACTTTGTATTCTTTTCCATTGATTTCAAAAATGAAGCTAACTTGGCAAAGCTCTTGGTCCGTTGCAAAATCTGATTTAAAGTTGTCTTTACTTCGACTATTCCCGCTGGCATCATCGTAAAGGGCATAGGCAATAGCATCGAAAATCGTTGTTTTGCCTGCACCAGTCGCGCCACTAATTAAGAAGAGATTTTGATGGCTGAAACTAGCAAAATCAATGGTTGTTTTTTCTTTATAGGGACCAAAAGCAGTCATTTCTAGTTGAATTGGTTTCATGACAGGCTCCTTTCTGCCGCGTGAAAGGCTTGTTTAATGATTTTTTTCTCATGCTCAGTTAAATTTGTTTCAGTGTGTTCTTCATAGAAGGCTTCAAATAACTCTGGATAAGCAAGCTGTTTCAAATCATCTTGGGTATGGCTTAGTTTAGAATGGTTGTTATCGCGCTGATGAAGGTATTCCAGCCCCATAGCATAAGGATAGCGTTGACGCAGTCGGTTCATGGTATCTGAAATAAGCTGGTCATCTTCTAATTCAAAAAAGATATAATCATCGGATTGACCGGTGATAATGTCATCGAAATAACCTCGTATCACACGCATATCACGCTTAGCTTCGATATAAAGAGGGCTGACAGACACCCGTCCTTTCTCTAAATCTACAATAGATATTTGTTTTTTATGGAAGACTTCTGATTTAGAATATTTCAAAATCGATCCGCTGTAACGAATATGCTCATATTTAATTTTTTGTGGTTTATGAATATGACCGAGAGCGACATAATCAAAGCATTCAAATAATTCAACAGGCACATATTCAGCAGTTCCAATCGTTAATGGTCGTTCTGAATCAGAAGCTTCTATGGATTGGGGCTGGCCATTAATGACATAGCCATGGCCGATATACACATTTAGCTCATCTGGATGAAGTGTTTCTTTAATGGCGTTTATTTGATGGTGGCTAATATCTTCCATCGTTCGAATATCAGGATTACCGACAATTTCGCGAACTTGGGCAGGGTCAGCAAAGGGAACTAAATAAAAATTTACCCCATTGATAGTGACTTTGTTGGTAACTGGTTTTACGGTTCCCTCCATGTAGAGACCATTTTGAGTAAATAGCTGTGACCCATATTCAATGCGTTCATTACTGTCATGGTTGCCAGCAATAACCAAAGTGGGTACCTTAACCTCTTTAATAAGGCGCGTTAGAATATCGTCTGCCAGAGCGACGGCTTCTTTGGAAGGCAGAGACCGGTCATAAAGGTCGCCGGCAATAATAATGAGGTCGAGCTCAAGTGGTTTTATTTTTTCAATAAGTGTTTCTAAAAAATAACGCTGGTCGTCGAGCATAGAAAATTCGTTGACGATTTTTCCTAAGTGCCAGTCGGCGGTATGTAATAGTTTCAAGCGGGCATCTCCTTTGTGGTATCATTTAATTAGTTATGACTATTATAGCAAACGTATATTCGGAAAGAAGGAGGAATTTTAATGGATTTGGGATTAAGAGGAAAGAATGCCCTCGTTGTGGCGTCAAGTCAAGGATTGGGGAAGGCTGTCGCAATGGAATTAGCGAAAGAAGGGGCTAATGTGATGCTGACAAGTCGGAACGAAGCGTCATTAGAAGAAGCTAAGCGAGAAATCGAGCAAGTTGCCAGAGGGACAGTTGCTTATTATGAGTGCGATATTACGAAAGTTGATGATATTAAAGCGCTAGTAGCTGAAACAAGAAAGCGTCTAGGTAAAATTGATATTTTGCTAAATAATGCTGGTGGACCTCCGAGCGGCGTCTTTGATGATTTTGAAGACCAAGACTGGGAAGCAGCCTTTGAATTGAACTTATTAAGTTATGTGCGTATGATACGTGAAGTCTTGCCTGACTTAAAAGAAAGTGGCGGTCGCATTGCCAATGTGGCATCAAGTTCTGTTAAACGACCGATTCCAAATCTCATTTTATCCAATACCTTCCGCAATGCCATTGTTGGCTTGACGAAATCACTAGCAGAAGAATTGGGACCGGATAATATCTTAATTAATGTAGTGGCCCCAGGTACAATCGAAACGGGCCGGATTCAGCAATTGAACCAAGACCGCGCTGATAAAGCGGGAACAAGCGTTGAAGATGTTAAAGCTGCAACAATGAAAGACATTCCACTTGGTCGTTTGGGCGAACCGGAAGAATTTGCTAAGGCAGTAGCCTTTATTTTATCAGATGCGAATTCGTATATTACTGGCACCACCTTATTGATTGATGGCGGCGCAGCTAAGGTCATTGCCTCTTAAAAACGGCTAGTCAGCCATTAAAAATTATGCTATAATTTTTTTAGTAATCACGAACACATTGAAAAGTAAATAAAAGAGGGAATGATCGTCTCCCAAAGTTGAAATAAACTTGAACCGCTTAAAGCTGATGACTTCTACCTGTTTAATAGGAGGAGTGTCGGCTTTTTTTGTTTTTTTTAATGTGATAAAGGGGATAAAGAAATGTTAACGAGTATCGGATTATTATTAGTAGTCGGCTTATTTTTGGGCCGCATCTGTAAACGCATAGGATTGCCGCCTTTAATTGGGATGATGGTGGCAGGTGTTTTATTAGGTCCATTTGGCCTCAACGCCTTTAGCTCCAGCTTACTAGACTTATCAGCAGAGCTACGCCAAGTCGCCTTAATTGTTATTTTAACGAGAGCAGGCCTGTCACTCGATTTAAAGCAATTAAAAAAAGTCGGGGCTTCTGCCTTATTGATGAGTTTTCTGCCGGCGACCTTTGAAATAGTTAGCATTGCTGTGTTAGCTCCATTATTATTAGGAATGGATGTAGTGAGTGCGCTTGTTTTAGGTGCGGTATTAGCAGCAGTTTCACCAGCGGTAGTTGTGCCGCGCATGTTGAAATTGATAGACGAAGGATATGGCAAGGAGGCTGCCGTTCCGCAATTAATTATTTCAGGAGCCTCTTTAGATGATGTCTTTGTCATTGTTCTATTTACTGCTTTTAGTTCCTTATCGTTAAGTCAGGATTTGAAACTAAAGACACTATTATCGATTCCGATATCGATTATAGCTGGAGTTGCGGTCGGTTATGTAATTGGGAAAGCGGTCAGCTGGTTATTTAGATATTATCGGATGAGAGATTCGGTGAAACTAGCCATTATGCTAGCTATTTCTTTTTTATTATTAGAAGTTGAAACACAAATTAGTGAATGGCTACCATTCTCAGCTTTGTTAGCGATTATGGCAATGGGAGCGGCGATTTATGCTAGCTATCCCCGTTTATCAAAACGCCTATCTGTGAAATATGATCAGTTGTGGGTCGTTTCGGAAGTCTTTTTATTTGTATTAGTTGGTGCTAGTTTGAACTTTACTTATGTCTTTAGCATAGGCATCTCAGCTGTTTTATTAATCGGACTAGCGCTAGTTTTTCGAATCCTAGGCGTGTATGTTTCTATTTTACCAACGACACTTAAGGCAAAAGAAAAATATTTTACTATGCTTGCTTATACTCCTAAAGCAACTGTGCAAGCAGCTATTGGGGGAATACCACTGGCGATGGGGTTACCTTATGGCGAAGCTATTTTAGCAATTTCTATTTTGACGATTTTACTAACGGCACCACTTGGCGCATGGTTAATTGACCATACGTATCAGCGATTGCTAACAAAATAGTCGATACAGCTGTTAAAAAGTATCTGTATCTTACATAACTAGCATGAAATGTGCGATACAGCACCCAAAAAGAAGCCTGTATCTTACACTTGAGCTTCAATATGTAAGATACAGCCCAAATTCAAGAGATGTATCGACCATTAGTAAGAAAAGCGGACAATTCCGCCTTGGCCTATGAAAAAATAGGAAATTTGACCCTGAATGAGCAGCGAAGCGCGCAATGGGGCAAATTTATCTTTTTTTCACTAGGAAAGGAATTGGGAGCTAGACATTGATGGCTGAACTTATAATCCCCTAGTCTATAACAAAAAAACCTGTAGGAAGATAATTCTTCCTACAGGTTTTTCAGTTTAACTATTCGTATAATGCGTCAACGCGTTTTTGAACGTCTTTGTCATTTAAGAATTCTTCATAAGTTGTATTCAAGCGGTCAACAACACCATTTGCACTTACTTCAATGATACGATTAGCTGTTGTATTAACAAACTCGTAGTCATGAGAAGAGAATAGCATAGCGCCCTTGAAGGCAATTAATCCGTCGTTCAATGCTGTGATTGATTCCAAGTCCAAGTGGTTTGTTGGATCATCAAGAATGAGTACGTTTGATTTTGATAACATCATCTTAGATAAGATAACACGTACTTTTTCTCCCCCAGAAAGAACAGACAATTTCTTCATTACTTCATCGCCTGAGAATAACATACGGCCTAAGAAACTACGTAGGAAAGTATTGTCATCTTCTTCTTTACCAGCGAATTGACGTAACCAATCTAAGATGTTCATCTCAGGATTAGGGAATTCTGATGAATGGTCTTTTGGCAAGTAGCTACGTGACGTTGTGACACCCCATTTGAATGTACCAGAGTCAGCTTCCATTTCACCCGTTAAAATTTGGAATAGCGTTGAAATCGCAATGTCACGACGACTTGTGAAGGCAACTTTATCTGTACGGCTTAATGTAAAGCTAACGTTATCCAAAACTTTTTCGCCATCGATAGTTTTTGAAATACCATCAACGATTAAAAGGTCATTTCCGATTTCACGTTCTGGTGAGAAACCAACGAATGGGTATTTACGTGAAGAAGGTTGAATGTCATCTAATGTAATCTTATCAAGCATTTTCTTACGAGAAGTTGCTTGTTTAGATTTAGAAGCATTCGCACTAAAGCGCGCAATAAAGTCTTGTAATTCTTTGATTTTTTCTTCTTTTTTAGAGTTTTGGTCAGCTGCTAATTTAGCTGCCAATTGGCTTGATTGTAACCAGAAATCGTAGTTACCAACGTAAAGTTGAATCTTACCAAAGTCAACGTCAGCCATGTGAGTACACACTGTGTTTAAGAAGTGACGGTCATGGGATACAACGATAACAGTATTTGGGAAGTTAATTAAGAATTCTGACAACCATTCGATTGATTGTTTGTCTAAACCGTTTGTCGGCTCGTCCAATAGTAGAACGTCTGGTTGACCAAACAAAGCTTGTGCTAAAAGAACTTTTACTTTTTGTGGCTCAATTAATTCGCTCATTTTTTTGTCGTGAAGGTCTTCTGTAATTCCTAAACCTTGTAGCAAGCTAGCTGCATCAGCTTCAGCTTCCCAACCATTTAATTCAGCAAATTCACCCTCAAGCTCGCCGGCACGAATACCGTCAGCATCAGTAAATTCTTCCTTCATATAAATAGCGTCTTTTTCTTGGCGAACTTCGTATAGGCGTTTGTTACCCATTACAACTGTGTCTAAAACTTGATGGTCCTCAAAACCATAGTGGTCCTGATTTAAAACAGATAAACGTTCGTTTGGATCCATGATCACATCACCTGTTGTCGGTTGAACGTCTCCAGAAAGGATCTTCAAGAATGTAGATTTCCCTGCACCATTTGCTCCGATAACACCATAACAGTTACCCGGTGTGAATTTTATGTTTACATTGTCAAAAAGTTTACGGTCAGAAAACAATAGACTGACGTTTGATACAGTAATCATTTTTGGCATTCCTCAATTCTTTGTTATTTTCCTTTCACATTCTAACACATTCTGTCATAAAAGTAAGCCACTTCCCAGAATTAAGTCCGTTTATGGAAAATCAGTATGGTTAATGTGTCTCGAGTTAGATAATGAAGATAGTGCTTATAGTTACGTGATTTATAAAAGGTTCGGTATTTTTGGTAATCCTGTTGAGCAATAAGATAGGGCTTATCATCGAGTAGGAGATACAGGCCATCTGATTCTTCAATATATAAACTATTTTCGTCAAGGGTTGGTGTTGACAAATAAGGGTGGGGTACGTTCTGAACAACAACAATTTCAAGCAGGCTATCTAAGCTAGCAGTTTCTTCTGATGATAAATATCCAAACAAGTTGCTCGTCTCTTCTTTTCTATGTGATTGTAGCAATGATGTATTGCTATAGAGCTGCTGGGTATAGAGTTGGTCTTTTGACACCTTGCTTAAAAGAATAGGTTCCTTTTTACTGACATGGAAACGCAAAAGCTGTAAGGGCTGCTTAGCGTCATCAAGTTGTAAAATATGATGATTATCCCAAACAATTGAAGCGGTCGGTGTATCGTCCCAATGAATCATTTTTTGTTGTTCAGATCGATATTCATAAACACCCGTCTCATTAGAAACTAAAATCATACGGTTCTTTTCACTTAAGGATAGAAGGTGGAAACTACCTGATTGGATTTTATTTAAGTGAGGCTCTGCCTGATCCGTATCTAAACTGTAGAAGCCATCATCTGTTATCAGATAGAGCGTATGATTGAAAATGACAAAATCGCGCATATGTGGTGAAATAACCACTTCTTTTACTAAGAAGGGAGCTAGATTTGATATGTTTAAAGATAGAAATTGTGTTGAAAGTGCATATTGATAAATGGGTAAGTCTGAAAAAACAACTGACTCCATCCACTTATTCCAACGATAAATGTGTAATGTCTGATCATTTCCCCATAAATAAAGCTTGCCGCTATAAAGAGCCATATCATAAAAACGCCCTTGAATGGTCACCTCGGTCATCAGTAAGTTATCTTTTTCCAAGGAAATACTCCTTTCATAAAAAAGTCTTCAATACCAACATTATAACATTTTTTAGGGCAGGTGGTAGAAGGCTAAAAAAGATGTTAGAATTAATCGGCATGTGATTTTCATTGTGATAGAGGAGTTATTATGGATAAAAAATTAACACTAAAAGAATATTTATTTATTGGATCAATGCTCTTTGGTTTGTTTTTTGGGGCTGGAAATTTAATTTTTCCTATTCAAATGGGACAAATGTCTGGTTCTCAGATGATACAAGCAACACTGGGCTTTATTATTACAGCAGTTGGGTTACCCTTTTTAGGAATTGTGGCAATGGGTCTTTCTCGAAAAGACAGTCTGTATGTCCTAGCGAGCAAAATCAGTCATAAGTATGGTTTGTTTTTTACAATCGCCTTGTACTTAACAATTGGGCCTTTCTTTTCAACACCTCGTACTGCCACAGTATCGTTTGAAGTGGCACTAGCGCCATATTTAGATGCCAATCAACTGGCCTTATTTTTATTTATCTTTTCTTTCTTATTTTTTGGAGCGTCCTTGTGGTTCTCTTTACGACCATCTGGTATTTTAACATGGGTTGGGAAAATCCTTAATCCTATCTTCTTAGGATCATTGGCATTAATGATTATCTTTTCTTTATTGAAACCAATGGGAGACGTTAGCACAGTAGCTGTAGCAGAAGCCTATCAAAGCGGTGCATTCTTCACTGGTTTTTTAGAAGGTTATAACACGATGGATGCTTTAGCATCACTGGCATTTGGGATTATTGTGGTTCGTACCATTCAAAGTTTAGGCGTTACTAAACCATCACACATTGCACGTGATACCGTTATTGCAGGTATGTTTAGTATGCTGTTAATGATTGTCATTTATACCAGCCTTGTTTATATCGGAGCTTCTAGTCAAGGTATTTTCAATGTTAGTGAAAATGGTGGGATGGCATTAGCTGAAATTTCTCATCATTACTTTGGAAGTTTCGGAGCAATTTTCCTAGCGATCATTATTACTGTAGCTTGTTTTAAAACTGCAGTTGGGCTAATTACAGCAATTAGCGAAATGTTCGTTACGTTGTTTCCAAACAAACTAAGTTACAATCAATTTGTGTTTCTGTTTACAGCTATTTCATTTGGAGTTGCCAATCTAGGTTTATCACAAATAATTGCCTATTCAGTTCCAGTTTTGATGTTCCTTTACCCATTAGCGATTACTTTGATTTTAGTGGCATTAGTCAGTCCGCTGTTTAAAGATCATGCGATTGTTTATCAGGTAACGACCGTTTTTACTATGCCGTTTGCGATTGTTGATTTTATTCATGCCTTGCCAGTTGAAGCTAAAACTTTTTTTAGAATTGGTTTTCTTTCTGAGTGGGCACAGGCCTACATTCCTTTATTTAATTATGGCATGGGCTGGCTCATCCCAGCTACCATCGGCTTTGTCATTGGTTTAGTTCTTGCTAAAGTAAAAAAATAATAACCGAAACGCCCGTTCAGATTTAACTGAATGGGCGTTTTTTTAAGCTTATAACAAGAATGGTAACTAAAACAGCAAGAAAGGTTGCGATAATGAGTGGGATTAAATCAATCACTTGGGCTAAAATAACACCCAGTAGAAAGCTTGCTAATATTAGTAATGGTAGAAATGTTTGAACCGGAATAGAAGAGTCAGCTGCTGTTTCCACTAGCGTATCCAATGGTTTTTCTAATGGCTCGATAATAGCCTCTTTTGGTTGGGATAGGAGCATAAAGTAATCTTGAGCGACTATTTGTTCCTGGTCATTTCTAATATAGTCATATTTGCCATCTGCTAGTAGTTCTCTCGCTTTGACATTATCTGCCAAATAATAATCAATAATCGACAAAATTTCATCCTTGATTGCTTCATCTAAAACAGGAAATTCAATTTCAACACGGTCAACCATATTACGCGTCATCATATCAGCGGATGACAAAAAGAGATGCCGTTTGCCATTTTGATGGAAATAGTAAATGCGACTGTGTTCTAAAAAGCGACCAACAATACTTCTCACCCGAATATTCTCACTTACCCCTGGAATGCCGGCTCTTAAGCAACAAATACCTCGAATAATTAGATCAATTTGAACACCAGCTTGGCTAGCTTCATAAAGTTTCATAATAATCTTTTTATCAGTCAATGAATTCATTTTGGCAATAATACGACCGCTTTTATATTTTTTATGAAGGGCAATTTCTTTTTCAATGTAATCGAAAAAGGATAAGCGAATCCGGTCAGGTGAAACGTAGAGATGCTTATAAACGGGTGTTTCTGAATAGCCACTTAAGTAATTAAAAAAGAGTGTGGCATCTTCACCAATTTCTTGGTTAGTTGTCATAATACCCATATCCTCATAAAGTTTAGCGGTTTGGTCATTATAGTTTCCAGTTCCAAGGTGAACATAACGAATCATTTTCCCATTTTTCTTTTTAACGACAAGCGCTATTTTACTATGTGTTTTTAAATCAGACATACCATAAAGAACATTAGCGCCGGATTCTTCTAATTCTTTAGCCCAGTGAAGGTTGTTCTCTTCATCAAAACGAGCCTTCAATTCGACGAGAACAGTCACTTGAACCCCATTTTCAGCAGCTCGCTTAAGTGCACCGACAATAGGTGAATCTTTGGAGACGCGATAGAGTGTTTGTTTAATCGCCCAAGTATCCTTGTCGTCGGCTGCCTCATTAATAAAGGCAACGACTGGGTCAAAGGAATCATAGGGGTGGTGTAGGAAGACATCTTGTTTCTCAATGACCTCGAACAAATCAGAATCCTTTAATTCAGCAGGGATAGTCGGTTGGAAGGGCTGATAAGCTAATTCGGGAAAATCTGACTTTAACATGCTACTAATTTGGAAAATAAAGGTTAAGTCGAGTGGACCATTGATTGAATAATAGTCACGTTGTTTTAATTCTAGTTCGTCCATTAGAAACTGAATACTCTCAGAAACATCTGTTTTAGCATGACGGTGATCAACTTCTAGTCGGACAGCTGATCCATTTTTTCGTTGTTTTAAAAAGTCTTCAATGACTAACAACAAATCTTCTGCGCCATCTTCGTTAATATCTAAATCGGCATTTCGAGTGATACGAAAAACAAAATAATCAACGATTTCGATACCGGGAAAGAGCGTATACAAATAGTTAGCGATAATATCTTCGAGAAAAACAAACTTTCGTTGGTCACCGTTTTGAATCACGTAGTAACGACTAGTCAGTGTCGGTATAGGAATAACGGCATTTTGCCCGTTCTTACCTTGCTTCAACCGTACAAAGAGATGCAGCATCTTATTATTTAAATGCGGGAAGGGGTGGTAAGCATCAATTCTTAGTGGTGTTAAAATAGGCAAGAGCGACTCATAGTAGTAGTGATTCACTTCCGTGTACTCATCTTCAGTTAGGTCCTCAATGGAAACAAATTGAAGCTGATACTGACAGGCTTCTTCTCGCAATGATTCGTAGCTGTCGTATTGAAGGGCGACATTTTTTCGGTTCTTTTCTGAGATGGCATTGAGTTGTTGGTCTGATGTCATCAATGTTTTAGAGTCTGGCTGATCAAAGCCAAATTTCAATTGATCTTGGAGACCAGCAACACGTACCATGAAAAATTCGTCGAGGTTTGAACTGCCAATGGCTAGAAAATTCATCCGTTCTAGGAGGGGATTATGCGAATCACGCGCTTCCAAAATCACCCGGCGATTAAAATCGAGCCAGCTCAATTCTCGATTAAAGTAAAAATCTGGTGAAGCAAGATTAATGAGAGTTTCTTGAGTCATGTGATAAATGCCTCCAATAGAATAAGATTAGGGTAATTCAATAAATGATAGGTTTAAATCTTTTCTCAATAAGCGATCTAAATGTTTTTTTTGTCGAGATGCGCGGTACCGTTCAGCGATAACAGGACCGTTATGGAAGAGTTGTAAGTCGTATCCATCCTTCGTTTTAACTAAGGACATTTTTTTAATCACAGACATATGCGAATCGTTCAAGGCATTAGCAAATTTAATGACACCACCTAAATGGCGGATATGGTCGATGTAGCTGACATTAAACCAATGATGAAATGGCTTAATATATTGATTGAAAAGAGATTTGTTTTTATAGCTAGCTAGCAAACTAATAACGACACGGTCTTGATGAGATACGCCATCTAATTCACTATTGGAAATAATATAAAAGGTATGCTGAGATCCAGCGCTATTTTCAATGTATTCCCCCATATAATATAGGTAGCTGCCATACTGTAAAAGACGTGCGATTTGACCATCTTTTTCAAAAATATTCTGCTTACAAAGTTCCTCATAGAGCGCACTAACTAAAAAACCTCTGTAGTCAGCAACATGATCTTGAGTATGGTAAGCAAGCCCAAGTCTGTAAATACTTTGGTTAGCTACATTTTGAGTAGAAAAGGCCGTTTGATCAGTTTTTTCATTAATATAATCCATAATGATTCCTTCGCGAAGCCCCTTATTGCTAAAGATAAAGACGGGTGCCTTCACCTCTTCAAACAAGCTCTTAAAAACAACGTTGGCTGGAATAATAATATCAGCACGATCTTGGCTGAGCCCGTCTAGATTTTGCAATTCAGGAATGGTTAATGATTTGAAGAGTTCTAAGGTATCATTTAAATCATTAGCTGACATTTGATAACCGTGTACACCACCTAGCGGATAGTCGACAGTTCTCTGATGAACATTGGCAATGCTTCTAGCAGATCCACCTATTGCAGTTATCGGAAGTTGACATTTTTTTAGCCATTTTAAAGATTTGAATTGCTCTTTAACGAACTGAGTCATTTTCTCAATGGCCTTGTCATTGTTGTGGTCTTTGTCGGTAAAAAAGAGTTGCTTCAAGGTCACGACGCCAAAGGGAAAACTATGGTAGTTAATGATTTTTTTATTTTCGAAAAGGGTAATTTCCGTACTTCCCCCTCCAATATCAACGGTCACACTGTTTTTTGTTTGGGTGGTACGGGCCACAGCGTAACTACCATAAAAAGCTTCTTTTTCTTCAGGAATGATCTGTATCTGAATGCCAACTTTCTTTTTGACCTGCTTCAAAATGTCGGCTTGATTAGCGGCTTGACGAATGGCAGCCGTCGCCATTGGCATCAGTTTTGAAACCTTATAACGCTTCGAAACGTCGTAAAAATTATCAAGAACATTGACTAAAACATCAATACCGTCCTGAGACATCACTTTATCCTCGTTGAGGTATTGTGAGAGACGAGCAGGGGTTTTGATATTCTGCAGTTCATATAGACGGTAATCTTCCCCAATTTCAAAGATAACCAAGCGAATCGTATTTGATCCGATATCAATTAAACTAATCATTTCTGAATTCATAAAGCGTCCTCCTAAGTATTCTCTTAAGGTCATTTTATAGAAAGAAAGGCATTTTGTCATGAAATTATCATTTTCAATTCACGAAAAGTGTTAAACTCTTAAAAAGTGTCGAGTGGTTGCTTTATAATCGCTCACTGGACAGCTTTCGTGCTTTTTATGTCGAGTAGGCAGGAAAATGAGCTGCCACTCGACAGTTGTGAGCACTACCCTAAAAAAAACGGCATCAGGAAGTCAATTCTTCCTGATGCCGCTATGTTTAGTTTAGATAACGATGAATTTCTTTGAGTAGGTCTGTTGAGTTGCCGACAACTATACCATTTGTTTTGATAAGACCGATCGTATACAAGTTAGCATATGAAAATTGTGACTCGGCAATCGTTTGTAGCGCTTCTAATTTTTGAGGATTAGTTGCTCCTTGTTGGCGAGAATCCGTGTACAAACCGATAACGGGAATACCAGCTTGATAAGCAACACCAATTTCAGTTGCAACTCCAACATCAATTGTTGCGCCATCTAAAACAGCAATCATGATATCAGAAGCAAGAAGGGCATCTGTATCATATTTTGCAATCATTATTGAATCAGCGTAGGCATTTTTATCGTTGATATCGCCTTGATCTTGAGGGATATAAATATCTAAATCTGAGAATTCTTTTTTTATTAAATCAGTTAAATAACGGTTGTATTGCAGTTCCATTTCTGAAAAAAGAGGGGCCGCATAATAAGCTTTTTTAGACATAGTTAATCTCCTTTTCACTTGTATATTCTTCTATGATAGCAATCTGAGAGTGTGGAAGCAAAGGAATTTCGAACTAAACTATATTACAAACTTGTTACAAAACAGTCGTTTTGACATTGAATCGTAAGAGAAATGAAACCCCCCACTCCATAACAAAGCGTATAATGGATAGGAATCTGAAAAGAAAGAGGCGAGCCCAAGTGAGTAAAAGTCGTAAGCTCGGAAAAGTTCTTCTTGCTAGTTTAGCAGGACAACTGTTGTTAGGAACACCGATTCATGCGTCAACATTAGACCAGTTGAATGCGCAAGAACAAAAGAAAACGGAAGAAATTCAAGCATTACAAGGCGATATTAGCACGATGCTGATGTCGATTAATGAGCGAAAATCTGAACTAGACAGCTTAACTCTTGAAGTAGCAGAGGTAGAAACCCAGCAAGAAAAAACATTAGAAGAAATTGACAAGCAAAAAGAAGGCATAGCAGCTCGGAAAAATCAATTGAAAGAACGATTAGTCGCTTTACAAACAAGCCCATCTTCTGACAACCGTATTTTAATGTTGCTAAAGTCAGATAACTTTTCAGACTTTTTAGCTAAGTTTATTCTAATTGGCCAACTTCAATCAGCTGATAACGAACGAATCGAATTAGCCATAGAAGAAGAAAAGAAAATGATTGCTTTGGAAAATCGTCTCGCTCAAGAAGTTGCAGATGGAAAAGCCAAGGCTGAATTGGCTCGTATCGAAACGGACTCTCTTCATACTGAATTGGAAGAACTTCAGACCGTTTTATCTAATAATGAACTTGTCTTGCAAGAAATTTTAACCGATAAAACAACCGAAGAAAATCGTCTAGCTGAAGTGGCCCGTCAAGAAAAAGAAGCAGCTGAGAAAGCAGAAGCTGATCGCATCGCTGCCGAAGAAGCTGCCAAACAAGCTGAAATTGATGCACAAGAAGAAGCAGAACGCGCTGTATTAGCTGCTCAAGCTGAAGCAGAAGAACGGGCAAGAGCTGAAGAAGCTGCAGCTAAAGAATCGGTAAACAAGACGCCTGTTCAAACAACTAATCCTACTGAAAAAGAGGACACGATTGTAGAAACCCCAACTCCAAGTACAGATGGAAAGACCTTAACAGTTGTCGCAACTGCCTATTCTCGTAATGAGCCATACTTAACCAATTTTACGCGTACAGGTATTGACTTAAGAGTGAATCCAATGGTTATTGCTGTTGACCCAAGTGTTATTCCTCTAGGGTCAATTGTTGAAGTACCAGGATACGGAATTGCTATTGCAGGAGATACCGGATCAGCAATCATTGGAAATAAAATTGACCTTCATATGGAAGACTTACAAGCTTGCTATGACTTTGGTCGTCAAACATTAACAATTAAAATATTGAACTAAAACAAAGCACAACCGTTTAGCGGCTGTGCTTTTCTGTTTGACATTGCGAACGGTAGAGTAAGTAGAAAGCCAAGCAATCTATTCAACTCAAGTTTATCTGCAAAAAAGGGACTGGGAAAAAACTCAGTCCCTGAATAAAGAAAATCCCCAACTCTTTCTAAATTGAAGGAGTTGGGGATTTTATTGTTTTAAAAGACATAGTGAGCCAAATACCTTATAATTTAAGTACGACCAAAAACCAAAGGAGTGACTCACCATGTATCAAAATTATAACACAATGGAGACGGCCTTAGCACTACAATTGGATTTTACAATCCCGAGTGATCACGAAGCACGCCTCATCAGCCGTTTCGTCGATTCGATTCCTTCGGAATTTCTCCTGGAAGAGACGTCTCATACAGGTCGCCCTGCCTTTCATCCCGCGATGCTTTTGAAGATGTGCTTATTTGCCTATAGCCGCACCACATTTTCCGGACGCAAAATGGAACGCATGAATGAAGAATCGATTCCCATGAAGTGGTTGACAGGCGACACTTCTGTTAGCTACAAGACAATCAACAATTTCCGTTCAAGCGAGCATGCATCAAAGCTTATTAAGTATGCCTTCATTCTTTTCACAACACTCTTGAGTGACAACGGCTTGATTCACGAAGATGCGTTATATATCGACGGTACGAAGATACAAGCCGATGCAAATATTTATAGTTTTACTTGGAAGAAAGCAATCGAACGCTATGAAGCAAAACTCAATGATAACGTTTCGAAATTGTATGATGAACTCGTCCAAGCAAAAGTAAACCTCGCTTTATCGGAAGAGACATTGAAAACAGCAGAAGGTATTAAAGAAATAATCGGTTCTCTCGACAAGGAACTTGTGGCCGTCGAAGCTGCGATTACAGAAGAAAAAGTGGTTCCTAAAGGTGGTTCGGAACAGAAGCGACGTCGTCGCATCCTCAAAAAATACCGGAATAAATGTAAAAAAGATTTCTTACCGCGTAAGCAACGCTATGAAGAAGCAAACGCCACATTTGAAGACCGAAACAGTTTCTCTAAAACAGATACGGACGCAACGTTCATGTGCATGAAAGAAGATCCGATGAAGAACCGTGAGTTGAAACCGGGCTATAATCTTCAGGTCGCATCGAGCAATCAGTTTGTCATCGCCTATGATATTTTTTCAAATCCGACGGATACACGCACGTTTATCCCTTTTTTGGAATCCATTCAAACGTTGGATTTATTCACGTATATCGCTGCAGATGCCGGTTATGGCAGCGAAGAAAATTACGAGGCGGTTCTGGATACCTTTGGTAAGGTTCCGCTCATCCCATACGGCATGTATCATAAAGAAAACACTAAAGCCTATCGCTCTAATCCTAAACACCGCTATAACTGGGATTATGACGAGATCGAGGATGCCTATACAGATTTAGACGGTGTACGCTTTAGTTTCTCGCATTACAGTACGCGAAATGATAAGAATGGTTTTCAAAGACAATTTAAAGTATACAAGGCTGATGTGGAACAACAGGACGAGTCGCGCAATCAATTAGCCAAGACACCGAAAGGTGCCCAGCGCCAGACAGCGGTCAACTATAACTGGGAATACTTCAAGCAGCATGTAAAAGAAAGCCTTGAGAGCGATCGTGGAAAAGAAATCTACGCACAACGAAAAATCGACGTAGAAACTGTTTTTGGTCGTATGAAAGGTGTATTTGGCATGCGCAGAACTCATGTCAGAGGCAAGCAAGCCGTTCATAATGACATCGGGATCATGCTTATGAGCATGAATCTTACAAAACTAGCCCTTGAGGCTAGAAGAAAAGCGGAAGCTTTTTACAAAAATCCAGTGAAAAATAAAAATCGCAATGAAACAATCAGAATTATGATTATTTCATTACGCTTTTTTTATTTAAGGCTAGTTATTTCCCAGTCCCTTTTCTAATTATAGCACTTTATTTAAGAAATCTTGAGTACGTGGATGCTGCGGATTTTGGAAGACATCAACTGGTGTACCTTCTTCAACGATATAACCACCATCCATAAAAATCACCCGGTCACCAACTTCGCGGGCAAAGCCCATCTCATGGGTAACGACAACCATTGTCATCCCATCTTTAGCAAGCTGCTTCATAACTTCTAAAACTTCCCCAACCATTTCAGGGTCTAGTGCTGATGTGGGTTCATCAAACAGCATAATATCCGGATTCATAGCAAGAGCACGTGCAATAGCGACACGTTGTTTTTGTCCACCTGATAGTGAATTAGGGAAAACATCTGCTTTTTCAACTAAGCCAACTGTTTGCAATAATTCCAAAGCTTTTTCCTTTGCTTCTTCTTTAGACATTCGTTTTAATTCAACAGGAGCAAGTGTAATATTTTCAGCTACCGTTAAGTGAGGGAAAAGATTAAAATGTTGGAAAACCATACCAATCTCTTCTCGAACTTTATTAATATCTGTTTTAGGATTGGTAATGTCAACATTGTCGACGAGAACTGCTCCACCAGAGATTTCTTCCAAACCATTTAAACAACGGAGAAATGTACTTTTCCCAGAACCAGAAGGACCAATAATACAAACGACTTCACCTTCTGTGATTGTCATATCAATGCCTTTTAATACTTCATTATCTCCGAAACTCTTTTTTAAATCTTGAACCAGAACTTTTGTGTCTGCCATCATGATTCTCCTTTCAGGCAAGCTATTTGCAAGCCCATTTCCATTACTCCTAACTATTCTATCAAAAAAACGAGCATTTAAAAAGAATGCAATGAGAAAAACATGAGAAATAGAAAAGAGGCCTTTTTCAAAACTGAAAAGACCTCTTCTAAATTTAACGCTTATTCGCTGTCGTGTATGACTCGCACAGCTTATCAATCGCATTAACGAGAGAATCCAATTTTTTCTCCATTCTACTTAATAAGTAGAGAGAAACAACAATTGGAAAGCCCGTATTGCTAATTAATTCCATGTATTGGTCCATTTTTAACAACTCCCTTCTATCTTTAAAGACGAAGAAGGGGAGCAATGTGTTACCTTAATTATAATTTTTCGTTAATTGCTCTGAAAATAGCATCAGCTACGCCATTCTCATTATTAGTTGTTGTCACATATTTGGCAATCGCCTTAACGCCTTCTTCAGCATTTCCCATCGCAAAGCTGACACCTGCATTTTTAAGCATAGATGCATCGTTAAAGTTATCACCAATTGTCATCACATTTTCCATTGAAATACCCATTTCTTTAGCGAAGCGTTCAACCGCAATTCCTTTTTGTGCTTCAACATGGTTAATTTCAATATTGTTAAAGAAAGAAGAGGTAATAATCAGTTCCTCATCTGTTTCAAATTCTTCTCGAATGACTTGCAATTCGGGTTGTCCGATATTACTAAAGACTAACACTTTTAATATTTGAGAACTATCGTCATCTAAAACCTCATCAAAATGATTCACGTAATGAATATTCAATAATTCCAGACGACTTAGAGCCAAGACAAGTGCCATTTTAAAGGTTGTATCAGGATTAGTTGTTTTTAATAAGGTTGTCATCGTTTCGATACGACCCACCTTATCATCTGAAAAGACACCTTTTGTCGTAACGATTTCGGCATATAATCCTTTTGATCTCACAAAATCAAGGATACGGCGAATCCGTGCTTTATCAATCCCAATATTAGCAATCAAGTTACCCGCTTCATCGAAGAGTTGGCCGCCATTAACGGTAATCATAGGACAAGAAATACCTGCTTCTTGTAAGGCAGGAACGGCTTCTGTATACCCACGTCCAGTTGCAACCATAAATTTAATGCCCTTACGTTCTGCATATTCAATCGCTTCACGATTAGTGTCAGAAACAGCTAATTTATTATTTAATAAGGTACCATCCATATCTGAAACAATTAATTCAATCACGAAAAAACCTCCCATTATAGTGCTCTGATACTAGTTTATCATTAAATAGAAGAAAATGGACAATCTGAAGTGTGTTAAAATAAAACAAATAAGGACGAGAGGTGCTAAAAATGAAACAAATCATTCATAATGATTGGCAAAATCTCCTAGAAGAGGAATTTCAGTCCGCCTACTACCAACAGTTGCGGAATTTTTTAAAAGAAGAGTATCAAACGCAAACCATCTATCCGGAGATGAACCACATTTGGGAAGCTTTTGAACGGACCCCTTACCAAGCAGTAAAAGTAGTCATTTTAGGTCAGGATCCTTATCATGGACCTAACCAAGCTCATGGGCTAAGCTTCTCTGTTCAAAAAGGAGTCGCTATACCACCATCATTGAGAAATATTTATAAGGAATTAGCATCTGATTTAGGAATCGAAGCTGCCAACCATGGCGACTTAAGGAAATGGGCAGACCAAGGTGTCTTCCTACTCAATACCGTTCTCACTGTTCGGCAAGGGCAAGCTTATTCTCACCGCGGTAAAGGTTGGGAGATGCTGACGGATGCGGTTATTCGTGCACTTAACAAGCGGCAAGAACCGGTTATTTTTGTCTTATGGGGAAATGCCTCGATTGCTAAGACAGCCTTAATTGATAGTGAAAAACACATTATTTTAACGGCACCCCATCCGAGTCCTTTGTCTGCTCATCGTGGGTTTTTTGGAACAAAACCTTTCTCAAGAATCAATGAAGAATTAATAAAACGAGGAAAGACCCCAATCGATTGGGAGCTTGAGGATAATCTAGATGAATGAACACTACCTTGAAACAAAGCGAGGTAAATTACGTTACCTACAAGCTGGCGAAGGGGAGGCCATCCTCTTTCTACATGGTAACAATGAGAATGCTGATATTTTTTCAGGTATTTTTGACGCCTTTACCGAGAATTACGCGGTTTATGCGCTCGACACAAGAGGTCATGGCAAATCAGACTTTGCTGTTGAGTTGTTGACTTTTCAACAAATTGCAGAAGATATTGTCTGTTTAATGGATGCTAATCAGTTGAAATCCGTTCATATCATTGGATTTAGCGATGGTGGTAATATTGGCCTTTATTTAGCAGCCCATTATCCAAAGCGTGTAACGTCACTAACCATTATGGGAGCTAACTATGATCAAACCGCATTAGTTGAACCTTTATACAGTGAATTGTTGGAAGAGTTAAAGCAGTTAAGACAGCTAGCGCCATCTGAAGAGCAAAAAAGAAAAGAGAGCATCTTGCGATTAATGTTAGACCAGTTAGCGCTAGAAGAGGCAGATTTAAAAGCGATTCGTTGTCCTGTTTTAGTGATGGCAGGGGAGTTAGATGTTATTCCGCTCAGCCATACTGAACAGATTGCAAGACTGATACCAAATGCTGATTTGGCAATTGTTCCCAATGGTCAGCATGACTTTTTTATTGCACAGCCGAGTGCTCTAATTGATTCAGTAATAAAATTCTACAGTCAAATGAGAAGTAAATGAGAAAATATCTTGTTTTTTAGCTAAAACTCATGTAGGATGGAAGCATAAATGAAAAGAGGTTATATCATGTCCATTAAACTTGCTAGTCAATCAATCACATATTTTAGCTACTTTAGATAGCGTTCATGCCAACCTGTGGTATGAGCGAATGATTTTTTCATCATATCTAAGGTGGCTTATCTGTGTTTGATTGCCGCTTGAACTAACAAAGTGGCTGAACGGCAAGGCAATTCCTGATATGTTGTAACAACGGGAGAAAACCTTATGTACTCTACTTAGATTATTTCTGGGTAGAGTTTTTTATTGAAAAAGGGGGAATTATAATGAAAATTGGTTATCAGGGTGTTCCGGGATCTTATAGTGAAACGGCCTTACAAGAATACAAGCACGCACATAAACTACAAGACGTGACAGCAATTGGTTATTCATCATTTAAAGCATTGATCGATGAGATAGAAGACGGCCATCTTGATTTAATCGTCATTCCAGTCGAAAATTCGACAACAGGCCTTATCGCTCGAACGGTTGATTTGTTACGTTATCGGTCTCTAGTAGCCATTGACGAAAATTATCAATCCATCCAGCACTATTTATGGGGGCTAGAGAAGAGCGAGATTAACACCATCACAGAAGCTTATTCGCATCCAGAAGCCCTATCTCAGTGCGATACCTTTTTCGCTAATCATCCGCATATCACAGCTAAAGCTTATGAAGATACTGCTAAATCTGCCCAGTTTATAGCGGAAGAAGGTAGTATTCACCAAGCAGCCTTAGCAAGTAAACGAGCGGGTGAACTCTATGGCTTAAAGCAACTCGCTGCTAGTGTTCAAACAGAATCCATGAATACCACTCGTTTTTATATTATGGCTCCGAATGAAAAAGTTACCCTAAAAGGAGACATTCTATCGCTATACATTGAGACCAAACACGAATCGGGTGCATTAGCTAAGCTACTCCAAGTCTTCACCTTATTTGACTGTAATATGGAATCACTTAACGCGCGTCCAATTGCTGGTAAACCATTTACTTACGGGTTCTTTATGGAAGTGGATGTTTCAAAATCTACTGTCCCATTCGAATTATTATGGCAAACCTTAGAACAGGTTTCTGAACACCTTCAAGTATTAGGAAGGTTTGATTCCGCATTAACCAATAAGAAGGGATAGAAAGAGATGACAACTATTGCAATTGTAGGTTTAGGTGTCGTTGGCGGTTCCTTCGCCAAGGCATTAAAAAAATACCATCAAGATGGTGAACGTGTTTTAGCAATTGATCCAGATGAAGAAACACTACAAACGGCTCTAAGTGAAGGAATGATTGACTACGGGGAGACTGCTAACGAAACGATTTTACAACAAGCAGATTTAGTCATGATCTGTCTTTACCCTAGAGCATTAAAGGATTTTATAAAAAAACACCGTAATGACTTTAAAAAAGGTGCAATTTTAACAGATGTAGCTGGTGTTAAAGGGGTGCTAGTCGAGCAGTTAAAGGCTGAAATTCCTGAACATGTTGATTTTATTTATGGACATCCCATGGCAGGTCGCGAGAACAGAGGTTATGCTTATTCAGATGCAGATGTTTTTGAAGGTGCCAACTATCTACTCACACCAACAACTGATAATCAGCCCGAGAATATCGAGTGGCTAGAACAACTGATTAAACGAATTGGTTTCAAACGGGTGACCATTGTTCAGCCACAAAAGCATGATGAAATGATTGCCTTTACAAGTCAACTTTGCCATGTTATTGCTGTGTCTTTAATTAATAGCGATGATTCAAATCGTGATACGGTAAAGTTTATTGGTGACAGCTACCGTGATTTAACACGGATTGCTAAAATCAATGATAGCTTGTGGTCAGAACTATTTATTGAAAATAAAGCCCAACTATTGGCTGCAGTTGAAGGCTTCGAGAAACAATTTCAACTGATGAAGCAAGCTATTCAAGAAGATAATGTTGACGAATTGGCAAATATGTTTAAGGAGTCAACTAAAAGACGCACACAATTAGAGCAAGCAGATCGTAAACAAAAGGGACTGGGAAATAACTAGCCTTAAATAAAAAAAGCGTAATGAAATAATCATAATTCTGATTGTTTCATTGCGATTTTTATTTTTCACTGGATTTTTGTAAAAAGCTTCCGCTTTTCTTCTAGCCTCAAGGGCTAGTTTTGTAAGATTCATGCTCATAAGCATGATCCCGATGTCATTATGAACGGCTTGCTTGCCTCTGACATGAGTTCTGCGCATGCCAAATACACCTTTCATACGACCAAAAACAGTTTCTACGTCGATTTTTCGTTGTGCGTAGATTTCTTTTCCACGATCGCTCTCAAGGCTTTCTTTTACATGCTGCTTGAAGTATTCCCAGTTATAGTTGACCGCTGTCTGGCGCTGGGCACCTTTCGGTGTCTTGGCTAATTGATTGCGCGACTCGTCCTGTTGTTCCACATCAGCCTTGTATACTTTAAATTGTCTTTGAAAACCATTCTTATCATTTCGCGTACTGTAATGCGAGAAACTAAAGCGTACACCGTCTAAATCTGTATAGGCATCCTCGATCTCGTCATAATCCCAGTTATAGCGGTGTTTAGGATTAGAGCGATAGGCTTTAGTGTTTTCTTTATGATACATGCCGTATGGGATGAGCGGAACCTTACCAAAGGTATCCAGAACCGCCTCGTAATTTTCTTCGCTGCCATAACCGGCATCTGCAGCGATATACGTGAATAAATCCAACGTTTGAATGGATTCCAAAAAAGGGATAAACGTGCGTGTATCCGTCGGATTTGAAAAAATATCATAGGCGATGACAAACTGATTGCTCGATGCGACCTGAAGATTATAGCCCGGTTTCAACTCACGGTTCTTCATCGGATCTTCTTTCATGCACATGAACGTTGCGTCCGTATCTGTTTTAGAGAAACTGTTTCGGTCTTCAAATGTGGCGTTTGCTTCTTCATAGCGTTGCTTACGCGGTAAGAAATCTTTTTTACATTTATTCCGGTATTTTTTGAGGATGCGACGACGTCGCTTCTGTTCCGAACCACCTTTAGGAACCACTTTTTCTTCTGTAATCGCAGCTTCGACGGCCACAAGTTCCTTGTCGAGAGAACCGATTATTTCTTTAATACCTTCTGCTGTTTTCAATGTCTCTTCCGATAAAGCGAGGTTTACTTTTGCTTGGACGAGTTCATCATACAATTTCGAAACGTTATCATTGAGTTTTGCTTCATAGCGTTCGATTGCTTTCTTCCAAGTAAAACTATAAATATTTGCATCGGCTTGTATCTTCGTACCGTCGATATATAACGCATCTTCGTGAATCAAGCCGTTGTCACTCAAGAGTGTTGTGAAAAGAATGAAGGCATACTTAATAAGCTTTGATGCATGCTCGCTTGAACGGAAATTGTTGATTGTCTTGTAGCTAACAGAAGTGTCGCCTGTCAACCACTTCATGGGAATCGATTCTTCATTCATGCGTTCCATTTTGCGTCCGGAAAATGTGGTGCGGCTATAGGCAAATAAGCACATCTTCAAAAGCATCGCGGGATGAAAGGCAGGGCGACCTGTATGAGACGTCTCTTCCAGGAGAAATTCCGAAGGAATCGAATCGACGAAACGGCTGATGAGGCGTGCTTCGTGATCACTCGGGATTGTAAAATCCAATTGTAGTGCTAAGGCCGTCTCCATTGTGTTATAATTTTGATACATGGTGAGTCACTCCTTTGGTTTTTGGTCGTACTTAAATTATAAGGTATTTGGCTCACTATGTCTTTTAAAACAATAAAATCCCCAACTCCTTCAATTTAGAAAGAGTTGGGGATTTTCTTTATTCAGGGACTGAGTTTTTTCCCAGTCCCCTCCTTTTGAGCGAGTAGAAACGAGAAATTGCCCTTCTATTCACTCAAACAGGGACTGGGAAATAACTCCAGTCCCTTTTTTATATACGAATAATTGTTGCGCAAACGTGCTCAAAAAGGCAGCCCCGACATGCGTTTCCCGAATAATACTCGGATGGTCTACGACCACCCTGCGTTTTTTCGGTCCAACGATTCGGGGCTAAACGCCTTTTTTCCCACTCTCTTTTTTTCAATGTCTCAAGTGTCATATTTTGCTTAAAATGTGTTACCCTTAAGATAGAAAAAGAAGATGAAATGAGGAATATGCATGGATTTAAGTATTTTGGATCAAATTCCAATTTTTAAAAATGAATCAGCCAAACAAGCGCTCGACAATGCCGTGTCTCTTGCCCAACAAGGTGAAAAATATGGCTACAAACGAGTTTGGTACGCGGAGCATCATGGTGGTGAATCGCTCGCTTCTTCGGCACCCGAAATTGTGATTGGTCAAGTTGCGGCTAAGACAAACCATATTAGTGTTGGTTCTGGTGGCATTATGATGATGCACTATTCACCGTTGAAAATCGCAGAAGTCTTTAAAACATTAGTAGCTTTTTATCCCAGACGGATTGATCTTGGATTAGGACGGGCACCGGGTGGAGATCGTCATGCTATCTTCGCCTTGTCGGAAGGTCGAGCGCCACAGTTGGACAATTTATACAATAAAATAGATACGATTCATTCATTGCTGAAGAATGAATTACCTGAAAACGAGCTTTACCAACATACAGCGGCTACACCTGCTCTTGACACTTACCCATCAAGTTGGTTATTGGGTTCAAGTGGCGACAGTGCTTTACAGGCTGCAGTGAGAGGAATGGGTTATTCCTATGCACAATTTTTCCACGGTCAAATGAATCAAGAGGCTTTTGAAATTTATAACAGTCGTTTTCAACCATCAGACTTTATGCCAGAGAAAAAGTTGAGTGTTGCTTTCTTTGCTTTGGCCTGTGAAACAGAAGAGGAAGCGCGTTATTATGAACGACCATATGCTATTTTTAAGATGAAATTAGCTAAAGGGGAACGACTAGAGAAATTTCTAAGTCCTGAAGAAGCGGCAGACTATCCGTTAAGTGATTTAGATAAGGTATTGCTTGGAAAGATAAGTGAAAGTCATTTGGTAGGAACAGCAGACAAAATTGTCGAACAACTCCTTGAACAACAACGACTTTATCAGTTTGATGAAGCAATGATTATTACGATTACCCAACCGCATGAGGTTCGCCTCAATTCTTACCGCTTGATTGCAGAAGCAATGAAACGAACCAACAAGGAGTAGACAGAATGTCATTAAGTTTTGATTATTGGCTTAGTGCTGAAAGATGGTATGAAGGCTATGCAGGTGTCGTTTTTGGTATTGGTATCTTTATTATTTTTGCGATGTGCTTTGTCATTCCAAAACGAAAGACCCTATTGGAGAAGCGATTTTTATCGATTTCCGCTGTAGTAGTTGCTGCGTTAGGTGGGGTTCTCTTAATTAATAATCACCGCTATAAAGCTTATCTAGAACCAGCAAGTCATGTCACACCAGCCATTCGAACCAGTGAATACACATTATTTTCCGGTTACCAACCTAAATCACGGACACAAACGGATTTTTATAATCGATTCCATGATCCAGAAGGAGTAGAGGCAACAGGCCTCTATGAAAAAGAAAAGGTAATCGAAGAATTGATTTATTTGGGGAAAGAAGGTCGTCATCATTATTTTGAGCATGATGGTCAAGTCTTTCGCCAATATGAAGCGAGTGTCTATTTTGATGAATCGGCAGATCAGACAGTCTTAGTGGGGTACCTGTACTACCTAAAAGATGATCGCTTTAAAACAATTGGATTTCAAGATACAAACTATGTTTTTTATGACCGAATTGTTATCAATGATAGTGAAGAAGGAAAGAGCTACCAAGTCGAAGATAAGAGCCTTGCTGTTAACACAAAAGAGACATTTTATGATTGGACATTCCCTTATTATTAAAAAATTTGAAGAATGTGGTGAAAGTGTAAAAAATATAACAGTTTTTTATGCTGTTTCAATGAAAACTAGTGAAATATACTTGAGAATGTTGTATGATAAGAGTGTAAATAAAATCCTTTAGGAGGGTATTATCGTGGAAATGTTTGAAAGTTTAACAGCAAAAATCGTAGGGAAAAACATCAAAATTGTATTCCCAGAAGGAACTGAAACTCGTATTTTAGGAGCAGTCGTACGTTTAAAATCTGAAAATTTAGTTGAACCTATTTTAATTGGGAACCAAGAGGCTGTTACATTAGCTGCTAAAGAACGTGGATTCAATATTGATGGTGTTCAAATTTATGATCCAGAAAACTACGATCAAATGGATGAAATGATTGCATCTTTCGTAGAACGTCGGAAGGGCAAAGCAACTGAAGAGCAAGCAAGAAACATCCTTAAAGAAGAGAACTACTTCGGAACAATGCTCATTCATATGGGACTAGCAGATGGTTTAGTAAGTGGTGCTGTTCACTCAACGGGTGACACAGTTCGTCCGGCTCTACAAATTATTAAAACAAAACCAGGTGTTAGCCGTACAAGTGGTGCTTTCATCATGTTACGTGGACGTGGACAAGAGAAATACTTGTTTGCTGACTGCGCCATCAACATCAACCCTAACGCACAAGAATTAGCAGAAATTGCCGTTGAATCAGCTAAAACAGCAGAAATGTTTGGCATCGAACCAAACATTGCCCTATTAAGCTTCTCAACAAAAGGATCTGCATCTTCACCAGAACAAGAGAAAGTTGCTGAAGCAACTAAGATTGCTCAAGAACTAGCTCCTCAATACAACATTGATGGTGAATTACAGTTTGACGCTGCCTTTGTTCCAGCTGTAGCTAGCCAAAAAGCACCTGACTCAAAAGTTGCTGGAAAAGCTACTGTATTCGTATTCCCAGAAATTCAATCAGGTAACATTGGTTACAAGATCGCGCAACGTTTTGGTGCGTTTGAAGCAGTAGGACCAATCTTACAAGGGTTGAACAAACCAATCTCTGACTTGTCACGTGGTTGTGTGGAAGAAGACGTTTATAAGACAGCGATTATTACAGCAAACCAAACATTAATCGGTTAATAATAGTGAAACGCCCATTCAGAAGTTCTGAAATGGGCGTTTTTTTTGTGCATAATTATATTCCTTTAAGTTAAATAGTATAAATATTAATGTAGTTTTTTGCTAAGAATGTTATAATATAGAAAAATATATAGGAGAAATTAAATGAAAAAATTATTAGTTGTTTTTGCTAGTTTGTTTTTTTTAAGTGCTTGTTCTAGTACCAAATCAATGGCAGTTTTCACTTTTGATGCAAGAACTCAGGATGTTGCCTTGGAAGACGTTGTATTGGTGGCTGCTGACGATGAGGTTTATTTGCAACCAACCTTCCAGCTGTTTGCTATTGAAAAGCTAGACGGTGGACCAGAAGAGCCGATTAAGGGAGCTGTGATTAACCTTTACGATGAAGATAAAGAGTGGCTTTATTCCTTTAACATCGGTGAAAATCAGGAGGGTGTTCTCGATACTCGAACGACGCCACTTGATGGTGACTTAGTTGGTAAGGTTTTAAAGAGTAAGAATATCAAAGCGGGAAAGAAGCTAGTTATTGAATTTATTTATGAAAAAGACTTAGTGGAAATAAAAGAAGAAGTTGTGGTGGAACTGTAACCATTATCCTATCAAGCTGATTAGATTTTCTGATGCTTAGAAAATCTAATCAGCTTTTTTGCTTGCTCATACACACTCCTGTTAAAATACGTTATAATAATAAAAAAGTAAAAGTGAGGTGCCCAATCGATGGCATTCAGTATAGATATAAGAAATGAAGAAGAGACGCTGCGACTGGGAGAACTGTTAGGTGAACTAGTGACCGCAAAAACAGTCGTTCTTTTAGAGGGCGACCTTGGAGCAGGTAAAACAACGTTCACCAAAGGACTAGCTAAAGGAATGGGAATTGAGCAAGTTATTAAAAGTCCAACCTATACCATTATTAGAGAGTATGGTAAGGGACGATTGCCGCTTTACCACCTCGACGTTTACCGTTTGGAAGAAGGCGGTGGCGAAGAGTTAGGACTAGAAGAATACTTTTATGGTGATGGAGTCAGTGTGATTGAATGGTCGACCTTTATTGAAGAGGAACTCCCTTCAGATTGGTTGAAGATAGCGATTACGCGTATCGGCGATTACTCACATGAACGCCACTTTGATATTAGTGCTAAAGGAACAACATATGAACAGCTATTGCTTCAATGGGAGCAAAGCTGGAAAGAGGGTCAAACCATTGGGAACTGAAAAATTAGAAATTACCATTCGTGAAGCAATTCCCAGCGATGCTGGTGAAATTATTGCCTTTAGTAAAAAAACAGGAAGCGAAACAGACTTCTTAACACACGGATCAGAAGGTTTGGAACTATCAGAAGCGTTTGAAGAAATGTATCTTGAAGGATTACTAGAGAAGGATAATGCTATTATGTTAGTTGCGACCATCAATGACCATGAAATTATTGGAATGGCATCGGTCGGATCAAATGATAAACCAAAAACACAACACGTTGGTGAAGTTGGTATTACGGTTGAAAAAGAGTTCTGGGGCTTTGGAATAGGTAGTACGTTAATGGAAGAAATTGAGATTTGGGCGCAAGAAAGTGGCGTTATCCGCCGTTTGGAGCTAACCGTTCATGCTGGTAATGAGCGAGCAATCGCACTTTATGAAAAAATGGGTTACCAAGTAGAAGGTAGGTTAGCGCGTGTGATGCAAATTAACGATGAATTTGTCGATGGCATCATGATGAGCTTACTGATTGATTAAAAAAACCGTTAGGAAGAATCACTTCTTAACGGTTTTATCTTTTTAGACCAATTAAAATAAAATAGTCAGTGCGTAATTTGAAAAGATAGACAGAACAAGGATATTGATCATCACAAATGCCCATTTAAAACGGTTGTCTTCGACGTTTAACCCAAAAATAACACCAACAACTGGGAAAAATAAGGCAAGCACAAGTGAAATGGTTGCAATACTGTCAGGATCTTTTGTTGAGAATAAATAAACAGGGTATAGAATGCTGAGTAAGGTAAATACGGTTGCGTTTTTTAATTTTTTATTAGACAAAGAAGCTCCTCCTTTACTATACCGAACTATTCTAGCATATTTTACAGTAAAATTCTGCTGGGAATAGAAATTTGTTGGTAAGGCTCTCTAAATAACTGGACAGTGGGCTAAATAATAGCTTATTATACAATTAATATATGTTACAATAAAAAGACATCAGTAGTTATTCTAAGAAATGATGTTAGTATTACTAAATATGTATGATGAAGAAATTTAATGTGAAGATTTAGTGAGGGGAAAAGATTGCAAGAAAAAATGACGTTGGCACAGAAGCTTAAACAGGAGTTTCCTACTGTCATCATTAAAGAGAACGAGCGTTTAGATGCTTATACCTATACAAAAACGGGAGGTCCAGTGGATGCGCTTGTTTTTCCAGTCTCTAAAGAGGATGTTCAAGCTGTTGTAACATGGACGAATACAAATCAAATACCACTGACTATTTTAGGGAATTCCAGCAATGTCATTATTCGTGATGGTGGCATTCGTGGCGTAGTCATGATTCTGACCGAATTAAATGGTATGCAAGTGAAAAAGAATCGCTTGATTGTCCAAAGTGGGGCAAGATTAATCGATGCTTCTAATCGTGCTCTTTACGAACAGCTATCTGGACTAGAATTTGCTTGTGGTATTCCAGGAAGCGTTGGTGGTGCGGTCTATATGAACGCAGGTGCATATGGTGGTGAAGTGAAAACTGTTATTGAAACCGTCGAAGTGATTACGCCAAGGGGCGAGATTAAAACATACAAAAATGAAGAACTAGATTTTAGCTACCGTCACAGTAAATTACAAGAAAGTGGCGAAATTGTTATTGAAACTATTTTTACTTTAGAAAAAGGTAACAAAGAAAAAATTGCTGAAAAAATGGCTGAATTAACAGAGTTGAGAACCTCTAAGCAACCTTTAGAATACCCATCCTGCGGGAGTGTCTTTAAGCGCCCAACTGGTTATTTCACTGGTAAACTGATTCAAGATGCTGGTTTACAAGGTAAAACATGGGGAGGCGCACAAATCTCAACGAAGCATGCAGGCTTTATTGTTAATGTTAACCATGCTTCTGCAACAGATTATATTGAATTAATTGCTCATATCCAAGAGGTTATTTGGAATGTTTATCATGTAAAATTAGAAACAGAAGTAAGAATAATTGGTGAAGACCCTGTTCCTGATTCAATTGATCATGCATCAGAAAGAATGTCTTCCTAAATACAGCAAAAGGAGGTGGCTTCGATGAAAAAACCACTTATTACGCTTCAAGATTTTACATTTACCTATTCCGATCAATCTGTACCGATTCTTAAAGAAATTAATGTCACGATATACGAAGGGGAAAAAATTCTTGTTATCGGACCAAGTGGTTCAGGGAAGTCCACCTTTGCACGATGTATTTCAGGTATTTTACCAAGTAAGGACCATGATGATTATACAGGTACTATTAGCTATGGCGATCAAATTGAGAATAAGCATATTTCTAATTTTTTGCCCAATGAACTAGCGATTAATATGGAAGATAGTAGTGAAGCAGTAAGAGAGAAAGAAAAAGAAATCTCTTCAGGCGTTTCATCTGCTAGCCAGCCGTTTCAAACCTATCTGCAGCAGAAAAAATTAGCAGGCATGAAGTGGTTCCTAAGTAAATCACCTTCTGTCCAGCAAAGCTTTAATCAGCTGACAGACAATCAATTTGAACAAATGAAGACAGCAGGGCTATTTATCGAAGATAAACCGCTGCTTATTTTTGACGAGCCATTAGCTAATCTTGACCCTAAATCGGGTGAAGCGACAATGGCATTTATTGATACGCTAGAGCAAGAGACGGATTCAACGGTTATGATTATTGAGCATCGCTTAGAAGATGCACTAGCTTATCCGATTGACCGCCTAATTCTTTTTTCAGAAGGGCGTATCATTGCCGATGGGAATCCATCGGATGTTTTAAAAACCGATATCTTAAGTGATATTGGTATTCGCGAACCCCTTTATATTACAGCTATGCGATATGCAGGCGTGAATTTGGAACATACGCATCATTTGGACAATGTTCATCAAGTGAATGGTCCGAATCTAAAAGAAGATATGGAACGCTGGCTATCTTATTTGCCTCAATTCCACTATCCCCCTAATGAGGATGTTCTTCTTGAAGTAGAAGATGTGAGTTTTAAGTATCCATGGAATAAACAAAATATTGTCGACCACATTAGTTTTAAAATTATGGAAGGTGAAATACTCAGTCTAATAGGCCCGAATGGGTCGGGTAAAACAACCTTAGTGAAGCTACTTTCAGGCCAAGAGCGGATTGCTTCTGGTAAATTAATTTGGAAGGGAGAGGAAATCACTGATTTGAACGCTGATAAGATGAAACATCTTGTCGGCTACGTCCCTCAAAACCCACTTGAAACAATTACTCAAGATAATATTGATGATGAATTATCATTTAGATTGCGTGATCAACAGTATTCAGAAGATGAAATTTACCGCCGTGTGGAAAAAGTGATTGAAGTATGTAGCTTACAATATATTCGTCAGTTACCGATGAGAGCCTTAAGTTTTGGGCAACTTAGACGTGTAGCGATTGCATCGGTCTTAGCACTCAGTCCTAAGATGATTATTGTGGATGAACCCACAGCTGGTCAGGACTTTATGCGCTATACAGAAATTTTAAACTTCTTGCAATCCATTCATTTACAAGGTGTTACCGTATTATTAGTAACTCATGATATTCATTTGATGTTGGAATATACTAAACGTGCATTAGTTATATCCGAAGGGAAGGTTTTAGCTGATGCCAGTCCGGTTTATATTTTGGCAAGCCCAGAGATTATTGAAAACTCCTCACTGAAAGAAACGAGTTTATATACATTCTCTAAACACATTGGTATGAATGACCCTTATGTGTTTACAGAAAAATTCATTCACTACGACCGAGTTGCTCGGTTATTCTAATCAAATCAAGCAAACCAAAACAAGTTGATACTCGTTTTGGTTTTTTTTGTTGTTAAGGCTTGTATTCTTTGAAAATACGATTATAATTTTACTCGTGCCTAAACTTAAAGATTAGTATTAGTAAACTAATAAACGGGAAAAGAGGGTTTACCTTGGAAATCGGTAAGAAGTTAAAACAGTTACGACTTCAAAAAAATCTAACACAAGAAGAATTAGGTGAGCGTACTGATCTAACGAAAGGGTATATTTCTCAATTAGAAAATAATTTAAGCTCCCCATCAATGGAAACATTTTTCGATGTGTTGGAAGTACTAGGAACGACGCCGAAAGAATTCTTTGATTCTGATAAGGAAGGTCAGTCAGTGGTTTATAGTAAGAATGATGTGACCGTTTTTGAAGATGATGAGAAGGGCTATGCGATGACATGGTTAATTTCTGATTCAAATGATAAAGAAATGGAGCCGGTTATGATAACATTAAAGGAGAAAGGTGAATTTAAACAATTTCCACCGTCTCTATCAGAGACCTTTGGCTATGTTTTGGCTGGAACAGTTGAATTAGTTATCGGTGATCAGCATTATCAAGTGAAAAAGGGGCAGTCTTTTTATTATGAGGCAACAGAGTCTCACCATATTTGTAACGCATCTAAACAGACAACTAAAGTTCTTTTAGTTGTAACAGATTCATATTTATAAACTTTTAGAAAGCGCAGGTGTAGTAAATGACAAATAATATCAACATCGTCTTTGAAGGTGTTAATAAATCATATGATGACGACGTCGTCTTACACGACATTGATTTTGAAATTGAAAAAGGGAAGTTTTATACCCTATTAGGGCCATCTGGCTGTGGTAAAACAACCATTTTACGTTTAATTGCAGGTTTTACTGAAGCAACAAATGGGACAATTAAGATTAATGGTGAGCGTGTGAATGACGTACCGCCTAATAAACGTAAGGTCAATACAGTATTTCAAGATTATGCTCTTTTCCCGCATATGAATGTATTTGACAACATTGCTTTTGGTTTATCTTTGAAAAAATTATCAAAAGCAGATATTCAACAAAAAGTAAAAGATGCTTTGAAAATGGTTCAATTGTCAGGTTATGAAAATCGTGAAATTCGTGAAATGTCTGGTGGACAGCAGCAGCGTGTTGCCATTGCGCGTGCGATTGTTAACGAGCCTGAAGTGTTATTATTAGACGAACCATTGTCAGCACTTGACCTGAAATTACGAACTGATATGCAATACGAATTACGTGAACTCCAACGTCGTTTGGGCATTACCTTTATTTTCGTTACGCACGATCAGGAAGAAGCATTGGCGATGAGTGATTGGATTTTTGTTATGGATAAAGGGAAAATTGTCCAAAGTGGAACGCCAGTAGATATTTACGATGAGCCAATTAACCGCTTTGTTGCAGACTTTATTGGTGAAAGTAACATTGTTGCTGGAACAATGGTAGAAGACTACAAAGTTAAGATTGTCGGTAAAGAATTTGAATGTGCGGATGCAGGGATTACTGCTGGAGAGCGTATTGAAATCGTTATTCGTCCAGAAGATTTGGAACTGACATCGGTAGAAAAAGGTAAAATTGTTATCAATGTTGATAGTCAACTCTTTAGAGGGGTTCACTATGAAATCGTTGGTTATGATAAAGATGGTAATGAATGGATGGTTCATTCCACTAAGAAAGCTCAAATCGGACAAGATGTCGGTCTTTACTTTGAGCCGCAAGACATTCACGTTATGCGCTTAGGTGAAACAGAAGAAGAGTTTGATGCTCGACTTGAAAGCTACGAAGCATAGGGGGGAGCATAGATGACAAAAACTTCAAAAGGATGGTTCTCCGTACCTTATATTGTATGGCTAGTGCTGTTCGTTATTGCACCAATGTTATTGATTTTATACCAATCATTTTTTGATATTTCAGGGCAGTTTACACTGGACAATTATGCCACCTATTTTCAATCAGGCAACTATTTGGCAATGACATTAAATTCATTTTTCTATGCTTTTTTAATTACGCTGATTACGTTTTTAATTAGTTATCCAACGGCTTTATTTTTAAGTCGTACGAAACATAAACAAATATGGTTATCCTTAATCATTTTACCAACATGGATTAACCTATTACTAAAAGCTTATGCGTTTATTGGGATTTTCAGCCAAAGTGGTACGGTTAATAATTTCCTTGGCTTTATGGGAATCGGACCTTACCAAATTTTATTTACGGACTTTAGCTTCCTATTTGTAGCAGCTTATATTGAATTACCATTTATGATTTTACCTATTTTCAACTCTATCCAAGAGATTAATCCATCACTCGAAATGGCGAGTTATGACTTAGGAGCGACACGTTGGGAAACGATTAAACGCGTGATTTTTCCATTAAGCTTAAGAGGAGTTAGAAGTGGGGTACAAGCAGTCTTTATTCCATCACTATCACTCTTCATGTTGACTCGTTTAATCGGTGGTAACCGAGTGATTACACTAGGAACAGCAGTTGAACAACATTTCTTAGTGACTCAAAACTGGGGGATGGGATCAACTATTGGTGTCATCTTAATTATTTCCATGTTTATCATTATGCGATTAACAGGTGAAAAGAATAGAAAGCGAGGCGTAAAACAAAGTGAAAGTATTAAGTAACTCAAAATGGAATAACTTATTTTTAGTAGCCGTATTCCTTGTTTTATACTTGCCCATTTTCTATTTAATTTTCTACTCTTTTAATGAGGGTGGAACAATGAATGAATTTACAGGTTTTACTTGGGAACACTACCAAGCTGTATTTGAAGACAAACGATTAATTGGGATTGTTTTAAACACCTTATTAGTTGCGTTATTGTCATCTTTATTAGCGACTATTATCGGGACATTTGGTGCCATTTATATTTACTACACTAAAAAGAGACAGACAAGACAAGCTTTATTGAGCTTAAATAATATTTTGATGGTATCTCCAGACGTCATTATTGGTGCCAGCTTATTGATTTTATTTACAATTGTTGGCTTTTCACTCGGTTTTACGTCTGTTCTATTGGCTCATGTTGCCTTTTCTATTCCGATTGTTGTTTTAATGGTATTGCCAAAACTCTATGAGATGAAAGATTCAATGATTAGCGCAGCCCAAGATTTAGGTGCCAATTCATGGCAAGTGCTTACCCGCATTTTGTTACCGTCAATTACACCAGGTATTTTAAGTGGCTTCTTTATGGCCTTTACATACTCGTTAGATGACTTTGCGGTAACGTTCTTTGTAACAGGGAATGGCTTTAGTACGTTAGCTGTTGAGATTTACTCAAGAGCTCGTCGAGGCGTTAGTTTAGAAATTAATGCCCTGAGTGCGTTGATGTTTATCTTTACCTTATTACTTGTATTAGGCTATAACGTTATCCAACTTTCTGGACAAAAGAAAAAAGAAAAAGAAATAAAAGCAATGACTTTTAGCCAAAGCGAGGTGATCAATTAATGAAGCGATTGGTTATTAGCATGGGGACGATTTTACTGGTTTGTTTAGGCCTAGCTTTTGGGATTGATTACTTAAACCGATCACAAGGCTTTACAGGTGATAACACGCTAACAATCTACAACTGGGGCGATTATATTGAACCAGAACTCATTAGTCAGTTTGAAGAAGAAACAGGCTATAAAGTGTCTTATGAGACCTTTGATTCGAATGAGGCCATGTATACGAAGATTAACCAAGGTGGAACATCGTATGATATTGCGGTACCATCTGAGTATATGATTGATAAGATGATTGAAGAAGACATGTTGTTGGAACTTGATCACGCTAAAATCGATGGGCTAGAGAACATTGGTGACCGTTTCTTAGATTTAAGTTTTGATGAGGGGAACCGTTACTCTATTCCTTATTTCTGGGGGACATTAGGCATTGTTTATAATGACAAATTTATTGATCAAGCACCTGAATCGTGGAACGATTTATGGAATGAAGAATACCGTCATAAATTAATGCTCATTGATGGCGCCCGTGAAATCATGGGTCTAGGTTTACAAAATCAGGGCTATTCGTTGAACGAGAAGGACCCTGAAATTTTAGAAAGTATTGCTGAATACTTAAAAGAATTGACACCTAATGTGAAGGCGATTGTAGCTGACGAAATCAAAATGTATATGATTCAAGAAGAAGCAGCAATTGCGGTAACCTTTTCTGGTGAGGCAAGTGAAATGCTATGGGAAAATGAAAACCTTCATTATGTGATTCCAGAAGAAGGAACAAACTTGTGGTTTGATAACATTGTTATTCCAAAAACAGCACGTAACATTGAAGGTGCATATGCCTTCATCAACTTTATGCTCGATCCAGAAAATGCTGCAGTTAATGCTGACTATGTTGGCTATTCAACACCAAACGAGGCAGCTTTGTCATTAATGGATCCAGAAGTTGTTGAAGACGAAAACTTTTATCCCTCAGATGAAGATGTCGCTCATATGGAAGTTTACGAAAACTTAGGCGCTGAGTTATTAGGTATTTACAATGACTTGTTCCTAGAAGTGAAAATGTTTAGAAATTAAAAAAATGAGTGTGAAAAAAATAGGAGCCCGGAAAAATTCCGGCTCCTATTTTTATTATGCTTTTTCAACTGCGTCTGCTTTTGTATGGATGGCAAACAAAATTTGTCTCGCGATCGGTTGAAGTGAACTGTGTCCTAGTCTAATCCATGATCCATTATACGCAATAATTTAATGCGAAAATTATCCTATCACATAAATAAAACGATTAATAACAATGTCGCTAATTATTTTCAAAAACACTTAAATCTTAATTTCAGTTCCAAAAATCTGCATTTTCAGTTTCATACCTTCTCGAGTAGCAGCTAATCCACCTAGACCAGTTTCTCTTAATGATGGTGGAAGGCTTTTGCCAACTCGTCTCATGGCATCAATAACATCATCCGCAGGGATTTTATTGGTTAAACCAGCCAGTCCCATATCAGCACATAATAAAGCGTTAGCAGCACCGATAGCATTGCGTTTCACACAAGGAATTTCTACAAGACCAGCAACGGGATCGCAAACAAGACCGAGTAAGTTGCTAATAGCCATCGCAAAGGCTTCCGAAGCTTCGTTCGGGCTACCACCAGCAATTTCTACAGCAGCAGCTGCAGCCATTCCTGAGGCACTCCCAACTTCTGCTTGGCAACCGCCAGCAGCCCCTGAAATCATCGCTTGGTTAGCAACTACCATCCCGAATCCACTCGCACAAAATAACATCTGTACCATTTGATCTTCGCTTAATTCTAGCTTATCTTTTATTCCAAACATGACACCGGGTAGAGTACCTGATGAACCAGCTGTTGGGGTGGCGCAAATGATACCTAGAGAGGCATTCACTTCGTTTGTCGCAATGGCATTTTCAACGGCTAAGAGCAGGTCATTGCCAGAAAGTGTCTTGCCTTTTTGGCGGTAACGTTGGAGTTTCACTGCCTCGCCACCAGTTAGACCAGTTGGTGAAAACACACCGTCTCCTGTTAGTCCTTTTTCAACTGCATCTTTCATGACACGATAGTTACGGCGCATTTGCTCCCAAATTTCTTCTCGAGAGCGATGCGATGTAGCCATCTCTTGTTGAACCATTAATTCAGAAATAGGCAGCTGTTTGAGTTGTGCATCTGCGACTAAGGCTTCAATAGATTGATACATGCTTGTTCTCCTAACTTATTAAAATGGCTTCCTCTACAAAAACAAGGTCGTTAATGTTTGTCATCATCTGACTTGATGGAGCGGTCTCCATATACAGAACAACCCATTCAACCTCATTTTCTTGAAAAATACGAATGTCTGATAGCGTGTAATTATAATGGTCGAAGAAGGCGTACCAGTCATCCATTGTATACAAATCATTATGGAGATTATTTTGTTTAATAAAATATAAGGGCAAATAGCCATCAATGGTCATGTTAATCTGATCAAGCTCCACTTCATTCAATTGGATTGAGCCACCACCTATGGAACAACCCGTAGCTGAAATTCGTCTGTCTTCTCGTTCTAAAATCATGGTCGCTGTATTAGGATGACCAACTGGAGAAGGTCCTTTCTCTTCAATAAACTGGACATCAATGTATTGCGACTCTGCCATCTTTAATGAGTGCGGGAGCATAGGATCTTCTGTTGATAGACCGAGAATCCCACCTAATATTGCAAAATCCGTCCCATGTCCTAAGTGTGTTTCAGCAAAGGATTCATAGTAGTGTATGGTTACTTTTTTAGCTCGTAATTGAAATAATTGAGACGCTGCTTTACCGAGCGTCAATGCTCCGGCTGTGTGTGAGCTTGAAGGACCTACCATGATTGGTCCGATAATATCAAAAATACTGCGAAATGTATCCGCCATGAGGTCACCTCTTTCTGCATAAGACACAGTCATTATAGCAGAAAAAAAAGTGGATTTAATGAATCTATTATCATGGATAAACTCATCAATCTCTCATGTTGTTTAACTCTAAAAAGAATGATGGCTATGCTATAATAAAATCAATAATAATCATGGAGGAATAGGTGGCATATGGAACTCAAAAAAGCAGTTGGTATTAAAGCAGCAGACTATATAGAAAGCGGTATGATTGTTGGTTTGGGAACAGGCTCAACAGCTTACTATTTTGTTGAAGAAATTGGTAGACGAATGAAGGAAGAAGGACTTGATATTGTAGCTGTAACAACTTCCATTCGAACAAAAGAACAGGCTGAAGGTTTGGGTATTCCATTGAAGAGCGTTGATGAAGTAGCATCAATTGATGTAACCGTTGATGGCGCAGATGAAATCAGTGATGATTTCCAAGGAATTAAAGGTGGCGGTGCCGCTCATCTGTATGAAAAAATTGTTGCCAACCACTCTAAAAAAGTGATTTGGATTGTGGATGACAGTAAAATGGTTGAAAAATTAGGTCAATTCCCACTTCCCATTGAAGTTGTAAAATACGGCTCACAACAAGTATTCAATCGTTTTGAAACGAAAGGTTACAAGCCAACATTTCGTAAACATGATGATGGCAGCCTTTATTTAACGGATGAAGAAAACTATATTATTGATCTTCACCTTGGACAAATTGAAAATCCTGCTACCTTAGCGATCGAATTAGACGGTATGACAGGTGTTGTCGAACACGGCCTCTTTATTGATTGTGTAAATACAGTTTTAATTGGTTCGGTAGATGGTGTCACCGTTAAAGAAGCAAATCGATAGGAGGAATAGCAGATATGAGAATGGTTGATTTAATTATTAAAAAGCAAGAAGGAAAAGAACTAACAAAGGAAGAAATTCGCTTTTTAATTGAAGGTTATACAGATGGTTCTGTTCCCGATTATCAAATGAGTGCATTCGCAATGGCTGTTTATTTTCAAGATATGACGGACCGCGAGCGTGTGGAATTCACAATGGCAATCGCTGAATCAGGTGACCAAATTGACTTATCAGAAATCAATGGCATTAAAGTTGATAAACACTCAACCGGTGGTGTTGGCGATACAACAACCCTTGTCTTAGCGCCGTTAGTCGCAAGTTTAGGCGTACCAGTTGCTAAAATGAGTGGACGTGGTTTAGGTCATACTGGTGGAACGCTTGATAAATTAGAATCTATTCCAGGATTTAAAATTGAAATTTCTGAAGAAAATTTTATCGAACTTGTTAATAAAAATAAAGTGGCTGTTATTGGTCAATCTGGCGATCTGTGTCCAGCTGATAAAAAACTGTATGCCTTGCGTGATGTAACAGGAACGGTTAATTCATTACCATTAATCGCAGGATCAATCATGAGTAAGAAAATTGCAGCTGGTGCTGATGCCATTGTTCTCGACGTTAAAGTTGGGGCAGGTGCCTTTATGAAAACCATTGAAGATGCTGAAGAATTAGCCCATGCAATGGTAGCAATTGGAAACCTAGCAGGTCGTAATACGATGGCAATTATTTCAGATATGAGCCAACCATTAGGCTATGCTGTAGGAAACACCCTTGAAATCGAAGAGGCTATTGAAACATTAAAAGGCCAAGGCCCTGCTGATTTGGAGGAGCTATGTTTAGAATTAGGTGCTCAAATGGTTTATTTGGGTGAAAAAGCGAATAGCTTGGAAGAGGCACGAGCGTTGCTAAAAGAAAAACTTCATAATGGCGAAGCACTTGAGAAGTTTAAGGAATTTATTGCTGCTCAGCATGGTAACGCAGAAGTCGTTAACGACTACAGCTTGATGCCGCAGGCGAAAGATAAAAAAGAGGTTTACGCCGAAGAAAGTGGTTACGTCGCTGAAATTAATGCCGATGCGATTGGTGTTGCAGCTATGTCACTAGGTGCTGGCCGCGCAACTAAGGAATCTGAAATTGATTTGTCAGCAGGCTTAATGCTGCATAAAAAAGTAGGCGAAAAAGTTGCTAAAGGTGATCTTCTAGTGACACTATATGCTAACGATAAAGACTTCTCAGAAGCAGAATCGCTAGTTCATCAAGCCTACAAATTTTCATCAACATCAGTTGAACCAACATTGATTCATGAAACAATCACAGAATAATTAGTCGGAAAAGTCGGAACGTTTATAGTGGACCCAAAAAGTTAGACTAAATTTTATGAGAGTTGACCGATTGGTCAGCTCTTTTTTAATACATGCAATTTGGCTTAATTCCTGTTGTCGACAATACTTCTCATAAATTTCAATCTATCAAGAGTAGTAGCGGAGCGACTCTTGATAGATTGAAACTTTATGTGAAACTATGAAAAGACAATGGAATTAGTATATTGGCTGCGATACTGGACGGGGCTTAGCCATCCTAGTTTCTCTTTAATTCGTTCTTCATTATAATAGTTAATATAGGTGGTAATTGATTCAGCCAATTCTTCAAAACTATGATAAGTTTGACCATAATACATTTCTTGTTTGAGTATACTAAAGAAATTTTCCATTGGTGAATTGTCATAACAATTCCCTTTTCTAGACATACTTTGGAAGATATCATTATCTTTTAAAGTTTTTGAATACCGTTTCATTTGATAAGCCCAGCCTTGGTCTGAATGAAACGTTCTTCTGAATATGCAATCATTTGTACGTTCTATAGCTGCCTTCAAAGCTTCCATCATACTTTCACCGTTTGGCCGTTTTGTTATTTGAAAACTGATGATTTCGCTATTGAATAAATCCATATAAGGATCTAAATAAAGTCTGCCTGTCTGAGTGTTGCCTAACTGGTCCATATAATAGTATTTGAATTCAGTTGTATCAGTCGTAATTTTTTGATGTGGAACTGATGTGTTAAAACGTCGTTTTAAACGATTTGATGCTACTTTCCCTACAGTCCCCTTATAAGACTTATACTTTCTGCTTTTGTGTGAGAAGGCAGTTACAAGAATGCCTAATTCACGCATTAAGCGTAATACTTTCTTCCGATTTATGTGATAACCTAATTTTTTTAACTCGGGAGTCAGTCTTTTATACCCATAATCTTTATTTTTCTCTCTTAGTTTTAGTAAAGCATCTTTGTAAACTTTATCCTTGTCTGGGCGTTTAGATTGCTTCCTAATATAGTGATAAGTTGCCTTTGGAAAGCCAGTTACTCTCAAAATATCAACTAATTTGAATTTATTAATATTATGGAGATTGTAGATTGCTTGAACTATTTGTTTCTTTGTTGCTGTTTCTCTGCTTCCTGCAATCTCCCTAATTCCTTTAAAAATTCATTCTCGATTCTCAAATCACGATTTTCGTTTTCAAGTTGTCTCAGACGCTCAACGTTTACATCTTCTCTAGTTATATTCTTTGGATCCTGAAATACTTTCTTATCAGCTTTCTTCCGTCTACCCATTTTCGGTGGCCTACCTCTCTGTTCTGATAAGCCATCGACGCCTTTCTTGAGGATAGTAGTGCGCCAATTACAAATTAAACTAGGGTTATTCATCCCTAATGAATTGGCTACTTCTCGATAACTCATCTCTGTTGTTTCATATAATTTTACAGCACTAAGCTTAAAATCAACAGAGTAATGAGTTTGATTCTTACTACGTTTCAGTCCTTCGATTCCAAATTGTTGATAGCTATTAACCCATCTTCTTACAATAGATTCTTGTATATTATATTTCTTTGCTACCGCTAGGTAGCCACCATAGTTCCCCAGATAATGTTTTACAATTTCCAATTTAAATTCTAGTGAATATTTTGCCATAAAAATAAACCCCCAAAAGTTAGATTTTTGGTCTAACTTTTGGGGGCCTCTACAGTTTAATCGTTCCGGCTTTTTTTGTTATAGAGTGTAAGATACAACACTCATAAATGAGCTGTATCTTACATTTTTACCTTCTAATGTAACTTACAAGACCGAATAGCTGAGCTGTATCTTACATTTTCACTTTAAACTGTAAGATACAGCGAATTTTTAATGGTTGTAACGACCATTTGAGCCCAAACAAAAAACGATCACTCAAACGTGCAATCGTTTTAGTCTTGAAATGAAATTTCGATAATGCTGTCACTCAGTTTTAAAAAGGATTCAATCATATCATTATGATTAACAGTATAGGGGATATAAATTTTATAATTGAGATGGAAAATAACGCCGTCTGTTGTCTTAAGCATTTTTAAATCTTCATCGGTTGTTTTTAAGTTATGGTCTTTGAAAAACTGATTGAATTTTTCAATGGCAGATCGGTCAGTAACCTTTATATCAAGTTGGAATAGTTCTCCAATTTTTACAATGCGTTTTAAAACATATAAGACAATTAATATAATAAGGCAGGTAACAATCGCTAAATAGTATAAGCCCATACCAACTGCAATACCTAGACCTGCAACGCCCCAAATCGTCGCTGCCGTCGTCAAACCTGAAATGGTGTCCGAGCGCGTTGTTAAAATAGCACCGGCGCCAAGAAAACCAATACCACTAACAATTTGAGCAGTCAATCGTGTAAAGTCAGTTGACAAAACGGATTGTAAATCAGGATTCTCAATGCTCATTCGAATGACCATATAAGAGGTTTCTTTTTGGATAATGGTTAGCAAACAAGCAGAAACGCAAACGACAATATTCGTTCGTAGTCCAGCAGATTGGTGGTTTTTCTCGCGTTCCATACCAATGGCTGCTCCAATCATAATAGCAATGATTAAACGAATGGTTACTTCAACATAATTTAAATCATACATCAGCGATGCTCCCTTCTTTCTATTTATTCTAATCTATTTTCTAGTAGATAGAAAGTTTAAGTTAAGAAAAAGGTTTCATTATAAAAAGATCATTCTAAACGATTGAATGTTAAAAAACTATGATAGAATACAATTACTTATCACCAACATAAGGAGGTTTAACGTGAAAAAAGAAGAATGGCGTAACGGTTTTAAAGCGATGATACCCGTCTGCATTAGTTATTTTCCAATTGGACTTGCTTGTGGTGTTTTACTTCAACAAGCAGGCTTTAATAGTATAGCAGTATTATTGATGAGTTTACTGGTCTATGGTGGGGCATCTCAATTTATGATTGCATCTATGACCATCAGTGGTGTTGGATTTATTGAAATTGTCCTAATGGTCTTTTTCATCAACTTAAGACACCTGTTAATGAGCTCTACGATAGCTGCTCACCTAAAAAACAAATCCAATCTCTTCAATCTGGCATTCGCTCAGTCGATAACTGACGAATCTTATGCAGTAAACATGATGAAATTTAAAATCGACCCGTCGTGGACAGCGAACAAAGCAATGACGGCTGGTGCAGCCACATATGTGACTTGGGCAAGTAGTACAACGATTGGTGCTTTACTCGGTAGTAGTGTTTCTATTTCAACCGTTGTGATGAACTATATGCTGACAGCTATGTTCATTTACTTACTGGTTTCTCAAATTGAAAACTGGGTATTATTTTGGACAACAATTTTTTCTATGGTGAGCGCTGTTATCCTGAAAGTCGTTTTAAAAAATGGGATTGCTATTTTAATTGCCTCTATTATTGCTTCTTTAGTTGGCTTAGGACTAGCTAACTTAAAGGCACGTAAGGAGGAAGTTGTTCATGAATCGTAGTTTGCTCTTATTAATTATTTTCGCTGCAGTGGCGACTTATATCCCTCGGTTTTTACCGATTTATTTATTGCGAAATGCTAATTTACCGATGTGGTTCAGAAAATGGATGGGCTATATCCCGATATCAATTTTCGCAGCTTTGATTGCAACCGATGTATTTTTCTATGAAGACGCGGTTGAGCTGAATGTTTTAACAAATCCAAAATTACTACCATCATTGATGACCATTTTAGTAGCTTACAAAACAAAGAATATGATTTATTCGATACTGGCCGGAGTAGTAGCCATTAGTATCATGGTATGGATGCAATAAATAAGTTCATCATGTCGAGTGAGTACAAAATAATGGCCCACTCGACCTAAAAACGAAGAAACATGTCGACTAGGCAGCTAGATAGTGATGGCTGAACTTATAATCCCCTAGTCTACAAAAAAACTTGGACGCTGAAGCGGCCAAGTTTTTTATGATCGTTTTCCGTATGCCTTATAGTCAATACAACGCATATCGCACCAGTCAATTAAGTCACGGTGGAATATTAAATCAGTTTTTTGCAAATCAGCGACAGATTTGGCTCCCAACAGTGTCATAATGGCAGTGATTTTTTCTTTCCAGCTTTCGATGGTTGCCACTGTTTTTTCAGGACCATTTTCTAAAACCATATGAAGGAATTGACCTGATAGACCAACTGCTTCTGCGCCTAAACTCAAGGCTTTAACCATGTCATAAGGCGTTTTAATCCCACCAGATGCTAAAATGTGAGCATCATTTTTAAGATCAGCTGCTTCTAATAGAGATACGACAGTTGATTGTCCCCAATTTTCTAGATCATCATAAGAGAAGGTGCTACGGCGTGCATTCTCAATAGCAGCAAAGTTTGTTCCGCCACGACCGGATACATCAATCCACTCCACACCAACATCAGTTAGTTGCTTAATGGTTTCACGGCTCATTCCAAAACCGACTTCCTTAACCATAACCGGAACGCCAACACCTTTAACGATGGCTTCGATTTGACTTAACCAAATTGAAAAATCACGATCGCCTTCTGGCATAACTAGTTCTTGAGGTGCATTAATATGAATTTGCATACCGTTAGCCTGTAAAATATCAACGGCACGCTTCGCATTTTCAACCGTATGGTGAGCGCCTAAGTTAGCAAGCACAATCCCATCTGGGTTAACCTCACGGATCACTTTAAAACTATCAGAGAGTTCTGGATGTTTAATCGCCGCACTAACTGAACCTGATGCCATCACAAGACCGCTTGCTTTAGCCACTTCAGCTAGTTGCTGGTTAATTACTTTGGTCTTATCACTGCCACCTGTCATCCCATTAATATAAAAGGGAAGGGGCATATCATAACCGAGTAAATGTGATGCCAGAGAGACATCAGTTGTTGCCATTTGTGGCAATGAGTGATGAATAAAACGAATTTTTTGAAAGTCAGATTGACTAGCTGCTTGATATTGTTTTTCAGCTAATTCAACGTGCTCATCTTTACGAATTGAATCAATAGTCATAATAACGGGCTCCTTTAATTCTTTTGTTCATAAAAGACTTCTAATGGCAGTGGCTGAATACCAGAATTACGCCAATCAGAAAGTAATAATGAAATATTTTTATCTTCTTCTACTAGAACGATTCCGCAGTCGCCACCACCAGCACCAGATGATTTTCCAGCACCTTCAAATGTTTCGGCAATTTCAATCAGTTTCGCTAGCAATTCTGTTTCAATTTTAACACCTGTTTTAGAAGCGAGACGTTGTAACAACTCACGATTTCGCTTAATCCCAATCTTAATAGCATCCACGTCACCTGTTTCAAAGGCATCAATCAGAGCACTTACACAAGTCTTACTCTTTCTTAGGAAAATAGGGAAAAAGTCTTCTAGTTTGCTACGTTTTAAATTGACCTTATCAACTAAATGAGCTGTTGAAGCAGGTGAACCGGTCCAGCCTATTAACAATTTCAATTTCTCAGGCACTTGTAATTGCTTCACCATCATGTCAGGCCAGTCACTTTGGACTAATTCTGTAATAGATAGGTGTTGTTCTTGTTCTAGAACCCACTTACGGTCAAAACAAGCATAGGCAATCCAACCCGTATAGCTGCTGGCTGCAATATCACCAAATGAGCCATTCGAATTAACAGACAGGTGAGCTAGTGAAGCGAGTTTATAGACTAGTTCAGCAGTTACCTCTAAATCATAAAATTTTAGCAAAGCTTTAATAGTCGCAACGGTCACAGCTCCGCTAGAGCCTAAGCCGTATTTTTTTCCTTTAGCATTATCAAGTTCACTTTCAACTGATAAGTGGAAAAAGTGAAGCTCTTTTCCAGCTTCTAAAATGTATTGTTCCGTATATTTGACTGCTTGAGTAATATAGAAGAAGGGATTTTCACGTTCATCAATATAAAGTTTGCCATCCAGTCTTGTCCAAGGAATTGGTAATCCGCCATTTAGAGCGGAGTGGATGGTTCCTTCTTCTTCTGCCTGTTCGACAGTAACTGTGATGAATTGATTCACGGCAACTAAGATGGCTGGGTGTGCGCTTGTCACAACGGCATATTCACCTGCAATAAATAGTTTTCCTGGTGCACTCGCTTGTACCAATGTTCTCTTCCTCTCTAGTTCAATGACCAGTTATTGGCGCGACATTCTTCATTTGTTAGTTGACGAATACCTTGGCCTGGTCCTGTAATCATTAATTGTTCTTCAGAAAAATGTTCTTTAAAAGCATTTTTTATTTGTTCAGCTTGTGAGAGGCGGCAGAGCACCTTCACATTTGGTCCAGCATCCATTGTAACATAACACGGAATGCCTTGGTCACGCAGTTGGTGAGCGATTTGGATAGCTTTCATACTAGCTGGTTCGAAGTAAATAATAGGGGGTTGTGCTGCTAACATAGAGGCATGCATTTTCATCGCACTATGTTCGGCAATTTCACCCATTCGTTCAAAGTTGCGTTCTTTAATGGCTTCTTTAATGGCTTGAATATCTGTTTCAGCTGTTTCAACCCAAGACGGATAATAAGGAGAGGTTTCAATGGTTTGTTTCATGCCAACCCGACTAGAAATCTTCTTCTCAGAACGGTTAACGGCCACAACTAGCATCCCAATATCCCAATCTGCATCATCAACAGGAATCGCACATGAATCGTCAGAAGAGGTTCCTTTGTTCCATTCAACAAAACCACCGTAAATACTTCTCGTTGCACTACCACTACCTTGCCTTGCATAGGTTGATAATGTCTTTAAATCTAAGTTTAATCCACTAGCAATATTAGCAGCACCCGCTAGTGCAGCAAAAGCAGAAGCAGAAGAGGCTAGACCAGCTGCTGTTGGAACATGATTAATACTCTCAACATGAGCAAAGGTTGTTATACCAGCTACTTTTCTAAAACGATCTAAGAAACGGCTAATTTTTTGTGTTTCTTTCTCGGCTTGGGGCTGACCATTCAAAATAAAATGGTCTTGGCTTAAGCTGTCATCAAAGCGAACCAATGTATCAGTATAAAGCTTTTCGAGCGTTAACGACAAACTACTGTTAGTCGGCAAGAAGAGCGCTTCGTCTCTTTTCCCCCAATATTTAATTAATGCAATATTTGTATGAGCCCTTACAGCTGCTTGTGTCATAGACCTTCCTCCTGATTTAATGATGTCATCCAAGTTGTTACCGCACCAGCATTTAATAGAGCAAGACGGATTTTTTCAGCCTCACTTTGATTGTTAGCTAAAGCAATCATACAGCCACCACGGCCACCACCAGTCAGCTTTGCGCCCAGAGCACCAGCTGCCCTCGCTGCTGAAACCAGATTATCCAACTCTTTATTGGAAACACCGAGTTCAGCTAATAAAAGATGGGCTTGATTCATGGCTTCGCCTAGCTCTTTAGCTTCATTTCGTTCGAGGAACCCCTTAGCATGGTTAGCTAGTTTACCCAACAATGCAATTTTCTCTCGACTAATCGGCTGAGCTTCTTTTTCAATAAGATCGGCAATACTTTGCACCGCCTCTTTGGTTTGACCAGTTACACCAGTATCACCTACAACAAGATAAGCATCCATTTTTAGTGAAAAAGGAATAATGTCGGCGCCTTTACGATAGTAAACGGGCGACAAACTACTGGTTGTGATGGCATCTAACCCACTTGGATTACCATGAGCAATTTTTTCAGAAATATTAACCATGTGCATCAAGCGACCATGATCTAAATCAGCATTAAAATAATTATAAATGGCTCGTGTGACAGCAACAGCAACAGCAGCACTTGATCCCATCCCTCTTTCAGGTGGAATGGCACTTTCAATGTTAATAGCTAAGTTCTCATAAGGTTGCCCCAAGGACTCAAGAGCCAGTTCAATGGCTTTTTTAAGACTTTGTAAAACTTCCGGCATATCATCGGCGATGCCGTGGTAATACGAACAGTCTAGTCGCACTGGACCTTCATAGGCTGAAACACTTGCTATCATTTCAACAGCGGGAAAGGGGAGGGCAATGGAGGGTTCGCCATATACAACCGCATGCTCTCCCATCAGGATAATTTTTCCGTGAGCTTTTCCTATATTTGTCGTCATTATATACATCTTCCTTTGCTACGATATCATCATCAAACAGAGTGGATAAAATCGTCAAATCAAACTCATTTATCATACCTTAAATCATCAGATTAAAACAGCATTTTGAACTGTTTTAAAAGTGGTCGTAAACTCTTATTCTCCTTAATTTTATCGGAGGATGTCAATAAAGTAAATTAAACAAGGATTAATTTATAAAAACTTAATTGCCTAATAGTAACTAATTAACTGTTAAACGAATAATCATCATTTAAATCGTAACTTTCTGTAGTAAAAAGCAAAATAAATGTGTTACAATAGCTGAAAATGTTCATGAAATGAAAGGACGTTAGCATGTATACGACTAGTAACTACTATCAAATCGATAGGAGCAAATGGAAAACCTTCCACGAAGAGTCCATTCCACTAATATCTGAACAAAAAATAGAAAGTCTGACATCCTTAAACGATAAGCTTTCTGTGGAAGATGTTCGGGATATTTATGTCCCTCTCGTTGAGATGATAGACCTTTATCAAAAAAATTATCGAAAACTAAGGAAAATGAAAAGTAATTTTTTAGGTTACCCTTATGAACCAGCACCACTGATGATAGGGATAACCGGAAGTGTGGCAGTTGGGAAAAGTACAACAGCGCGTGTTCTCCAAAACTTATTGCAAAAATTCTATCCAGATAAAAATATCGCAATGATGACAACCGATGGCTTTTTATATCCAAATGCTCATTTAATCGAAAATGGCATCCTTGGCAGAAAAGGATTCCCTGAAAGCTATGATATGGAGCGTCTGATTGAATTCCTATTAGATGTGAAAACTGGTAAGCGCCATGTGAAGTCACCTGTTTATTCGCATCATATTTATGATATTGTGCCGAATGAGTTTGATGTTGTCGATCGTCCTGATATACTGATAGTTGAAGGGATTAATGTGTTACAATTACCATCCAACCAGCAAATCTATGTGAGTGACTTTTTCGATTTTTCAATTTACGTGGATGCGGATATTGAGAATGTCGAAAAGTGGTATTTAGAACGATTCGAAATGCTGATGGATCGGGCTAAAGACCATCCCGATAACTACTACTACAACTATGCCATAGGAGATCGGCAAGATGCGATTAACATGGCTAAGGCAGTTTGGCGGTCTGTCAACTTAAAAAACCTCGAAGAATATATTGCACCGACAATGACGCGTGCTGATCTGATTATTCATAAATCTGATAATCACTTTATCGACTATCTTCAGATCAAAAAATATTAATTATGGTAATAACATTTAAAAAAGAAGCATGGAGGGACCATTTCAAATGACTACAGATTTATCATCAATGGAAAAAATTATCGTTTTGGATTTTGGGAGTCAATATAACCAATTATTGACTCGTCGAATTCGTGAATTCGGTGTGTTCTCAGAATTACTATCACACCGCACAACAGCAGAAGATATTAAGAAAATGGATCACGTAAAAGGAATTGTATTTTCAGGTGGACCAAATAGCGTGTATGAAGAAGGTTCATTTACAGTGGATCCAGCCATTTATGATTTAGGGATTCCCGTCTTAGGCGTTTGCTACGGCATGCAATTAATGACTGCACAATTCGGAGGAACAGTAGAAGCTGCTGGGCAACGCGAGTATGGCCAATCAGCAATTGAAATTTTAGATGTGGAAAGTGGTATTTTCAAAGGATTAGACCGCTCTGAAACGGTATTAATGAGCCATGGTGACCTAATTAAAGATGTTCCAGTAGGCTTTAAAGTAACAGCAACAAACGCACAATGCCCAGTTGCCGCATTTGCAAACGAAGAAAAAAACCTATACGGTGTTCAATTCCATCCAGAAGTACGTGCTTCTGAACATGGTAATGATATGTTACGCAGCTTTGCCTTCGACATCTGTGGCTGTAAAGCTGACTGGTCAATCGCAAACTTCATTGACGTTGAAATTGAAAAAATTCGTGAAACAGTAGGGGACAAAAAAGTCTTACTAGGCCTTTCAGGGGGCGTTGACTCATCAGTAGTTGGTGTGTTACTTCAAAAAGCAATCGGTGACCAATTGACCTGTATTTTTGTTGACCATGGGTTACTACGTAAAGGCGAAGCAGATCAAGTAATGGAAAGCCTATCTGGTAAATTTGGCTTAAATATTATTTTAGTTGATGCTAAAGAACGCTTCTTGTCTAAACTAGCTGGCGTTAGCGATCCAGAACAAAAACGCAAAATTATTGGTAACGAATTTATCTACGTATTCGATGACGAAGCAACTAAATTGAACGGGATTGAATTCTTAGCACAAGGAACACTTTATACAGACGTTATTGAAAGTGGAACAGAAACTGCTCAAACAATCAAATCTCACCACAACGTTGGTGGACTACCAGAAGACATGCAATTTAAATTAATCGAACCATTGAATACCTTATTCAAAGATGAAGTTCGTGAATTAGGAACAGAATTAGGTATGCCTGATAGCATTGTTTGGCGCCAACCATTCCCAGGACCAGGACTAGGTATCCGCGTACTAGGTGAAATTACAGAAGAAAAACTTGAAATCGTTCGTGAGTCAGACGCAATTCTTCGTGAAGAAATTGCAAACGCTGGTTTAGAACGTGATGTATGGCAATACTTTACCGTTTTACCAGGCATTAGAAGTGTTGGTGTTATGGGAGACGGACGGACTTATGATTATACAGTTGGTATCCGTGCCGTAACATCTATCGATGGTATGACATCAGAGTGGGCACGTATTCCTTACGAAGTCCTTGAAACTATTTCAAAACGAATCGTTAATGAAGTTGCACACGTTAACCGTATCGTGTATGACATTACGAGCAAGCCACCAGCGACTATCGAGTGGGAGTAGTTGTAGGAGAGCCAGAAATCCTTGTTTATCAAGGGTTTCTGGCTCTTCTTATTTTTTTACTGCACTTTTATTGCACTTTTTTCATTTCTTTGTTTCGCAAGTAGTCTACAGTAAATTGATTCTTTGGTGAAGTATCATAATTTTGTTTTGCTTCTTTAAAGGAAATGGCTCCATTTAATTTGTTAGCTACCTCAAAATTACTGTTAGGATAAAGATGTCCATACGTTCCTAAAGTCGTCTCAATATCTTCATGTCCTAAACGGTCTTTAATGATGAGTGGGTTTTCTCCCATACTGATTAACAAGGAAGCATGCGAATGCCGTAAACCATGAATTCTGATTCGATGAATACTAGCCAGCTTAGCATAGCGTTCAATAGCATGTGCTAGCGTATGTTTTTGGGTAGGAATACCGTTATAGCTCATTACAAAGTCTGTCTGAATTAGATTTTGTTGTGCTTTCTTCCATTCGGATAGATAATTTAGAGTACATTCATCTAATACAATATGACGAACACTCGCCTTTGTTTTTGGTTCAACAAATCTATAATCCGATTGATTCTTGTAATAAAGTGTTTTGTTGATGGTTAGTACTCCAGAGTCAAAATCAATATCTTCCCATTGAATGGCAGTAGCTTCACCAATTCGCATTCCAGTCATAAATAAAAACCACAGAGAGATAAATAAAAAGTGTTGATAGTAATCTTCTTTATAAATTAGAGAGATTACTTTTTCAAATTCTTCTTTTGTCCAAAATTCAATTTTAGACTTTTGCTTTTTCACATTGCCAATAATCTTAGATGGATTTGTGGTGGTTATCCCAAGGACAATTGCTCGATCCATAGCAACTGAAAATAGTCCTTGAACAGCTCTCACATAAGAAGACTTACATTTCTTTGATAATTTTAGTTGCCAATTTTGCACATCAATAGGCTCAATATCGGAAACAGCCATTTTATCAAAATAAGAGAAATGTTTCTTAATAGTTGGTAAGCGATTTTCATATGTTCTGAGCTTTACCTGTGTCTTATACCATGGAAGAAAAATTTCAAAGATATAATGATTAAACGTCATTTTATCCTTATTCTCACTTAATTCTTCTGGTTTCATCAGTAGTAGTTTTGAATATTCTTCTCTTGCTTCTTTTTTAGTAGTGAATCCACTACGATATTTTTGAATTTTTTTTCCTTTAGAATCATAACCTAGATTTGCACGAAAATAATAGGTTCCATTCTTTGCTTTTTTTATTGGGTCTTTAACCATAGTTTTTACTCCTTACTGTGCAAAAACTACTCAGACCTGTTTTCATTTGAAAACCGAATTCCTAGAATTTCTTCAACAGCTTCACGAGGGACTCTATCTAACTTTCGAGATTGATAGTAGGTATGCCCTTTTGTAATCATCAATTCTTTTGCTTTTTTTATGATGTCTGCTGAAAAAGAAGTTCCATATCCTAGCTCAACTAAATCTTTTTTTGTGACCGTTATCATTATTACTCCTTTCCCATTATAGGCTAGGAAAACTCCAATATTCACCTATAATTATAGCTTAATTGCAATATCAAATGCATAAAAAATTTTAAAAACCTTTATAGACAGCGAATTACTCAATAATCCAGTATTACCAATGGTTTGAAGCCTTTGTTGGCAGTGTGTATTTCGTCCCTTACCATTTTTCAGGTGAGTTGTTGGTGGTTCTGACCCAAGAGAATAGGTTGGCTGAGTCAAGAGAAGGAGCGAAGCGGCTCTTGACTCAGCTAAGCTGTTCTCTTATCCTATAAAACCAACAAAATACCTTAAGCTGCTTGTAACTTAGCTAACTCTTCCTGCAGGCGTTCTGCAGGTGTTGCATAGCCCATTATTTTTCTCGGTCTGTCGTTGATCGTATTAGTTACTGCCAGTAAATGTGCATAAGACAATGGACGCAGAGTGACTCCCTTTGGGATAAATTCTCGGAGCATGCGGTTGTGCCTCTCGTTCGTTCCTTTCTCCCAAGAAGCATACGCATGAGTAAAGAAAACCTGAACATCTTCAGTAATGCCTTCGATAAGCGACAGACTTGAAAACTCAGATCCGTTATCAGTTGTTAGGGTCTTAAACTGTTCCAGTCCCTGTTTTCTCATCAAATCAAGAACACCTTTTTGAACCACTATGGCACCTTTTCCCCAAACTTTCTTCGTTAGACAGTAGCGGGTTTTCCGTTCAACCATAGTGATGATGACAGGCTCATTTTTTATTTTCTTGCCTAATACTAAATCGACTTCCCAATGCCCAAAATCTTCTCTAGAGAGTATTTCTGGATCGCGTTCTTCGATACTGCGACCTAAGTGCTTAGCGTTATGACCTTTCGGTTCCGAAACGTTTTTCTTGCGTGGCCGCATCCGGGTCTTCATAGGTAAATCGATATTACGGATTGGGAGTACGGCAGCATTGATCAAGGCGTAAACTGTTTTCGTGCATGGTACGTGTTCGTCAGGGTGCGATTTTCTGTAAGAGTGTACAAAAGTATCCACACTATGAATCCGTAACCCCTTCATGGGTGCTAGATTTTCAGGTAAGGCAGCAAGGAAAGCTGCAGAATATTTATGATGATTCCGCGCATGCGAGTTCTCACGATTTTCTTTGTAAACCCGAGCGCCTGAGGCGGCAATATACTGCTCGTAATAATTGTGTTGATAGTCAAGTTGGCGCGTTCTGCCGCGTTTCAACTCACGAGAAACAGTCGATTGGCTGACTCCTAATTCACGCGCCATCTCCGCTTGTTTATAGGTACCGATTTTAGCCATCTGTTCCAGCTTTCCCCGTTGAATATCAGTAAGGTGTGTGAAGGTGCGGTTTTCTATGATACAATTATTATTAGTCATGTAGATACCCCTTATACTTTTGGTTTGGTCGCTTATAAGTATATCGTATCTACATGATTTTTTCGTTTATTTCCTTATGCATTTCATTTTACAATTTACCACCTATAATTATATCAAATATTTTTATGATAATACATTGACAAGAGAAGAATATCCCAGCAATCGAACAGCTCTAGCAAAGCTCACGGGCATTTCACCCCTGCATGATTTTCATGTAGCCGTACCCATTGTCTGCGACGCTACTAACGCTCGGACTGTGGCTATACGGGAGTATCATTATCACGATAAGAAAGTCATGGCAACAATCCTGCTAAAGATTGTTTACGAAGTTTTAACATGAATCGCTCGCTATCTTCATAGATCATGGCGTGTTAGTTCGTTGGCTCTTTTCTTATCGAAACGTATTCGATTGGCTTTATTCAATTGTCAAAGAACGTTTGGCTTGTTAGCCTATCAAAACATACTGAACATACAGTAGGCTTTGATGGAATAACAAACCTCCCAAATCGGGAAGCGTGGAACGGTTCAACACGCTTCCACGAAAAAATGAGATTATTTAATTTCGAACGCTAAAATCTTGGTGATGAGTTTTGTTTCCATTCTGCCACGTAGGGTTTCATCAATAACCATATGAGAATTGCCATATTCGTCTGTCATGCGACGCAAAGAACGTTTTGAGGTATACCCTCGATAATGTTTAACAATCTGATTAATTGCTTCCACGTCGCCATCTGTCGCCTTTACAATGAGGGGGAAGGGAACCCTTGGATAGGCTGTTTTCATTCTTTACACTCCTTCATGAATTCTTTAATCATGGCTAGTCCACTTATTCGATGACGATAAACTGTTGAACGATTTACATTTAGTAATTCTGCAATTTCCACATCACTCATATCCATAAAATAATGAAGTAAAATGATGTTCCGCTTGTTCTCTGGAAGGTGGCGTAAGGCTTCGCTTAACAAATCACTTTCAACATTGATTCTTAATCCATACAATGTGAATAGTTGAAAATCAGTGACATACGTATCAACCGTAGAAAAAGAGGTGACAAGGTAGTTATCTATTTCAGAAAATGAAACTTCTTTTTTGGACAGTCTGCTTAGATGTTTGAAATAATCTTTCCGTTCATCTTCAATGGCTTGTTTGCAGATATAGTCAAACTGATTTTCTATGGTTTCTTGAAAAGAAGATGGTTTCATGTTTTTCACCCCCTTTCTGTCGTGAAAGGGAGTGGCATGTACTTCTTTATCTCCCTTCATACTAAGTCCCGACACGAAAGGGGGATTTGTTGCATAAGTGAAGAAAAATCTTAAAAGATATTCACGAAGTAGCCAAAAAAACACATAAACAGATTGTTTTCTCTGTTCATGTGCTTCAATTGTTCTGTCTATACGATTTGTAAAACCACATTGATGGTCATATTTATCTAGTGTAGGTGGGTAAGTTTTTTTGATAAGAACCTAATTAAGAGAATTAGATAGTGACGTATCTTTTTCATGGCGACTGTGACCTCCATTCAGTCGCCAATTTTATCTACTTTTTAGCAGCATAACTAAATTTTATATAGTTGTATGGGTAAATAAAATCAGCGACCTTTCTATTTGAGATTGGATTTATCACATTCATAAGCATAATAGCGCTCTTAAAAGAACTCACAAACTACATAACACGTTTTTCTATACCTGTTTCCACTTGGATAGGAACAGTAAAATGTATAGAGGTGGTTTATTATGCGTAAAAAAGAAGATAAATACGATTTTAGAGCCGTTGGTCTAGCGATTAAAGAGGCTCGAATAAAACGTGGTCTCACCCGTGAACAAGTAGGAACAATCATTGAAATTGACCCACGTTATTTAACAAATATAGAAAATAAAGGGCAACACCCAAGTACACAGGTGCTTTATGATCTTGTATCATTACTCCATGTGTCTATTGATGAATTTTTCTTACCTACAGATAATTTGATAAAAAGCACTCGAAGGCTACAGATAGAAAAATACATGGATAGCTTTACAGACAAAGAACTATCCTTAATGGAAGCACTAGCAAAAGGTATCAATGAAGCAAGAAATATTGAAGGCTAGTCAGTAAAATTCAGATAAACAAAAAGAGCCGATAAGATGAGAGTTTCATTTCTCAAATTATCGGCTCTGCGTCTTGGCGTCTGGCTCTTTGATTGTTATTATATTCATTTTTTGAACATTAATTAAAGTTTCGTTCTTACATTTGGGGCAGTATAAAGGGAAATTTTTAAGTATAGTATCCACTCGTATTCGTAGTCTTGTTTTATTTCCACAAATAGGACACAATATCCACTTGTAGTTTATAATAACAATCTCCTCCTTTCCACTTTAATTCAAATCTATATTAAAGAATATTTCATCTTATTTAATAAGAAACCATATTTATATAACAACATAAAACGCACTAAGTTATTTTATTGAACATATATCTTACTTTATCTATCCGACTATTTAGACGACGGGTCTGGCAAACAGGTTCGCCAGTGGTAACCTGATATCCTTTTAGCTCTGCTAAACAAACACTAAGCCCATTTGTAAAAAAAGTTAAATCATTGCGATAATCTTGAATACATCGAGCAGGAATTTCTCCAATAATAATGACCTCATTATTTTTCAGTTGAGTATTTACGATATTTGCACAATATTTGGGAGCATCGTTATATGCCCGTGAAAGATATTCCTGTGGTGCATAAACTTTAAAACTAAGATATGGCTCTAACAATTCTGTTCCAGCTTTTCTAAAGGCTTGCTCCAGTACAATAGGAGTAAGCATCCGAAAATCTGCTGGAGTACTAACAGGGCTATAGTATAAACCGTACTTAAAACAGATTTTACAATCCGTCACATTCCAACCATATAATCCTTGTTCGCAACCATAGCGTATCCCTTCCATAACTGCATTTTGAAATGATTGATTTAAGTATCCAAGAGAAACCGAGCTCTCATACTGCATTCCACTTCCCAACGGAAGCGGTGATACAGATAAACCAATGGAAGCCCAGAAAGGATTTGGCGGCACTTCGATGTGAATGGTATATTCTGCATTTTTTAACGGTCTCTCCATATAAATGACTGTAGGCTCTTTTAGTTCTATCTCCACATGATACTTTTCTTGCAACAGTGCACTAATCACTTCCATTTGTACTTTCCCTAAGAAAGAAAGTATAATTTCATGTGTCGTAGAATCCACGTAATATCGTAGAAGCGGATCACTATCTGAGATTTCCAAAAGGGCATCAAGCAACATTTCTCTCTGTTCAGGTTTACTCGGTTCAACAGTTGTTTGTAGTAGAGGGTGCGGATTTTCAATCTTTTTTCTCTGTGGCAATAGTTTTGTATCTCCAAGAACACTATTTAACTTCAAAAACTCATTTTGCAAAATAACAATTTCTCCAGAATAAGCTCTATCAATCTTACATAATTCACCATTTATTGAAGTATACATTTCTGTAACTTTTATTTTTTCTTTTTCTGATACTCTAACCGAATCTCGTAAATGTAGTACTCCACTATAAAGGCGTATATATGCAAGACGTTGTCTTTTTTTTGTATATTCAATTTTGAAAACATTTCCGCAAAGTTCAGACGGACCTCGATGTGTTGATGAATAAAATTTATTAGTAATAACTTCTATAAGGTTATCAATCCCTATATTACTTTTTGCACTTCCATGATAAAGAGGGAACAGAGAACAATTCTGAAATCTTATGCTTTCCTCTTGTTCGAGTTCCAATGCTTCTAATGATTTACCGGACATATATTTCTCTAAAAGGTCATCGTTTCCCTCTATTACCGTATCCCATTGTTCAGATTCGGTAAAGTTCGTCACACACATATTAGGATACAGTTCTACCTTCTGTTTGATTACAATTTCGGCAGAAAGTTTCTCTTTAATATCCTGATAAACCGTTGATAAATCAATTCCATTTTGGTCAATCTTATTGATAAAAAAGATTGTGGGAATCCCCATTTTCCTAAGTGCATGAAATAATATACGAGTTTGTGCTTGTACGCCATCTTTTGCAGAAATCAGTAGAATTGCCCCATCTAAAACTGATAATGAACGATATACTTCTGCTAAGAAATCCATATGTCCTGGCGTGTCTATGATGTTCACCTTCGTATTTTCCCACTGAAAAGAGGTTATTCCTGTCTGAATTGTAATTCCTCTCTGACGTTCTAAAAGCGTATTATCCGTCCTCGTTGTACCTTTGTCCACGCTTCCTAATTCTGTAATCGCTCCACTGTTATATAATAAGCTTTCTGTTAAGGTAGTTTTTCCTGCATCAACATGAGCTAAAACTCCAATATTAATAATTTTCATGTGATTTTCCTCCATTCAAAAACCCAAAAGGGCATAAAAATCCCAGTGATAAATACTTTTATCACTGGGATTTTTATGCATAACCATAGGTATACAAAGCATACAGATATTCTCTGGATACTTTAGAATCACATGATAAAGGTATTCTTAAACTGGGTACAAAAAACTAAGCCCTCCTAAAAAAGGACATCTAATTATTTGTTCCCGCTATCAAATTGACAGTTTATTTAAGAATACCTTGCCGCATATTTATTAACTCCTTTTAAATAGTCACTTAAATAATAGCACGTAAGAGCATATTTGTAAAGGAATCTCCAATTTTTTATCAAAAAGAGTACATGATTACAAAGTATCTGTAATCATGTACCAATATTTGTTATTTTACAATCTTCCAATTATCTTGTTTTTCTAATATCAACTCAAATTGCGAGATTTGGGTTGCCTTTGTTTCTTGATCTAAATATTTCACAGCCACATTCACGATTACTTGGTTATCCTTTTTGGTATAGATAGGATCCACCAATTCCTCGAAAATATATTCCTTGTTAATCATAGGTAACGCATAATCACTTACATAGTAAGTTAATTCTTTTTCTGTGGCAGTAGGATAGAGCTGGAAGAACGTTTCTAAAAAACTATTGATTTCGTCCGTTGTTTCTGTATCTACTGTCTGATCACTTTCTAGCTGCTTAGGTTGGTAGTCCGACTTTTGAGGTTTCTTACTCATTGTCGGATTTTTGACAATAACCATATTATCTAATTCATCTACATGGACAACCACATGAAAACTAGAAGAGATTGTTTCCTTGTCTTTGTCTTCGGTAATGACTTGTTCAATAGAAAACAGTACCTCAAAGTTGTTCTCATTCACTTGAGAAACCTGCCACACCTGTATATCATTCACACTAGAACTGGTAGGAATATCCTTACGAATCATTTCTTCATTTAATACCTGCAATTCTTCCGTCAAATACTGGGTCAATTTTTCATTTCGTTTATCAATGGCTTCTTGGGATTGTTGCCACGAAAAGTAGTCTTTCGCAAAGGATTTCACAAAACTTTCTACTTGGTTGGTATCGACAATCTGCTGTTCAATGATTTCTGTTTCATGGACAGTATGAGTGTCAATGGCAGTAAAATTTTTACAGATTCCAAACCCGACACTACCAATCAATAAAACCCATAAAACAAAGGTTAATTTCTTATGCGTGCCAACTTTAATCATAGGAATCTTTTTTTGTTTGCTCGTTTTTTTAGATTTCTTTGGTTTCTTTGTTTTTTCTTTTCGTTCGATTTTAATAATCATTTGATTCATTCCTTTCTTAGTCATGAATAACCCGTCTAGCCCCAATAAGATGTTCTTGCCAATAGTTGTTATTAAGGTCTGTATAACTAATTGGGTCACCTGCATGGAACATTTTATTATCCCCCACATAAATGCCAACATGGGTCACATACGTACCTGCATTATAGGTCGAGTGAAAGAAGATAAGGTCGCCTGCTTGGGCTTCTTCCATAGAAATTTCTTGGGTAGCGTCATACTGATCTTGAGCGACACGTGGGAGAGTAATGCCTGCTTTGTCATACACCCATTGTGTTAAGCCACTACAATCAAAAGAGGTAGTAGGTGAAGCCCCTCCAAAGACATATGGAAAGCCTTCGTATTTCAAGGCTTCGTCCATAATCACTTGAACGGTTTCATCATCAAATTCTGTTGGGGAAGTAGCGGTTAGGTATTGCGAAACCAACTGAACATAAAACTGATTTCCATAGTTATATCGCCAACCACCATTCACAGGTATGGCTATGGGATTGGGATAGTCTGCTTTTTGACCACCCGACTTCTCTTTAGAAAACTGTTCGGCTAATTCATAGGTATATTTTTTCCCATGATTCCCCATATAATTTAAAAAGCCACCGCCATAATTGTAAGATTGGATAACAGAATCTATATCCACTCCTTGTTTTTCTGCACTCGCTATTAATTCACTAAAATATTTAACCCCTTGTTTGATGGATTCTTCGGTACTCAAACTGTTGGGCGGTAAACCCAAAGATTCGGAACTTTGCATAACATCTTCTGCTGTACCGCCTGATTCCACTTGCATAATGGCTAAGATATAAGAAACATAGTCTTCCATTCCATATTCCTTACCATATTTTTCAACCAACGGACGGTGTGCCAATACTTCTGGTGAAACGGTCACACCGCCTTGTGGAATAGAAGAATCCTTGTCGTTTCCATCACTTTCCGTATCATCTGCAAAGAAAATGACTAGGAACAATAAGAGAAAAAAGAACAGAAAGAAGACCACACTACAAATCACTGTTATTTTTAGCTTCATGTTTGTTGACCTCGCTTATCCGTTCTTTTATTTAGCTTCCTCTGATTGAATTGCTTCGGTGGCGTCTTTTGCTTTTGCTCTTTTTTCAATGGTCGCTGATGGGTTTGGCGGTCAATATTTTGTGATACAACGGGCGTGACAATTTGCTGACGCTTGCGAACATGCTGTTGGTTTTTCTGAACAGGAGGTGATGGCTTTTCTTTTCGTCTTTTTTCTTTTGCTTTATCCAGTTCCAAACGCTTTTGAGCAATGTTCTTTCGTTTTTGCTCCTGCTGATTCATACGCTGTTGTTTACGTTGAACTTTGGTATCTACCATCGATTGTTTAAAGTCTGTTACATGATGAGTGACATTCTCTTTTCCTTGATGAAGGGCATATTTGACATGGGTTGGTGTCGCCTGTATCTGTTGTTTTGCCTGCTTTCCTTTATCGACTAGACGATTTTTCGTGTCTAATACATGGGCAGTCTTTTCACCTAATCGTTGCCCGATACCGCCTTGTTGCTTTTTCTCATTGGAAAGTGCTGTTTCTTTCTTTGGTGTAGTCCGTTCATTTTGACGAGTATGGTTAGCTTTATTGGTTTGATTCTGCTTTGTTGTCATTGTTTTTTGCTTCGTTGAGCCTGCTTTTCCACGGAAAATCTTACTCATACTGCGTTGAAATCTTCTGGTTTGCCGATTCATCATTTGACGAGGTCTGCGGAAGACTTGTCTGCCCATGTTTTGAGAATCGTTGCTTTGTAAAGAGAACAGGCTCATTAAATCGCCCAGTTTAAAGTAAATCCCTGCAAAGGTCACAATTTGTAAAAACATAATCATGAAGAAGGGAGAACTTGATGACAGCGAATAAAGCATAGTGGAAATACTAAAGGCAACGGTAATAATCAAGGTAATACCAGCCCTTGTCATAATCACATTAAATAACTTGGTAATGGCACGCCTGCCTATGCCATCAAAACTCGGCAACATACTTAATAGGAAACTGATCGGCAAAAACATAGCGAAAATAATAAATAGCACTTGCGAAAAAATCATGATTCCTGTTAGAAGGAAAACAAAAATCGAGATACCAATATTGAATACAAACAAAAAGAAGACCGTTCCTAATCTGGAAATCGTCTTCGGTAGGGTTAAATTGGTATTGTCATGGTCTTCAATTTCTTCAATCACTACATTTTCTCTATCTTCACCATTGTTCGTGTCTGGACTGGTAGACAATAAACTTTCCACACGGTCTTCCCCTAACGCTTCTACATCAGTGGAGCCATATTGAAGCAATAGCCATGGTTGCTTGACTTGAACAGAGAATAGGCTGTCACGTGTCATGTCCACACTGTCTTTCCCTTGACTATCGGTATTCGGAAGAACAATTTTTGTCCCAATATCCAGACTGGCGGTACTGACATCTTTGGAAAAATCATTGATTTTCCCAATATAATCGGGTGCATACGCAATAAAGGAAGCCGATAGAATAAACACCACAACAAAGTTTAAAACAGCTCGTATCGCTTTTGTCGTTTCTCGCTTAACCAACCCTGTATAGGCAACATAGATTCCAACAATGAGAATAAAAAGAAGGAGGAAACCGACATAAAACCCTGAACTGGAAAAGCCATTTGGTGTAATGCCTGCAATCGTCTGCATGTTTTCCCCAATCGATTGGGAAGTTTGACTAATAAAATCTAAGGCATAGGCTTCTTTCACCAAATAACCCGTGGCGTTTGATAGATAAAGAGAAATTGTCCAAATAAAATTAGTAATGGCATATAGTCCATACATCACCGATTGCCCTATGCCATCACTCCAATTCCATGGAAGCCAGCCCCAGCTATTGTCTACATAAAAATCAAGCTGATAATGATTCAACCCATACTTGGAATACTCATTGCTTGTATCAATGGTTTCATCAACTAAACCTGTCGCTTGTACGGCATTGCCCAGCGTGCCTAATAAAAGTAAAATAACGCCCACACAAAGGAGCGTTATCCAACTATAATGAAGAAATTTCTTTTGTTTTTGTGTCATTCTTCCACCTCATTTCGCACAGGCGGTCTGGTATCAAAGGCATGAAGCAACTCTTCAAAAATCGGGTGAAACTGCATAACCCCTACACGTCCGTAGATGTCTGAAACTAAACATTGTCCATTTTCTAATTCACGTAAGCGTTTCTGATTGTTTTCATCTTCCTTGTCCACGCCAAAAAATTCTAAGGTCTTTTTGATTTCCACTAGGTCAGTCGAACGAAAGGCGAATTTCAAGCCAATATTATTCTTCATCTTTTCATCTAGTAAATCGTCGGCGTTTTGAGTGACAAAGTAGACCCCAGCATTCATGGCACGTCCTGCTCGAACTAATCGCATAGATAGAGCTTTTCCTTGTGCTACTTGTAAAAAACTCCAAGCCTCGTCAAGGTCAACAATTTTAAAAATGGAGCGGTCAGAGTGGATAAAATCTAAAGCAAAGGTACTAATGACAATCAGCATTGCCACACTTAATAATTCCATGGTAGTGTACTCTTCAAAATAGCTATCGGAATCGGGTAAGACCAAATCAGCCACTTGAATAATATTGAGCTGCTTTTCCAAGCTAATGGATTGGGTGACATTGCCATCACTGAATAACAAATGGGCAAAATCATAATCGACAAAGCTTTCGATATGGTCAGCAATACTATTGCTGATGGGCGTATCTTCTTTTCGCAATTCATCAATCACCAATAACAACCCTCGTTGTTCACTTTGAGTGACACTCCGAATAGCTTTACGCAGAACAGGGAACTTCTCACTATCTCGGCTGGAAATACCTGTTAAGAACGTGAGAATATCAATGGCTAGGCTTTCTGAATCTTTCGGGAGTTTTAAAATCACATAAGGGTCAAGTAACCCTTTATTGTCGTTCTCACTCGTGAGATTAACAATATTGATTTCATGGGCAATATCAGGTAAGGTTTCTTTCCATTTACCACGTTCAGCTTTTGGGTCAACAATGATTGCCTGTCCGCCAAAGAGTACTGAATAATAGACCAGCATATTGTTAGAGAATGATTTTCCGCCACCTAAGGAACCAATAAAAGCGGACGCTAATGCATTTGTTACAGAGCCTTTAATTCCTTGACTTGCAAGGCTAGGTTGGAGATAAATATTTCTGCCTGTATCGAGATTGTAACCGACGTAAATACCAGAATTTTCACCAAGCATTTGTGTAGCACCAAAACCAAGACCAGCCAAAAAATCCGACGTGACATATTGAATATAGTCATTGATATATCGCTTGCTTGAGGGAATAAATTCATTATGCAAGCCTAGCATATCACCAAAAGGTCGTACTAATTTGATAGACAGATCATCATAAAAATCTTTCACTTCATCACAACGTTGTTTCAGCTCATCTAAATTCTTTGCCGATACCCGTACCACATAGCTTAGTTTGTACATAGATTCTTTGGTTTGGTCTAAGTTGGTTTCTAATTCATCGACAGATTCTAAAGCGTCCACCACATTGGTACTGGTTTCGTTATCACTTTCCCATGCGTGGCTATCTAAATCTTTCAGTTCTTTCTTTTTATTGCGAACGGTAGACAAGGCTTTTTTATTGGCGACAATTTCAACATTCATACTGGTATCAATGGGGAAAGTAAACTGCTGTTGCTGGTAATAAAAAATTTCACTATTAGGGAAATCCAATTCACCAACAATACTGTTAATTGTAAAATACGCCACATAAGTGGTGGTATCTTCCTGTTCAATCCGTAAATAGCGTTGATTTTCTTCGATTAAACAGCGAGTAGGTTTGAGAATATCGTATTTCTTTACCAGTACTTTTTTATCTTCGTATCGTTTTGGTAAATGGTAGTCGTAGTCATCAAAAGGGACACCTGTTTGCCCGTAAAGATGTTCAATAATATAGCCAAAATCATCTTTCCCCAATTTACGAATATGAAAGCGTCTGGATAATTTGCTTTCTAATAACTGTTCCATCTTAGAAAAGCGTTCGATTTCCGCCATAGGCATAGAAACAAAATCACCCATTAGTTTGTGATTCACACCATGAAAGAATTCCGCAAATGCTTTTTGAATTTCTTTCCCAACATTTTTTACGGATACTTCCTGTTCATTGAGTAAGAGTTTAAAACCAATAAAAAAGCGATAGTCCACTTGATTGTCACCAATCATAGAAACTAACGCTTCGGTCTGTTCATCTATTTTTTCGTAAGCTATCTCTTTTAATCGTCCAGTGATTTCTTTTTTCGATTGTTCCTGTGTGGCTCGAATACTTGATTCGGTTGCTAGTTGTAGAGCATGAATCTTGCCATCACGATTTTGGGCAATCAATTGACGGAAATTATCATGAACTTGAATTTTTTCATCGGAACTTAAAAAACTGTAATTATAGGGAATTAATTCATAATAAGCGAATACTTCGCCATCATGATTAAATACGAGATTATCTTCCATATATTTAATCGGGTATGCCATCTAGTTGTTCACTCCTTACAATCGTAATCGATTCATTCATTTTTTCTTTTTTTAATCGTATTTGTTTGCCGGCATGGGTTACTTTAGGACGTAGAGCATAGGTAATGATAGATTTTAAAAATCCATAGGGTTTCTTTCCATCAAAGGTCTTTTGGCACATGAACCAAGTGAGGACAACGGGAATCCCTAAGTATTTGAGTAGTGCTCCGTCAATCAAAGAAAGTGGTGGTAAACTGCCAAAAAGTATGACGACAAACAAAGAAACGATAAACCATGTCATTTGCGTGAAGGTAATTGGGAAAGGGAGTTGTAAATCATTAATCGCATAAATCACTTTTTCTATTGACCAAATACTGGTGTAACTTCTTATTTTTTTCATGTCTTCACGTCCTTTCCTTAAAAATAAAAAAGGGACTGGGAAAAAACTCAGTCCCTGAATAAAGAAAATCCCCAACTCTTTCTAAATTGAAGGAGTTGGGGATTTTATTGTTTTAAAAGACATAGTGAGCCAAATACCTTATAATTTAAGTACGACCAAAAACCAAAGGAGTGACTCACCATGTATCAAAATTATAACACAATGGAGACGGCCTTAGCACTACAATTGGATTTTACAATCCCGAGTGATCACGAAGCACGCCTCATCAGCCGTTTCGTCGATTCGATTCCTTCGGAATTTCTCCTGGAAGAGACGTCTCATACAGGTCGCCCTGCCTTTCATCCCGCGATGCTTTTGAAGATGTGCTTATTTGCCTATAGCCGCACCACATTTTCCGGACGCAAAATGGAACGCATGAATGAAGAATCGATTCCCATGAAGTGGTTGACAGGCGACACTTCTGTTAGCTACAAGACAATCAACAATTTCCGTTCAAGCGAGCATGCATCAAAGCTTATTAAGTATGCCTTCATTCTTTTCACAACACTCTTGAGTGACAACGGCTTGATTCACGAAGATGCGTTATATATCGACGGTACGAAGATACAAGCCGATGCAAATATTTATAGTTTTACTTGGAAGAAAGCAATCGAACGCTATGAAGCAAAACTCAATGATAACGTTTCGAAATTGTATGATGAACTCGTCCAAGCAAAAGTAAACCTCGCTTTATCGGAAGAGACATTGAAAACAGCAGAAGGTATTAAAGAAATAATCGGTTCTCTCGACAAGGAACTTGTGGCCGTCGAAGCTGCGATTACAGAAGAAAAAGTGGTTCCTAAAGGTGGTTCGGAACAGAAGCGACGTCGTCGCATCCTCAAAAAATACCGGAATAAATGTAAAAAAGATTTCTTACCGCGTAAGCAACGCTATGAAGAAGCAAACGCCACATTTGAAGACCGAAACAGTTTCTCTAAAACAGATACGGACGCAACGTTCATGTGCATGAAAGAAGATCCGATGAAGAACCGTGAGTTGAAACCGGGCTATAATCTTCAGGTCGCATCGAGCAATCAGTTTGTCATCGCCTATGATATTTTTTCAAATCCGACGGATACACGCACGTTTATCCCTTTTTTGGAATCCATTCAAACGTTGGATTTATTCACGTATATCGCTGCAGATGCCGGTTATGGCAGCGAAGAAAATTACGAGGCGGTTCTGGATACCTTTGGTAAGGTTCCGCTCATCCCATACGGCATGTATCATAAAGAAAACACTAAAGCCTATCGCTCTAATCCTAAACACCGCTATAACTGGGATTATGACGAGATCGAGGATGCCTATACAGATTTAGACGGTGTACGCTTTAGTTTCTCGCATTACAGTACGCGAAATGATAAGAATGGTTTTCAAAGACAATTTAAAGTATACAAGGCTGATGTGGAACAACAGGACGAGTCGCGCAATCAATTAGCCAAGACACCGAAAGGTGCCCAGCGCCAGACAGCGGTCAACTATAACTGGGAATACTTCAAGCAGCATGTAAAAGAAAGCCTTGAGAGCGATCGTGGAAAAGAAATCTACGCACAACGAAAAATCGACGTAGAAACTGTTTTTGGTCGTATGAAAGGTGTATTTGGCATGCGCAGAACTCATGTCAGAGGCAAGCAAGCCGTTCATAATGACATCGGGATCATGCTTATGAGCATGAATCTTACAAAACTAGCCCTTGAGGCTAGAAGAAAAGCGGAAGCTTTTTACAAAAATCCAGTGAAAAATAAAAATCGCAATGAAACAATCAGAATTATGATTATTTCATTACGCTTTTTTTATTTAAGGCTAGTTATTTCCCAGTCCCTTCAATGATTTAACTATTCAATTTTATTTTTTGTCCATTTTGCAATAATACCTTCATCAGTTTCTTCATCATCTGGATTCATTGAATATCTGAAACTTAAATTGGTATCAGACCCTAATCGTTCATATAAGCTGGGTCTATACAGTCTCGTTTTATTGTCATTAAAAGGACTTCGTTTTCCCAGCTCACCATTCCCCTTTAAAGGATTTCTTCTAACTGAAAAACAATATTTTTTTCTGGGATTTTCTGAATCACTTTGACTTAATGAGAAACACATGGCTTCTTTTTGGTCTTCATTTTTCTTCTCACTAACTTCTATCGGAATAAATCGAGCAAGAGTTTGGCTAAATTGAAATAAAACATCTCCCAAGTTACTACTGTATTCGATACCAAAATATTCTCTTAGTGTTTTCGTGTCTGTAAATAATTTTACCGAATTAGCATAGACAGCTAGCATATCTGAAAAATCGTTTTCCTTTAAAAACTCTAGTTTTAACAGAGCATATTCTGGAACTTTTTCCTCTTTTTCAAATAGCTTAACAAGTACAATATAATTTTGCTGTTTGTAACGAAAGTAAAAGGAATCTATCACCCAGCCTTTATCTTTCATGTCTAGTTTTAATAGTTTAAGATTTTCAAATACATTTACCATAATTTATACCTCTCCGTGCTATTTATTAATTTAATTATAACACGGATTTTTAAACTTACTGACAATATTCAAATACCCCATTAGAGGTAACTAGGTAATTACCCTCTATTTCCATATCACGCCCTAAAGCTTGATAGTCAATATAATTTTGTAAATTGGAAGGAACTTCACCAAGCTGTCCTGTTTCTTCCACATAATAACGGGCGACATCTTCCATTGAATCACAATCACTATAACAATGAATATCCTCTTTGTTTTCCAGTAATTCTTCCAAGCTACTAAACCACATACCTTGAATTTCTTTGAGTTCATTATAAATAGGAGTACCTTCGATTGCTTGAATGGCTTCACACAGACGGTTGACTTCACTAATCGGCGTGTATTCGTCCACATCAAAAGGAAGCTCAAAGTCATGTATGGCGTATTCTTCGTAGTTCTCATTTAAACCGATTTTTTCTGCCATTTCTTCTTCATCAATTGGTGGGGTAAACCATGCTCCAACTAATTCACCTTCATTGTACCGTCCCAAATTTGCCACATAGACTTTCATGTCCAATTTCCATCACGTCCTTTCTTTGTAAAAGCTCCAAATGCCTACCGCACTTCGTTTGGTGCACCATTCTTTTGCAAAAGATAAGAAATTCACTTCTCTTCCACAAAAGAACGGTATAAATTAAGCCCCAATGATCCGATTAAATAAGTTTAATAGCACATCTTTCACGCCAGCTGCATTGAACACAAGTCCGACGGCGATTAAAGCAATAATCAAAAAGCCAATAAGTTTTGAAAATTCTCGTTTAAAACCTAAAAACAGTCCAATGACGACAATCGCTAACAATACCAATGACTGTGCATTATCCAAGAACCAGTTGTACAAATTCTGCCCAAAATTCATGTGATTGTCCTCCTTTCCTTAAGATATTTTTCTCGATAGTAGATATAGCTTTTTACACGCTTTAATAATTGAAAAGGAGTTAAATGCTCTCCATAAACAGTTATTCGACTGGTATAATTCTTATAAAAGCTCACTTTGTAAAAATCATAGGTATAGATGGTATCACCAGCTTGCCGTTTTCCCTCAATAATGAGAGACGTATATTTCCCTGTATTTTGTATATACGCTTGAAACCCTAACTTCTTTAATTCTTCTGTTAAGAGGCTCATGTAATCAAATCCTCCATGCCTAGATGTTGTTGTTCAATTAATTTCTCATGTTTTTCTGTCAGTTTGGCTTCATGAATCATGGTGGAAATAATGGTTGTACCGTTGAGAATATCTAAAATGCTTGCGACTTTTAATGTAGGGGCGACTTGATGATGTAACCAGTTCAATGTTCGTTCAAAAGAATAAGGTTCTGGCTGTATGGTTAGGCGTAATGCTCCACGATTTTTGCCGATAAACCATTCCCAGCGTTCATTGGTTTGCCAATCACTCCGTCGCTTGGTTTCGTCCTTATCGGCAAAGCGAATATAACGATTGATAATCTCAAACGCTGTTTTTTCTGCATTTTGATGTTCCAACAAATCTTTCATGGCTTGAGTGGCTCTGTCGTTTTTCAAACGAATTTCAAAGCGATTCTTTATTTCTGCGTCTTCTAAGGCAATATCATTTTTCACGTATTGCTCATAATCTTTCTCATATATACAGAAATAGACTTCGCTTTTTAATGAGCCAATATAAAGGGTGTTTCCCATGTCTGGTTTTTCATCACGGTGAACCAATTCACCACTGCGATAATTTTTAAAGCTCCGAAAGACGGAAATACATTCTTCCTGTTTACATTTCTTTGCCAATTCTGGAATATTCAAAATCCCTGTTTTATCGTTGATGGCTAAATCCAAGCGTTTGAAAATACCTTTATGTTCCATGCAATCTTGAAAGAAACCATACCAGCTCCGATGTTGAGCCAATAGAAAGTTTTCAAATTGCCGACAGCCTTTTCCTTTCAGTTCTAATAAAACCCCTTTACTTACATCATGAGAGACTAGGACAACAATATCACCGAAACGATAGTGTTCGGGATAAGAATAATAGCCAAAGTCTTCGTGTAGCATATAATCCATATTCAAGCGTAAAACCTCACCGATAATTTGAGACACATCATTGGTAGGGAATCGAATCCGTACATAGTCGAATAACATCTCCAATGGGTTATCGGGATTGAAGCGTTCCAAAGCGTTCAGTAAATCTTCTTTCACCTGTTGAGTAGGGACTGCCTTGCCTGTTTCAATATCCGATAGGTAAGGTCTGGTAATATGAGAAGCAACCGCCAGTTTATTTTGAGAAACGCCATAAGCCAGTCGCTTTTCTTTCAATTCCTTAATCCAAATTTTTTCGTTTTCCATTCGCAAACCTCCAATCTAAAAAAGATGTAAACTATGACCCTTGAGTTTACATCTTTCCTATTTTCCGCAATTCCTTGTACCATCAACATTGGTTGATGAGAATTGCCTGTTTTCAGTTGTATTTGTGCCCCCCTGTTAGGTAGAGGGGGCTAAAGGATTGGCGTGGCTAACGCCACACCAATCAAAGCAAGTCTGAACCTGTACCTTTCACTTCGTGCGGTACAGGCTCAGATTGCTTTTTTTGAATGACTTTTCCTATTTCTCCTAAGAAATCATACCTTTTTGGTACAAGGGGTGTATAAAACTCACTAATCACACTTTTTCCTGTATCCACATAACCTCTTCCCTTGATGGGTTTTAAGAAAAATTGTTTTTGTGTATCGCTTCCAAACATCATACCGAAGCCCATTTCAGACATACGACCCAAAGCCACACGGAAGTTAAAGTTATCTCGAATACCATCACTAAAATATTTTGCGTCTGGACGCTGACAGGCAAGAATTAAAAAGAAGCCTGCTTGTCGTCCGAGCATAACAATTTGTTTGAGTTTATTCATAACTTGTGCACTATCACGACCTAACATATCCATCATCGCCACATATTCATCAAAAATCAGGAAGTTCGCAGGTAGACCAAGATACGCATAATTTTCTCCTGTTTTGTAGTTCGGGTGTTGCTTCATGGTTTCACTACGGGCAATCATATCGTCGTAAAATTGACTAATACATGCCAGCATATCGTCTTTACGGTAATAGACATTATCTATGACCGCTCCTAAGTCTGCCAAATCAGCATTTTTAGGGTCGAGAATATAAAGCTTCGCATTTGTATGCAGGAGAGATTCAATCAATGTGAGAATAAAATAGGATTTTCCACTACCCGTGCCCCCAGCAATTAACATGTGAGGGAGAGAATCAAACTCCCAATAGACCGATTCCATCAATTTGACACGTCCATCTTGAGCTACCACATCTTCAATGCCAATTCGATTGCCAATGGTGTCATAAAGTAGAACATACTCTACATAAGAATCTTTCAACGTTTTTTCCACTAATTCACAATACAAGCCTGTTTCTAGTTTGTTTTCTAAGTGCAAGAGCTGATCTTGATATTTCCCTAAAGTGATTTCTACATGAATATGGATCAGTCCATCTTTCATTCGGTAATACATTTTAGGAAAATGGCGGATTCGTTGTTTGGTTTTCTTGCTGGATAAGTCTTTAAAGAATCCCTCTGATTGAGTTTCTTCGGCTTCATACCAATGGTTTTCTAAAATCATACGAGCTAACTTTTGACGGTGCTCTAACTGTTTTATAGAATCTATGCGATAGTGATAATAGAGCCAGCTGATGAGTCCGCATACAAAAAAAGCAGTGAGAATACTGCTCCAAAAGTATGGCGTATGCAGTTGATAGAAAAATGTATCTAACTGAACTGTTTGCCAATTCACCGATTGTAACGTTCTCCAATGAAAAGGGAGTAGAACGACTAGAAAAACTATCAGCAATGAAATCAGCACAAAATGATAGACCAAGTCCTTATCGTTGGCTTTGATTCGCTTTCCTCTGTCATGAAGCAATGGCATAAAAATCCTCCTTTCCATCTATCAAAATAATTGTGTATTGTAGATACGAGCCTGTTTATCAAAAGTTGGTTGAGAAATGGCTTCATATTTCCGATAAGCGATTCGCTTTTCAAAGCGTAAATCTTTTTCTTTCGGATAATAATGACGTCGATAGAGCGTGTGTCCTAACAGTTTTTTCGCTTCTTTTGTCAACGGATAGAGATAGCGAAACATGCGTCCATTGATTTTCTCAATCCCTTTGTATTCGCAAAATGCCTGGGAAAGCCAATGCTTTTTCTCTACCTGTTCAAAACGAGCATTTTCCTCTAATAAAAGGCGAGCACTTCGAGGGTGTATCTTTTCCCATGACTGTTTATCACGATAGACACTTGTCTTGAAATACCCGCAGTAAAAGAAGTTGGACGCTTGATAGACATAGCCACATTTTCCCTCAATTCCATCTGCCAATGTATATAAAAAATGACAGTCCGTATGTTCTTTCAACCACTTAATTAGAGCTGAAAGAGCTTGACTGCCAAAATAATTGGTTTGATTCATTTCTGGAAGAAAACACATCTTTCCAATTTCTAAATAATCTGTGGTTTGAAGGGAACTGTCGGGAAAGAGTTTGCGTATGGTTTGTAGGGGTTGCGTACCCCAGCCTAATTCCACAACGCCTAATAATTTTTCTTCTGAAAAAATCCCTAGAAAGTATTTACACAATCTAGGGAGTATCTTTGAATAATGGTATTGCCGAATAAAAGAAATGGCTTCATCTTTCGGAATTTCTTTCAAAATCAATGGTGTGTTTGTCATAAGCAACACCTATTTTTCACTTTCGGACGCTTCTTTTTTATATTTCTGATGAGGTTTTGTCTGTCCTTTTAATACAAGATCGTCTGCTTTCACGTACCAATCAACGTCTGCCCCTCGAAAAGTAGCCGTCGCTACGGTATCTGCCACAGGATTGATTAATTCCACTTCTGCGTTGTAGTCAAATTCTTTCAAAGGAACAGAAGCGGGGATACTGACTTGTATCATGCGTCCTTGTCCTTTTGATTTTAAGTCATAGGTACGTTCTTTAATTTCTTCGGAAACCGAACCATCTTCATTTTGAATACGAACCTCACGACGTAAAGCGGAAAATTTCAATGTGCCAAATGTCTGGTCTTTTTCAATCACAATACCTTCTGCTAATCTCATATTTTTTCACCTTTCCTTTCTTAAGCTTTCACCATATCGTCTGCGTGCATAATGTAATTGGTAAATCCTCTATTGCCAATTTTATAACCTTCTGCGGTAATACGTGGGTTGATGAGTCTGACTTTTTCGTCGGATTCAAAATGTTTCTCGCCAGCTTCGGAGGGAAGAATGACAACAATATCATCTGCTTGTTGAATCGTTGAGTATAAATTGTAGCTACGAGAGAGAATAGTTGGTCTGCCATTGACTCGACGTTGTTCAATATTCCCTTCACCAGCATATTCTAATTGACCAAATGTTTTTTCCATATTGGGAATGACATATTTTAATTCCATAAGTGTATCGTTCCTTTCTCACATAAAATATTTTTGGCTTACTTTATTCATTTAAAAATTTGTTAGTATCACAACCTTTCAAAGCATAAAAAATAGACGCTCATTATGAACGTCTATCATTTAAATGAATATTGAGTTTAGAATTCCATTTCGAATTTAATCAGGTCTGCTTAGGTGCAAATACTGCACTTTTATTGCACTTTTTATTTTTTTAAATATAATTTATTCGATTTTATACGTTTCCAAAATCCTTGATATTACAGCATTTTCGCTTATATGCCATACCCTTAAAACAGAGTGGGAGTAGGTGGTCTAGACCTTGGAATGGCTAAATATAGCTGTTACAAGGTCTTCGGTTTTTCGGAGGGTTCTAAAAAAGTTAGAAGAAGAGATGAAGGAATCATCCCTAGCCCTAAGATTTGAAATGGCAGCCTACTTTAAAGATATGATTGATATCCTTAAGGAGAAATATAGAAAATTAAATGATAAGGATATAGAGGATTTTATAAGAAGAGGCAAGGCTTTAGTATTAGCAAATCCTAAATTTACAGATGAAAAGATAAGTATGGATTTTCATGATATATTATATTCAGAGATAAACTCTTTATCTGATGAAATGGTAATGATTTTATAATATTTGTCTATCTTGCATCTTTAAATATATTTATGTTATCCTGTTTATAATACAAAAGAATAATTAAGCACTGGGAGCGCTGAGTAGTTCAGCTGAGAGAAAGATACGATTACATCTTTGATCCCTATACCTGATCTAGATAATACTAGCGTAGGAAAGTGTATAATATTAAGCATTTAATTAGGATAAATTTAATTTTTGCATAATAAGCACATACCTATGACTGGGTATGTGCTTTTTTCATTCCAAAAAAAGGAGGAGTTTGAGTTAGATGAAAAAAATATTAACTATAGCAGGGTCAGATAGTAGTGGAGGTGCTGGAATTCAAGCAGATATAAAAACATTTTCAGCCCATGAAGTATTTGGAATGAGTATCATTACAGCTGTAACTGCTCAAAATACAGAGGGTGTTTTTGCTGTTCAAGATATTAGACCAGATATTATCCAAAAGCAAATAGAAGTTATCTTTGATGATATTCCTGTAGATGGGGTTAAAATTGCCATGGTGTCTAAAACAGAGACCATAAAGATAATTGCAGATACACTAAGTAAATATTCAGTTAAGAATTTAGTTCTTGACCCTGTAATGATTTCAAAAAGTGGGTACCATCTACTAGAACCAGAAGCTAAAGAGGCTTTAATAGACCATCTATTACCTATGGCAAGAGTAGTTACTCCCAATTTACCAGAGGCAGAAGTGATTACAGGATTAAAAGTAAGCACTATAGAAGATATGAAAAAGGCAGCCAAGGTAATCTTTGACATGGGGCCTAAATATGTATTAGTTAAAGGTGGACATTTAGAGGGAGAGGCTGTAGATATATTATACGATGGATCTACATATACTTACTATAGTTCTCCTAGAATAAACACTATAAACACCCATGGGACAGGTTGTACTTTGTCATCTGCAATTGCTGCTAATCTTGGTAAGGACCTTAATATTACAGAAGCTATTGATGAGGCCAAGGGATATATAACTAAGGCTATCCAAGAATCCTTTTCCATAGGCAAGGGAGTAGGGCCTGTTCATCATTTTTACAAATGGTATTAGTAGGGTAGAAAAATTATTTTAAATAAAGTTTTAGGAGCGAACAAGATGATTTCATATTTCAGTATAATGACTATATTAACCATAACAGTTGTAAGTTTTACTATTATAGGTGTTTTATATAGTAGGGGTAAGATAGAGACTATGGATGACTTTTTAACTGCCAGGGGAAGTACAGGCTCAGGTATATTATCGGCTACATTTTTAGCTTCCTTTCTAGGGGTTTTTGTCTTATTTACACCACCAGAGGCAGGTTCAATTGGAGGAATTACAACTATTATAGGCTATGGAATAGGAGTAGCTAGTCTTTATTTTGCATTTTTAGTAATAGGTCCTAGGATTAGAACTTATGTACCAGAGGGTAGTACATTAAATGATTTTGCTTTGAAAAGATATGGTTCAAGAATGCATATCTTAACAGTATTATTATCCATCTTCTATATGTTTGTCCACCTAGTCGCGGAGCTGACTGCTATTGGTTTAGTAGCCTATGAGTTAGCCGAAGTCCCTTTAATTTATACCGCATTATTTATTGGAATTGGTACCTTAATATATACGGCTTATGGTGGACTTAGGGCGTCTATGTTTACTGATATGATTCAAATGGTATTAGTAGTCATATTGCTAGTAGTAGTAATAATAGGAGTTGGATATTATGGTGGAGGAATAGGAGAGATATTGGGAAAAACTACTGTAAATGTACCCCATCTATTTGATTTTAAAAACTGGGGTGGAATAGAATATGGCTTAACCTTGTGTATTGCAGTATTCGCATCTAATTTATTTCATCAAGGCTATTGGCAAAGGGTATATGCAAGTAAGGATGATAAAACCATTAGAAAATCTTTAATTACTTGTATATTAATAGTCCTACCTATAATGATATTAACAGGATTATTAGGTATTGTATCTACTGGACTTGGAATTGCAGAAAGCCCATCTGTTGCATTGTTTTCTCTAGTATATGAATTTTTCCCTAGTGCCTTAATAATAGTTGTTTTTATATTAGCTTTAGTTTTAGTAATGAGTACAGTAGACACACTTTTAAATGCAATAGTAGCATCCTTTACTTTAGATGGTCAAAAAATATTTAAAAGCGCTAAAAAAGAATCCTTGTTAATATATGCAAGAATTATGACTGTTATATTGATAATACCTGCAACTTTAATTGCATCAAAGGGATATAGTGTTCTTTATCTCTTCTTTGTTGCAGATTTAGTATGTGCCGGAGTATTTTTTCCCTTGTTCTATGGGCTTTTTAATGATAATTTAACAGAAAACATTGCATTGGTGGCAGCTGTAGTTGGGGTAGTCTCAGGAGTACCATTTTTCATAGCTGATAAATTATTAATAGCATTTGTATTGCCAGTGGTTACTTCAGCCATTGTAACTATCTTTGGTTCAATACTAAACAAGAAAGGGAAATCACATGAAAGCTGCAGTATTTGATATAGATGGAACTTTAATAGATTCCATAGACTTTTGGAGAAACTTAGGAAAAAATTATTTAATATCTCAGGGAATTAGTCCTAGGGATGATTTATACCAGGCTATGGAAACTCTTACAGTGGCGGAAGGTATTTCTTATATGAAAAAAGAGTATAAAATAGGAAAAACTTCTTTACAAATAAAAGAGGAGTTAGATGAATTATTGTTTTCATATTATAAAAATGATGCAAAACTAAAACCTTATGTTATAGAAGTAATAAAAACCTTAAAGAGTAAAAATATAAGACTTGCAATAGCAAGTGTAATAGATGAGGAATTAGTATTTTCAATTTTAGATAGATATGGTATATATGATTATTTTGAATTTGTACAAACCAGTGAAAATACAAACTTAAGCAAGGACAATGGGGAGTTTTTTAAACTTTTACCTAAAAGGCTAAATATAAAGCCTGATCAAATTTTCTTATTTGAAGACTCCCTACATTGTATGGAAGCTGCTAAAATGGCGGGTTTAAATGTAGTAGCTATAGAAGATAATTATGCTAAAAAAGATTTAGAAAAGATAATAGAGTTTGCAGATATTTATCTTAAAGATTTCAAGAAACTTATAAAATTTATAAAGTAACTATTGAAAGAAGATAAAGTTGGAAGTAAATATATCCTAAAAAGGAGATCTAAAAATGTTAAAGAAACAAGAAATTCAAGAACAAATTATTGAGGCAGTAAAGACTGTAAAAAAGAACAACCCTATGGCAGGATCTATTACTAACTCTGTAACCATTAATTTTGTAGCAAATGCCCAGCTGGCAGTGGGAGGATCGGCAGCTATGGTATATTTGCCAGATGAGGGAGAAGTTTTGGCTAAAGCGGGAGGGGCCGTGTATATAAATGTTGGAACTCTTTTACCTATATATGAAGAGACATTAGGCCATCTAGGTAGAATTTTATATGATATAAAAAAACCATGGGTTTTAGATCCAGTTGCAATAGGTATTGGCTCCCTTAGAACTAAACTACTAAAGGAATTTAAGGATTGCAAACCTAGTATTATTAGAGGAAATGCTTCAGAAATTATTGCCCTAGCTGGACTATGGGAATTAGATGGAGGAAGGAGGGATTCTCAAGTAAGAGGTGTTGATTCTACCAATCTAGTAGAGGACGCAAAAATAGCTGCTATTGAACTAGCTAAATGGACAGGTGGAGCTATAGCAGTATCAGGACAAATAGATTTGATAACTGATGGTAATACTCTAGTATATTCCCATGGTGGATCTAATTTTATGCAAAAAATTACAGGTGCAGGCTGTTCCTTGGGAGGGGTAATGGCAGTTTATGCAACAGCGACCACTCCATTTATTGCAGCAATAGCTGGAAGTCAAATTTATAACCTAGCTGGTCAATTTGCTGAAAAGAAAGCAGATGGGCCAGGTAGTTTTGAAGTTCATTTTTTAGATGAATTGTACAAGGCTAGACCAGAAGATATTGCAAATAACTATTTTCATATTGAGGAGGCATAAAAAATGATTAATAGACAAAACTTTCATCTTTCATCATATTTTGTTGTTGGACCTGAGAATACTAAAGGGCGACCAGCAGGTTCAATTATAAAAGATGCAGTAGAAGCAGGATTTACATTTATACAGATTCGTTCCAAGCTAGCTTCTGCTAAGGAGTTAATTAATTTAACAGTGGAGGCCTCAGATATAATTAAAAGTCTAGGTAAGTCAAATAAAGTTGCATTAGTTGTTAATGACCGCTTAGATGTTGTGCTAGCTGCTAGGAAAGAAGGAGCAAAGGTAGATGGAATTCATGTAGGCCAAGAGGATATTCCAGTAGGAGTATGTCGGGAATATTTGGGGGAAGACAGTATAGTAGGATTAACAGCTAGATCTGCTGACTTATTTAAATATATTGAGACAGAAGATGTGTCCCAGATTGACTACTTTGGTGTAGGGCCATTACGTAAAACCATGACCAAACCAGATTGTGGACTTAGTCATGATGGAGAAATTCTTACTAGAAGCTTTGAAGACCTTTCTAAGGTTGCAAAACTCAGTCCTATTCCTATAGTTATAGGAGGAGGGGTTGGGCTGGAGGATATAGAGGAACTTGCAAAAACTGGAGTAGAAGGTTTCTTTGTAGTTTCTGTCATATCTCAAGCAGATGATCCAAAAGAGGTAGCCATGAATTTGGTTAAAAGCTGGGAAAGTCATAAGGTGAATAAAAAGTAGAAGTGGAGACAATCGTTCTTTAACTCATTATATATATTGTAACACTCTTTAGAATACTTAAAAAATATGGTGTTTACAATGACAAGTAAATTCAGTTAATGTTGGATAAGAGTCATTTTTTTACTGGAACTGGGACTGGAACGGGTAAAATTAATTATAAATGTATCCAAATTAGACGGATAGAACAGAAATGAACGTTCTAATAATGGCTAATTTAAAAGGTTTAATATATATCTGATGATATGAAATGAAGAGTGGAAATAGCATAAAAGTAAAACAGCGACATCCTTTTATCCAAAAAGGGTGTCGCTGTTTTTAATAGATAGCAGTTAGTATGTTAAAGTAGACAACTTTGAGTGAGTGGGATAGTCTAGGACTATTCTAAAAATAAATTAAATAAAATCAGAAAAGGTGAAGGAAATGAAAAAAATACTTGTGTTAGGTGGAACGAATTTTTTTGGTAAAAAAACTGTCCAATTACTATTAGATAAAGGCAATGACGTGACTGTTGCGACGCGAGGTAACAATCCTGTTCCGTTTGAGGGTCAAGTGCAACATATTGTGTTAGATGCGAGCGATGCAGCTCATGCTGGTTGGCAAGCAGTTCAAGCACAACAGGTGGGATGCAGTATTCGATAATATCTGTTATAACGCTGAGGATGCACGAATCCGTATTGAAAAATTTGGTCAACAATTGAAACACTATTACTTTACCTCTTCATTGGCAACCTATGCGGGAAATAAAGACGGATATGTAGAGGCGGACTTTGATCCATTAACCTATGATATTGATCCAAACAAAACGGTTGATTACGGTGAAGGCAAGCGTCAAGCAGAACAGGTTTTATTCACCCAAGCACCTTTCCAAGTGGTAAGCTAAAGTTCGAAAAGTCGAATAACTAAATACAACTTCAAATCCAGCGAGGTGAAGCAAATAATGAATTATAAAGTTTTGAAAGATAAAAAAGTAGTGATTGGATTAATTTCAGCTATGGTATTAGCAATTACTGCAATACTATTAGCAATTTACGATATTAGTTATTGGGTGTTATCTTCAGGGTTATCAATAGTGATCCTATATTCAAGTCTCGGTAGAGCTGATAGAATAATGAAAGATGATAGCAAATCGTAGATAATGATAAATTCATTTCTTGAAGGATTACTTCTTGTTTTTATATAAGGGCAAGAAATAAAAAATAAATTTCCGATAGCCCATGACTCTACAGTAGAGTCATGGGTTTTCTTTTGCTTGCTGATTATAATAATATTTTAATAACTATTGTGTTTATAATATTCTTAGCGTAAACTTGGAGGTGCTGTATGACTACGGCAGAAATGATTAAAGAACTGTGTGAGCAAATGAATATAAGTGTTTCCGAACTTGCTAGACGTATTGGAGAGACTCCACAGAATTTCAATAAAAAATTACAACGAGAAACTGTAACCTTGGATGAGTTGAAGGCTATTGCTGATGTGCTAGGTGTCAAGTTTGTGCAGGCATTTATTTTACCGGATGGAGACGAAATAAAAATATCTAACGAATAAAGGAGGCAGTCCAAAATGATGATTAGTCCGGAAAGTTACTATGAAGAGTATCTCAAAGGAAAAACAAAAGAAGAAATAATGACCGCCATTCGATAACTAAGGAATAAATAATTCTTAAGTTGTATGTAAAGCCGATAAAAATGATTTATAATAGTCAAAGAAGAAAAGGAAGGTAATTATGAAAAAAATTATCGTTGCGTTATTAGTTGCGTTATTAGTTTTAACTGGTTGTACTTCAGCTCCAAGTACGAAGGATGTGAAGTTGGAAGATATCCATACAGCAATTAAAGAGGCTTATGGAGAAGATTATATTCCAAACATGGAGTTTGAGGCTGAGTTCTTAGAAATGGAATTTGGTCTTACATCTGATCTATATGATGAAGTCATCGCTGAATTATCCATGATGAGTATGCACGTGGACCGTTTATTGATTGTTCGTGCTAAAGAAGGTAGTGCTGATAAAGTGGAAGAACTTTTAAATGAGGCTCGTGATAGAAAGATTGAAGATACTTTTGCGTATCCTATGAACATTGCACGTTTGAATGCGACTCAAGTCGTTCGTCAAGGTGATATCATGGCGTTCATGATTTTAGGTGCTTATCCCGCAGATGATGTCATTGATGAAGAAGTACAAATTAAATTTGCTAAAGACGAGATCCAAAAAGGGGTCGACGCCTTTAATAGCGTTTTCAAATAGTTAAAGGATAAATCATGGTCTTTAGCAGCCTCACATTTTTATTCTATTTCTTACCCGCTATGATTATTACGTACTATCTTGTACCCGAAAAGTTCAAGAACCTTGTGATGATCATAGCAAGTTTTGCGTTTTATGCCTGGGGTGAAGTGCGCTTCATTCCCATCATGTTAAGTCTTTCGGTTATAGACTATGTTTGTGGTCGTAAAATGGACAAAACAATCGATGACAATCCTAAGAAGAGAAAACTCTATTTATTGATTGCGGTAGGCAGCAATCTTTTTGTGCTTCTTTATTTTAAATACACAAACTTTTTCTTAGGCTCACTCTATGGTCTTTTTGGACAAACTTCTCCTTGGGTGAAGATTGTCCTGCCAATTGGGGTGTCCTTTAACTCTTTTCAATCCATCTCTTATGCGATTGACGTTTATCGAAGAACCACTAAGAGTGAAGAGAAATATTATAATTATTTAGCTTATACGACCCTCTTTCCTCAAATCATTGCTGGACCAATTGTCCGCTATGTGACGGTTGAAGATGATTTAGATGATCATCAATTAACGGTTGATTCATTCTCTATGGGAATGCGTCGCTTTATTATAGGTTTAGGAAAGAAAGTCTTGATAGCCAACAATGTGGGACTAATTTGGAGTGAAATATCCAGTGGTCAAGCCGGTGCTTCTTCAGTCTTACTGTTATGGGTTGGAATTATCGCCTATACCTTTCAAATTTACTTTGATTTCTCAGGATACTCTGATATGGCCATTGGTTTGGCTCGTATCTTTGGTTTATCCTTTGATGAAAACTTCAACTATCCCTACATCTCAGAGAGTGTCACTGAGTTTTGGCGGAGATGGCACATTACCCTGGGTTCCTGGTTTAGAGATTATGTCTACATTCCATTAGGGGGGAATCGTGGATCGGTAATTAAACATTTACGTAATCTCTTTATTGTGTGGTTACTTACTGGTTTATGGCATGGAGCTTCGTTTAACTTTATGTTGTGGGGTCTCTACTTTGCTCTAATTTTGGTCATCGAGAAGTTCTTCTTAAAGAAACACATGGATAAGTGGCCACACTTGATCAGACACCTCTATACCTTGATACTCGTCATGATTTCATGGGTCATCTTTTACTTTGAAGATTTATCGCTGGCCTCTGGCTACATTCAAGCAATGTTTGGGTTTAGTCACATCCCATTAGTTAATAATGAGTCATTGTATTACTTAATTAGTTACAGTATTATCTTCATAGTGGCAGCCTATGCCAGTACTCCCCACTTTAAAAAATGGAATACACGAAGTGAGACCAATGAGAATATCTGGTTATCAACCGGTGCCACTTTGATCTATATCGGTGTCTTTATGATCTGTGTCGCTTATTTAGTGGATAGTACCTATAATCCATTCTTGTACTTTAGATTCTAGGAGGGCTCATGAAAAAATCATTCAATAAAATATTCTTTACTTTGTTTATGTTACTGTGGGCTGGATTAATCGTTATTAATCTAATCACTCCTACTAAGTTATTCTCACAATCAGAGAATAAAGTCTTAGCTCAGTTCCCTGGTTTTGACATGACCAAGTTTATTGAAGGTGAATTTATGGAAGAGATTGATCTGTTTATTAATGATCAGTTTATTGGTCGTAATCAATGGATAAAACTGTCAACCATCGTTGAAACTGCTCTTAATAAACAAGACATTAACTCAGTCTACTTAGGCAAAGAGGGCTATCTTATTGAGCGTCATCGTGACAGTGATGTCAACCAAGAACTAGCTGAAAAGAACATTCAAACACTCATTGATTTTATGACTAAAACACAAGGAGTATTAGGTGTTGAGCATGTCAAAGCAATGTTAGTTCCTAGTGCCTCACAAATCTTAACCGATAAACTTCCTAACTTTGCGAGCGGCTATGACCAACTGGAGGTTATCAATCGCTTAGATCAAGCGCTACCTCATAGTATGATTAGAGTGGATTCGGTGCTGAAAGCTCATGCAAGCGAGACAATTTATTATCATACTGATCATCACTGGACCAGCCTTGGTGCCTATTATGGCTATCAGCATTGGGCTAATGATTTAGGCTTTGATGAACTAGACTTTGATGTGAAAACCCTCAGTGAGACTTTTTTAGGAACACTTCACTCCAAGATTAATCTTGCTTTCAAAGCAGATACACTTGAGCAATATATCCCCCAAAATGCGACAACTTATGATGTTTTGATTAATCAGACTAATGAAATGTCTGGTCTCTATGATTATGATAAGCTTGAAACCAAAGATCAATATGGAGTGTTCTTTGGTGGTAACTATGGTCAAATTGAAATTACGCCTAGCCAAGGTGGATCAGGAAACTTACTTGTCATCAAGGATTCCTTTGCGAATGCGATGGTTCCGATGATCGTTAATCACTATGAAAAAACATTCATGTTGGACTTGAGACATTACAATGGGAGTGTTGAAAGTTTCATGGCAGAAAATGACATTACGGATGTCTTGGTGCTCTATAACACCATGGGATTTGTTAAAGATATCACAATTGGTAAATTATCAAGATAGACAACCTTCGGGTTGTTTTTTTTTGTTCTCTTAACTTGTATTTTTAGAATTAAAGCGTTTAAATTAAAAGTAGATAAGTGTTTAGTAAAAACAAGCAGACGACTATAAAATAAATGATGCCATCGCTATGGTCTGGGAAAAATAATTGTGAAGAAGCATGAACTATTATGTGACTATTTTTCCTAATTCAAAAATCACTCGAATTATTGACTATCCTGATGAAAAACTAGATGAACATTTTGTGGGAATGTAAAAAAAGTCTTAGTTGGTAAGTTCTCCCTGAACCATGAACAGTATGAACGTTGAGCCAGCCAAGCGAAGTCAGAAGGAGTTCCGGAGATAAGCATTCTCAAAAATGAAGAGGGAATTGATTAATACTTTCTATGTTGATATTTTCCCAAATACAAAAGCCCACAATGGTTACTTTCCCTCAAAGAGAATTATGTTCATATCCCTAATTTTTGACAGCTATCCACTCATCTCAAAACATGTGGAGACGGTAGTATTGATGTCAAGGGTGGATAAGTAAGCGTGTAATAAGATAAGTAAATAAAGGCTTTCCGTGATTTGAGATCTGGTTCTAAGCCGGAAGGATAATCACGGATTTTTGCTTTGAGGGAAGTTATCCAAGAATGATGAAATAAAAAAATATCAGCCGAAATAATTGTTGATGTGGTGAGTTGATAAGATGATTGGCAAAACAATGGTGAGTTGATAGAATTGCTGTCAAAAAGTCAGAAAACATTTATACTTTTTATTGACCGAGTCAATAAAACGAAGTACAATAAATATTAGGTGGGATTATAGCTCTGCACCAGGAGGTGAGAACTTGATAGGATTAGAATATGTTTTAAACCTCTATAACCTTCAACATATAGAACTTGCAGAAAAACTTGGTATTAAAAAACAAAATATAAACATGTGGGTGAAAGGGCGACAGAACATTCCAAAAAAGTATCTACCGATTTTAGAAGAACTTTTTGGAATTGATGTGTCTTACTTTGGACGTGAGCTTACAGAAATTGATCAGTTGGAAATCCAGAAGGAAAAGTTGAAAAGAGATCTGAAGCCTGTAATCAAGAAGCATGAGCGGCAGTTTTCTTTGGGAGAGATTAATGAACTTGTTGAAGTTCCCATTTACGATAAAGAAGAAATGAATGCCATCGAACGAGATATTGAAAAAGCAAAACTCATATCAAGGTTTAAGGCTGCAATGGATGTGGTGGAAAACAACCCATATATGGAGACGTATAAGCTTATGGTAGAACTACTTGAAAAAGTCCAGCATGAATCCGTTCTCCATAAAACGATTGAAGCGTTGGCACACTATTACGAAGTCTTACCTGATTGGGTAAGCAGCGAACCAGAACAAGAAGGCTTTGAAGGTGAAATATTCGAAGTCTTTGAAGATCATAACTATTAAACATTTGAAGGAAAAAGATGACCGAGAAAACAGGAAACATAGGATTTGAAGAAGACCGAGATGAATACGAAGCAGAGAATATCATCTGGGTTCCTAAAGAACAGGGCGAATGGGAAATATCATTAAACCGCGTGCTCTCAAATCTAAGGAGATGCAAAAAGAACGAACCAAATCAAAAGCAGAGGTGTTCACACCTACCTGGATTGTGAAGAAACAAAATGATGAGATTGAAAAAGATTATATAAACCGCCACTTGACAATAATTATTAATTTGTTTTGTATTATACTAAATAAAATTAAATTTGATAGGAGCAGGAAAATGGAACATACAACTATATATACTTCTTCCCATGATGGCCAAAAGATATTTTTACGTATATGGGATCAAGTAGAAAAACCAAAAGGAATCGTTCAAATTATTCATGGAATGGCCGAACATTCTGCACGATATGAAACTTTTGCATGTTTTTTGAATAAGAAAGGTTATATTGTTTATGCGGATGATCATCGCGGTCATGGTCATTCTTTAACAGAAGAAGAAGTTTTTGGGTATATTGGTGAGAATGGTTTTCAAAAAATTGTTAAAGATGAACAACTAATTTCTGAGTTGATAAAAAAGAAATATCCTCAACTGCCTTTATTTATTTTTGCTCATAGTTTTGGTTCATTTATCGGGCAGGAGTATATCATTCAAAATTCTGAAAAAATAGATGGGATCATTCTTTCTGGTTCAGCCAAACAAAATGGATTGGATGTAAAAATGGGAAGAATATTAGCTACCTTTCAAAATACTGTATTTGATAATAAAAAAGAAGCCAAATTGATTGATCAATTATCTTTTGGGTCATTTAATAAGAAATTTAAAAAGCAGCAACCGACATCTAGTTGGCTCACAAGAGATGCTAAAGTTGTGGAACAATATGAGAAAGACGAATTGTCTGGTTTCGTTTCTTCGATAAACTTTTACTATGAACTCTTCCATGCTTTTAAATCGCTATATCAAACTAAACGACTAGAAAAAATTGAAAAGGATTTGCCTCTTTTAATTGTTTCTGGTGATATGGATCCTGTTGGTAAGTATGGCGAAGCAGTTCAAGCATTATATGAGCAATATGTTCAATTAGATTTGGAAAATGTAACACTTAAGTTATTTAAAGATGCCCGGCATGAATTGGTAAATGAACTAAATAACGAGGAAGTGTTTTCTTACATAGATGACTGGTTGCAACAGCAGATAGAGAGTAATTAAATGTCAATTAAGTTATGTTATAGTTACAGGATTTTATAATAAAGTTAGCCACTTAAGCTAACATAAAAAACGCCATGTGAATTTCATGTTATATTGAAGTTACCACTAACTCTCAATAGACAGGATGAATTCACATGACGCTCTGAAGGACTCGCTGGATGTCTATTTCAGTCACCCCTATGCCTCATTTGAACGAGGCACGAGTGAGAATCAACACAAATTTATTCGACGGTTCATTCCTAAAGGGAAGCCCATCAGCCAAATCGCGGACGTTCAGTGCTTACGTATACAACAATGGATGAACGATTATCCAAGAAAAATACTAGGCTACAGAACACCACACGACTGTTTTGTTCATGCGCTAAGGTCAGAACGGCAAGCGGCTTAACCCGTGAGGGCTTGACAACGAGCCTCCTTCGACATGACTTGAATGCTGGAAAGCTGGACTAGGCCAGCTTGTCAAAAGACTATCATGTCTCAGCTCATTATCAAGCCCTCACTATCTAGGCGAAACGACTAACAATTTCACAAGGAATTAATTAATATCAAGTGGCTAACTTAAACTTGAAATTTACATAAATAATTATGAGACAAAATACAATTGAAATTTATAAGTGAGGCGATGCTTACATCATAGAAGCATAATTAGCATAAAGAAAGGATGACTGCATTGAATGTGATTGTTTCAAAATTTAAAGAAGTGCTATTTTCTGTTCTTCCAATTACATTATTGGTTTTAGTGTTAAATTTTACTGTTTCTCCGATAGACACAATATTAATTATTCGATTTCTTATTGGTTCTTTTTTTGTGGTATTGGGTCTGACCATTTTTTTGATAGGAGTAGACATTGGTATTACTCCGCTTGGAGGGTTTACAGGAACATCACTTGCTAAATCAAACAAGCTATGGATTGTTTTGATCGCAGGATTAATACTTGGGTTTTTTATATCAATTGCGGAGCCTGGTTTAATGGTTCTTGCAAATCAAGTCAATCTAGTGACATCAGGTCAAATATCAGGAATTAGTATACTTATTATTGTGTCAATAGGGTTAGCAATAATGCTAGCATTAGGTTTTTTAAGAATATTCTACAATGTTCCTTTATATAAAGTGCTGTTTGCTTTATATTTAATTATTTTTGGATTCGCAGTTTTTGCTTCACGTGAATTCTTGGCGATATCTTTTGATGCTTCTGGATCAACAACAGGAATACTAGCAGTACCATTTATTTTATCCTTATCAGTGGGTATATCAAAGCTAAAAAAGGATAGCAAGGCATCAGAAAAAGATAGTTTCGGATTGGTTGCCATCGCGTCAACTGGTGCAATAATGTCCGTATTGCTCTTAGACATATTTTCAAAAACAAATGAGTTCTCTGCTGCACTTGATTCAGGAATTTCTGATTCAAATTCAATCATCAGACCATTTATAGATATAATTCCTGATTACTTAATAGAAAGTTTTATGGCAATCTTACCATTGCTAGTAATATTATTAGTTTTGCAGAAAATATCTTTTAAACTAAAGAAAAAAGAACTTCGAAAACTACTTACGGGATTTGCATTTGCATTTACAGGTTTGCTTGTATTCCTAATAGGTGTAAATGCAGGTTTTATGGATGTAGGAACGAGCATTGGTAATAATTTGGCTTTGTTGGATAATAAAGCTTATATCATAATCATTGGTTTTGTTCTTGGGGTTGTAACAATTTTAGCAGAACCGGCTGTTTATGTTTTAACTCAACAGATTGAAGATGTAACAAGCGGTTATGTAAAGAGAAAAGCAGTTCTAATTCCGCTGGCAATTGGAGTTGGTTTTGCCGTGGCTTTATCGGTTATACGTGTATTAGTGCCTGGGATACAGTTATGGCATTACTTGCTACCTGGGTACATCATATGTCTGTCAATGATGTTTTTCATACCAAAGCTCTTTGTAGGAATTGCATTTGATGCTGGTGGGGTGGCTACTGGTCCTATAACTGCAACTTTTATTTTGGCATTTATACAAGGGGCAGCACATGCTTTTGAGGGGGCGGATCTAATGGTTGATGGCTTTGGAATGATTGCGATGGTTGCCATGACACCAATTATCACCTTAGAAGCTTTGGGCTTGGTGTTTGCTATAAAATCAAAAACAAAAGGAGTTGAAAAGAGGGATGACTAATTATAACAGTATACCGATTTTTGAATTAATATATGTAGTTGTTAACTATGGAATGGGTAGCAGGATATTACAGAAGGCAAAAGAACATGGTATTTCTGGTGGGACCATTTTCCTTGGAAAGGGAACTATAAATAATTCCCTGTTAAATTTCTTATCTTTATACGATGAAAGAAAGGAAATAGTCTTATTGGGAACAGATTACCATACTGCAGACCATGCATTAGTTGAACTAAACAAAGAATTCAAGTTTGAAAAACCAAATCATGGTATTGTCTTTACCACAAGTGCTTGTGAAATTGTAGGATCTAGGTGTTATAAGTCTGAAGAAAACGAAGAAGGAAGAGGTGTTAATAAGCTAATGTATCAAAATATTATAATCATTGTTAATAGAGGTAAAGCTGAGGAAGTAATTGAAGCAGCAAAAGCTGCTGGCTCAAAGGGTGGCACAATAATTAATGCAAGAGGCTCGGGGGTAAATGAAACGAGTAAACTATTTAATATGGATATAGAACCTGAAAAAGAAATAGTTATTATCCTATCAAAAGAGGATATTACTGAGGCCATTGTAACGTCAATACGAGAAAAACTTGAAATTGATAAGCCAGGAAATGGGATCGTTTTTATTCAAAATATAAATAAAGCTTATGGTGTTTATGAGTAATAGATGTTTAAGTAGTGCAGAGATGATAATCGAATTGATATGCTCCTTTATGTGAATGCTTTGATAAAGGAGCGTTATCTAGGTTTATAGAAAGAGTTAAAAGATTGGATAGTGATTTAGAATCTTACTCCGATATTTATTAGCGGTTGATTTGTTCCCGCAAACGACAGTCAATCTTGGATATGTTTCCAAGAACGAGCCTTAATAAAAATGGGGTTTGAAACAATGAATTTGACAGCTATAAACTCATCTCAAAACATGTGGAGACGGTTGTATTGATGTCAAGGGAATAATTACATCGGCAATTGAAGTATTGATATAGCAGGGTTTATAGGTTCTTTGTCAAACATACTAAGATTAGTAGTGTAATATCCACGACGGTGGTATTACACTACTATTTTTTTTATAGTAGATGTGAAGTATTTGAGACCGACAACACCAAAGGGTTTTAAATCCGTATGTCAAACAGGTCCACTTCACTATTTTTGTTTAATTTGTTTATAGTATGTTGGTCTATAAGATCGAATTTAGGAAAATAGATAGACAAATCTTAGTGAAGACTTCAGATTAAGCGAAAGGAGGTAAAATCATGTATATTATGGCATTTGATGTAAGTAAAGGAAAAAGTTATATAGTCCTTTATAAAAATCAAGATTTGATTTATGAAGGTGAAATTCCTCATAATCCAACGGCATTCAATGAACTATTGCCTTTTTTAAAAAGAAATGAAGTTGAGTTAGTTTTCGAAGCCACAGGTGTCTATTCTAAACCGTTAGAACATTTATTTGAAACCAATGGCTTCGATTATTATTGCTTAGACCCATTGGAAGCAAGTTTCCAAACAGCTACACTTAGACAGATGAAAATAGATCAAGCTGACGCTCATCGACTCGCCTTATCTCATCTAAAATTCAACCGTCAAATCACTATCCCACCTTCTCTTCGGCACAAAGAACTTAAAGCAATGTCATTTTCATATCATCAAGTTCATGACGAATTATTGGTAAACAGAAACTATGTGCACAGTGAATTACAGTATACTATAACTACTTCTGGACAAATGACTTCATTTTATCATAGTAAATGTGGTTAAAATACGAATAGCACCAGGTTAGGTTGTCGTGTCACCTATAACTGAAGAAGTTGAATTAAGTGATTGGAACGGCAGGCGGCGACTCCAGCGGGAACAATCGTGTCCGAAGATCCAGTGATAAAAGCTTGGAAAGCTTTTATCAATTAGCTGAGTTTAAGGAAGGCAAGCTAAAACCGTCACGTCGTGGGACTGCGGTTACTCGTCCCACCGAAAACATTTGTGACGACGCTTGCATGACCTACATCCTGTAGGCCCGAAAGCGTCCGCCTAGAGTGGAAATCACCGCGTAACCTCCCAGTCAATGTTTCGTGTTTTCTAGTCAATGAAGTTATTTCGATAGACAGTCAAATAAAATAGCGTTAGTGAGTTATCATTTTTACTCACCGACGCTATTTATTGCACAACCTTTTTTTATGGGCTCCTTAATTGAGCACGATTAACCTCAATTGATAACTATTTCTGTCTCTATCTTTATTTCAATTTTAGAATTATTAACAGCTACTTCTGTTCCAACAGTACCTATTATTTCATATTCAATAATAAATATATCGACACCCTCAACCTTCGAAATCTCTAAGGGCCTAATTTTAAAGCTGGAATTAGACTCCGAATCAATCTTCATACCTTCTTCAGAGGACATAAATGGAGTCTTTAATTGATCCTTTAAAAATGTTAAATCGACTGAATCAGGGGCATCCTGAACCTTTTTATTGACATAGGCTTTGTAATATTCTTCCCCCATATCTGCCAAATGCTTCGCTTCAATAACTGCTTCTGTTTTTTTAAATTGCGCGGACATATTGTTAATTTGAAAAGATAACAAAGAAACGGAAATAGTGAATATCACTAAAACTAACAAAACGATAATTAAAGTTGAGCCATTCTCATTTTTTAATCGATTCATTGCGTTTCACTTCCTGTTAAATGAAAGTATGTGAATAAACTTGCCTGATTGGTCCCACTTGCATCAGCAATGTCAATTTTTACTCGATATAAACCTAACTCCTTTTCTTTATCTGTAGATTGGCAGATACTAATAGTCGGTTTATATTGGCTATTATTAAGTTCATAAGCTGGAACACTAGTTAAATTAACTTTAGCCCAATCAGTACCCCATTCCTCTGTATCATTTAATAATTGGGCTAACTCGCCATTGTTTTTTATTTCAGTGACGAGTTTTTCTGCAACATGTACTGAAGTGAGCTTATTCTCTAATATTTTTGTGAAATTAGCATAATTAATAAAAGCTGTAGAGACGGCAATGATAATTATCGTTATCAACGAAATCGATGCTAATATTTCTATCAATGTAAAGCCTTTTTCAGATTTTCCAATTTTCATGATCTACACCTGCACTTCTTAATAATCCTTTAACCAATCTGGTTCTCCTTTTGAAAAGTTGGTTTTTCCTCCTACGTGTAAAGTTCCGTTATTTCCATCGTCATCTTGTCTAACTTCACCTTTAACCGTCAAATCCCCTATAATTTTTAAATTTGAGTTTCCACCTAAAATTAGAGCACCATCGATTATAGCATTTCCTTTAATCGTTAAATTTGAGTTTCCACCTAAAATTAGATCACCACCGATTATAGCATTTTCTTCTACGGTTATTTGTGGTTTGTACCCAGACATTTCAAGATTTCCATCAATTATAAGGTTTTCACCTATATTAAGTCGTGCATGCTCTCTAGCTAATAGTTTGTTAGCAAAGAGGTTTCCCCCAATTTCAGAAAGTAAACCAGTAACTTGACTCGTTATTTCGAAACTTCCATCGGCAACGATACTTCCTGTAGCCTCTAATTGAGTTTTATTACCTACCACAACCCCCCTACCATTATTATCACTACCAGCATGAATATTTGTAGCTATAAATTTCGCTTGCTCTTTGAGCTCTAGTCTTCCTTTGAATACAGCGTCACCACCGACTTTCATAGGGTGTTTATTATCGACGTTAAATTCAGGCGGGTCGACAAATAAGTTTTTTGTAACAATAAATCCTGCTGTATCATGTTTCAAATCAACGACGTTATGATGATCGTCAGAAAACCATACGTTTCCTGTAATCGTTACATTCTCTTTAAATCCATCAGGAATAAATTGGTTGGAATCAACTTTAGCATATTTTGTGTCCCGGTCATAATCTATACCGTAATCACCTTCTTTAAAATCTTTTTTGACAAGTGGAGGTGGAAGAGGTGGATCGGGTTTATTGATTTTCTTGAAAACTTTCAATGCAATCTCTAGTTCTGCTGGTTTTTCGATCGTCGTGGAAATGCTATAAGTTTGCCCAGCTTCATTTTTCAACGTTAAATCAATTGACAAGGGTGTACCATCAGCTTTAACAATCATACTGTCATTTGCTGCTGATATTGAATTCTCACCATTTTCTAGTTTTAATTCAGCAATTGAACTAGTCATTGACGAGTTTACTTCCTGTCCGTCAATTAAAAGAATGTTGCCATTCTCTAGACTTACTTCAAATTTGTCTTCTTCAAGATCGTCTTGGTTATAATGACTTCTCAATGTTGAGACAAGTAAATTGGCATCTTGACGTAATTGGGCGTTATCACTTATGTTTTCACTGTTTCGAAAGACGTTAAAGAGGACTGTCATAACTAATGCGCTTACAATCGCAAAAAGAGAGAGGGCTGCCAGTAGTTCGACAAGTGTTATACCTTTTTCATTTAAAAAGTGTTTGTTCATCAAAATCACCTCCTTTACATATTTTTGTGTAAGTCTTCGTAGTTTTTGATAACCAATTGACTTATATAAAACTAAAGTCTATGGAATCGGTTGCACAATTTAGTCTGTTTTACCTAATGTAATATACACTTAATAATCTGCCAACTATTTATTTGAAAAAGGGAAAGTTAGTTTACTTATATTAATATGATCATTAGCATTGCATAAAAACATTTTACAGTTGTCAAATCATTAAATTATGTTCCAAACAAATATAGTTAAAAATTACCATCTGCCGTTCGATTTTAAAATAAAAAAAGTGAACAGCGAACAAAGAGTAGCCCCATCCACAATTTGTCATTTTATAAAGTTAAACAAACAAAGGATCAAAATCAAGTGTATTTAAATGCTCCACCTCACCTTCGGTATATTGTTTCATAATGATTTGTCATTGTCAATTTTTTCTCGGTGCAGTTATTCCCTTGTTAAATGCAACTTAAAGTGAGAGTCTTTTTCCTGTACAACATTTTTAGGCAGATTCTTGAAAAATCTGTTGAACACTTGGAATATATTCTCTAGTTAACAACTGCATCGAAGTATTTGCTTTTAGTATTCTTCTAGGATAGTTATTTATCCAGTTTTGAATTTCTTATACACGTTCCTTCGAATATTCACTGATGGCACTTCCTTTCGGAATGAATCGACGAATCAATGTGTGCATCTGTTCGTTACTTCCTCTTTCATAAGAAGCATATGGATGACAATAGTAAATATTTGTTCGCGGCTTAGAACTCTCTTTAATGGATTTTTCTAATGTTTCTGAATCTAGAAATTCTGTCCCATTATCCACAGTAATTGTTTTAAATGTATTTGAAAAATCTTCGGTTCCTAGCTGTTTCTCTAAATTATCCAATACTCTGTGCACTTCTTTTTGAGTCTGAGCCCTCAATTTAAAGATAAGTGTTGATCTATGTTTCCGTTCAACTAGGGTAAAGGAGGCAGGCAGTGCCTAACTTCTTTCCTGACTCTACAGTGTCCATCTCCCAATGACCTGTCTCTAGTCGTTCTTCGGCTTCTTTAGGACGATGTGTAATATCTTTCCCGAAAGGCACTTTCTGTCGAGGCTTAACCTTTCTTTTCTTTCTTTTTTTTATTTCACCACGTCGTGGTAAATCAGTTATTTCTACATTTAAGAACATATTATTCTCGATATAGTAATAAAGAGTTCGAGTACTGATTTCTGTATCAAAAGGATTACCATTCTTTTCTAAGTCCATAATAATGGCATCTGGAGACCACTTTTCTTCTAGTAATTTAGATTCAATATACTCTACGAACTTATGATCATCTCGAATCTTTAACTCAGGACCCTTACTCGTTGCTTGAAGGTCATAATCTTCTTGAGCAACATTCGCTGAATAAGACTGATAATCTTTCCATGCCGAGTCTTTCAAAATCACTTTCCCACGGCGTAACTCTCGATATAGACTAGAAACACCACAACCTATAATCTCAGCCATTTCTTTTCTCGTTATTTGTTTATTTTTTGGTAATATACGATTAGCTTTGATTGGGTTTTCAATTTTTAATCGATCTTCAAACTTTAGATGTTTTTCTTTCTTTTTACGTATTGAATTGGTAAACTTATTAAAGTTCATAAGGAGTCCTCCTGTACTTTTTGGTTTGGTTACTTTAATTATACAGGAATTCCTTATGGATTTTTTTATTGAACTCTCACTTCATTTTACAATTTACCTAAAGATGTTGCAAATGTATTTGGTCATAATTATAAAGGATATCAAAAGGGTGGCACTACTCATCCCTACTATGATGATGTTATGATTTGGTTTCCTAAGTTATTTCCAAATGGTGAGTGGGATAACTCGATTTCTCCAGATGGAAAAATAATTAGAGAAAAAAATGTACATGAAGATAAAATTGATAATCACATAAACGAAGTGATTCAAAATCAAAAACATAAAAGAATTGTATTCGCTAAAGTTAAAGGACCTTTAGGGCATATCATGTATAAATTTAAAGGTGAGTTCAAACTTGATCCAGTCACATCAGTTGAAGACAGATGTTTGATTTGGAAAAGTATTTCAACAACAGTTAAAACTTTTCCACCCAAAATATGAAGCGAAAACAGAGTTAAATTTACAGTGCCAGAAAATAAAACGAAAAGGATTACGAAATTTAGTGAATTAGTTGACCTGTTCCTGCAGACGTATGAAGCTATAAAAAGCCCCTAGACATCAAGCTTGGTGGCTCGTCCAATGTTGAGTGTGTGGTGTTGCTTGAGGCTGTTAGAGCTTAGCGATATACAGCCTCCGCTGCGTAACGAAGTGTAGCTGATGCAAAAGGTCAGAGACTAAAATCTTGATGTTATAATGTTCTTGATGGACCACATAAGAACTTTCACTAATATTAAAAGGAGTAAACTTAGTTCAAAGATTAAGTGACTCTTTTTTATTATGCAAGCAGGGGTATGTCTGTGGGAACTAGTCAATAAGAGTAAGGGTGTTAGGTTGGATAGGAAAATGATCAAACTTATGATGAAAGTAGTCAGCACGTGATTACAGGTACACTTACCATTACTTATAGAGCTTTGAAATGGCAACACTTATTTTGACAAATTTTATAAGGTGTATATAGAATTCTTGCACTTTGTTCCGATTGCCCTTGACAACGAGCCTCCATGGTCATGAATTTCAACGGCAGAAGCTCAATTGGGAATTACGCTGCCTCGCTTTCGCTATCATGACCATGCTCATTGTCAAGGGTTTGCTGCGCCAATCTCTGATAACGGATATGAATGGGTGTCTCGTAGCCAAGTGTACCGTGCAAACGAAGATGATTCCACCACCTATGTTGTAGAACTGACAGATGGATTGAAAGCCTACACTAAATTATGGGGAGGTGAAGAACCACTCTCTTTATGGGATGAGCATAATGAAGAGCCCTTCACAAAAGACACTTTTATCGACGCGCTTAAGGATTTTCATATTGGTGAATGGCGCAGACGATATTCAACTGAACGCTTCGGATACATCGTATGTGACGGTACTCAATGGGAGCTGGAGTTTGAATATAATAATGGCCATAAGCCAGTAAGATTTAATGGTGACAACTCATACCCCTATAACTTCGATAAGTTCCAGATGCTATTTGGCATTGATGCTATTGAGGAAGATGAGAATGAGTAAATCCGATGTTTTGAAAGAATAATTATATTAGCCTCAAAGGAGCTGAAATCAAAATGATAAAAATAATTGATAATCAAGAACTCAAATTGGAATATAAAAAAGGATTTGGGGCGTGGACATATCACCTTAGAATTCCTGGCACAGCTAATATTGAAGGTAAATGGGGTTATTTAAAGGTATCTGGGACTATTGATGGTTATGAAATAAAAAGCATCAATTTGGCTCCAAGAAAAAATGAGGATAAGATAATCTCAATCAATAAAAAAATTAGAGATGCAATAGGTAAAAGCGGCGGAGATACAGTTAATGTGACTTTGTTTTTGCACGACTAAAATGATTGAACCATCTGAAAAAAGAGAAAAGACATAACGTTGATAACTTGAAGTCGAGTAAATAAGAAGAGGGAATTGCATGAAAGAGATAGATTTCCTGAAAAGCTGAGGGGTCACCGAATTAATTCACTATATCCTGCAGCGGAACTGCCAAACATTCTGGCAAATGGAATTATCCCACGGAACCTCTTAGAATGGAAGGCGCAGAATTTGTCCAAGGAGATGAACGCAACGGATACACGGTTTGTGATGGTACCCAATGGGAGTTGGAATTTTAATACAACAATGGCCAGAGGCCGGTAAGATTTGATGGCGATAACTCTTACCCTTATAACTTTGATAAGTTCCAGAGACTATTTGGCATTGATGTTCCTGAAGAGGATTAGGATGAGTAGATTTGATTGGTTAAAGTAATAAGGAAGAAGTTTTGAAAAACATTATATTAACACTAGTTATGAGCTGCTTTGAGTATGTAAAATAGAAAATTATAAGGATGAGATATGAAAAATGATATTTTGAAAGTACTTCACTTAGAAACTAGAGATGAGGCAGTTCGATTTCTAAAAAGTCTCTGGGCAGAAGAACCACAGCCATGTCCACTCTGTGGAGGCATGTTGGATTACATGCATAAAAAAGCGAAGAAAAGCAATAGCAATTGGAAATGCACAAGTTGTGGGAAGGTGTACAAAGCAATTAATATTCTGGAGGAACTGCCTGATAGCTAAGAGGGAACAATGATATCTTCTCTCATACGAAAGCCCACAGTAGATATCTTCCCTCAAAGGGAATTTAGTAAAAAAGGAAAATGGAAATTGCCCTTTGACAGCTATGACTTCATCTCAAAACACGTTGAGTGTGTGGTATTGATGGAAAAGGTAAAAGGGTAATATGTTGCTATATCAGCTTTTTGAATGTGTATACCATATTCAAGAGGCTGATTTTTTAGAATAATTGGTTTGGAAACGGTTGAGATTGGGAATGATATCCAATAATTAATAGGTAGTAGGTGGGAACTGGTCAACATCTTTTTCGTTGATGAATTATAAATCCTTCACCGAACTTAATTAAGGATATTCGAGACTATAATTTGGCAAAAGTAAATTATGCCATGGTTGATGAAACAGTAAAAAAACTCTATCAACTTCAATTTCCCAAATCAAATTTTTTAACATTTTATGAGATAGCAAATTTAAAGGAAGTAGACTTTGTTTTAATCATGAACAGAGATTAAAAAAGTAATATGGCGGATATTTTTTTAAAAGTTTAAAATGTTGTGTAAATGAAGATTCAAAGATTGTTGAGTGTATACCTAATGTTTGGTTTGATAATTTTGAAAATGGCAATTATTTTGAGATTAATAAAAATAAGTTTTATCCAAAAGAATTATTACTAATTGATACTACTATTTCCACAACAACTCCTAAAAAGAAAATGATAGTCACTTTTGATAAAAGCAAATCGAGTACTTTAAATTTATACAATTCTGCATTTAATAAAGAGGAAGAAATTTTATGGTTCTATAATATATGGTGTTGGTGAATCGAAATGATTCACTAACATCTTTTTCTATTTTTAAACACAAAAAAGGTCAGTGAACCCCTATAATTAAGTTACCACACCAAATAATAGGAGGATTCACATGACCCAAATTCATTGTATTAAAAAAATGTTCGGAATAAAAGACCCAAATATTATTTTAGAAGATATTCCTGTAGAATTTGAAAAACTAAACCAAATCAATCATATGATTATACAGGGGAAATTGACCTATACACCGCGTTGTTGCGTCAATTGTGGTGTTTTAAATCAATCTCATCAAGATATAATCAAGAATGGAACAAAAGAATCGACCATTAAGCTGACGCACATCAATTTTCAGCCACTTCTTCTACGCCTAAAGAAACAACGTTTCTTGTGCAAGCATTGTCATCAGACTTTTATCGCTGAAACAACTCTGGTTGAACGCCATTGTTTTATCTCCACTATTATTAAACAAACTATTGCGATGGAGCTGCGTGAAATACAGTCCATGACATTGGTAGCTCAGCACTTGTCTGTTTCGACGAGTACTGTTATTCGTGTGCTTAGACAGGTTGCGAAACCGCTAGCTTCTAAGCATCTCTACTTGCCTCAACATCTCTCTATTGATGAATTTAAGTCAGTTGGAGCTGTCTCAGGTGCGATGAGTTTTCTATTTATTGATGCTCAAAACCATCGGTTAATGGATGTCGTTGAAGACAGAAGAAAAGATCATCTCATTGATTATTTTTTACGGTATCCAAAAGAGTCTCGTTATAGCGTGAAGACGGTCACGATGGACATGTATTCGCCTTATATGGCAGTGGTAAAAACGTGTTTTCCAAACGCCCAAATTGTCATTGATCGCTTTCATATCGTGCAGCATCTCAATCGCGCACTCAATACACATCGTATTCGTGTGATGAATAATCTCTACAGTAAACGCCCGAGGGATTACCGTAAGTTAAAGAAACAATGGCAGTTGCTTTTAAAAAATGACTGGGAATTAAATGTGAGTGATTACCGAACCCATCGTCTTTATGACGGTCTGATGACTGAAAAGATGATGGTTGATTATTTATTGTCCCTTGATCCACAGTTGCGTCAGGTTTACATGTTAGTCAATCATCTCAATTTCGCCCTTTATCAGCATGATTTTGAACAATTTAGCACGATTTTAGAAGACACTAGACAACAGATATTACCAAGAAAGATCCGTACCACCGTCCAAACGTTAGTGACACATCGAGTGGGTATTAGCAATGCCTGTTTTTATACCCTTTCTAATGGCGCCATTGAAGGGATTAACAATAAAATTAAGACCATAAAGCGATCTGGGTTTGGTTATCGTAATTACACGAATCTCCGTGCGCACATTCTGGTCAGTTTCCGCTTGACTATCAATCATTTTGAGCCCAAGGGATTACGCTATCAAGACGAACAAGCTAGACAAAAAAAAGCCAAAGTGAGAATTTAATTCTCACTTTGACTATTATACGTTCACCAACACGATTTGACAGAGAACCTTTGGGGGTCAGCTTAGGTATCGGTGGGACGAAAAAGTGGGAAAGAATCGAAAGCTACGGTCCAAAATTTGTAGAGAATATTGTCCAGGCAATCAGTCGTGACATTTTGTGCCACGCCATGCAGACGTTAAAGAATTGTTCCATTGTGGCCCATGTGCACGGTGAAATTATCATCAGGGCAGATATGGGAATGTCACTTTCTGCTATCTGTGAGCAGATGGCTAGGATACCAATCTGGGCAAATGGTCTGTTACTTAGTTCTGACAGCTATGAGTGTCAGTTTTATAAAAAAGATTAAGTTATATATAATTGGGTATTCGGATTAACTTGTGGAATGAGGTTAACAGACCTTCAAATGTTAAATAACGAAGATAGGATAGCACTTATTTTATAACTAGTAAGTGCTATCCTGTTTGTTCCACAATCACCCGATAATGGAATATGCATTTTACTTAGGGATAACAGGAACCCAAAGTTCATGTCTTGGTTTATGCTTCGGACCATAATAACATTCGATACACGGTAAATTTGCAAGTTCATACTCAGATGTTGGAACCCACTCAGAATATAAACGTTTCCATGCATCTACTATATTTGGAAAAACTGCCCATGTACTTGCAGGAATAATAAGCGTTTCCATATCTGAAGGTGGAACCCCATCGTATCTTACCCCCATAAAGTAGGAAAACTCTTCATCTGTTATAGCAGCTTCCTTTCCACAAACCCCCAAAAGGCTTTCAAGCGTACATTTTGGATTTTCCCATGACATGTCCTTTAGTTCTTGCATAAACCCTTCTTTTTTTGCAGTATTCCAGAGTGTAGGGATTGTTTTAAATGCTCTACTTGTTTTTACTGGCTTGCTTTTTCCTACAATTCTTATTTCAAAATCAAGGTCTTCAATTCTGTACTCCATCTCGGTATCTCCTTTAATAGAAATTTGAAAGGAAATTCTCGGAAAGGCTTTTAACTGTACCCCTTTATTACGAGCATTGGAGGGGCTTATTCCATGCATTTTTTGAAAAGCACGTGAAAAAGTATCAGAAGAAACATAACCGTATTTAATTGCCACATCAATGATTCGAATATCACTTTTTTGAATCTCAAATGCTGCAAGAGTTAATCGCCTTCTTCTAATATATTCTGAAAGCGATACCCCTGAAATTGAAGAAAACATTCTTGAAAAATGAAACTCGGAGCAATTAGCTGCTTTTGCAATCTCTTTGTAGTCTATTTCTTCATCTAAACTATTTTCAATGTAGTCCAATGCATTATTCATTCTTTCTAACCAATCCATGGTTTTCTCCCTTTCAATTCCTACTTTAATACAGATTAGATACTATTTACCCGACATTTCATGCCTAAAAAAGTAGGATCACTATTAAAAATTGACTCTCCACACAATATATTGCACAATGCGTTATTCCAGATAATGGCCCGTTAGTTGAATTGACCACTATTATTGAATCAGTCTTCGATTCCATTTTAACATACACAAATTCCGTATGATAATCAGAATTCAAAATTAATTTTTTCAAAATCCTCAACAATCATTACCTCCTGTGGCTATTAGGTAGAGGAACTTTCCTCTGACTATATTACAGGGGGTAATTCGTATGGACGAATTAGTAAAAATCAACGACCAACCTTACTCGATCGTGATTTACATGGAGCATTAGAAATAAAAACACCTTATGATAAATGGTTTCCAAGAATGTGTGAGTACGAATTTGAGGAAGGGTGTATTGAACCCCAAAAGTTGGAGTTTATTTAATTGAATATAGCATGAATACTTGAGGAGAAAGTTGCTAGCGATGTTTCTGTTTGCAACATCGGTATGAAAGAGACAATTGAGATTGATTTTTTTTAATCCTCTTACTCAGTAAAAAGATACGATAGTGAAGTTATAAAGCACATCATTGAATATCGGTTCTCAGAACATCCCATTCACCGGATCCAAGTGGAATTAGATGCAAGAAACTTAGACTCTATAAACTTTGTTAGCGAGCGCCTATGTGACAAGACCCCCACTTTTTTCAAAATTATTGGAGTCAATATGAGTGGACGGATAGTTACGTTTATGGCATATTGGCCTCTGAACATGGCCCTTCTTCTTACTAAGATCAATAAAATACATTGAGAATAAGGACAGACCATTCATCCAAAATAAAATTAAAACAAACGACGAGCACACAACCGTTTTTATACTGTGTACTCGTCGTTTTCTGTTTTCAAAAATATTATTAAGTTTCGAGTGCTCCGAAGAATAGGGCTTCAATTCTGAGTAGCTCCTGTCTGAATTCACTAGAACTCAGCTCATAGGTTTTTTTAACGACGTAAGCTCTTGTTGACATTGCAGCAGTAATTTCAGACGAGATTAACAACATTAGCACTGGCTATAAATTGAGGATTAATTTGCTCAAGCAGATATTTAACCCTTAATTCAATGGCCATTTCTAAAAAGTCCAATTTTTTTCGGTTGACCAAGAATCAAAGGTGAAACGATTAAAAATTTCTTGCCCTTTTACATTTACACGTACATAGGTTAAATCGCTAACGACAACAGCTAGTTCTGCCTGGTAATCAAAAGCTCTATTAAGAATGTTTTTTACTGGCACTTCATTTACTTTGGACTTGAATGGCTTGAATTGAGCGACTGTGTAACTTGATACGAGGCCTTCTGCTTTAATGATTCGACCGATTCGTCTTCTAGAAACTATTAGCCCTTTCTATTCAAGTTCAATTTTAATTTTTCTCGTCCCATAATTATGACGGCTTTCTTTAAAGACTTTGATAATCTCTTTATTTAAAGAGTCGTTCTCTGGTTCTTTTTTGGATTCATAATAGTAGGTACTTCTAGCGATTCCAAGGACTTCGCACATTGCTGATACCGAGTATTTGTGAACGTTATTACGGATTACATCTACTTTCGTCCCATGATCAGCGCGGCTTGCTTTAAACTATCATTCTCCATCATTAGACGTTGATTTTCTTTGAAAGAGCCAGAAGCTTGGCTTTGTTTCACCCATTTATCAAATGCAGAGGCTGTAAGATCATATTCACGTATAATGTCTGCACGTGGTTTTCCGCTTTCATAAAGTCATACTACTTGGCTTTTAAGTTCTGGCGTAAACGTTCTGCGTACTCTTTTTTCAGTCATGGTAGATTCTCTCCATTTCAGGTTCTTTTATTTCATTCTACTAGACCTTAATTTTACTGTCTAACTTAGTGTAGCCTATTCACATTTCACCTGTAATTGATAAGTTTTTTTCAGCAGATACACTTCTGATTGGAACACCAATCTATCTGGGCAGGCCGACTAGTCAATATTTTGCCTTCTTAGAACGATTGCATTTTTGTGCTCTGTCCTACGATGACTACAGTAACTATTTTAAAGGAAAAGTTAATGTCGGAATGTTTTTGACAATGAATGCTACGAAAGAGTTCTATGAAAAATTGTATAAGGAACAGCTTGAAACATATGCAAATGAACTAAAGGCTTTAAATGGAGAGGTTTACCTATATCCAGTTTATAACACTCTTCAAGTGAAAGACTATTCAAAATTTGATATGAGTGGTTTTAACGAGAATGAAAAGAAAAGCGTTCATGAAATGTGCTTTCCGACAGATTTGAAAGGTGCGTATGAACTGGGAGCTCGATTAAGTCAATGAATTTTATATGATAACTGGAAAAGCCCAGTCTAGTAGTAATTCCAGTTTTTGAGTCAGCAGATCATCCTAGATCCGCCCAAAGTAGTTTAGCCGCATCGGTTTTATTAGACAAGAGAATGCAAAAAAAGCGTACGTAAAAACAGGTAAATGTACTGACCCCAAAAGTTAGAGTTAAAAATTTAACTTTTGGGGTTATTTGTATGTCGAAAAAATATTCAGTTGATTTAAAATTAAAGATAGTCCAAGAGTATCTACAAGGAACAATGGGTGCTCGAGTATTAGCTAAAAAATATGATCTATCAAGTAAGTCTTTGGTGACTAAATGGATCAATCAATACAAGCAGTTTGGCGAAGCGGGCTTACGTCATCAAATAACGAAGCAAGACTATCCTTTAAATTTTAAGCTAGATGTTTTAAGATTTAAGCAAGACACTGGGGCTTCCTATAAAGAGACTGCGAATCTATTCAACATTAAAGAGCAGTCGATTATAGCGAATTGGAAACGAACTTATTTAACTGAAGGTGCCAAAGGTCTGAATAAACCGCAAGGGAGACCGCCTAAGATGCCTAAATATTCAAAAAATGTGAAGGGTTCAAACAAGAAGTCAACGCCTAAAACCGATGAACTTAACTTATTAAAACAAGAAAATGAATACTTACGTCTGGAGCTAGCTTACTTAAAAAAGTTAAGAGCGCTGGGCTTGAAAGACCCACGCGCAAACAACAAGCCATGATTGTCTATGAATTAAATCAGGAAAAGTTTAAGCTTAAAGATATTTTGACCGTAACTGGCTTACCAGAATCAACTTATCATTATCACTATTCAAAAAAAGAAACGAAAATAAAGATGAAGCGCTCGAAAGTCTTATTCAAGAAATTTTCGAGGAAAATGATGGCAACTACGGGTATCGTCGTATTCAAAAGGCGCTTAAAAATAAACGGCATCAAGTTAACCACAAACGAGTTAAACGCTTGATGGACCAGTTAGGAATCAAGTGCACTAAGTTTTCTCATAAAAATCGCCGCTATAATTCTTACAAAGGAACAGTTGGTAAGACCGCTAAAAACAAACTGAATCGCCGATTTACCACACCGATTCCTTTACAAAAACTCGTGACAGATGTGACCGAGTTTAAGTGTTTAGATGACCAAAAACTTTACTTAAGTCCAATATTAGATTTATATAACGGTGAGATTATTTCGTTTAAGATATCCAATCGCCCGACATTAGATATTGTCTTAGATCCTTTAAATGAGGCACTCGCTTTGGTCACGGAACATGCGTTGTATCGAACGACCATCCACAGTGATCAAGGTTGGCATTATCAACATAATTCATGGGTGAATGCCTTAAAACAACACGGTATCTTTCAAAGCATGTCTCGCAAAGGCAATTGGTTAGATAACTCACCGATGGAAAATTTCTTTAGTCTCTTAAAACAAGAAATGTATCACGGTGTCGAAAAAGTAAGTTATGACACACTAAAAGAGCGCATCGAACATTAGATAGATTATTATAATCATCGACGTATCAAAATAAAATTGAGCGGCTTATATCCGGTTGTATACCGAAAACAAGACACTCAATTAGCTGCTTAATATTCAATTAAATAAACTCCAACTTTTGGGGTTCACTACAATTACTTGAGCCCCCTCATCTCCATACTAAACTATTGAAACAATAATTGTTCAATAACAATCTCAAAAGAGTATATTTAAACCTTTCAAAACTCAACTACTATTTACATAGTTGAGTTTTGAAAGGTTTTTATTATGGTCATAATTAAAGCTGTGTTATAAAATTAATAATCTTTTACTAAAATATTAGTTCATCTGTCATTATTTATGCTTTTAATTTTTTCTTGCATAACTTTTAGCCTAGCCAAGCCAGCTTCAATCATCTTAGATTTTTCTTCTAAGTAGTTTACTTTATTATCTAATAGTTGGATGATTTCTTGATAATCATCATGTGTCATTGAGTAGATTTCATCAATTGATTGATATTTTTCATCAATATCAACAAGTAACTTTATTTCAGAAAGCGTAAAGTCTAAACCTTTTAATTGTTTAATTTGTTCTATTCTTTCTAAATCATCATCTGCATATTCTCTGGAATAACTTTCCCTATTAGGTTTCACAAGTCCTAATTTTTCATAAAACCTAATTGTATCTTTTGATAAACCAGATAACTTAGTAATATCTTTTGTTTTCATTTTGATTACCTTTCTCTTGACATAGACCTTACTCCATCTTTTAAGATAAGTATATCAAATAGTAAAGGAGAATTTCATGATTTTATTTAGAATATTTATTTTTTTGTATGGTTTACTTACTGTAATTGCTGTTGGGGAAGAAGTTAAGGTTGAACAATTCAATTGGTCGCATCCAATCTATATTTTGTTAAGTCTTTGCTTAATGATATTTGCGGTAAAAACTGATCCAGAATGGCTATTGTATTTTGGATTGATTGCTCTTATCATTTTTGCAGTATTCAGGGGTGTGACAACAAACTCTTTTCACTGGATACATCTGATTGTCCGATTAATCACTTCAATTACGCTTATATTCGTATGGAATTGGTTGAAATAAGATAACTAATGATTGTTGAATAAATCAATTGTTAGATGTTATCTTACCTAAATTATGAAAAGTTTCTAAAAATTCAGGTAAAACACTAATTTAACAGTGTTTTACCTGATTTCTTGTTATTTTCAGTTTCTTACTATTGCTTGCGTTATATGTAACTATTATAAAATAAATGCTTATTACAGGGAGAGTATTAACCACTTAAAGTATCTTTTTCAATAATTCAAAAGAACGTTTGAGTTCCATTTTTTTGTAATATAATCCAAATAAAAGGAGACATGGATTGAAACATTACACTATAAAACAAGTGAATGCACTTGAATATCAAATTTTACAAAAGTTTCTTTATGAGGCATTATTTCAACCGGATCCCAAGAATCTCTTTCCATTTTCGATTGTCGAGACAGCAGAACTCAATAAATACATTGATAAATTTGGCCAATTGATAGGCGATTATGCCATTGTAAGTTATGATGGAGAAAATCCAATTGGCTTAGTTTGGATGCGACTTGTTGAAGGCTATGGGCATGTGGATAGTAAAACTCCAGAATTGAATATCTCTATCCTATCCCCATATCGTGGTAAGGAGATAGGGCGTACATTATTACAAACTATGTTCCAATTACTAAAAGACAAAGACTACAGACAAGTATTGTTATCTGAGCAAAAGGCTAACCGGGCTTTGGCGTTGTATCTGGCGCTAGGCTTCGATATTTATGCCGAGGATGAAGAAACGTTTACAATGATTTATTCATTGATTAATAATGATTAAGTAGACTACCTCGAGTCCAGTTTGTTTTTTGTTTATAAGAAGTTTAATATGGGTAGATGATTAAGAAAAGAGGTTATTGTATGCATGATTTTGTCGCCTTAGACGTTGAAACGGCCAATCAGAATCGTTATACGATTTGTTCCATCGGGATGGTGCGTTTCAAATATGGGGAAATACTGGACAGTTATTACCAACTGATTAATCCAGATGAAAGTTTCTCATTGGCGAATATTCATGTTCATGGCATTCAAGAGCATGAGGTCATTTTTTCGCCGAGATTTTATGATATAACTAAACAAATTGAAGATTTTATTGGAGGGCGACCGGTTGTTGCTCATAATGCAACGTTTGATACGGGCGCTTTGAAAGATAATTTTAATCGCTATGGTTTAGAAATACCTGCCTTTAAATATGTTTGTTCATATCAACTTGCAAGGGCAGTGCGAAAGAACTTTTATAACTATAAATTAAGTACGATTGCGAATTATTATGGCATACCTTTAACGCATCACGATGCCTTATCAGTTGCTAAAGCGGCAGGGCTTATTGTATCTAAGTTTATACATGAAAATCGGTTTTCAAACTTAGATCAATTAGTTAGATTTGCTGGATATCAAAATTACGGTGTGTTAGATGGCACGGGCTTTAGAAAAGGTCGCATTCGTTAAACATTATAGTGAGTCAGTCAGCAATAAGTGTACTGACCCCCAAAAGTTAGAGTTAAAAAATCTAACTTTTGGGGGTCACAACATTTCGCTGACTAACTGAGCCTTTTTCTTTATTTAAAAATAGTGACTAAAGCTTGAATAGCGTGATCAATTTCATCAAGCTCTAGCCCACCATAACCTAAAATATAACTTTGGTTGAATCGGTTCTTTAATTTAGCGTAGTGGTTGACCGGTTGTAAGCGGATCTTATTTTCAGCTAGCCTAGCTTGAATCACGTCAGTCGGTGGAATCTCACCCTCAAAGTTAATAATTAAGAAAAGTCCAGCCCCTGCTTCCTTAATGGTTAGGGGGAGTTGGGTTTGGTTAAGCGCTGCAAGAACCGCTTTTTCCTTACGACGGTAATTAGTCCGCAGGCTATTAATATATTTAGGAAAATGGGCAGAATTGAGAAAATCAGTCATTAAATATTGCTCAAAGCTGGAAATATCACTGGTTTTTAATTTAGCTTGATGGAATTTATTCATTAATGGATCGGGTAAAACTAAATAAGACATCTTAAAAATTGACCCCATACTTTGACGAAAGGCCCCTAATAAAATGACTCGCTCTTGGTCGTCCAGACTAGTCAAAGCAGGAACAGGACGGCCCTTAAGGCGGAACTCATTATAATAGTCATTTTCAATAATATAACGGTTTTCTGACTGATAGGCCCATTTTAATAAACGCTGACGTCGACGCATCCCCATGATAATGCCAGTGGGAAACTGATGGCTGGGAGTAGTTATTACGATGTTAGCTGAGGTAGTCTCCAAATCTTTAACTGAGAAACCATATTTATCAATCGGAATTCGAATCGTCTTTTGCTGATAGTCCTTAAAGAGATCTAAATTTTTATAATAGCCAGGATCTTCTAAGGCATAAATTGCATCTTCTAATAAGGCAAATAGAGTCTGTAAGCTAGCCGTATGACCACCTGTAATGATGATATTGTCAGCTGAAGTCATCACTCCCCGGTATTTACGTAAATAATTAGCAATAGCCAAGCGTAAAGAGAGAGCACCCAAGTCATCTTTAAAATTACAATTAGCCACGCTTCTGGCTAGCGCTTCGGGTGCATACTGTAATAATTGTTTGGGATTTAAAGTAGATATATCACGGTTGGCAAAGTGGAAATCATAAGTATATTGGCTGGCTTCACTTATTTGAGAATGTTCATGTTTTAGCGGCTTTGTCTCCATTTCCTCAGAGGGCAACATATCAATCTCTAGTAAATCCACATAATAACCAGATCTTTCTCTCGGCACTATATAGCCTTCATCAGTCAGTTGGTCATAAGCGTTAATGACCGTATTAAGACTGACTTTTAAATGATCTGCCAAGGCCCTCCGTGAGGGGAGTTGGTCACCACTTTTTAAATGTCCTTGGGCAATTTGCCGGATGACTTCATCGACTATTTGTAAGTAGAGGTGTTGGTCTTCGTTAAAGTTCACTGTAATCATGCTTTTCCTCCTCTCGTATTATCCATTATACAATAAAAAAACTAGTTGGACCCATAAAAATATCTGTTTTTGCATCTTAAGAAATATCCAAAAGGCTGTTAAAGTAGAGACAATATTTGTAAAGGAGTAATCAAAATGAAACGATCAATTGAAGAAGTACATAAACAATTAGCTGGTGGCGTCATCATGGACGTGGTAAATGTGGAACAAGCTAAAATTGCTGAAGCAGCTGGTGCCGTAGCGGTCATGGCTTTAGAAAGAGTTCCTGCAGACATTCGAGCTGCTGGTGGTATTAGTCGGATGAGTGACCCTAAAATGATAAAAGAAATTCAAGCAGCAGTTTCTATACCAGTCATGGCGAAAGTAAGAATTGGCCACTTTGTCGAAGCTCAAATCTTAGAAAGTTTACAAATTGACTATATTGATGAGTCAGAAGTTTTATCAGTAGCTGATCATGTTTATCATATTGATAAACAACCATTTGAAACACCTTTCGTTTGTGGAGCTAGAGATTTAGGTGAAGCTTTACGCCGTATTCAAGAAGGGGCTAAAATGATTCGTACTAAAGGTGAAGCAGGAACGGGGGATGTCAGTCAAGCGGTTAGTCACTTAAGAAAAATCCATGAACAAATCCGCTATGTGGCTTCGTTACAAGATGATGAGCTCTTTAACCAAGCTAAGGAATTAGGCGTCTCTTATGATTTATTAAAGCGAGTCCATGATACTGGTAAATTACCTGTGTTGAACTTTTCAGCTGGCGGGGTGGCGACACCTGCTGATGCGGCTTTAATGATGCAATTAGGTGCTGAAGGAGTTTTCGTTGGTTCAGGTGTTTTCAAATCAGGTAATCCAGAAAAACGTGCCAAAGCCATAGTTGAAGCAGTAGCCCATTACAAAGATGCTACCAAATTAGCCGAAATATCAACTGATTTAGGCGAAGCGATGGTAGGTATTAATGAAGACGAAATTGAAGTCATCATGTCTAAGCGTTAACCATTAAAAACGAGGGTTTCAAAAGTCAGTAGGCTTGGTCTACTGACTTTTTTATTTTGTTCTAAGCCGTCTGGGAGCTCCTCTTCCGTGTAAAAGACGCAATTAGAGAGTTGATAATAAAGTTCAATGAAATATTAGATCAAGAAGCTTTGAGAGGGAATCAAGATTTTGATACTGTGATGGTAAATCAAATTGTAGGCCATCAGTTGCTTGGGTAAGGTGGCTTTGCTAAGGTATACTTTGTTCATCAAACAAAAAGTGTCATTAAAGTCCTTAATATATGAAGAAAAGATGACTCTGCTTTTACTCGATTTAGACGAGAGTATGAGATGGAATATTGCGATATGACTTTAGAAAAATATAAATCAAAAGAAAAATAACGATTCTTGGTTAGAGTATTTGATTATAAGACGATAATAGACATACCGTCTAGTCTGAAATAAATCTCATAAACATCATATTAGTACAGATTGTAGCGCAGATGAAACAGAGAAAAACCCACACTATTGAAATAAAAATGCTTGCAAATTAACGACATTATTAAAATAATTTTCTATAATTAAACTGACCGTTCATCATTATGTTAGTTTAATTACTTAAAATAAGTACTTTCCCTTGAATTTAAAATTGAACATGATACTATCGTAAATGTATTATTTTTACAAAGATTGATGTGGGGAGATTGTTAGAATGACAGACGGAAAAACTAAAGTTAGTACAGCTATGCTTAAGGTGTTAGCTGGATGGGATGTAGATACAATTTACGGAATTCCTTCAGGAACATTAGCACCATTGATGGAAGCTTTGGGTGAACAAGAAGAAACAGATATTAAATTTCTTCAAGTAAAACATGAAGAAGTTGGCGCAATGGCAGCCGTAATGCAATGGAAATACAAAGGTAAATTAGGTGTGTGTGTTGGATCAGGTGGTCCTGGTGCGACTCACTTAGCAAACGGACTTTATGATGCAGCAATGGATAATACTCCTGTATTAGCTATTTTGGGATCTCGTCCACAAAGAGAATTAAACATGGATGCTTTCCAAGAATTAAACCAAAACCCAATGTTTGCGAACATTGCTGTTTACAATCGTCGCGTAGCATACGCAGAACAATTACCTAAATTAGTTGACGAAGCTATTCGTACTGCTATCTCCAAACGTGGTGTAGCTGTATTAGAAGTTCCTGGAGATTTCGGTTTCCACGAAATTGCTAACGATGCATTCTACTCAACTGGTCACAGCTACCGTGATTATGTTTCTTCAGCAATTAACGAAGCAGACATCGATGCTGCAGTTGAAGTATTAAACAACTCAGACCGTACTGTCATTTATGCAGGTATCGGAACTATGGGACATGGACCTGCTGTTCAAGAGTTATCTCGTAAAATCAAAGCGCCAATCATTACTACTGGTAAAAACTTTGAAACTTTCGAGTGGGACTTTGAAGCTTTAACTGGATCAACTTACCGTGTAGGTTGGAAACCAGCTAACGAAGCTGTTAAAGAAGCAGATACTGTATTATTCGTTGGATCAAACTTCCCGTTTGCTGAAATCGAAGGTACTTTCTCAAACATTAAAAACTTTATCCAAATCGACAACAACCCTACAATGTTAGGTAAACGTCACAATGCTGATGTTGCAATTCTTGGCGATGCTGGTGAAGCAGTTCATTCATTACTTGAAAAAGTAACACCAGTTGAAGAATCAGCTTGGTGGAACGCTAACGTTAAAAACGTACAAAACTGGCGCGATTACATGAACAAGTTAGAGCAAAAAGAAAGTGGCGATCTACAACTTTACCAAGTGTACAACGCTATTAACAAATACGCTGACGAAGATGCAATCTACTCAACTGATGTTGGTAACTCAACTCAAACATCTATTCGTCACTTGCACATGACACCTAAAAATATGTGGAGAACGTCTCCATTATTTGCAACAATGGGTATCGCACTTCCTGGTGGTATTGCTGCTAAGAATGTTTATCCAGATCGTCAAGCATGGAACTTAATGGGTGACGGCGCGTTCAACATGGTCTACCCTGATGTGGTAACTAACGTACGTTATAACATGCCAGTAATCAACGTAGTATTCACAAACACAGAATATGGCTTCATCAAAAACAAATATGAAGACACAAACAAAAATACGTTTGGTACTGAATTTACTGATGTTGACTACGCTATGATTGGTCAAGCACAAGGAGCAGTTGGTTTCACAGTGAGCCGTATCGAAGATATCGATCAAGTAATGGCTGACGCTGTTAAAGCTTACAAAGAAGGTAAAACTGTTGTTATTGATGCTAAGATTACTAAAGATCGTCCAATTCCAGTTGAAACATTGAAATTAGATCCATCATTATACAGCGCAGAAGAAATCAAAGCTTACAAAGAAAAATATGAAGCAGAAGAATTAGTACCATTCAGCGAGTTCTTAAAAGCTGAAGGATTAACGTCTAAAGTTTCTAAATAATTTTCTAAGTTAATGAGTAATAGAGGGCGAATCACTTTGATAAGTGGTTCGCCTTTTTATTTTTTTCACATTATAAAACGTTATCATGACAATTGATACATTTTATTTTAGGCAACTATGATATAATATGAGCAAAAAAGGATAGGACGGATAAATGTTCATGAAACAGCATCAATCAATTCGAACGAAGATTCCCGGCTTGGGGCAACGGAGTTTGAAAACAGCATTAGCTGTTGTCGTTCTGGCACTAGTCTATTATCCATTAGATCGAGAGCCGACTTTCGCTTGTATTGGTATTATTTTTGGAATGGGAAATAATATGGAAGATTCACGATTAAATGGTGGTAATCGATTAATTGGAACGATTATTGGTGGAGTAGTGGGGATGACGACCTATTGGCTCGAACACCTCATTCAACCAGAGGGCAATTATGGACTAAAAGTATGTTTAGTTTTCTTAGGAATCATTATTTTAGTGTGGTCAGCAGTCGCTTTTCGCTGGCCAGGTGCGGTGCAACCAGGTGGTGTTGTTCTTTGCATTATTATGTTCAGTACCCCAGCAAACCACATTTTTTATGCGTTTAATAGGATGCTGGACACAGCGATTGGTGTCATTTTTGCGCTCGCCATCAATCGTGTTATTACGAGGGAACGTATTGATCGTTTGATGAACTGATAATGTGAATGATATAGAAGGGCTGTATCGACATCGATACAGATTTTTTGTAGACTAGGGGATTATAAGTTCAGCCATCAATGTCTAGCTCCCAAGTCCTGACCTAGTGAAAAAAAGATAAATTTGCCCCATTGCGCGCTTCGCTGCTCGTTCAGGGTCAAATTTCCTATTTTTTCATAGGACAAGGCGGACTTGTCCGCTTTTCTAAGTGTAGTTTAGGGATTGAGAGAAAAGTCACGGCATATTATTTTCAGGTTTAATCCGTAAGAAGGAGCAAGAGCGCCTTTTTTAGTTCGTGATGATAGCAATCAAAAATTTTATCTCATTGTATCGGATTTACTCATCGCAAGTGCCACCTGTGGGTATGCATTTGCCAAATATGATCAGAAATGGCTGAGTTTTTTCTTTGTTTGTATTATTGCAACAACGATGTTGCCTACGGAAGTAATTATGAATCCTGTTTTTATTGTAATTCGGAAATTAGGACTTTATGACAGTCTTGCAGGAATTATTATTCCTTCAATTAATACAGCTACAGGCATTTTTATGTTCCGAACATTTTTTGTATCGATACCGGATGATTTAGTTGAATCCGCGCGAATGGACGGTGCTTCTGACGGTCGTATCTTTTTCAATATTATGCTACCCATCGCGAAACCAGTGATTCTGACTCTCAGTATTTTTTTCTTTCAATGGAGATGGAATGACTATATTTGGCCATTAATCGTATTGAATAATCCTAAAAATTATACGGTTCAGATAGAATTTTGAATATGTCTAGCTCTCAAGCCAGATTTTCTGCTTTTCTACTAGCCTAAAGAGAAGCTATCATTTGTAATAGAAACTCCTGACTCGCTATAATAGAAGCAACAAGATGCGGAGGAAGGAGGATCTCAAATGAAGAAAAAAGAAGATAAAAACCAGTCCGAAGAAATCATCATCAAAAAGAAAACGGTGAAAGAGATAAAGAGAATAAAAGTACCCATTAAGAAAGAAGAGTTAATTGTAACAGAGAGAAATCAAGTGAAAAACAAAAAAGGTGAAACAGAATGGGAAGAGAAAACGACGACCATTCCATTGAAGGAAGAAAAAGTGGACGTAGAAGTGACACCTGTTGAAAAAGAATACATTGTGGTGGAAAGAAAAGAAACAGAGTGAGTTATCTTCGCTGTGAAAGGGCTATTGTTTGAATGTGAAATTCGTTACTGTTATACTAAAATTAGTTCTAAAACTTTACTATATTCATAATCAGAAGGAGGAAAATAGTGTTATGAACAGAATTGTAGAAGGAAGTTATGTAAGGGTGGACGATGCACTGAGAGCAGTAGAGCGGTTGAGAGACCAAGGCTACAGCAAAAACAGCATCACTCTCATTGCTAATGAAAGTGTGAGAAATTCCATTCCTTATACGATGGATGCAGAAGTAACGACAGACACGGATATGAGAGACAACGTACACGACGATGATCGATCACTCTGGGAAAAAATTAAAGATGCATTTACGATGGATGATGACTATGATGTCAATCGTTATGATGACCCTGAATACAATACAGATGATGACCCATTGTTCGAATATAGAAGTGATATCGAACAAGGAAACATTCTTGTTTTAATTGATGAGGATGCATCAAGGAATACAACTGTAGACACGACCTTAACTGATGATACAAGAGCTACGGATCCCTTATTAACAGAAGATATGGATGTAGATGTGAATGCTGCAGATCCACTGTTAACGGAAGATGTGGATATGGACCCAACAGTGCCTGCACCTCCTTTAGATGATGACTATCTTACAGACGAAAATGAAGAAACGATTCGTTTGAGAGAAGAACGTCTTGATGTAGATACTCAAGAAGTTCAAACAGGAGAAGTTCGCCTTGGTAAGCGTGTTACCGAAGAAACGGAAACGATTGATGTTCCAGTAACTCACGAAGAAGTAATCGTGGAAAGACATCCAGTAAGGGATTCTTATTCAACAGATGAGACCATTACGGATATTGATGGAACAGAAGAAATAGTAATCCCCGTTACGGAAGAACAAGTGAACGTCCAAAAACATACGGATGTTGTAGAAGAAATAGATGTTCGTAAAGAAAAAGTTACGGAACAAAAGAAAGTTTCTGATACCGTTCGTAAAGAAGAATTGGATATCGACTCTTCAGGAGATGTTCGTATAGAAGATGAAGACGAGGACTTAAACCGTCCTTTGTAAACATAGAGAAAAATAAATGAAGCATCAGAAGCTTTGGTTTCTGATGCTTTTTCATAGACTAGGGGATAATAAGTTCAGCCATCAATGTCTAGCTCCCAAGTCCTGACCTAGTGAAAAAAAGATAAATTTGCCCCATTGCGCGCTTCGCTGCTCGCTAACGCATATCATTCGACTAACCCGCTGAAGCGTGAAGTCTCCTGACAACTCAGGGTCAAATTTCCTATTTTTTCATAGGTCAAGGCGGACTTGTCCGCTTTTCTTACTTATCACTTCATGTGCACAATAAAAAAGAAATGGAAATGGATCTGATGGCTTTTATGAAAGTAAATCGATACAGACTATCTCAGCAACACATAAACTAAAGGAATACTGATTATTATTGGCATTACAGTATTAGTAATGCTGATTCGCCAAATCGTGAAGAAGAGACCAAAAACTAGCCTTAAATAACACAATGGCAATGACATAATCGAAATTTTGATTATGTCATTGCTAATTTTTTTAGCTTCTTTCATTTATCCAAGTGTGCGATACAGCTTCAAAAATTGAGCTGTATCGCACACGTTTACCTTGAATGTCAGATCCAGTTGCTATTTTTTAGGCTGTATCTGACATCGCGACAAAAAGGGCTGGAGAAAATCCCCAGCCCTCTTGTATTATGCCCAATAGCTAGCAGCTATTTTTTGTCCTTGTTTAATTTTAGCCCATTGTTGGTCTTCAGATAGCTCGTTTCCACAGTCACATGATGCAAAACCGCATTGATGTGATAGGAAGAGCTGGTCTTTTGGAAGAATGGTAGCAGCTTTATCTAATAGGTCGTAGACACGTTTCTCGTCATCTAATGATGTTGTTTTACTTGATAGTAAACCAAGAACAACTTCTACATTTGGCTTGTCTTTTAAGACTTCCAATGCAGAAATATCACCTGCACGCTCATCGTCCCACTCTAAGAAGAAGCGGTCATAATGTTGCTCACCTAGGAATTTTTCAGCAATTGCCTTGTATGTCCCATTTGAAGCATGACGGCTTTGGTAGTTACCACGACAGTTGTGAGTCCATACTTTTAAGCCTAATTCATGGCCATAATCAGCCACTTCGTTATTAATGGCAATAAATTCATCTGCTAAGTTCTCTAAGGCATCGTTACCTTGAGTATAGAAGCTCTTATCATTGTCCTCAGCAAATAACTCCCATAAACAGTCATCAAATTGGACAATCTCTCCGCCGGCAGCCTTGTAGTCATCTAGGAATTCCTTGTAAGCATTAATTAAGCCTGCGCGTAGGTCTTCTTTTGTTTTATAAACGTGGTCTTCTCCGAACAACTCGTTAAAGACCGTTAGTTCTGTAAAGGCGTGTGCGGCACCCCAAACAGTAATTTTGGTTTGTTTATCGCCAGCTTGTTCTTTTAGGGTGTTGAAAAGAGTAATAAAATGATGGTTTTTACCTGATAAAGGTGCGTTGATGCGAACACCGATGTCTTTACGTGTTTCAAAGTGACCGCCATCTAAATCTTCAAACGTATAACCCTTATTAGAGATGTAACGCTCAATACCATCTAACCCCCATAGGAAATCCAAATGCCACATTGATCGACCATGCTCGCCATCGGTTAACACATCCACATCGTGTTTTACTTGATCTGCAATGATTTTTTCAATGGCAGCTTGCTCTGTCTCTTTATATCCAGGGAAGGCGTCGTAGAAAGGATATTGAATGCCGTCACGATGTTCAATTTTTGTTTTGTAATCCAATAAGTCTTGTGGGCGAAGTAGGGAACCTACTAGTTGAAATCTTGATGTTGTCATATGTTATTCCTCCGTTTAATGTGATGACGTCATTCTATCAGCACTTTCTAGAAATAGGTAATACTTTAAAAATGGGAGGAGTAATAGTTTTAAGCTATAACATGATTTATAAAAAATGAAATCTGATGATTTTTGTTTCTAAGTTAAATAGATTGGATGATAAACTGACGATTGCTTAAAGGTTGAAAGGAGGACAAATCATGAAACGAGTAACGGAATGGTTGTTAATGATTAGTGGGGAATTGTTGATTTATCAATTATTTAATCATGCGGGAGTTATTATCAATCATTTCGGTACCAGTGGCGGCATTAATTAGTATGATGGTTAAAGATTACCTTGTTTTTAAAGAAAAAAGAAAAAGTCAGTTGACAAGTTCAAAATGATACCCTATAATCTCATTTATATCTAATCGAAAATTAATTTTAGAAAAACGATGAAGAGAAGAGTAGCTTGTCAGCTTTAATCAGTAGAGACCCCGGTTAGGTGAAAAAGGGGATTGAAGACGCAAGTGAAGATGAACTCTGAGTATTCAAAAGGTTAACGCTTTTTGAACGGTCGCAACCGATATATTGCCGAGCTTCAATAGGAGCTAGCGAGGTATTAGTCATGAGGCTGATACGAATTAGGGTGGTAACACGGAACTTAATCCGTCCCTTTGCAGTACGAGTGTGTATTGCAAGGGGACGGTTTTTTTGTATATCAAGATAAAAGGGGAGAAAATATAATGACACATGCTAAAACAATTGAACAAGAGGTAGATGGACGTTTAAATGCTTATAAGGAAATCGCTTTGGCGATTCATGATAAACCAGAAGTGAGTAATTATGAATTCTTTGCTTGCGAAACATTATCAGACAAATTAAAAGCAGAAGGCTTTGAAGTTGAAGTGGATGTTGCAGGTCACAGAACAGGATTTGATGCACGTTATAAGAGCAGTAAACCAGGTCCAACGATTGCGTTCTTAGCAGAATACGATGCCTTGCCAGGGATTGGACATGCATGTGGGCATAATATTTTTGGAACAACGTCTTCTCTAGCTGCTGTTGCTTTAAAGAGTGTGATTGAGGAGATTGGCGGCGAAATTCGCGTTTATGGGACACCTGGTGAAGAGGGTGGCGAGAATGGTAGTGCAAAAGGTAGTTTCGTCAGAGAAGGCTTTTTAAATGACGTCGATGCTGCTTTATGTGTTCACCCTGGTTTTGGCCATGGTTTAACAGGTCCATCTTTAGCGAATGATCCTGTAGATGTTGAATTTTTCGGACGTTCGTCTCATGCTTCTGCAGCGCCTGAAAAAGGAATTAATGCTTTGGATGCCATTATTTTTGTTTACAATGCGGTAAATGCATTACGTCAACACTTAACCGATGATGTGCGTATCCACGGTGTGATTACACATGGTGGCGATGCAGCGAATGTGGTGCCTGACTATGCCAGCGCTCGTTTCTATTTAAGAGCGGCTAGCCGTCCAACATTAAATGATGTTTATGAAAAATTTGAAAACATCGTTAAAGCTGCAGCACTTTCTACAGGAGCAACATATAAATTTGGATTATTCCAAAATAGTGTCGATAATACGGTATTAACGCCAAGCTTTGATGCGATTTATGAAAAACATTTGCTAGCTTATGGTGAAGAAATTACTCAAGAAATCCCTGCAAAGGGTGGTGGTTCAACGGATGTTGGGAATATTAGCCAAGTTGTACCAACCATCCAACCTCATATTAGCATCTCAGATAGTTATATCGCTGGCCATAGTATTGAGTTTAAAGAAGCATCTAGAAGTGAAAAAGGGCTTGATTCGATTGCACTGGGCGCAAAAGTATTAGCTCAAACCGCATATGACTTAATTGTGGATGCAGATTTATTACAAACTATTAAAGAAGAACACGCAGAAAACGTTAAAAATCAAGATTAAAAAAAATGGGTTAGCGCTAAGCTAGCCCATTTTTATGCCTTTCTACATGAAGCTCTTTAACAACTTGCGCTAATTCTGGATCTGGTCCATCAACATGAGCATGGCGAATAACATCTTGAATAGCTAAGGGTTTGACAGGAGAGGGAGCTAGACCCATTTCAGCTAACCAATCTGCTAACTGCGAAGATGAAGAAGCACAAACGATTCGCCCTAAGCCTACCCAGCCATGAGCGGCGGCACACATAGGGCAGTGTTCACCGGAAGTGTAAACCGTTGCTTTTTTCCGTTCATCAGCGGATAGGTGGTTAGCTGCCCAACGCGCAATGGCAAATTCAGGATGCTGTGTGTGGTCGCCACCAGACACATGATTATGATCTTCAAATAAAATTTCGCCTTCTTCAGAAACTAGGAGAGAGCCAAAGGGTTCATCACCGACTGCTAAGGCTTCTTTAGCTAAAGAAATTGCCCGTTTTAGGTAAAATCTGTCTTGTTCACTAATCATAGATGTTAGCCTCCTTATATTGTCTTTATTATAACAAAAAATGAACCACTCCTTAATAGAAGCAGTTCTTTTTTAAATTAAGCAACTTCGAATTGACTGTTGTATAGGTCAGCATAAAATTGACCTTGTTCTACCAAGTCATCATGTGTGCCACTTTCGATTATATCGCCGTCTTTCATAACTAAAATTAAATCAGCATTTTTAATAGTAGATAAACGGTGGGCAATAATGAATGATGTACGGCCAACCATTAATTGGTCCATTGCTTCTTGGATTTTAACTTCTGTACGCGTATCAACAGAACTTGTCGCTTCATCCAAAATCAACATTGGTTTATCCGCAATCATTGCACGTGCAATGGTAATCTGTTGTTTTTGTCCCTCTGAAAGGGAGACTTGATCATTTAAAACCGTATCGTATCCTTTCGATAACCTAATCCACGTACAGATTATAGCTCAAATTCTGGCCAATCTTCAAAACGTTTACGCAGCCGTCCGATATGAACGTTGACGGTTTCCCAACCAGTATTTGAATCAACACCCCAAATGTCATCCATTAATTGGATGCGTGTAAAAATTTTACTAGGTCAGGACTTGGGAGCTAGATAATCCCCTAGTCTGTAAAAAACCCGTTTGACAAGTAAGAACCTGTCAAACGAGCGTTTGATTAAACCGCTGCTTGCCAATCCACTTCATAATAATCATTGCCTTCCTGAATAAATAAAGGGAAGTTAGTCCGATAAATACTACCATTGGGGTCTTGTTCAAGGTACATAACGAACTCATTTGGATAGAGAGATAGTAATTTGGAAAAGACATGGTCTTGATCAATAATAATGGTTTTAATTTCTTGGTCACTTTCAAACCAGTCTGTTTTTAAGTGAAAGTAGGCGCCTGGTGCAATGGTTGTTTCATAACGGCAAATAGTTAAAATCGATTGTGTCATACTCATTCATCCTCTCTAGTTCGGTTATGTTCATTTTATCACAAAATAAGTGTCGCTATAAGCTATTAACAATTATTTTAAAAAAAGGTCAATGATAACAGCTGCTCTCCTCTGACTAATCGTTTCAGCTGATAAGGACGATTGGACAATCAAATTGCCACTTTAAATGACGGATTGAACGGCTTCTTATTTTAATTAGACGAGGATCAGTGAAATTTTTTGTTTTTCATGTATACTAGATAAGTAGAAAATCATGGAGGGAACGAATGAAAACAATACAAAACGTGTTAGAAAGACATTATGGTTTTGATTCTTTCCGACCAGGGCAAGAAAATATAATTGAAGCTATTATGAATGGTGAAGATGCTCTAGCCATCATGCCAACAGGCGGTGGGAAATCTTTGTGTTATCAGATTCCTGCCATTTGTATGCAGGGGACAGCGCTCGTTATTTCTCCCCTCATTTCATTGATGAAAGATCAAGTAGATAGTCTACAGGCCATGGGTGTACGAGCAGGTTATATTAACAGTCAAATGGACAAACATACTTATTTAGATACGATGGATAAAGCCATGTTTGGTTATTATGACTTACTTTACATTGCTCCTGAGCGATTAGATAGTGATCATTTTATGGCGACCATTTCAAACATGCAGATTAACTTGATTGCAGTTGACGAAGCGCACTGTATTTCACAGTGGGGTCAAGACTTTAGACCGAGCTATCAAAATATCCCTCGCTTAAGAGATAGTATGGAATACCCGGTACCATTTGCGGCTTTTACGGCTACAGCGACAACGACAGTAAAAGAAGACATCAAGCGCCAGTTAATATTAACGAAACCGCACGAATATGTTGCCAGTTTTGATCGACCAAATCTGTATTTTTCGGTTATTCCGACTAAGAAGAAATCAGCTGACTTGTTAAAATATGTGAGTGATTCGGAGTCGGCCGTTATTTATTGTAATACTCGGAAAAATGTGGAGACTGTTTACCATAGCTTGGCTAAAAAAGGATTCTCAGTTACCTATTACCATGCGGGTATTCCAGCAGAAGAACGGAATAAAAACCAAGATGATTTTATTTATGACCGCAAATCAATTATGGTCGCGACAAATGCCTTTGGAATGGGGATTGATAAATCAAACGTCCGTAAAGTCATTCACTATAATATGCCACTCGATATGGAAAGCTATTACCAAGAAGCAGGACGAGCTGGACGAGATGGGGCACCTTCAGAGGCTGTTCTCCTTTATTCGAGTCAGGATATTATTACGAATACGTTCTTAATTGAACAAGGAAAGCAACCCCACGCAAAAGAAAAAATGAACCGCATCATTTCCTATTGTAAAACGGGTAAATGTTTAAGACGATATATTTTAAATTATTTTGATGAAGTGCCGAGTTGGGAAACTTGCGATCAATGTTCGAATTGCAATGGTGAAACGGAAACCATGGATGTGACGGTCGAAAGCCAAAAAATCCTATCTTGTATTTACCGCATGAATCAACGTTTTGGAACAGGGATGGTAACGGACGTTTTAAGAGGGAAAAACAATGAGCGTATTAGAAGTATGCATTTTACTCAGTTATCTACGTACGGAATTATGTCTGATTATAAAGATGATACGATTAAAGACATTATCTCATTGCTCATCAGTGAAGGATACCTTGCGCTATCAGGCGATCAATATCCTATTCTTACCCTCACAGCAAAAAGTAACCAATTATTAAAATCGGAAACCACCTTATTAATGACACGAAAAGTAGTGGAAGAGAGTCCTAAAAAAGGTAAAAAAGATCGGGCAGATGTTCAGGATTACAATGAATCTTTATTCGACGAATTACGCCATTTACGTTCTGAAATAGCGAGTGAAATTGGCAAACCACCTTTTATTGTTTTTACTGACCGCTCACTAATTGATATGGCAGCTAAACTCCCTCTAACAGAGGAAGAATTTTTAGATACACATGGCGTCGGGCAGAGTAAATTGGAAGATTATGGGGAAGCCTTTATGACAACCATCTCTGATTTTATCGAAGACAACCAGCTAGATGTTGAAAAGGAACGACAACGAAATAACGACTAAGAGGAGAGGCCGCTAGGTCTCTTTTTTTGTAGACTAGGGGATTATAAGTTCAGCCATCACTGTCTAGCTCCCAAGTCCTGACCTAGTGAAAAAAAGATAAATTTGCCCCATTGCGCGCTTCGCTGCTCGCTAACGCATATCATTCGACTAACCCGCTGAAGCGTGAAGTCTCCTGACAATTCAGGGTCAAATGTCCTATTTTTTCATAGGCCAAGGCGGACTTGTCCGCTTTTCTTATAAAAATAACGTTGGCACAATGAACTATGTTATAATTTTTATAGAAAGAGGTGGAAAAATTAATGAAAAAGTGGCAAACAACGGCTTTAGCTTACGGTGTTCCATTGATTGGTTTTATCATGTATTGGTATTTTTCTCTAACACCATTAACGTTTCAATCGTTAGAATTTTGGATTAACTTATTCATTTATTTTGCTATTAGTGCATTCATTGCTTATACGCTAAACCCAAAAACGAGTGTCGGCGTTATTCGGATAAATGGCGTACTAATGGCATTGGGTGTTTTAGCATTGATAGTGGGAAGTGTGATTAGCTCGCCGATTTTTAGATCGAGAGATTATGCTGGTTTAATCACTCATGAAGAAGGAAATTTTGAAGAAGATGTTAGTATTAATAATCCCAACCAAATTCCAACCATTGACCGTGATATGGCAGAACGCTTGGGAAGCCGTAAGATCGGTGAAGTGTTGGATTTGGTGTCTCAATTTAACGTCTCTAACGAATTTACGCAAATTTCCTATCAGGGCGAATCAGTTCGTGTGTCGCCATTGGAGTATGTGAATGCTTGGCGTTGGTTTAGCAACCGTAGTGACGGTATTCCGCACTATGTCTCAGTTAACATGGTAACAGGCGAGGCTGACTTAGTTGATTTAGATGAAACCATTCGTTATTCTCATTCTGGTTTGTTGAATGATGATATTAGCCGTCATATCTTTTTAAGATACCCGACAACTTTATTTGAGAAACCAGCTTTTGAGGTGGATGAAACCGGTCATCCATACTACATTGCACCGATTGTTGAGCGCCAATTTAGTTTCTTTGGCCCTAAAGATGTTGTGGGTGCCTTTGTCGTGGATGCCGCAACCGGTGATATTGAAAAATATGATTTAGCAGCTATTCCGGAATGGGTAGACCGTGTCTTCCCAGCAGAATTAGTCATGGATCAAATCAACTATAATGGCCAATACCAAAGCGGATATTGGAATAGTGTCGTAACTAAGCGCGGTGTTATTCAAAATGCTGAGGGGTATAATTACTTAGTGATGAACGATGATTTATATCTTTATACTGGCTTAACGTCTGTTGCTTCTGATGAGTCAAATATTGGCTTTTTACTAGTTAATTCACGTACAAAAAAATCCTATCGTTATAATATCTCTACGGCAACTGAATGGAGTGCGATGGAGAGTGCGGAAGGATCTGTTCAGGAAAAAGAATACGACAGTACATTCCCATTACTCTTTAATATGAATGGCAAACCGGTTTACCAGTTGTCACTAAAAGATTCAGCTGGTTTAATTAAACTCTATGCCTTTGTTGATGCCTTGAATTACCAACGCGTTGGAGTCGGTAATAGCTTACAACTAGCTTGGAATGCTTATAACGGCGAGACTGTTACGATTACTGACGAAGCAGATGACGATGAGATTGTTGTAACAGAAGAAGTTACTGGTGAGATTAGTGCCATTGAAGCTGTCGTCATCAATGGTGAAACGCATTATTATTTTACACTAGATAATAATCTTGATCTGGTTTATACCGCTAAAGTTAGCCTTTATAACCAATTGCCTTTTATAAAAGCAGGGGATAGGGTTATCTTAGAAGTAGAACAAACGAACGTAAGAAGTATTCAATTAACAGAATAACTGCTAAATAAGCGTCTCGGAAAATAATCCGATACGCTTATTTTTATTTTGGAGACTCAAGAAGGAACTATGGCTTATTATTTGACAATAAAGGCGGATGTCCATCATAGTTAAGAAAAGAGAAACGAAGAAGGTGGCGTATCAGACATGTGGAGAAAGAATGTTTTGCCTTTCCAAGGAGATAAAAATAAAAGCCCTTACTTTGAAGGTTGGTACTATAAACAAGTTAGCTATGACCAACAGACTGCACTCAGCTTAATAGTGGGAATGAGTGTGACGAAAGAGGATTCTCATAGCTTTATCCAATACATTTTTGTTTCAAAAAATACTCAAGGGGAATCGATCACTAAAACAGGCTATAGTCGCTTTTCTTTAGATGATTTTGTTTATCAAAAAGACCCATTCGTCGTTAAAATTGCGGATAATTTATTTAGCGAAAGTCTCATTTCAGTTCACTTAGAAGATGATGACATCAACATAGCCGGTAACTTGCGTTTAGGAAAATTTCAGGACATTAAGCGAACAGCTTATTCTCCAACTATTATGGGACCTTTTACTTATATCCCTCATATGGAATGCCAGCATGAAGTTGTCAGTATGAGCCATTTTCTAGAAGGGAGTCTGGAAATAAATAATCGCTCTATCGATTTTACAGGCGGAAAAGGCTATATCGAAAAGGATTGGGGGCGGAGTTTTCCAAAAGACTATATTTGGATTCAGAGCAACCATTTCAATGATAACCAACGCAGTTTATTTTTTTCTTATGCCCATATCCCTTTTTATGGCAAAGCTTTTCAAGGCTTTATTTGTAGTTTTTATGACAAGGGAAAAGAGTATCGTTTTGCGACCTACAACGCCAGTAAAATAGCGGTAACCTATCCCTCTGATGTTGCGGTTGCTATTGAGCTTGAAAATACAGAAGGTATACTAAAGTTAAATGCCATTATTAAAACGGAGGGGCAATTGATTGCGCCATTGGAAAGGGGTATGAAAAAAGCAATTAAGGAGGGAATCGAAGGTGAGGTTTATCTTTCCTTCTACAATAAAAAAACGAAACAGACAACTGAGGATAAGGGAATAATGGCAGGTATTGAATTAGTCGACGAATCTTGAAAGGAATAGTAGGATTGAATCAATCAGAAATTGAAACTCAATCGTATTGTCGTGTCTCAGAAAGCGTCCTAAATTTTGAAGTATTGTCCCATCATCAATCAACAGAAGCAGATCGAGTGATTAAGAAAAAGAAGATGTCTTTATTTATGCGACTGCAGAAAAGGGTAAATAAGCGAATCCAAAAGAAATGACTGCTTAGCAAAAATGAGCTATTAAGGGTGACTTGACCGTTTGTTTAGCCGAGATTCTCACTGATCTAAGGGTTGCTTTGACCACTTCCAATCAATTGCAGTTTCATCCGGTAAAATTCTTAACAGCCGTGTTAAATGATTTTATTAAAGGAGGGGCAAAGAATATGAAAAGGGTAGTGAAAAAATGGTAGCAGGTAAACGAACTCCTAAAAAAAGAGATGTTTCGAATTTGAAACATCTCTTTTTGTTTGCTATAATACTTTTAACAGAGGAGGTGCAGCATGTTAGATCAAATAGAAGACGTATTAAGAAATCGTCCGTGTCAGCCATTAGGTAAACAACGTTTTTTCTCAGTTATGTTACCCTTGATTCAACGAGAGGGTGAATGGCATATTTTATATGAAGTGAGAGGGACACATATTTCCCAACCGGGTGAAACTTCATTTCCAGGTGGGGCAGTTGAAGCCAATGAGAGTTTCGAAGAAGCAGCTGTTCGTGAAACCATGGAAGAATTGAATGTTGAACAATCAGATATTCGTGTATTGGGAGAAATTGACTACATTGTTAGTGAGTTTGCAGTCATTCATTGTTTTGTAGGTGTCATTAATAAGCCATTTGACTCAATTCAGTTTAGTAAAGCTGAAGTTGCTAGCATTTTTACGATTCCTCTATCCTATTTTTTAGAAAACCGTCCAACTTATTATGTGTCCGATTATCAATTAAGTCATCCAGAAGATTTCCCTTTTGACCGTATTCCAAATGGGAAAAATTATCAATTTAAAACTGGCCAACATCTGATTCCGTTCTATGATTTGAATGGGCATTCATTATGGGGCTTTACCGCGAATTTAACAGATCATTTTGTAGAAATATTAGAAGAAAATAAAACCAAGTAATTGAGCAAACTGACTCGATTACTTGGTTTTATTTTTACTTACTAGCATCTAAAAAGAGTTGATGAATGACTGGCGCTGTTCTTTTCAATGAAACAGGACGTCCAGCTTCATTTAGGAAGCAATGTAGGCTCGAACCCCTTGTTCGCAAATCACCTGTTTCTTTATCAGTAATCTGATAGTCCAAAGCCAGCTTCACACCGTTATACGAGCTAATAGTTATTTGAATAATAACTGTTTCGCCAAAACGAACCATGGATTTATAGTCAGCTGAAACAGAAAGAACAGGGATGATAACTCCCATTTTTTCCATTTGGTCGTAGCTCATTCCCAATTGATCCATAAAGTCAATGCGGGCTTCTTCAAACCAACGAATATAGTTCGAGTGGTGGATAATTCTCATTTGGTCAGTCTCATAATATTGGGTTTTATGTTTATAAAAATGCTTATTCAACAGGCAAAACTCCTTCAATAAAAAAATCGGGCTCATCTCATTTTAAATGAGTGAACCCAATTTTGCTATTTTTTAGCAATCTCAATTAATAAATCGCCAGCATCAATTTGATCACCTTCGATAACGTAGAACTGATCAGCGATACCATTGGCAGATGAACGAATGGTTGTTTCCATTTTCATCGCTTCTGTAATCACTAATGGATCACCTTTACGAACACGGTCACCTTTTTTAACTAAGAATTCTAGAACAGACCCTGGCATAGTTGCGGCAACGTGTTGTTTGTTCGTTGGTTCAGCTTTTTTACGAATGGCTTTTGTTGATGTAATACTTGCATCTTTCACTAAGACTTCACGGCCCTGACCGTTCAGTTCAAAGTAAACGACACGTTTACCTTCAGCGTCAGGTTCACCAACTTGGTTGAGTTTGACAATCAAAGTTTTACCTTTTTCAATGGTTACTTCAATCTGCTCACCAGGGCGCATACCGTGGAAGAAGGTTGGTGTATCAAGTTTTGTAATGTCACCATAAGCGTCATGGGTTTGTACGTAGCCAAGGAAGACTTCTGGATACATTAAGTATGAAAGGACATCCTCTTCGCTCGGTTCCCATGATATCTTATCAGACAATTCATTTTTAAGGGCATCAAAATCAATTGGCTCACGTAGACTACCAGGGCGGTCAGTTAACGGTGCTTCATCTTTCAAGATAATTGCTTGAAGTTTTTCAGGGAAGCCACCTACTGGTTGACCTAAGTCACCTTTGAAGAAACTGACAACCGAAGCAGGGAAGTCAATTTCAAGCCCTTTCTCATAAACATCTTCTTCAGATAAATCATTTTGAACCATAAATAGGGCCATATCGCCGACTACTTTCGAAGAAGGTGTTACTTTAACGATGTCACCAAACATGTCATTAACCACGGAATAACGTTCTTTTACTGTATCCCACTGGTCCTCTAAACCAACAGCTTTTGCTTGTTGTTGCAAGTTAGTATATTGACCACCAGGCATTTGATGGTTGTATACCTCTGTTGACGTTGTATGGATACCCGCTTCGAAAATATCGTAGTATTTACGTGTATCTTCCCAATAGCGGTTAATTTGTTGAACATTATTAATATTTAATTCAGGTGCACGTTTTGTTCCCTCGAGTGCATAGTAGAAACTACTCATCGAAGGTTGACTAGTTGTGCCACTCATCGCGCTTTGTGCAACGTCGACAATATCAACGCCAGCACGTGTTGCAGCAGCCAATGTATAAATACCATTGCCACTTGTATCGTGAGTATGTAAATGAATTGGTAAGGAAATTGTTTCTTTCAGCTCTGATACTAAGCGATAAGCTGCTTGTGGTTTTAATAAACCTGCCATATCTTTAATAGCAATAATATGGGCACCTAAACTTTCCAATTCTTTCGCCATATTTTTGTAGTAGTCAACAGTATATTTTGTTTCAGTTGGATCGTTGATATCACCTGTATAACAGATAGCCGTTTCAGCAATCTTACCCGTATCACGAACAAATTGGATACTTTTCTCCATTTGTTTCGTCCAGTTTAAACTATCAAAAATACGGAAAACATCGATGCCATTTTTAGCTGCTGCTTGAATAAAGGCTTCAATGCCATTATCAGGATAGTTTTGATAACCAACAGCATTTGATCCACGGAACAACATTTGGAAGAGAGTATTCGGCATTAATTGACGTAAACGGGCTAAACGTTCCCAAGGGTCTTCGTTTAGGAAGCGATAGGCCACGTCAAAGGTTGCGCCTCCCCACATCTCGTTAGAGAACAATTGTGGGATTCCTGCTTGTGTTGATTCTGCGATAGTTAATAAATCATTTGTCCGAATACGCGTAGCTAGTAAACTTTGATGAGCATCACGGAAAGTCGTATCAGTTAGTAAGACATTTTCTTGTTCTAATACCCATTTACTTACGGCATCGGCGCCTTTTTCATCTAATATCATTTTAGCTGTAATGATTTTTTTCTCAGGTAGTTGAATGTTTTCTGGTAAACGTGGTGTTTCATAGAATTTCTTTTCGCCACGAGGAATACCAGGGAAGCCATTGACAGTAATATTAGAAATATAAGACAGTGTTTTATTACCACGGTTCAATGTTTTCGGGAAAACAAACAAGTCAGGTGTTGAATCGATAAAAGTTGTTTTCGCATCGCCTGAAATAAATTCAGGGTGACGAATCACATTTCTTAAAAATGGAATATTCGTTTTAACGCCACGAATACGGAATTCTGTCAGCGCACGGTCCATTTTTTTGATCGCTTGCTGGAAGTTCAAGGAATGTACACAAGCCTTAACGAGCAATGAGTCGAAGAAAGGTGTGACAACTGTACCTTGGAAACCATTACCCGAGTCGAGACGGATTCCGAAACCACCTGGAGAACGGTAGGTATTAATTTTCCCAGTGTCAGGGAAGAAGTTATTCAATGGATCTTCTGTTGTAATACGACACTGAATAGCTGCACCAATCAATGGAATATTAGCTTGCTCAGGAATTTGAATATCTTTATGGATATCAAGTCCTTGGGCAATTTGAATTTGGGCTTGAACAATATCAATACCTGTAATTAATTCTGTAATAGTATGCTCAACTTGAACACGTGGGTTAACTTCAATGAAGTAGAATTTATCTCCCTCAACGAGAAACTCAACCGTTCCAGCATTCACATAGCCAACATGTTGCATTAATTGTAAAGCAGATTCACAAATCTCATTACGTAGGTCGTCTGACATATTGATACAAGGCGCAACTTCAACCACTTTTTGGTGGCGGCGTTGAACTGAACAGTCACGTTCATAAAGGTGAACGACATTGCCATGTATGTCCCCTAAAATTTGAACCTCAATATGTTTCGGATTACTGATGTATTTTTCAACGTAAATTTCATCACTACCAAATGATGATAGAGCTTCACTTTTAGCACGGTTAAAGCCTTCAATTGCTTCTTCATCGGAATGAGCGACACGCATACCACGTCCACCACCACCAAGTGCGGCCTTAATAATAATTGGATAGCCATGCTCGTTTCCAAATGCCACGACATCATCAACTGATGAGACAGGACCGTCAGAACCAGGAATCGCTTGAATACCCGCAGCTACAGCAGCTTTTTTTGCCTTAATTTTGTCTCCAAAAATATCTAAGTGTTCTAATTTAGGACCGATGAAAATAATACCTTCTTCTTGACAACGGCGTGCAAAGTCGATGTTTTCAGATAGGAATCCATAGCCAGGATGAATGGCTTCTGCACCGGAGTCTTTTGCGATTTTAATAAGTCCTTCAATGTCTAAATAGGCTTCAATTGGTTTCTTGCCTTCTCCAACAAGATACGCTTCATCAGCTTTAAAGCGGTGAACAGCACCAGCATCTTCTTGTGCATATACACCAACTGTTGAAATGTCCAACTCGCTTAATGCTCTAAAAATACGGATGGCAATTTCACCACGGTTAGCTACTAATACTTTTTTCACAGTTCCACCTCTTACCATAATAATTTTGATATTTATCCATTTTAACAGAAAAATGATTTTAATTAAAATTTAATCATAAATTTAAGAAAATGTTATTTTACTATTCTACTATGAAACAATTTGTCCTACAATAGAAAATGTGTGTGAAATGGAGAAGTAAATCTCTTTTTTGATACATCGTATATAGTCCATCATTGATAGAATATGCTAAAATAGAGAAAATCACAATAGAATAAAGACTTTATTTGCTGAGAAGCAGATGGGAGGAGGAAGAAATGACTGAGCTAAGACAAACGCCCCTTTTTGATTATTATCAAAAAAATCAGGTGAAACTTGTTGATTTCGGTGGATGGGCAATGCCTATTCAGTTTACTGGGATCATTAAGGAACATGAGGCTGTAAGAGAGCGATTAGGATTATTTGATTGTTCTCATATGGGGGAAATTGAGGTAAGCGGTAGTGGAGCAGAAGCCTATTTGAATCATTTAGTCACTAATAACGTGAGTAAGATGACTGATGGGTCAGTGCAATATAATATTATTTGTCAAGAAAATGGCGGTGCCATTGATGATGTGATGATTTATCGCTTTAATCAAGAAAAATTTGTGGTGGTGCCAAATGCATCTAACGCCGATCGCGTGTGGACATGGATGGGAAGCTATCTAACTGAGGATGCGCAGATTGAAAATAAAACAGCTGCAATTGGTCTGATTGCTGTACAAGGACCTTTAGCAGAAAGTGTGCTCCAGTCATTAACAGACCAAGCTTTGTCAGAGATAGGCCGTCATCGTTTTATTGAAGACGTACGTATTGCGGATTACCGCTTATCATTTATATCAAGAACAGGTTATACGGGGGAAGATGGGTTTGAACTTTACTTGCCTGCGGAAGACACAACTGCCGTATGGGAAGAAATACTAAAAGCCAGTGAAGCTGTTGGCGGATTAGCTTGTGGGTTAGGTGCACGAGATACCCTAAGACTCGAAGCAGGATTGCCTTTATATGGGCAAGAATTATCAGAAGATATTTCGCCGATTATGGCTGGAGTAGGATTTGCTGTTAAAACCAAAAAAGCAGCAGCTTTTATTGGTCAATCAGCTTTACGACAACAAAGAGAAGAAGGCACAACTCATAAAGTAGTTGGCTTTGACGTTTTAGAACGTGGCATTCCTCGTCATGGTTACACCGTATTGAATCAGGATGGTCATCCGATTGGAGAAGTGACATCCGGTACACAGTCACCAACTTTGAAAAAAGGGATTGGTATGGCTTTAATACAAAGTGATCATAGTGAAATTGGAACAGATATTCTAATTGAAATTAGAAATAAAACTGTGGCAGCTAAAGTAACGAGTAAAACATTTCTAAATGAACAAACACTTAGGAGGAATTAAAATGGCAGAACAAAAAACATATTATACAGAGGAACATGAATGGGTAACACTGATTGACGAAAACGTTGCACGAGTAGGTATTACAGACCATGCACAAAGTCAATTAGGTGATATTGTCTTTATTGATTTTATTGCTGAACTAGGCGATATTGCAGCAGGCGATGACATTGTAACGGTTGAATCTGTTAAGTCAGTATCAGATGTTTATGCACCTGTATCGGGAGAAATTACAAAACAAAATGTTGTTTTAAATGACAGCCCAGAAACAGTTAATGATTCTGCTATGGAAGATGGATGGATGATTGAAATTGTCTTATCTGACCTTAGTGAACTTGATAAATTAATGGATTTAGAAGCTTACCAAACATTTGTGGAGGAGGAATAAGTAATGACTGATCAGTTCTTCCGTTATTTACCTGATACAGAAGAAGATATTAAGGACATGCTTGAAACGATTGGTGTCGAAACCATTGACGGTTTATTTGCAGATATTCCGCAAGACATTCGACTGACTGAAGAGCTTGCTATTCCACAGCCCCTATCTGAAGGAGAGCTATTGCGTCATATGCAAAAGCTAGCAGCAAAGAATACAAGTTCAAATGAAATGCCTATTTTCCTAGGAGCAGGAAGCTACGACCATATGATTCCATCTGTTGTTGATGCGGTTATCTCACGGTCAGAATTCTATACGGCTTATACGCCTTATCAGGCTGAGGCGAGTCAAGGTGAATTACAAGCTATTTTTGAATTCCAAACGATGATGAGTGAATTAACAGGAATGGCAGTAACGAACTCGTCATTATACGATGGCTTTGCTTCTCTAGGAGAAGCAGTTGGCTTAGCACAAGCGGCAACTAAGAAAAAACGCATTCTAATTTCGCAGGCTGTTCATCCTCAAGCACGTGAAGTGATTGAAACTGCTTCACCGGGTAGAGGAACTGACATGATTACGATTCCCCTTTTAAAAGATAAAACAGACTTAGAAGCTTTGAAAAAAGAACTAGACGATGAGACAGCTGCTGTAGTCATTCAATATCCTAACTTCTTTGGAACAATTGAAGATTTGGCAGCTGTGAAAGACTTATTAGCTGATAGTAAAGCACGCTTTATTGTACTAGCTAACCCATTAGCACTTGCTTTATTAGAAGCACCGGGACATTTAGGAGCTGACATTGTTGTTGGAGATACGCAACCATTTGGCTTGTCAATGTCTTATGGCGGTCCACATTGTGGTTACTTCTCTGTAAACAAGGCAGATGTTCGCCGTGTTCCCGGTAGAATGGTCGGCGAAACAGTCGATTCAGAAGGTAAGCGTGGCTTTGTATTAACGTTACAAAGTCGTGAACAGCATATTCGTCGTGAAAAAGCGACCTCATATATGTCCTCAAATCAAGCATTGAATGCACTAGCATCAGCAGTTTTCATGTCTTCTTTAGGCAAGCAAGGCATTCAAGACATGGCACAACTTAATGTAAATAAAGCAGGCTACTTAGCTGATCAATTGAAAGAAAAAGGCTTTTCAATTATGAATGATGGTCCATTCTTTAATGAATTTGTTGTGGAATTACCATTTTCAGCTGACCATGCCAATGCTAAGTTATTAGAAATGGGTATTATTGGTGGTTATTCATTGGCGAATGATTACAAGAAACCTAACCATCTTTTAGTTTGTGCAACAGAGAAGCGAACAAAAGCTGAATTAGATCAATTTGTTGCTATTTTAGGAGGGTTACGTCATGAATAAACAACCATTAATTTTTGAATTAAGTCGTTCAGGCCGAGTTGGCTATAGTTTACCTCAGTCAGATGTAGCTGAAAAAAAATTAGCAGACCATCTGCCAGCCCACTTAGTTCGTAAAGAGGCCGCTCGCTTGCCTGAAGTGAGTGAACTACAGTTAATGCGCCATTACACACAGCTTTCTCATCAAAACTTTGGTGTTGAAAATGGCTTTTACCCATTAGGCTCTTGTACGATGAAATACAATCCTAAAATAAATGAAGTAACAGCACGCTTAGATGGTTTTGCAAACATCCATCCATTGCAACCTGCTAGTACGGTTCAAGGTGCCTTGCAATTGATGCATGAGCTACAAGAAGACTTAAAAGTTGTCACTGGCATGGATGCTGTTTCGCTTCAACCTGCTGCTGGTGCTCATGGTGAGTGGACAGGACTGATGATGGTTCGTGCCTATCATGAAAAAAATGGTCAGAGTCAACGAACGAAAGTCATTGTACCCGATAGTGCTCATGGAACTAACCCATCGAGCGCAAATATCGCTGGTTACGATGTGATTAGTATTCCAACTAATGACAAGGGACTTGTTGATACAGTTGCTTTGAGAGAAAAGGTTGGCGATGACACAGCGGCATTAATGTTAACCAATCCAAATACGCTAGGCCTATTCGAAAAAGACATTGTTGAAATTGCAGCGATTGTCCATGAAGCAGGCGGATTAGTTTATTACGATGGTGCCAACTTAAATGCGATCATGTCTAAAACGTCACCTGGTTTAATGGGATTCGATATTGTGCATTTAAACTTGCATAAAACCTTCTCAACGCCTCACGGTGGTGGTGGACCTGGTGCTGGCCCTGTGGGTGTTAAAAAACACATTATCCCATTTTTGCCCGTTCCTAGAATTGAGAAAAAGGAAAAGACCTACGAACTTGTTACTGACTTTCCAGATACCATTGGTCGCGTAAAAGCTTATTATGGTAACTTTGGTGTTCTTGTTCGTGCCTATACTTATATTCGTACAATGGGACCAGTAGGATTGAGAAAAGCATCAGAAAGTGCAGTTCTCCATGCCAACTATTTAGCTGCTCGCTTGAAAGATACCTATCACTTGCCATATGATTATATTTGCAAGCATGAGTTTGTATTATCAGGAACGCTTCAGAAGAAATTAGGTGTTCGAACAGCTGATATTGCTAAACGTTTGCTTGACTATAATTTCTATGCGCCAACTGTATATTTCCCATTAATCGTTGAAGAAGCGATGATGATCGAACCAACGGATACAGAATCGAAAGAAACATTAGACGAATTTGTTGAAACAATGATTGCGATTGCGGAAGAAGTCCGTCAAACGCCTGAATTAGTTCAAGAAGCACCTCATAGTCAACCAGTCACACGTCTGGATGAAACGCGTGCAGCACGTCAAATTAAAGTAAATTACTTTGCCGAGTAATTAATTTAAGAAGAAAGAATTGATCACAAACTGGTCAATTCTTTCTTCTTTTTTAACATTATTCACTTACCAAATGCTAGTCAGTTCAGGAAATATCAACTATAATAACACTATGAAAAGAAAGAAAGGAGCGTGTTTATGGCTAGAGAAAAGAAACATATTCCTGGCGTTATTAGTGACCTTCGTAAAGACATTGTAGAAGTTCCTGAGGTTATAACAAAATGTAGTGGTATTAACATAAACGGACGAAAATTAAAGTCCTTTTTATTTACAACGGATATTGCCATTATCTGTAACACAGATGCAGATGCGGTTTTAGCCGTTTATTCTTTTACACCACATCCTGGTATTATTCAAGCCATTACATCAGTGGCAGCCATGCCTGTTATTGCTGGAGTTGGCGGTGGCAAAACAAATGGTGCACGTTCAGCTAATATCAGTTTATTTGCTGAATCGTTAGGTGCAACAGCTGTCGTTGTAAACGGACCAACACCTGTAGAAACGATTCGTATGATTAATAATATGGTTGATGTTCCCGTTATTGCAACGGTTGTGTCGGACTATACTGATATTCAAGAAAAAATTGATGCTGGAGCTGATATTTTAAATGTGAGTGGTGGGGCGAATACGGTTGAAATTGTGAAGAACATTCGCAAGGACTATCCAACAATCCCAATTATTGCAACAGGTGGTCGAACAGACGAACAAATTTTAGCAACCATTGAAGCAGGTGCTAATGCAATTTCTTACACACCTCCTTCAGTAGCGGATATGTTTAAGAAAAAGATGGAAGAATACCGCGAAGTTGAAAAAGAAAAATTCGAAGAAGAAGCGTAATATAGGATGACACACTGGCTGGAAGTTTTTACTTCTAGCCCGTTTTTTTATTATCTAATTGACAGTTGGGTGTATGGTGCATATAATACAGTTAACAAGAGATGTGTATTAAGCGGTTGATACATAGAAAGAAAGGTGGGGAAGAAATGGAATTCGATAGGCGAAGCCCCGTTTATGAGCAGGTTATTCAGTATTTCAAAGAACAGATTGCAGCTGGAAACTTTTCAGCTGGTAGTGAAATTCCATCGAGAAGAGAGCTAGCTGCCCAATTTAAAATAAACCCTAACACCGCTCAGAGAGCTTATAAGGAAATGGAGGAACAGGGATTGATTTATACAGAAGGTAACTCACCAAGTAGAATAACAGAAGATAATACGACGATTGGTAAACTACGAATTGAGTTGATTGATTCTGCTTTAAATGAGTTTCTGTCAGTAGCTAAACAGCTCGGTCTATCTTCTGAAGAAATTTCTGTACTCATTCATGACCGTTATGAGGAGGTTACTAAGCATGATTGAAATACGTGATGTTTACAAGCGTTTTGGACGAAAAAAAGTATTAGATGGTGTGTCATTTACAATTAAACCTAATGAAGTCACTTGTATTACAGGGATTAATGGGACCGGTAAAACCACATTAATGAATAGTATTATGAGGTTAATGCCGATTGATAAGGGACACATCATGCTTGATAACCAACCTATCACCAACAATGATTTTGAAAAGGTTGCTTATATTGCGGATAGCTTAACAGTCCCAATATCAATGACCATTAAAGAAGCCATGGAATTTATGAGTATTTACTATGAGCGTTGGAATCAAAAGAAAGCAAATGAATTACTCACATTCTTCAGATTAAATCCTGAGGACAAATTAAAAAATCTATCAAAAGGTAGCCAAGCCAAGGCGAATTTCTTACTAGGACTTGCTCAAGATGCTGATTACTACTTAATGGACGAACCTTTTTCAGGTGTCGATGTGTTTGCTCGCAAACAAATTCTAGATGTCTTTACTAGCCAGTTTGTCGATGGTAAGGGTGTTTTAATTGCGACCCATCACATTGATGAAATTGAAGTCTTAGTTGATCGCATTGTGATGCTTCAAGCGGGGAAAATTGAACGTGATTTTTATGCAGAGGACATGCGTGAAAACGAAGGAAAAGCAATTATTGATGTCATGAGGGAGGTTTATCAAGGATGAATAAGACTATAAATTTACTCATTCATGAATTAGACCGTGTTAAATATGGCTTTATAGCGTTAATTATTACCATTTTTGGCTTACAAATCGGTCAAGTATTTTTAACATATTTCCATTTTAAAACTAATTTGACGTATTTTAAAAGAGAATCGCAAGGGAATATTGTGGACTACGTTAGAGACTATGGCCCAATTAGTATGATTAATAACATAAGTGAGAGCAGTATATTTTATTTTTCCATTATGTTGGCAATTGTTTGTCTGCTAGGCTACTGTGTTGTCATCTGGTACCGAGACTGGTTTGGAAAAAACAACTTCTTTTACCGCCTACTTAGTTTACCAGGTAACCGTATCAGTATTTACCTATCTAAGTTAGCAACTATTCTAGTGATGTTAGTCATCTTATTGGCTTTGCAACTTATTTTTGTTTATTTAGAACAGGGTTTGTTAAGCTTGCTGATCCCCAAAGAGGTGTTTCAAACTAACTCAGTATGGCAGATTATTCAATCCCATCAATTGTTAAGCATAATCTTACCGAATTATGTTCTTGATCTTATTCTTCATTATGCGGTTGGCATAGGGTCATTATCCGTACTGTTCCTTATTATTTTAGTGGAGAGAAGTTACAAATGGGTGGGCTTATTATGCAGTGCAGCGACAATCATTCTTGCCTGTTCAGCTGTTATCTATATTAGTTATGTAGAACTACAGTTTAACCTTTTTCCAATTGAGTGGCTTTTATTAATCATTGTCTTATCAGTAGGCATTAGTATTGGAGCTATTTTTGTTGGACGTTATTTATTGGAAAAGAAAATATCAGTTTAGGAGGAGATAGGATGAACCAAAAGAAATGGAATAGTTTGCTTGTCGTATTATGTTCACTCATTACCATAACAATATTCTATATCTCTTCCAAAGAAGTAGATAATCTAGGACGCGTTCAGTTTACGACCCTCGAAGGTGATGCTAGTCGAGTAGAAAATATGGTTTTAAAGGCAGATCTTGTTTCGTATACAGCAAATCAGAGTAAGCCAATCATTATTAAAAAAGATACAGTGGCATTAGATGAACATAATCAAATGAAAAGTAGTTATTTTAACTATGAAGATTCAATCGCTCAGTACATAGAATCTTATCCGTCTTTTATGAGAGGAAAAACACTTTATTTAGGAAATTTTGCTGAAAATGACACAAGCATTTATTATGTCGAAGATTTTTATAGTAGTCGTCGTCATGAAGCGATAACCGAGTTATCAATTGATATTGAAGAGTTAGACAAGGAAAGTGGCGAAATCACTGTTAAAGAATTTAATGTTCAATTTGAGAAAGCTGTTCAAAATGTTGTGTTTTATGGTATTTATGAGTGGCAAGGCTATTTGCTCTTAGATGTTTTACTAACTGATCCAGAAGGTTATAATGATCATAATAATTATTATGTCTATGATACAAAAGCAGCTAAGGTGATTGATCAGTTTAATACGGGAGATATTAGCGATTGGGGAAGTTCACAGTTATTTTTAGTAGATGAAAAAAAGGGTGATTTTGTTCTTGAAACAAGAAGCTACAATGAAGAAACTGATACGTTAGAAGAAAATCACCTATATTCCTACAATATAGTTAGTCAAAGCTTTAAGGAGCTATTTTTTGACAATGAAGCCATTTTAAATAATGAAGAGACTATTAGACATGGACAAGATGGTAAACTATACTATTTTGTAAGAGATAGAAAAACCATTGTAGTTCATGTTTATGATATTGCGACAGAATCATTTGTTTTAGAAAAAGAAGTTTCCATTAATCCAGATATTTTTACCGAATGGGCTTATATAGATGTTCAGAAAAATTCTAGTGATGGGTCTATCCTCTTATATGAGCCAACGATTCAATGGGATGTTGAAATGGATGATAAAATAGGGATGATGATTTTGAATCCCGAAACGCTGGAGTTGGAATTTAGTGGTTATTTAGAGTATCAATACGATGATGACCGGCAATTTCTAAGTGTGAAATCTCTTAAACTTTAAAAGGGGAGTTAGCCACTATGAATATTAAACAGATTCACCATGTTGCGATTATCGCATCTGATTATCAAGTTTCAAAACACTTTTATACAGAAATACTTGGGTTGCCTGTTATTAGAGAAACCTATCGAAAAGAAAGAGACTCTTATATGTTAGATTTGCAGCTAGGTAATAGCCAAATTGAATTATTCTCTTTTCCAAATCCGCCACAACGTTCGACTAGTCCAGAAGCAACTGGATTAAGACATTTGTGCTTTCAAGTAGAGGATTTTGATGCGGCCATCAAGCATTTAGAGAGTCATGGTATTTCGTGCGAAGCAATTCGGATTGATGAAAAGGATAATAAACGCTTTACTTTTTTCAGAGATCCCGATCAATTACCTTTAGAACTACATGAATAATGATTTAAATGGAGTCAGGAAGCTAAATGCTTCCTGATTTTTTATAGACTAGGGGATTATAAGTTCAGCCATCAATGTCTAGCTTCCAAGTCCTGACCTAGTGAAAAAAAGATAAATTTTCCCCATTGCGCGCTTCGCTGCTCGTTCAGGGTCAAATTTCCTATTTTTTCATAGGCCAAGGCGGACTTGTCCGCTTTTCTTATTTAGAGTGAATAGGACGATAAAAATTTGATTCTAGTCACTCTTCACCTTTAATGACTTACCTTTTTATTAGAAGTTTATCAATTTCTAGCATATGCTATTCTATCGAAGTGAAAACATTGGTAAGATAGTGATGAATAATAAGAGCGATTATAGAATGATGGGATTGACAGTGATGAGTCAATTAACAATAGCGATTATTGGTGCGTCTTTTGCAGGCATATCCAGTGCCTTAACCTTAAAAAGACTAAATCCATCTGCAAAGGTCATACTTATTGACCGACAATACCAAGTAGGATTTATTCCAAGTAGTATTAATATGGTTTTAAAAGGAAGAATAAAGCAGATCAATGACAAAATGACAGTGAACAAAGAAAGCTTAGTTGCTGCTGGCATTGAATTATTGTTAGGACATGAAGTGGTTGATATTGATACGGAAAATCGACAATTAGCGGTTCATTATCAAGAAAAGACAGAGACGATTCATTTTAATAAATTAATTTTAGCGATGGGAGCGAGACAAACATCCGAGCGGATAATTGGTGCCAACCACCCTCGTGTTTTAACGACTAAGTCATGGGCTGCAAGTCTAGACAGCCAAGCTAAGTTAGAAGAGTCTAAACATATTTTAATTGTGGGCGGTGGACAAGTAGGGCTAGAAGCAGCGGATGCCTATCATTCGGCCGGAAAAAAGCTGACCATAGTTGAAGTGTTTGAGAGCTTGGCATTTAAATACTTTGATCCAGAAATGGTAGAGGAATTGGAAAAACGGATAATCAATCGTGGTATTACGATTTACAAAAATCAACAAGTCGAAGCGATTAAGGAAGAGAAGGGTAGCTTGATTACCTTCACAACTCAACAACAAGCACTTCTATCAGATCATGTTGTTCTAGCCATTAATTTTCGGCCGAACAGCCAACTAATAGAAGAAAAACTTGAAACACATCTCGATCGCACAATCGTTGTTGATGATTACTTGCAAACTAGTGCGGACCACATTTATGCAGTAGGCGATTTAATTCGTGTGCCATATGCAGGAACAAATAGGGATTACTATCTTCCTTTTGTTAATAATGCCATTATGACTGGTCGATTAGCAGCTATGAATGCGTTAGGCATGAATGAGAAAATGACGGATGTTGTTCGTATTGTTGGTTCACAGCTGTTTGGTTTGTTTATGGCAAGCGTGGGGTTAACGGAGGAAGAAGCCAAGCTTTACCACAATATTAGAACAAGCATTTATCAACAAGAAGATATCAACCAAGTTCCAGTTACCATTAAATTGATTGTAAAAAAAGAAAGTGGGCAGTTGCTAGGGGCACAGCTCTATTCAGAAACTGACATCTTGCCTTTAGCTGATACCATTGCAATTGCAATAAAGGCAGCTATGACTGATCGTGATTTAGCTTTTCAAGATTGCCTGTATTATTCTATGGTATCTGTGATTAATCCTGTTTTGTATGCAGCAGCTTTTTCATGTTATGAAAAACGAGTGAAAGAGGTGAATGAGGATGCAGCTAGAGGATCTATTTGAAAAGAGAGAAAAGAGCCAGTTGATGCTTATTTCAACGCTCATGAATCAACCTATTGAGGCAGAATTAAAGGACGTGTTGGCTAAAACGTCACTATCACGTTCGACTTTACTGAAATATATTGACGATTTAAATGAATTAGCACAAACTAATCAGTTTGAACTGTCGATTCAGTTTGAAAATGACCGTCTCATGCTTCAGATGGGTGACCATGTTACTAAAGAAGACCTCATCCAGCTCTTATTACCTTTTTCAATCAAAAATAAAATTCTAACTTATCTCTATCAGTACGAAGAAGTTACCGTTCAAAAATTGGCTCAAGCCTTATTAGTGAGTGAAGCAACACTGCACCGTCAGCTGTCGACTCTCAATAGCTTGTTAGAGGAGTTTGGGCTTAGTATCAAAAATGGCCGTTTAAAAGGCGAAGAGCATCAGATTCGTTATTTCTTTTACCAACTTTTTTGGCTAACGATACCTAAAAAAGAATTCTCACACCGTTTTCGGTTAACGCAATTTACAGATATTATGGATGCTCTGCAACAATTTTGGGCGACTGAAATATCTAAAACAAACCAGTTTAAGCTAGGCCTATGGTTTTCAATTACCAAAAAGCGAATAGGTATTCGAAAGAAAAATTTTAAACACTTAAAGCAGTTAATGACGGTCTATTTACCCCATCGGTTTTATCAACAGGTACGCCAACAAATGTTGCGCTATTTAAGCCGATATGCTCTAGAAGTTGAAGAAGAAGAGGCCATGTGTCAATTTATATTTGTAACATCTATGTCTATTTTGCCTCCTCATGTTATGGAGCACAAACTCGGCTATGGTGGGCCAGTGAGTGATGCAACAACGACAGGATTAAGAGTCGTCCGTACGATTATTTCTTCAGAAGAAAACTTAAGTGAACAGGGAATGTATACCCTTAATCAAGTGCTAGGTCAATTGTATTTTTTTAAAGGCGCTTTACTTGATCGCGCTTATCGAACCAATCAAGATTTATCCATTGTTGCGAGCGTTATGTATCTAGAGTACGCCGATTTAGCTGAGAAGATTATTCAGTCAGTTGTAGAAGACCTTTATCAAAAAAAGATACAAGCTTTAGGCGACTTATACATCAAAATAAAATGGCGGTTGATTGAAGTCTTATCATTTGTTATTTATCAAACTCCTCGCAGTTTGATAATTGGAGTTGATTTGACGGGGTCTGAAACGAAGCGATTACCTGTACTATCAGTGCTCCGTCAGACTCTCGAAGTTAATCGCTTAGTTTTGATTGAACCATTTGAAAGAAAAAGGAAATTTGATCTTGTTATTTCGAATGTCTACGATCAAAGCTATCATTTTCCCTATTACTTTTTAAAGGGAGCGCCTAATTCATTTGATATTCAACGACTAGAAGCGCTCATTGATCGCTATTTATCTGATAAAAATAAGTAAAAAATAACCAGTTTCTCACTGTTAGAAACTGGTTTTAGCGTTGATACAGTAAAGCTTTCATGAGAGGGCTCTCATTTTTTTAAAAAAATTTAAAAAAAACGATAGTTACACCAAGCAGATAAACGGTAAACTGTCTATACAAATGAAAGCATTAACATCCATAAAATTAAACAGGGGGTCTTTCAATGGAAAAGTATATTTTATCCATCGACCAAGGAACAACAAGCTCAAGAGCGATTATTTTCAATAAGAAAGGAGAGAAAGTTAGTAGCTACCAAAAGGAATTTACACAGATTTTCCCAAAAGCTGGTTGGGTAGAGCACAATGCCAATGAGATTTGGACATCTGTTCAATCTGTTATTGCAGGGGCATTTATTGAAAGCGGTATTAAACCGACACAAATTGCCGGTATTGGGATTACCAACCAACGTGAAACAACCGTGATTTGGGATAAGAAGACAGGTCTACCGATTTATAATGCCATTGTATGGCAATCTCGTCAAACAGCTGATATCGCTGACCAGTTAAAAAATGCTGGCTATTCTAAAATGATTCATGAGAAAACAGGTCTTGTCATTGATGCTTACTTCTCAGCAACTAAAATTCGTTGGATTCTAGATAATGTTGAAGGAGCACAAGAACGTGCTGAAAAAGGCGAATTGCTATTCGGAACCATCGATACATGGTTAGTATGGAAATTAACGGATGGTGCTAAACACGTAACTGATTATTCAAATGCTGCAAGAACAATGTTATACAACATTAAGGAATTGAAATGGGACGAAGAAATTTTAGAATTATTAAACATCCCAACGCAACTATTACCTGAAGTAAAATCAAACTCAGAAATATACGGAACAACCATACCATTCCACTTTTACGGTGGCGAAGTACCAATTGGTGGTATGGCTGGTGACCAACAAGCAGCCTTGTTTGGACAATTAGCATTTGAACCAGGTATGGTAAAAAATACTTATGGAACAGGTTCATTTATCATTATGAATACTGGCGACAAAGTACAAATGTCTAAAAATAATTTACTTACAACGATTGGTTATGGAATCAATGGCAAAATTTACTATGCGCTTGAAGGGTCGATCTTTATTGCGGGTAGCTCAATTCAATGGTTACGTGATGGTCTGAAGATGATTGAAGACTCAGCAGAATCAGAAGCACTTGCTCGTCAATCAACTAATAATGATGAAGTTTATGTTGTACCAGCCTTTACTGGTTTAGGCGCGCCTTACTGGGATTCAAATGCACGAGGGTCCGTATTTGGTGTGACGCGAGGAACGAATAGAGAAGATTTTGTTAAGGCAACTCTTCAATCAATTGCTTACCAAGTACGTGATGTTATCGATACAATGCAAGACGATACAGACATCAAAATTCCAGTATTAAAAGTTGATGGTGGAGCAGCGATGAACAACTACCTAATGCAATTCCAATCAGACATTATCGGAATTGAAATTGCTCGTGCTAAAAATTTAGAAACAACAGCACTAGGAGCAGCGTTTCTAGCAGGTTTAGCAGTAGGATTCTGGGAAGATTTAGAAGAAATCAAAAAACTAAACGAAGCTGGCGAAACATTTACACCATCGATGAATAATGCGCGTAAAGAACAACTTTACCGTGGATGGAAAAAAGCTGTTCACGCAACCCGTGTGTTTTCACAAGATGAAGAACTAGAGTCTGAATAAGGAGAGATTAAATGATGAGATTTTCAAAAGAAACACGTCAAAGGGCAATTGAAAAGTTGCAAGATCGTACACTTGACCTACTAGTCATTGGTGGGGGAATCACTGGTGCAGGTGTTGCTTTACAATCTGCAGCAAGTGGATTGGAAACAGGTCTAATTGAGATGCAGGACTTTGCAGAAGGAACAAGTAGCCGTTCAACTAAATTAGTTCACGGTGGTATCCGCTATTTGAAACAATTTGATGTTGAGGTTGTTTCAGATACTGTAAAAGAAAGAGCAGTCGTTCAACAAATTGCACCGCATATTCCTAAAGCAGACCGTATGCTATTACCCGTTTATGATGAGCCAGGCTCAACATTCAGCCAATTCCGCTTGAAAGTTGCAATGGACTTGTATGATTTGTTAGCTGGTGTAACAGGCACACCATTAGCAAATAAAGAACTAACAAAAGAAGAAGTTCTAGAACGTGCTCCTCAGTTAAAACAAGAAGGCTTGTTAGGTGGGGGGGAATACCTAGACTATCGTAACAACGATGCACGCTTAGTGATTGAAAATATTAAACGTGCTAACCAAGATGGTGCATTAGTTGCTAGCCGTGTGAAAGCTGTTGGCTACTTGAAAGATGAAAAAGGCAAAGTAATTGGTGTAAAAGCTGAGGACGTTCTCACAGGAAATCATTTCGAGATTAAAGCTCGTATCGTGATCAATACAACAGGACCTTGGAGTGATATTGTTCGTAACCTAGATAACGATGAACAACAAATCCAACAAATGCGCCCAACTAAAGGTGTTCACCTTGTGATTGATAACAGCAAAATTAAAGTACCTAATGCAACATATTTTGATACTGGTTTAGGCGACGGCCGTATGGTATTTGTTATTCCACGCGAAAACAAAACTTACTTCGGTACAACGGATACAGATTACAGGGGTGACTTGAAACATCCAATTGTAACCCAAGAAGACGTGGACTACCTATTAGGAATCGTTAATAACCGCTTCCCAGATGTTAATATTACACTAGATGATATAGAAAGCAGCTGGGCAGGCCTAAGACCACTTATTTCAGGAAACAATGCGTCTGACTACAATGGTGGTGATAATGGTTCAATCTCAGAAGAAAGTTTCGATAACTTGATTTCAACAGTTAGCCGTTATTTAAACAAAGAAGCGAATCGTGATGATGTAACAGAATCAATTCTTGCAATTGAGAGCAATACATCAGAGAAAAATCCATCATCTATTTCTCGCGGAAGCTCACTTGATATTGATGACAACGGCTTAGTAACGTTAGCAGGTGGGAAAATTACTGACTACCGTAAAATGGCAGAAGGTGCTATGCGTAAAATCATTGAGATATTAGCAGAGCAACACAGCCGTCACTACAGACTCATTAATTCAAAAACATACCCAGTTTCAGGCGGCGAATTAAACCCAGCTAACGTTGAATCCGAATTAGAAACATTCGCACAACTTGGTGTGAAACGTGGCTTAGATATTGCAGATGCACGTTATATTGCCAATGTGTTTGGTTCAAACGCACCTCGTGTCTTTAATTTAGCAAACGAACTTGAGGCTGTTGAAGGCTTAACACTACGTGATACACTTGTTCTTCACTATGCAATGCGTGAAGAAATGGTATTAACGCCCGTTGATTATTTCTTAAGAAGAACAAATCACTTGCTATTCATGCGCGAAACAATGGATGATTTAATCCAACCGATTGCAAATGAAATGGCGAAATACCTAGGCTGGAGCGAAGAAGACAAAGCAGAACATCTTGCTGAATTAGACCGTGTTTTGGCTGAAAGTGATTTAAGAGAATTAAAAGCAGCAAACTAATAAATTAGCTTTAAAAAATAAAAAAGATAAGGATCAGCCTCTTAAATAGGGGCTGAGACTTCCATCTCATAAGGAGAAAAAGAATATGGGAGTAGAATTTTTAGGAGAATTCCTAGGAACCGTGGTTTTGGTATTACTTGGAAACGGTATCGTAGCAGGTAACTTACTAAGCAAAACAAAAAGTAATGGAGCGGGTTGGCTGTCCATTACAATTGGATGGGGTATCGCAGTAACAATTGGTGCATTCGTATCAGGTTACATGAGTCCAGCTCATTTAAACCCTGCAGTAACAATCGCTTTTGCTATTAATGGATCATTAGCATGGGGATCAGTTTTACCTTACATCGTAGCTCAAATGCTTGGAGCATTCGCTGGTTCTGTTCTTGTTTGGCTACAATACAAATCTCACTATGACATTACTGAAGATCAAGGTGCTATTTTAGGAACGTTCTCTACTGGAGCAGAAATTTACAACCCAATTAGCAACGTTATCAGTGAAGCAATTGGAACATTTGTATTAATGTTTGGTATTTTATCATTCTCTAACTACGATACATTCCCATGGGCAGGTAACTTGATTACTGGTGTTTTAATTATCGGAATTGGGTTATCATTAGGTGGTACGACAGGTTATGCGATTAACCCTGCTCGTGACCTAGGCCCTCGTATCGCTCACGCATTACTACCAATCCCTAACAAAGGTGATTCAGATTGGAAATATGCTTGGATTCCAGTTGTTGGACCGATCCTAGGAGCTATTCTAGCTGTTCTTGTTTACGGTATTATTTAATTAAAGTAAAAAATCCAGACCATGCTGCTATACGGCAGTAGGTCTGGATTTTTTTTAATGGACTTTTCGCTTGTCTTCAACTGGTAGATTCATATTTAAATAGCCACGTTCACTCTTTAAAATAAATGTTCCTTGACTCTCTTTATAATCAATCACATTGTCTGTATCTAAATAGACAAGAGCCCATTTTTGAGCAATGATATCACCTATATTTGTTTCAATAGTCGCATCATAAATCGCATCCGAATCATCATGACTTCTTAAGGCGAAAATCCCTGAACTTGGGCAGCCGCAATCCGAATCGGTATAGTAAAATAAACTCAATGATTGGGTCATGTCACGTTTTTTTAAAGCTTCAACAGCGGTGTCTGTAAATGTTAGTTTCATTATTAAAAAACCCCTTTCCTCGCTTTTAGTTTATCACATTTCGTCAATGGGATCGGCCATTTTGCTCAAACAGGCTTTTTTACAATAACATACAACAATGCTAAAATTGATATATAAATCAATCTTATGGAGGTCATCATGTGCAACGAAACGAAAAAACAAGAGAGACCTATTGGATATTATTAAAAACGACCTTTGTTTTAAGCGCATTTACTATAGGTGGTGGCTACGTCATTGTCCCCTTAATGCAGAAAAAATTTGTTGAAGAACTTAAATGGATTGAAACCGAAGAAATGCTTGATCTTGTAGCAATCGCGCAATCTATTCCAGGTGCACTAGCCGTCAATACATCTATATTAGTTGGTTACAGAATAGCTGGTGTTTCAGGTGCAATTGTCACAGTAGTGGGAACAGTTAGCCCACCACTCTTCCTTATTACAATTATTTCCTACTTTTATTTAGCTTTTCGTGATAATCCGTTAATTTCAGCTTTAATGGTAGGAATGCAGATTGGTGTTGTTGCAGTTATTGCTAATGTTGTTTATAAGATGATACAAGATGTTTTTAAAATGAAAGATTGGGCGACCACACTTATTCTTATAGGTGCATTTATGGCTGCTGTCTTTTTTGATATGAATGTCATTCTAATTATTTTTGTAGCTGGAACATTGGGGTTTATCAATAACATATTACGATTGAGAAGGAGGCGTTAATAGATGATTTACTGGAATTTGTTTGTCGCTTTTTTTAAAATTGGCCTCTTTGCAATTGGTGGTGGCTATGCATCGCTTCCTTTGATTGAGAATGAAGTCGTAAATAAATACGCTTTATTAACACAACAAGAGTACCTTGATATTGTAACTATTTCACAGATAACTCCCGGACCAATCGCTATTAATTCAGCTACTTTTGTTGGCACTAAAACGGGTGGTCTTATGGGATCGTTAGTTGCAACCGCAGGAACGATTCTGCCATCAATTATTATCGCCATGTTATTAGCAAAGCTGTATGATAAGTATCGAAATGTCGATGCTATGCAGGGGGTTTTAGCAGGTCTTCGTCCAGCGGTAGTTGCTTTGATTACAGCAGCAGGATTTAGTTTATTTATAACAGCCGTTTTTCAAACATCAGGTCTCAGAATACAAACTATAACCGTAAATATTGCAGCAATTATTATGATCGCTATTGCCTTCATCACTTTGAGGAAATATCGAGTAGGTTCAATTGTTATTATTTTTCTATGCGGCTTAGCTAGTGTATTACTTCATTTTTTAGGATTAATGTAGGAGAGTGTAAATTAAGCTATGGGGAAATATAAAAAGGGAAGCAACGAACCCAAACATTGGCATGGACTGCCACCATCTCGGTTTATCAAATATCGTAGCTGGATCAATAAACAAAAACCGGGGATTTGTGGCACTTATTGCAGTGCTGTTCTGATTCATGATGCTATTTATCAAGAAACAAAAAAATCCTTAAATCGGGATGTGTTATTAAATGGCTTGAAGACCGTTATTGATGATTTATTTCCTTATAAGGGGACTTATTTTTGGGATCTTGCTTTTGGCATTAGGCGTCTCTTAGCTGATATACCAGAATGGCGTGTTAAAACTGCTCTGATAGCTGAAAGAACGGTTCCCAAATTATTAGATGAAGGTGCTGGACCTGTCATAGTGGGTACGAATATGTTATTGAATAGTTCCTATAAAAATCATTGGCTCTTAGTCTATGCGTATGGTTACAATGAAAAGGGGAAACTCTTTTTCCGTGCCTATGACAACCATGGTCGTTATAAGGCTGTTGTGCCAGCTTCACAGACCATTGCTTGTGTCTGGTTAGAAAAAAATGAAATGTGGAAGGATGAGAATAATGAGAGAATTTGATTTTATTGCTATTGGCGGAGGAAGTGGCGGTATTGCAACAATGAACCGTGCTGCGGAATATGGTGCCAAAACAGCTGTCATCGAAGGGAATCTACTTGGAGGAACGTGCGTTAACATAGGATGTGTTCCTAAAAAAATTATGTGGTATGCGGCAGAAGTTGCCAATGCCATCAAAAAATATGGGCCAGATTATGGCTTTACCCATGAAAAAACATCCTTTGACTTTAAAACCTTGTTAAAAAACAGAGATGCTTATATTGAACGGTCAAGAAATTCGTATCAGCTAGGCTTTGAAAGAAGACAGGTTGAAGTGATTGAAGGATATGCGCGCTTTTTAGATCCTCATACCGTTGAAGTAAATGGAGAAGCAATTAAAGCGAAACATGTTTTAATTGCTAGTGGAGCAAAACCAGCTATTCCAAGTATTCCTGGAGCTGAATATGGTGAAACGTCAGATGACTTCTTTGAATGGGAAGTTTTACCTGAAAAGGTTGCGTTAGTCGGAGCAGGTTACATTGCGGTTGAGTTAGCGGGAGTCTTGCATACATTAGGCGTAGATACCCATTTATTTGTCCGTCATGACCGTCCATTACGTAGCTATGATTCCTTTATTGTTGATACCCTTGTTCAAGAAATGGAAAAAGACGGCCCACAACTCCATATTCGTTCGATTCCTAAAGAAGTTAGAAAAGAAAAAAATGGCCAATTAACGCTAGTACTAGAAGATGATAGAGAAGAAAGCTTCGATAAAATTATTTGGGCAATTGGCCGTACACCTAATACAGATGGATTAAATCTTGATTTAGCAGGTGTAAAGAAAGATAGACATGGTTTTATTGAAGTAGATGAATTTCAGACCACAAGCCAGCCCTCTATTTACGCAGTGGGAGATGTGACCGGTAATGTGATGCTAACGCCCGTTGCTATTGCAGCAGGAAGACGATTATCAGAGCGCTTATTTAATAATAAACCAAATGAAAAATTAAACTACGATAACATTCCAACGGTTATTTTCAGCCATCCACCCATTGGAACAGTTGGACTAAGTGAAGAAGATGCAATAGCAACTTATGGTAGTGACCAAATTAAAGTCTATATCTCAACATTTGCATCTATGTATACAGCAGTCACGATTCATCGCCAACCTGTACGTATGAAGATGGTTTGCTTAGGTGATGAAGAAAAAGTGATCGGTTTACATGGTATCGGATTCGGAGTCGATGAAATGATTCAAGGATTCTCTGTAGCGGTTAAAATGGGTGCTACAAAGGCTGATTTTGATAATACCGTTGCCATCCATCCAACTGGTGCAGAAGAATTTGTCACGATGCGTTAAGGAGGTCTGTTATGAAACGTTGTGAGTGGGTAGAAGGGAAGCCAGAGTTCTATCTCGATTATCACGATAGCATTTGGGGGAAAGCTTGCCATGATGACCAAGACTTGTTTAAATGGTTAGTTTTAGAGACATTTAGTACAGGACTATCATGGCAAATTATTCTCTCAAAAAAGGCCGCTTTTGAAGAGGCCTTTGATTCATTCGATGTTCTAACCGTCTCGGAGTACCAAGAAGAAAAGATAGCAGAACTGATGGCTAATTCAGCAATTGTTCGCCACCGTGGAAAAATAGAAGCAAGCATCCAAAATGCCAAAGCCTTTTTAGCTATCCAAGAAGAATTTGGACAGTTTGATACGTATATCTGGTCATTTACCGACCAAAAAACACGTTTTAGACAGTCTACTAAACATATAACCCAGTCAGACCTGTCAGATAAAGTAACGGCAGATTTGAAAAAAAGAGGGTTTAAATGGGTCGGAAGTGTCACCATCTATTCCTACTTGCAAGCGATAGGGGTCATTAACGACCATGACTTAGATTGCAGCTTTAAATAAAAGCATAAAAAACGACGCAGGGAAGATTAACTTCCTTGCGTCGTTTTGTTATGAGTGATTATTTTTTACCCATTGCACGTTGAATAGCTTTTACAAGCTCAACAATTGGTACGATTGCGAATGCAGCACCAATTGAAACAGCCCATTGTAAGCCAGTCAATTGTGAAACTCCGAAGAATGTGTTCAAGACAGGTGTTAAGATAACCCCTAGTAACAAGACAGCTGATAGGATTGTTGCATATACCAATGTTTTGTTACTGAAAATTCCAACTTGGAAGATTGACTTGTAAACAGATTTAGAGTTGTATGCGTGGAATAATTGAATCATACCCAATGTAATAAATGCCATTGTTTCAGCATCCATATGAGCTAATTCGCCTGTGTGTTCAAGCATTGGGTTTGAAGAACCCCACCAGTAAACGAATAAAGTGATTGAACCTTCAAGGATACCTTGGTAGATAATTGCTCCACCAACACCGTTAGAGAAGAAGTTCGAGCTACGGCCACGTGGTTTTTGTTCCATGATGTCCGCTTCAGCGTCTTCAAGACCTAATGCGATAGCAGGGAATGTATCAGTAACCAAGTTAATCCATAGAATATGAACAGGTTCTAAGATTGTCCAACCTAGGAAAGTAGCAACGAATAGAGATAGAACTTCACCCAAGTTAGCAGATAGTAAGAACTGAACTGCTTTTTGGATGTTAGCAAATACTTTACGTCCTTCTTCAACCGCAACAACGATTGTTTGGAAGTTGTCGTCAGCAAGTACCATGTCAGAAGCACCTTTAGAAACTTCAGTACCAGTGATACCCATACCAACACCAATATCAGCAGTTTTCAATGAAGGAGCGTCGTTAACACCGTCACCAGTCATTGAAACAACTTTACCATGGTTTTGCCATGCTTTAACGATACGAACTTTATGTTCAGGAGATACACGTGCGTATACAGAATATTTCTCTACATTACGTGCAAATTCTTCTTCAGATTGCTCGTTTAATTCAGCACCAGTCAATACAGCACCACTTTGTCCTTCTTCAATAATTCCTAAACGAGTAGCAATTGCTTGAGCAGTGTCTCTGTGGTCACCAGTGATCATAATTGTACGGATACCAGCTCCTTTAGCAGTTGCAATAGCAGCAGCAGCTTCTGGGCGCTCAGGGTCGATCATACCGATCATACCAGCATATACAAGGTCATGCTCGACTGAAGCACTATCCATAGTAGCAGGAACAGCATCAACAAATTTGTAAGCCATAGCTAACACACGTAGTGCTTGAACAGCTAGAGAGTGGTTAGCATCAAGAATACTTTCGCGATCTGCGTCAGTCATTTCTCTTACTTCACCATTTACATCGATATGTGTACAACGTTTTAGTAATTCATCAGGAGCTCCTTTGGTCGCTACAAAGTAGTTTCCAGAAGCTTGCTCATGAATAGTAGACATCAATTTACGGTCTGATTCGAAAGGGACTTCGGCAACACGAGGTTCTTTAACTAATTCTTCTTTTAGTCTAAGACCTTTGTCGATACCAAATTGAATCATAGCAGTTTCAGTAGGGTCTCCGATTAGACGGCCTTCGTTACTGATTTCTGTATCGTTAGCAAAGTTCATAACTTTCATAACAGGAATAGATAGGCTGATGTCATCAGAAACATCATGGATTTGACCATTGTAGTAAACTTTTTCAACAGTCATTTGGTTCATTGTTAATGTACCAGTTTTATCTGAACAAATTACTTCAGTACCACCAAGTGTTTCAACAGCTGGTAATTTACGAACTAAAGCATTTCTCTTAGCCATTTTTTGTGTACCAAGAGCAAGGATGATTGTTGTAATAGCTGGAAGACCTTCAGGAATAGCAGCAACTGCAACAGAGATTGAAGTTAGTAACATTTCTAACCAATCACGACCATTTAATAAACCAACAACGAACATAATAGCAGCAATAGCTAGGATAAGAACTGTTAGAGATTTACCTAATTGGTCTTGGTTTTCTTGAAGTGGTGTTTTGCTTTCTTCAGCATTTGCTAACATATTAGCAATATGACCAACTTCAGTATTCATACCAGTACCAATAACGACACCAGCACCACGTCCATAAGTAACGTTTGTACTTGAGAATGCCAAGTTAACACGGTCACCAAGTGGGGCATCATCTTCAACAAGAATCATTTCTTTCTCAACAGGAACAGATTCACCTGTTAAAGCAGCTTCTTCAACCTTTAAAGAATTTGCTTCGATTAAACGTAGGTCAGCAGGAACAACATCTCCTGCTTCTAGAAGAACAAGGTCACCAGGGACAATATCTTCACTCTTGATTGAAACAACGCTTCCGCCACGTTTAACACGTGCCATTGGAGAGGCCATTTGTCTTAGCGCATTGATTGCTTCCTCAGCTTTAGCTTCTTGGAAAACGCCAAGTGCCGCATTAAGGACAACAACCATTAAAATAATAAAAGCATCTGAAAGTTCGCCAAGTGTACCTGAAATAAATGCAGCAGCTAATAATACAAGAATCATAAAGTCTTTGAATTGATCAAAGAATTTTTGAAGAAGAGTTTTTGTTTCTCCTTCTTCTAAGGCATTGGCACCGTACTCCTCAAATCTTTTCTTAGCTTCTACTTCGGATAATCCGTCAGCTGTAACGCCAAATTTATTTTTGACCGTTTCAACATCTTGTGCGTAGAAGTTTTCACGCAATTGTTCTTTTGACACTATTTTTCCCTCTCTCTTGTTTATTTGTGTTAAAAAGAAAAGAGACCTATGCATGCTGAACTAACCCTTTACGGGTATTTTCAAAATGCATAAGTCTCACCATTTAAGATAACACCAGCAGAATAGTGAAACTCTACTTATTGTTGATGTTACCACAGCCGGAGCTGCTAGTTACTCCCCTATGGAGATATTCCGATTAACACTTAACTTATTATAGACATAAAATGTTTGGTTAGCAACTAAAAAACATAAAATAAATGATTGAAATTTTATAGGAAAGCCATAATCACATAATTAATCAAGAACAGAATAGTTGATCCCCATAGAATCGGGTGAATCTCTTTTGATTTTCCTAAAGTAACTTTAACGATGACATAGAAAATGAAACCAGCAGCGATACCTGTAGAAATGTTATAAGTTAATCCCATAAAGATTGAAGCAAAGAAAGCAGGAATTGCTTCTTCAAGGTCTGTCCAGTTAATATCTTTGAATGATGCCATCATCAATACCCCAACAATAATTAATGAAGGAGCAGTTGCTGCAGCAGGGACCACACCAATTAAAGGCGCAAAAAATGCACTAATAACGAATAAAATCGCAACGACAACAGCTGTTAAACCTGTACGTCCGCCAGCACCAATACCAGCAGCACTTTCAACGAATGTTGTTGTGTTTGATGTCCCAAAAATAGCACCAAAAATTGTGCCGATTGAATCTGCAAACAAAGCTTTGTCCATTTTTGAAGAGAAACCTGAACCCTCTTCTAATGCTTTTTCATCTTCAGAAGAGAATATACCTGTACGACGGCCAGTTCCAATGAATGTTCCTAATGTATCAAATGTATCAGATAAACTAAATGCAAAAATAGTCATTAAAATTAGTGGGTATTCAGCTGGTTTAGATAGTAAAGATAATAGACCATCTTTACCAAAAGCAGCCATGAATGTTACGCCTAATTCTGAAATAGCAGTACCTAATGAGTTAGCAGCTAATACTTCAGACGAAATATGAACAACACCCATTGGGATACCTAGTAGAGTTGTTACGATAATACCGATAATAATGGCACCTCTAACATTTTTAATCATTAAGATGATCGTTAGAACAACACCAATTAAAGCAAGTAAAGCAGGACTTTGTGTGAAGTTAACAAGGGCTGGAACAATACCACCACTAGTAATAACAGTGTTAACGCCACCTTCATAGACTTCTAACGTTGGATCAAAAGCACCATTGTTAATTGAAAGCATAGTACCAGCATCAGATGTAAATTCTAAGAAACCAGCATTTTTAATTCCAATATAAGAGATGAAAACACCAATACCAGCACTAATCGCGTGTTGTAACGATTCAGGGATTGATTTAATGATCATTTTTCTAACTCGAGTAACGGTAATAAGAACGTTAATCACACCACAAAGGAAAACCATTGCGAGTGCTTCTTGCCAAGTAAATCCTAGAGCAAAAACAACTGTGTAAGTGAAGAAGGCATTCAACCCCATACCTGGAGCTAATGCGTAAGGGACGTTAGCGAATAATCCCATAACTAATGTACTAATAGCAGCTGCAATAATTGTTGCTAAGAAAACTGCTTGCGATGGCATGCCTGATAATGACAGAATGCTCGGATTAACAAAAATAATATATGACATCGCGAAAAATGTTGTAAAACCAGCCACGATTTCAGTTGAAACTGTTGTACCGTGTTCTTTTAATTTAAAAAACTTATCCATTAGATAGAAAGCTCCTTTTATAGAAATGTTACTAAAAGCAGATGATAGACTTTTTAACGTTCACATTTGCTTTAGCACTGTTATATTATACCCAATACCCTCAGTTAATTCAATAAAAAATGTTAATGATTAATATATTTATCATAATGAATGTTCGTGTTTTGGTGTTAGTGAATAAAAAGGGTCTTTATGGTAAAATAAAAGCTAGCTAAAAATGGGAGGTGTATGAATGAAAGAGCAACGATTTGTTATCGGTGATGTTCATGGCGAGTATGAAATGTTAGAGAAATTACTAACGTTTTGGGATGAAAGCCAACAAGACCTCATTTTTATTGGTGACTTAACAGATAGAGGAGAAAACTCCTTACAGGTCCTTGAACGTGTTCGCCAACTCGTTGAAGAAGGTCGAGCCCTATGCCTGAGAGGTAATCATGAGGAGATGTTACGCCATTTTTTACAGCAACCAGAAAAAAAGGCTGCCTTATATATGATGAATGGTGGGTTAAAGACCATTGAGAGTATCGTTGGTAAAGACCTGGTCACTGTGAGTCAGACTCACGTGATGGCAGAAGCTGTGATAACACAATTACCGTGGTTAACTGAATTTATCGAGAATCTTCCTTATTATATAGAGTGGCAAAATTATGTGTTCGTTCATGCTGGTGTTGATTTGACACTTGATGATTGGAAAATGACTCAGCCTCACGAATTTATTTGGATTCGTCAGCCTTTTTATGAAGGCGAAAACCGAACTGGAAAAACGATCGTCTTTGGTCATACGCCTACCCCTAGTCTCCATCAAGATGAGAGCCAGTTTCAAATTTGGCAAAGCGATCATAAAATTGGTATGGATGGCGGTGCTGTATTTGGAGGCATCCTACATGGTCTTGTTTTAGATAAAACCGGAATCGTTCACCATTATGGTGTTCAAAAGGATGATAGCGGCCTTATTCAAGCAACAACTTATCAGTAGATTGAAAGGAAGTCACACACATGTCTGAAGCTACAAATGAAATGGTATTACACTTACTCAAAACAGAACTAAAGCAATATTCAACCAAACAAATTGATACGGTTTTGCGCTTATTAGGAGAGGGGAATACAGTCCCTTTTATTGCGCGCTACCGTAAGGAAATGACAGGAACATTAGATGAAGTTCAAATCCGTGAGATTGAAGAACGTCATAGTTATATATTGAACCTTGAAACAAGAAAAGAAGAAGTCATTCGCGCAATTGAATCGCAAGATAAATTAACGAAAGAACTAGAAAAAGACATTCGTGCTGCCCAAAAAATGCAGCAAGTCGAAGACCTTTATCGACCTTATAAACAAAAGAAGCGTACAAAAGCAGCTATTGCTAAGGAAAAAGGATTAGAGCCGTTTGCCGAGTGGTTATTATCGTTCCCTCAAAGCGCTTCAATTGAAACAGAGGCAGAAAGATATTTATCAGAAGAGCATGAGCTTTTAAATCTTAGTGATGTTATACAGGGCGGACATGAGATTATAGCTGAAATTGTCGGTGACAATCCAACTTTCCGTGAGAAGATCCGTTCATTTACTAAACAAAATGGCTCAATTACAAGTAAAGCTAAAGAAAGTGATAAAGATGAAAAAGCAGTTTACGAAATGTATTATGATTTTTCTCAAACGATTAAAACGGTTCAACCTCATCGTATGCTTGCCATGAATCGTGGTGAAAAAGAAGGCATTTTGAAAGTGAATTTATTGGTCGACGCTGAAAAAATACAAGCTTACCTTCATAAACAAATGATTACGAGCGCTGATAGTGTGACAGCTCCTTATGTAAAAGAAGCTATAAACGATGCCTATAACCGTTTTATTGGTCCAGCTATTGAACGAGAAATTCGTAACGAGCTAACAGAAGTTGCAGAGGAGCAAGCTATTCATGTCTTTGGCGACAACTTAAGAAATCTTTTACTACAACCACCAATGAAAGGTAAAGTCGTTATGGGATTTGACCCAGCTTACCGTACTGGTTGTAAGTTAGCCATTGTGGATGAAACAGGTAAAGTACTAGCTAAATCAGTCATTTATCCTCATAAACCTGCGCCAGCTAACAAACGTGAAGCGGCTGGTTCAGAATTTATCACTTTAGTTGAAACGTATGGCGTTGAAATGGTAGCTATTGGTAATGGTACAGCTAGCCGTGAATCAGAAGTATTTGTTTCTGAACAAATCAAAAAAATTGAACGTCAGGTTTATTATGTGATTGTGAATGAAGCGGGTGCATCTGTTTACTCGGCTAGTGATATTGCCCGCCAAGAATTTCCAGATTTCCAAGTAGAAGAAAGAAGTGCTGTCAGCATCGCAAGACGTCTACAAGATCCACTGGCGGAGTTAGTAAAGATTGATCCTAAGTCTGTTGGTGTTGGCCAATACCAACATGACGTATCGCAAAAGAAACTGACTGATCAGCTAGACTTTGTAGTCGAAACCGCAGTAAACCAAGTTGGGGTCAACCTAAATACAGCTAGCGCGCCACTCTTACAACATGTATCTGGTTTAAATAAAACAATCGCTAATAACATTGTTGCATTTAGAGAAGAGAACGGCATCTTTACAGGTAGAACGCAATTGAAAAAAGTTGCTCGTTTAGGACCAAAAGCCTACGAACAAGCAGCAGGATTCTTACGTATTATCAGTGGGAAAAATATCCTTGATAATACCGATATCCATCCAGAAAGCTATAAAGAAGCCAAACAAGTTCTAGCATTAGCAGGACTAGACTTAACAGATGTCGGAACGGATGCAGCACGAACAGCCCTAGCAGATTTAAACCGCCAGACTGTCATGGCAGAAACGGGCTTAGGAAAAGAAACCTTGCAAGATATGATTGAAGGACTAACGAAACCAGGCCGAGACCTCCGTGATGCGGTGGCACAGCCTCTATTAAGACAAGACGTCTTAACGATGGAAGATTTGAAGGTCGGCATGGAGCTAGAAGGAACCGTTCGTAATGTTGTCGACTTCGGTGCTTTTGTTGATATTGGGGTTAAACAAGACGGTATGGTGCATATTTCAAAATTGAGCAACCGATTTGTGAAACACCCCTCTGATATTGTTAGTGTCGGTGATATTGTCAAAGTATGGATTGACGGTGTGGACTTGAAAAAAGCTCGTGTCGCTTTAACCATGTTGAATGAAAAAAATTAAAGACGAAAAAGGAGTTAGAGATTTCTCTAGCTCCTTTTTGTTTAGCTTTTAACCATCAATATCGATTGTTTTATTTAAAGTCATCTCATAAGTTTGAATGTAAAAGCCATATTCTTGGGACCATTCGGCATAAACAATATCTGAAACATGATAACTACCGATTTCAGCTAGTTGATCATAGAGCCACTTACTATCTTTTTCAATGGCAGCTAATGCCTTGTCTTCCAAAACACCTTCATCTATCAGTAAGTAGGTGAAGTGGCCTGAAATGTCGTCTTTTTTCATAACAGAGACTTGGCCGTTAATTTCCATAACGGCATAATCAACTTCTTGAAGAGAAAAAGATCCCTCTTTGCGTAATAAGCTACGGAGTTGTTCCATTTCGACATGGTTTGATTTTAATTGGCTTAGATTCAGTTTTCCTTCAAAAATTAAAACAGAAGGCCTGCCTTTCATTGTTTTGGCAACAGAATCTCGCCTTTGAATAAAACTCTCTACCGTATAAATAATAATTGCCCAGATAAAAAAGGCAAATAACAGATGGCCAACATGTACCTTATCATCATAAATGGACTCTTCAACAATGCCTCCTAAAACAAAGGAGTAAATAATGTCATAGGGAGTCACTTCGGATAAGGCTTTCTTGCCAACTATACGCATAACGATAGCAAGGGCAATAAATCCAAAAAATAATTTCATCGCAATTCCTAAAAACATGACCAATCCGTCCTTTCTAAACTCACTACTAGTTTAAGTCAATAACTTTATAAAAGCGAAAGATATGACACTAGCCATATCATTTGGACTGACTTTTTGTTTTTGTTACACTAAATATAATCAAGGAAGGAGAATGGCATGATGAGTAAAAAAATTGCAGTTGTTGTAACTGATTTATTTGAAGATTCGGAATATACCTCTCCCGTTGAAGCGTTAGAAAAGGCAGGTCACCAAACGGTTGCGATTGAGAAAGAAGCCGGAAAAGTTGTTAAAGGGAAACGCGAGGAAGCAGAAGTCACCATTGATTTGGGGATTGATGATGCGAATCCGTCTGATTATGATGCCTTATTGATACCGGGTGGTTTTTCACCGGATAAATTAAGAGCTGATGATCGTTTCTTAGCATTTGTTCGTCATTTTGACACTGAGAAGAAACCTATTTTCACGATTTGCCATGGACCGCAATTAATGATTAATGCAGAAATTGTTGCAGGCAAAAAAATGACCTCTGTTAAACAAGTTGGCATTGACTTAAAAAATGCTGGAGCAGAGTGGGAAGACAGTGCCTTAGTCATTGACGCTAGCGGCCTCATTACTAGTCGCACACCAGAGGATTTACCAGTCTTTAATGAAGCGATTGTTAAAGCATTAGCAGAATAAATATATAACGATCTGTTCCTCATCCTATTGGAGTTGAACAGATCGTTATTTTTTGTTACATTGTTCGATGTGAAAGGGGCACATTGCATTGAATCAAACTGACTTACAAGCGCTTGTTGAATCCATTTCGTTAGAATTTTTCCAGATGCCGTTTCAGCATCAAGCCACGTTCAACAATCGACTGCGTACCACAGGTGGTCGCTATTTATTGGCGAGCCACCATTTAGAATTTAACGCTCGTGTTTTAGAATTACATGGGATGGATGAATTTTTAGCTGTCATTAAACATGAACTTTGCCATTATCACCTCCATTTAATGGGGAAGGGTTATAAGCATGCCGATGCAGATTTTAAACATCTACTAGCTAAGACAGGCGGCACCCGCTACGTTAAGAATTTAAGAACCCAAAATGAACTCGAGCAAACCAAGCTTTATCTCTGCCAAGATTGCCAACAATCGTATCATCGGAAAAGAAAAATTAATACGAGCCGCTATGTTTGTGGCAAGTGCAAGGGCAAGCTTATACTTTCAAACAAATAAACAGTACACAAAAGCGACATAATGAGTTAAAATGTAAATTAACTATAAATGAAAGAGAGAACGATGATGAAAATTTTATGTGACTCCGCAAGTGATTTGAGTCTATCTTATATAGAAGAAAACAATATTCACCTTTTCCCTTTGACAATCTCCATTGGGGAAGATGAGTACCGCGATATTTTTGAAATAACCACTGATAAAATTTACGACAGTATTTTAGCCGGTATTCGCCCTAAAACAAGTCAGGTTTCTTTATCTGAGTTTGTTGACCAATTTTCCGCTATGGCAAAAGCAGGAGAGAGTGGTATTTATATTAGCTTGTCGTCGAAGTTATCAGGAACTCACCAAACAGCCTTATTAGCTTATCGCGCAGTTAAAGAAGATTACCCAGACTTTGACTTGAGAATTGTCGATTCTAAAAGTGGTTCAATCGGTACAGGCGTTATTGTCATTGAAGCTGTTGACTACTTACAAGCTGGAAAAGATTTAGATACTATTGAAAACCGCTTATTATTTATGGCGGATAATTTGATGACCTTATTTACTATTACTGACCTCAATTATTTAGCAGAGGGAGGGCGTATTTCTAAAACGTCTGCCTCAATTGGGTCACTCTTACAAATTAATCCCGTACTTGTTTTAGTAGATGGGGCTGTAGAAGTTGCTGAAAAAATTAGAGGGAAAAAACGCGTTGTGAAACGTATTCTCGATATTTTAGATGAAGAAGCCGATCAGTTGTCCTTGCAGACAGTGGGTATCGCTTATAGCAATGATTTAGAATCAAAAGAAAAGCTAGAAGCCGCTATTGCTGATAAGTTCTCTCCCAAAGCCATTGTTGCTCGCCCAGTAGGCGCAACAATCGGTTCCCATACTGGATTAGGAACACTCGGTGTAACTTTCCTTAAAAAATACAGCTAAAGCGGTCTTTGCAAACGAAAAATGACTTTCAAAGACCGAAAATAGCCAAAAAGCGGTCTTTGCAAACAAAAAATAGCTTTCAAAGACCGCTTTTCATTTATACAACACCCTTTAAACAACAGTTGCAATATATATGAGAAATTTGTATAATATTACTTGTAATGTTTATAGAGCGGTCATGGCGGAATGGCAGACGCGCCAGCTTGAGGGGCTGGTGGGGGCAACCCCGTGGAGGTTCAAGTCCTCTTGGCCGCATAAAAATCAGAATAGGTAAAAAGCCTGTCCAATTTGGACAGGCTTTTTCTTTGCTAATACCCATGCTTTCTATTAGTTGCTGTATAAAGTTGGGGTGTGGTTCTGTAAACAACTAGTAGGACTACAATGGTAAAGAGGCCGGTAGCCAATGCACTAGCACCATTCAAGACGATAGAGTAGAACCACGGGCTCCAATCTTCTGGTGCGTATTGTCCCCAAAAATAATAGCCTGCAATGGTATGCCAGAAGTAGCGACCAATGACTCCAACTAGAGTAGCGATAGTGATATACATGGTTGACATGCCCCAGTTTTTTGCCGCAATAGCTTCTTTAGTTTGAGTAGACCAAAGTCCCGCTAATCCTGAAAACCCAAAGGCGATAAAATACTCAATAAATCCTTGAAGAGGGGTAAGAATATCAGCGTTACCGACGAAAATGTGTAAGACTCCCCAAAGGAAACTTGCTACAAATCCTGGGCCGAGTCCACGACGTAAACTATAAAGGATCAAAACAGGTTGGCCAACTGTTATAGAAAAGCTAGGGCCAATATCTAAAGGTACGAAAGAAAGGGCGGTTGCTAAGGCAGCCATAATGGTTCCTTCAATCCAAATATTTAAATTTTTTGACATAAAAAAATCTCCTCCTTATTGTAGAATGGAACAGACCTACTACAAAGGAGAAGAATACATAACGTGTTCTTTACTCACACAATCCCTACGCTCGTGTTAACGAAGTCAGGTTCGAAGGGTTAGAATTTTCATTCAGTCTCAGCCAGTGAAGGCACCCCTTTGTGATAAGTGTTCTATTCAGTTAAGTCATACTTTATCACAGACTATTTGCTAATGCAACACCTTAGCAAGAACTGTCTTATTTTTCATCAGTGTTATCCTGTTTAGCCATCAGTTTCTTTTGTTTTTGGCGATTAATTATAAAGTCAATAACCGCTCCAATAGCGATACCGATGATAAAGCCTAACGTCATTTGGTTTAAAATAAGACCAATGACCATCCCTGAAAACATCCCAATAATGGTAAATAGGAAGGTATTCTCGTTCTCTTTTTGAAGCTGCTCCTCAGCAGGCGTCAAGCGTGATGAATCGAATACGCTTGTTACTTTAGGTTGAATATTACGTTTTTGGATTTGACTATTTTTTCGTTTTGCCACAGTAAGATCGTCCTTTCTAACTAAAAGATCTTACTTATGATAGCAAGAAAAGCTCATTTTGTGAACCTTTCAAAAATTAGTCTTCTGGGTCAATCTTAATCGGTTCTTCTTCTTTAAAATCATAATGACCATTCTCATGGATTTCAAAAGCATCATCTTTTGGCTCGTAACCAATATCAAAATAAGCTTGGGAAATATCCATACGAGGGAAGCGATTGTTAGAAACGCCATTGACTAGTAGGAAGGGTTGCTTTAAGTCAGCTGTTAAACAACAGTCTATTAAATGACACATATCGCCTTTTGACAGGTGTGTCGCTAATCCATCAGCATTCGCTACGCCGGGACTAATATCGCTATCAAAGCCACCGACACGAATCCCAATAAATTCCTTTCCATACTTATAGGCATGATAGCTAGCTAGAGCTTCCATATAGACTTTAGAAACGCCATACAAATCTTCAGGATGAGGGTAGTCACTCGTTTTGACTTGGACGTTTTCAGGATAGCCACCTATAGCATGAACAGAACTAGCAAAAATAGTTCGTTTAACAGAGCTGTCTTCCTTAACGGCCTCTTTAAACATATTATGGGGAACTTTGTAATTTAAATCTAATAGAGAATCGTAAAACTCCGCGTCGGGTCGAGGATCTCCAGCAAGATGAATCACATAATCAATACCGTCTAGTAACCCAGTGACATTATCAGGAACAGTCAGGTCTATTTCTTTTAAATGCGAGACATTTTTTAAATGATCAGGAAAATCAGTGAAATCGACATCAACTAATGTTAAAGTGTGTTTATCTTTCAAATATTCAGTTAAAACTGTGCCAATATTACCAGAAGCACCGCTTATCAAAATGTTAGCCATTCTTTTTCCTCCTCATATGATTGGTTAATTTCTATTAATAAAGTATGCTTCTTTGTGTAAAAAGTCAAAAGATAACATTTCTTTAAAAGCAATTTTAAAATAAGGCAAGAGAATCAATAATACGTTATACTAAAACAGAATGGAAGAGGAAGGGCGTGATCAATTGCCAGAAATGGATTATGAATTATATATGGATACTGCTGTTTTAGCAGGCAAGATTATGTTGGAAAGTAATGCAGAAACCTACCGTGTGGAAGAGACCGTTACACGCATTCTTCAAAAAACAGACCTGGAAATGATTGACGCTATTGCGATTACAACGGGTCTGATTGCGACGCTTGATAACTCAAATATGGATGCTATTACCGTCGTTAAGCGCATCTCTAATCGAACGACCAATCTAAGTAAAATAACGCGAGTTAATGATGTCTCTCGTAAATTTACAGAAGGGTCGATTACGATCCAAGAGGCGTATTCCTTCTTACAAAATATTGATGATATTCAATACAATTCGTTTCGTAAAAATTTAGCAACGTTTATTTTTGTTCAAATGATTTTTTTGATGTATGGCGGAAGTTACTTTGACTTTCTTTTCTTAATGCCGGTGTCTGCATCGATTGCGTGTATTACACATTATGGAAGAAGGTGGATGGTTAGGCCTTTTATTCTAGACATGTTTGCTAGTTTTTCTATTGCTGTCTTGACGACCTTTATGCAACGCGCCTTGCCTTTTGATATCCAGTTTGATTTATTAATTATTGCAGGAATCATGCCGCTATTACCTGGGACTGCCATGACAAATGGGGTTCGGGATATTTTTAAGGGCGATTATATGTCTGGTGGTGCAAAAGTGCTTGAAGCATTCGTGATTGCCATCTTTATCGCACTTGGAATTGGTGCAGGATTAGTAGTAGGAGGGATAGGCTAATGATGATTGTAATGCAATCGCTGATGGCTTTTATTTCTGTTTATTTCTTTGCCATTCTTTTGGAGGCTCCTAAACGCTCGTTAATATACGCCGCTTTAACAGGAGCAATTGCATGGTTTGTTTACTTGTTGGCAGGCCAGTTTTATGAAAAAGTTCCCTCAACATTATTAGCGGCAGTAGTGGTATCGTTTTTATCCCATTATTTTGCTCGCTATTTAAAAACACCAGCAACGGTTTACTTTTTACCTGGTTTTATTCCATTAGTGCCGGGGGAAGCAGTGTATCGAGCCGTTTTTTCATTTATAAATGGGGATTATCCCCATGCTGAGATGCAATTAACAGAGGCAGTTATGGTATCAGGTGCGATTGCCTTAGCGATTTTTGTAGTGGATGCGATATTTAGTTTACAAGCTCGCTTAATTGTTATTAGTAAAGTGAAACGGCAAAATAAATTGTAATGTAATGAAATAGTCTCGTAATCAAATTAATAACTTATGACGTGTTATAATATGCTAGAGTATAATGCGGAGGGAGAGAAGAATGATGTCTGAAGAAAAAGAAACGCGTGTTAATCGCCATAAAAAAAGTAATCAATCACCTTTAATAAAAAAATTATCGATTGGTTTAGTTGTAGTAGCTGCTCTAATATTAGGATTTGAGTTCTTGTTTGGAGGATCAGACAAAGATTCTGGTCAGTTCGGACAAAATGGTGATAATCAATCGTTTGTTATACCGCCAAAGGATAGCTCATCGTCACACTTAGACGATTTATCTGATGAAGAAGAGTCAGACCAAGAAGAGACAACCTCCGACGAAGAGGAAGAATCGCATGATGAAGAAGAAGCTTCGAGTGAATCGTTTGATGATTCAGGAATCAATGAAGTGCCTTCGGATGATTCGAATGTTATTCAAGCTTATGTTGGAACTTGGGAGCCAGTTGGAACACAACAAAGTGAACCACATGTTACTCAGTTTGATGAGACAAGTGTTGATTGGGCAGAGATGAAAGAAGCAAGCGCCCAAACAACAGGTGTTTCAGTAGCTAACATGGTTGTGAATTGGATCGGAAATAACGGTGAACAAAAGGTAACGGTGACTTTCACTGATTCAACGAGTGGACAAATCTATAAAGTCTATTTATCTTGGGTCACTAACGAAGGTTGGCAGCCGACACGTTATGAAGAATTAAAGGCAATATCTTAAATAAAAAGCGGATTGTGGAATTGTAGAGGCCCCCAAAAGTTAGACCAAAAATCTAACTTTTGGGGGTTTATTTTTATGGCAAAATATTCACTAGAATTTAAATTGGAAATTGTAAAACATTATCTGGGGAACTATGGTGGCTACCTAGCGGTAGCAAAGAAATATAATATACAAGAATCTATTGTAAGAAGATGGGTTAATAGCTATCAACAATTTGGAATCGAAGGACTGAAACGTAGTAAGAATCAAACTCATTACTCTGTTGATTTTAAGCTTAGTGCTGTAAAATTATATGAAACAACAGAGATGAGTTATCGAGAAGTAGCCAATTCATTAGGGATGAATAACCCTAGTTTAATTTGTAATTGGCGCACTACTATCCTCAAGAAAGGCGTCGATGGCTTATCAGAACAGAGAGGTAGGCCACCGAAAATGGGTAGACGGAAGAAAGCTGATAAGAAAGTATTTCAGGATCCAAAGAATATAACTAGAGAAGATGTAAACGTTGAGCGTCTGAGACAACTTGAAAACGAAAATCGTGATTTGAGAATCGAGAATGAATTTTTAAAGGAATTAGGGAGATTGCAGGAAGCAGAGAAACAGCAACAAAGAAACAAATAGTTCAAGCAATCTACAATCTCCATAATATTAATAAATTCAAATTAGTTGATATTTTGAGAGTAACTGGCTTTCCAAAGGCAACTTATCACTATATTAGGAAGCAATCTAAACGCCCAGACAAGGATAAAGTTTACAAAGATGCTTTACTAAAACTAAGAGAGAAAAATAAAGATTATGGGTATAAAAGACTGACTCCCGAGTTAAAAAAATTAGGTTATCACATAAATCGGAAGAAAGTATTACGCTTAATGCGTGAATTAGGCATTCTTGTAACTGCCTTCTCACACAAAAGCAGAAAGTATAAGTCTTATAAGGGGACTGTAGGGAAAGTAGCATCAAATCGTTTAAAACGACGTTTTAACACATCAGTTCCACATCAAAAAATTACGACTGATACAACTGAATTCAAATACTATTATATGGACCAGTTAGGCAACACTCAGACAGGCAGACTTTATTTAGATCCTTATATGGATTTATTCAATAGCGAAATCATCAGTTTTCAAATAACAAAACGGCCAAACGGTGAAAGTATGATGGAAGCTTTGAAGGCAGCTATAGAACGTACAAATGATTGCATATTCAGAAGAACGTTTCATTCAGACCAAGGCTGGGCTTATCAAATGAAACGGTATTCAAAAACTTTAAAAGATAATGATATCTTCCAAAGTATGTCTAGAAAAGGGAATTGTTATGACAATTCACCAATGGAAAATTTCTTTAGTATACTCAAACAAGAAATGTATTATGGTCAAACTTATCATAGTTTTGAAGAATTGGCTGAATCAATTACCACCTATATTAACTATTATAATGAAGAACGAATTAAAGAGAAACTAGGATGGCTAAGCCCCGTCCAGTATCGCAGCCAATATACTAATTCCATTGTCTTTTCATAGTTTCACATAAAGTTTCAATCTATCAAGAGTCGCTCCGCTACTACTCTTGATAGATTGAAATTTATGAGAAGTATTGTCGACAACAGGAATTAAGCCAAATTGCATGTATTAAAAAAGAGCTGACCAATCGGTCAACTCTCATAAAATTTAGTCTAACTTTTTGGGTCCACTATAAATTTAGCTTCTTCCACAACCCGCTTTTTTTGATTAATGATACACACGTTTGAGTTGTGTTTTTTTACGTTTACCAACTAAAAGAGGAACGGTTTCGAGTTTGACGTCAGTATACTCTAAGCCAAACCATTTAATCGGGGATAGGGCAATTTTTTTATGGTTAATTTAATTTGCATCACAAAGCGGTCGAGAGAAGATAGTTCTGAATCGGTGGAAAGCTCTTCACGAACGAGAACAAAACAGAAGTCTCCCACATTCCGATTTGATTCAGCTGTCGTCCAACGTGCCCTAAGTCAGAATAAAGGGCTTCGGAACCTGTCGTTGAAAGAAAAATACTTCCCAAAATCAAAAAGCCGGCTTTATTATGGTCACTAAATAGTAATTTAATGCCATGTACCGGTGAAAGAGCAGCTAGAATTTCCCAATTGCCCATGGCGCGATAAATACCTATAATGGCAATCATTGAAAACCACAAAAAAATAATCGGACCAAAAAAGCGACCAATGAGTTCAGTACCAAAGCGTTGAATCAAAATAGAAAACTAATAATACTTAAGGTAATGATAATAACCGTTTGTTGGCTACTACCAAACGTATCAACATAAAATGGAATACCTCGCAACCCCTCGATAGCAGTTGTAACAGTAACAGCTGGTGTTAAAATACCATCAGCCAAAAGGGACGAGCCGCCGATAATAGCGGGATAATCAACCATTTCGCTTTTTTACGAATGAGCGCAAAGAGAGAGAAAATACCACCTTCACCGTGGTTGTCAGCTCTCAGAGCGATTCCAACATATTTGACAGTGGTAAGAAGCGTGATTGTCCAAAAGACGAGTGAAAGCGAACCGTAAATAAACTCCTTAGAAATTGAAGCCAATCCACCATTCCCACTAATGAGTGATTTCATAACATACAACGGTGATGTACCGATATCGCCATAGACAATACCGATTGTGACAAGTAATCCAGCAAGTTTTAATTTATTTTGCTGATTGTCGGATGTTTTGCTTTCCATTTTTGATACTCCTCTAAAATAATGTTATAAAATAATACTTATTATAGGTTTTTAGTGGGATTAGTCAATCAAAATATTTAGGTTCTTTTCAAAAAGAAAAAGCTTATAAACTTTGATTTTATAAGCTTTTTCGGAACATTATCTACATTTCCGCATCATATTGAATTTCCATTGCCTTCATGTCTTGAAAACTCACTTGATCAAGCGCTTTTGATGCTAAGAACAAGTTGAAATCGTCTCTGGCATTGTGGTCTGCAGCATCCCAAACAGAAAAGTCGGCTTCCTCAGACTCTTGCCAACTTAAGTCATCTTGAAAATCAAACATACCAGAACGCCATTCTTGATAAGCTTCATAAAGATCAACTCTCATTTATTCACCTTCTAACGTAAAATAAAAATCATTTCGTTTAGTCGATTGTCGATATCGACAATGCCACGCATGAAACCAGCAGCTTCAAAAGTTTTACGCGCTTCTAAGTTGCCCATGTCGACCAGACTATATATTTTATCATAGTTTTCAAAATTTTCAGCTAATTCTAAAAAGCTTATGAGAGTTTGCCTACCATAACCTTTTTCTTGCATCCATTGGTCGATAAAAATATCAACAATGCGAATACGGTTGTTATTCTTTTCGAACCTGAAAATTAGGAAACCGATAATTGTTTTATTTAATTGAACTGCTAATGGAATGAGTGTTTCGGGTTCGATGTAAGCACGGGATAAATGTTCTGCCACGGACTTGCTATATTTTTCTTGCCATACTTGTGGTGCTAGTGCTAAGCAAGCGTCAATATTCTCCTGGCTAATATTAACTAAGTCAACCATGCGACCATCCTTTCTATTAATAGGTGTAATACTATTATAAAGGAATGTTAGGGAAATGTCAGTCTCTACATGGTATGATAGGACATAGAGAGAACGTAATTTTTTAGAAAAGGTAGGTAATCCTATGAACGCTTCAAAAAGAAGAGAGGCTATTATTTCCATTTTAGAAAATGAAACAAATCCAGTTGCAGCAAGGCAACTGGCAGATGAATTTCAAGTGAGTCGACAAATTATTGTGGGCGACATTGCTTTGTTAAGAGCGGAGGGGAATGAGATTTTATCAACACCTAGAGGCTACTTGTACGGAGACAAAGACGTTATTTTAAATGGCTTTGCAGCCAAGCTAGTGTGTCAGCACTCAGAAAGTCAAACTCGTCAAGAGTTAGATATTATTGTTCGACATGGTGGGGAAGTGTTGGATGTTCAAGTTGAGCACCCACTCTACGGATTGTTATCAGGTGTCTTGCGAATAAAAACACCCCATGATGTAGATGCCTTTATTGTTGAAATGGAGAATAATAAAAGCAAGATGTTATCTTCACTAACTGATGGTATTCACATTCACACTGTAAAGTGCAAGGACAAGCAAGCCTTTGATCAGATTCAAGCTGCTTTAAAAAATGCGGGTATCCTGTATCAATAATTTGGTATCGGTAAAACAGTGTTGACTTTTTAATATGTCGTATTATAATAAATAGGCAGTTGTCTTGACACCTGTAACTATGACATGTGAAGGAAGGGTTTTAATTTATGAATATACGATCACGAACAGGAACACTAACAACGGCCGCCTTATTAATTGCGGTTGGCATTTTAATCCCTATGATTTCCCCCTTAAAAATTATGTTGGAGCCAGCCTCTTTTACGTTGGCCAGTCATGTGGCTACCTTTATTGCCATGTTTATATCGCCCTATGTTGCTCTGGCGGTTGCTTTTGGTACAGCAATGGGATTTCTTCTAGGAGGATTTCCCATTGTGATTGTATTGCGAGCAGCTTCCCATATGATTTTTGCTTTTGTTGGGGCTAAGTATCTGGAAGCTAAGCCTGAACTTATTATAGATACTAAAAAGAGCTGGTTATTTAACTTATTAATTGGATTATTACATGCGATTTGTGAAGTTATCGTGGTTAGTATCTTTTATTTTGCTGGTAATTTAACTGCAGCTTACTACGATAAGGGACTGCTTACATCAGTGATGTTACTCGTTGGTGTGGGGACAGTGATTCATAGTATGGTTGATTTTTGGTTGGCTCAGATTGTATGGAAAACACTAAAAAGAAGAGGCTAAGGTCTCTTCTTTTTTAAACTTTTCTTAATCGGCCTCAAGGTTGAGGAAATAAAAGAAGATTTAGTTTAAAATAAGGGAGAAAAGGAGGTCAGAAAAAATGAGAAAAAGAAATAAATCATTACTCTTACTGACAACACTATTAACGATGGGAAGTAGTGCCATATTCCCAATCTATACTCAAGCGAGTTCAAATGGTATTGATACGACGGTTATTAATGAGAAATGGGGCAAACCAACTTTCGTATATGGCGGAGGCTTGTCAGAAGTTCAGATTGAAGAAACGATGACCCTGCTAAACATTGAAAATCCTGATAATGTTCATTCAGTTGCTGTTACGGGTGAGGATTTACAGCATTATTTAAATGATGGCGAAACTGACACATCAGCGATGATTTCATCTGTTATTGTGCAGAAACAAGATGCAGGCAAGGGTGTGGAAGTCGTTATTCAAACGCCTGAAAATATTACTCAAATTACGACAGATCAATACATCAACGCCGCTATCACAGCTGGGGTTTCAGACGCTAAGATTAGTGTGGCGAGTGTGAGTCGTGTAACAGGTGAGAGTGCCTTAACAGGTATTTATAAAGCATTTGATGCAAATGGTGAAGAATTAGAACAAGACCGTATGGAAGTGGCTCAAGAAGAATTGGAAACAACGAACCAAATCGTTCAAGAAAATGAAGGTGTTGAAGGATTTGATGGCTCGCAACTTGATCAAGCTATTATTGAAATTAAACAATCATTAGCTGATCTGAAAGAAAGCCAAGGTGAGCTAGCTACCCGCGAAGATATTGAACGTATTATTAATGAAGCATTGGCTAATGCTAATTTAGGCGATTATGTGACTCAAGAGCAATTTGATCGTTTGCTAGATTTATTTGAGAAATACCAACAAACCTCTGCTATTGATTCGCAAGAAGTAAAAGACCAACTAACTGACCTTGCAAATAGTGTACAAGACAAAGTCTCTGACTTAATTACGAAAGCAGAAGAAAATGGCGTTAAGGATAAAATTGCTAAATTCTTCCAGGATATTTGGCAAGCGATAACCGGTCTATTTAACTAGAAAAAAACTGTCCCTTTTCATGGGGACAGTTTTTTTATAAGGTATTTATAAGGTATAAATAAATTCTGCAAACTGCATCATAAATGGAATCGTAAAAATAGAGAATATAGAAGTCAGAACAACAATTCTAGCGCCGTATTCATAGTCACCACCAAACAAACGACCGAGTATAGCCGTATTCACTGCTGCAGGTGCTACCGAAGCAATTGTCAAGACAATCTCTACTTCGAAGTTATTAATTGGTAACAGATAAATCATTAAAATAGCAACAAGTGGTGTGAAAATTAGCCGCACAAATACAGTTAAGTAGGCCGACTTATTTTTGAAAATGGTCATCAAGTCACTATTAGCAAGGTAACTACCAATAATCATCATGGCTAGTGCAGTCTGTAGGGAGGCGACATTACTAACCGCAGTCCACATAAATTGAGGAAGAGGAAGCCGGCTGATGTAGATAGTAAGACCAATGACAGCCCCAATCATGCCGGGATTAGTGAAAGCTTTCTTTGGAGTCATAGCTTTTTTATCGCCTGAAATGAGTGCGCGACCATACGTCCACTGTAAGATATTATTACACATAATATACGGTGTTAAGAAAAAGACACCTTCATGACCAAAAAGAGCGATAACAATAGGAATACCAAAAAAACCAGAATTTGCAAAAGTTGCTGCATATTTTTCAATGCGTTGGTCTTTTTTGAAAATAAATTGATTGATAAAAATACGACCGATAATGGTAGCAAGTGCCGCAACTACGGCCCAACCAAATAACTTTAAACGAGCTAAATCAAAATTAGCATTAAATGAAGCAATCATGGATGCTGGCATAACGAACATGGCTAAAATAGTAGAGATTTGCTTCGCACCCTCACTGTTTATCACTTTCGCTCGAACAAGGATAAATCCAAAGGCAATCAACAATGACATCGTCATCATCTGATTAAATAAAATAGCGAACATATTCAATCGACTGGCTCCTTTCTTTAAGAAAACGAATGATAGCCCTATAATAACATAAGATAATACACATTTTAGGGGAGAATTGTTTTATAATAAAGAAGGATTAAAACAAATGTTTTGGAGGCGGGTCACAAATGCAAAATCAGCCCTTGTCATTCGTTCGGGTGGGACCACAACAATATCGTTGTGCAGAAGGCGCCATTGACGAATTAATTCATCAACTTTACCAAATGAACGCAAAAAAAATACTGATTATTCATGGGAATTTATCATGGAAGAAAGCACGCATTTATTTTAAGAATATTTACCGGTCTAACTTTTCAATTGAAGAATACCAATTCAGTGGCGAGTGTACGGATCCGACAATAAATAGCATTAAAACAGTGATTGAAGATTCCAAGGCTGATGTTGTTATTGGAGTAGGTGGCGGGAAAATCATGGATACGGTTAAGTATGCAGCTTATTTAGCTAATCGTTGCCCATTCGTTCTAGTGCCGACTTTAGCTAGTAATTGTGCACCTTGGACACCGGTGAGTGTACTTTATCATGAAGACGGCAGCTTTGATCGTTTGGATGTTTTACCTGTTCAAGCTCTGCTTTTACTCATTGAGCCGCGTTTAATTTTTGATGCGCCGAGGGATTACTTTATTGCAGGTATGGCAGATACGTTAGCTAAATGGTACGAATCAGATGAAATTTTAAGTCAACCTCATCTTCAAACACAACCATTCTTAACTATGGCTCAGACAGCTGCGCAATTGTGCCAACAAACCATCTTGGAAAAGGGTGGGAAAGCACTTGAGGACCTTGATCAAAATCACTTAACGGCAGATTTTGTTGCAGTGAGTGAGGTTATTATTTCTATTAGTGGGTTAGTAGGAGGATTTGGTGATGACTTGGCACGAACAACAGTTGCTCATGAAATTCATGATTCACTGACTATTTATCCAGAAGCACATCACTTTCTTCATGGCCATAAAGTGGGCTATGGTATTCTAGTGCAGTTAGCCTTGGAAGAAAAATGGGATGAAATTACCCGCTTACGTCAGTTTTATACTAGCTTGGATATTCCGACATCATTAGCTGATATGAAACTGGATTATTTAACAGATAAGGCTTTAACGGATATTGCCCATCGTGCTAGCTTGCCAGAGCTAGCTGTTCATAACCTACCTTACCCGGTTAATAGTGAAAATCTTGTTCAAGCAATTAAAAAGTTGGAATCTTTTTAATTTTTAGCAGTACATTTGTTTGAAATAAGGTATAATGGATAAACATCACATCTATTCGAAAGGACTTTCAAACGTTGAAAATTCAAGAGAATCAAATTAAGTTATTAGTTGAAAAGGCGCAAACGATTAAAGAACGTGCCTATGTTCCTTATTCACATTTCCCAGTTGGTGCAGCAGTTCTTTACAAGGATGACACCATTATTCAAGGCGTAAACGTTGAAAATGTATCATTTGGAGCAACCAATTGTGCGGAGCGAACAGCCTTGTTTACAGGAATTGCTAATGGCTATTCAAAGGAAGATATTGTAGCGATTGCAGTATCAGCTAATACAAAGGATTACATTACACCATGTAGTATTTGCCGCCAAGTAATGGTAGAACTCTGCCAAGCAGATACACCTATTTACTTGACTAATGGTAACAATGATATTAAGGAAGTAACGGTTGACGAGCTTGTACCGTATGCATTTTCTACATTAGATAATTAAAAACAGATCTGGGAAAGATCCCAGATCTGTTTTTTTTACAATTTAATTAAGAAATAAGCGATAACACTCATGATTAAGAAATGGATGCTGATTCCAACTAGACTTTGGTAAAAGGTGCGGTTAACCGTCGATTTCCGTTCCATTGTAAACAGGCAACTAATAAATGAGATAATATAAGAAATAGCATGTAAGATAACAATTAATAGACATGGAATAGCTAGCGCTAGAGGTAAAACCAAAGCTAAAAGGAAGGTAATGATTAATACAAAAAAGAAAAAGGTATTACTAGCTGTATACTGCGTTACCCAGCGATTAAAATTAACACGCTCAGTCGCGGCAGCTTTTTTGAATAGGAAGCTAAAGAATGTTAGCAGTAGGAAGTAAATGACAAAAAAGACGCTCACTTTCCAGAACCACTGCACAGGCTGAAATTTGACAGTCAGAGTAGGTAAAATAGAAATTGACATCATAAAATGATAAGCCTCATCTAATGCACCCACGACTTTGGTGACAATACTTGCTGAGAGGAACGAGGCAAGTAAAATGGTCACATAGCCAAAACCTACTGTATGCTCCGTTTCAGAAACACTAATGGGGTCTGAGAAACGATGAATATGGTAGTTTACATAGCTAACGACTGAATGAGCTAGTTTTGTAATACTAAAGTTCTTTTCTAATCTTCTTGATTTAACATCTTGATTAAAAATATAGGGTTCAGGATTTGGTGTTGCATCTACAGTTTTGCTTTCAACTTGTGTTAAGTCAGAATCACACATCGGACAAACCGTCGCATCCTCGGGGATAATACTTTGGCAAAAATAACATTCTTTCATCGGACCTGGTCTCCTTTATATTCTCTTCTTACCTAGCATAAAGGAGTTTAATTTGAAAGACAAGAAGAAATACTTTTAAAACAAGTCAAAATTATTGGAAGTAAAGCTTTTCTTTTTCTAAAAAGGATGCTATAATCATTTTTATGCGACGAGGCGACTTGCAATGTTAATCATTGCAGTTGATGCGGGACATACGTGCTTAGCACACCACAGGAAGTGGATGTAAGATAAAGATGGATGTGAACCATTCTTTATCCATGAGTAATCATGCCGCAATAAAGAGGGGACTGGGAAATAACTCCAGTCCCTTTTTTATATACGAATAATTGTTGCGCAAATGTGCTCAAAAAGGCAGCCCCGACATGCGTTTCCCGAATAATACTCGGATGGTCTACGACCACCCTGCGTTTTTTCGGTCCAACGATTCGGGGCTAAACGCCTTTTTTCCCACTCTCCTCTTTTTCTGTTTCTATCCATATTGCTTTTTAAACCTTACCGCCACTGCTATACTTAATATGAAATAGGGATTACTTAAAGGAGGAAAAAACATGAAGAAGGGTCTTAGTATCATTGTTATTTTATTAGCATTTATTTTATCGGCTTGTTCTGACCAAGGTGGAAGCACGGATAGTTATTCGCCAGGTATGGTTGGTGATTATCAAGAAAATAGTTTGGATAGTGAATCAAATTTGATTGGTGAGAAGGTTATTAAGACAGTTACTTTGAATTATGAAACACTAGACTTTAGCGAAACACTATCTCATGTTCAAGAGACAATTAATGCTTTCCAAGCATATATTGAATATTCTTATGAATCGAGCTACTCACCATCAGGCACATTTGGACCTGATGCAAGAGAGTACAAACGTGTTGAATACACCTTGCGTGTGCCAACAGAAAATTTAAGTAACTTTTTAAAAGAGCTTGAGGGAATGGAGGCAACAAAGGTAAGTGAGCAAATTGGATCAGAAGATGTGACCCAAACTTATCGTGATACAGAAGCACGTATTGAAGTGCTAAATCAAAAAGAAACACGCTTAACGGAACTATTAGCAGAAGCAACGACGATTGAACAAATTCTTCAAATTGAGGATAATTTAAGTAACACAATCGCTGAACGGGAGAGTTTACAGACGCAACTAGAATCGATTGACGATTTAATTGCTTATACAGAAGTTTATTTAACTATTTCTGAACGACAACGCTTATCTGAAACACGTGGTAGTGGAATCTCATTCTGGTCACGGTTAAAAGAAGCCGTTCTAGATTCTATATTTGTTTTCTATTATTGGCTACAAGATGCGGTTATTTGGTTGGTTTATGCTTTGCCATTCTTAATTATTATTGGCTTGTTACTGTTGCTTTTCATGGGAGTGAGCCATTGGTTCCAACAAACAAGCTTTTACAAGAAAAGGGAAGAAAGAAGAGAAAAAGCATTAGTGGCACAACGTGAGCGATTGGCAAACCGTAAACGACCAAGCTCACCGTCAATAAAACCTGTCGAAAATAAAGTAAAACAGCCAACAGAAGCCGAAGATAAAAAAGAAACACCGCCTTCAGACCAAGGTAAATAGTTATGAAAGGAGCATTTCGATAAGAAATGCTCCTTCTTTTTATACCCAATATTATCTACTCTTGTGTTATGATTATCTTATAGAGGAGGGCTGGAAAATGACAAAAAAGAAACTTTTTGTGATATCTTTGGATGCGTTTGGCGATGCTGATTTGCAGTTTGCAGCAACACTGCCTCATTTTAAACGTATTATGGCTAAAAGTGCCCAAGTAACGGGTGTGCGGACGGTTTATCCATCTCTTACTTATATAGCACATACATCCATTGCGACGGGAATGTATCCAGATAAACATGGGATTATTAATAACACTCATTTACAGCCAGAACGTTTAGACCCTGACTGGTATTGGTATGCAGATGAAATCAAAACGGCAAGCTTTTTTGACGTTGCTAAAAAAGCCGGCTACACAACAGCAGCTATTTTGTGGCCAGTAACGGGTAGAAGCAAGTCGATTGATTATAATATTGCTGAAATTTTCCCCAATAAACCATGGCAAAATCAAGTCATGGTTTCTGCTTATGCCTCTACTCTAAAGTATGTTCTTGAAATGAATAACAAATATAAACATTTAAGAAAGGGAATCGATCAACCAGAATTAGATGACTTTGTAACAGCAGCAGCAGTGGACACGATTATCAATAAGAAGCCAGATTTAATAGCAATTCATTTAGTTGATCTCGATAGCATGCGTCATGAATATGGGGTTCGTAGCCATCAAGCTAGAGAAGCGATTATTAGAATGGATAACCGACTAGGCCAATTATTAGATGCTATGGAAGAAGCAGGAACTGCCGAAAATACCGTTCTTGCAGTATTGGGGGACCACTACCAGATTGATACCCATACTGTGGTGCGTCCTAATTATTTATTTTTAGATAAAGGGTGGTTGAATGTTAATCGTAGAAATGCGATTAAATCGTGGAAGGTGATTGTAAAGGCTGCAGATGGAGCAGCTTATATTTATCGAAATGATCCAACTATTACCAATAAGATGATTTTGGATGCTTTAAAGGGGATTGATTCTCGAATTGAGACGATTTATACAGCTGATGATATGAAGTGGGACGGAGCAGATTCCAACTGTATCTTTATGATTGAAGCAAAAAAAGGCTACTATTTTGCGGACGATTTGACCTATCCCTTTATGGAGAGTACAGCTAAGACTGTCAAAGGTAGAAAACTATTGAAAGCAACTCACGGTTTTCATCCTGAAAGGAAAAATTATACAACGATGATGCTCTTATCAGGGCCTGGTATTGACGAAAAGGCGAGACTTGATCGCGCACGTTTAGTAGATGAAGGCCCAACTTTCCTCCATGCCATTGGACTAGATTATCCAACTAAAACAGATGGTCGTATTTTGCATGAACTCTTTTTGAATAAACCAGCACAAAAGCGATAGCCATAACAGAGCTGTTGCTTTTTTTTGACTGGGATGAGTGGAAAAGTAAAAACTTAACAATTGAGGAGAACGTTCATTAAATGTTAACAAAGTATAAACAATAGACTCGCATCACTATGCATATATTGTAAAAATGGTAAAACATATTGAGAGTGTTTTCAATTTAACTGAAAAGCTATTATATGAGAGAATTGTGAACAGACCCTGTCAATTCTTTCATTAAAAGGGATCAGGAGTAGCAAGATTATTAGCAGAAAAATCTTTCCAGTGTTATGATAGGTATATAATTATCCTAATGATATTATCATTTATAACAGTGGTAAAACCATCAATTTTTTGCAGAGAGGAGCTATACAAATATGAAAAGAAATATCTTTCAAGGTTTAGAAGAAGAACTTTATTTGTTTAATCATGGTAATCATTTTGAAAGTTATCACGTTTTTGGAAGTAAACGAAGTTTTGAAAATCAGTTAGACGGTTGGCGTTTCACACTTTGGGCCCCTCATGCGAAGAATGTCTGTTTAGTAGGCGATTTCTCTCATTGGGAGAGCATCGAAATGAAAAAAATAGGTGAGACAGGGGCTTGGTCTGTCTTTACACCAACGGCTAAAGAAGGAGACTGCTACAAATATCAGATTGAAGACCAGCAAGGTCACCAATTTTTAAAAATTGACCCCTATGCGCATGCCTTTGAGCTTCCACCCAAAGATGCCTCTCTTGTTAGCGATTTGCCCGATAAGAAGTGGCGCGATGGCAGATGGCAAGCCAACAAAAAACGAAAGAAAATCTATCAAAAACCTCTTAATATCTACGAAGTTCATTTTACTTCATGGCGCCGCCATCCTGATGGGCGTTCATACAGCTTCAAAGAGTTAGCAGCTGAATTAATTCCTTATGTGAAAGAAATGGGTTATACCCATATTGAATTTATGCCTATTATGGAACATCCGTTAGAAGCATCATGGGGTTACCAAATAACTGGCTACTATGCTGTTGCTGCTAGATATGGAACAATTGAGGATTTTCAAAGCTTTGTAGAAGAGGCACATAAAAATGGTATTGGTGTCATTGTTGACTGGGTACCAGGACATTTTTGTCGTAATGACTACGCACTAGCCTATTACGATGGTAGCCCGACGTTTGAATACGATGATATCAATCGGGCCAATAATGTGAGATGGGGCACCTTAAATTTTGACCTAGGTAAAAATCAAGTTCATAGTTTCTTAATTTCCAATGCTATTTTCTGGATAAAAGAGTGCCATGTTGATGGTATTAGAGTAGATGCTGTATCTAACATGCTTTACTTGGATTATGATGAAGGGCCTTGGACACCTAATGAAGATGGTAGTAATGACAATAAACAAGGCGTTAATTTTTTGAAGAAATTAAACACCGTAGCATTTGGTTATGATGACACAACCTTAATGATTGCCGAAGAGAGCACGTCTTGGGCAAATGTCACAAAACCGGTTGAAATGGATGGCTTGGGCTTTAATTATAAATGGAATATGGGTTGGATGAACGATACACTTAAGTTTTTCTCGGTTGACCCTCTTTATCGTAAGGACCATTTTAATTTGCTAACGTTCTCCTTTATGTATTCCTTTAACGAGAACTTCCTCTTACCGATATCTCATGATGAAGTTGTTCACGGCAAGCGTTCCTTACTCGGCCGTATGCCAGGTGATCGCTACAATCAATTTGCTGGTCTAAGAAGTTTACAAGCCTACATGTTTGCTCATCCTGGCAAGAAACTTAACTTTATGGGGAATGAAATTGGTCAGTTTTTAGAATGGCGATTCAATGAAGAGGTAGAGTGGGGTGTTCTTCAACAGCCGTTTAATACCGAATACCAATTCTTCATTAAACAGTTAAACCAGCTTTATATAGAACAGAAAGCTTTACATGAAATCGACGATTCTTATACAGGTGTTGAAATAATCGATGCAGATAATCATGCTGAAACCATCTTGTCGTTTATTAGAAAATCAGAAAAAGAACGTGATTTCTTAATCATTATTAGTAATTTTACACCTATCGAGAGACGGTCATTTGTCGTAGGTGTTCCTTATGAAGGCACATATGAGGAGTTATTAAATACGGAAATGAAAGAATTTGGTGGTACTTGGACGACTAAACAGGCGGACATGAAGACGACAGAACAAAACTATAAGCAATTCAACCATATAATAGAAGTGACTGTTCCTGCTTCAGGAACGCTCTACATCAGACCAAAACGTATTTATGGTGTCACTAAAAAGTAGAAGGAGGGGAAGGGAAGACATCTTCCTGACAAATATGAAGAATGAAATGATCGCAATGGTTTTAGCCGGTGGACAAGGAACACGGCTAGGAAAACTAACACGTGAAACAGCTAAACCAGCAGTACCATTCGGTGGACGTTACCGAATCATTGACTTTGTTTTAAGCAACTGTACGCATTCTGGGGTTGAACAAGTTGGTGTTGTCACTCAGTATGAACCGCTCGAATTAAATGACCATATTGGTAACGGTGAATCTTGGGGTTTAAGTGGACACAACCGTAATGCGACTATTTTACAACCTTATACGAATTCCGAAGGCGAAAACTGGTTTACAGGAACAGCTAATGCCATCACCCGAAACATTCCTTATATTGATTCTCAAAATCCTGAATATGTTCTGATTTTATCAGGAGACCATATTTACAAAATGAACTATTCCACAATGCTTGATTCCCATAAAGAGCGCCAAGCTGACTTAACAGTAGGGGTTATTCCCGTACCTATTGAAGAAGCTTCTCGTTTTGGAATTATGAATACAGATGAAGACCATGCCATCGTTGAATTTGAAGAGAAACCTGCAGAGCCGAAGAGCAATTTAGCCTCAATGGGTATTTATATTTTCACATGGGATAAACTCCGCAAATATTTGGTTGAAGACCAAAAAAATGGGAAACAAATGGTCGATTTTGGGCATGATGTCATTCCTGCCTATCTAAAAAATAACGAAAAGATCTTTGCTTATTCTTTCAATGGTTATTGGAAAGATGTTGGAACGATCGAAAGCCTCTGGGAAGCGAATATGGAATTTTTAAATCCAAATCACAGCCTGCATATTCGTGATGACGAATGGCGTATTCATACGAAAAGTCCGATTGCACCGCCGCAATATATTTCTGAACACGGGCAAGTAACGAATGCGATGGTAGCAGATGGCTGTTATATTGATGGTTTGGTAGAAAATTCAATTGTTTCTCAAAATGTCCAAGTTGGCCAAGATAGCCAAATCTCAGATAGTATTATTATGGCAAATGCAAAAATAGGAAAAAATGTTGAAATTGCCTATGCCATTATTGGCGAACAAGCAGACATTAAAGATGGTAGCCGCATAATTGGTAAAAAAGGTGCGATAGAAGTCATCGGATACGCTGAAGTGATTGGAGGAACGGATAATGAAAACAAATAGTATGTGTGCGCTCTTAAGTTTAACAGATTCAAGTAGTAAAGATTTACAACCTTTAACTCGGTTTAGACCAGTAGCAGGCCTGCCATTTGCTGGACGTTATCGTGTGATCGACTTCTTACTTTCTAGCATTAGTCACGGTGGGGTTGACTCTGTTGGTCTCTTTATTGGTGGAAGTGGACGATCTATTTATGACCACATTAGAAGTGGCGCTGCGTGGGGATTAGAATCAAAACTTCGTGGTGGGATTTTTACATTCTCCCAAACCTATCTGAAACAGTTAATGGGTGACGAAAGTTTTGAAGATGATAATTTTTATGCGAATCATAAGGCATTTTTACGTAAATCATTAGCTAAGTATGTCTTTGTATCAGGTGGGAAAATTGTCGCTAAAGTTAATTTAAAAGACGTTCAAGCTTTTCATGCTAGTCAAGCTGATGACTTAACGCTTATCTATAAGACGGTTCCTGTTGATGCTGTTAAAGACCATCCTTATGAAAAAATTGTGATTGCAGACAGTAAACATAAATTGAAGAGCTTGATTTCAAGTTTAGATTGGAATTACCCACAAGAGACTGTTGGGCAGAGTATGAATATGTATCTACTATCTGTCAAAACACTCTTAGATATCATTGAAAGAGCTGATCGTGAAGGAATCCATATGGACATCGATCGATTAGTTGCCTATTACTTGCCATCGCTCAATGTCAATGCTTATGAATACAAAGGGCCAATGTCAAACTTAGATTCAATTGAGGCTTATTTTGAAGCTAATATGAGCTTACTAGACAAGTCCGAATACGATAAAGTCTTTTGTGAAGGTCAAGCCGTTATTACAAAGGCAAAAAGTGAAGCACCAACGTATTACTACCCTAAAGCGAATGTGAATAGTGCTCTTGTTGCAACAGGCTGTTCTATTTCCGGAACAGTTGAAGAATCATTGGTTTTTAGAAAAGTATGTGTTGAGGAAGATGCAGAAGTGCGTCATTCACTAATCATGCAAGGTGCAAAAATTGGAAAAGGTGCAATCTTAGAGTATTGTATTTTGGATAAAAATGTCACCATTGAACCAGGAGTTGTATTAAAGGGAACAAAAGATAAGTTGATTGTCATTGAAAAAAATAAACGTGTGACAGCTGAAGGATGAGTGAGAGATGAGAATTTTATTCGCAGCAGCTGAAGCAGCCCCCTTCTTTAAAACAGGGGGGCTGGGTGATGTTGCCTATGCTTTACCTAAAGAACTTGTAAAACAAGGAGTAGATATTCGTGTTGTTCTCCCTTTTTACAGCAATATGCCTCAAAACTATCAAGACATGGCAGAAGACGTGCTCCATTTTGATATGAAAGTAGGCTGGAAAACCGTCTACTGTGGAATAAAAAAAATAGAATTAGAGGGTGTCACTTATTATTTTATTGATAACCAAGACTATTTTTTCCGAGGTAACTTGTATGGTGAATGGGACGATGGGGAACGCTTTGGTTTCTTTTCGATGGCGATTATTGAAATGATGGAAAAAATTGATTTTATTCCAGACATACTCCATGTGAATGACTGGCATACAGCCATGGTTCCCGTGCTGTTAGTTGATAAGTACCATTGGATTGATGCCTATCGACATATTCGCAAAGTTATTACCATCCATAATATTCGTTTCCAAGGTGTTTATTCGCCTGAAATTTTATCGAGCGTTTTCGGAACAGGTATGAATATCTTTCATGAAGATGGCGTGAAGTACGGTGATAATGTTAACTATTTAAAAGGCGGTATTAATTTCTCGGATTATGTGACAACCGTTAGTCCGACTTATGCTAACGAAATTCAAACACCTGAGTTTGGAGAAGGATTAGAAGGTGTCTTACAATACAACAATTGGAAGATCAGAGGGATTATTAATGGCATTGATTATGACATCAACAATCCTGAAACAGATAATTTAATTCCACATCATTTTTCATTAACCGATTTTTCAGGAAAGGTTAAGAATAAACTGGCTTTACAAGAAAAATTAGGACTTCCTCAAGACGAGTCTATTCCATTGTTAGCGAGTGTTAGCCGCTTAACCGATCAAAAAGGCTTCCAATTGATTCAAGAAAAAATGCAAGAATTAATGGGAAGTCGAGACGTTCAGGTGGTTATTTTAGGAACAGGAGATCCTCAATTTGAAGATTCATTCCGATATTTCCAAAATGAGTATCCTGATAAATTTAGAGCGCTCATCGATTTTGATGTTGCCTTAGCACAGGAAATTTATGCGGCATCTGATTTGTTTTTAATGCCGTCAGCCTTTGAACCATGTGGCTTGTCGCAAATGATTGCCATGCGTTATGGCACATTACCCCTAGTTCATGAAACAGGTGGTTTAAAAGATACCGTCATGCCATACAACTCCTACACTGGAGAAGGAACCGGCTTTAGTTTCTATGGATTTAACGGTTATAACTTGTTAGGAACGATTTATCGTGCGCTTGATGTTTACGAAGAACAACCACAAGCTTGGGAGTTATTAATGAAACAAGCTATGGAAAAAGACTTCAGTTGGAAACAGCCAAGTCAACACTATATCGAATTGTATCAGTCGCTATGTCAGTAACCTAAAGCTGTTACGAGGAGGAGTAAAATGGGAAAAGTGAGTATTCAGCAATTTAAAAAGGATTTTGTCAAAGAGTTTGACCAGCTATATGCTTATAGCTACGATGAGGGAACACCAAGAGAACAATTTTTGGCCCTAGGTGAAGTCATTCGCAATTACTATATGGATAACTGGAAACAAACAATTTCTGATTATAAAACGAATGAAACGAAACAAATCTTTTATTTCTCCATGGAGTTTTTACCAGGAAGAATGCTAAAGAGCAACCTACTTAATCTGGATGTTTTGAAAACTGTTCAAGATGGATTGAAAGAACTCGGCCTCAATTTGGATGAAGTGAGCCGAGGAGAAGCAGATCCTGCACTTGGAAATGGTGGATTAGGTCGCTTAGCTTCTTGTTTTATGGACTCTATTGCTTCAACAGGATTAGCAGGTCATGGAAACGGTATTCGTTATCAATATGGTCTCTTTAAGCAAAAATTTATTGATGGTTACCAAATTGAATTACCAGAAAATTGGCTGAGAAACGGGAATGTTTGGGAAGTGCGTAAAGAAAATAAAGCGGTCATCGTTCGTTTTAGCGGTCAAGTTTATCTTGAACCAGATGATGAAGGTCGTCTCTATCCACGTTACGAAAATACGCAAAATATTCTAGCAGTTCCTTATGATGTTCCACAAGTGGGTTATAAGAATGGTGTTGTTAATAATCTTCGTTTATGGTCAGCGGAAATTCCTTATGGTGAAGAATATTTATTCCGAACTGAGGAAGAGCGCGATGCGGTTAATCAAATTACAGAAGTTCTATACCCGGATGACTCTAATTACGAAGGAAGACTTTTACGATTGAGACAAGAGTATTTCTTCTCATCTGCAGGTGTTCAGAGTGTGATTCGTTACTTTAAGCTATTGGATGAAGATTGGAGTCTATTGCCTGACAAGATTGGTATTCATATTAATGATACCCATCCAGCACTGGTTGTACCTGAATTAATGCGGATTTTAATTGATGAAGAAGGCTTAACGTGGGATCAAGCTTGGGAAATCACTAAGAAAACGATTAGTTATACTAACCATACCATTCTTCAAGAAGCGATGGAACGCTGGCCAGTGGATATGATGGCTCATTTACTACCGCGAATTCACCAAATTATTGTGGAAATTAATCGCCGTCATATTAATAAAAAGTTACCTTTGTATGGTGAAGAATTAACTTATCGAACAGCTATTATTGACCATGATCAAATTAAGATGGCTAACCTTGCTATTATAGGCAGTCATAGTATTAATGGTGTGGCGAAACTACATACGAATATTCTGATTAATGAAACATTGCATGATTTTTATCTCATGTATCCAAACAAATTTAATAATAAGACCAATGGGATTACACAACGACGGTGGGTACAGTTGTCTAATCCAGCTTTAACTGAGCTATTAGACAATACGATTGGAACAGATTGGAAATGCAATCCTGAAGAACTCATTTTACTTAAAACCCATGCAGATAACAAAACAGTCTTAGACAGACTGGAGACTGTTAAGTTAGACAACAAGAAACGTTTTGCTGCATACATTAAGAAAGAAATGGGTATCGAGATTGACCCAACCGCAATCTTTGATGTTCAAATTAAACGTCTCCATGCTTATAAGCGTCAGTTATTAAATGTTTTGCATATTTTGGAGCGCTACAACCGAATTAAAGATAATCCTGACATTGCGCTACCAAAGCGTGTATTCATATTTGGAGCAAAGGCTGCGCCAAGTTACCATTATGCCAAACAGATTATTAAATTAATCAATGCGGTAGCTGAAATGGTAAATAATGATCCAGAAATTAGAGACTTAATTAAAGTTGTTTTTGTGGAGAATTACGGAGTCAGTCTAGCTGAATTAATTATTCCAGCTGCTGATATTAGTGAGCAAATTTCACTAGCAGGAAAAGAAGCTTCTGGAACAAGTAATATGAAATTGATGGCAAATGGTGCTGTTACCATGGCCACTATGGATGGAGCGACCATTGAGATTCATGATGCTGTTGGCAAAGATAATATTTATATTTTTGGACTTAAGAACGAAGAGGTTCAAAAATTCTATCAAAACCAAAATTATAACGCTCGAACCATCTATGAAGGTAATGCTAGTGTGAAACGTGTTTTAAATATGTTAATTGACGGTTCTATTCCAGGCATTTTCAATGAAGGACAGGATATTTTTGATAGCTTAGTTAAATTTAATGACGAGTACTTCTTATTGAAGGATTTTGATTCTTTTATCAACGCCCAAATACAGGCTGATAGTGATTTCTTAGACAGAGACAAGTGGAATAAGATGGCTCTTTTAAATATTGCGCATTCGGGGCCATTCTCTTCTGACTATACAATCTTGCGCTATGCAGATGAGATTTGGAAGATTGAGCCTCAAGTGGATGATGCAACGCCGATCTACTCTAAAGTAAAACCAGCAGAATAAAGGATCATAAAAAGCGATAGGAAATGGTTATTTTCCTATCGCTTTTTTATTAGTCAGTATATTCTTTGTAATAAATAACAATTTCCTCTTCGGCTTCATCAAATAACTTAATTGATTGTGGTTGATGATCTTCAATGATGACATCGTAACCGAACGGGTCCTTGAAGATAATTTGATGATCTCTTATTTCTTGGAAAGCCAGTCGAAAAGGCTTTTCATTTGTTAAAACTGCTGAATCAGACTCTATGACAATAATAGAGCGTTTATCCGCAGAAAGCCATCTTCCGTTATATGGATCAAGTGGGTGGCTATTAGCTAAAGGGATATGTTTCTTTTTTAAATTCTTCTTGCTCAGACATAAGGGCATAAAACCGATAAAAAGAGGAAAAATAAACCACAAATATTTACTTGCTTTTTTTAACTTCAAATGAGCTCATCCTTTTTTAATTTCTATTACTATTATATATGTAAAGTTAAAAAATGATAGAAACAGTTCTACTACAAAATGATTACATTTATTTCACTCTTTTCTAAAATTACCATTGCGATTATAGCCGTGTCATGCTATCCTAACGATACTGTTAAAATGAAAAATAGATTAGAAAAAGAAAAATGATGAGGTATTGCGATGAAAGTTATAAAATTTGGAGGTAGTTCCTTAGCCAATGGAACACAACTTAGAAAAGTTTTAAAAATTGTTCAAGATGATCCCGAAAGACGTATTGTCGTTGTATCAGCTCCTGGGAAACGTTTTTCAGACGATAAGAAAGTGACCGATCAGTTAATAAAAATGGCAACGTTGGTTCAAAATCAGTCATCTTATAAGGTAGTCTATGAAGATATTATTAGCCGTTATGCTGATATTGCGGAAGAGCTAGAACTCGATAAGCAAGTAATAGTTGAAATTGAAAATCATTTCGAAAAATTGTTACGAACAGAATTTCGATCAACAGACTTGCAAATTGATGCCTTTAAAGCAAGTGGAGAAGATAACAATGCTAAACTAATCGCAGCTTATTTCAAAAAATCAGGATTGCCAGCTCGTTATTTAAATCCAAGAGAAGCGGGTATCTTTGTAACAAGTCAACCTGGTAATGCACGTATCTTGCCAGAATCCTATAACTTCCTTAGCCAACTAAGAGATACAGAGGAAGTATTAGTTATTCCAGGATTCTTTGGCTACAACGAAAACGATGAAATTATTACATTCTCTCGTGGTGGATCTGATATTACAGGAGCGATTGTTGCCAATGGTGTTCAAGCGACTCTTTATGAGAACTTTACAGATGTCGATGCGATTTATGTAGCAAATCCTAATCATGTGCCTGATCCAGAAAAAATTCACCATTTAACTTACACTGAAATGCGCGAACTCTCATATGCTGGTTTTTCAGTGTTCCATGATGAAGCGCTATTACCAGCTTTCCATGCAGGTATTCCAGTTCACGTGAAGAATACCAATAACCCTGAAGGTAAAGGAACTAAAATTACGCGGACGCGTCCTAAGACATCACATATTATTTCAGGGATTGCCTCTTCAAATGGTTTTGTTAGTATCCATGTTAGCAAATATTTGTTAAATAGAGAGCTAGGCTTTATCCGTAAATCAACGCAAATTTTTGAGGAACTTGGTTTAAGTATTGATCATATGCCATCTGGAATTGATGAAGTTACCTTTATTATTAGAAAAGATCAATTAACGCCTGGAAAACAGGCAGCACTATTATACCGTTTGAAAAACGAGCTAAGAGCAGATGACGTTCATGTTCAAGGAGATGTCTGTTTAATCATGATTGTAGGAGAGGGCATGGTTGCGTCTGTCGGAACAACAGCGCAAGCAACACAAGCCCTAGCAGACGCTGGTGTCAACTTGGTTATGATTAACCAAGGCGCATCAGAAATCAGTTTGATGTTTGGTATTATCGAAGAAGATGAAGAGAAGGCTGTTAAGGCCATCTATGATTCATTCTTTAACTAAAAAAATCTGGGAAATTTTGTAGTGACCCCCTAAATTCGGACGCGGATTTAGGGGGTCTTTTATATGGGCGAAAAATATAATAAAGAATTAAAAATAAGAATTGTAAGGGAACATAGTCGTGGGTACTCCACTAAGTTTCTATCTGATAAATTTGACATCGCACACGCTACTATCAAAACCTGGTGTCGACAATATCACATGTATGGTGAGGCGGGAATTGAAAAAAGTCTGTCTAAAACGAAATATAGTGGTGAATTTAAACGATCTGTTCTAAACTATAAACAGCTAAACAAGATGTCCTACGCTGAAACAGCTATACACTTTAGTATAAAGCACTCATCGACCATCGCCAATTGGCAAAAAATATATGACACTAAAGGGTTTAATGGCTTGAATGGTTCGCAGGGACGTCCTAAGAAAGAAGGAGCCTCTGATATGGTGAATAAAAAGCGTCAACCAAGAAAACTCACACAGTCTGAATTAGAAGAGCTTATCGTATTAAGAGAAAAGAACCAGCTGTTAGAAGCAGAATTAGCCTACCTAAAAAAGTTGGACGCCTTAATCCAGAAGAAATCACTCACAAAGAAAAAACCAAAATCATTCTAGAATTAAGGCTGGAACAACCTGATGTCACACTGAATAGATGGTTTAAACTAGCAGAGCTACCTAAGAGTTCATTCTATGAATGGAAAAATAAATTAAGTCTACAGGACGACATGGATCCCTTGGTCGAAGAGATTAAACACATTATCGCGGCATCAAATCATGCCTATGGCTACCGTAGAGTGACGATTGCTTTGAAAAAAATGGGATACACTGTCAACCATAAGCATGTGTTAAGAATTATGAGAGAGAATCATCTTCTGTGCGTAAAATTTACACGTAAAAATCGTCGCTATCGTTCATTTAAAGGAGAAGTCGGTACAATCGCTGAAAATCATCTCAATCGTAACTTTGTGACGACTCAACCCAATGAAGTTTGGGTCAGTGATGTGACCGAATTTAAAGTGGCAAATTCGGAAGAGAAACTTTACTTATCAGCGATTATGGATTTGTACAACAGTGAAATAATCGCCTATAGTATGAGTCAATCGCCGACTGTCAGATTGACTAATCAATCACTTGAAGAGGCGCTAACGCTGCTTCCTGATAAACACAAGCTTATGATACATACAGATCAAGGGTTTCACTACCAACATCAATCTTGGGTCAATCTACTTAAGAAGCATTCTATTTGTCAAAGCATGTCTAGGAGAGGAAATTGTCTGGATAATTCGCCAATGGAAAATTTCTTTGGTCTACTGAAACAAGAAATGTATTACGGTGAGACAACTGAAAGCATTCATCATTTAAAAGAAGCGATCGCTACATATATTTATTGTTACAACAATGAACGAATCAAAATAAAATTAAACGGCCTGTCACCTATTCAATATAGGTTACAAGCCGCTTAGAATAATTATTCAATTAAAGTCTAAAGTCCGTGTTTAAGGGTGCACTACATTTTCCCAGATTTTTTTATTGAATAAATTTAGATTGGTAATTTTTAGAAATAGTCATGAGATCACTATAAAATTGTGTTAATTCTTCTCTTAGGCCGTCGTCCGACAAATGTTGCAAGACACCGTCAATGACAGCAGCCTCTCTAACAGCATCATAAACAGGCAAATGATTCTCTGCCTTTACAAGAGCGATTTCTTTAGCGACATGCATACGTTTTTCAAATAAAGCTACTAGTTCTTTATCAATTTCAGTAATGGCTTGGCGTTCCTTTTCTAACATTCAATCAAACTCCTTCATTTTCAATTCTTATCTTAATGATAAAAGAAGAATAAAAAAAAGCAATGAAAATCGAAAATGAAACGTAAATTAGAATAGTTGTTGACAACATTAAAATATAATGATAAATTAGTAGCACTAAAACATTTAGGGGGGAAGTTAAGATGAAGTTAGTTCTACGTGCAGCATTTACATATTTTAACTACTTTTACTTTTACTTTTTTAAAGGTAAGAGTGATTTTTGTTGCACACAAATAGGATAACTACATCGAACATTCTCATAACAGTATTTACATAATGACGATAATAATCTCTGTAGCCTAGCAACGATGATCACCGGATAGGGATCATTGTCGTTGGGCTACTTTTTTGTTTTAGGAATAGGGAGGAAAAAAATATGATCATCACATTAGAAGAAACAGAAAATAAGTTAGCTCAGTTACCATACAAGAAAGCTAGTCGCGCATTGCATCCAGAAGACAGTGTCATAGATGTTGGCAATATAAAAATCGGCGGCGGCCATTTCGCTATGATTGGTGGACCGTGTTCGATTGAAACTTACCAACAATTAGAAGAAACAGCTTCTTATGTCAGAGCAGCAGGTGGTAATGCCCTTCGTGGTGGTGCATTTAAACCCCGTACCTCTCCTTATTCATTCCAAGGTTTAGGTAAAGAAGGTCTTGACATGATGCATGAAATTGGTGGGAAATTGGATATGCCTATTGTTTCGGAAGTGATGGCAATCAGTCAGATTGAATTATTTGAAGATGTTGACCTTTTTCAAGTTGGTGCTCGAAATATGCAAAACTTTGACTTACTAAAAGAATTAGGGAAGACAAATAAACCCATTCTATTAAAAAGAGGTTTGTCGGCAACCATTGAAGAATGGTTAATGAGTGCAGAATACATTATGTCAGAAGGTAACGAGAACGTTATTCTTTGTGAACGAGGAATTCGAACCTTTGAAACAGAAACGCGAAATACACAAGATTTATCGGCTATTGCGGTCGTCAAACAAGTCAGTCATTTACCAGTTGTTATTGACCCAAGTCATGCAGCGGGACGACGAGATATTATTGAATCTCTGTCACTAGCTGCTGTTGCAGCCGGAGCGGATGGCTTAATTATCGAAACTCATCCCGACCCAGCCAATGCAACGAGTGATGGTGATCAATCGTTATACCCAGAACAATACAGAGCGTTAACTGAAAAAGTATGGAAGTTACACGCATTTATGAAAGACCTACACGCTTAAGAAGAGGAAGGTGTCACCATGGAAACCGTTCATATAGGGGTTGATAAGCCCTATGATGTCAAAATTGGCAGGGGGTTGTTAAGAGAGGCTGACCGCCATTTAGCAGCTTTTGTTGAAAATAAGCACATTATGATTATTACAGATGAAACAGTTATGAGTCATGGCTATGTTGACCAACTTCAATTAGCCTTATCAGATATTACCGCTGGAATTCATGTGGTAGCTTTTCCAGCCGGTGAAGCGCAAAAATCAATGGATAATGTGGTGAGATTGGTCCAAAAACTCGCTGAATATAACTTTTCAAGACAAGATATGGTGATTGCTTTAGGAGGAGGCGTTATTGGGGACTTAGCTGGTTTTGTCGCTAGCATATATTTAAGAGGAATTGATTTTATTCAAATCCCGACAACACTTCTTGCAGCAATTGATTCATCAGTTGGTGGTAAAACGGCCGTTGATTTACCACAAGGAAAAAATTTAGTGGGTGCCTTTTATCATCCTAAGGTAGTGCTTTGCGATGTGGATACGTTCCAAACCTTGGAGCCATCGGTTTTTGAGGATGGTTGTAGTGAATTGATTAAGTACGGCATGATTATGAATCCTAGTCTTTTGGAGGCTCTGATCAATCGTCCGCGTCCTCTTCAAGCTAGCGATGACGATATTATCGAAATGGTTAAGGTATGTGTTGAAATGAAGCGACAAGTTGTCCTTGAAGATGAGTTCGATAATGGCTTACGACAACTGTTAAACTACGGTCATACATTGGGCCATGCCTTTGAACAAGTCAGCCATTATGACATCAGCCATGGGCGGGCTATTGCACAAGGGATGTCTGTTTTTCTACAAATGGCTTATAAAGACAATCAACTTGCAGATGATTATAAACAGACACTTGATCACTTGCTAAAGCAATATCATTTGCTAAATGAAAAATATCATTATAGCAGTCAAGAGCTCGCTAAAGCGATGATTAATGATAAGAAGAGACGAAATCAAGATATTACCATTGTTTTTCCGACTGAATTTGGAAAGGCTGATTTATTTCATTACGATGTTCAGTATTTCTTAGACTGGTTTGATAAGGAGTGGCAAACATATGACATCGATTCGTGATATTAGTGCAACAACAGAACTAGCTGCGGTGATTGGACAGCCTATTAAACATTCAAAATCACCAGCGATTTATAACTACTGCTTTGACCATGCTGGCTTAAATATGGTTTATCTAGCATTTGAAACGAGTGAATCAGAAACAGTTGACCGAATAAGACAGCTACAAGGGCTTGGTGCTAGAGGGATTAACGTGACCATGCCAGGCAAGGTGGAAGCTTTACAGTGTGTGAGTAAACTGGATCCCGTTGCGCGTTATGTGCAAGCCATCAATATGATTGTAAAAGAAAATAATCAGTGGGCAGGCTACAATACGGATGGCAAGGGATTTTGGGGATCTGTTAAAGCACAAGGACAAGAGTTAGTTGATAAAAAAATTGTTTTATTTGGTTCAGGCAGTACAGCCAGAGTGATTCTTGCGCAAGCAGTTGTTGAAGGCTCTAAGCAAGTGACAATTATTGCTCGCGGCTTGGAGCGGCCATTAGCCATCAAGGACGTTATCGGGCAATTAGAGGCCGATTATCCAACTATAAAGATAAACTTACTTGATCAGCAGAATGAAGAGCAGCTCAAACAAGCATTGTGGGAAGCAGATATTGTTGTTCAAACAACGTCAGTTGGGATGTCACCTCATCAAGATCAGTCTATTTTAAAGGATAGTGACTGGTTAAATCCCAATAGCTTTGTTTGCGATATCGTTTACGAACCAAGAGAAACATTATTTTTAAAGCAAGCGAAAAAGAGAGGCTGTCAGACGTTAGGTGGCATTCATATGTTAGTCTACCAAGCCAGTTTCAATTATCAGCTGTTTACAGGCGAAATGATGCCAGTTGCTGATGTACTTTCAATATTAGAATCGAAATAATGGATAGAATAGGGGAATGGATATGTTGAGATTTATTACAGCAGGAGAATCACATGGACCAGTATTAACAACGATAATTGAAGGATTGCCGGCAGGAATGCCATTTGATATTGAAGCAATTAACCAAGCCTTGGCTAAACGCCAAGAAGGTTACGGTCGTGGAAACCGTATGAAAATTGAGACGGATAAAATTCAAGTCACAGCAGGCGTACGCCATGGGAAAACTTTAGGATCACCTGTGACCCTATCCGTTGTCAATAAAGACTATAAAAACTGGCAAAGTGTCATGAGTGCAGAAGTTGTTGAAGAAGAGAAAGAGAAGAAGAGTCGTGTTGTTCACCGTCCTCGTCCAGGACACGCTGATTTAGTAGGCGGAATTAAGTACCACCATAAAGACTTAAGAAACGTTTTAGAGCGCTCTTCTGCCAGAGAAACGACTATGCGTGTGGCGATTGGTGCAGTGGCAACTCAATTATTAGAGCAACTAGGTGTTGAAGTGGTTGCTTATGTTTGCGAACTTGGTGGGATTAAAGGGCAAGTAGATGTGTCACAAATGCCATTAGCTGAAATTAGAGATCGTGCTAACCAATCACCTGTAAAAATGGTCGATGCTGATAAAGAACAACAAGTAAAAGACAAGATTGATGAAACGAAGAGAGCTGGTAATACATTAGGTGGCGTCGTTGAAGTTATTGCTGAAGGATTGCCAGTTGGTTTGGGAAGTTACACTCAATGGGATAAAAAGATTGATGCTAGACTTGCGCAAGCAATGGTCAGTATCAATGCTTTCAAAGGTGTTGAATTTGGTGACGGCTTTGAGGTAGGTAGACGTTACGGTAGTGAAGTAATGGATGAAATTGCTTATACACCAGAGCAAGGGTTTTACCGTTTAAGTAATCATTTGGGTGGTATTGAAGGTGGTATGACAAATGGGATGCCAATCATTGTTAGAGGTGTCAAAAAGCCAATTCCAACGCTTTACCGTCCACTACAAAGTGTTGATATTTATTCAAAAGAAGAATACCAAGCAAGTATTGAACGAAGCGATACAACCGCTGTTCCAGCAGCAAGTATTATTGCGCAAGCCGTTGTTGCGACAGAATTAGTTCAAGCTGTTTTAGAAAAATTCCCTAACGATAGTTTTGATGAATTGAAAAAAGCAGTTAACGATTATCGTGAATACAGCAAAAACCCGGATATGTGGATAGAAGAGGAGTAAACAAATGAGACCATTAATTCACCATGCCAAACAACTAAAGGGAACATTAACGATACCAGGCGACAAGTCTATTTCTCACCGTAGTATTATGCTAGGTGCGATTGCTGAAGGTAAAACTCGAATTACAGGCTTTCTTCGGGCAGAAGATTGCTTGAGCACGATTCAAGTTATGCGTCAGTTAGGTGCGACCATTCATGATGACGGTGAGAAAATTGTTGTAGAAGGTAAGGGAATGAATGGACTCACTGCTCCAAGTGAGTTACTAGATGTTGGAAACTCTGGCACGACGATTCGTTTGTTAGCGGGACTTTTAGCTGGACAACCCTTCAAGAGTGTTTTAGCAGGTGACCAGTATTTAAATAAGCGTCCTATGCAACGTGTCATTACGCCTTTAAGCCAAATGGGAGCAAAGCTTCATGGCCATGAAGGGACCGAATTACCGCCGCTAACAATTGAACCGGTTGATCACCTACAAGCGATTCGCTATGAGATGCCAGTTGCGAGCGCTCAAGTGAAATCCGCCATTATCCTAGCTGGCTTGCAGGCTGAAGGTGAGACGGTTGTTATTGAAAAGGAACGGTCACGTAACCACACAGAAGAAATGTTACAACAATTCGGCGGTCAAATTGATGTGAACGGGAAAGAAATCCGCCTAAAAGGTGGACAAACACTTAAAGGACAAACCATTGAAGTGCCAGGTGATATTTCCTCAGCAGCCTTTTTCCTTGTTGCCGGTTTAATTGTACCAAATAGTGACTTACTTTTAAAAAATGTAGGCATTAACGAAACACGTTCAGGTATCATCGATGTCATTAAAAATATGGGTGGTAATATAACCATTAGCATGCGTCCAAATGGGATTAGTGCGGATATTCGTGTTCAAACGAGCCAATTAAAAGCAACTACTATTAAGGGTGAAATGATTCCGCGATTAATTGATGAGATTCCGATCATTGCGCTTCTAGCAACACAGGCAGAAGGTGATACAGTCATTGAAGATGCTGAAGAATTAAAAGTAAAAGAAACGGATCGTATTCATGCGGTAGCATCTCAATTAAACAAGATGAATGCTCACATTAATGAGACGGAAGACGGCATGATTATTCATGGAGGCAGTTCATTACAGGGAGCAGAAGTAGATAGTTTTGGTGACCATCGCATTGGGATGATGCTGCAAGTCGCAGCGTTATTAACACAAAGCGAGGTTCATATGAAAGATGCGGACTGTGTAAATATCAGTTATCCGACTTTCTTTGATGAGATTGCTAGACTCGTTCAGGCCTAGAAAGGAAGGTGCGTGATGGCTGAAATATTAATTGGTTTTATGGGTGCTGGGAAAACAAGTGTCGGCATACAATTAGCTAAGGCATTGAATAAACCCTTTATAGATTTAGATGCAGAAATAACGAAACAGATTAATATGCCAATTGCGACTTACTTTGATCAATATGGCGAGCAAGCGTTTAGAAAAATTGAAGCAGCGACATTAAAGGAATACCACCATCAAAACGTAGTGATTTCAACAGGTGGTGGCTGTGTGGAAACAGCCGACTGTCTAAAACTCCTTCAAAATCATGACTGTGTTATTTATTTACAAGCTGGTTTTGAGACACTTTGGCAGAGAATTATTCAAGATACAACCAATATACGTCCGCTTGCACAAGCTAAAGAGACAGACACTGTTCAAGCCTTGCTTGAAAAACGCCTTTCTTTATACGAAGCTGCAGCTTCATATGTCATTCAAACGGATCAACTTTCTACAGAAGAAATAGTAAGTGTGATAACAGACAGTATTGATACTAAAAAGGGGTGATTTGCTTGATTTCAAATCGTATTCACCAGATTCAACTATCCGCAACATTAGCGGCAACTCAAAAGACGAGAGAGCTAAAGGAAGCGGGCATTGATGTGATTTCTCTTACAGTAGGGGAACCAGATTTTGATACCCCAGCTTATATTTTAGATGCGGCTAATCAAGCGATGTACGAAGGAAAGGGTCATCATTATACAGCTAGTGCGGGTATTAGCGAATTGAGAGAAGCAATCTCGACATACCATAAAAGCTATGATGACATTGACTACAGACCTGATCAAATATTCGTTTCAGCAGGAGCTAAGTTAGTTTTATATTACCTCTTTCAAAGTCTAATTAATGAAGGCGATGAAGTACTTGTTCCAACACCTTACTGGGTGAGTTATAGCGAGCAAATTAAGCTAGCAGGTGGTGTGCCTGTTTTCATAGAAACCCGTATAGATGATGATTTCGCAGTAACAGAAGAACTTCTGGAACGTTATACCACTAAAAAAACAAAGCTGCTTATTTTAAATTCACCGTCCAACCCATCTGGTGTGGTTTTTAATAAGGAACAGTTGACTACAATAGGAAACTTTTGTGTGAAGCATAATATTTTTATTATTTCAGATGAAATTTATAATCGACTTGTATTTAATGGTGCGACAAGTCCATCTATGGCGTCACTGTCAGAGGCTATCAAAAAACAAACCATTGTTGTTAATGGGATGTCTAAAGCATTCGCGATGACAGGATGGCGAATGGGTTATGCGATGGCAGACACCACCATTATTCAAGCTTTAGATAAAATAGCGAGTCAGACGAGTGGGAACCCAGCTGGAATTAGTCAGTATGCTGCTTTAGCTGCCTTAACCAATGCAACTGATTTTCTTAAATACAACCAAGCCTTATTTGAAGACCGACTCAATCATGCCTACCCACTCGTTGCGTCATTAGAGGGCTTCAAATTGCACGCTAAACCACAAGGGGCCTTTTATCTGTTTCCAGATTGCAAGGAAGCGTCAAAATTAACCGGTTATGATAATGTGGATGATTTTGTCATGGCCCTTTTAGAAGAAGCTCACGTGGGTCTTGTTGCTGGAAGTGGTTTTGGAATGCCAAACCATGTTCGTTTCAGTTATGCGACTTCAGAAGAGACGTTTCATGCAGGTGTTAGACGAATTGCTGAGTTTATTGAGAAGAAAAGAAAATAAGTCATAAAGAAAGTCATCAGGAGGTTTAACTATCCTGATGACTTTCTTTATGTTTAAAGGCGAGCAGACGGAGACCGTTTAGAATAACCAAAATGGTGCTTCCTTCGTGGCCAACGACACCAAGCGGAAGATTAATCAATTGAAGTAAGTTAGCAGTAATCAGAACGATAATCACAGCCAAAGAAAAAACAATATTTTGTAGGGTGATTTTCCTTAAACGTTTGGACAATAAGACGGAATAGGGAAGGAGACTTAAGCTATTATTAATGAGAACCACATCAGCTGTTTGCATAGCGATATCCGTTCCTTGGCCCATAGCAATCCCAATATCTGAATGAGCAAGTGCGGGTGCATCATTAATGCCATCCCCGACCATAGCAACACGCTTGTACTTTTTTTGTAAATCGTCTATTAACGTTGCCTTTTCAGCGGGCAAGCAATTGGCATAATAATCATCTAGTTCGAGTTCGTGGGCAATTGCTTGCGCCGTATAAAACTGATCTCCCGTCAGCATAACGGTTTGGATGCCTCGTGCTTTGAAGAAACGAATAACGTCCTTTGCCTCTTCCTTGACCGTATCGAGTAAGGCGAAATAGGCAATAATCTAATGATCTGCTGCCAAATAAATTAATGTTTTTCCTTCTTCGGATAAGCGTTGTGTTTCTTTTGAAAAAGGATTTACACCGTCAATAAAATCAGCTTTTCCTATTCGCCAGTCGATCTGATGATAATGTGCCGATAAACCAAAACCGGTTGAATCAATTTTATTAAGGAGAGATAGGGTATGAAAGGGTCTCTCTTCAATAAAGTTGATAAATGCTGCAGCAATGGGATGCGTTGATCCTTGTTCAAGGGCATAGACAATACTGAGTACTTCCTCTTCGTCATAGCGGTTATCAATAGCATAGTCCGTTACAACCGGTTTGCCATTTGTTAATGTAGCTGTTTTATCAAATGCGATGCAATCTAAATAGGCAAGATTCTCAATAGCGATCCCACCTTTAAATAAGATTCCAGCTTTAGCAGCATTAGAAATGGCGGATAGTGTAGCGGGGACTGCGGATGCAACAAGGGCACAAGGCGATGCTACAGTTAGTAAAACCATACTGCGATAAAAGGATTCACTCCATCCCCAGTCTAGAACAAAATAAAAAATAAATAACATGAGGCTGACAAAAATAAGGACAGCTGATACATAGTAATTTTCAAGTTTGGTAATCAAGCGAGCAGTTTTAGAAGGGGTGTTTTGAGCTTCTGTGACTAGACGAATAACTTGGGCAAACAATGTATCATCTGCTTGTTCATTAACGGTAATCGTAACCGCTTCTTGCAGATTAATACTGCCAGCATAAACTTGTTGGTCCTTTGTTTTCTCACTTGGCATAGACTCACCATTAATAGAAGATTCATCGAACATGCCAAATGCACTTGTTAATAAGCCATCAATAGGAACACTTTCTCCTTTAGCTACAAAAACACGATCACCGATCGTTAATTCGTTAACATCCACCTGCTCTAAACTCCCATCTAGTTGATAGCGTTGAGCAGTTTGTGGAACAATAGTCATTAATGACCGAATGGCATCGCTACTTTTCATTTGCGCATAATGTTCAAGTGAACCTGATAGAGAAAAAATAAAGATTAATAAGGCACCTTCAAACTAGTAACCGATCAATGAGGCACCAATGGCAGCCAAAACCATCAACACATCTACATTCAAGCGTTTATTTTTAACGGTATCAATAATGCCTTCTTTAGCTTGCGAATAGCCACCGATTAAAAAAGCACCGATAAAAATTAAGGCTGATTCTGTATCTAATTGAATAGTTTGAGCATAAAAACCAATTAAAATTAAAATACCACTTAGGAGAGTTGCTACCATTTTTTATATTTCTTTTTAAGACGTTTAACATTTCAATCACCTATTCTTTCTTATTTAAATCTATCAAAAAGAAATAGAAAGATTAATGATTTTGTTAGCTAGTAAATGACTCTCATTCTCCCTTATCATAATTTCTTCAAATATATGGGTCGAAAACGCAAACAACATCAATAGGAAAATAAAATGACTTGTGGTATCATTAATTAAAAGAAGAGATCAAACTATTGAAATGAATATATGTAAAGGTGGCGTTAATATGTTTAACTTCTTCAAGAAAGATAAAAAAGAAACAGTTGCACCAGTCGAAAAAGCGACATTGTATGCACCTGCAAACGGAAGAATTGTTCCGGTTACAGAAGTTGCTGATCCAGTATTCTCTCAAAAAATGATGGGAGACGGTTATGCTGTTATTCCAACAGATGGTGATATTTATTCACCAGTTGAAGGAAAGGTACTGAGTGTTTTTCCAACGAAACACGCGATTGGTATTCAAATGGCAAGCGGGATTGAAATTCTGATTCATATGGGATTAGATACAGTTGAATTGAATGGTAAACCTTTCGAGACATTTGTCAGTGAAGGCGATACGCTAACTGCTGATACATTAGTCGCAAAATGTGATTTAGCTTCATTAGCTGAGGCTGGTAAAGACAATGCTATGGTTGTTGTCATTACAAACATGGATAAGGTAAAAGAGTTTGTTCTAGACGAACATGCTGATGTTCAAGCTAAACAAGCAGTCGGTAGCGTTCAACATTTATAAGATAAAAAAAATAAGTGTATGGAAGTTTTTACTTCCATACACTTATTTTAATTAACTATTAAAATGTCACACAAACACACTCTGCTGCATATGTTTCTTTATCTAGTAATGTTAAATGACCGCTTTCTTGATCACGTTTGAATAATGTCAAGTTATCAGAATCTTGATGACCGACAATCACATATAATTCGTCCGGTGAAAAATTAAAGTCACGCGGTGTTTTTCCTTCAGTTGGAACAATTTCTAGTAATTCCAATGATTGGGAATCTTCAGAAACTGCAAATACGGCAATTGAATCATGACCACGATTTGAGAAGTAAACAAATTTACCATCGTGACTTACACGAATCGCTGCACCACTGTTAAATGATGTGTGTGTGTCAGGGATAGTCGCTACGCGATAAACATATGTAAATGAAGCAGTTGCTTCATCATAAGTTAAGATTTCAATCTCGTTACTTAGTTCGCAAACTAAATAAACAGTTTTGTTGTTTGGGTGGAAAACCAAATGACGTGGGCCTGAACCCGCTTTTGCTGTATAGGTGGCACGTTCGCTTAATTCACCGGCATCAGATACATCGTAGCTGACGATTGTATCTGTTCCTAAGTCACAGACAAGGAGTGTTTGTGAACCTGGTGCATAATCTGCGTAATGAACATGAGGAGATGCTTGGTTTTCGTGAACGCTACTTCCTTGATGGTGTTTGCGGTCCGTTTGAATGATACAACCATCTTCTTGTTCTTTGTAAACACTGACAAAACCACCGTGATAGTTGGCAGTGAACAATAAGCCGCGTTTTTGGTCATAGGAAATGTAGCAAGGTGCAGAGTCTTCAGAAGTTGTTGCTGCACGTTTCACATAATCTCCGTTTTCATCTAAATCGAAAGCTGTTAGCCCGCCACCACGTTCTTCTTTAGAAATGGTATACATGGTTTTTTTGTCATCAGAAAAAGTCAGATAAGTTGGTGTATCCACTTCTGCAATCAATTTGTAGTTAACTAATTGCTGAGTTTCTGTATTAAGGGTAATTTGGTGTACCCCTTTACTCGTTTGTTTTGTATACGAACCTAAGTATAAGGTATGCTCCATCAATTAATTCCTCCTTGGTGATAAGTCTTAGTGATAGTATATCAAATTATAGGAGAAAAACGCTTTATAATGAATAAAAAAACAAAAAATCTCAGATACTTTGTTTTATCGACTAATGTGATAGAATAACAGTATCATCGTATAAAGGAGCTTTTTAACTATGATTAGCGAAATTGTCCATATCGGAAAAGAAGCGGTTAGTACCGAAGAAAATATTCTAATTTTATTTGGAGAAGATGCATCTCCTGCAATAAAAAATGTGTCAGTTCTACAGTCCTTCAAAGAAAAGGATGATGATTTTGAATTAAAACTGAATCATACTATTACGATAGGTGATCAAGTTTACACCATAACCTTTGTTGGTGAAAATGTAAGTGCTAATTTACGTGCGCTAGGACATTTAACACTTGTTTTCAAAGAAGTCGATGAAGACAACTTTATTGAAACAAGTGTCTACTTAACTCCACATCAATTACCTCATATCGAGACAGGAATGACAATTACTTATCAATAAGTGAAAGTGAGTGAGTAGAATGGAGAGAAAACAAACAGATCATCATTTCCAAGTGACGAGAACATCTTGGTTTGAAAGATGGTTTTTAAATAATAAAATTGTAACGACCTTATTGATTGTCTTATTGATTTTATTAATCATTTTAATATTTTCAAAAATTTCACATCTGTTTCAACCGGTAGGTAGTTTTTTTAGTGTGATTGGCTTTCCATTGATTTTAAGCGGCATTTTATACTATTTAATGAACCCATTGGTGAACTGGTTGGAAAAGAAAAAAATAAATCGAACAGCCGCAATTTGGATGGCTTTTCTCGTTCTTGTTTTATTAATCATCTGGGGAGTAGCCATTTTAATTCCAGTTATTCGTGAACAAACGATAGGGATCATTGATGATATTCCTGAGTTCTGGGTTAAGATTAATGAGCTGTTTAACAATTTGTTTACCTACGACTGGTTCCGTTCTTTTCAAGAACAGTTTAAAGAGATTAATACCAGTGTTTTTGATGCCTTATCATCGTGGGCAAATAACTTCCTGTCCAATACCTTCTCAGGGATTGGTAGTGTGCTAGGCGTTGTGACGAATGTATTTGTTGGTTTGATTACAATGCCGATTATTTTGTATTACTTATTAAAAGAGGGGGATAAGTTTCCATACCAGATTCTTGCCTTCCTACCTACCCGCCACCGTTCAACCATTAGGGATTTACTGAAGAAAATTAATTTACAAATCAGTCAATATGTTCGCGGTCAAATCACAGTTGCCTTTTTCGTAGGCTTAATGTTTGTGATTGGTTATTCGATAATTGGGTTAAATTATGGAATCGTTCTTGGCGTTCTAGCTGGATTCTTAAATGTCATTCCATATTTGGGCTCTTTTTTGGCGATGGTTCCGGCTATTATTGTAGGCTTAGTTGATTCACCGATTATGTTAATTCAAGTACTGATTGTTTTTAGTATTGAACAGTTTATTGAAGGCCGTGTGATTTCACCTCAAATTTTAGGGAGTAATTTATCTGTTCATCCGGTTACCATCATGATCGTGTTATTAACGGCGGGTAAAGTGTTCGGCTTAGTCGGATTTGTACTAGGTATTCCAGGGTATGCAGTTTTAAAAGTTGTTTTCTTACACGTATTTGAGTGGTATAAGAGCTACTCTGGCTTGTATCATGAGCAGAGCCAAAGTCCACCAACATCTAACGTAATAGAAGAAGAGTAAAAAAGTGAAACGTCGTTTCACTTTTTTTGTGCATACGATTTGACACATGTGACAACTTGTCATAAAATGGGGTGTGTGTTGTGACAAGATGTCACTTTTTTATTTAATAGAAAGAAGGTGTGGCTTTGCCTAAAAAAACTTTTTTCAATTTATCAGATGAAAAACGCCAACGCTTAATGTCAGCCGCTTATGATGAATTTTCTAAGATGCCATTAGAAGAGGTCTCAATTAATGTGATTATTCAGCAGTCTGATATTTCAAGAGGGAGTTTTTACCAGTACTTTGAAGACAAGGAAGATTTATACTTCTATTGTCTTGATCTTTTAAAGAAAGACCAAAATGAGGGGATTTCGAATTGTTTTGTCCAAGCTAATGGCGATGTGATAGAAGGATTACGATTAACCTTTAAGTTTTTGTATCATTATTATGTTCATAGTGACTATAAACAGTTTTACCATCACTTCTTTGTCAATATGTCGTACAGAAGAAGTCGCAATATATTTGAAAAAGAGACGAAGGATAAACAAAACAAGGATCTTGTTTGTCGATATAAACACTTAGTTGATCATATTGACCAATCAAGTTTGAGCTTTAGTGGTGAAGAGGAATTATATGAGTTTGTTCAATATATTTTTCAAATGATTCATTGGACATTGTCTAAAGTCTTTCTCCAAAGTCTTTCAGAAGAAGAAGCGTTTAAGATGATTAACAACCGCTTATCGTGGTTGGAAAATGGTATTCGAAAAAAATAGAAACAATGTAGGAGGTTCTCTATGATTGAATTAGGGAAACGAATGTCATGGAAAGCATTTCTTGCTTCTGTGTTATTTATTATTATTCAGGTTTTTGCTGAATTAAATCTTCCGAATATGACATCAAGTATTATCAATGAAGGTATTGCAACTGGTGACTTGGATCATATTTGGAGTACAGGTATAAAAATGCTCATACTAACAGCTATTACGATTGCTGCTGCTATTGTAGGGGTATATATTTCTGCGCAAGAAGCGCAACGAGTAGGACGACAGATTCGTGGTGATATTTATAAAAAAGTCATGTATTTATCAAAAGATAAGGTGGATAGTATTGGAGAAGCATCATTAATTACACGTTCTACAAACGATGTTGAGCAAGTTCAATTAGTCTTTATGATGTTTTTGAGAATGATGATGTTTGCACCGATAATGGGAATTGGGGCAGCGGTTTTATCTTATACACAAAACCCAGATTTGGCTCGGATTTTCTTTGTATCTGTGCCCGTTTTAATTGTATTTGTATTTCTCATTATGAGAGCGGCTATTCCACTCTTTAAACTTATTCAAAGTAAGACAGATCGCTTAAACTTAATTTTCCGTGAAGGCTTAACGGGAGTGCGAGTTATTCGTGCCTTTAATAAAAGTAACTATGAAGAAGCACGATTTGCAGAAGCCAATAAAGACTTTATGGATAACAACGTAAAGGCCATGTCGATTATGAGTTTACTAATGCCAACAATGACACTGGTGTTAAGTGTGACAAATATTTCTATCGTCTTAATCGGCGGGGAATTCATCGCAATTGGAAATATGCCAGTAGGGAACTTAGTAGCCTTTATTAGCTATTCATTTATGTTACTGTTTAGTTTTATGATGCTATCTGTTATTTTATCAATGGTGCCTCGCGCCCAAGTTTCGGCAGCACGTATTAATGAGGTGTTAAACCTTGAAAGTAGCATTCAAGATGGCCCATACAGCTTTTTTGAAAGTCATACGAAAGCAGAAAGAGGAACACTTGAATTTGAACATGTGACTTATGCCTTCCCAAATGCTGAACGTGCGGCCTTAAAGGATGTCAATTTCTCAATGAAAACAGGTCAAACATTGGCTGTTATTGGAGGAACAGGGTCTGGTAAATCAACAATTGCTAACTTGATGATGCGTTTTTATGATGCAACAGAAGGTGTTGTTTCATTAAATGGTCGTGATTTGAAAGATTTAAAACAACATGATATTCATGAACGTATTGCTTATGTGCCTCAAAAAGCTAATTTATTCTCTGGAACTATTCGTTCTAACTTACTATTTGGTAATGCAGAAGCAGACGATAATGCCTTATGGAAAGCATTAGAAGTGGCGCAAGCCAAAGACTTTGTTAAAGGTCTTAAGCACGGTTTAGATTCTCCAGTTGAACAGGGAGGAACCAACTTCTCTGGTGGGCAACGTCAACGCTTGTGTATTGCACGTGCAATTGTGAAAAGTCCAGATGTCTATGTCTTTGATGATTCATTCTCTGCTCTTGATTTTAAAACAGATGCAGCATTACGTGCCGCTCTTAAGACAGATATTGATGATGCGATAGTCGTTATTGTTGCGCAACGTATCAGTACGGTTATGGAAGCAGATGAAATTATCGTTTTAGACAACGGTAATGTGGTCGGTCAAGGCAAGCATGATGACCTAGTAAGAGACAATCAAACGTACCTAGAAATTATGAAATCTCAATTTAAAGAAGGTGAAAATGAATGAGAAATGCACCACGAGGAGCAGTAGTCAAACCTAAAGATTTTTGGGGAACACTTAAACGACTGCTTAAATATATGTCATTGAAAAAATGGCTACTATTATTCGCCTTTTTACTATCAGGGACTGCTACTATTTTACAAATTTTTACACCAAAAGTTTTAGGTAGTGCAACAACGGTTATTTTTGAAGGTGTGATGAAAGGGTCTCAAGAAGGAGCAGATGGTATAGCTCGCTTCCCGATTGACTTTGATACGATTAAAAGTATCTTAATATTACTGTTTGGCCTTTATATTGCTAATGCTGTCTTGGGCTACATTGCACAGTTTACACTTGTTCGTATTGTTCAAAAAACGGTTTATGACTTGCGTCAAGACTTCAAGAAAAAAATGTCACGTGTTCCGATTTCTTATTATGACAGCAATAGTAACGGTGACATTATGAGTCGTGCTATTAATGATGTGGATAATATCGCGCGTCAGCTCGTTCAAATTGTTAACCAAGCGATTATTAGTGTCGTTCAATTTTTCGGGATTTTGATTTTGATGTTAACCATTAGTTGGAAACTCAGTTTAGTAGCCTTAATTACAGTTCCGTTAAGTGCCTTCATTATTTCGCGTATTGCCCCAAAGTCACAAAAGTATTTTGGCAAGCAACAACGTGAATTAGGTAAATTAAACGGACAAATTGAAGAGAATTTTTCAGGACATACCGAAATTATTGCCTTCAACCAAGAAGAAAAATCCATTGAAATCTTTGAAGAACAAAACGAAAAACTTTTTAAAGTTTCCTTTAAAGCACAATTTGTTTCAGGTGTTTTGATGCCATTGATGAACATGGTTAAAAACTTAGGTTATGTTTTTGTTGCTGTTTTAGGGGGATTGGAAGTTGCAAATGGGGCAATGAGTTTAGGTAATGTACAAGCATTCCTGACTTACACCAACCAATTCTCAGAGCCAATGAAACAATTAACCAATATCTTAAATACCATTCAATCTATTATTGCATCAACAGAACGTATCTTTGAAGTTTTAGATGAAGAAGAAATGCCAAACACTAAAACGAATAAACCAAAAGTTGAAACAGATGAGAAATTAACATTTGAACACGTTCGCTTTGGTTATGGCGATTCAGCTGACTTGATGACTGACTTTAATTTAAGTGTCAAAGCTGGTCAAATGATTGCTATTGTTGGACCAACTGGAGCAGGTAAGTCAACTATCATTAACTTATTAGAACGTTTCTATGATATTAGAGGAGGAAGCATTCGCTTAGATGGTACGGATACACGCGACATTGACCGTGATGAATTACGTAACCACTTTGCCATGGTTCTTCAAGATACATGGTTATTCCATGGTACTATTTTCGATAATATTAAATATGGTGCTCGAGAAGGTGTTTCGGATGAAGAGGTTTATGCAGCAGCTAAAATGGCTCATGCAGATGAATTTATTCGCACATTACCTGATGGCTACCAAACTTATCTGAATGAAGATGCAAGTAATATCTCACAAGGGCAACGTCAGTTATTGACGATTGCACGTGCCTTCATTCGAGATCCTGAAATTCTAATTCTTGATGAAGCGACATCGAGTGTTGATACGCGAACTGAAATTCTGATTCAACAAGCAATGAGAAAATTACTTGAAGGAAGAACGAGTTTCGTTGTTGCCCATCGTCTATCTACTATTCGTGACGCTGACAATATTATCGTTATGAACCAAGGAGACATTATGGAAACAGGTAACCATAATGAATTGATGGCACAAGGCGGATTCTACGCCGATTTATATAACAGTCAATTTAACGAAGCATCTTAATAATCATAAGAAAAGCGGACAAGTCCGCCTTGGCCTATGAAAAAATAGGACATTTGACCCTGAATTATCAGAAGACTTCACGCTTCAGCGGGTTAGTCGAATGATAGGCGTTAGCGAGCAGCGATGCGCGCAATGGGGCAAATTTATCTTTTTTTCACTAGGTCAGGACTTGGGAGCTAGACAGTGATGGCTGAACGTATAATCCCCTAGTCCATAAACTAGACGTCAGAAGGTTGAAACCTTCTGACGTTTTTTTATGTACAAGTAAAACTGTCGCCTGATATATTTTTTTCCTCACTCGATAGAGTTGTTGAAATTTAACCGATCTATGTTATACTTGATATATAACAAATAGAGCTGAGGTGGTTGAAATGTTTTTAGAAATTGAGCGGACGAGTCCGATTGCAATTTATACTCAATTGACTAGTCAAATAAAAAAAGCCATCGTCAAAGAAATTTTAGTCGAAGGGGATGACTTGCCGAGTGTTCGTGTTTTAGCGAGCGACCTAGGTGTTAATATGCATACTGTTAATAAGGCCTACAATATTCTGACAGAAGAAGGGTTGCTTTTAAAAAGTAAAAAAGGTTATGTCGTGAGCCCGAAAATTAATCGCCAAACTAACGAAGAGCAAGACGTTGAAATGAAGAAACGTTTGGAAGATGTATTAGTAGATATACTCGTTCATAATCATTCTCAGAAAACTGTTCAAGAATGGTTGTCGGAACTCACTGTAGCATTAAGAAAAGGGGATAACTAGGATGTGGTTATTTATTGGATCGATGGTACTTACCGTCATTACTATGGGGGTGACAACTGGCTTAACGCCATACTTTAGTCGAAGGGCAACACCATTTGGTATTAGTGTGCCAGTCGATGAGTTAAAGTCAGATTTTTTAAAAGGTCTCTTTAAGAACTATATCACGATTAATGTTGTGATCAGTGCATTACTTGCACTTCCCATGCTTATCATGCCCTTTTTTTTTAAGGATGAAGCGGTTGAGGTTGCGGTATCGATTTACCTTATAGTGAGTATCTTTTTATTTATGGCGATATCATTTGCCTTGTATCTGTTCTATCGAAAAAAAATAACGACTTGGAAAAGACAGTTTATTAATGACACATCAGAAATAAGAAAAACCGTTGTTATTGATACTAATTTTCATAAAGACTTAAAACTAATTTCCAGTCGTGCTGTCATTTTGTGGCAACTCTTTATTATTGTGATGACTACTTTGATTGCTTTATTGAATTATGATCGTATACCCAATCAAATCCCGATTAACTTTGATTCGCAGTTTCAAGCTAATCAATTTGTAATGAAGTCTTACGTCACGGTTTTAGCATTTCCTAGCCTGCAAATGCTAATGATTCCTATTTTATATTTATCCTACTATTCCTTTATTAAATCACGTCAAAAACTTTCTCCTTTGGCGCCACTTGTGTCCAGTCTAAAGAGTAAGCTATTTCGCCAAGCATGGACGCGTTTTTTCTTTGCAGTCTCGATATTGACACAGCTATTAATATCAGTCTTGTTTCTAACAACTACATTGTTGGATGAGACTTATATTTGGATTGCTATGGTATCTATTTTTACCTTTCCAGTCGTTACCATAGCTAGTTCGATCTATTTATCTCTTAAGTACGGTCAAGCTGGTGAAAAACTAAAAATTGACAATGATGATGAGACTAGCCAATACTACCAAGATCCCGAAGATAATGATAAGTGGTTAGCAGGAATGTTTTATTATAATCCCGATGACGCAGCTATTTTTGTCGAAAAACGCTTCGGTATTGGAACGACCGTAAATTTAGCCAGATGGCAGGCTTGGGCGTTCACATTAGGCATAGTGATTCTAACGTTAGCGATGGTCCTTTGGGGATTATTACTGGATCAATAAAAAGTATATAAAAATCCGTCAGGAAGATTTTTCTTCCTGACGGATTTATTTTATAGTCTAGGGGATTATACGTTCAGCCATCAATGTCTAGCTCCCAAGTCCTGGCCTACTGAAAAAAAGATAAATTTGCCCCATTGCGCGCTTCGCTGATCGCTAACGCCTATCATTCGACTAACCCGCTGAAGCTTGAAGTCTTCTGATGATTCAGGGTCAAATGTCCTATTTTTTCATAGGCCAAGGCGGACTTGTCCGCTTTTCTTATGCTAATAAGTTCTTTTTTTGATGGTTTTTAATAGCTAAATCAACAATACGTTCTGCTAAATGGTTGTTTCTAACTAATAGAGGACCATGGAAATAAGAGCAGAAAACATTTTTATAACGTGCGCCTTCTGTTTTATCCTCACCATTATTTCCTTTACCCACTTGAACAATACCTAAAGGCTGAACACCGTCACCTAAGAATGTCCGACCGTTGTGATTTTCAAAACCATTGTAAGTATCGCCTGTCTCTTCATCAACGATTGTAATGTCTCCGATAAAGCGATTATTATCTTGGTTCAAAGTGTAGTAATCAATAGCACTAATGCCACTAATTTTTTTACCTTTAGCATCGACATAGTAGTGACCTAATAATTGGTAGCCGCCACAAATGGCAAGTAAGACACCATCGTTATCAATGTAGGTTTTAATAGCATCAGCTTTTGCTTGGATATCTTTTGAAACGATATATTGTTCATAATCCTGACCGCCACCGAAGAAGACAAGATCATAGTCATTGGGATTGAAGGGTTGATTTAAACTTACAATGTCAGTTTCGACTTGAACGCCTCTTTGTTTAGCGCAGTATTGCAACATCAGTAGGTTTCCGTTGTCGCCATATGTATTTAATAGATTTCCGTATAAATGACCAATGCGTAGTTTCAACTATTTCATCCTCTCTTTGATGTAACCACGTTCTGCTAATTCTTTTCGTAAGTTAAGAACAGCTGTATAAGTTGCCATCACATAAATTTTTTCTGTCGGTTGATTTTGGAAAGAATCAATAAGAGAACCGACTGTATCGTAGCTCGTCATTTCTTCTTCAGAGAGTCCTGCAACTTTCAAACGCAATTGCATTTCCTCACGGCGAATACCACTTACGCTAACGCTCTCTATAGAATGAGTCGTTAGTTTTTCAAAATCGCCATCCCAAATCCAGCTCACGTCAGTACCATCTGCTGGACGGTCATTTAAAACAACCGAAAGTGAGAAGGGATCTGTTTCATAATCAAGCAAATCAATAATCTGGTTTAATCCCACTGGGTTTTTAATGAGGTTTAAAATAATCGTTTTATTACCGATTTTAATGGTTTCTTGGCGACCGAATTTTTGTTCAGCAGAAGAGAATCCCTTTTGAATCTCTTCAACGCTTAGGCCAAATTCTCGACCTACTGAATAAGCAGCTAGAGCGTTGTAAATATTATAGAGTCCAGCAACATTGATTTTAAACGGATGACCATCGATTTCAAAGGTTGATGATTGGTAATCCAAATGATCAACAGCTGTCACCGCGTACTTCAACTCAGGACGTTTAAACTCACAATTCGGACAATAGTACTTGCCAAGGTTTGCATAAGTATTAAATTTATAATGTAAAATATTTTGGCAGTTGGGACATAAGACACCGTCTGTATTATAGTGAGCCATTGTCTCGCCATCTTCTTGATGGTTAAAGCCAAAATAAATTTGTGGATTAACAATATCTTTAGAATTAAAAATAGGGCTATCACCATTAGCTAAAATAGTTGCATTTGGAGCTAGTGCAGCACCATCAACCATTTTTTGATAAATCGTATAGATTTCACCGAAACGGTCCATTTGATCACGGAAAACATTCGTATTCACAATAATTTTTGGTTTAATATATTTAGTCACATGAATTAAACTTGCTTCATCGACTTCAAGAATCGCCATTTTCTTTTGTCCAGCTTTTGTTGGTTGCGGATCTAAAAATGTCGAAATAATCCCTTGTGCCATGTTTGCACCTGTTGGATTGGTTAAAACGCGGTCAAATTTTTGTTGTAAAACATGGTAGGTTAGGGAAGTTGTTAGTGTCTTACCATTTGTACCAGTAATGATTGCGACTTCATAGTCTTTTGATAATTGTGCCAATACAGCTGGATCAATTTCAGCTGCCAGTTTACCAGGTAAACTGCTTCCGCCGTTCGTAAATTTACGTAGTGCCCATTGTGTTCCTTTTCCGACCGAAATGGCCAATGCTCCCCTTATACTCAAATGTATCTCTCCTTCAAAAATTCTCTTTGACATCATAGCATAAAACGTGTTTATTCTGAAAGCCGACGATAGCACGAACAGGTCGATAATCGTTAATTTTTAATATTTCTTAACATTCTGTTGAAATAAAACTGGATGATTGACTTTAAAGCTATTTCTTACTATTATATTACAAGATAATAACTATGGAAAATGTTGATGAGGTGTAAAATGGCACAATTATTTTTTAAATATGGCGCGATGAATAGTGGGAAAACAATTGAAATTCTAAAAGTTGCCCACAATTACGAAGAACAAAATAAGCCAGTATTAATTTTTACTAGTGCTATCGATGACCGTGATCAAGTTGGCTATGTCGCAAGTAGAATTGGTCTTCGTAGGGAAGCCTATGCTATTCGCGAGGACACAGATATTTATGAAGTGGTAAAATCTGAGAGGGAGAAACCATACTGTGTACTTTTAGATGAAGCTCAGTTTTTAGCTAAACATCATATATTACAATTAGCTAAAATTGTAGATGAGTTAGGTATACCGGTCATGGCTTTTGGTCTTAAGAACGATTTTACAAATGAGTTATTTGAAGGATCGAAGTATCTGTTGCTTTATGCAGATAAATTTGAAGAAATAAAAACAATTTGTTGGTATTGCCATAAAAAAGCATCGATGAACATGCGTATTATAGATGGTAAACCTGTCTATGAAGGTGAACAAATTCAAATTGGCGGCAATGAATCGTATATTCCAGTTTGTCGTAACCATTATTTCCATCCAGAACTGTAGGCTGCAGCAAACGATTTATATTTGAAAATAGAAGGGTTTTGAGAAAGATGTTTGATCAACTTGATGCATTCATCATCCGCTACGAAGAACTAGGAGAACTATTAAGTGATCCAGAGGTTATTTCGGATACAGCACGTTTGATGGAGTTAACGAAAGAAGAAGCAAATTTACGTCCAAAAGTAGAAGTATTTAGACGCTACAAAAAAATGGAAGAAGAAATTGCTGAGACAGAAGAGATGCTCTCTGAAAAATTAGATGCAGAAATGGCTGAATTGGCAAAAGAAGAACTATCTGAACTGAAAAATGAACGCATTGAACTTGAAGAACGTATTAAAGTTCTACTGTTACCTGAAGACCCAAATGATGGCAAAAATATTATCATGGAAATTCGTGGTGCTGCTGGTGGGGACGAAGCGGCTTTATTCGCAGGAGATTTGTTTGAAATGTATAGCAAATACTCTGAGAATCAAGGTTGGAAAGTAGAAGTCATGGATGCTAATATTACGGGCATTGGTGGTTATAAGGAAATTATTCTTATGATTAAAGGGCAAAATGTATTCTCTAAATTGAAATATGAAAGTGGTGCCCACCGTGTACAACGTGTGCCATCAACTGAATCACAAGGTCGTGTTCATACATCAACTGCAACAGTTGTGGTTATGCCAGAAATGGAAGAAGTAGAGCTAGACTTAGCTGATAAAGACATTCGTGTCGATATTTACCATGCAAGTGGTGCCGGTGGCCAGCACGTTAACAAAACAGCATCTGCTGTTCGGTTAACTCATATTCCAACCGGTATTGCTGTTGCCATGCAAGATGAGCGTTCGCAGCTGAAAAACCGTGAAAAAGCAATGAAAGTTTTGCGTGCACGTGTTTTTGATAAAATGTCTAGTGAAGCACAATCTGAATATGACGCAAATAGAAAATCTGCTGTGGGGACAGGGGATCGTTCGGAACGGATTCGTACGTACAACTTCCCTCAAAACCGTGTGACAGATCACCGTATTGGTCTCACTATTCAAAAATTAGATCAAATATTAAGTGGTAAGTTTGATGAGATCGTCGATGCTTTAATCCTCGCTGATCAAACTGAAAAACTGGAGAATTTAAATAATGGAATCAATTAGTACGCGAACATATCAGCAAGTTGTTCAAAGTGCCGTGAAATACCTAGAAAAATTAGAATTAAATACTTATATTGCAGAACGCTTACTCCTAGACCGATTGGATTGGACCAAGACAGACTTTATTCGTCACCTCAACGATACATTGGAAGAATCAGTTTATCTTCAGTATTTAGATGATCTTAATGAGTTTATCAAGGGGAAGCCATTGCAATACATCGTCGGTAAAGAATGGTTTTACGACTATACCTTAAAAGTCACTCAAGATACGCTTATTCCGCGACCAGAAACAGAAGAGTTGGTTCACCGCGCACTTAGTCATTTGAATAAAGTAGCCAAGGATAAACCTTTGCGTATTTTAGATATCGGAACAGGATCAGGTGCTATTGCAATTACGATGAAGAAGGAACGCCCGCAAGATGATGTAACAGCGACTGATATTTCTGAGAAGGCATTAGAAGTGGCTATTGAAAACGCTGGAACACATCAAGCAGCAATCCGCTTTTTAAAGGGAGACTTGCTTGAACCCGTGTCACTTGAAACCTTTGATTGTATTATCAGCAATCCACCTTATATTGGTTACGATGAAAAAGACTTAATGGATTCGTCTGTTCTCCAATACGAACCCCACACGGCTTTGTTTGCTGAGAATCATGGCTTGAGCCTATATGAGCGTCTTGCTTACGAACTGCCATTTCACTTAAAAACAGACGGTTGTTTATTTATGGAAATTGGTTTCCAGCAGGGTGAAAAATTGAAATCACTCTATCAACAAGCTTTTCCAGATAAAGAGGTTTCAATTGAAAAAGATATTAATGGCTTAGATCGTATGTTAATTGTTAAATAAAAAGAAAGAGCTAGGATGAAACTCCTAGCTCTTTCTCGCTTAACCGAACAATTCAAGCGTAATCACTTAATTATGTTCGGTTATTTTTGATTTTCGACAGCTGGAAACGCATCTTTATATAATAATGTGTGTTTTTTTATAGATTATTCTATTAAGCTAAAATGAACTGTGATATACTAAAGATAAATTTAATCATCCTTTAATAAAAAGGAGTTCAGGGGGAATGTTGAGTGTTTGATAAAGAAATTTTTGATGCAATTGAAAAAGAAAAAAATCGCCAAGAAGAAGGAATTGAGTTAATTGCTTCAGAAAACGTAGTATCAGTGGATGTTTTAAGAGCACAGGGCAGCATTTTAACAAATAAATATGCAGAAGGATACCCTGGCAGACGTTATTATGGGGGCTGTGAGTTTGTCGATGTCATTGAATCTTTAGCTATTTCACGAGCAAAGGAATTATTTGGCGCAGAATATGCCAATGTTCAACCACACTCAGGAAGTCAGGCTAACATGGCTGCTTATATGGCATTGGTTCAACCAGGTGATAAAATTCTTGGTATGGACTTGAATCATGGCGGTCATTTAACACACGGATCTGCTGTTAACTTTAGTGGTAAGAACTACCAATTCATTTCTTATGGTATTGATAAAGAAACAGGAGCAATAAACTACGATACCGTTCGTGAGATTGCTATTAAAGAACAACCACAATTAATTGTAGCAGGAGCAAGTGCTTATTCACGTCATATTGATTTTAAAAAATTCCGCGAAATTGCTGATGAAGTTGGCGCGAAATTGATGGTTGATATGGCTCACATCGCTGGTTTGTGCGCAACAGGTTATCATCAAAATCCTGTTAAATACGCTGATGTGGTTACTTCGACAACTCATAAAACATTACGTGGCCCTCGTGGTGGCTTAATCCTTGCGAAAAAAGAGTACGCAAAAAAATTAAATTCTGCTATTTTCCCTGGTATCCAAGGTGGACCACTTGAACATGTCATTGCTGCTAAAGCAGTTGCCTTCCTTGAAGCCCTACAACCAGAGTACAAAGATTATATTAATCAAGTTGTTAAAAATGCTAAAGCAATGGAAAATGCCTTTAAACAATCACAGTTTAACGTGATTAGTGACGGGACTGATAACCATTTGTTACTATTAGATGTTTCCCCTTATGGCATTAATGGAAAAGAATTGGAAACACTATTAGATGAAGTGGGTATCACCGTTAATAAAAATGCGATTCCATATGACCAACTACCACCTACAAAAACAAGTGGTATTCGAATTGGAACACCAGCGATTACAACACGTGGATTTAAGGAAGATGAATCGACAAAAGTAGCAGAATTAATTATAAAAGTAGCTGCTAATCAAGATAATCCAGCTGTTCTAGATGAAGTGAAAAACGACGTGCGTCAATTGACACAGGCCTTTCCACTTCACATTGGAAAATAAGTCAAATAATACCCGTCAAATGCATAAAATTTCTAGCCAAAATGATTGTAATACTATACAATAGAAAAAGTGAAATTTTGAGGGGGAATATAAATGGCACGAGTAACAGTTATGGATCATCCATTGATTCAACATAAATTAACCATTATTAGAAAAAAAGACACAGGAACGAAAGATTTTCGTGAAGTTGTAAGTGAAATTGCGATGCTAATGGCTTATGAAGTAACAAGAGACATGCCTTTAGAAGACGTGGAAATTGAAACGCCACTTGTTAAATCTGTTCAAAAAACATTGAGCGGTAAAAAAGTTGCCATTGTTCCCATTTTACGTGCTGGTTTAGGCATGGTTGATGGCTTCTTAGCAATGCTTCCAGCAGCTAAAGTAGGTCATGTTGGTTTGTACCGTGATGAAGAAACGCTTGAACCTCACGAGTATTTCGTAAAAATGCCTGCAGATATTGCAGAACGTCAATTATTTGTTGTTGACCCAATGTTAGCAACAGGTGGATCTGCCGTTGCGGCAATTGAAGCATTAATTAAACGTGGCGCAAAACCACAAAATATTAAATTTGTCTGCTTAGTAACAGCGCCAGAAGGTGTAAAAGTTTTAAATGAAGCTTATCCTGACGTTGAAATTGTTACGGCGGCATTGGATGAAAAATTAAATGAAGTTGGTTACATTCTTCCAGGTTTGGGAGATGCTGGTGACCGTCTATTTGGAACTAAATAGTCTAATAAAAACATGTCTTATCCTATGTGGAAAAGACATGTTTTTTTCAATATATTGCAAATGAGGAATTATTTACAAAATAAAAACAAGCATTTTGTTGTTCAATATTTAGTTACACAATGTTGAATTTACAATATATTGATTGATATGCGTAAAAAAATAATAAATATTTTTGATTATTTGGGTTAAGCGTGGTATTATGGTTTTGCAAATGAACCCTGCTGTTTTCATGGATAATGACATTAATTAAACTGGAGGGCTTATTCTAGCTGTATAGAAATGAAAAGAGGTGAAACGATTGGAACATGAATCGAAAGTGATTGAATTCATGGGGATTGGCTTTAGCGTAAATATTCTGATTAGTGTGGCAGTTACCTGCTTCATTGTCTTTCTATTTTGCTACGTTTGTACAAGGAATCTAACGCTACGTCCGAAAAAAGGGCAACTCGTTATCGAGTATATAGCTGATTTCGTAAAGAACATGATTGCAAGCTCAATGGACTGGAAGACAGGTGAACAATTTTTCTTGTTAGGTTTTACACTATTCCTTTTCATATGGGTTGCAAATGTCTTGGGGTTATTCTTAATTTTAAATATTGGAGGCTACTCTTACTGGAAGAGTCCAACAGCGAGTCCCGTGGTAACACTGGCGCTTGCTTTAATGGTACTTCTTTTAACGCATTATTTTGGAGCAAAAGAGCAAGGCTTCAAGGACTATTTTATGAATAGTTACATTCGACCGGTTCCGGTTTTAATGCCCATTAAGCTACTAGAAGAGTTCACAAATGCATTGACGTTAGCGTTACGTCTGTATGGGAACGTTTATGCTGGTGAAATTTTACTGGCCCTGATTGCTTCGTTAGCAAATGCAGCAGGACCACTGACATGGGTAGTGGGGATACCACTCCAAATGGTTTGGCAAGGATTTTCAATTTTTATAGGGTCTATTCAGGCCTTTGTATTTACAACCCTAACAATGGTGTATTTATCGCATAAAATTGAAGCAGAGTAAAAAAATAATATAAGTTTTTTAAAACAAAGGAGAAATTAATATGAATTTTATAGCAGCAGCGATTGCGGTTGCAGGAGCAGCCATCGGAGCTTCATTAGGGAACGGTAAGGTTATTTCAACAACAATCGAAGCGATTGCTAGACAACCTGAATTGCAAAGTAGATTACAAACGTTAATGTTTATCGGTGTAGGGTTAATTGAAGCTGTGCCCATTATGGCTGTAGTTATAGCATTCTTACTTATTTTCCAATAACCAATTAACAGATAAATTGATAGAGGAGGAGAGAATGTGACACTAGGCTTAATTTTAGGAGCTTCGACAACATTGGGTGATTCACTGGTAACATTGATTTCGTTTCTACTATTATTTGTTGTCATTAAAAGTGTTGCGTGGAAGCCACTAATGAATATGTTGGCTCAACGTGAAGAAGCGATTAATGCTGATCTTGATAAAGCAGAAACAGCTCGCCTAAGTGCTGAAATGCAACTAGCAGAGGTTGAATTACATCTTCGTGAAGCACGGACAAAAGCAAATGATACACTATCACGAGCACAAGCTGAAGGAACAGAAATGCAAAGAGCAATTGTTGAAGAAGCTAAGGAAGATGCTCGTAGAATTCGTACTCAAGCAGAAAAAGAAATTGATTTAGAGCGTAAACAAGCATTTACATCACTTCGTTCAGAAATTAGTGAAATGTCAATTAGCATTGCTGAAGGTATTATCGGTAAAGAACTGAATGCAGACGATCAAAATCGCTTGATTGAAGAATTTATAAAAGGATTGGAAGATTAATATGGAAAGAGAAATCATTAAAGACTCCTCTCTGAAACTATTCGTTACAACCTTTTATAACAACATTGAGAGTTCAGAAGTTGCCAACAAAATGGCTTATGAACTAAACCAACTTCGCGATAACCTACTTGAGGTTATGGAGGAAGAGAAAGACCAAGCTGTTATTGAACAAAAATTACGAATTGCGGTTCAATTCTTATCAGAGCCATCATTAGCATTTTTATCTGATATTGATACAGCAGCTTACGTTAATGCGATTAATTTGTTTGATGAGCTGCATCGTGAAGATCGGGAGCCGGTAAATATTACCATTACATCAGCAGTGGCGCTCACTCATGAGCAACGTGATCGTATCATTAAGGCCTTTCGTAAAAAAGTTGAAAATCATCACCTGTATGTCAAAGAGGTTGTTGATGAATCAGTGTTGGGCGGAGTTAAATTAGAATCTGATAATTATGCATTTGATAACACACTTCGTACAAAACTAAACGGAATGAAAAAATATCTATTAGAAGACCAATGAGATTGAAGAGGTGAAGAATGTGGCGATAGATAAAGATAATTTACATTCTTTGATAAAAGAACGAATCAGCTCTTTTCAATCTGTTCCAGAAATGGAAGAAATTGGAAAACTGACCTATGTCGGTGATGGGATCGCTAGAGCGACTGGTTTACAAGACGTTATGAGTGGCGAGCTCCTAGAATTTTCAAATGGTGCCATTGGTATGGCACAAAGTTTGGAAAAGGATGACGTCGGAATTGTTATTTTTGGTGAATTTGAGACCATTCATGAAGGTGACGTTGTTAAGCGTACTGGACGTATTATGGATGTTCCAGTTGGAGACGCTCTAATTGGTCGTGTCGTGAATGCTTTGGGACAACCAATTGATGGACAAGGTGCTATCTTAACGACTAAGAAACGCCCTGTTGAGAGTGAAGCACCAAGCGTTATGGACCGCCAATCTGTAGCAGAACCATTACAAACAGGATTAAAAGCCATCGATGCTTTAGTGCCAATCGGCCGTGGTCAGCGTGAGTTGATCATTGGAGACCGTCGTACAGGGAAAACAACCATCGCTGTTGATGCTATTCTTAATCAAAGAGGAAAAGATGTTATTTGTATTTATGTGGCAATTGGACAAAAAGAATCATCCGTACGTAATCTAACAGAAATGTTAAAACAACACCGTGCGATGGATTATACCATTGTCGTATCAGCAAGTGCATCACAACCAGCTCCAATGTTATACATTGCGCCATACGCTGCAACAGCAATGGCAGAGGAGTTTATGAATCAAGGGAAACACGTATTAATTGTTTATGATGATTTATCAAAACAAGCAGCTGCTTATCGTGAAATGTCATTACTATTGAAACGCCCACCTGGCCGTGAAGCTTATCCAGGGGATGTTTTCTACTTGCACTCACGTTTATTAGAACGATCTGCTAAGTTAAGTGATGAAATGGGCGGTGGCTCAATTACATCATTACCAATTGTTGAAACACAAGCAGGAGACATCTCAGCTTATATTCCAACGAACGTTATCTCAATTACAGACGGACAAATTTTCTTGGAGAGCGATTTATTCTTCTCTGGTATTCGACCAGCTATTTCAGCAGGTCTATCTGTTTCTCGTGTTGGTGGGGCAGCGCAAGTAAAAGCGATGAAGAAAGTAACCGGTACATTGCGTTTAGATCTAGCTTCTTATCGTGAACTTGAAGCCTTTACACAATTCGGTTCTGATTTAGACGTTTCAACACAACAACGACTAAACCGTGGTCATCGAACTGTGGAAGTTTTAAAACAAGACTTGCATAAACCGATTGCTGTTGAAAATCAAATTGTTATTTTATATGCCTTGACACATGGATTCCTGGATACCGTACCAGTTCGAGATTTAAAACGATTTGAAAAAGAATTGTTTAATTACATGAACATTAGCCATTCAAGTTTGATGAAACATATTGTTGAAACAAAATCATTGCCAGATGAAGAAGAATTATCAGCAGTTATAAAAGATTTTGTAGAGACCTTTGTTCCTCATAATTAAGAATGGACATCAAAGTAGCCAGTTGTTTTCTAAAGTGAGGTGAGAAAATGGCTTCTTTAATTGATATAAAAAAAAGAATTGCATCAACTAAAAAAACCAGTCAAATAACTAGTGCGATGCAGATGGTTTCTGCCTCTAAGCTAACTCGTGTTGAACAACAGGTTCGAAACTATCAAATGTATGCGAAAAAAATTAGAGAAATTGTGACACATATTGCAGGCTCTCAGCTGATGTTTCTTGAAGAACATGGTCATGTTGCCGCACAAGAACAGCAAGACATTGATTTTAATGACTTGTTAATTAGACGACCCGTTAAACGGACCGGCTATTTAATTATTTCATCAGATAAAGGGCTGGCTGGTAGTTATAACAGTTCTATACTGAAAGCAACACGTGATATGATTTTAGAAGACCATCAAACATCTGATGAATACGTCATTATCTCAATTGGTGAAACACTTGCTAATGATTTGAAAAAAAGCGGGATTCATGTTGAATATGTCGTTAGCGATTTAAGTGATCAACCTTCCTTTAATGAAGTCACGCAAGTGGTTTCGCAAGCAGTGAAGCATTTCCATGATGCTGTATTTGATGAACTGTATGTTTGTTATAATCATCATGTCAATGCATTGACATCACAATTTCATGTGGAAATGATGCTTCCTTTAGGTGATTTAGATCATGAAGAAGTAGAAGAGCATGAAATTGATTATCTGTTTGAACCAACTGAAGGTGACATTTTAGAAGTATTATTACCGCAGTATGCGGAAAGTTTAATTTATGGTGCCATTATTGATGCAAAAGCTGCTGAGCATGCATCACGTATGACGGCCATGAAGAGTGCAACAGATAACGCAAAAGACTTGATTGATCAATTGACAATGGAGTATAACCAATTGCGACAAGCTGCCATTACTCAAGAAATTAATGAAATTGTTGGCGGTGCACAAGCACTCGATTAATGATAAAGGGGATGCATGAATAAATGAGAACAGGACACATTGTTCAAGTCGTAGGCCCTGTAGTAGATGTTCTATTTCCGCTAGATAATGAACAACCAGATATTAATAATGCTTTATTGGTTGATAAGAAAAAACTAGATGGGACAATTGAAACCATTACACTAGAGGTCGTTCTGCAACTTGGTGAAGGGGTTGTCCGCACAATCTCGATGCAATCTACTGATGGCTTACAACGAGGGTTAGAAGTAATTGATACAGCTCATCCAATTAAGGTACCAGTTGGTCAAGAAACACTCGGCCGAGTATTTAATGTATTAGGACAACCGATCGACTTAAAAGAAGATTTTGCAGATGATTATCCGCGTGAATCTATTCATAAAGAAGCACCGAAATATGATGAATTAAGTAGTAGTTATGAAATTCTTGAAACAGGAATTAAAGTTATCGACCTACTAGCGCCATATTTAAAAGGTGGGAAAATTGGGTTGTTTGGTGGAGCGGGTGTTGGTAAAACCGTTCTAATCCAAGAATTGATTCATAATGTGGCTGACCAACATGGTGGGATTTCCGTCTTTACTGGTGTTGGAGAGCGTACGCGTGAAGGGAACGACCTTTACCATGAAATGCAAGAATCTGGTGTAGGTAAACGTACCGCTATGGTGTTTGGTCAAATGAACGAACCACCTGGCGCTCGTATGCGTGTAGCCTTAACAGGTTTAACGATGGCAGAATATTTCCGTGATCAAGAGAAACAGGATGTACTATTATTTATTGATAATATTTACCGTTTCACGCAAGCTGGTTCAGAAATTTCTGCATTATTAGGAAGAATGCCGTCAGCCGTTGGTTATCAACCAACCTTGGCGACTGAAATGGGGCAACTACAGGAACGTATTACGTCAACAAACGATGGCTCAATCACATCAATCCAAGCGATTTATGTACCAGCCGATGACTATACTGACCCTGCTCCAGCAACAACATTTGCCCATTTGGATGCAACAACTAACTTGGAACGTCGCTTAACACAACAAGGGATTTATCCTGCAGTTGATCCATTGGCATCATCTTCAAGTGCCTTGTCTCCTGATATTGTTGGAGAAGAACACTATGAAATTGCAACACAAGTTCAACAAATTTTACAACGCTACCGTGAATTGCAAGATATTATTGCGATTTTAGGGATGGATGAATTGTCAGATGCAGAGAAGACTTTAGTAGGGCGTGCGCGTCGTATTCAATTCTTCCTATCGCAAAACTTCCACGTAGCAGAGGCTTTTACAGGCGTTCCGGGGTCATTTGTACCTGTTAAGGAAACCGTTAAAGGGTTTAAAGGTATTGTAGAAGGTAAATATGATCAAGTCCCAGAAGAAGCATTCCGAAATGTGGGTTCCATTGAGGATGTTCTAAAAAAAGCAGAAAGCTTAGGGTATAAAGGGGTGTAGAGAATGGCTATTTTGAATGTGAATGTAATTACACCAGAAGGTATTATTTTTCAGCATCATGCCAAAGAGGTTCATGCTGAATCAACAGATGGTGGCATTACCATTTTGCCGAATCACACGCCGATTATTTTGCCGCTAAAAATTGGAGAGTTAAGAGTAACCCGTGTGACGGATGACTTTCAACAAAACCATATTGCAATTAACGGAGGAATCATGGAAGTCCGTGATAACGAAGTCAATATTATTGCCAATACAGCGGAACGTGCGAGAGATATTGATATTGATCGTGCTGAAATGGCTAAGAAAAAAGCCGAGCAAAAAATGATGAAAGCTAGAGACGAGAAAAACCAAATGGAGTTTCAAAGAGCAAAAGTTGCTCTTTCTAGAGCAATTAACCGTATTGGTGTCTCTGAAAAAAGAATGTAAGCAAAAGCCAATCTGTTTTTTAACAGGTTGGCTTTTTCAATTTCAACAATCGTATTATTTCATTTATTCCCTTCCCTGTTATAGAATTGAAACAAGGCATCAATTCATGAAAAAAGAAGGCACTTTCTATCGTGAAACTGTAATAAAGTCTTTTTATTATTTTATATAAGAGTCTCATATAAAAGGAAAGGTGTTAATTATGATGTCATTTTTATTAAAGTTATTAAGAAACTTTATACTTGTTTTTTTTTTCATCGATTTGTGTTAGTATAGTTTGAGACTATGAGGAGGTGTAGGTAGATGAACAGTTTATTTGTGTTTGGTCTATTGGAGCTAATTTCTCATATGTTATTTATTTTTTTGTCTTTTTGGGCTATGAAAGCAGTAAGAATAGAAAGTTGGATTCGAAAAAACCACGTCCCTGAAGCGAGAGTATTATATGTCTTGCTGTCAATTGCGTTAGGTTATACATGCAGCTCATTCTTTCTAGATTTTCTTCAAGTATCTAGAAGCCTATCCTTATTAATAACAAACTAAAATGTTTAAATACGATACAAATTAAAAAGGCGATTAAAAACGGCCTTACATTATCACGCACTTATTCTCGGAGGGATTTTTAAAAATGGAAAAAATGATTGTTCGAGGCGGTAATCGTCTTGTCGGAACTGTAAAAGTAGATGGCGCTAAAAACGCTGTGTTACCTATTGTAGCTGCAACAATTTTAGCATCTAAGGGAAAAACAACTCTTAAAAACGTTCCTATTTTATCTGATGTTTATACAATTAATAATGTATTGAGAAATATAAACATTGATGTTGATTTCAATGAAGAGGAACGTACGATTGAATTAGATGCAACTGGCGACGTTAGTTGGGAAGCGCCATTCGAATATGTTAGCAAAATGAGAGCATCTATTGTTGTAATGGGACCGTTGTTGGGTCGTTTAGGGAAAGCTAAAGTAGCACTTCCAGGCGGTTGTGCAATTGGAACCCGTCCAATTGATTTGCACTTAAAAGGTTTCGAAGCAATGGGAGCAACCATTAAAATTGAAAATGGCTTTGTTGAAGCGTATGCTGACAAATTAAAGGGCGCGCGTATTTATATGGACTTCCCAAGCGTTGGGGCAACTCAAAACTTGATGATGGGCGCTGTCTTCGCTGAAGGAACAACAACATTAGAAAATGCGGCACGCGAACCTGAAATTGTAGATTTAGCTAATTTCTTGAACCGCATGGGTGCACGCGTTTACGGAGCAGGAACAGAAACAATTCGTATTGAAGGTGTTGAAGAATTGCATGCTGTAGAACACAGCATTATTCCTGACCGTATTGAAGCAGGTACATTTATGGTAGCTGCTGCAGTCAGTAATGGAGATGTTTTCGTAGAAGACGCAATTGCTGAACATAACAAACCATTGATTTCTAAATTGAAAGAGATGGGTGTTACTATTCAAGAGAAAGAAAATGGTATTCAAGTTATTGGACCAAAACAGTTGAAAGCAACTGACGTGAAGACGATGCCACATCCAGGTTTTCCAACGGATATGCAAGCGCAAATGACAATTGCTCAACTTGTTTCTCAAGGAACAAGTACGATGACAGAGACCGTTTTTGAGAACCGCTTCATGCACTTAGAAGAATTAAGACGCATGAATGCTAACTTTAAAATCGAAGGACAAACAGTGCTATTATACGGTAACTCTGCATTCCAAGGCGCAGAAGTAGCAGCAACTGACTTACGTGCAGCAGCAGCTTTGATTATTGCTGGTTTAGTCTCTGAGGGCTATACGCGCGTAACAAACTTAAAACATTTAGACCGTGGTTATTACGGATTTGATGCTAAATTAAGAGGGCTAGGTGCTGAGATTGAACGTGTGAACGAAGAAGATCATGTTCTTTCAACAGCAGACCTAGATGCCTTATTTGTAGCAAAATAAACGAGATTGACGATATTTTTACAGAGTGAGAGGGGAACAATGTGGCTAAAGATATAGGAATTGACTTAGGAACAGCAAACGTATTAGTCCATGTTAAAGGAAAAGGGATTGTATTAAACGAACCTTCAGTTGTTGCTGTTGATACAACAACAAACCGCGTATTAGCAGTAGGGGCAGAAGCTTATCGAATGGTAGGACGTACGCCATCTAATATTCGTGTCATTCGTCCATTAAAAGGGGGCGTTATTGCTGACTTTGATATTACAGAAGCAATGCTGACGCACTTTATTGATCGCTTGAATGTAAAGGGCCTTTTAACGAAACCAAATATTTTAATTTGTTGTCCAACTAATATTACGACAATTGAGCAAAAAGCAATTATTGAAGCGGCTGAGAAGAGCGGCGGTAGAAATGTTTACCTTGAAGAAGAACCTAAAGTTGCAGCTGTTGGTGCTGGTCTAGATATTTTCCAACCAAACGGTAACATGGTTATCGATATGGGTGGTGGTACGAGTGATGTTGCAGTTCTATCACTTGGTGGTATTGTAACAAGTAGTTCAATAAAAACAGCTGGGGATAAATTAGATTCAGATATTATGAACTATGTCAAACGTGAGCACAACTTATTAATTGGTGAGCGTACAGCTGAACAAATTAAGAAAAATGTTGGAACAGCATTGTTGCCAGAGAAACTAGACAGTATGGAAATTCGTGGTAGAGACATGGTTACTGGACTTCCGAGAACTATTGTAATTACTTCAGAAGAAGTTTACAATGCTATGCATGATACGTTAATGTTGATTGTAGAGCAGGCTAAGGAAGTTCTTGAAATTACACCACCAGAATTAGGAGCAGACATCATTAATACTGGTATTGTCTTAACCGGTGGTGGAGCCTTGATTAAAGGCATTGAACAATTATTCAGTGATGAATTAGGCGTACCAGTCTTTACATCACCAGATTCATTGGACTCTGTTGCATTAGGAACAGGTATTTTACTTGAGAACATTGGCAAGCAAAAACGTAGCCGCCAATTTGGACCGAGCTGGTTTAGAAGGTTAACACAAAGAAACTAACAGTAAAGGACGTTAAATATGAAGTTTGATTTTAAACCTATTTTTAAATCATTATTCACGATTATTATTTTTGTGGCATTAGCCGTTGGTTTATTTGCTCTGGGGCTAATAATCGGTTATAGTGTTCTCGGTGATGGCGAAGCCATGCAAGTATTCGACCGCCAAACTTGGGAACATATATTGGAATATGTTAAATAAGAATAGAGAAGCGTTAACGTTCTTTATTATGTGCTCCATTAATGCGTCATAAAAGCCAAACAGCCATAAGTCATTCTATAGAACGACTTGTGGCTGTTTTTTTAGGCGTTTTTCATTGTCAAAGTTCTTGAAAATGATTGTTTATAAGGTTAACCTTTGCTATAATAATACTATTGTGTCTCCTTAGTGTAATGGATATCACTCAAGATTCCGGTTCTTGCGATGGGGGTTCGATTCCCTCAGGAGACGTAAATAGAAAAGATGGTTTGCGAAAAGTCGTCAAAAGTGTTGATAGAACAAGGTTTCTAAATGACACAATAGTATGAAAAGGACTTTTTTAAAATAATATCGGAAAAATATCGGCAAAAAAGGACTGGGAAATAACTCCAGTCCCTTTTTTATATACGAATAATTGTTGCGTAAACGTGCTCAAAAAGGCAGCCCCGACATGCGTTTCCCGAATAATACTCGGATGGTCTACGACCACCCTGCGTTTTTTCGGTCCAACGATTCGGGGCTAAACGCCTTTTTTCCCACTCTCTTTTTTTGTCCTTTTGTTCGATATCCTCACATAGTTTTTGTGATAAATCATCAAAAAACAATAGAAAAAGCAATTTGTGTTATAAAATCTAACAAAATGACGGTTTATTTTTAAAAATATTATGCTCTATAATTTTTGATGAAAAGGACAGTGAAAACTTGATATAACAACGTTAGTAAGCATTCTTCCAAACGTTAAATGAAACTATAGTTAGAATACACGTATAAAAATGAATTTACAATGAGAAACTATGAGGTTATAATGATAATACTTTTTAATGCTTATTGAGGAATAGGAGTGGAGCTATGACTTCGTATCATGATTTGAGTAAGAAGGAATTAACATCTAATGGAAAAAAATACCATTATTTTGATATTGCTGAAGTAACAACTGCTTTGGGTGTATCAATTGATAAGATTCCTTACACCATTCGTATTCTGTTGGAATCGTTAATACGACAAGAAGATGGTATCGATATAACAGAAACGAACATTGAACAACTAGCAAAATGGGCAGAAGATCGGCAAGATGGCGAAATACCATTTAAACCGACGCGTGTTATTCTGCAAGATTTCACAGGTGTTCCTGTTATTGTTGACCTAGCATCTATGAGAGAAGCGCTCATTCGCTTCGGTGGTATAGGTGACCAAATTAACCCAGAGATTCCAGTTGACTTAGTCGTTGACCATTCTGTTCAAGTTGATGCTTACCGAACGCCAGAAGCATTAGCCTTTAATGCTGCCCTAGAATTCGAACGAAACAAAGAACGCTATACGTTCTTGAAGTGGGCACAGAATGCTTTTTCTAACTATCGTGTTGTTCCGCCAGCGACAGGGATTATTCACCAAGTTAATATAGAGTATTTATCAGACGTCGTTGTTTCTAAAGAAGAAACGGGTGAACTGTGGGCATTTCCAGATAGTTTGGTTGGGACGGATTCTCATACAACTATGATCAATGGAATCGGTGTATTGGGCTGGGGAGTTGGTGGGATTGAAGCAGAGGCATGTATGTTAAATGAACCCTCTTACTTTCCAATTCCAGATGTAATTGGCGTGCGCTTTGTTGGTGATTTAAAAGCGGGCGCAACTGCGACAGACTTAGCTCTTAAAGTGACCCAAGTTCTTAGACAAGCAAATGTCGTTGGTAAATTTGTTGAATACTTTGGAGAAGGATTAGCATCACTAACGTTAGCTGACCGAGCAACCATTGCTAATATGGCGCCTGAGTACGGGGCGACCTGTGGCTTCTTCCCAGTTGATGATGAAACATTACGGTATATGGCGTTGACAAAACGTTCGGATGAAACCATAACTCTTGTGAAAGATGTTCTTACAGCTAATCATCTCTTTTATAAACCAGAGGTAGAGGCTGTATATTCAAATGTCATTGAAATTGATTTATCAGAAGTTGATTCAAACCTATCTGGACCAAAACGTCCGCAAGATTTAATTCCTTTATCTGATATGAAGAAATCCTTCCAAGCCGCTTTAGAAGGGCCAGAAGGCAACCAAGGTTTCGGCTTAGATTTAAAAGAATTAGAAAAATCAACAAAGTGTGTCATTGACGGTCAAGAACATGTAATCAAAACAGGTGATGTTGTTATTGCCGCTATTACAAGTTGTACAAATACGTCTAATCCTTTTGTTTTAATATCCGCAGCTTTATTAGCGAAGAAAGCTGCCGAAAAAGGCCTGTCAGTATCGCCAATTGTAAAAACATCGCTGGCTCCAGGGTCAAAAGTTGTGACAGCCTATCTAGAAGATGCTGGTCTGATGCCGTATCTAGAAGCGTTAGGTTTTAATTTAGTCGGCTATGGTTGTACAACGTGTATTGGGAACTCAGGTCCTTTGCTACCAGAAATTGAAGAAGCGATACAAACAGGTAATTTGCTAGTATCTTCTGTACTGAGTGGTAACCGAAACTTTGAAGGACGGATTCATCCTCTAACTAAAGCCAACTATCTAGCATCACCGCCTTTAGTTGTGGCCTATGCCTTAGCAGGTAATGTGAATATCAATTTAACCACTGAAGCACTTGGCAAAGACAAAGACGGGCGAGATGTCTTTTTAAGTGATATTTGGCCAGAAGCAACAGAAGTCAATGACTACATTGACAAATATGTTACGCCAGAACTCTATCAAAAATATTATGCAGAAGTTTTCCATGCTAACGAAGACTGGAATGCGATCCAAACCACTGATGAAAATGTCTATGAGTGGGATATGGCTTCAACATATATTGCTAACCCGCCTTATTTTGAAGATATGAGTCCAGAAGCAGGCGAGATAGAACCATTAGTTAATCTTGGTGTGCTAGCTAAATTTGGGAATTCTGTTACGACAGACCATATTTCACCTGCCGGCGCTATCGGTATGCGTTCACCTGCTGGTAAGTTCTTAAAAGAAAATGGCGTTTCGCTTCGAAACTTTAACTCGTTCGGTTCGCGTCGTGGTCATCATGAAGTCATGATGAGAGGAACCTTTGGAAATATTCGGATTCGAAATCAAGTGGCAGAAGGTACGGAAGGTGGCTACACCACTTATTGGCCAACTGGCGAGATTATGACGATATATGATGCAGCTATGAAATACAGAGAAGACGGTACTGGGCTAGTAGTAATAGCTGGTGAAGATTACGGTATGGGTTCTTCGCGTGACTGGGCTGCTAAGGGAACAAGTTTACTAGGTGTAAAGGCTGTTATTGCCAAGAGTTATGAGCGGATCCACCGTTCAAACTTAGTGATGATGGGTGTCTTGCCTCTTCAGTTCTTAGAAGGAGAAGATGCAGATACACTTGGTTTAACGGGTGAAGAAAGCTTCTCTGTTGATTTGCCAAGAGAAACTGGTATTCGTGAAGTTGTTAATGTTCGAGCGCTTCATCCAAATGGCGAAAAAATTAACTTCCAAGCAATTGTACGTTTCGATGCGGAAGCAGATATTCGTTATTACAAACATAAAGGTATTCTTCCGATGGTTGTCCGTAAGAAATTGGAAACCATGCAGACATGAATCCCGAAAGAATTGAAGGTGAAAGAATGGAAATTGTAGGCGGCTTAGCAAATATCTATGCTTGTGATACCGAAATCAGTTCGATCATTGATGATGAATTGGCGTACGCGGGTTATAGCATCCAAGAATTAATGAATAATGACGCTAGTTTCGAAGAGGTTATCTTTTTACTGTGGTACCGTCATTTACCGACTCAAGACGAGCTCGCAACTTTTCAACAAGAATTGAAAGATTGGTCGAGTATTTCAGGTGAAGTAGAAGCTTGTTTAAGAATTCAAACACGACAAAATCTTCATCCGATGAGTGTTTTACGTACGACGGTCTCTTTGTTAGGGGTTTTTGATCCTTATGCTGAAGAAAATTCAGAAAAATCAGTTAAGATTCAAAGCTTATCTTTACAAGCGAAAATGCCAACAATTGTTGCTGCTTTTTCAAGGCTTCGTAAAGGGTTGAATCCGATTCAACCGAGAAATGATTTAGGATTTACTGCTAATTTTCTTTATATGTTAACGGGTGAAGAACCGACAGCAACTCAGGTAAAGGCATTAAATCAAGCGCTTGTTCTTCATGCCGATCATGAACTGAATGCATCGACCTTTGCTTCTCGTGTGTCAGCGTCAACCTTATCAGATGTATACTCTTGTGTGACTACTGCTATTGGCACGTTAAAAGGGTCGCTTCATGGGGGAGCTAACGAGCGAGTATTTGATATGCTAGAAGAGATTTATAACAATGGAACAGCTGCAGAATATTTACAGAAAAAGTTAGATTCTAAAGAAAAAATCATGGGTTTTGGCCACCGTGTTTATAAAACAGTAGACCCACGTCAAAGTTATCTAAAAGAAATGGCTTATCAACTGACTCATGATACGGAAGATGCGAGATGGTACGATATATCAGTCGAAATTGAAGAGTATATCCGTGATGCAAGAGGGTTAATACCCAATGTCGATTTCTACTCTGCAACGGTCTATCATGTGTTGGGAATTGAAAGTGATCTCTTTACGCTGATTTTTGCTATGAGCCGTGTATCGGGTTGGTTAGCACATATTAAGGAGCAGCGCGAAAACAATAGTTTGATTCGTCCGCGTTCACGCTATATTGGCCCAAGTGGTCAAGTTTATATTCCAATTGACAAGCGATAGTAACCAAGGAGGATGTTTATGGTAGATGGAGCAAAAATTCAAGTGGTTGATGGTAAGTTAGTGACACCTGATTATCCTGTTATTCCCTTCATTGAAGGAGACGGGATCGGACCAGATATTTGGAAAGCAGCTGAACGCGTTTTTGATGCAGCAGTTGAGAAAGCCTATCAAGCAAAACGCAAAATTGTTTGGAAAGAAGTTCTAGCAGGAGAGAAAGCATATGACCAAACAGGAGAATGGTTACCTAAAGAGACCCTCGATGTGATTGATGAATACTTGATTGCTATAAAAGGACCTTTAACAACACCGATTAGTGGCGGTTTCCGTTCGTTGAACGTTGCTTTAAGGCAAGTGCTTGATTTATATGTTTGTTTACGGCCTGTTCGTTATTTCGAAGGGGTACCATCACCGTTAAAGCAACCTGAATTAACAGATATGGTTATCTTTAGAGAGAATACAGAAGATATTTATGCCGGTATCGAATTTGAGAAGGATAGTGACCAAGCACGGAAAATAATTGACTTCTTAATTAATGAAATGGGCATCAACAAGATTCGTTTCCCTGAAACAAGTGGGATTGGTATTAAGCCTATTTCTAAAGAAGGGACAGAGCGTTTGGTTAGAGCAGCTATTAGGTATGCCATTAAGGAAAATCGTCCGACAGTCACACTCGTTCATAAAGGTAATATAATGAAGTACACAGAAGGAGCCTTTAAAAATTGGGGATATGACCTAGCTGAAAAGGAGTTTGGCGATGCTGTCTTTACTTGGCAACAGTATGATCGGATTAAAGCAGCAGATGGAGCGGATGCAGCGAACAAAGCGCAAGACGAAGCTGTTGCTGCCGGTAAAATTATTGTCAAAGACGTCATTGCAGATATTTTCCTTCAACAAATTTTAACGCGTCCAGCTGAATTTGATGTTGTGGCGACTATGAACTTGAATGGGGATTACATTTCAGATGCTCTTGCTGCCCAAGTAGGCGGTATTGGTATTGCGCCTGGAGCGAATATTAACTATCTGACCGGGCATGCTATTTTTGAAGCAACACATGGGACGGCACCGAAATATGCAGGTCTTGATAAGGTTAATCCATCGTCAGTTATTCTCTCTGGAACTTTAATGTTAGAGCATATTGGATGGGGAGAAGCAGCTGATTTGATTATTGCTGCTCTTGAAAAAACCATTTCAAATAAAACGGTAACCTATGACTTTGCTCGTCTAATGGATGGCGCAACTGAGGTAAGCTGTTCGCAATTTGGAGACTTGTTAATCGAAAACTTATAAGGACTGATTAGAAACAATCGAAAAAACATTCGATTGTTTCTTTTTCGAGCAAATGTCCTATAATAATTTCAAAAGTTTGGTAAAATAGGTTAGAATAAGCTTCTTTCTAGGAAGGTCAAACAGCGACACTTAATTATTGACCTTGTTTGACCTTTGTTATACAATGAGAAATGTAAAGAGAGAAATTATCGCATAGGAGGAAACTAACATGAATTTAATACCTACAGTTATCGAACAATCATCACGCGGTGAACGCGCTTATGATATTTATTCAAGACTTTTAAAAGACCGCATCATTATGTTGAGTGGCCCAATTGACGACAATACAGCTAACTCTGTTATCGCTCAATTATTATTCTTAGATGCTCAAGATCCAGAAAAAGATATTTATATTTATATCAACTCACCAGGTGGTTCTGTATCAGCAGGGCTTGCGATTTACGATACAATGAACTTTGTTAAGGCAGATGTTCAAACAATCGCAATGGGAATGGCAGCTTCAATGGGTAGTTTCTTATTAACAGCAGGAGCTAAAGGGAAACGTTTTGCCTTGCCAAACGCTGAAATTATGATTCACCAACCATTAGGCGGTGCGCAAGGTCAAGCAACTGAAATTGAAATTGCTGCACGACACATTTTAAAAACGCGTGAGCGTTTGAATAAGATTTTATCTGAAAAAACAGGACAACCAATGGAAGTTATTGAGAGAGACACTGACCGTGATAACTATATGAGTGCTGATCAAGCAAAAGAATATGGTATTATCGATGAAGTGATGACAAGCTCTAAAAGTTTAGCGTAATGTGTTTAAGGCAGCCGATTATCAGGCTGCCTTTCTTATTGCGCATAATGGGACGACAAATGACCAATACAACTATTAAAAAATAGTAAGAAAACAAAGTTAAAAGTATAAAGGCTTGTCAAATGCTATTAAAATTGTTAGAATAAAATGCGTAAGGTTAAGAAATGCAGATTACTTCTCCTTTTTTCAACTAAAAATAAAATAATATTTTTTAAAGAAGAATTTTTCTTTGTTGGACTTAAATCGTCCAATATATTAGAGATGGGGGATTATATGAAGAATTCCATTTCCGTCTTACAGAAAATAGTTCCTGATTTATTATCAGTTCTTCATTCTCGTTATCGAATTTTGAAAGAGATTCGAGAGTCCGCACCAGTTGGACGACGGGCGTTATCGGAAAAGTTGAATCAGTCTGAACGTACCTTACGCACAGAAACAGATTTTTTACGAAAAAACGGTATTATCTCTAGTTCCAAGGCTGGTATGACCTTGACTCTTAAAGGGAAGAAGATTCTTTTTGAACTTGAACAAACTGTTGATCAGTTTATGAAGATGAATGAAAAAGAAGAGGAACTAGCTAAAAGGCTGAAATTACAACTCTGTCGCATTATACCGGGAAACCTTGATGATGACCCGGACGTGCTCGACCAGTTAGGAATAGCAGCAGTCGAAATGTTCGATGAGCTTTTACCAGAAGGTGAATTCATCGTTGCAGTAGCAGGTGGAAGTACCATGGCCGCTATGGCAAGACATATGACGACAGATTTATCTGATAATCGTAAGTTCACATTTGTTCCGTCACGAGGCGGCTTAGGTGAAGTGATGTCCATTCAAGCCAACACTGTGAGTGATCTGATGGCGCAAGCAACAGGCGGGGAAAATACAGCATTATTTGCTCCGGACAACCTAAGTGCACAGGCACTGGATTCATTGAAAGATGAACCAACCATTCGTTACACAATTAATATGATGAAACGTGCGAATTGCTTGTTATATAGCATCGGAAATGCTAAAGTTATGATGGAACGACGGCGCATGTCAGCTGACGAAAAAGAACGGTTAAATGAGAGTGAAGTAGTCGGAGAAGCATTTGGGTGTTACTTTGATGAAAAGGGTAATATCACCTCTCGTTTATCGCGTTTTGGTCTTCAAATGGAAGACGTCGAAGAAATTCCCTATGCGATAGCCATAGCAGGAGGAGAATTAAAAGCAAAAGCGATTAAAGCTTATTCACATATCGCACCTGATCATACATGGCTTGTAACAGATGAAGGTGCCGCTAACTCGATTTTAAAAGGGGATACCCTTTAAAATAAAAAAACTGATTATCCTAAAGGAGGAAATCTTAGTATGACAACAAAAATAGCAATTAATGGGTTTGGACGTATTGGTCGTCTTGCATTCCGTCGTATCCAAGAACTTGAAGGTATCGAAGTGGTAGCAGTAAACGACTTGACTGACGCAAAAATGTTAGCTCATTTGTTAAAATATGACACTACACAAGGACGTTTCGATGGTGAAGTTGTAGTTAACGAAGACTCATTCACAATCAATGGTAAAGAAGTTAAAATCTTCTCACACAGAAACCCAGCTGACAACCCATGGGGTGAGTTAGGTGTAGAATTTGTATTAGAATGTACTGGTTTCTTCAACAGTAAAGATGCAGCAATGGCTCATATCGAAGCTGGCGCAAAACGCGTTCTATTATCTGTTCCTGCAGGTAGCGATGTTAAAACAATCGTTTACAACGTTAACCATGAAACATTAACAGCAGACGATGTTATCGTATCTGGTGCTTCATGTACGACTAACTGTTTAGCTCCTATGGCTAAAACATTGAACGATGAGTTTGGTATCGTTTCAGGTCTTATGACTACAATCCACGCTTACACAGGTGACCAAAACACATTGGATGCTCCACATGCAAAAGGTGACTTCCGTCGTGCTCGTGCCGCTGCAGAAAGCATCATCCCTAACACAACTGGTGCTGCTAAAGCAATCGGTGATGTTTTACCAGAACTTAAAGGTAAACTTGATGGCGCTGCACAACGTGTTCCTGTAGCTGCTGGTTCGTTAACTGAATTAGTTACAGTTCTAGACAAAAAAGTTACTGTTGACGAAGTTAACGCTGCAATGAAAGCTGCTGCTAACGAATCTTACGGTTACAACGAAGATCAAATCGTTTCTGCAGACATCGTAGGAATAACTTATGGTTCATTGTTTGACGAAACTCAAACTAAAGTAATGACAGTTGGAGACCAACAATTAGTTAAAACTGTTTCTTGGTACGATAACGAAATGTCATACACAGCTCAATTAGTTCGTACTTTAGAATACTTTACTAACCTATAAGATTTGAATTAATCCGATAGCGGATCGTAAAGAACGAAAAGCGGGGAAGCATCGCGCTTCTCTGCTTTTTTTATGAAAACTCAAACTGGGGGTCATTCTATGACAAAGAAAGTTGTAACAGACTTAGCTGTAACAGGTAAAAAAGTTTTAGTTCGTGCAGATTTCAACGTACCAATGAAAGACGGCGAAATTACTAACGATAACCGTATTGTTCAAGCATTGCCAACAATCAAATATTTATTAGAAAATAACGCAAAAGTTATCCTATTTTCTCACTTAGGTAAAGTGAAAACGGAAGAAGACAAAGCTAAATTGTCTCTTAAACCAGTTGCAACACGCCTAGGAGAATTATTAGGCAAAGACGTAACATTTGTTCCGCAAACACGTGGTGCAGAATTAGAAGAAGCAATCAACAATCTAAAAGACGGGGATGTTTTAGTATTTGAAAACACTCGTTTTGAAGACGTTGATGGTAAAAAAGAAAGCAAAAACGATCCTGAGTTGGGTAAATACTGGGCTAGCCTAGGTGACTTGTTCGTTAACGATGCATTTGGAACAGCTCACCGTGCTCACGCATCTAACGTAGGAATCGCTTCAAACTTAGAATCAGCAGCAGGTTTCTTGATGGATAAAGAAATCAAATTCATCGGTGGCGCTGTTGACGAACCAGCACGTCCTTTCGTAGCTATCCTTGGTGGAGCTAAAGTAAGCGACAAGATTGGTGTTATCGAAAACCTACTAGAAAAAGCTGATAAAGTTATTATCGGTGGCGGTATGGCTTATACGTTTGCTAAAGCAGAAGGTAAAGAAATCGGTACATCTCTATTAGAAGCTGACAAAGTAGAATTAGCTAAAGACTTAATTGCTCGCGCAGGCGACAAATTAATTTTGCCAATCGACGCTCATTTAGCAACGACATTCAGCAACGATGCTTCAGCAGGTATTGTTTCTGCAGATGAAATGCCTGAAGATAAAATGGCATTAGACGTTGGTCCTGCAACTGTAGAATTGTTTGCTAAAGAATTAGAAGGCGCTAAAACAGTTGTATGGAATGGTCCAATGGGCGTATTCGAATTAGACAACTTTGCTAAAGGAACAATTGGTGTTTGTGAAGCTATCGCTAAATTAGACGATGCAGTAACAATCATCGGTGGGGGAGATTCAGCTGCTGCAGCAATGCAATTAGGCTTTGCTGAAGACTTTACTCACATTTCAACAGGTGGCGGTGCTTCTCTAGAATACCTAGAAGGTAAAGAACTACCAGGTGTTGCATCAATTTCTGATAAATAAAAACCGTTGTAAGATCAAGTAGGAGGATTATTATGCGTAAACCAATTATCGCTGGTAACTGGAAAATGAATAAAACTGCTGAAGAAGCGCACGCGTTTATCGAAGCAGTTAAACATGCCGTACCATCAAATGACAAAGTAGATTCAGTAATTGGATCACCAGCTTTGTATTTAGAAAAAATGATTTCAGATAGCAAAGGTACTGACCTTAAAGTTGCTGCTCAAAACTGCTACTTTGAAGAAGAAGGAGCATTTACAGGCGAAATCAGCCCGAAAGCTCTTGGTGCATTAGGAACTGACTATGTGATTATCGGACACTCTGAACGTAGAGAATACTTCCACGAAACAGATGAAGATATTAACAAAAAAGCACATGCAATTTTCCGTAACAACATGACACCTATCGTTTGTTGTGGTGAAACACTAGAACAAAGAGAAGCTGGGGAAACAAATGACTGGATTAAAGGTCAAATTACTAACGCTTTGAAAGATTTGACTGCTGGTCAAGTAGCTAGCTTGGTTATTGCTTACGAACCAATCTGGGCAATCGGTACTGGTAAATCATCGACATCACAAGATGCTAACGACACATGTGGCGTTGTACGTCAAACAGTTCGTGACTTATATGACGCTGATACAGCAGATAAAGTTCGCATCCAATACGGTGGAAGTGTTAAGCCAGAAAACATCCAAGAATACATGAGTCAAGAACATATTGACGGTGCTCTTGTAGGTGGCGCAAGTTTAGAAGCAGACTCTTTCTTGCAACTATTGGAGGCAGTAAAATAATGACTAAAAAACCTGTAGCAATCATCATTCTTGATGGCTTTGGTAAGCGTGACGAAACAGTTGGTAATGCTGTTGCTCAAGCAAATAAACCAAATTTTGACCGCTACTGGAACGAATTTCCTCATGCAACAATGGCAGCATCTGGTTTAGCTGTAGGCTTACCAGAAGGCCAGATGGGTAATTCAGAAGTAGGACATACAAATATTGGTGCTGGTCGTGTTGTCTACCAAAGTTTAACACGTATCGATAAAGCAATTAGTGATGGTGAGTTTTTAACAAACCCAGCATTAACAGCTGCTTACAACCATGCGCTTGACAATAACTCAAGCTTGCATTTATTTGGTTTGTTGTCTGACGGTGGTGTACACAGTCACATTAACCATGTACTTGCTTTGCTAGAGAGTGCAAAAGAAAAAGGAATCAAAAACGTTTACCTACATGCTTTCTTAGATGGACGAGACGTTGATCCTCATGCTGCACCTGGTTATATCAAGACAGTAGAAGATAAAATGCAAGAACTTGGAGTAGGCGAAATTGCATCAGTTTCAGGTCGTTACTATGCAATGGACCGCGACAAACGTTGGGAACGTGTTGAAAAAGCATATGACGCTGTTGTCCTTGGAAAAGGTGAAGAATTTACATCTGCTCAAGCAGTTGTAGAAGCAAGCTATGCAAACAATGTAACCGATGAATTCGTTATGCCAAGTGTCATTGTTAAAGATGGCAAACCAGTTGCGCCAGTTCACGATAATGATGCTGTTATCTTCTTTAACTTCCGTCCAGACCGTGCGATTCAATTATCAAATGCCTTTACAAATGTAGAGTGGGCAGAATTTGATCGTGGCGTACGTCCGGAAAATGTTAAATTTGTTTCAATGACACTATACCAAGATTCTGTTATTGGAGAAGTGGCTTTCCCGCCAATTCCATTAACAAACGTGGTTGCTGAAGTGTTGAGTAACAAAGGCTTAACACAGCTACATGCTGCTGAAACTGAAAAGTACCCACACGTGACATTCTTTATGAATGGTGGTAAGCATGATCCATATGAAGGCGAAGACCGTATTCTGATTCCATCACCAAAAGTAGCTACTTATGACTTAAAACCAGAAATGAGTGCTTACGAATTAGGCGATGCAATGGCGAATGCTATTGACGAAGACAAGTACGACGCTATCATCTTGAACTTTGCAAACCCAGACATGGTGGGACACTCAGGTATGTTAGAGCCAACCATTAAAGCAATTGAAGCTGTTGACGAAAACCTAGGTAAAGTCGTTGATCGTATTTTAGCACACGATGGTTACGCAATTATTTTTGCTGATCATGGTAACGCAGATACAATGATTACACCAGAAGGAACACCACATACAGCTCATACAACTGTACCTGTTCCTGTTATTGTAACGAAAAAAGATGTGACATTGCGTACTGACGGTAAACTAGCCGATGTAGCACCAACAATGTTAGATTTATTGAATGTTGAGAAACCAGCTGAAATGACTGGTGAATCATTGATTATTAAGTAATCACTGCTTGTAAGAAGTGGTTGCAATCTTAGTAAAAGTTGTCTAAAATTAGTATGTAAAACCAAGTATTGTTTTATAAAAAGGAGAGAAAAAAATGCCATTCATTACAGATATTTTGGCTAGAGAAGTTCTTGATTCACGCGGTAACCCAACAGTAGAGGTTGAGGTATACACAGAAAGCGGCGCATTCGGACGCGGTATGGTTCCATCTGGAGCATCTACTGGTGAACACGAAGCTGTAGAATTACGTGACGGCGACAAAGATCGTTACTTAGGAAAAGGTGTACAAAAAGCTGTAGAAAACGTTGAGCTAATCGCTGACGCTGTTATCGGTTTTGACGTACGTGACCAACTAGCTATCGATAGAACTATGATCGAATTAGATGGAACACCAAACAAAGGTAAATTAGGAGCAAACGCTATTCTAGCTGTTTCTATCGCTGTAGCTCGCGCTGCTGCTGACTACCTAGATGTACCTCTATACCAATACCTAGGTGGGTTCAACTCTAAAGTTTTACCAACTCCAATGATGAACATTATCAACGGTGGATCTCACTCTGACGCACCAATCGCGTTCCAAGAGTTCATGATTCTTCCTGTTGGAGCACCAACATTCAAAGAAGCACTACGTTGGGGAGCTGAAATCTTCCACAAACTTGCTTCAATCCTTAAAGCTCGTGGCCTAGAAACATCTGTAGGTGACGAAGGTGGATTCGCACCTCGTTTCGAAGGAACTGAAGACGGTGTTGAAACAATTCTTGAAGCAATTAAAGCTGTAGGTCTAGAACCAGGTAAAGATGTTTACCTAGGATTTGACTGTGCATCTTCAGAATTCTACGAAGACGGTGTCTACGACTACTCTAAATTCGAAGGTGAAGGCGGAGCTAAACGTACTGCTGCTGAACAAGTAGATTACTTAGAAGAATTAGTTAACAAATACCCAATCATCTCAATCGAAGATGGTATGGACGAAAATGACTGGGATGGATGGAAACTATTGACTGAACGCCTAGGCGAAAAAGTTCAATTAGTTGGTGACGATTTGTTCGTAACAAACACTGAAATCTTAAGCAAAGGGATTAAAAACCACATCGGTAACTCAATCCTAATCAAAGTTAACCAAATCGGTACTTTGACAGAAACATTTGAAGCAATTGAAATGGCTAAAAAAGCTGGTTACACTGCTGTTATCTCTCACCGTTCAGGTGAAACAGAAGACGCAACAATCGCTGATATCGCTGTTGCAACAAATGCTGGTCAAATCAAAACTGGTTCATTAAGCCGTACTGACCGTATCGCTAAATACAACCAATTATTACGTATCGAAGATCAATTAGGTGAACTAGCTGTTTACGAAGGTCTAGAAGCATTCTACAACCTAGAAAACAAATAATAACCGTTTAAGTTAAAAAAGCTCTACTTGCATGAAAATGCAGGTAGAGCTTTTTTGCGTTTATCGAACATTTTTTAGGTTTATAATTATGAGAGTTCGGAAATAGCTAAAATGATATAAATTTGAATAAGAAGAGGTTTATGTTAAAATCAACTAAAATGATGATTTAACTCCTAAAAGGCAAAAAAATATAATTTGTTATTCACGAATATTATTTTTTTAGTAACTTTCTCTTTTACCCTTTTTTAATTGTTAAAATCTGCTATAATAATTTATGAAAATAGAATTAAAAAAATATTAGAAAAAGCAAATGAGGCGATATGATGAAAACAACATGGAATTTTTCGGCTGGTCCAGCTGTCCTACCAAAATCTGTTTTAGAAAAAGCTCAACACGAATTACTATCTTATGAAAATAGTGGCATGTCCGTAATGGAGTTGAGTCATCGGTCCTCGCTTTTTCAAGCTATTATTGATGATGCAGAAGCTCATTTACGCCAATTAATGGCCATTCCAGATAACTATAAAGTTTTATTTATTCAAGGTGGGGCAACGCTTCAATTTGCTGCTGTACCGTTGAATCTTTTGAAAGATGGTAAGGCTGGTTATATTGTCTCTGGCTCATGGGGAGAAAAAGCTTATCAAGAAGCAGCAACTCTAGTTGGTGACCGAGCTGTTATCTTAGCAAACACAAAAGAAAACAAACATACCCTTATTCCTGAAGTTACAGAAATTCCAGAAGGATTAGATTATATTCACATCACAACAAATAATACGATTGAAGGAACAGCATACCAAACTATTCAAACATTTGGGGATGTACCAGTCGTAGCTGACATGTCTTCAAATATTTTATCTGCTAACTACAACGTCAGTGATTTTGGTCTAATTTATGCGGGAGCACAGAAAAATATTGGTCCAGCAGGCGTAACAATCGTCATTGTTCGTGAAGACCTCTTACAAGATACCCCAGGAATTCCAACTATGCTTGACTATAAGACATATGTCAGTTCTGGATCAATGTATAATACACCACCAACATTTTCGATTTATATGGCAAAATTAGTATTCGAGTGGTTAATCGAATTAGGCGGCGTTAGTGAAATGGTGAAAATAAACCAAGAAAAAGCGGGTCTTTTATATCAAACGATTGAAGATTCTGATTTCTACCAATCACCTGTTCAAAAAGAATTCCGTTCGCTAACGAATATTCCGTTTACACTAACAGATGACACTTTAACAAAAGACTTCTTAAAAGAAGCACAAGAGCGCGGTTTTGTTAACTTAAAAGGTCACCGTTCAGTAGGCGGTATGCGCGCGAGTTTGTATAATGCCTTTCCACTAGAAGGTGTTCAGGAACTAGTTGCATTTATGAAAGAATTCGAAGAAAACAGAGGAGCTAAATAAGCATGATGAGAGATATTCAAACCTTTAATATGATTGCAACAGAAGGGTTAGACCTTCTGGATAAAAAAGAATACAGCTTAAATGAGACACAAGACGCAGAAGCAATTTTATTAAGAAGTAAAAAAATCCATGATTTAACCTTTAATGAAAGCTTGCTTGCGATTGCGCGTGCAGGTGCAGGTGTGAATAACATTCCAATTGAACGTGCTTCAGAAGAGGGGATTGTCGTTTTCAACACACCAGGTGCTAACGCTAATGCCGTTAAGGAAATGGTTATTGCTGGTTTGATTATGGCAGCTCGCCCCATTTACCGAGGTATAAACTGGTTGAAAGAACTAGAAGGCGAGGATATTTCTGAGCAAGTAGAAGCTGGGAAAAAGCAATTTTCAGGAACAGAACTAGCTGGCAAAACATTAGGTGTAATTGGGTTAGGCGCAATCGGCTCTTTATTAGCCACAGATGCTTATCATTTAAAAATGGATGTTATCGGCTATGATCCATATGTATCAGTTGAAACAGCTTGGAATATATCAAGACGTGTTAAAAACGCGAAAACATTACAAGAAGTATTGAGAGATTCAGACTATATCTCAATTCACATTCCCGTAAATGCTAATACAGAAGGGTATGTTGATAAAGAATTTATTAACCAAATGAAAGACGGCGCTGTATTATTGAACTTTGCTCGAAATGAATTAATTGTTAAGGAAGACTTGTTAGAAGCATTAGAAGAAGGAAAATTGTCTAAATACGTGACCGACTTTGCTGAAAAAGAATTTTTTGACAACGATAAAATTATGATGTTCCCACATTTAGGCGCATCAACCGATGAAGCAGAGGTACAATGTTCAATTATGGCAGTCAAAACATTGAAATACTTCTTAGAAACAGGAAATATTATCAATTCTGTGAATTTCCCAACGATTGATGTACCATTACAATCACCACTACGTATTACCATTGTCAATCGTAATGTTCCTAATATGATTGGTCAAATTTCAGCAATTTTAGCCAAACATTTTGTTAATATTGATAATATTCTGAACAGGAGTCGTGGGAATTACGCCTATACGGTTATTGATATTCCAGAGGTTGAAATGTCCTTGTTAGAAGAGGTAACCGGTCAAATTCAAGAAATATCAGGTGTAATAAAAACGCGTATCATAGAAAGGAAGTAACAGTATTTATGGTAAAGATTAAACCGTTCCAAGCCGTTCGTCCCAATAATTATGATGTCGATAAAATCGCTAGTCTCCCATATGATGTGGTAAATGTTATAGAAGCAAAAGAACTAGTCAGCAATAATCCCAAGTCATTTTTAAGAGTTGACCGTGCAGAAGTAGACTTATCAGATGATGTTGCTGTTGATGATGACCGTGTTTATGAGATGGCAAAAACAAATTATCAAGACTTTTTATCAAAAGGATGGCTAGTAAAAGAAGAAAAACCAAGCTACTACCTTTATCGCTTGACACGTAATGGTAAATCGCAATACGGTATTGTAATGGCCATTTCAGTGGACGACTATATCAATAACACGATCAAAGTACATGAAAAAACACGTCCAGATAAAGAAATAGACCGTATTCGACATAATGATGCGCTTGATGCCAATACAAGTCCTATTTTTTTAACTTATAAAGACCATAGCGAACTTAACGATCTATTATTGGACTTTAAAAACCGCAAGATGGGGATTTATTGCTTTGAAAGCTTCTATAACGTGGAGCATTACGTCTGGAAAATTGACGAAGATGACTTAGTTGAAAAAATTACCAACTACTTTAGAGATGATATTGAGGCATTGTATATTGCTGACGGTCATCACCGTATGGCTGCTGCAGCTAAAATTACAAAACAAAGACGTGAAGAATTCCCTGATGAACCTGATGATGCAGAACTCAATTATTTCTTAGGAATTGCTTTCCCAACGTCTCAATTAGAAATTCTGCCATATAACCGTCTTGTTCATTTGCCATTAAAGGATGGCGATTGGGCAAAGATTGAGACTTATTTTACGGTTGAAGCCTTAGATGATGCGCAATACCAACCACAAGAAAAAGGTAGCTTCGGTATGTATATCGATAAGAAATGGTACAAGCTAACGATTAAAGATGACAAGAGACCTGAAAACTATGTAGATGGTTTGGATGCTTCTTTATTACAGAATTTCTTATTTGAACCAATATTTGGTATTACTGATCCCAAAACAGACCAACGTCTCGATTTTATTGGTGGTATTCACGATAAAGCAACCTTAATGAAATTAGCGGATAAAGACGCTAGCATTGCCTTTTCGCTTTATCCAACATCAATGGACGAATTATTGACGGTATCTGATCTAGGTGAGCAGATGCCACCGAAATCAACTTGGTTTGAGCCAAAGTTATTGAGTGGATTATTCTTGCATGAGTTGGAAACAGAAAAGGGTAAAAAATAGATTGACTACTAGAATCACGTGTTCAATTATGATATACTAAGCGGTAGTATTTAAAGGAGGTCCACCATTGTACGACGTCTTATTAATCGCTTTAATCATTGTATCAATTTTACTCATTATCTCTGTCTTGTTACAACCGTCTAAAACTAATGCAGCAAGTGCATTAAGCGGTGGAGCAGAGCAGTTATTTGGAAAACAAAAAGCAAGAGGCTTTGAAGCTGGTCTGAGAAGAGTAACAGCTGTATTAGGTTTTCTATTTATTGGTTTAGCTATTGCTCTAGCTTATTTGTCTTCAAATTAAAGATAATATGATGAATTTAAGAGAAAAGGACTGGGACTTTTGTTCGAGTCCTTTTTCTATTTAGTAGGTTTTTTTTGAAATCTAACGTACAATAAACGTAGAATATGAGCAGAGGAGTAATCACATGAAAGAAATAAAATTACCACAACCATTTTTCTTTGAAAAAGGGAAACGAGCAGTTTTGTTACTACATGCTTACACAGGCAGCTCGAATGACGTTCGGTTGCTTGGCAGAACGTTAGAGAGAAAAGGCTATACCGTATACGCTCCTCAATTCACTGGACACGCGACAGAGCGGTTTGAAGATATTCTAGATGAAGGCAGTCCCCAACAGTGGCTGGCAGATGGTGAAGCAGCAACAGCCTTTCTACGCTCAAAGGGCTACGAAGATATTGCCGTTATGGGACTTTCCATGGGTGGTATTATTGCAACACGTTTGCTTGAAACTGGCAATTATATCGGAGGCGGATCGTTTAACTCACCTGTTTTAAATATTGGTGATAGCAAAGTACCCGCTGCATTCGTTAATTACTATCGTACATTTAATAAACATATTGGCAAAACCTCAGAAGAAATTGAGGGTAATATTGACAGAATTAAAGAAAAGCTTGGTCAACAACTGGCTGAAATACGTGAGTTTACCGATATCGTTCAGGCAGACTTAGATAAGATTACCGGTAGTTACTATATTGCTTCTTCGGGTAAGGATGAATTGATTGATTATATGAATGGCCGTGTCTTAAGAGACGCCATTAACCATGCCACAGTCGACTTCCAATTTTTCCCAGAATCAACCCACGTGATTACTGTAGGATCAAAGCGCGACGATTTTGAAGCATCCGTCATCAACTACCTAGACAAGCTAAATTGGAAAGAGGAAAACTTATGACACAAACAGAACATGTTCTTAATCAAGTCATTGATTACTTACAAGAACATCAATACGACAGTTATTCAGTGAAGCAATTAAGCGTAGCACTAGGCTACGATGATTCGAAAAGCTTTAATAACTTAGTAAAAGCAATTGCTAAAGCTGAACAAGCTGGGCAAATTGTTTTAAACCGAGAAGGAAAATTTAGAATTAAACGAGATGATGCGACATTAGTCGGAACATTCCGCGCCAATGATCGCGGCTTTGGCTTCGTTGATTATGACCCAGCTGAAGATGATATTTACATCTCAAAAGAACAGACCGCTAGTGCCATGGAAGGCGATCAAGTCGAAGTTGTGATCACTCATAAACCTGAGCCTTGGAATAGTAAAGGTCCGGAAGGTAAAATCACTAAAATCATTTCACGAAAAACCAACCGCATAGTGGGTGAGTTTTTGCCTTATGATGCACCAAGAAGGGAGGAAACAGGCTATTTAGGTTATGTCATTCCTCAAGATAATAAAATTAAACAGATGATCTTGTATGTTCAGCCAACTGGTCTTTATCCCGTTGAGGGAAGCATTGTTGTCAGTGAAGTTGTTGACTATCCAAATAGTGATAATCCTGTTGCAATGACAGGTATCGTAACTCAAGAAATTGGACATAAAAACGCACCTGGTGTCGATATTTTGTCCATCCTTTATAAACTAGGGATTCCGACAGAATTCCCAGAAGGTGCTATTCAACAAGCAGAAGCCATTCCCTTTGAGATACCAGAGGACGAATATACGAATCGCCGAGACTTAAGAGACCAAGTGACCATTACGATTGATGGGGCAGATGCCAAGGATTTGGATGATGCCATTTCAATGACTATTTTAGCTAATGGAAACTATCAATTAAGTGTCCACATTGCGGATGTTTCTTACTTTGTAACTGAACACTCAGCGATTGACCGCGAGGCTTTTGAGCGCGGAACGAGTGTCTATTTAACAGACCGTGTGGTGCCAATGTTACCGCAGAAACTATCAAATGGTGTCTGTTCTCTCTTACCGCATGAAGACCGCTTGGCTATGTCGTGTGTGATGGAGATTGATTATAAGGGCGATATCGTAAAATACGATATTTTCCCGTCAATCATTAACTCAAACCAACGTTTTACCTATAGAGCAGTAAACGCCATTTTAGAAGAACGTGACCGTGAAACACGCGATGCCTTTATCGAGTATGTTAATCTACTTGAAGATATGGGCGGCCTTCATAAGATTTTAGAGAAAAAACGGAAAGTGCGCGGCTCGATTGATTTCGATACGACCGAATCAAAAATAATCGTTGATGAAGCAGGCCATCCTCTTGATATTAAAGTTGTGGAACGTGGTGTTGGCGAACGTCTAATTGAATCATTTATGTTAGCAGCCAATGAAACAGTAGCAGCACACTTTACGCGTCGTAAACTACCGGCTATTTACCGGATTCATGAGCAACCGGATCCTGTTAAAATGCTTCGATTTATGGAATTCGTGACGACATTTGGAATGGTGGTTACGGGATCGAACGAAAGTATTAAACCAAAGCAACTGCAAAACATTTTACAAAAAACGGCAGATGAACCATACCATGCCGTTGTTGCCAGCGTCTTATTACGGAGTATGAAACAAGCAAAATATGATACTAATCCAATTGGTCACTACGGTTTGGCGACTAAAGACTATACGCACTTTACATCACCAATCAGACGTTATCCCGACTTGATTGTTCACAGATTGTTGCGTATGTATCTGACTGACAAGCAAACCGCTGAACAACGTGATAAGTGGGAACAAAAACTGTCTGACATTTCTGTTCAAAGTTCAGTAACAGAACGCCGCTCAGTGGATGCAGAACGTGAGACTGACTCTCTGAAGAAAACAGAATTTATGGTTGATAAAGTTGGCCAACAATTCGAAGGTGTCATTAGTTCAGTGACTAAATTTGGTATCTTCGTTGAGTTACCAAATACCATTGAAGGATTGGTTCATATTTCGAATATGAAGCAAGATTATTTTAACTACCTAGAGAGCCATATGGTGCTACTGGGTGAACGAACAGGTATGATTTTCAGAATTGGTCAAAAAGTCCGTATTGAAGTAACTAAAGCAGATGTTGATTCACGTGAAATTGACTTCGCCTTAGTTGAAGATGATGAATTGACAGTGTATAATCAAGAGATACAAACACCTAGCCGCAAGAAGAATGGGAAGAGTAAACCGAGATCGAAACAAGACCGAGGTATGAAAGGTCACCGTAAAAGACGGAAAGATAACGGTGAATCACGAGAAAAGACTTCTAATAAACATGGCGGGGAAAAGAAAAAACGTTCTAAAAAGAAACGTTAAAAAATTCTGAAGCAGAAAATGAGGTAGAAGTGATGCCAAAGGGAGACGGAAAAGTTCTTGCCCAAAACAGAAAAGCCAGTTACGAATATAGTATTTTGGAAACATTTGAAGCAGGCATGGTTTTAAAAGGCACGGAAATTAAATCCATTCGTAATGCTCGTATTAACATTCGAGATGGCTATGTGTCCATCCGTAATGGAGAAGCGACATTGCAAAATGTACATATCAGTCCGTTTGAACAAGGAAATATCTTTAACCATGATCCACTTCGTTCACGCAAACTCTTACTGCATAAAAAGCAAATCAATTACTTAGCTAATCAAACAAAAACACAAGGGGTTACCGTAATTCCATTGAAAGTTTATATTAAAGATGGTTATGCAAAAGTGTTAATTGGTGTCGCTCAAGGTAAGAAAAAATACGATAAACGTGAGTCGCTAAAACAAAAAGATATGAAACGTGAAGTCGATCGTGCATTAAAGAATCGTTATTAGAATAAGGAAAGGGAGTAGTTTTTATGAAAACTACTCTCTTTTTTTTGTGACAAAAATGCGTATTTATTAAAATACTTTCATCAAATGTCTAATTTAGACTGTTCATTTGACGGTTTAAAAGATATGATAAATATAACGATGATTGTATGGAGGTTAGACCATGATTGTTCAAACAGATAAATACCTGCGATTACTGTCGAAAGAATATCCAACGATTGCCGATACGGTTACTGAGATCATCAACTTAGAAGCGATCATGAACTTACCCAAAGCGACCGAGCATTTTATTAGTGATTTGCACGGGGAATATTATGCTGTTCAACATGTTCTTAGAAATGGATCAGGTAACGTTAAAGAAAAAATTAAAGAGGTTTTCCAAGGTCGTTTAAGCACCAAGGAAATGAACCAGCTCGCTACCATTGTCTATTACCCCGATAAGAAAATAGACTTGATCGTAGCTTCACTTGAGAGTCAGGAAGAAATTGAAGAATTCTTTATTTTGACAACGACACGCATTACAGAACTCTGTGCCTTTGTTGTGTCTAAATATACCCGTTCGAAAGTTAGAAAAGCTTTGCCAAGTGATTATGCCTATATTATTGAGGAGCTTTTGTTCAAGGATGCAATAATGTCGAATAAAGAAGACTACTATGATAAGATTATTAAGACGGTTATTTCTTTAAAAAGAGGAAAAGAATTAATTTCTGCATTTGCCCATGTTATCCAACGACTAGTGGTTGACCATATACATGTGGTTGGTGATATTTATGATCGTGGCCCATACCCAGACCGTATTATTGACACCTTAATGGATGGTCATGAATTAGATATTCAATGGGGAAACCATGATGTGTTATGGATGGGTGCAGCGAGTGGTTCAGCAGCTTGTATAGCGAATGTGATTCGGATTTGTGCGCGCTATGATAATCTTGAAATTATCGAAGATGCTTATGGAATCTCGTTGAGGTCGTTGATGTTATTTTCAGAAATGAATTATACAGAAGATCGACACGAACCATTTATGCCAAAAATCAATCCAGACTCGGAAGAAAAAAATTATCCAGAAGAAATTCGTCAAATTGCGAAGATGAATCAAGCGATTTCGATTATCCAATTTAAGTTGGAAGGCGAGATCATTAAGCGTCATCCTGAATTTGAAATGAATGATCGCTTGTTACTGTCTGATATTGATTATGAAAAAGGAACCATTCGTCTAGATGGTAAGGAATACCCATTAACGTGTGACTACTTTCCAACGATTGATCCAAACGATCCCTACAAACTCACTGCTGAAGAAGAAGTGGTGATCCAACGGTTGACAGACGGCTTTATGAACTCAGAACGCCTTCACAAACACACCCAATTTTTGTACAGCAAGGGAAGCTTATATCTTAAATATAATGATAATCTTCTGTTCCATGGCTGTGTACCACTTAATAAAGATGGCAGCTTTATGGAGATGACGATTAATAATAAGTCATATAGCGGAAAAAACTTGCTAGATAAATACGAAGATATTTTGAGAAAAGGCTACTTAAACCGCAAAAATGGTCTAAGTAACCAAAAAAATCTTGATTATATCTGGTATCAATGGGAAGGAAAGGCCTCGTCACTTTTCGGAAAAGATAAGATGACGACCTTTGAACGCTTGTATATCAAAGATAAAGCAACCCATCTTGAAGAGAAAAATATCTACTACAAAGAGCGGGACAATGTGGCAACTTGCGAAATGATTTTAAGAGAATTTGATTTGGATCCGTCAAAAGGTCATATTATTAATGGCCACACGCCAGTTAAAGAAAAGCGTGGGGAAAATCCTCTGAAGGCTGATGGCAAGCTTATCGTTATCGATGGTGGCTTTTCAAAAGCTTACCAAGATACAACCGGTTTAGCCGGTTATACCTTATTATATAATTCATTTGGTATGCAACTCGTTTCTCATCAACCCTTTACTTCGGTAACGGACGCATTGGTTAATGAAATTGATATTGTGTCTACACGTCGAGTAGTGGACAAAGAACTAGAACGAAAAACAGTACGTGAAACAGATGTCGGCGTGCGTTTAACCCAACAAGTCAAAGATTTACAAAAATTATTGTTGGCCTATCAAGAAGGACGTATTGTCGAAACTGTCAAAACGAAATAGATTTTTAAAGAGGTGTAAGATGACTAAGGGAGTCACATTTTATTTTATGAGACATGGCGAGACCTACTTAAATCAGTACAATCGCATGCAAGGTTGGTCAGACGCTCCTTTGACTAATAGAGGGAAACGCGATGTATCACGCAGTGGAGCAGGACTAGCAAACATCAAGTTTGATGCTGTTTACTGCAGTGACTTAAGACGAACATTTGAAACAGCACAAATCATTTTAAATGAAAATGAACACAAAGACACACCGAGTGTGAAAGCAATGCCTGAATTTAGAGAAATTTTCTTTGGTTCATATGAAGGTTTGGATGCGACCGAAACATGGGCGCAGCTGCACCAGTTTTTAGGATTTGAAAATGGGATTGATTACTCAGATAACACATCCGTTATTAAAGAATTAAACGGAATGCGCAAAATGGATCCCTACCACGAAGCAGAAGACTACTTAACATTCTGGTTGCGTGTCGAACGTGGCTTAATCAAGTTAATTGATAAGCACCGTGATTCTGGACAAAACATTTTGATTGTTTCTCATGGGATGACCATTCGAAACATGATCCATGCTCTTATTCCAGATTTCGAAATCGATCGTCATTTAGATAATGCCAGTATTTCAGTGGTCAGTTACTATGAAGGCTTCTATCATTTAGAAAAATTCAATAGTACCGAACATTTCGCACCAGACAATACACCGAGTGGCAATGATGAGCCTACGAGCCATAAAATCTTGCCATCTGATAAAGAAACAGACGAATAAAAACGAAACCGGTCTTTGAAAGTGATCATTTACTTTCAAAGACTGGTTTTTTGGTTATTTCGGTTTTTGCAAATGAATAATGGTTTTCAAAGACCGCTTTTCCAATAAAAGAGGGGAAACAAAAAGCCCTTGAAAAAATCAAGGACTTTTGCATTCCAGACGGCTCTGGAATAGTATGGAGATGGCGGGAGTCGAACCCGCGTCCAAATATATCGGCACTTCCAAGTCTACGCTCATAGTTAAACAATTTAGAGTTCGCCTCGTGTTAGCCGTTTAACAGGCGTTACACAACGCTAACCTGATTAGTCTCTTCCGATTCCTCCAGGTGGAAGGTCACGGCGTAGTCCACTAAGTTTGAGACCCTTACTTGAGTACATGGACGATACCAAGAGGATCTTAGCTAGCTGGTTTTACGCAGCGAAAGCTAAAGTATTATTGTTTGTTTTTGCAGTTATATTTAACTGGAACGTTTTTGCGTAGCCGTAACCTACGAAGCGCGTCAAAAGCTCGACCTATACCTGTCGAATCCGTAACATCCCCTTAATCAGATTAAGGGTTACTCATATTGAGTACAATTAATTATACCGTAAAGCATTAATTTGTCAAATAAGTCACTTTTTTCAGCATAATGGCGTATAATTATTATTAAACGATATATGGGGGATATGATGGTCTTATTAAAACAACTGGCTTACGGAAGTCCCGACTACCAAGAAACCATAGCACTCAGAAATACAATAATGAGAGAACCGCTAGGACTATCCATTTACGACGAAGATTTAACGAATGAAGAAGAAGCCGTTATTATTGGTGCATTTAGCGACAGCAGTTTATTAGGCGTAGGAATTGCGATACTACAAAATAAAGACTATCACATTGACTACATTTGCGTAGATACACGACAACAACAAGGCGGGATTGGTCGATTAGTACTCAACGAATTAGAAAAAACAGGCCACAGCCAAGGGGCTAAATCGGTTAATCTAGCAGCACGACTATCAGCGCAAGGCTTTTATGAAAAGCAGGGCTACCATACCGTTGGAGAACCTTATATTATGCCATCTGCGCCAGTAGGACATATTCGAATGGAAAAATCTCTCGTGTAGCAGGTTAAGCTTTTCTCAAATTTTTGCGACATATTTTTATTTTAATCATTCTTCACGTATAATTAAACTAAGAGCTTTATTGTTACTCGCAAGTAAAAGAGTAGATGAGGAGTGAAAGCTATGTTTACCAAACAACGCTTAACAGCTGCCTATGAAGGTGCAAGGGTGGAAGTCTTTGATGAGACGACTAAATATGTATTCATCAGTGATCAACACCGAGGCGATGGCAGTTTATCAGACGAATTCACTCGCAACCGCAATATTTTTCAGTACGCCATTGATTACTATTACAAAAATGGGTACACCTATGTTGAAGCTGGTGATGGGGATGAACTGTGGGAGTACCAAGATGTCAAACACATCAAAAACGCTCATCCAGAAGTCTTTTCAACGATTAAGAAATTCTACGATGATGATCGTTTTATTATGATGTATGGCAATCACAATATCTATATGAAAAATCAGCACTATGTCGAAAAGCATTACGACCGCAACTACGATGAGTATTCAGAGACTTTTTTTGATTTTCTAAAAGACCTGAAGCCGATTGAAGCCCTTGTTTTAAAACACAAGAAGACAGGTCAAGAAATTTTTACTGTTCACGGTCATCAAGGGGATGCCCCCAACGATCAATTTTGGATGTTTACCATGCTATCGTTGAAATATTTTTGGCGCTTTCTACATGCCTTTGGGATTCGAAATCCAGTGAGTCCCGTTAAAAATATTCATCGCCGCCACAAAATAGAAAAAAATTATTCCAAATGGATCGCTGAAAATAAGATGATGCTCATTTGTGGGCACACTCACCGCTTTAAATTTCCAAAGAAAGCGACACTGCCTTACTTTAACATTGGGTGTTGTGTTTATCCGACGATTATTACGGCCTTGGAATTAAATGGCGAGATTATTCAGCTCGTTAGATGGAAAATAAAGGCTAATGAAGATGGGCTATTAAATGTGGTTCGCGAAGTGATGCGAGGACCGGCCCATGTATCTGAATTTGATATGAAACACCCCGACTATCAGGGTATTCTTTCGCTCGAAAGTGATACAGATAAACGATAATAAGAAAAAGAAAGCAGGGATTGAATGATTAACATTAAAAAACAGTCACTATTATTAGGTGCGGTTTTATTATTAGCAGCCTGTACCGATACAACTAATCCAAATGTGGGTTCAGCAGAAAGTAGCTCAGAAGCGGTGGTTGAATCGGTTGAAGAATCGGTTGAAGAATCAACGAACAGTGCAGTTGAAAGTGAATCAGTTGCTGAATCAACTGACGAATCAATTGACACGGAATTAAACCATGACGAAGCAGCAAAAATTGAAGCAGCAAAAATAGCGATTTCAGATTTAACTGGTTTAGAAGAAGGTGATGACTTCCTTTACCTGATTGATGGTGTAGAAGGAGAAATCGTATCTATTAATATTCGTGAAAATGGTGACGCAGCGGCTAGCTCAAGAGGATTTTTCCGATACGATAATGAAACAGGAAATGTACAGGAATTGGATATTATTACCAATGAGTATGTCGATTACCCTGCTAATTAATAAAATTAGAGAATAATTAGAAATACCATTGACATAGTCTCATTAGAAATATAGAATAGCTACATAATCAATAGTCAAATGACGAGAGGAGGAACTAAGATGCAAAATAGTATAATGGCAATGACTAGAAAAAACATGTTTAAAAACAGCATCTTAGTACTCCAAGCTGTCATTTTTGTGAATATTGAGCCTTAGGATTCTATTTTGTGATAAACAAAAATAAGAGTCCTCTTCTTGTTGAGTAAGGGCTCGTTGTGAAAGGTGGGCCCGCTCTTAGCAGCAGTCCATCTTTTCTTTTTAGCAAAAATATCAGTGTTAAACTGGAGGAATAACTATGACAGCAGAAAATCTTAAAACCGTAGACTTAGATTGGGAAAACTTAGGTTTTTCTTATATGAAGACAGACTATCGCTATATCTCTTCTTGGAAAGACGGCCACTGGGATGATGGCCAATTAGTAACAGATAATACCATTACGATTAGTGAAGGCTCTACGGCTCTACATTACGGTCAATCGTGTTTTGAAGGCCTAAAAGCTTACCGAACAAAAGAGGGCGATATCCAACTCTTCAGACCAGATGAAAATGCCAAACGCATGATTAAAAGTTGTGAACGTTTGATGATGCCAACAGTGCCGGTCGATAAATTCGTGGACGCCGTTAAACAAGTGGTTCGTGCGAATGAAGCTTGGGTTCCACCCTATGAATCAGGTAGTACCTTGTATATTAGACCTTATTTAATTGGCGTAGGGGACAATATTGGTGTAAAACCTGCACCAGAATATATTTTCTCTGTTTTTGTAATGCCAGTAGGTCCTTATTTCAAAGGTGGCTTAGCACCAACCAACTTTATTGTGTCTGACTATGACCGTGCTGCTCCGCATGGTACAGGTGCAGCTAAGGTAGGTGGCAACTATGCCGCAAGTTTACTGCCAGGTAAACTTGCTCATGACCGTGAATTTAGTGATTGTATTTATTTAGATCCAGCTACGCATACAAAAATTGAAGAAGTTGGCTCAGCTAACTTCTTTGCGATTACGCATGATAATGTGTTTGTGACACCGCAATCGCCGTCGATCTTACCAAGTATCACCAAATATTCACTTCTTCATATTGCTGAACATCTATTAGGCATGAAGGTAGAAGAGCGCGATGTTTATGTCGATCGTTTGAATGAATTTAAGGAGGCAGGTGCTTGCGGAACAGCTGCTGTTATTTCCCCGATTGGTGGCATTCAAAACAAAGATGATTTCCATGTGTTTTATTCGGAAACGGAAGTTGGACCGATTACACAGAAGTTGTATGAGCTACTAACAGCTATTCAATTTGGTGATATTGAAGGACCAGAAGGCTGGGTTTACAACGTATTTGAATAAAAATATACGGCTGATTCCAAGTGAATCAGCCGTTTTATTTTACCTCAGCCACAGGCTTTGGTAAGATGAAGCTAATAAAATAAAAGGTTGTGAGAGACATGGCTGCTTTATCAAAGGAAAATCAAAAATTTGATTTTGGGAAAATACTTGGCATCGCCATGACCCAATTTAAGCGTGCCGAAATGGGAAGACAGGCCGCAGAATTAGCTTACTATATTCTTTTGGCACTCTTTCCTATTTTACTTGCATTAGGAAATATCATTCCACTATTGCCCATACCAACCGAGCAAGTCCTTGAATATGTAGAAATAGGTGTGCCGACAGAAGTGGGATCTGTTTTATTACCTATACTAGAAGGCTATCTCAGTGGTGGGAGTAGCGGTGTCGTTTCAATAGGGGTGTTTGTATCGATTTGGCCGGCATCCAAAGCCTTTACCGTTTTCCAACGCGTTCTCAACCAAGTGTATAATGCTAAAGAACGTAAGAATTTTATTGTGACCCGAATCTTCTCCTTTCTGATTACAGTCTCGTTTGTTTTCTTAATTGGAGCGGTCTCCTTTATCTTTGTTTTCGGTAGAGAAATTTTAAACTTAGTCCAAAATATATTACCCGTCGACCTTGTCGGCATCATCACCACTTTTGAATATTTCCGCTGGATTGTTGCACTAGTCGTCTTAGTGGTGATTATGTCCTTTATTTACTTTATTGTGCCAAATGTTAGGTGGTCCTTTAAATTTGCTATTCCCGGTGCCGTTTTAGCAACGATAGGCTTCCTTGGTGTTTCCCAACTATTTACCTTATACATCCGATTTGCAGGAGGTCAAGCGATTGGGAACGGTGCGATAGGTGTCTTTATTGTTTTGATGATTTGGCTCTACTTAATTAGTAGCGTATTTATTGTTGGCGGCATTTTGAACGTTATTATTTATGACTATACTCATGAAAATAAAATTATCATCGATGAAGGTGAAACCTATCTATCAGTTGTCTATTCTGATAAAGCGCAAGACTATCTCGCAACGAAACAAATTTTAAGAAAAAGATTAACCAAAGAAAGTTTAAAAGTAAAGACGAAAGACTTGCCCGGACAAGAAGATTATTCTGACTGGCAACGTTAAGAAAAAAGGTAGGAGTCCTTTAAAGATTCTTACCTTTATTTTATTGATTTTTATCTATATAATAACTTAATGACGTTGTATTTAGAAAGAAAGGAATCACTCATGAGAAATCAGCAAAAAAATTCAAAACAAGATGTGTCCAAAATTGATTATGGCATCATCTTAGCGGTCATGTTGCTAGCTATTATTAGTATCGTGACACTCTATTCAACCATGTACCTAATGAGTAGTAGTCCAGCTATCCGTCCGGTTATTATGCAAATTGCCTGGTATGCGATTGGAACAATTGCTGCCATCATCATGATGAATTTTGACTCCGAGCAACTGTGGAAACTAGCTCCTATTGCTTACTTTTTTGGAGTTGTCTTATTGATATTAGTGCTCATTTTCTACGATAGAGAGATGGCCGCTAGTCAAGGGGCTAAGAGCTGGTTCTCCTTTGGACCTGTTACGTTTCAGCCTTCAGAAGTCGTTAAAATTTCACTCATTATGATGTTAGGACGAGTGATTACCAATCATAATATGGAAACAGAAGGGCGAACAGTTAAAACTGACTGGTTTTTGCTTGCTAAAATTGCCGCATGGTCGCTGCCACTGATTGTCCTCGTTTTGGTCCAAAATGACTTAGGAACCGTATTGGTTTATATGGCCATTATTATCGGAATGACCTTAATGTCTGGTGTATCGTGGAAAATTTTACTGCCTGTCTTCTTAATTATTGGTGGTGTAGGTGCGCTACTGATTTTCTTAGTTGTCTACGACCGACAACTCCTTATCAAACTAGGCTTTATGGACTACCAATTTGCCCGAATCGATTCGTGGCTCGATCCATTTGCGGATAGTAGGGGAGATGCTTTCCAATTGGCTCAAAGTATGAAGGCCATTGGATCAGGTAGACTTCTTGGTAAAGGAATTGGTGTATCAGAAGTTTACGTGCCAGTTCGCGAATCGGATATGATTTTCGCTACCATTGGTGAGAACTTTGGCTTTATCGGCGGCTGTTTCGTCGTTCTAGTTTATTTTTTACTCATTTATCAAATGGTTCGCATTTGTTTTGACACTCAAAATGAGTTCTATGCCTATATGACAACAGGTGTAATTATGATGATTTTATTCCACGTTTTAGAAAATATTGGGATGACAATCGGACTCTTACCGCTAACAGGGATTCCACTGCCGTTTATATCGCAAGGTGGATCATCCTTATTAGGAAACATGATGGGAATTGGTTTGGTCATGTCAATGAGGTACCACTATAAATCTTATATGTTCTCAGATGAAGCAGAACACTACGGTATGTAGAAAAGGGAGGAATATGTATGTTAGTCTATTACGGACATCCAACATGTACGACGTGTAAACGAGCAGAGAAATGGTTGGATGTAAACAACATTGCTTATGACTGGAAAAACATTAAAGAAGAAACACCGAGTAAAGAACTATTAACGCAATTATTAGAAAACGAAACGGTCACGAAACGTCGTTTGTTCAATACGAGCGGTAACTTATATAAAGAACTTGGCTTAAAGGATAAACTGGACGACTTGACAACCGAAGAAGCTGTCGCTTATCTTATTAATGATGGCATGCTAATCCGACGGCCGTTTGTTACAAATGGCAAAGAGGTCACAGTTGGTTTCAAAGAAGACCAATTCAGTGAAATTTGGGGCTAGGAGGAACAGAAATGGCAGAATTAAAATATAGTTTAGACGGCTTTTGGTTTGAAAAGGTAGACGGGCAGGTTGTTGTTGGTTTATCGGAAAAAGGCCAAGATGATCTAGGTGAAGTCAGCTTTATCGACTTACCATCAACTGGCGACATCAAAAAAGACGATACCTTAATTGGTGTGGAAGCAGCAAAAGCTGTTACAGAATTAACCTTGCCTCTAGACGCAACGATTGTGGAAGTGAATGAAGACTTGTCTGATCATCCTTCACAATTAAACAGCCAAGATCGTAGCGATACGTGGATTGTTAAATTAGTAGATGTTGATGAATCAGCATTTTCACAATTAAAGAACGAATCAGGCTTATCATAAGCAAAAGAGAGTCATCAGGATGAGTTAAAATCCTGATGACTCTCTTTTTAGTTATCCTTCAGCTCTTGCGACTAAATCATTGAAGAAAGCTTGGCTGACAGCATCATGAGGGATCATGGTTTCTGGATGCCACTGAATGGCAACCACATTTGAACCCATATCCTCAACCGCTTCGATAATACCATCTGGGCTATTGGCAACAACCCTTAATCCTTTTCCAACTTCCTTAAGGGCTTGGTGGTGGAAGGAATTAACCATCAATGATTCACCCGTTATCTCAGCGATGTAGCTATCCTTTTCAACACTGACCATATGAATCGGAATGTTAAAGGAAGAGCGTTGAACGTGCTGAATGAGCGTTTGCTCGTATTGACTGTCTAGGTCTTGGTATAAACTGCCACCGTAATAAACATTGACGATTTGCATACCGCGACAAATTCCTAAAACAGGGATGCCTTTTTTGATAGCTGCTTTTAATAAAGCGAGATCAAATAAATCACGCTGAGGGAAAATAGCCTGTAATTTTGAGTGAGGTGCTTCACCGTAATGCATAGGATTGACATCATGACCACCCGTTAAAATTAAGCCATCAATCAAACTGACATAACGCTCAGCATCTTCTTCACTTCCAACTGGTAGGATCAGCGGACTAGCTCCAGCAGCTTGAACGCCGCTAACGAAATTATGAGGTGTATAGGAAACGGAATTTCCTTCAAAGGCAGTTGTGACCTGTAAGAGTTGATTGCCAGAAATTCCAATAATTTTTTTCATGTTAAACATGCAGCTCCTTTAAATAATAGTCTTTTTTATTATGCCACAAATCAACAGTTTAAAAAAGACTGTTGGCTGATGTAAATAAGAATGATTATAAAGAACCAAAAATAGCCTATTATACAAGACTTCTGCGAGAAGTTATTGCGAATCATTCTCAGTTAGTTTAGAATGATTATAATGCAATGATAAAGAAATGAGAATTGCTGTAAAGATAAGAAGGAGAGGAAAGCGTTCATGTCTACTTTAGAAATAAAAAACTTACATGTTTCAATCGAAGATAAAGAAATCTTAAAAGGTGTTAACCTTGTTATGAATACAGGAGAAATCCATGCCATCATGGGGCCTAACGGTACAGGGAAATCTACCCTAGCTCAATCAATTATGGGACACCCAAGTTATACCATCACAGAAGGGGAAGTATTGCTAGATGGTGAGAACGTATTAGAGATGGAAGTGGACGAACGCGCACGTGCTGGTCTTTTCCTTGCGATGCAATACCCAAGCGAAATTACAGGAATTACTAATGCTGAATTCATGCGCGCAGCGATTAATGCTCGCCGTGAAGAAGACGATAAAATGTCAGTGATGGATTTCATTAAAAAATTAGATAAACATATGGATACATTAAGCATGCCAGAGGAAATGGCAGAGCGTTACTTGAACGAAGGGTTTTCAGGTGGCGAGAAGAAACGTAACGAGATTCTTCAATTAATGATGATTGAACCTAAATTCGCGCTTTTAGATGAGATTGACTCAGGTCTTGATATCGATGCCCTAAAAGTTGTATCAAAAGGGATTAATGCGATGTTATCAGATGGCAGTGATTTTGGTGTCTTAATGATCACTCACTATCAACGTCTATTAAACTATATCGAACCAACCTACGTTCACATTATGATGGATGGTCGCGTTGTAAAATCTGGTGATGCAAACTTAGCGAAACGTTTGGAAGCAGAAGGCTACCGCGGTATTCGTGACGAACTAGGACTAGATATTACAATCGAAGAAGAAGAGTAGGAGGACGAGAGAATGAAAGACGAAAAGTTGAACCATCTTCAAACCTTCTCGGCTTTCCAAGAAGAGCCTACTTGGATGAGTCAATTACGCCTCGATATGGCGGGAAAAGCTCAAAACTTGCCATTCCCAACAATTGAAAAGGTAAACTTCCATCGTTGGCCACTTATGGACGAGAAGATTGACACTGAATATGGTGAAGAATTAATTAATAGCCAGCAACACCAATATGCGCAAGGTGATAACGGTAAGATTGTTCAATACGGTAAAGTAACCTTATTTGAACAACTACCACAAGAATTAGTTGAACAAGGTGTTATTTTTACGGACATCTTTACTGCTATGAAGGAGCACCCTGAGCTAGTTGAAAAACACTTTATGACGCAAGCGGTAAAAGCAGATGAAAACAATTTAACTGCTTACCATGCAGCTTATATGAACAGTGGTGTCTTTTTATATGTACCGAAGAATGTTCATATTTCTGAACCACTCGAATCACTCTTTATTCAAAATAGCCATGTCAACGAGACATTCGCTAAGCACGTTTTAATTGTCGCTGATGTTAATAGTTCAGTCACTTATGTTGAAAAACTACAAACAGATGGCCCAGAAGCAAACACAGCTAATGTCGTTGTTGAAGTCATCACGAAAACAGGCGCACAAGTGAAGTTCTCTGCTGTTGACCACCTCGGTGAAAAAACGTCAGCCTACATTAATCGCCGTGGCCATTTAGCGAAAGATTCTTCTATTGAATGGGCAATTGGCGTTATGAATAACGGTAACGTGATTTGTGACTTTGATTCTGACTTAATGGGAGACGGCTCACACAGTGAAATTAAAGCTGTTGCCATCTCAACTGGTCGTCAAATTCAAGGGATTGATACACGCGTAACCAACTATGGTAACCACTCAATCGGTCATATTTTACAACACGGTGTTATTTTAGACCGTTCAACCTTAACCTTTAACGGTATTGGCCATATCATCAAAGGAGCGAAAGGCGCAGATGCACAGCAAGAAAGCCGTGTGTTAATGTTGTCTGAACAAGCTCGTGGTGATGCCAACCCAATTCTATTAATTGAGGAAAACGAAGTAACAGCAGGACATGCTGCCAGCGTTGGCCGTGTAGATCCAGAAGAAATGTTCTACTTACTGAGTCGTGGGATTCAAGAAGAAGAAGCAGAACGTTTGGTTATTCGTGGATTCTTGGGAACAGTTATTGCAGCTATTCCACTAAAAGAAATCCGTGATGAACTTGTTGATGTGATTGACAAAAAACTAACCGCAAGCCGATAAGCGATAAAAAAGGACTGATTGCAGTGCTCGATTCTCATACAATAAAAAAAGATTTTCCTATTTTGTCTCAAACTGTCAATGATGAACCATTGATCTATTTAGATAATGCAGCGACTACACAAAAGCCGACTGCTGTCTTGGATCAATTACGAGACTATTACCTAAACGATAATGCCAACGTCCACCGCGGCGTTCATACTCTGGCAGAACGAGCGACACAAGCTTATGAAGCCAGCCGTGAAAAGGTACGGTCATTCATCAATGCAGCCTCTACAAAAGAAGTCCTTTTTACAAGAGGAACGACCACTGCATTAAACTGGGTGGCCAGTGGCTTCGGCGATTTAGTTGTGTCGGCAGGGGATGAGATTTATATAACACCAATGGAACACCACTCTAATGTGGTGCCCTGGCAACAATTAGCCAAACGCAAACAGGCCAAGCTGGTTTATTTACCGATTACCGAAGACGGTGTCGTTGACCTCCTAGCCGCTAAGGACATCATTTCTGAAAAAGGAAAGATTTTGGCGATTTGTCATGCCTCCAATGTGATGGGGTCAACCCACCACATTCCCGATTTAGCTGAACTCATTCACCAAGTCGGCGGCTATATTGTCGTTGATGGGGCGCAGAGTGTGCCACACAAAAAGGTAGACGTTCAAGCTTTAGAAGCTGATTTTTTCGCTTTTAGTGGGCATAAAATGTGCGGGCCAACGGGAATTGGTGTATTATATGGCAAACAAACGCTGCTCGAACAAATGCAACCAGTCGAGTTTGGTGGCGAGATGATTGATTTCGTCTATGACCAAGAGTCAACCTGGACAGAACTTCCTTGGAAGTTCGAAGCAGGGACACCTAATATTGCTGGTGCGATTGGAATAGGAGCAGCCATTGATTACCTTGAAGCGATTGGAATGGATCAGATTGAAGCCCATGAACAAGCGCTAATAGCTCATTTAATGCCGCAACTAGCGGATATTGAAGGGCTGACGATTTATGGACCAAAAGACCACCGCAAGCGCTCAGGGATTGTTACCTTTAACTTAGATGGCGTTCATCCTCACGATTTAGCAACCGCCTTTGATATGGAAGGCATTGCCATTCGTGCCGGACACCATTGTGCCCAACCACTAATGAGACACTTAGACACGCCGGCAACTGCCCGTGCCAGTTTTTATTTTTATAATACTTTAGAAGATGTGGACCAATTCGTTGTGTCGCTCAAGACCATAAAGGAGTTTTTCACTAATGGCTTTATCTAGACTAGAAAACTTATACCGTCATGTCATTCTCGACCACTCATCCCATCCGCGCAATTTTGGCGAATTGGAACAAGCAACGGGAATGATTGAATTGAATAACCCAACCTGTGGGGATGTCGTTCAACTTCATTTGCAAATGGACGGCGACCGAATTGAAAATGTGAAGTTTTCAGGACACGGTTGTTCGATTTCCACTGCTAGCGGCAGTATGATGACTGAGCAGATAAAAGGAAAAACCATCCCAGAAGCACAAACGATGATTGAAGAGTTCTTGCTATTGGTTCAAGGGAAACTCGAAACAGAACACCACCACTTAGGCGACGCTGAAGTGTTAGGCGGCGTTTCTAAATTCCCAGCGCGAATCAAATGCGCCACACTCTCATGGAAAGCATTAGAACAACTACTAAACAACCAGTGATCATAAAGGAGGAATAAATAATGAGTGAAGTACCTGTAGTGGACGATTATAAATTTGGTTTCTCCGATGATGCCGAGATAATCTACACAACCGGAAAAGGCTTGTCTGAAGAGATCGTTCATGAAATCTCTAAGAAAAAAAATGAGCCACAATGGATGCTAGACTACCGTCTAAAAGCATTAGACGTTTACCGTAAAAAAGGATTGCCAGATTGGGGACCAGACTTGTCAGGCCTTGATTTTGACGATATTACTTATTACCAAACCGCAACAGACCGTGTGGCACGCACATGGGATGATGTGCCACAAAAAATTAAAGATACCTTTGAACGGATCGGAATTCCAGAAGCAGAACGTGCTTACCTAGCGGGAACGACGGTTCAATATGAATCAGAAGCCGTTTACCACAGCATGAAGGAAGAATTTGAAAAATTAGGCATTGTCTTTACGGATACAGATACAGCCTTAAAAGACTATCCTGAAATCTTTAAAGAGCACTTCGGAACAGTTGTCCCACCAACGGATAACTTTGAAGCAGCCCTAAACTCAGCCGTTTGGTCAGGTGGAACCTTTATCTATGTGCCTAAAAACGTGAAGTGTGAAGTACCACTTCAAACTTACTTCCGTATGAACAACGAAGGATCAGGACAGTTTGAACGTACCTTAATCGTTGTTGACGAAGGCGCAAGCATTCACTACGTAGAAGGCTGTACTGCACCAACATACTCAGAGAGCAGCTTACATGCGGCTATCGTTGAGATTGTGGTTAAGAAAGACGCTTACTGCCGTTATACAACCATTCAAAACTGGTCGAATAATGTTTATAACTTGGTAACCAAACGTGCTCACGCTTATGAGAACGCAACAATGGAATGGATCGATGGTAACTTAGGTGCCCATACGACTATGAAATACCCAAGTGTTTACCTAAACGGACGTGGCGCTCGTGGAACGATGTTATCTGTTGCCTTTGCAGGAGAAGGACAAGTCCAAGATACAGGCGCAAAAATGATCCATAACGCACCACAAACATCGAGCTCAATTGTTTCAAAATCAATTGCCAAAGATGGTGGCGCAGTAAACTACCGTGGTCAAGTTCGCTTCGGTAAAAAATCAGAAGGATCTATCTCACATATCGAATGTGATACCATTATTATGGATGACTTATCATCATCAGATACCATCCCATATAACGAGATCCACAACGGCAACGTCGCACTCGAGCACGAAGCCAAAGTATCAAAAATCTCAGAAGAACAATTATACTACTTGATGAGTCGCGGACTAAGCGAACAAGAAGCAACAGAAATGATTGTCATGGGATTCGTAGAACCATTCACCAAAGAACTTCCAATGGAATATGCAGTTGAGTTGAACAGACTGATTGCATATGAAATGGAAGGGTCAGTGGGGTAACACCTAATCATAAGCTAGAAACCTTTATACAATAGGGTTTCTAGCTTTTTTTTATTGCCTTTATTTTGAAAGGTCTGTGCTTTTGTCTGTGCATTGGTTAAAAACCAACAAAATTAGCAAACTTTGCAGCCGTCTTTTCTTTTTCTTCAGGCATCACATGAGAGTAAATTTCTAGAGTGACCTTCACATCTGACCAAGCCAATTTTGGATTGGTTGGTTTCTAGGTGACCACAAAAGTGTGGTGAGCATAATAAAGGGGGTGGCCGAAAAATCAGCCACCCTAATAATGAAACGAATGAGGTGAGCGTAGATTTGCGCTGAGCTATTAGGTGACCTAGCGAATTGCTACCAGCTAAATACAGAACAATAAGAGTAGAGCCGAAAATTCGCTGAATGAATTAGCTGGGCTGAGTTTTCAGCCGAGGTACTCCGTTCTTGGTCAGACCAGGGAAGGATACGTCTTATCAATCAGTAGAATCGGCGTTTTCTTTAATAGTAATGCCTATTTGAAGTTTGGCTCAATTTTGAGCAGAAGTATCTTTTTTTCAAAATTGAAATAAAGTAGGGTGAATGTTTCAAAAGGGAGGCAGCTGAAATTAGGCTGACTGGTTTACTTAGCAGGACGTGGTAACGAGAAAGTGTGGGAGTATTTTTCATTTTAGAAATCAGATGTATTTATATAACAAAAATGCTCTCATTAGTATTTTTATTTGGTATACTGAGAATTAAAAGGGAAGAGGTGTAGCTATATTGAGTAAAGTGTTTAATTTGGTAGAAGATAGTAAAGAAGATGAAAGAGTGTCAAATGACCAGCTTTTTAATATTAGTTCCTGGGGAGCAGACTTATCTTTTCGAGAAATATTGATGATGTATGAAGAGGATGAGCTAGTAAAACCAGAGCTGCAAAGGAATTATGTTTGGACAAAACTTGAGGCTAGTAGATTTATTGACTCTATTTTATTAGGATTACCAGTGCCTAGTATTTTTTTTGCTAAGATGGAAAATGAACAAAAATTAATTATTGATGGTTATCAGAGAATAATGACAGTTAACGATTTTGTTCGTGGCATTTTTAGTGGAAATGATCAATCATTCAAGCTATCAAATACGGAAGCTATTAACAAACGATGGAGGAATAAAACATTTGCGGAACTGACTATCGCTGAAAAAACAAGAATACGAGCAACTACGATACACGCAATCATATTTGAACAACGTGAACCGGATGATAACAGTGGAATGTATCAAATTTTTGAAAGAATTAACACAGGTGGAAAAACGTTGAAATCACAAGAAATTAGAAATTGTATTTATCAAGGAGATATGAATCAATTATTGATAGAGCTTAATGAGCTACCTACCTGGAGAAATCTCTTACAAAGTGATAAATTCGATTCTAGAATGCTAGATATAGAACTGGTATTAAGGTTTTTTTCTATGAATTATTTGTATAATCACCTTCCTGAAACACATTCGATAAATTTAACTAATTACATGAATGATGTTATGTTTAGTAAAAAAACAATGGACGGGAAAGAGAAAGAAAAGCTACAATTTACTTTTGAAAGAACGTTAGAGAAAGTATTTGAGTTATTTGGGGACAAAGCATTTCGAAAACCTAGTAATAATAATAGAAAAAGTAAAGTAAATCCAGTACTGTTTGATGCTGTTTCAGTGGCAACTGTCAAGGCTCTCGAAAATAATTTATCATTTCCCATTCAAAAAGAAATAATAGAAAGATACAACAATCTTTTCGAGAATGAAGAGTTTGTTGGTATGATTTCAAATCGAACGACTAATATTGAAAATATCATTGGTAGGATAGACTATATCTACAATGACGTTTATGGTGGTTAGTTTGTTATGGGAAAAAATATAAAAGAAGAAGAGATGTATAATTTAGATGTGGAAAGTAATTTACAAGAAGCTTTATCAGAATTAACTGCAATCAAAAATATTATTGATAAAAATAAGTTAGGCTCATCAGTTCCTTATCTAGTTAATTACGCAGTGATTAGATCTAGCGGTTGCTTGGAGAGATGTTACAAGCAATTGGTTTTTGATTTTCTACAAGTAGATCAGAAACATCAATTAAATAAGTATCTAAAGAATAATGTGTTAGAATCGTCATCTAATCCGAATACCGGAAATATTTTAAAGACACTCCAAGGTTTGGACGGTCAATGGTCTGAGAAATTTAGCAAACATATTACTGAGATTAGTTCTACTGATGGGCATAAATCTAATTTAAATAATTTAGTTCAGTCTAGAAATGATTTTGCGCATGGTGTTAATTTATCTAACTTTAAAATAGATACAATAATAAAAAATCTAGAATCAGGTATTTATATTTTAAGAATTCTTGATTGTGTATTGAATGATACTGAGGTAATTTATTGATATCAGGTTTTAAAAATGCATATAAAACTATCGACAAAGTAAACTATAATTCTACCGGCGTGGTGGATTTAATTTGTCTGTGCAAAGGTCTGTGTATATCTGTATACCTATATGAATCTACTTGATTACGAACTTGCTATAAAGCTGATTGTACCAAGCTAAATGAAGTTAAATAAACCTACTGAAATACCATAAATCGTATGGAAGGGTCTGTGGGGTAAACTATTATATACAGGTCGGGAACGTTGATATTACAACGTTTCCGATTTTTTTATAGCAATAAAATTCTAAAATGAATTACCATTTGAATTACCCCTGTATGAGGTGCTAAAAATTGATGTAATTCGCAAATTTATCCGCTACTTCTTCTTCTGCTTTTTTGGTAACATGAGATTGAAACAATGAATATAAGGAATATTAACTCCAAAAAATGAAAAATAGCTAACTTACTTAGAAAACATTATAAAAAAGAGTGGATAGAGTGAAAATTGGAGAGTAGATAGTATTTTATCTTTTTAATCATCTCAGAGAATAGAAGGTGGAATTATGAATAAAATAATTAAACAGAAAATTAAAGAAGTTGAAGAAAGAGAAAAGGTTAAAGTTATCCTAGCGGTTGAGTCGGGTAGCAGAGCATGGGGCTTTGAGTCAAAAGATAGTGACTATGACGTGAGATTCATCTATCTACGAGAAAAAGATGATTATTTGAAATTGGAAGGTCTAAGAGATGTTATAGAGTGGCAACTTGATGAAACATTAGCCATTAACGGGTGGGATATTCAAAAGGCTTTGAGATTACTGTATAAATCGAATCCTACATTATTTGAGTGGTGCTCATCCCCAATCGTTTATTATGAAACGTCTGAGGCTGATGAGTTAAGAAAGCTATTAACATCTTACTTTTCTGATAAGAAGCTACTTTATCATTATTGGAATATGGCGAGAACTAACTATCGTGAATATTTGAAGAACGATAAAGTAAAGGCTAAAAAATATTTTTACGTATTAAGACCAATTTTAGCTGCTAACTGGGTTCTAGAACATAATAACAATCCACCTATGGAGTTTGAAAAATTAATTGAAGATCAATTAAGCTCTGATCTAAAGCCTATTGTATATGACCTTTTAGAAAAGAAGAAATCAATTAACGAGCTAGATTTAGTGGATAGAATAGATGTCTTAAATCAATATATCGAAGAGAATATTGATAATCTAGAAGAGAAGGCTCAAAGTTTACTAGATAAAAATGATATCAATTGGGAGCCGCTGAATGAGTTTTTCTTGAAACTATTAGGTGAGTAGTTTTTATAATTCACCATAGTAGAGAATTTAGTAATATGGCAAATAAAAAACGATTAAGAATGCTAGCAAACAAAACAGGTAATTACTTTATATTTTTTTTCGTATAGATGTCCTAAGCGTAGAAAAATTATAAAATTAACCAAATAAAATATTCTTTTATCATCTATTATTATTTTTGTTTGATATAATTTATTTTATATAAATTATAATTGAGGCGGTATCGAATGTTTTCAATATACATGAATGAACAGGATAAAACGAATCAAATAACAGACTGGAGACTCTCGAGTAAAGGAAACCAATTGATGGTGACCGTAGATTTCCCCTCAGGTAAATCATTTACACAACCGTTAGACTTATGTAAGATTACACCGCAAAATGAAATAGAGGCAGGACTTTTATCTAGCGAAGAAAACATCTATCATCAAATAGATAAAGCGACTGAATATGGTGATAAATATCTTGTTGTAAACTATCCAAATGATCCAAAAAAGTATGTTATGAAGTCGGAGAACGTAAATATTATTGAGAATTCTAGCTTGAAAAACGAAAATATATTTTCTTATTTTACTAAAATTGTGAAAGAGCGTGTTAATCAGGCTAGTCCAAAGAATAAACCTATGGCCGAAAATATAGAGAGACAATTGAATAAAGTTATTCCTTATAAAGGAACTGCTCTACATGCTTATTGTTATGGTAAGAACGAAATTAGAGATTCTTTGGAGCATTATATTTTTCCGTTTGGTTTAAATGAGAGTCAATTGGAAGCAGTTGAAAATGCTTTTTCTTCCCAAATTAGCATTATTGAAGGCCCTCCTGGTACTGGAAAAACACAAACTATTTTGAACATCATTGCAAATATTTTAGTGAATAAAAAAACAGTGGCGATTGTATCAAATAACAATCCAGCAGTTGAAAATGTATATGAAAAGATGAAAAAAAAAGAATTAGATTACCTTGTTGCCAAACTAGGGAGTTCAAATAATAAAACAGAATTCTTTTCAGCATTGAAGGAAGTGCCACTTTATAATTCGGATTCTGAAGCTATTAGTATAGAGGAAATTGACGAGATTTTGGTAAAGGTGAGAACAGGCCTAACTACACAAAATATAGTGGCACAATTGATAGCAGAAATCAGTGAGCTATCTATTGAGAAAAAACACCTAGAAGAATGGTATGAGGAAAATGAACGTGGAAGTTTAATGAATGTTGGCAGATACAAATTGAGTCCAGAGAAAACTTCTGATTTACTTGCCTATATGAACTTCCTTTCTCCAAAAAAACTTTCTTTCAAAGAGAGGGTTCGTTTGTTATTAGATTTTCGAATATTTAGAACTAAGTTTTTAGATATTTATACTGAACGAATAAATTTTATGTATTCTTTACAGTGTTATTATTATGAAATAAAGCTACAACAAAAAGAGCAGCAATTAGAAAAGTATAAGAATGATTTGAAGAAAGATAACTTCAAACAATTATTAGAAGACTTAACTGACAAATCAATGCAATATCTTAATCAAGAATTATCCAAGACAATTCCATTGAATTCGAGTTTTACCAGCGATAATTACAAAAAGGATTTCTCTAATTTTATCAAGCGATTTCCTGTAATTGGTAGTAGCACACATTCGATTATTAATTCAATAGCGGATGGAGCTGTATTGGACTATGTCATTATTGATGAAGCATCTCAACAAGACATTGTTCCAGGTATTTTAAGTTTGGGATGTGCAAAAAATATTATTGTTGTGGGTGATCGTAAGCAACTTCCACATATACCAGAAAAAACAGACATTGCGGTTCCTTCTAAATATTATGATTGTACAAAGTATAGTTTGTTAGATTCATTTGTTAAGTTATTTAATGATCAAGTTCCAATAACCTTATTGAAAGAACATTACCGTTGTCATCCCAAAATCATCCAGTTTTGTAATCAGCAATTTTATAATAATAAACTAATACCGATGACTATAGATGAAGGAGAATCTTCGATTCAGCTTATTACCACATCTAAAGGAAATCATGCCCGAAAACGAACTAATTTGAGGGAAATCGAGTCTCTAATTGAAGTTGGTGGGTCTGATGAAATAGATATTGGTTTTATTGCACCCTATAATAATCAAGTCAACTTGGCAGGAGCTTATTTACCAGAAAAGTATGCTAGAGCGACTATTCATAAATTTCAAGGAAGAGAATGCAAAGAGATTATTTTTTCAACAGTATTGGATAAGAAAGAAAATAATCAAAACTCTATTAATTTTGTAGATGATCCCCATCTAGTTAATGTAGCCGTTTCAAGAGCGATTAATAAGTTCACTTTAGTAACTGGCGATGATGTATTTACAAGGAACAATCGAAGCTTAGCGGCTTTAGTTAGGTATATTAAATACTATGCTCCTGATGACCATGTTCATGATAGTCCTGTAATTTCAGCTTTTGATTTATTGTATAATGAGTACGATCGTTCTCTAGAAAAATTAAATGATAGATTGAATTTAAAAGATTCATATTTTAAATCTGAGCGGATTATGGCTGCCGTATTAAAGGACATTTTAAAGAAAGAAGAATTTATGTCTTTAAAATTTCATATGCAGATTGATTTAATTCAGATTGTCTCAGTTAAGAATAATTTATTTAATGAAAGAGAATTAGAATTTATGAAACAAAAAGCAAGTTGTGATTTTGTCATTTATTATAAGGTCGGGAAGAATCCAATGGGTGTCATTGAAATTGATGGTAGTAGTCATGAAAATAGGGTGCAGCAAGAGCGAGATGTACTAAAAAATGCTATTTTGCAGAAAACAGACATTCCTTTGCTTAGACTTAAGACAGTTGAGGGTAATATTGAGAAAAAAACATTATCATTTTTAAACGAGTGCATTATTAAGAGTCATGTCAATGAGAATTAAGGAAGTTAATTTTGGAGTTTTTTTACCTTTGCTTCTTTATTCAGAGCTTCAAGTGACTTTTTGCTCTCGAACCTCTGGATTTATCAAGAATAAAGAGGTTCAAACGTCTTTTCACTCCCGAACCTCTGGATTTATCAAAAAAATAGAGGTTCAAGCGACTTTCCACGCCTGAACCTCTTAATTTTTCCAAAATAAAGAGCTTCACTCCGATTTTTAACCTCGAACCTCTCAAACAGCGCAACCAAACCAAAAAGTTCTAACCTTCACAAACTGCGTTGCAAAATCCCGACAACTCCTATACACTTAATGTATCAAGATAAAAGGAGGAATCGCTATGAAAGGCTGGCAATTTGTAGGAACAAACGAACCGTTAGAACTGATTGAAAAGGCTGATCCAGTTGTTGAAGCTGGTAAGGTTGTAATAGATGTCAAGGTTGCAGGTTTGTGTCACTCTGATGTGGGTGTGTTGAGAGATCCAGGTTGGTTAGAATTACTTGGTGATTTACCGATTATTATGGGACATGAGGTAGCAGATGTTATTTCTGAAATAGGTGAAGGGGTTAGCGACTTTAAGGTAGGTGACAAGGTAGCGGTTTGCCCGACTGGCCCTAGTAAAACGACACCGGGTTATCATTATGACGGTGGATTTGGCACCAAAGTATTGGCGCCGGCAGAGGATTTAATTTTGATTCCAGATGGGGTGTCTTTTGCTCAAGCGGCAGCTGGAACGGATGCTGGGATGACGTCTTACCACGCAACCTTTACAAAGGGTGGCGTTGAAGCGGGCATGACTGTTGGGATGATTGGGATTGGCGGTCTGGGACAGATTGCGCTGGAAGCAGCTCTGGCTAAAGGAGCGAAGGTTTATGCTATCGATACGAATCCAAATGCAAGAGCTTTGGCAGAGGAATTAGGCGCGACTGGTGTGTTCGAAAATGTGAAAGATATTTCAAAGTATCAGCCAGATGTAATTATTGACTTCGCTGGCTTTGATATTACGACTCGAGAAGCACTAGAAGCAGTTGGCTTCCAAGGTAAAGTGGTGCTCGTCGGCATGGGTAAATTAGAAACGACCATTAATGTGACATCTATGATTACTAAACAAGCAACACTAATCGGCAGTAATGGTGGAACGAAGGAAGATATTATTGCGGTCTACGATATGATTGCTAAAGGACAGCTCCATCCAAAAATAACAGAGATCACATTAGATGAAATTCCAGAAGGGATTCAGTTGTTAGAAGATAATAAAGTGACAGGTCGTTTGGTTGCAGTAATTGATCGTTAGAAGTAAGACATTTTGCCTACTTTCTTTGAAATTCTGTTATCGGTATCAAATGCGATAAGACTGGGAAAATTAGACAAACTGTCTTTTTTTAACTGAAATTCCTATTGTCTAATTTAATGAATAGTGATATTCTTCATATATAGCGAAAGCGCTTGCTCATCGATGATTACTGGTTTTGTTGCCTTCATCGTTTTGCGAGTTATTTCTACTTGCTTAGTGTAATCGTTTTCCAAGCGGGTGCTCTGCTACTAAGGAGGGGTGGAAAGGGCAATAATTTCATTATCAAGAACAAGCTTTTATTTTTTTATATGAGCAAGGAAAAAATTAAGCGAATTGAGGAGATTAATATGAAAAAATCTTTACTTTCTTTATTATCAATGATGAGTGCAGCGACGTTATTGGCAGCATGTGGTGGATCTGATCCTGACGCAAGTTCAGGAAATGACGGTGGCGAAACAGCCGATGCAGGGACTGTTTACTATCTAAACTTTAAACCTGAAATTGCAGATGCGATTGAAGACTTAGCAGAAGCTTATACAGAAGAAACAGGCATTGAAGTGAAAATGGTAACGGCAGCGAGTGGTACCTATGAGCAAACCTTGAAAACGGAAATCACCAAATCAGCACCGCCAACTGTGTTCTTTATTAATGGACCAATTGGCTACAATAATTGGAAAGACTACACATTAGACTTAAGTAAAACAGACTTATACAGCTGGCTAGTTGATAAAGACTTAGCCATTACAGAAGATTTGAGTGTCTACGGCTTACCAATTACGGTAGAAGGCTATGGTATTATTTACAACAATGCAATTATGGAAACATACTTTGCTTCAGCAAATAAGAAAACAGACTATACATCAGTTGATGACATTAATAATTTTGATGCATTAAAAGCGGTTGTAGAAGATATGACAGCCTTGAAAGATGAATTAGGTATTGAAGGGGTATTCTCTTCAACATCTCTAGCATCTGGTGAGCAATGGCGCTTCCAAACTCACTTAGCTAACTTACCGATTTACTATGAATACAAAGATAAAGATGTTGATAGCTTAAGTGAAATTGATTTTACCCACTCAAAAGAGTACCAAAACATTTTTGATTTATACTTGAACAATTCAACAACAGCACCTGGATTGCTAGGAAGCAAAACAACGACTGATTCAATGACTGAATTTGCTTTAGGAAAATCAGCAATGGTTCAAAACGGGAACTGGGGCTGGGGCCAAATTAGTGGTACGGAAGGGAACGTTGTAAACGAAGAAGATGTTAACTTTATGCCAATCTATATTGGGGCTGAAGGTGAAGAGAGTCAAGGGCTAGCGATTGGGACAGAAAACTTCTTAGCAATCAACAGCCAAGCCGCTGAAGAAGATATTCAAGCCTCAATTGACTTTGTTGAATGGATGTACAGCTCAGAAACAGGTAAGGATTATGTGATTAATGAATTTGGGTTCATTCCAACCTTTAACAGCTTTACTGAAGATGAATTCCCAACTGATCCATTAGCACAAGATGTCCTTGCTTCAATGAATGATGAAATGCAATACAGTGTACCGTGGTCATTTACAACATTCCCAAGTGAACAGTTCAAGGATGATTTCGGTAGCGCATTATTAATGTATGCACAAGAGCAAGCAACATGGGACGAAGTAACAGAGACTGTTATCGAGTCATGGGCTCGTGAAGCATCCTTAACACAATAATGATACTGAATAGATTAGTCTTCTTAGAGTCTCTAAGAAGACTAATCTCATTATTTTTACGAAGATTGTACATCAATCAAACATACTAAAGTAACAATGATTTTTTTGAATAGGAGGTCATGGTTTTGCACAAATCACTAAAGAAATATTTTCCCATATTCGTTTTACCGACACTGGTCGCCTTCGTTATTGCCTTTTTAATTCCATTTGTATTGGGTGTTTATCTATCATTCACTGAATTTAATACAATCGTCGATGCAGCTTGGGTTGGCTTTGAAAACTATAAGAAAGCTTTTGCGGACCCTGGTTTTATGAGTGCCTTGTGGTTTACAGTGAAGTTTACAATCGTCTCTGTCATGACGATTAATGTGATCGCCTTTTTCTTAGCCTTGCTACTGACAGGCGCAATTAAAGGAACGAAATTATTTAGAACGGTCTTTTTCATGCCCAATTTAATTGGTGGTATTGTACTGGGCTATGTGTGGTTAGCTATTATAAACTCTATTCTTTATAACTTCGGCGTAACGATTACCTATAGTCCTGAATATGGCTTTTGGGGCTTGGTTATCTTGATGAATTGGCAATTAATAGGCTACATGATGGTCATTTATATTTCTGGTATTCAAAATATTCCAAATGACCTTTACGAAGCAGCCCGAATTGATGGGGCGAACAAACTACAAATTCTAAAAGACGTGACTATTCCCTTAGTCATTCCATCCGCAACAATTTGTTTATTCTTAACCTTAACTAACTCATTTAAACTATTTGATCAAAACTTGGCATTAACAAATGGTGCGCCCGCAGAAACAACAAATATGTTGGCGTTGAATATTTATAAGACATTTTACGGTCGTATGGGCTGGGAAGGTGTTGGACAAGCCAAGGCGGTTATTTTCTTCATCATCGTTGGGATTATCGCCATTACCCAAGTTTACTTAACACGTAGTAAGGAGGTAGAAAACTAATGAATACATCATCCAAAAAATTCAGCGATAAGGTCTGGTTCATTATTGTGTTGGCACTAGCGATTCTATTTTTAGCGCCTATTTTCCTTATCTTAATTAATTCCTTCAAGGGAAAACTGTTCATTAGTGAAGATCTGTTCTCGCTACCGAATGCAACAACCTTTGTTGGCTTAGAAAACTATACACGTGGGATTAGCACCGTAAACTTCTGGCAGGCCTTTATGTATTCTATTTTTATTACGGTATTCTCAGTTGGAACGATTGTCTTATTGACATCCATGACAGCTTGGTTTATTGTCCGTGTTAAGAATAAATTCACTTCATCTTTATATTATCTGTTTGTTTTCTCGATGATTGTACCTTTTCAAATGGTGATGTTTACACTCACATGGTTTGCCAACCAGTTAAGTTTAGACAATCCAATAGGCATTATTTTCATCTATCTTGGTTTCGGTTCGGGTTTATCCGTCTTTGTTTTCACAGGATTTATTAAATCCGTCCCCAAAGAAATTGAAGAGGCGGCTATTATTGATGGCTGTGGACCGATACGCACCTTCTTCTTAGTTGTCCTGCCGATTTTGAAACCAACTGTTATTACGGTAGCTATTTTAAATGCCATGTGGATTTGGAATGACTACTTATTACCATACTTGTTGCTAGGAACGGAATACAAGACCATTCCAATCGCCATTCAATACCTACAAGGCTCATACGGCAATACCGACTATGGTTCTCTCATGGCACTGCTTGTTCTAGCGATTATTCCAGTGGTAGTTTTCTATCTAGCCATGCAAAAGCACATCATCAAGAGTATTACCTCAGGGGCAGTCAAAGGGTAATTAGCCTTTGACTAGTCTTTTATCTTTTCTTTCCAAAGTGATGTAATAGAGAAGACAAATAAGAAACGGGGCGTGATGATGTATCAAGCAAATGAAAACCGTTATAAGAATATGAGTTATCGTCAAGTGGGTAAGTCTGGTTTGAAATTACCGGCAATTTCACTAGGCTTATGGCATAACTTTGGCGATGTTGATTCACTCGAAAACCAACGTGCTATTTTAAGAACGGCCTTCGATAATGGCGTTACCCACTTTGATTTAGCTAATAACTACGGTCCACCAGCTGGGTCGGCTGAAACAAACTTTGGTCGTTTGTTTAAGGAAGATTTTAAAACTTATCGTGACGAGCTCATTATTTCGTCTAAGGCAGGTTATTATATGTGGCCAGGTCCTTATGGTGAGTGGGGGTCTAAAAAGAGTATTATCGCTAGCTGTAATCAAAGTTTACAGCGGATGGGATTAGACTATGTGGATATTTTCTACCACCATCGTCCAGATCCCAACACGCCAATTATTGAAACAGCTCAAGCACTTGATTTATTGGTTAAACAAGGAAAAGCCTTGTATATTGGGGTTTCAAATTATTCGCCTGAACAAACAGCAGAGATTTCGAAATGGTTTAAAGAATGGCATACGCCATTTATTATCCATCAACCTGCTTATAATATGTTTAATCGTTGGATTGAAGACGGCTTAACAGATGTATTAGCCGAAGAAGAATTGGGTGCGATTGTCTTTAGTCCATTGGCACAAGGGTTATTAACCAACCGCTATTTAAATGGTATTCCGGAAGGTTCTCGTGCGCATCGTTCAGATAGCCCATTCTTGTCAGCAGAAAATGTCGATAACACCATCAATACGGTTCGCCAATTAAACGCGGTCGCAGAGAAACGTGGTCAAACATTGGCTGAAATGGCTCTAGCTTGGAACTTGCGTCAGCCTGTGGTTTCAAGTGTATTAATTGGGGCATCGCGTGTCAGCCAATTGGAGGACAACTTAAAAGCCCTTCAAAATCTTGATTTCTCAGCAGAAGAATTAGCAGAGATTGATCGTATATTAGCAAAATAAAGACTAAAAAAGGAGCAGGGGAATCATTTCCCTGCTCCTTTTAGCTCGTTTAATCGGTTAGTGTTTCGAGGATCGTTTTGACCGTAACGGTACCATAAAACAAATTGTTTTCTGTGATAATCACTCGCTCATAGACTTTATGGTTTGAGCGAGCCATGGCTAAATGTGAAACCGTATTGATAGGTGTATAGCGGTCCACAGATAAGAATTGCTTAGTCATCACATTCGCAATTTTTGTAGAGGGTTGGTTTTCTTCTTCCATCCATTCTAAAACAGTCTTTTGACTAATCAACCCAACCGGTCGCTTGTCTTTGACAACTGCTAAGGCTAAACATTCCGGATCGTTCATAAAATAAGTATAGACCTCACCGATCGTATCATCCGGTGAAAAGACATCTGTTTGAGTAGATAGACTGTCAATCGTCTGTTTATGCTGTTGACTCAGCTGCGATTTCTCGTTAAGCGTTTCAATTGTTTTAATGACAGTTGGTGGGATAGCTTGAATAGCCGTTTCAGGTTTTTGGAAATAATGACCTTGGCCGTAGTGAACACCTAATTTAATGATCGCTTCAAGTTCGGGATAGGTTTCAATGCCTTCCGCAATTAATTTAACATTTGAAACTTTAGAAAATTCAACCATTCCTTTAACGAGAGCCCTCTTGATATTACTCAAATGAATATTGCGAATCAAATTCATATCCAACTTAATGTAGTTGGGGTCAACATCACTAATCAGATTAAGGCCGCAGTGGCCAGCGCCAGTGTCATCAATTGCGATTTTATAATCTTGATTTTTATAATGTTCAATCGTCGCTTTAAAGCCACTCATATCATCAATAACCGTTCGTTCTGTTATCTCGAAAATGATATGAGTAGGAGAGATACCATACTGCTCTAAAAACGATTTAGAAAAACTCTCTTCTAAAGAATAGTTCGTCATAATATTAGGATTAATATTTACAAATATTTTCTTATTAAAATCAGGTGTTATAAAGGTTTGAACAGCCTCAAAAGCTCTTGTTCGACACAATAAGTCTAGTGGCCATAATAAGTCATATTGGTTAGCAGCCACAAATAATTGCTCTGTATTCTCAAACGCACTTTCGCCAACAATCCTGCTCAGTGCTTCATAGCCCAAAATATCACCATTTTCTAGCGATACTATTGGCTGAAAGACATTCCGTATTCGTTTTTCTTCGATAATACTTTTTAAGGATTCCTCTTGGCTAATCATTTCACACCTCCATCTTAAAAGAGTTGGTTCCTTTATAGTTTATTATAGTATATTTATCGGCTAAGTATACTATTTTTGTTGTGAATTTATCTGAATAAATATATTTTGGAATTAAGGGCTTATATTTCAGTACGAAAGTCTAATTTTAAAGGTGAATGGTCTAAATATGATGGTATATCTTTTTATAAATGAATTATAATAGGGTGTAAGCGTTTTATATGAAAGGAGTCTGCTATGACCACTTATACCTATACTAATCCGATTATTAAAGGGTTTAACCCTGACCCCAGTATTTGTCGTGTTGGGGATGATTTTTATTTAGCAACGAGTACCTTTGAATTTTCCCCGGGATTACCTGTTTATCACAGTAAAAATTTAATTGATTGGGAGCTGGTTAGTCACGGCCTATCACGACCAGAACAAATGACCTTATCACGTAAAATTCCGAGTGCGTTTGGTCTTTATGCGCCAACCATTCGGGAGATTAACGGCCGTTTTTATATGGTTTGTAGCAATGTTGCCGATGATAATTTTGCTCAAGGGAACTTTTTGATTTGGACGGACGATATTAGCGGTGAATGGTCTGATCCGATTTGGCTAGACACACCGGGAATTGACCCGTCACTTTTTGTGGATGACGATGGTACTGTTTATTATTCGGGTACGCATAAAGATATTTATGTGCGCCAATTAGGGGGAGTGTCACATGATTCATCAAACAATTGATTCATTTTATGAGAAAAGCTCTGCACGTTTAACGACCTATATTATTGAAAATTCGCCTGAGATTGATGTAAATCGTAAACGGCCGGCGATTATAATTTGTCCCGGTGGCGGCTATGAATTTTTATCCGATCGAGAGGCAGAGCCAATCGCAGTGAAGATGATGAGCTACGGTTATCAGGCGTTTGTGCTAGAATACAGCGTAAAACCGGCAGTTTATCCAACAGCTCTTGAAGAATTAGCCAGTGCCGTACGATTAGTCCGTCAAAATAGTGACGACTGGCACGTTGATCCAGAGCAAATTATTGTAGCTGGCTTTTCAGCTGGTGGTCATTTAGCTGCTAGCTTAGGTGTCTTGTGGCAAGACGACCATTTAGTGCAAGCATTAGGTGGAAAGAAAGAAGACTGGCAACCAAATGGCTTATTGCTAGCTTATCCTGTCTTATCAAGTGGCGAATTTGCCCATGAAGGATCCTTTAAGGCTTTGCTGGCAGACAATTATGCCAGCTTAAAAGACGAGCTATCTCTGGAGAAACGGGTGAGTGCATTAACGCCACCAACATTCTTGTGGCACACGCTAGAAGACGGTCTTGTACCAGCAGAAAATAGTTTGCTTTTTGCAGATGCTTTGCGAAAAGCGGGTGTCCCTTACGAATTACATATCTTCCCTAAAGGAGGCCACGGATTGAGTTTAGCGACACATGAAACAGGCGGCAGAGGCGATTACGAGCGTGACGAAGCCGTTGCCGTTTGGCCGCAACTCTTTGCAACTTGGGTTAAACATAACGTTAGTTAAATAGAATAAAGAGGTTCAGAGCCTAAATGCTGTTCGAACCTCTGAATTACTTAAAAATAAAGAGGTTCAGAGCCTAAAAGTCGCCCGAACCTCTGAATTACTTAAGAATAAAGAGGTTCAGAGCTAAAAAGTCGTCCGAAGCTCTGAATTACTTAAAAATAAAGAGGTTCAGAGCCTAAAAGCAGCCCGAAGCTCTGAATCACTTAAAAATAAAGAGGTTCAGAGCCTAAAAGCAGCCCGAAGCTCTGAATCACTTAAAAATAAATGTAAAGAACAGTTATAAAATGTAGGAAAATGACAATGTAAAATTGTTGGTTTTCCTACATTTTTTATATACTCTTCTTATCCCCTATAGAATTGGAGTGGAATAGGAATGAGAAGAGATATCAGAGAAGGAGTGAAAAAACATATGATTGATGGCATAAAGCCCAATTATACTGCGTTAGCGGAACAATACGGATGTGACTATCGTACGGTTAAAGCAGCGTTACAAGGTAATAAACCTAAAACAAGGAGGACATATCCGAGTAAATTAGATTCATTCAAACAAATCATAGATATTAAGTTAGAAGATCAATGTACCGCTAAAAGTATCTTCAAATTCATACAAAAGAAAGGGTTCGATGGGAGTTACAGTCTTGTTAGAGACTATTGCCGTGGAGTGAAAAAAGAACGGATACAGAAAGCAACGGTACGCGTCGAATATACGCCTGGTCTTTCAGCACAAATCGATTGGAAAGAAGAAATGCGACTGATAAGCAGTCAGGGAGAAGTCTTCCGCTTTAATATTTTTCTTTATATATTGCCCTACTCAAAGAAGAAATTTATTACGCTTACCTTTGATCGTAAACAAGATACATTGTTTGAGTGCATGAATGATGCCTTTTATCACACCGGTGGTGTTCCAGAAGAAATATGGTTCGATAATATGAAAACTGTCGTCGACCGATCACGAACTCAATTCTCTCAGGTTCATTTAAATGATCGTTTCTATTCTTTTAGTAAAGATGCAGGGTTCAGAACAATGGTCTGTCGCCCTTTTCGCCCCCAAACAAAAGGTAGCGTAGAAGCTCTCGCTAGAACAATGGACCGGTTACGGGTTTACAATCATGAATTTTATGATTCGACAGATCTCATTCGAATCGTTGACGAACTTTGTGATGAATTAAATTCGGAAGTGTCTCAAGCAACGGATGAGATTCCTGATATACTTTGGAAAATTAATGAAAAAGAGCACCTGCATAAGCTAAAAGATGACTTGTTAAATCCTTATTTTGAAGACTCTATTCGCCGTAAAGTCACAAAGGAAGCAATGGTCATTTTCCGCAAATGTAGGTACTCTGTAGACCCTCGCTATATCGGAAAAGAAGTTGACTTGGATCTTTCCGAAAACGAAGAGCACGTGCACATTTATTATAACGGAGAACAGATTCGTTCGCACCCACTTACCACAAAAAGATTGAACTATAACCAAGAAGATTTGGTTCAGATACTTAAATCAGATGTCATGAGCCACAAAGAAGAAGATGACATCCAAGAACATATTAAACGAAGTTTAAAGCAATATGATTTACTGGAGGTGCCTTCGAATGAGCAGTAACTATCAAAAGCTATTAAATAATCTAGAGGCCTTGAATTTAAAACATATGAGAGAATATGTGCCAAACTATGTTGAAATTGCCAATCGGGATGAGCTTTCTTTAACAGAAGCTCTTCTAGAATTAACTAATCAAGAATTAGATTTTCAAACGAATCAGACTGTGGAACGTGTCATCCAGCGCGCACACTTTCCCAAACGGACATCACTTGAAGAATTTGATTTCAACTTTCAACCAAGCGTTAACAAAAAAGAGATTCTAGACTTGAAACATATGGCTTTTATGGAGAAAAAAGAAAACTTAGTTTTCATTGGAAACCCTGGTGTAGGGAAAACACACCTTGTCATCGCATTAGGCATTGAAGCATGTCATCAAGGCTACCGTACACTGTTTATCAGTTGTCATGAATTACTTTTACGTCTTCGTTCTGCCTTTGAAAAAGGGACCGTCGATCGTGTTCTGAAACGATATGCCAAATATGATCTTTTGATCATTGATGAAATAGGTTATTTACCAATTCAAAAAGTTGAAGCTAACCTCTTCTTTCAACTATTAACGATGCGTTACGAAAAAAAATCAACAATGATTACGACAAATATTATCTTATCTCGATGGGGGGAGCTATTTCAGAATTCTGAAATAGCCGCCGCCATTCTTGATCGTCTGGTTCACCATGTTAAAGTCTTCAAGATTACTGGAAAATCATATCGTATGAAAGGGAAAATATAAATGGACTTCTAAATTAGACTGTCAAAAACCTACATTTTTATTCTGTCATAAACCTACAATTTTATACTGTCCTTGACAAAATAAAGAGGTTCAGAGCCTAAAAGTCGCCCGAAGCTCTGAATCACTTAAAAATAAAGAGGTTCAGAGCCTAAAAGTCGCCCGAAGCTCTGAATTACTTAAAAATAAAGAGGTTCAGAGGCTAAAAGTCGCCCGAACCTCTGGATTACTCAAAAATAAAGAGGTTCAAGCCATTAAAAGCGCTCGAACCTCTTTGTTTTTATTATCTCCGCTCAAAGTCTAAGTACCTGCTACCTTGATAAGATAATTTGCCGCTATCACCCTCAGCTAATTGCCCGTATTCTTTGCCACTTATTCGAAATTCAAGGCGCTGGCTGCCGTCGAATTGAAAGGTCACATAATAAGTCGTCGAAGTCGACGGATGATTGTGATGGATGCCTCCTGGACCATGATGAACATTGTTGTGCCGCTTAATATCTGCCCGTTTTGACGTGACGCGCGCCTCCACAGACCGAATCGGTGACTGATTATTGCTATTCCATGTTATGATGCCTCTGACCGCTTGGAAAATAATAGTGCCAATTACCATGATAAAGATGATCGGGATGAATGATTCAACTAGAAAAAACATGCCAACACTCCTTTATTTGCTCAATCGTTATCGTTACTTCCATTATACCCTTTAGAAAAGCCATTAAGCAATCGCATGATAGTATCATTAAAAGTGTTCTTTTTCTCGAACGTTACTGTTATACTAATTCAGCGATGAAAAAGAAAGTAGGACATTATGGAAAACAAAACATTTGAATCATTCGGTCTAAGCAATGAAATCCTGACAGCTCTAGCTAGCTTGCGCTACCGCAAACCAACAGCTGTCCAAGAAGAAGTGCTGGCACCAGCCTTAACTAAAAAAGATATTATGGCTCAGTCACAAACTGGTAGTGGGAAAACAGCTGCCTTTGGTATTCCCCTATGCGAACAAATTATCTGGGAAGAAAATAAGCCACAAGCTTTAATTATTGTACCGACACGTGAATTAGCGCTACAAATTAAAGAAGAACTAACGAACATCGGCCGCCTAAAACGTATTAAAGTGACAGCCGTTTTTGGGAAGTCTCCCTTTAAAATCCAAAAATCAGAGCTCAAACAAAAGAGTCATATTGTTGTTGGAACACCGGGGCGTTTACTTGAGCACTTGCAAGAAGGTACTTTGAAAGTTGATAAAGTAAACAGCCTTGTACTGGATGAAGCCGATGAAATGCTAAATATGGGCTTTATTGATCAAGTAGAAGCGATTATTGACTATTTACCAACCGACCGCCAAACCATGCTGTTTTCAGCAACCATGCCATCTGAAGTAGAGCGATTAGCTGAGTTCTATATGAAATCTGACCGTCTAGCATTGTCATTAGAATCAAAGCAAACAAAACCAGCTATTCAGCAATCGTTTATTAAAGTGGGAGACATGGATAAGCCACAACTCTTACTTAATTTACTAACGATTGAAAACCCTGATGCGAGTATTATTTTTTGTAATACAAAAGGGGCCGTTGACGACTTAGTGACCTTCTTAAGCAAAGAGGGCATAACTGTTGATAAATTACATGGTGGCATGGATCAAGATGATCGCCTAGCTGTCATGAGTGATTTCCGATTAGGGAAATTACGTTACCTCGTAGCGACAGATGTGGCTGCACGAGGAATTGACGTAGATACTGTTACACACGTCATTAACTATGATGTTCCTTTTGAAAAAGAAAGCTTCACTCATCGAACAGGGCGTACAGGCCGTGCCGGTCGAAAAGGCCTAGCCCTAACCATGGTGTCCGACAAAGACACTTACCAATGGCAAACGGTTCGTGATTATGCCTTTGACGAAACGGATGAGCTGACGGAAGTCTTTCCGCCGAGCCAACGCCTTGTATCGCGTATGCAAGCTGCCTTTGAAACGAAAAGCCAAAGTCGCCTGACACCAAAAGCTCCACGTAACAAAGACCTCAACAAAGGCATTACCAAAGTTTATTTTAATGGTGGAAAAAAGAAAAAATTACGTGCCATTGACTTTGTAGGGACTCTGACGAATATTAAGGGTGTGGATGCGGACGATATTGGCATTATTACCATTCAAGAAAATGTGACTTATATCGAAATTCTAAATGGCAAGGGAAGCTTCGTCATTTCAGAAATGCAAGATAGAACGATTAAAGGTAAACAATTAAAAGTAAGAAAAGCTCGTAAATAACCAATAAGCGCCAAGTTAAGAAATCACTTCTTAGCTGGGCGCTTTTTCTTATAGTGCGCTCCATTTTTGACTCTCTACTAAACAGGCATGCCTGATTTCATCAAAATGGATTTTTTCTTGGTTAATATAAATACCCATAGCATCAGCGCCTTTAAGATAGCCAACCACATCATCAAAATAATTGCCTTCATTGTCAACTGCTTCCAGTTGGATAGCGACTTGCTTGTTTTTGAGCCTCGCTTCTTCCAAAACTTGACCAATATCGTAGAGATCCATTTGTGGTTTTTGTCTATTGATGCTTAACTGCGCTGCAGCATATTTTTCCTGCTCTAACGAATGTTCAGATAGGTAAAATCCTGCCCATTTTTTCATACCACGATCGCGATAGTGGTCATTTAAATACTTACTCATCACTGAATACCCTCCATTCCGCCAGCATGGCCACCAACTAAGCTACTTCGATGAATGGCAGTTGCGCCATCCAGTAAACTGCTAGCGTGTACAAGTGACTGAAAGCCATACTTTTCTCTAATTTTATCTACCAAATAATCGAGTTGTTCTTCGGCGATTTGCTTTTCTGGGTCCTCAAATAGATCTAATTGAATATCAGAACTATAGCTTAGTTTAGAATAGGAAATTCCAATTCGCCTCACCGCTTGTCCACCATAATAGTTGTCAAACAGTTCTAAACAATAAGCAACCAATTTTTTAGAATGAGAAGTAGGTGGTATTTTGAGTTGACGAGAGAAACCTTCTGCCATTTCATATTTAGAGTAACCAACATACAAACTCACACATCCCGTTTGGCAGTGTCGCCTACGAATCCGAGCCGCAACTTGTTCAGCCATTTCACGAATGACAAGTTTAATTTCATGTCGGTAAAGGTAGTCTTTGGGCAAAATTTGCGAATTACCATAACTTTTCTCCAGAGGCTTATAGCGCTCGCGAATATTGCTACGATCAATTCCCCATGCGTTGGCAAACAACTGCTCCCCAATGATACCCATCTTTTCTTTTAACTGATAAAAGTCACTATGAGCCAGGTCGTAAACCGTGTGAATGCCCATTTTATTGAGCTTTAGTGCTGTTCGACTGCCGATTCCCCACATATCGCTCAAGTCATTTATTTTCCAGATTTTATTGGGAACATCTTGATAGCGCCATTCCGCAATAAAGTCGCGGTTATGCTTTGCCTCAATATCTAGCGCTAACTTAGCTAGTAACATATTATCGCCAATCCCAACGGTGACATACAGGCCAGTTTGCTGATAAACCTGTTTTTGAATCGTTCGGGCCATATCGTAAGCTGTTTTTTCCTTGAATAATGCTAGACTAGGGCGAATCGATAGAAAGGACTCATCAATGCTGTAAATATATAAATCTTCATCGCTGACAAAATGACGGTAGATTTGGTTAATCTCATTATTTTTCTCAATATAACGTGTCATTCGAGGTGGAACAACAATCAGATCAGGATGGGGCGGTATATCGTATTTGCGCGTCACATTGTTAATTCCGAGAATTTCTTTAGACTTGGGAGAGGCAGCTAAGACAATGCCACCATCGTTTTCAGCATTACTCATCACGACTAGTAAAGCTCTTAGCGGATGATAACCACGATCCACACACTCAACAGAAGCGAAAAATGATTTCACATCGATACACAAAATATCGTCGCTCCTCTCAGACGAATAATCGAACATCACCATCAATCCTCCTTTACCCATATTATAAGAACATACGTTCGATTTGTAAAGGGGAACAAAGAGGAAAGTTTTGCTAGAAGACTTTCGCTTGTTCACAGCGTAAGTTATAATGAAAGTTATATAACTACAACATATTGAAATTAAAGGAGCATGGTATAATAATGCAGGAGCAACAATCAAAAACACTTTATCAAGCGCTATGGAATAGTGCTGATATTTTGCGTTCAAAAATGGGAGCAGGTGAGTATAAGGACTATCTACTAGGACTTATTTTTTATAAATATTTATCAGATCGTATGCTTTATCACGCGGCTGACCTGTTAGAAAAAGAGGTTAATAATTTAGATGAGGCTCAACAAGTATATGTAGACGCCTTTAATGACCCAGAAGATAAAGACGATCTGATTGATACTTTAAAATATGATTATTCATATGCTTTAGAACCAGAATTGACTTTTACTGCTATTGTTCAAAGAGTTAATAAAGGTAAATTCCAATTGGAAGAGCTTGTTCAGGGGTTTAGAAATATTGAACAAAGCGATGAATTGTTTGAAAATCTTTTTGAAGACGTGGACTTATATTCTAAAAAATTAGGTGCAACTCCTCAAAAGCAAAATCAGACCATATCAGCTGTTATTAAAGAGCTAGCTAGTCTTGAGCTTGCTCATCAAGGTGATGCATTAGGCGATGCTTATGAATATTTAATTAGTCAATTCGCCTCTGATTCTGGTAAAAAAGCAGGTGAATTCTATACACCACAGTCTGTTTCAACATTGATGACACAAATTGTATTGTTAGGAAAAGAGAATCAAAAAGGATTTAGTGTATACGACCCTACGATGGGATCAGGTTCACTATTATTGAATGTAAAAAAATTATCCAACCAACCAGGAACGGTAAATTATTTTGGACAAGAATTAAACACGACTACCTATAATTTAGCTCGTATGAATATGATTCTGCATGGAGTAGACGTTGCTAATCAACATTTACATAATGCAGATACATTGGATGCTGACTGGCCAACAGAAGAACCAACAAACTTTGATGGTGTATTAATGAATCCGCCATATAGTGCAAAGTGGTCTGCAGATAAAGGATTTTTGGATGATGCTCGTTTCTCTATGTATGGCGTTTTAGCACCAAAATCAAAAGCTGATTTTGCATTTTTACTTCATGGCTATTATCACTTAAAAGATACGGGTGTTATGGCTATTGTTCTACCACATGGTGTTTTATTTAGGGGAGCAGCTGAAGGTAAGATTCGTCAAAGTTTATTAGAAAATGGCGCAATCGATACAGTTATAGGTTTGCCAGCAAATATCTTCTTTAGTACAAGCATTCCAACAACTGTTATTATTCTTAAAAAGAATAGAGAGAGTAAAGACGTTCTTTTTATTGATGCATCAAACGACTTTACTAAAGCTAAAAATCAAAACAATCTAGAAGAAGAGCATATACAGAAAATACTAGAAACTTATAAAAATAGAAGTCATGTAGAGAAGTATGCCCATCTTGCAACATTTGAAGAGATTGTAGAGAATGACTACAATTTAAATATCCCTCGCTATGTTGATACTTTTGAAGAGGAGGAACCAATCTCCTTAAAAGAAGTTTCAAAAGAATTAGCTGATATTGATAGACAAATTGCCGAGACAAATGCAGAACTTGCTAAAATGGCTCAAGAATTAACAGCAGCAACACCTGAGGCACAAGAAGAATTAGACTACTTTATTAACTTTTTAACAAGTATCGATTCAAAAGGTGGTGCTTTCAGTGACTAAAAAAGCGCCAGAAATCAGATTTAAAGGGTTTGAAGACGATTGGGAACAGCGTAAGTTGGGAGATGAGTCAATTATAGTTGCTGGTGGTGATATTGATAAACAAAAAATATCTGATGTAGGAAAGTATCCAGTATTAGCAAATGCATTAACCAATGATGGTATCGTAGGATATTACAAAGAAGAATATCGTGTCGAAGCTCCAGCTGTAACTGTAACGGGTCGTGGGGATGTGGGGCATGCACGAGCTAGAAAAGTTAATTTTACGCCAGTAGTTCGTTTATTAGCAGTTAAATCTGAACATGAAGTTGTTTTCCTTGAGAATGCAATTAACAATCATAGCGTGCTAGTGGAATCTACTGGTGTTCCGCAATTGACTTCACCACAGCTCGGAAACTATAAAATATACTTCCCTTCTTTTGATGAAGAAAGAAAGATAGGTGAGATTTTTAGTAACTTCGACCACTTCATCACTCTTCATCAGCGTCAGTCAAATCAATTAGAATTGATAAAACAGGCATTATTACAGAAGCTATTTCCCAAAGCGGGTGAAACCATTCCTGAACTAAGGCTTAGGGGCTTTAATGAACCTTTGGGACAGGAGAAGTTTGAAAAGGTGCTTAAAATACACCCTTTCCGTCAGTACTTGGCTGAATCTGTTGAAAATGGCAGGTATGAAATTGTTCAGCAAGGAGATAACCCTATTATTGGTTACGCAAATGGCGTACCTTTTCAAAATTTTGATGGTGTGACATTATTTGGCGATCATACGGTTTCTTTATATAAACCATCAAAACCTTTCTTTATAGCCACTGATGGAGTAAAAATTTTAAGTGGCGAAGATTTTAACGGAAAATACTTATATACAATGTTAGAGCGCTTTAAGCCTAAATCTCAAGGTTATAAAAGACATTTATCAATCCTTAAAAGTGAGGTAATCTATTATACTAAAAACAGTACTGAACAGGTGAAGATTGGAGAATTGTTTAGTCAATTCGATCGCATTATTACTCTTAATCAAAATAAAATAAAAAAATTGACAAAAATAAAAAAATCTCTCCTGCAAAAAATGTTCATTTGATTTTTATATTTACTCTTATTCTCCTAATATGTGTTTAGGTGTTTTACACCTAGATACTATTAGGAGGTTTTTTTATTGAACAAGAAAAATGAATCAAGTAAATTATTCCATATATATTTTGAGGGATGGGTGGAATTATATAAGGTTGGGGCGGTTAGAGATATTACTTTAAATAAATATTATATGACAAAAAAGAAAATTCAAGAGCTGGCTCCTGATCTCAAATTATGTGAGTTGACACGAACAACATATCAAACATTGCTAAATGATTATGCACTTACTCATGAGAAACAAACGACTATGGATTTTCACCATCAAATAAAAGGAGCGGTTCTGGATGCTGTTGAAGAGGGTTTAATTGCTTCAAACCCGACACGGAAAGTAATTATTAAAGGAAAAGAACCAAAAGAAAAGAGACAGAAATTTTTAAATCAATTCGAACTACAAGCATTAATAAAACAATTAAACCTTACACAAGAATTAAACTGGGACTGGTTTATACTATTAATAGCAAAAACTGGGCTTAGATTTTCTGAAGCTTTAGCACTTACACCAGAAGATTTTGATTTTTTTAATCAAAATCTGACAGTTAATAAAACATGGAACTATAAAACATCTGCTGGTACATTCCAACCAACTAAGAACAAATCTTCAGTAAGAAAAATACCGATTGATTGGCAGATTACAATGCAATTTTCAAATTTAGTTAAAAATTTAGAAAAAGACAAACCCATCTTTGTTGAAACAAGAGTCTTTAATTCTACAATTAACAAACGTTTGAATACATTATGCACACAAGCCAGTATTCCCATAATTACCCTTCACAGCTTAAGACATACACATGCTTCATTGTTATTATTTGCAGGTGTATCGATAGCCAGTGTCGCTAGACGGTTGGGACACTCCAGTATGTCTACGACTCAGGAAACCTACTTACATATTATCCAAGAATTAGAGAACCAAGATAATGAGAAAATAATACGACATTTAGCTATGTTAGGTTAAGTTAAAAAACCATCATATTCCTCAATGTAGAAAGGGAATATGATGGTTTTTCAGATAAACATTTTTGTTAGAAGAGATTTTTTAAATTGTTGGTAACCATTTATTTTTATTTGATAAAGGACGATAGTATCGTCTAAAGACTTGAAGAAGTCAGCAATTTTATATTGTTCTTCTTCTAAAGGCACTAAAAGTAATGCTTCTTTTAAGTCTGTAGAATTAATAGATTCAAAAGTTGAGCCAGTACTAAAACGTGTCCAAAATCCAATATCTTTCATTTTAATTAAGCTTTGATAAATAAAATCATTGCCTCTAATACCGGCGACTCCACGTCCTAAAACAACATTATAATCAGTCTTACCAACATCTCCAACAGGCGCTCTCACACTTAAAATAATATCATTAGGTTCTGCTGTTTTCGTTATTTGTGTAGTCCATATTCTAGGGGAAACGCGACCATTTTTCATATCAGCATTACCTTGAACTAAGATGTGATCATCAGAATTTTCTGTATAATTTTCTCCATTTGGGGATTGTCCCATAGTAATTTGACTAACATCAGATAACTTACGCTGTTCCCAAGATTCATTAAAGTTTGTAAATCGTAATTCAGGAACGGTCTCACCTGTTTTCGGAAATGATTTCTGTAATAATGCTCGTTTAAGTAGTTCTAATTGTTTTAACTTACGCTGATGAAGGGCGATAGTGTTATCAAGATATTTAAAGAAATTTCCAATACGCTCTTGTTCAGACATATATGGAATATAAAAATCTGTCTTAGAAACAGATCTCCAGTCTGAACGGGGCATTTTCGTTCCTGAAGTATCGTTAGCAACTTTTTGATATTTATCAGTTTGGATTAAATAATAGCAAAAATTTGGACTTGAATTTTTTGCTTCAAAAACCCAAAAGTCCCCTAGTGCAATACCTTTAAAATCAGTGAATAACCAATTTTTTAGATAAGGACGAAGTTTTCCGTAAAGGATATTATTTGGTTCAAATAGTATACCTTTTCTATTATCGAATTTTGAACTTATATCTTTGTTCAATCTACCTTCCCCAGCAATAATATCTTCAAATTCAATTTTTGGGAGATTAACTGAATCAGAGCTTTTATTTAATCTGTTTACTATTTGGCTAAACTTACGCTGTTCCCAAGGAAAAACAAAATGATTTTGTAACTTTCTTCACTAAATTCATAACTAAAATGATATACTTATTTTAATAGACTATAAGTAGAAGAGGGGGATTTTAGTTGCTTAAAATGACGCCTGAGCAAGTATTAGAAGATACATTAATTAATAAGCTTATAAATGGTGATTCTCAGTGGACCTATCGAGAAGACTTACGTACTGAAGAAGATTTATGGGAGAATTTCCGCCAAAAACTAGAAAATAATAATAAAGATATTTTAAAAGATAGACCTCTTACTGAACAGGAATTTTATCAAATAAAAAACCAGTTGAATTTTTCTAGCTTTTATAAAGCTGCTGAGTGGTTAACTGGAGAGAATGGCATCGCAAAAGTTGAAGTCCAACGTGAAGATGCTAGTCTAGGAATAATTCGATTAAGAGTCATTAATCGGCAAGATGTTGCAGGTGGAATATCATCTTACGAGGTTATTAATCAGTTTAAATCAGATAAACGATCATTTGAAGATTTAAATAGAAGATTCGATGTTACGCTATTAATCAATGGTTTGCCAATGATTCATATAGAGTTGAAGAATAGAAACCATCCTTATATGGATGCGTTTAGACAAATACAAAAATATATAAAAGAAGCTAAATTTACTGGGATTTATTCTACTCTTCAAATGTTTGTAGTTACAAATGGGTCGGATACACGATATATTTCGGCTAGTACAAAGCTAAACGAGCAGTTTTTAACTAAATGGGTTGATGGGGGTAATCATCCAGTAACAGATTATTTAGAGTTTGCTGAGGATGTGTTATCTATCCCAATGGCGCATAAAATGGTGACACAGTATACAGTTATTGACTATGATAAAAAGAATTTAATTGTTTTAAGGCCATATCAAATTCATGCAATAGAGGCTGTAAAGAAAGCATCTGGAGAGATGAAGTCTGGATATGTTTGGCATACTACAGGATCAGGAAAGACACTGACATCCTATAAGGTAGCTAGAAACTTATTACAAATCCCATCAATAGATAAAACCATTTTTATTGTTGATAGGGTAGACTTAGACCAACAGACAACTGCCTCATTTACGTCATATTCTAAAAATGACGTCATTGAAATTAATGAAACAGATAATGTTAACGACCTCATAAAAAAACTATTATCAGATGATAGAACGCTTATCATCACGACTATTCAAAAGTTAAATCATGTGATGAAGAGATTTGCTAAGCAAGAGGGAACAAAGCGCTATGAAAAATTAACGCAACGTAAAATTGCATTTGTTGTTGATGAATGCCATCGTGCAGTAAGCGCAATGAAAAAGCAAGAAATTGAAGAATTCTTTATCCATTCGTTGTGGTATGGTTTTACAGGAACACCGATATTTAAAGAAAATGCTAAAAAAGAAGTTGGTAACTTAGCTCGAACTACAGCTCAACTTTATGGAGAAAAGTTGCATGAATATACCGTAAAAGAAGCGATACATGACAGCGCAGTATTAGGCTTTCAAGTAGAGTACAAATCAACTTTTTCAGAAGATGAGCTTGATAGGATTATCAGTACAATAGAAGGAAAAAGTGAAGAACATGTTAGCATGATGGATCTAGAAGAGAAAGAAGTACGCTTGCCTAACAGTATTTATGAAAATGAGCAGCATATGCTTGAAGTTATTAACTCAATTATCAATAAATCACGTAAAAAATTAGGGTTCAACATTCAAGGCTCAGGAGAAACATTTAGTGCAATTTTAACGACATCATCGATTGCCCAAGCACAGAGATATTATGACTTATTTAAAAAAGTGAAAGCAGGAAAAACATCCGTTACCATTAGCGAGCAGACTAAAAAAAGGCTGCCGGATTTCCCTAAAGTAGCCATCACTTATTCAATATCTGAAAACGAAGAAGCATCGATTACGAATCAAGAAAAGATGAAAGAATCAATTAGAGATTATAATGAAGAATTTGATACTAATTTTTCTATGGAAACACTACGCGCATATAACGGTAATGTAAATGAGCGATTAGCTCGCAAGAAGGAAAGATATAAAGTTCGTTCAGAACAGCTTGATTTAGTAATTGTAGTTGACCGATTATTAACAGGCTTTGATGCGCCAAGTTTGTCAACTTTATTTATTGATCGACAACCGATGAAGCCACACGACTTAATACAGGCTTTTTCAAGAACAAATCGCTTAATTAATAAGTATAAAAAATATGGACAAGTAGTCACGTTTCAAACACCTAAAACATTTGAAGAACGTGTGAAAGAAGCATTGATACTTTATTCAAATGGAGGAGAGAATGACGTTTTAGCGCCAACCTGGGAGGAAGCAAGAAATCGGTTTATTAATGCTATTAATGAGATCGAAGAAATTGTGACCGATCCATTTGAGATAGACAATTTAAATAAGATAGCTTTGAAACGTTTTGTGAAGGCTTTCCAAACATTAGATCGGACATTTACAGCAGTTCAAGTTTATTCTAATTTTGAAGAAGATCAGCTAGGTACAATATTCCCTATAAAGATGTCAAAAATAGAAGAGTTAAGTGGCAAGTATGTAAATGCAATTGAAAAAATAAGAACAGAACCCGTTGATGCTGAAATTATTGAAATAGATATTGAATATGAATTAAAGTCAATAAAAACAGAAGAGATAAATTATGAGTATATTTTGATGTTAATCCAAGCGTTTGTACCTAGTGGTGATGATGAATATGAATTGCTTGCTAAGGAAGATGGTAAAGCAACCCAAGAAGTTAATAAATACTTAGATGAACTATCACAAACAAATCCAAAACTCTCATTGTTAATGAGAAATCTTTGGAATGATATTTTACAAGAGCCAGAAAGATATCGTGATCAAAATATTTCTTATATACTCCAAGATAGAGTTGAAAAGACAAGGGAAAATGTCGTACATGGCTTCTCGAAAAAATGGCACGTAAAAGAAGAAGATCTTAGTTATGTAGTGGCAAACTATAATCCTAAAAAAGAGAAACAAAGCGGAGAAAGTGAACTTAAACAATCATCTGATTATGAAGGGTATAAATTATCAGCAGAAGACCCAGTACCTAAATTACGTTATTGGAAGAATGTTCGAAAAGAATTAAACGATATTATGAATGAGGAAATTTTACCTTTGCAGCAAAGATAAAAAAATGAGTGCAACCTATGTTAAAAGGTTGCACTCATTTTTACTGCCGTTTAATATCCTTCACCAATTCCTTAAAGACTCTACCGCTAGAATCGCGCATCGCTTGGTGGAAGCTATCCTGTGTAATGGCTTTTAAACCAATATAGTAGCTGTCTCGGTCTGCCCAATCGATAAGAACGAGGCCTTTATCTAATTCTGGATGGAATTGTTGTAGGGTTCCATCAAGGATATAGATACCGCCGTTGTCTTTAAAAATAAGGGTACAGGTTATAAACCATTTGCCTAAACGATCTTTTTTCAAAGACACACCGACACCTAGTTGCTTCATCATTTCCGTAGCAAAACCATATTCACTTAAATGAAGTTGAACTTGACGTAAGCTTTCTTCTACCCAAATAGCAGCTTTACCCGTTAATTCCTTGCTATAGCGTTCAGGAGAAAGGGGCTCAAGGTAACTACCAAAAATATGAAAGGGATTGGTGTATTTACTTAAGTAGTCTAGGGGTTCAATTTGCTCGATGACAGCTTCAACAGTAGGAACTGGAACAGGGAAGCTAGGTTCAAATAATTCGACTTCACCTTCAGACTCTAAAAACAAATCAACATCACTTTGTCTAAAGCGATATTGCCCTGTGCGTCCACGTGTTTTGATAGCCTGAAGACGGCCATCACGTAACATATTACGAACGGTATTAGGATGAATATGTAATCGTTCAGCAACCTCATTTGTTGATAGTAGACGATCTTGTTTATGCTCCATTTCGTCACCTCTGTTATCATTTGTTATTCTTATTGTTGTAATTATATAATAAATGATAACAATCAGCAACACAGGGTTGAATTTATTCTTTATCAGTATGTTCCCTAATTAGCTTAACTAATGTTTGCCAATCCGTTGTAACAATCTCTTTTAACGAGCGCTTATATAAAACAGCGGCTGGGTGATAGATAGGAAAAATTAAATAGCTCTCTTCAGTTTTTTCATAGCGAGAACGATCATCAGAAATCTTATAAATAGGGCTCTCTAATAATTGACCATGATAAGTTGAAATAGTATAGGCATTTCCGAGAAGACGTTGGAGGGCAATGTTGCCCATGGGCGCAATAATTTTTGGTCGAATAGTTTGAATTTCATAATCTAGTAAGGGAGCTGACGCTTTTACTTCTGCTTTCGTAGGAGTACGGTTTGGATAACTATTGATTATTTTTCCTGTTTTATCAACCTTACTTTTTATTTTAAACGGACGACTTCGCACCGAACTCGTAATGTAAATATCTGAGCGGCTGAGATTAACCTGTTTCAATTCCATATCCAACTCTTTTCCCGCTTGACCGCTAAAGGGGATGCGACTAATAAGTTCTGTTTGACCAGGAGCTTCACCGACTAACATGGCGACCGCATCAAGAGGTCCTTTTCCTCCTAAGAAGCCTTCCAATTGAAATGACTTCGTTTTTTTGTTGACTTCATTAAGCAAATCCTGTGGGTATTCCATAAAGATGTCGCCTCCTTTTATTAATCTTATGATAAAATTTGAAGTAACATTTAGCAAACAATACGAAAAAGGGGGGCATGATAAACTCATCATAGCGTTAAAGGGGGAATTGAATCCTCTCGTTTTAAAAATCAATCACAAACCGAACGTTGAAACCAAATTAGGTATGACTTGGCAAATGGATCACCTTGATTACTTGAAAAACAAAAACTGGAATAATCTAAGCAAAAAGACTAGGGGTTTATAGTTTCAGCCATCAATGTCTAGCTCCCAAGTCCTGACCTAGTGAAAAAAGATAAATTTGCCCCATTGCGCGCTTCGCTGCTCGCTAACGCATATCATTCGACTAACCCGCTGAAGCGTGAAGTCTCCTGACAATTCAGGGTCAAATGTCCTATTTTTTCATAGGCCAAGGCGGACTTGTCCGCTTTTCTTATATTATAAAGTTGAAAACGCTTACTGATTCTGATAAATTAAAGATAGATTAAAAAAGGAGTGATTGTATGACACAAACCGTTTATACGAACTACTGGCAAGGGCGATACAACGACATTCGAAAAGAACACGGTAGCTATTTGACTGAAGAAGAAGCGATTGACGGCATTAAAGCGTGGTGGGAATTACATAAAGAAAAGCATGCTAATGTGAATTATAATCGCACTAATTCGGGCGCTTTAGAAATTACTTATGGGAATCATGATTATGTGTATCGGATTGAGAAACGAACGATTTCAGAAAAGTTACCCTCTCGTTCTTATCGTTTAAAAAAAGCTGGAGAAATTCAATCTTTACGATCAAAATATATGATAGATGAAGAGTTTTACTTGTTTGATGAGCTAGCAGAGCCGTTTCGGGATCGACTAGTCTTAGCAATGGCAGATGTCCAACGAGCAAGAAGCTTCCTTTACGATAGTGAAGGGCGCCTCATCCGTGAACTAGGAAGTAAACCGAATCGACATTTGTCAGGTGCTCTATCTTAAGAATAAACATCCTCTTAAAGGCGAATCAGCTAATAAGGGGATGTTTCAATTTGTGCTAAAAAATGATACGAATTTGGCCGAATCAGCTCTTTTTTATTCAATAAAACATAAGAAGTCCGATTAAAACGTTTTATTTCCGATTATTAGAAAAATCAAATAATATAATTCTGGTATAAGAATTACATCTTTGATATTCTTATTTTATAACACTTGTTTAAAACTGTTTTTTAATAAAAGTAATGATATTCATTTACCAAACAAGGATTTGTTAAAATATATTATTGAAAATAATGGAGGCTGTCCTATGATAGAAGTTATCGATTTAAAGAAAGTTTTCGATAATGGATTTGAAGCGTTAAAGTCTGTTAATTTTACGATAGAAAAAGGTGATTTAGTCTGCTTACTAGGCCCGAGTGGCTGTGGGAAATCAACGATATTGAACCTAATCGCAGGTTTACTTAGTCCAACAGACGGGGATATCCGTTTTGCAGACCAGTCTGTTGTCAAAACAGAACCAAAAGATCGAAACATCGGTTTTGTTTTCCAAAACTATGCGCTTTATCCGCATATGACGGTTTTAGAAAACATTATGTTTCCATTAACAGTAGGACAAAAGAAAATTTCTAAAGAAGAAGCAAAAGTAACTGCTGAAAAATTTATGAAATTAACAAATATTGAAGAGTTATACAACAAAAAGCCAGGCACACTGTCGGGTGGGCAACAGCAACGTGTAGCAATTACGCGTGCATTAGTTCAAAATCCAGAGGTATTATTGTTAGATGAGCCCTTGAGTAACTTGGATGCTCGTTTACGATTGAAGATTCGTGAAGAAATCAGACGTTTAGTGAAGGAAGTGGGAATTACAACGATATTCGTAACCCATGACCAAGAAGAGGCTCTCTCAATCAGTGACAAGATTATTCTTCTAAATGAAGGTGTTATTCAGCAAAATGATGATCCTCAAAACTTATACTTAGAACCAGCTAACTTATTTGTAGCGAAGTTTATAGGAAATCCAATTATTAATACACTTCCAGTAACCGTAAAAGATGGCCAGGTCATAAACGATCAGTTCCAATTCCAAGTTAGCCAATTTTCAGCTAGTCGTTTTAAAGAAACATTAATTGATGGTGAATATGTATTGGGAATTCGTCCAGAAGATCTATTGGTAACAGAGGCTGAAGGTCTCTTTACGACAGAACTAACCAATGTGGAATTAATCGGAAGAGAAAGAATTCTAAACTTCCAACTTGGTTTAGATCGAATGAAATCAATTGTTAGCATTGAAGAAGAATTAGAAGAAGGAACTTCAGTGACATTTGATTTGAATTATTCGAAAGCCTTTATCTTCAAGAAGACGGGAGAGCGTATCTATTAATGTTTAAACGAGGCTATAATCCTGAAAATCAGCTTAAAGCTTGGTTATTCCTTCTACCAGCTTTAACAGTTATTATGTTATTTAGTATTTATCCCTTATTCCGTTCGTTTTTTATGAGTTTCCAAAAAGGAACATTGGTTAATCCGCAGTACGCCGGTTTAGAAAACTATCAACGTGTCTTAACAGATCCTGTTTTTTACAGGGCTTTAGGTAATACGGGGCTGTTCGCTTTTACTGTTGTTCCAATTGGCTTACTATTGTCACTGATTGTGGCATGGATTATTTTTGAAAAAGTAAAACATAAATCTTTTTTTGAAACAATCTTCTTTCTTCCATATGTAACAAGTACCATTGCCATCGGGATTGTGTTCCGTTATTTCTTTAATGGGTCATATGGGATTGTCAATTATGTTTTGGGACTATTTGGTATCTCCGGTTTGAATTGGCTAGATGATGTTAGTCTTAGCATGCCAACCTTAATTATTTTTGGTGTTTGGACGAGTTTAGCCTTCAATATCATTATTCTACTAGCAGGCCTACGTAATATTGATGAAGAGCACTATAAAATTGCGAAGATGTTTGGTGCTGATAATTGGGAGATTTTCAGACGCATTACCTTCCCGCAACTCGTTCCGACCATTACCTTCTTATTAACGGTAAACTTGATTTCATCATTTAAAGTATATACGCAAGTTTATGCTTTATTTAATGGACAACCTGGGATTGCTAAAAGTGCAACAACGGCTGTCTTCTATATTTATGATAAATTCCATATTGCAGGTCGTCCTGGTTTAGCTATGGCGGCAACGGTTATCTTATTCCTGCTTATTTTATTAGTGACGTTTATTCAGAATCAACTATTAAAGAGAGTGGGGAGATAAGCATGAAACATGTCGCAACAGTTATATCAATGACATTCTTAGCTATCATGGCAGTCATTACCGTCTTTCCATTTATTTACATGATGCTAGCTGGCTTAATGACTTATAGTGAAGCAACAAGTATTCCGCCAACCATTATTCCAGAAACCTTCCAGTGGGGAAACTACTTAGAAGTATTTGAAACGGCACCTTTTGTTCGCTATTTCTTCAATACAGTTTTTGTTTCATCAGTGACGACTGTCGCAACAGTCTTCACATCTATTCTGGCGGCGTTTGCCCTAACTAGTTTAAAGTTTAAATTCAAAAAAGTTGTAATGGGAATCATGATTTCATTACTAATGGTTCCTTATGAATCCATTATTTTTACAAACTACAATACTATTTCTAGAATGGGATTATTGAACTCCTATTCTGCATTAATCATTCCGTTCTTAACGAGTATTTTCTATATTTACTATTTATACGGCTACTTGCAAAGTATCTCGAGTACCTTCTACAAAGCAGCTAAAATTGATGGCGCATCTGATATTGAGTACATCACTCGCATATTAGTACCAATGTCGAAACCAGCCTTAGTGACGGTTGGGATTTTAACCTTTATTTCAAGCTGGAACTCATTCTTGTGGCCGTTACTCGTAACCAACGAGAAAAAATTCCGACTATTGAATAACGGACTGTCTGCCTTTACAACTGAAAGTGGAAGTGCTGTGCACTTGCAAATGGCTGCAGCGACCTTAACAGTCATTCCAATCTTGATTATTTATTTAATTTTCAGAAAAGAAATTATGCAAGGAGTGGCGAAAAATGGTATCAAAGGATAAAACAACGGTTAGCTTTCACAGTGGGATTTTGACCATTGGGGGAACGGTAATCGAAGTGTCCTATAAAGATTCACATATTTTCTTTGACTTTGGAACGGAATATCGTCCAGAGTTAGGTCTAACTGAGGAAAGTTTAGAAACACTTCTGAACAATCGCTTAGTACCTGAATTGAAAGGTTTATATGACGACCGATTAGGCTATGTCTATAAGGGCGAAGATGAAAAAGAATATGCTCATACGGCTGTTTTCTTATCGCATGCCCATCTCGATCATTCTAAGATGATTAATTACCTTGATCCGAGTGTTCCGTTATATACAATGAAGGAAACAAAGGCAATTTTGAATTCATTAAACCGCAATGGTGATTTTTTAATTCCGTCGCCATTTGAAGAAAAAGGTTTTACGCGTGAGATGATTGGTCTTAATAATCATGACGTTATCCAAATTGGTGACATTAGTATTGAAATTGTCGCTGTTGACCATGATGCTTATGGTGCTGCTGCATTGCTTATTCGTACACCTGATCAATTCATTGTTTATTCAGGCGATCTACGCTTGCATGGCTACGATAGAGACAAGACAGAAACGTTCTGCAAGCTAGCGAAACATACGGATCTATTGATGATGGAAGGTGTTAGCATCAGCTTCCCAGAACGCGAACCAGATCCTAAACAGATTAAAGTATCAACTGAACAGGAGCTTATTCAAAAATTTGTTCAATTGATGACTGATTATCCAAAACGCCAGATAACATTTAATGGTTATCCAGCTAATATCCTACGCTTTATTAAATTAATTGAATTCTCGCCACGTACAGTTGTGTTGGAAGCTAATATGGCTGCCTTACTCAAAGAAGTACGCGATATAAATGTCCGCTATTACTATGCGGAAGATAGCACAATCATTCAAGCATTGGATCCATCGCTTGAATTACCTTACGAAGTTTTAATTAACGATGAGACAGAGTATTTGTGGCAAGTCGTTAATAAATTTGAAAACTTACAAGGAGGAGGCCTATACGTTCATAGTGACGCGCAGCCATTGGGTGATTACGATCCTCAATATGCCGTGTTCTTAAACACTTTGGAAGAAGCAAATGTAGAATTTGTTCGTCTTTCATTAACAGGACATGCTTTTGAAGATGATTTAAACGCAATCATTCAAATGATTGAACCAAAGCTATTGGTTCCTATCCATACGTTAAAACCAGAAAAACTGGAAAATCCGTATGGTGACAGAATTCTGCCGAACCGCGGCGATCAAATTATTTTATAATAGAGATAAGATTAAGGGGAGAGTATACAGATGAAGATCAATAAATTGGCAACAAAACTGTTTTTAGCAACAACAGCTCTAGTGCTTGGTGCATGTGGAGGAAGCAATGGAGAAGAAACAGCAAACAACGATGAAATCGTAACAGAGTTGCCAGAGGAGACAACTGTAACATTTTGGCATGCAATGAACAATGCGCAAGAAGAAGCATTAATTAAATTAACAGATGACTTTATGGCTGAAAACGAAAATATTAAAATCGAATTGCAAAACCAATCATCGTACGGTGATATGCAAGCGAAAATTAATTCGACTTTGCCATCTCCTAAAGATCTACCTACAATTACTCAAGCATACCCAGGTTGGCTTTGGAATGCAGCACAAGATGAGATGCTTGTAGATTTACAGCCGTATATGGATGATGCAACAATTGGTTGGGGAGACCAAGAAGAAATTATCCCATCGTTATTAGAAGGTGCAACAATCAATGACACGCTATATGGTATTCCTTTCAACAAATCAACAGAAATGTTGTTCTACAACGTTGATATGTTAGAAGAATACGGTGTTGATGTACCAACGAACTTCGATGAATTAAAAGAAGCATCTCAAACAATCTATGACAAATCAAATGGTTCAGTTGTTGGGGTTGGATTCGACTCATTAAATAACTACTATGCGATTGGTATGAAAAATAAAGGTGTTTCATTTAATAAAGACATTGCCTTAGACAGTGAAGAGTCTAAAGAAGTGATTAACTACTATGCAGATGGTGTTCGTGATGGCTACTTCCGTATTGCTGGGTCTGATGGTTATATGTCAGGTCCGTTTGCAAACGAACAAGTTGCAATGTTTATCGGCTCAATTGCTGGTGAAGGATATGTTAAAGCAGATACAGAAGGCAAATTTGATTATGACGTAGCAGCTCGTCCAGAAGCAATTAACTTGCAACAAGGAACAGACATTTACATGTTCAACAGCGCAACTGCAGAGGAACGTACAGCAGCATTTACTTATATGAAGTTCTTGGCTGAAGCTGAAAATCAATTGTATTGGGCAAACATGACAGGTTACATGCCAATTCTTGAATCAGTTGTAAACAGCGATGAATACAAAAATTCAACAGAAACAAAAGTACCTGCTCATTTGTCAGAAGCAACAAAAGAATTGTTCGCTATTCCAGTTGAAGAAAATGCTGATCCAGCATACAACGAAATGCGCGCAATTATGGAAAATATCTTAGTTAATACTGATAAAGATATTGATGAATTAATCCAAAATTCTATTCCACAATTAGAAGACGTTTGGAATCAATAAGATAAACGAACCGAGATCGTACACTGTACGCTCTCGGTTTTTTTGTCGCTTAATATATGGATATCGTTAACTCTTTTTTTCGATTACTGGTAAAGTTAAGTTAACATAGTTTTAAAGGAGAAAAGGGTTATGAAAAATCGATTGCTTTTACTGGCTTGTATCAGTTTGCTAGCAGGGTGTGGCTCTAAAGGTGCAGAAGAGGAGACTGCACAGAGCTCACAAGTTTCATTTGAAGAGAGTGTGAGTGAGTTATCATCGGTAGAGTCAAGTTCTGATGAACCTGTCATTTCTGAATCTGACACTCATATTTTCGACTTGTTGGTTGACGAGACAACATTTTTAAATGAGTATGGCTATCAAGCTTGGTTAGATTATAGCCGCATTACAGCAGCATATAAATTGGATGATGGCACAACAACAGGAAGCACCAGCGCTGAAATCGATGATATGTTAGATGGCAGTATTGAGAAAGTAGAAACCGTTATTAGTGAAAATGAAAAAATTATTCTCTATCGTTATCCTGATATAGAAGGCGGAGAATATAGCGAAGTATCTTCTTTCTTAGCGGAACTGAGTTTTTATTTTATTAACGATTCGCTTGTTTTTTCATCGGTGACTCCTGGGCTTTATCAATTATATATTGACCAAGCACAGCCCTACGAAGTATTAGGTAACTTATATACTGTTGATGAATTGAAACAAACGAACGCTCAAATTTTAACGATTGCAGAAAGTATGGTTAACGGTGAACTACTTCGTCAAATTATGGTGCCGGGTCAAGAAGTTGAAGGTCAGCAACACACAGGACTGAATGCTGTTTATTTCTTTGTATCTGGAACAGATATCATCCAATATGCCTACGTGCCCTTTGAAAATGTCTCACAGGATTTCCCTACCGGCTCAATTTTAACGTATAATAGTTATATCAACCATATTTCTAATCAATAGTGAAAAGTAGGTGGCAAAATGGATAAAAAATGGCAGTGTCTGCTTATTCTCTTTTCAGCGTTTATGCTGAATATGATGTCAACAGCAGAAGCATCGGCAGAAAATCGTTTGTTAGATTTACGTATTGATATTCAGTTAAATGAAGATGGTTCGGTGGATGTTACTGAGTATCGACAAACCGATATGGACGAAGGTACGGAACTTTATATCGTGATGGATAATTTACAGGAATCAGAATTGCTTGATTTTTATGTAACAGGATTTGATGAGAATAATGACTGGGACTCTTCAGATTCACAAGCTGAAAAAAGTGAACAATACGGTATCATCGAAACATCAGATGGCTTAGAACTCGTATGGGGAATTGGTGACTACGGTCAAAATAACTATGAGGTGCATTATAGTCTATCAGATGTTGTCAGACAGTTAGAAGATGGTCAATCTTTACTTTGGAACTTTGATACGTTTTCTGATATTCCAGCCGAGCAATTAGTCATTGAATTGTCCGGACCGCAACCATTTAGTCAAGAAAATACGAAGCTATGGGGATTTGGTTTTAATGGCGATATGACGATTGAAAATGGCAAGATTGTTTGGTTAGCCAATGAGCAAGTCGGCAACCGACAAAATGCCATTGTTCTTTTACAATTTCAAGATGGGATGTTTAATCCACAAGTGACAGAAGCGATGACAATAGCTGAGCAAGAAGAAATGGCAAAGGAAGGTTCAGCATATAATGTCGAAAATATGAGTCAGAGCAATGATAAAATTGCATTTGGAATAATAGGAACCATGTTGGCGGGTGGTGCGATAACGATAGGTGTCATTTTTAGACATATCTTTAAAGTGAAAAAAATAAAAGAAGAAGCAGGAGATATGCTATCTGGTTCAAAACGTATTCAGAAAAATAGCGGCCTTCTTTATGATAAGGTTCCGTTCGAAGACCGTGATTATCCTGGGCTGGCGTATTTACTTAATCAGTTTGCAACAGGTTATTTTGAAAATTATTTTTCAGTCTTTTTACTAGAGTGGGTAATAGAGGGTAAAATTGATATGGTTACTCGTGAGGAAAAAAGTGTGTTTAAAGATAAAGTAAAAACGGATATTGTTATACACGATTTTGAAGAAGCTCGAAAAAAAGAAGGTCGTAGTTTTGCATCATTCGTTGATGACATTATGGCAGATCCATCTAAAGAACGTTACGAAACAGGTATGTGGCTAATGTTATTAGAAGCTGCAGATCAAACCGGTTTAGTTAGAGATACAGCTATTCAAAGATGGGCAAATGATAATGCTAGCGATGTAGAAACCTTTGCGGACTTCTTAACTGACTATTCGATGCATTATCTTGAAGAACAGTCTCTCATTCAATTTGATGAAGTTCAAGCAGGTAGGTCACGGATACCTATTGCAATTGCTAGTCCAGAAGGTGATCTATTATTTGATCAATTGATTCAATTCTACAACTACTTAAGTCAAACTAAGTTAGATAAGTTGGAACAGGTGAATGTATCAATGGACGATTACTTAATTTGGAATAGTTTGTATAATAAGAATGATGAGCTGACTAAAGAATTCAAAAACTTTGTTCCCAAACCATCAGAGTCGTATAATCATGACAGTTACGATCATTATTATTGTTATTGGTATGGGACAAGAGGATTTAATCAATCTTGGTCACAAGGCTTATCAAGCGGTGGCTTCCACTCCAGTCAATCAGCTGACTATGGTGGTGGCGGTTCAACTTCAATCGGCGGCGGAGGCGGCGCTGGTGGAGGTGGCGGCGGTGGAGCACGCTAAGTTTAAATAACAGTAAGGGTGATTTTATGCATTCCGAATTATTAGCCAAGCATGGTTTAACACATTTTATTACAGGTTCTGATTATAACTTCCGCTATCAAACAGTAGGGGGAAATATTAAGAAAGAACTTGAACGAGCGTTAGCTCATCATCATCTATCCATTAACCAACTCTATACAGGGCACCAAAGTCATAGTGCGAATGTTCGTTATGTAGATGGTATAAATGGTGAACCCTTTGTTATTGGAAAAGCTTTTCAGGATACAGATGGATTAATGACAGATAAAAAGGGTGTGGCACTCTTAGTGAAATTTGCGGATTGTACACCACTATTAATCTTTGACCCTGTCAAAAAAGTTCAAACAAGTGTCCATTCAGGGTGGCGTGGAACTGTTCAACAGATATCCTTATCTGCTATCCAAATAATGGAAGATAAATTTGGTTGTAAGCGAGAAGACTTGCTGATTTATGTCGGTCCATCAATTGGACAGGCTCACTATCAAGTAGGTAAAGAGGTTTATGATGCGTTTGAATCATTTCCCGACCGTGATAGCTTCTTTACAGAAGACGGTGATAAGTTCCGTTTAAGTATGACTGATGCTAATCTATCTATTTTAAAACGAGCTGGTATCAGAGACGAGCAATTGGATGTATGCCGCGAATCCACATTTTCAAGTGACCATCTTCATTCAGCACGAAGAGAAGGTAAAGGTTATCAACTAAATGCGATGATTAGTGTTTTAAATTAAACAAAAGAGGCTAGGAAATTGATAAGCTCCCTTCAAAGTAGACACTGAAAAAAACAAACTACTTTGAAGGGGGTTTTTTTCTATGACTAGAAAACATACCGATCCAGAACTGTTACATTTAATTGATTTACACCTAAGGGGTGTTTCTTATCGAACGCTTGTTGATCAGCACCATCTCAAACTATCTGATACCACTTTTATGAATTATGTCCATCGGTACCAGGACCATGGCATGGAAGGGATCTGCTCCCAGAAGAATTACCGCAGTTACTCGAAAGAATTCAAGCAGAAAATTGTAGCTGAATACCTACAGACGGGTTACGGCTTTTCATACTTAGCCGCTAAATATAACATTCCATCTAAAACAACGGTAAACAAATGGGTAATTCGATATACTGAAGGAAAAGAGAATGAGACATATTCTCCGAAATCTGAGGTGTACAACATGACGGGTGTTAAAAAATCATATGAAGAAAAATTAAAAATCGTAGAAGATTACATAGCCAATCGCCTGACTTATCTGGAAGCAGCGGAGAAAAACCATGTAAGTTACAGTAACATTTATTCCTGGGTGAATAAATACAAAAAGCATGGACCGATAGGTCTGGAAGACAACCGGGGCCGCGGGAAGCCCACGGAAATTCAAACAACGGAAGAACGTTTAAACGCAGAAGTAGAGACACTCAAAGCCCAGAATAAATGGCTAGAAATGGAGAACGATGCGTTAAAAAAGCGCCGAAAAATCGCTGGGAATCACAAATCACAGGGGTTAGACAAGAAGTGGAATATTTAACTATTGAAGAATTAAAGCATAAATATCCCGTTATCCATCTTTGTGACATACTGGGTATCGCCAAATCCAGCTACTATAAGTGGTTAAAACGGGAACCCTCAGAAACAGAATTAAAACGCCTGAAACTGATGCGGGCGATCAAAGGAATCCACGAGGCATTCGGTGGGATTTACGGCTACCGAAGAATGACCATCTTTCTCAACTTTTTTAGAAGAGCGAAAGTGAATCATAAGTGTGTACACCGCCTCATGAGAATCATGGGGATCACAGCCGTCATCCGTCGCAAAAGAAGGAACTACGTGCCACACAAAGCCGCACATGTGGCTGAAAACATCTTAAACCGTGATTTCCACGCAGAAAGACCCATGGAAAAGTTATTGACGGATGTCACGGAATTCCGGTTGACCAATGGGACAAAACGTTACCTGAGCGCTATTTATGACCTCGGGTCAAAGAAAATCGTGGCTTATAAAACCAGTCACCGCAATGACAACCCGTTAGTACTGGATACACTAAAGCAGATTTTGGGTGATGTAAAGCCTGAAACCACACTGATTCATAGCGACCGCGGTTCCCAGTACACCTCCCATGCCTTTAACAAGATGATTAAAGATCACCAGATAATCCATAGTATGTCACGCGTCTCGAAATGTATTGACAACGGCCCTATGGAAGGCTTTTGGGGTACCCTCAAGGTGGAGATGTTTAACCTGGATACGTTTGACAGACCAGCGTACTTAGACCGGAAAATCAAGGCATACATCGCGTTCTTCAACAATGAACGCGTTACTTTGGATATGGGATTAGCAATTCCTACGGAAGAGAAGATTCTACAAATGATTACATAAACGCTACAAAAAAAGACCACACATTTTTACATGCATGGTCTAAAATACTTTGTTTTTTTACCTGTCTACTTGACAGGGGGCAGTTCAAATAACACCAGTCCCTAAAATATACACGAATAATTGTTGCGTAAACGTGCTCAAATGACGTTTATGAAGATGAAGTAGAAACAGATTCTACACAATATGTTTCAGCACCTCAGCCAGTTGTTCAACAAACAACGAGCGGCTTCAATTTTAATGGCCGTCACTTTGAGTTTAGCTGGTTCTCGGGATCGGGGCAAGTTCCTGCAGATAACGATGTTTACCGTTGGTCTGATGACCCATCTCACTATTTGATTGAAAGAATGGGAACAGCAGGGGCTTATATTAAAGAAATTGGTGTAGGGTCTCGATTTATTATTGATGGACAATCTTATGCAGTTTTTATGGTAGATTCAGGAATCGCTAACGACATGAATACTTATTACAATATGAAGGGTGTTGGCGCAAATGGTCGATTTGATTTAACAATCCGGTATGCTCATCCAAGCTAAAGTCATTAAAATAGCAGCTATAGAACTAAAGTGTTCGGTAGCTGCTATTATTTATTTTTTTAAAGTTTGTTTTTGACAAGCAAAACAAAAGGTGGTATTATTATTTCGAAATCGAAATAATTGACATAGATAGGAGGGAACGATATGTCGAATCGTACAACTAATTCTTTGAAAGCATTAACAGTATTAATGCGGTCGTCCCAACATGTTCAAGAAAGTATCAAACGTAGTATCTCTAACTTTGGTTTAAATCCTTCTGAATTTGGTGTACTTGAGTTATTATACCATAAAGGTGAGCAACCGATACAAAATATTGGAAAAAAAATATTGCTAGCAAGTAGCAGTTTAACCTATGTGATTGATAAACTAGAATCAAAAGGCTTGGTGTCTAGAAAACCGTGTGAAACAGATCGCCGCGTTATTTTTACTTCTATTACAGAAGATGGTCGCAAATTAATGGATGAAATTTTTCCATTGAATGAGAAAGATATTGAAAAGATCTTCCAAGCGCTTGAACCAAGTGAATTAGAGCAATATGTCGAACTTGTAAAAAAAGTAGGCATTCATGCAGAAACTCTAAATAAGAATAAATAATTTTTTAAAAACCTCAGGTGGATTGCCTGAGGTTTTTAAATTATATGGTAAAATGGAAGTTATAAACCTTTAAAGTTTAACTTAAACGAATGGGGCGTTAGCGAGTGTTCACTAATGGGAATCAACAGATTCATATCTACCATATCAATGACCTGCATTCTCATTTTGAGAACTGGCCAAAAATAAGACGATTTCTTCGCCAGAAAAAGGAAGAGCATCAGGCTAATGGAGAGACTGTTTTTATCTTCGATATTGGTGATTTTCTTGACCGAGTTCATCCCTTAACCGAAACAACAAATGGTAAGGCTAATATTGAATTAATGAATCAAATTGGCTTTGATGCTGTGACCATAGGGAATAACGAAGGCATTGGTAATACAAAAGACGTTTTAAACCGGCTTTATGAGGATGCTAATTTTCCGGTTTTGTTAGCTAATTTAGTTGATCTTGAAGATAGTAAGCAACCTGATTGGGCACAAGAAAGTCTCATTTTATCTACACCAGAGGGTTTTAGAATCGGTCTTGTTGGTATAACAGCACCATTGTATCTCAGTTATTTACCTAATGGCTGGCAGCCTAAAGAATCGTTTGAAGTGCTACCACTGTTATTACAAGAGCTGGCTCCCCAAGTAGACATGATTATTCTCTTGTCTCATATGGGAATTATTGAAGATGAACATATGGCTGAAATGTATCAAGACATTGATTTGATTTTAGGAGCCCATACTCATCATGTTTTATCAGAAGGGAAATTAATTGACAACTGTCTGTTAACTGGAGGAGGTAAATGGGGCGCTTATATTGGTCACAGTGTTGTGACTGTATCTCCTAATCATGACGTTATTGATAAAAAGACGGAACTTATTCATTGTAATGACTTAGCAGAATGGTCTTTGGATCAAAGTGAGATTAATCGTCTTTACAAGAAGGGGATTCAGCAATTAACCAGTCAAGTTGTAGCTGACATGCCAATTGAATGTCAGTCCGATTGGTACCATTCAACCAATCTTGTCCAATTAGGGCTTGAAGCCATTACAGAATTTGTTAGTATTGATATTGGATTATTGAATGCTGGTTTATTTTTAGACTCTCTTGCTAAAGGAGTAGTTACAAAAGCCGATCTCCACAGGATGTTACCTCACCCGATGCGCTTAATAAGGTGTAAAATGTTAGGTAAAGACTTTTGTCGGATGGTTTTCGATATGGAAGACCAACGCGACGAATTAAGAATTAAAACAGTGATGGGAATGGGATTTAGAGGAAAGGTATTTGGTGAACTCTGTTACAAAGGAATTAAAGTTGATGTCAAAATGGGAGTTATCTACTATAATGGAACAGTCATCAAAGATAACGATAACATTGAATTTGTGACAGTCGATCATTACCGCTATGTTTCCTTCTTTCCTCTGATTGAAAAGAAAGGCGAAAGTGAGTTGCTTTTTCCTCACTTTCTAAGGGATGTCGTAGGTCAATATTTAGAGAAGCATTTTCCAATTTCATATAGTAAATGAGGCGATAACGTGAGTGAGCAAAAGAAGAAAAAAGATAGTATAAAAGAGCAGTTAGATACAACATTAGAGACGCTTGCAACTCCTGAAGAGGAGGTAAAAAAAGAGGAAGAGAAAAAGCTTCCTCAAAGTCAAGTTGAATTGATAGAAGAAAACAAAGTCAAAATTGAGAACAGTATTTATACCATAGTGGTCAATCATCGTGATGCTGTACAAGCAGAAGCATTAGCAGGTCGTTATAACAGTATTTTAAATAAGTATGATTATATCGTTGGGGACTGGGGCTATGATCAACTTCGATTAAAAGGATTTTTCCATGATAGTAATCACCGAGCGGCTTTTGATAAAAAAATAAACTTTTTAGAAGATTATTTGTATGAGTTCTGTAATTTTGGTTGTGCATATTTTGTTTTAGAAAAAGATCAAGGTGATAAACCAGCGAAAAGTAAGAGCAAACGTCGGAAGAAACGACAAGTGAGAGATAAGGTTGTTGACGAGCAACAGCAACCACAAGCAAAAAAACAAAAGAAAAATTTTGCTATTAAAAATAGCGATTCAAAACCGCAACATAACCAAAAGAAACCAAATCAGCCGAAAAAAGCTGCTCAGCCAAAGACGACATTTAAAATTCACGAGAAAAAAGATTAAACGATAAGGGAGTGGTAACGATTAAAGCTTATAAAGGATATTTAATTGATTTGGATGGGACGATGTATAGCGGAACGCTACCAATTCCAACTGCGAAACCATTTATTGAAAATTTAGTCGCAAAAGACATACCGCATTTATTTTTAACAAATAATGCGACACGTACACCGGAAGAAGTGGCTGCTTATTTGAAAGAAATTTGTGATATTGATACAACGGCAGATCATGTTTACACCAGTGCTATCGCTGCTGTCGACTATGTGGTAAAAAAACATCCGGCGGCTAGAACCATTATTATTGGAGAATCGGCTCTAATTAAGGAGGCGGAGTCTAAGGGACTAACGTTAACGGATCAGGATGCAGATGTGGTTATACAAGCACTTGATCGAACACTGACCTATGACAAGCTCGCGACTGCGAATTTGGCAATTCGAAACGGCGCAGTTTTTATTGCCACTAATCCTGATACGAGCATCCCAACTGAAAAAGGCTTTCTACCTGGAGCGGGGGCATTAACGGCCTTTTTAAAAACAAGTACACAAAAAGAACCTATCGTAATTGGCAAGCCCTATGCCTTTATTATGGATGGTGCTTTAGAACGCTTAGGTTTAGCTAAAGAAGATGTTGTTATGGTTGGTGATAATTATAATACGGATATTCTAGCGGGGATTCATTATGATATGGATACCATATTAACTTTGACCGGTTTTACAAGCCGAGAGGATCTCTCTTATATCGATGAAAAACCAACTCATATCGTCAATGACTTAACAGAGTGGGTTGTGCTCTAATGAAGAAAACAAACTTGTTTATTTTTATTGGCTCAGTGGCTATTTTTCTATTTATTTTATCCTTTGCCATTGCTTTTACGATTAATTTTACACCCTTATATGCCTTTGATATCTCTTATTTAGATATTGAGCGGGCCACCGGTTTTTCTAAGGATGTCATTATGACTAATTATCGTATCCTTTTAGATTATTTGAATTTTCCATGGGTATCTGAATTGAATATGCCAAACTTTCCATCATCTGAAAGTGGACTCTTTCATTTTTATGAAGTGAAACGTTTATTTTTACTCGACTACACTATTATGATTATAACAGCTCTTTATAGCATATTTTTTATCAAACGTATCAAAAAAGAGGGGATGAGATGGCGGTTAATTTTACCGACTAAAATCATGATGGTTTTACCTGTGGTTGTTTTAGTGTTTATTTCTTTAAATTTCTCAACACTATTTACTACTTTTCATGAACTATTCTTCAATAACGATGCCTGGTTATTCGATTGGCGAACAGATCCTATCATTCTCGCTTTGCCACAGCAATTCTTTATGCATTGTTTTATAGCTGTCTTTCTTATCTTGGAAATTGGACTAGTGTTTGTTCATTTTTGGGCCAAGTCAGCAAACAAAAAACACCGTTCTGTTTAGGAACGGTGTTTTTGTTATTTCATAATGTCACTCTTATTGGGATCGTCATGAGCGATACGACTTGCTGCAGCTGCAGCAATGGCACCGACAATATCATCTAAAAAGGTATGACAATGCTCATCAGTTTTATCGTTTAGAGTGCTTAAGATGCCGGGTTTAACTTTATCGATGTAGCCATAGTTAGTAAAGCCTATAGAGCCATAAACATTAACAATAGATAGGGCGAGGATTTCGTCAATGCCGTATAGGCCTTCATCATTAATTAAAATGTCCTGAAGTGGTTGAGATAAAATACCTTTTTCAGCTAGAACATCAAGCTCGATACCTGTAATAACAGCATTTTGAACTTCACGTTTTGTTAGAACCGACTGCACATTTTCCCTACATAAATCAATTGATATGTCCTCTACATAATCTTTTTGAAGAAATAATACTAATTCTGCTATGTCATCTAGTTCAACACCACGCTCACTCAATAATAACAAAGCACGTTGATGTAATTCGCTACCGCTTTTTACCATATTGCTCTCTCCTTCATAGTTAGAATAAACTGGTTGAATGCATCGGTTGAACCCGATTGTTAGGGTTAATATAGGCCATGGCATTATTAACAGCAGTTGGCGCTTCACCAAAACCTGTTGCAATAAGTTTAACTTTACCATCGTATGTACAAATATCACCAACCGCATAAATACCTGGAATAGATGTTTCCATTTTTGTATTCACAACAATAGAATTTCCTTTGACTTCATAACCCCATTTTTTTAATCCACCAATTGAGGAAGAGAAGCCGTAATTAATTAAGAAATCGTCCACTTCAATCTCTTGAGTAGTATCTTTTCTTGATTCTTGTAGCACGACACTGGATAGGGTTCGTCCATCGCCTTTTATTTCGATGGGAACAAAAGGCGTTACAATTTCAACAGAAGATTTTGATAATAAATGAATACTGTGTTCTTGTGCACGGAATTGCGGACGACGATGAATGAGGTAGACTGTTTTAGCAATTGGTTCAAGTGTTAAAGCCCAGTCAACTGCTGAGTCACCACCACCGCAGATAGCGACTACCTTGTCCCGGAAACCTTCGATATTATTAACGAAATAATGAAGGTTAGCATCCTCGTATTGGTCTGCATGGTTGATTTCAAGTTTGCGGGGACGGAATGCGCCATTCCCAGCCGTAATAATAATTGCTTTTGTGTAATGCTTTTGTTTTGAAGTTTGGATTTCGATAATCCCATCCTCATCCTTGTGGAAGTCAAAGGCTTCTTCATTACAATGGATGGTTGTATCGAAGCGACTCATTTGTTCTTTCAAGTTCTTAATTAAATCTTCTCCAGTAATTTCTGGCAGACCAGCGATGTCGTATATTTTCTTTTCGGCGTAAAGCATACCTGGCTGACCGCCAATTTGAGGGAGCGCTTCAATAATTTTTACCTTTGCTTGTCTTAGTCCAGCATAAAAGGCTGTAAACATTCCAACCGGACCGCCACCTATAATCGTTAAATCAAAAATCTCTTTTTCACTAGTCAAAATAAAACCTCCAAAATCTATCAATTAACCTAGGCGAACGTAAATCATATTGACAACAAAAGTCACAGCAACTCCTGTTAGTAAACCAACAAAGACTTCCAAAGGTTTATGTCCAAGGTACTTCTTCAAAATCATTTTTGTATCATGAATAGGCTCTTTAACATAACCATCATCCTGTTGATTCGAAAGGTTTCGGATTTCCTTAATCATCTGAACAAGAACAAGTCCTTGTTCACCACTTTGTCTTCTAACCCCCATAGAGTCAAACATAACAATCACGCCAAAGGTTGTTGCAATCGCCACATAACCAGAAGAATACCCATATTCTAAAATTAAAGCAGTAATGAGTGCCGTTACGCCAGCCGAGTGTGAGCTAGGCATGCCGCCTGTTGTTGTGACAATAGAAACAGATGTTTTACTGTCTTTCAGTAACAAGGCGATGGGATATTTGATTGCTTGGGTAAAGATAATAGCTATTAAAGAACATATTAAAGGGAAATTATTAAATAGTATCATTTTATAAGCATCCTTCTCTAGTAATGAAATATAGGTATATGATAACACGAAAGCACTTAACTGACACAATAAAAATGACAGAAGATGTGGAATGACTTTCATACAATGTGATAGAATGGTAATTAAAGGGGGAGAAATAATGAATTTATATCCACAATTGCAAGAATCAATTGAAAATGAAAAAACAGTCATCATAAAAACAACAAAAGGTGACATTGAATTAAGACTATTTCCAGAGCATGCACCTAAAGCAGTTGAGAACTTTTTAGGACTAGCTGAGAAAGGTTATTACGATGGCGTAATTTTCCACCGTGTTATTAGCGACTTCATGATCCAAGGTGGTGACCCAACAGGAACAGGTATGGGTGGTGAAAGTATTTGGGGACAATCATTTGAAGATGAGTTCTCAATGGATTTGTTTAACTTGCATGGTGCTTTATCAATGGCTAATGCTGGTGCAAATACAAACGGTAGCCAATTCTTTATCGTGACTAGTAAACATGTTCAAGAAAATATGTTAGGTCAACTGAAAGATGGCGGCTGGCCAGAAGAAATCGTTGAAAATTACCGTGAAAATGGTGGAACACCTTGGTTAGATCATCGCCACACTGTTTTTGGACAAGTGAAGGCTGGTATGGATGTTGTTTATGCTATCGAAGGTGTCGCTAAAGGAGCAAACGATAAACCAGTAGAAGATGTTGTCATTTTAGGCATTGAACTATAATAAGACTTACTATTTCAACTCAATGGTAGGGCGATATCAGTCTGTCATTTTCTCCTAAAATCATGTTATAATGAATGTATGTATATGAAAAAGGAGAGTAACATCACTATGGACTATAAAATAGGGGATATTATTAAGGGAAAAGTAACAGGCATCCAGACATATGGTATCTTTGTTGCTCTTGATAAAAATACCCAAGGACTTATTCATATTTCGGAATGCAAACATGGGTTTGTAGCGGATTTAGATACAATGATTCAAGTGGACGACGATGTTGAGGCGAAAATCATTGATATTGATGAGTACACAAAAAAGGTCAGTCTTTCCTTGCGTGCGATGGAGACACTGATTGCACCGACACAGCCGCAACGTAAGAAACAAAGACGAAGACGGTATACACCTCAAATTGGATTTAAAACCCTACAAGATAAAATGCCGAAATGGATAGAAGAAGCGAAGCTTGATGAGAAAAATAGATTATCCAATATGAATGATAACCAATAGATATGATGGAAGTGAGATGAACAGGCATGACAGAGAGCAAACGTGTTGCTGGAACGATTATGGTAACCAACCAGCAAGGCGAAACATTTTTTCTAGTTAAAGACAACGATGGTGTTTCTTCATTTATTTATGAACGAATTGAGGAAACAGAGAAACTTCACATGGGTATTATTATGGAAACCTTGCTAGAGTTTGTAACGGTTGATTCAGAATCAATTCGATTGATGGATTTGACTAATATAAAAGTGCAAGATAAAACATCACCGTTGTTCGTCTTTGATTTAGTTGAAAGGCCTGAAGATGAAATGACGCTCTTAAATCAATCGGGATTGGTGACATGGCGAAGAACGAAAGACTTAACAGAACTGTTAAGCAAATGTGATTCAAATGTTGTTCCAACGTATAAAAGTTAATTGCAATAACTTATAAATGTATAAATGGATGGAGGAAGTAAAAAAATGGCACATATTCAATTTGATTATTCAAAAGCATTGAAATTCTTCGGTCAACACGAAGTTGATTATTTACAAGATCAAGTAACAACTGCTGATAAAGCATTAAGAGAAGGTACAGGTGCAGGTAACGACTTTACTGGTTGGATTGAGTGGCCTGAAAAATACGACAAAGCAGAATTTGATCGTATTAAAGCTGCAGCTAAAAAGATTCAAGACGACTCAGAAGTGTTAGTTGTCATCGGTATTGGTGGTTCATATTTAGGCGCTCGCGCTGCAATTGATTTCTTAAACCATACATTCTACAATGTGCAAAATACAGCTGACCGTAAAACACCTCAAATCTTCTTTGCAGGTAATAGCATTAGCTCTACTTATCTAGCAGATTTGATTGAAGTCATTGGTGATCGTGATTTTTCTGTTAATATGATTTCTAAATCAGGTACGACAACTGAGCCTGCTATCGCTTTCCGTGTATTTAAAGAATTACTAATTAAGAAATATGGGAAAGAAGAAGCTGTTAAACGTATTTACTCAACAACAGACCGAGCAAAAGGTGCGGCTAAACATGAAGCAGATGTAGAAGGCTATGAAACATTCGTTATTCCTGATGACATCGGTGGACGTTTCACAGTTTTAACAGCAGTAGGATTACTTCCAATTGCAGTTAGTGGAGCGGATATTGATGCAATGATGGAAGGTGCACGTGATGCTCAAGAAGCATACTCAAACCCAGATTTGAAAGAAAACGGTGCATACCAATACGCTGCGATTCGTAACTTGTTATACCGTAAAGGGAAAGTAACAGAGTTATTAATTAACTACGAGCCAAGCATGCAATACTTCTCAGAATGGTGGAAACAGTTATTTGGAGAATCAGAAGGAAAAGACTTGAAAGGTATTTACCCATCAAGTGCTAACTTCTCAACTGACTTGCATTCATTAGGTCAATATATCCAAGAAGGGCAACGTAACATTTTCGAAACTGTTATTAAAGTAGAGAATGCTCGTAAAAACATTACGATTCCTACTTTAGAAGAAGATTTAGATGGACTTAAGTATTTAGAAGGAAAAGAAATTGACTTTGTAAATACAAAAGCATACCAAGGAACACTATTAGCTCATACTGATGGTGATGTTCCTAACTTACTTCTAACAATTCCTGAACAAAACGCTTATACGCTAGGATATATGATTTACTTCTTTGAAATTGCTGTAGGTATTTCTGGTTACTTGAATGGTGTTAATCCATTTGATCAACCAGGAGTAGAAGCTTACAAGAAAAATATGTTCGCACTATTAGGTAAACCTGGATTTGAAGAGTTAGCTAAAGAATTAAACGAACGTCTATAATAGAATGAAGAGGAACATGTCCGCTTATAACGAAGCGGATATGTTTTTTATTTTAATCACTTTTAGAATTGACAGGGCTTTCATTATTGTGGTATAGTGTTTCTTACAGGGAGTTAAGAAAAAAGAAAGAAAATCGTTGACAACTATTTTACTTTCGTGTTACTATTTTCAAGTCGCTTCGAGAGCTTATCAAACAAGCGGAAAAAACTTTTCAAATAAGTTTTAAAAAACTGTTGACACATAATTAACACCGTGGTAATATATAGAAGTTGTCGCGACACAAGCTTAACGTAACACGTGATAACGGATTTGACCTTTGAAAACTGAACAAAGAATGAACGAACCAAACGTGCAGGGTCATTCTTATTAATAAGAATGACACAACGAATCGCGATAATAATCGCAAAACATTAAGTCAGCAAAAAGAGCTATTCAGCTTTTCATGTCGGGTTTCTGTACAAGAGCCCACACTTAACATGAGAGTTTGATCCTGGCTCAGGACGAACGCTGGCGGCGTGCCTAATACATGCAAGTCGTACGAATTGATTAAGGAGCTTGCTCCTTATGACGTTAGTGGCGAACGGGTGAGTAACACGTGGGTAACCTACCTTCAAGAGGGGGATAACATCCGGAAACGGGTGCTAATACCGCATAGTTTCAGCTTCCACATGGAAGCCGAAGGAAAGACGGCCTTTGTGCTGTCACTTGGAGATGGACCCGCGGCGCATTAGTTAGTTGGTAGGGTAACGGCCTACCAAGACGATGATGCGTAGCCGACCTGAGAGGGTGATCGGCCACATTGGGACTGAGACACGGCCCAAACTCCTACGGGAGGCAGCAGTAGGGAATCTTCCGCAATGGACGAAAGTCTGACGGAGCAACGCCGCGTGAGTGAAGAAGGTTTTCGGATCGTAAAACTCTGTTGTTGGAGAAGAACAAGTAGGAGAGTAACTGCTCTTACCTTGACGGTACCCAACCAGAAAGCCACGGCTAACTACGTGCCAGCAGCCGCGGTAATACGTAGGTGGCAAGCGTTGTCCGGATTTATTGGGCGTAAAGCGAGCGCAGGCGGTTCCTTAAGTCTGATGTGAAAGCCCACGGCTCAACCGTGGAAGGTCATTGGAAACTGGGGAACTTGAATGCAGAAGAGGAGAGTGGAATTCCATGTGTAGCGGTGAAATGCGTAGATATATGGAGGAACACCAGTGGCGAAGGCGACTCTCTGGTCTGTAATTGACGCTGAGGCTCGAAAGCGTGGGGAGCAAACAGGATTAGATACCCTGGTAGTCCACGCCGTAAACGATGAGTGCTAAGTGTTGGAGGGTTTCCACCCTTCAGTGCTGCAGTTAACGCATTAAGCACTCCGCCTGGGGAGTACGGCCGCAAGGCTGAAACTCAAAGGAATTGACGGGGACCCGCACAAGCGGTGGAGCATGTGGTTTAATTCGAAGCAACGCGAAGAACCTTACCAGGTCTTGACATCCCTTGACACTCCTAGAGATAGGACGTTCCCTTCGGGGACAAGGTGACAGGTGGTGCATGGTTGTCGTCAGCTCGTGTCGTGAGATGTTGGGTTAAGTCCCGCAACGAGCGCAACCCCTATTGTTAGTTGCCAGCATTCAGTTGGGCACTCTAATAAGACTGCCGGTGACAAACCGGAGGAAGGTGGGGATGACGTCAAATCATCATGCCCCTTATGACCTGGGCTACACACGTGCTACAATGGATGGTACAACGAGCAGCAAACCCGCGAGGGCAAGCGAATCTCTTAAAGCCATTCTCAGTTCGGATTGCAGGCTGCAACTCGCCTGCATGAAGCCGGAATCGCTAGTAATCGCGGATCAGCACGCCGCGGTGAATACGTTCCCGGGTCTTGTACACACCGCCCGTCACACCACGAGAGTTTGTAACACCCGAAGTCGGTGGGGTAACCCTTATGGGAGCCAGCCGCCTAAGGTGGGATAGATGATTGGGGTGAAGTCGTAACAAGGTAGCCGTATCGGAAGGTGCGGCTGGATCACCTCCTTTCTAAGGAAATTATATGGAACCTGCCGATGTTCACATTCTTGTTCAGTTTTGAGAGGTTAACTCTCAAACGCATTGTTCCTTGAAAACTGAATAGTATAACATGAAATATAAAGTAAGAAACCAAAACATTTTACCGCGTTACACGTTGAACAGTTTTTTAACGAAAACAGTTTGATAGTAAAGGCCAGCAATGGCTGAAACTTGACCATAGGTTAAGTGAATAAGGGCGCACGGTGGATGCCTAGGCACTAGGAGCCGATGAAGGACGGGACTAACTCCGATATGCTCCGGGGAGCTGTAAGTAAGCTATGATCCGGAGATTTCCGAATGGGGAAACCCAATATCTTTGATAGGATATTACAAACACGTGAATACATAGCGTGTTTGAGGTACACGCAGGGAACTGAAACATCTCATTACCTGCAGGAAGAGAAAGAAAATTCGATTCCCTGAGTAGCGGCGAGCGAAACGGGAAAAGCCCAAACCAAAGAGCTTGCTCTTTGGGGTTGTAGGACTGGGACGTGAGACTGCAATGGATAGCAGAAGCTGGCTGGAAAGCCACGCGAAACAGGGTAAAAGCCCCGTATGCGAAATCTAACGCAGCTCTACCAGTATCCTGAGTACGGCGGAACACGAGAAATTCCGTCGGAATCCGGGAGGACCATCTCCCAAGGCTAAATACTCCCTAGTGACCGATAGTGAACCAGTACCGTGAGGGAAAGGTGAAAAGCACCCCGGAAGGGGAGTGAAATAGTACCTGAAACCGTGTGCTTACAAGTAGTCAGAGCCCGTTAATGGGTGATGGCGTACCTTTTGTAGAATGGACCGGCGAGTTACGATCCCATGCGAGGTTAAGTTGAAAAGACGGAGCCGCAGCGAAAGCGAGTCTGAATAGGGCGAATGAGTATGTGGTCGTAGACCCGAAACCAGGTGACCTACCCATGTCCAGGTTGAAGGTGCGGTAATACGCACTGGAGGACCGAACCCACGCACGTTGAAAAGTGCGGGGATGAGGTGTGGGTAGCGGAGAAATTCCAATCGAACCTGGAGATAGCTGGTTCTCTCCGAAATAGCTTTAGGGCTAGCCTCGGATAAACGAATCGTGGAGGTAGAGCACTGTTTGGACTAGGGGCCCTTCTCGGGTTACCGAATTCAGATAAACTCCGAATGCCATGGATTCAAGTCCGGGAGTCAGACTGCGAGTGATAAGATCCGTAGTCGAAAGGGAAACAACCCAGCCCACCAGCTAAGGTCCCAAAGTATCTGTTAAGTGGAAAAGGATGTGGGGTTGCACAGACAACTAGGATGTTGGCTTAGAAGCAGCCATCATTCAAAGAGTGCGTAATAGCTCACTAGTCGAGTGACCCTGCGCCGAAAATTTACCGGGGCTAAACAGATCACCGAAGCTGTGGATTCAACCATTAGGTTGAGTGGTAGGAGAGCGTTCTAAGGGCATTGAAGCTAGACCGTGAGGACTGGTGGAGCGCTTAGAAGTGAGAATGCCGGTATGAGTAGCGAAAGACGGGTGAGAATCCCGTCCACCGTATGACTAAGGTTTCCTGGGGAAGGCTCGTCCTCCCAGGGTTAGTCGGGACCTAAGCCGAGGCCGATAGGCGTAGGCGATGGACAACAGGTTGATATTCCTGTACCAGTTGTTTTTGTTTGAACGATGGAGGGACGCAGGAGGCTAAGGAAATGCGTGCGATTGGAAGAGCACGTCCAAGCAACAAGTCTTGTAGAGAGTCAAATGCTTTCTACTATACGGACAAGTTGTGATGGGGAGGGAAATTTAAGTACCGAAGTTCCTGATGTCACACTGCCAAGAAAAGCTTCTAGTTAGAAACCAACTGCCCGTACCGCAAACCGACACAGGTAGTCGAGGAGAGCATCCTAAGGTGAGCGAGCGAACTCTCGTTAAGGAACTCGGCAAAATGACCCCGTAACTTCGGGAGAAGGGGTGCTGACCGCAAGGTCAGCCGCAGTGAATAGGCCCAAGCGACTGTTTATCAAAAACACAGGTCTCTGCAAAATCGAAAGATGACGTATAGGGGCTGACGCCTGCCCGGTGCTGGAAGGTTAAGAGGAGAGGTTAGCTTCGGCGAAGCTTTGAATTGAAGCCCCAGTAAACGGCGGCCGTAACTATAACGGTCCTAAGGTAGCGAAATTCCTTGTCAGGTAAGTTCTGACCCGCACGAAAGGCGTAACGATTTGGGCACTGTCTCAACGAGAGACTCGGTGAAATTATAGTACCAGTGAAGATGCTGGTTACCCGCGACAGGACGGAAAGACCCCATGGAGCTTTACTGCAGGTTGATATTGATTGTTTCTGCTACATGTACAGGATAGGTAGGAGCCATTGAAGTCGGGACGCTAGTCTCGATGGAGGCGCCATTGGGATACTACCCTTGTAGCAGGACCACTCTAACCCGCCACCCTTATCGGGTGGGGAGACAGTGTCAGTCGGGCAGTTTGACTGGGGCGGTCGCCTCCTAAAATGTAACGGAGGCGCCCAAAGGTTCCCTCAGAATGGTTGGAAATCATTCGTAGAGTGCAAAGGCAGAAGGGAGCTTGACTGCGAGACCTACAAGTCGAGCAGGGACGAAAGTCGGGCTTAGTGATCCGGTGGTTCCGCATGGAAGGGCCATCGCTCAACGGATAAAAGCTACCCTGGGGATAACAGGCTTATCTCCCCCAAGAGTTCACATCGACGGGGAGGTTTGGCACCTCGATGTCGGCTCGTCGCATCCTGGGGCTGTAGTCGGTCCCAAGGGTTGGGCTGTTCGCCCATTAAAGCGGCACGCGAGCTGGGTTCAGAACGTCGTGAGACAGTTCGGTCCCTATCCGTCGCGGGCGTTGGAAATTTGAGAGGAGCTGTCCTTAGTACGAGAGGACCGGGATGGACACACCGCTGGTGTACCAGTTGTTCTGCCAAGGGCATTGCTGGGTAGCTATGTGTGGACGGGATAAACGCTGAAAGCATCTAAGCGTGAAGCCCCCCTCAAGATGAGATTTCCCATCATTTTAAATGAGTAAGACCCCTGAGAGACGATCAGGTAGATAGGCTAGAAGTGGAAGTGCAGCGATGTATGGAGCGGACTAGTACTAATCGGTCGAGGACTTAACCAATAATAAAACGGTAATCAAGTAAAATAGGTTTTAAACCAAGGGTTTCATGTTAACTATTCAGTTTTGAGGGAACAACCTCAAAGAAACACTGTGGGCATAGCCCAAGTGTATCATGTCTGTAAACTGCTAAAGCAGCAACAGCCATGACAATATGTGCGGTGGCGATGGCAAGAAGGTCACACCTGTTCCCATCCCGAACACAGAAGTTAAGCTTCTTAGCGCCGATTGTAGTGAAGGGTTTCCCTTTGTGAGAGTAGGACGCTGCCGCGCATTTTTTATGTTGGAGGTTTAGCTCAGCTGGGAGAGCGTCTGCCTTACAAGCAGGATGTCAGCGGTTCGATCCCGTTAACCTCCATAGTCATAGCAATATGACAAAATTAGTCATACTTACATATCAACGTATTGTTGAGTCATTAGCTCAGTTGGTAGAGCATCTGACTTTTAATCAGAGGGTCGCAGGTTCGAGCCCTGCATGACTCATTTTTTGTTTTAAAAAATGAAATAAAAGGGTTATTATTTTCATAATACTATTTATATTGCCGGCTTAGCTCAGTTGGTAGAGCATCTGATTTGTAATCAGAGGGTCGAGGGTTCAAGTCCTTTAGCCGGCATTTTTTTGCGGAAGTAGTTCAGTGGTAGAACATCACCTTGCCAAGGTGGGGGTCGCGGGTTCGAACCCCGTCTTCCGCTTTTATTTTTTGATAAGCACCCATAGCTCAATTGGATAGAGTACCTGACTACGAATCAGGCGGTTGCAGGTTCGACTCCTGCTGGGTGCATAAAATTACGGGAAGTAGCTCAGCTTGGTAGAGCACTTGGTTTGGGACCAAGGGGTCGCAGGTTCGAATCCTGTCTTCCCGATTTTATTTTAAGCATTATGGGGGCTTAGCTCAGCTGGGAGAGCGCCTGCCTTGCACGCAGGAGGTCAGCGGTTCGATCCCGCTAGTCTCCATTCCATAATGAATTATGGTTAAAAGGTTTACGGTTCCGTGGTGTAGGGGTTAACATGCCTGCCTGTCACGCAGGAGATCGCGGGTTCAAATCCCGTCGGAACCGCCATGCGGGTGTAGTTTAGTGGTAAAACTACAGCCTTCCAAGCTGTTGTCGGGAGTTCGATTCTCCTCACCCGCTTTTGGAAGTAGGGCCTATAGCTCAGCTGGTTAGAGCGCACGCCTGATAAGCGTGAGGTCGATGGTTCGAGTCCATTTAGGCCCATATTTTTAATGGGGAAGTACTCAAGTGGCTGAAGAGGCGCCCCTGCTAAGGGTGTAGGTCGGATCATACCGGCGCGAGGGTTCAAATCCCTCCTTCTCCGTTTTTAAAAGAACAAGGCCCGTTGGTCAAGCGGTTAAGACACCGCCCTTTCACGGCGGTAACACGGGTTCGAATCCCGTACGGGTCATTTTTGTCTAGTTAAGTCTTAGTAATTGACTAGATATTAAAAATAGCATATTATTATTTTATCTCGGAGGATTACCCAAGTCCGGCTGAAGGGAACGGTCTTGAAAACCGTCAGGCGTGTAAAAGCGTGCAAGGGTTCGAATCCCTTATCCTCCTTTATAACTTTTCTAAAAGTTATCTATTATTTTACTATCGCGGGGTGGAGCAGTTGGCAGCTCGTCGGGCTCATAACCCGAAGGTCGCAGGTTCAAGTCCTGCCCCCGCAATATTATAACATTTGTTATGATCACTATTTTAAATAGTAAGGCTTGGTAGCTCAGTTGGTAGAGCACTTGATTGAAGCTCAAGGTGTCGGCGGTTCGATTCCGTCCCAAGCCATTTTTATTTGCGGGTGTAGTTTAGTGGTAAAACTACAGCCTTCCAAGCTGTTGTCGGGAGTTCGATTCTCCTCACCCGCTTAAAAGAAAAGGGCCCGTTGGTCAAGCGGTTAAGACACCGCCCTTTCACGGCGGTAACACGGGTTCGAATCCCGTACGGGTCATCTTAAGACCCTTTAAGCTATCTATCTTCCCAAATAAGGAAGATAGATAGCTTTTTTATTGTTTCTAACTCTAAAAAAACACACACTTCCTTTTTAAGGGAAGTGTGTGTTTAAAAAACCGGTAAGATAAAACTATAAATAAGTATAATGAAAAAAATGACGAGAGAAATATAGTTCGTCTTATTGAGCTGCTGTCTAATCTGAGTTAAACATAGGGGGCAGAGTGTTGCTATAAGAAAAAATCCAAATATAACAACGATATAAATGGATACTTTATTAATTAAAAGGACGACTACTGCTAACGTGCTGCCAACTAGAAACAAACCAGCTATAATGGGTTTGAATTTTAAATACACAAATCGTGAAAATTGACTTGGGTCTTGGTCGATCTGTAGCATTTTCCTTTGCTGAACAACGATAAGAATGCTCACAAAGCATAAGACTGGCAATAAGTAAGTAACGATTGTAGCTGAAATAAATTGAGCTTGGAAGTAAAAAGCTAATAAGTTTAAGATAAGTCCTTTGAAAAAGAGCTGAAGAACATAGTAAAATTCTGTTTGTTCTAAGCTTATTAATGGTTGATGCGCAATGTAAATAAATAGGCTATAGAGCAATAGTAGAGACACTGCTAACCAATTTACTGAAACTAGGATTAAAAGCAGTATAACAACGCCTATTACACCTAAAAGATGTCTTAATAAGGAAGAGTTAATCATTTTCCCTTGTTGTTTCTTAATAAGATACTTTTCTTGTAACCCAATGGCTAGTAAAAAAGAATAAAGTAAGAAAAATGGGTAAAGCTGAAAGGAATTTGCTTTTGCCCCTAGAATAGATCCAATCCCAATAGAAGCGAATGGCAGTAAGAGCCATGCTAGAAATGTATTGTTGAGATAGTTTAATAGATTTGTTTTGAGACTGTTCATTTTGTTCCTCCTCTGTTTTGAAGGCATATACTCCTTAATCATAGAAAAAGTACAACATGATGTCAAGAAAGACTTACTTCTAACCAAACATTTAGTTGCATTTTAACCTATAAAAGCGTATAGTTTAGTTGTTGCTCTTTTAAGGCTGAAAGCAATATCCCGATAGGATCCAATGAATGGATTTGCCTTGTAACCAAAGAAAATGGGGGAAATGAAAATGGTAGAAAAAAAATTATTTACATCGGAATCTGTAACGGAAGGACATCCAGATAAGATTGCAGATCAAATTAGTGATGCAATTCTAGATGAATTGTTAAAGCAAGATCCTAACGCACGTGTGGCATGTGAAACAATCGTCACAACTGGTTTAGTAATGGTGTTTGGTGAAATTACAACATCTGCTTATGTTAACATTCAACAAGTTGTTCGTGATACAGTAACAGAAATCGGTTATACACGTGGTAAATATGGCTTTGATGCAGAAAACTTAGCTGTAATGGTTTCTTTAGATGAACAATCTGGTGATATTGCATTAGGGGTTGATCATTCTCTAGAGACACGTGATGATGAATCTAGTGAATCAACAGGAGCAGGGGACCAAGGGCTTATGTTTGGTTTTGCTATTAACGAAACAGAAGAGTTAATGCCATTGCCAATTAGTTTAAGTCATCGCTTAACAAATCAACTTGCTAAGGTTCGTAAAGATGGGACATTAGATTATTTACGCCCAGATGGTAAGGCGCAGGTAACGGTTGAATATGATGATAATGGTAAAGCTGTTCGAGTTGATACTGTTGTCTTAAGTACACAACATGATGAGTTTGTAACCTATGAAACCCTTCAAGAAGATATTATGAGACATGTTGTTAAAGAAGTGATTTCTTCTGATTTACTTGATGAACAAACAAAATATTATATTAATCCAACAGGTCGTTTTGTAACAGGAGGACCGAAAGGCGACTCTGGTTTAACAGGTCGTAAGATTATCGTTGATACCTATGGTGGTTATGCGCGTCACGGTGGTGGAGCATTTTCAGGTAAGGATGCTACGAAAGTAGACCGTTCAGCAAGTTATGCCGCGCGTTATATCGCTAAAAATATTGTAGCAGCTGAAATTGCTGATAAATGCGAAATTCAATTAGCATATGCGATTGGTGTTGCAGAACCTGTTTCAATTTCGGTTGATACGTTTGGAACTGCAAAAGTGTCTGAAGAACGCATTATCGAAGTTGTGAGAGAACTCTTTACATTGACACCAGATGGCATCATTGAAATGCTTGATTTGAAACGTCCAATCTTCCGTAAAACAGCTAGTTACGGTCACTTCGGCCGAGACGATCAAGATTTTACTTGGGAACGTACAGATAAAGTAGCTATTCTAAAAGAGAAATTACTTTAATATGAAAACCAAAATTGACTGAAAAAAGTCGATTTTGGTTTTTTATTTTTTACCTTAAAGTTGCTAATTTAACAATTTATTGAAAAAAACACTTATAAATGGGTGTTTTTTCTAAATGAAATCGGTCACAACTTACATTTAAGAAATTTAGAATATCGTTAAATAATGACTATATAGAGTGATATGGTAAAAATACCACACTTTGAGTCAATGAAAGCGTTAAAGAAAACATAAGTGGTCATGGTTATGAAAGCGGTTATTCATTATAATAATTGTAATAGCCGAGAAGGGGGATTGCATGTTTGAAGAACAAGAAAGCGCTGTAGTCGCAGCCACTCGAATGAGAGGCATTACCTACTCCTTAGATTTCCATACGCATAAAGAATATGAGTTGGTCTTATTACATGGTGGTAACTGTCGTTTCTTAGTGGGCAATCAATTTTTTTACTTGCAGCCTGGACAGCTTTTAATGCTAGATGGTATGAAGATTCATAAAGCATACGTTTCTGGTGATCCCCAAGATTATGAACGAAGCGTTTTACGTTTTGATTCAGATTGGATTCGTCCGCTATTACAAGGTATAAATTTAGAACGATTATTAAATCTGTTTGAAGAGAATGGTAGCGGTTTAATTCGGATTTTTAAGAAGCGAGATGAAGCAATCATCGAGAATATGATCGGTGAAATCACAACTTTAGTCGACTTAGAGAAAAATAGAGTGAATGAAGCACGTTTGAAATTAGCGGTTGTTCAGTTACTGATTCAAATCTCTATTTCTACCGATCATATTATTCGTAAAGATCAAGGTTTTCGAGATGAGAAAACGGAAATCGTCGAAAAAGTATCTAATTTCTTGTTTAAGAATTATAACCGTTCTATTTCAATCGACGACGTATCTCAAGCGGTCAACCTAAGTAAGTCTTATATGTCTCATGTTTTTAAAGAAGTAACTGGACATACGATTATGACATACTTGATGCAATATCGTTTGTCGAAGGCGCGTAGTCAAATTACTCAGGAGCCAAATCAATTAATCAAAGTGATTTCTCAAGAAAATGGCTTTGAGAGTGAGGCTCATTTCAGCCGATTTTTTAAGAAAAACATCGGCCTTTCACCTAGTCAGTACAAAAAACAATATTATCAATTTATTAGTGGAGGAGAATTTAAATGACAGAAAAAGTAAAATTAGGAATTATTGGATATGGAGCAGAAGGTGGCATGTACGCTAGCTTCTTTGCGCAAAAGGATGAGCGTTTAAATGAAGATGTGATTGAATTAGCAGCAATTTGTGATATTGATCCAGCTAAACGTGAGAAAATTGCTAAAGACTTCCCAGGTTTACCTGTTTTTGATAACTATTTAGACTTATTAGATTCAGGCGTTGTTAATGCGATTGTCACAACTGTTCCTCACTATGATCACGTTGTTATGGGTATTGATGCCTTAAAACGTGGCATTCATTTATTAGGGGAAAAACCAGCTGGTGTTTATACAAAAGAAGTAGAACGCTTAATTGAGGCTTCAGAAGAATACTCAGACACTACGTTTGCTATTTTCTTTAACCAACGTACAAATCCATTATACCGTCGTGTGAAAGAATTGATGGATAATAAGGAAATTGGTGATTTACAACGTGCTACATGGATTATCACAACATGGTGGAGACCACAAGGCTACTACAACCAAAGTGGCTGGCGTGCAACTTGGGGCGGAGAAGGCGGCGGTGTTCTCGTTAACCAAGCACCTCATCAATTAGACCTTTTACAATGGATTTGTGGAAAACCAGAAAAGGTAATTGCTAAGCTACAATATGGTGCTGGACGTAACATTATTGTTGAAAATGAAGTCAATGCATTACTTGATTTTGGTAACGGTGCAACAGGTTCATTTATTACGTGTACGAACGATATGATCGGGACAGACCGTTTTGAAATTTTCGGTACAAAAGGAAAAGTCATTGTTGAAGATTCTAAAAAATTAATCATTAAAAAGCTTGTTAATCCAGAACAAGAAATTTCTGAGAAAATGGACATGGCTGATGTTGTGAAATTATTCATGGGTCAAATGAATATGTCTGATTATGTGAAAGAAACAGTTGAAGAATTTGAAATGGTTATGGGACAACAACATATTGATGTTCTAAATAACTTTGCTAACCATATTGTTAAGGGTGAGGCATTGTTAGCACCTGGTGCAGAAGGAATTAACGGTGTTCGTTTAGCGAATGCGATGCATTTATCTGATTGGTTAGATAAAGAAGTAGACTACAACCATGATCATAATCTTTATTTAGAAGAATTAAACAAACGTATTACTGAAGAAGGAAAATTTAGCACAAAAGCATAAGAGGAGGATTTTTTAATGGCTAAAATTGGTGTACAAGGTTCAACAGTTAAACAACAGTTTCAAGAACTAGGCGTTTACGAAAGGATGAAAAAACTATCTGAGATTGGTTATAAATCAGTAGAAATCTCACAAATTGAGACTTCTCCAGAAAATATTGAAGCAATTAAAAAAGCGTGTCAAGACTTTGACATGGAAGTAGCTGCTATGAGTGCGTCTCTAGAACCACAAGTAAAAGATGGCGAATCATTGACGACTCACTACGATAAAATTGTTGCCGATTGTAAGGCTGTAAATGCTGACTTATTGCGCATTGGAATGCTACCTATTCAAGCAATGGCTAGCTTAGACTTAGTTTTAGAATTCTGTGAAAAAGTAAATGACGTTACTCAAAAACTAAAAGAGGACGGTATTACACTTTACTATCACAACCATCACGTTGAATTCCGTAAGTATGACGGTAAATTCTTATTAGATATTATTCGCGAAAAAGCGCCACTACTAGGCTTCGAACTAGATGTTCATTGGATTCAACGTGGGGGAGCAAACCCACTTGAAGTGATTCGTGACTACAATGGTAAAGTTGAATTAATTCACTTGAAAGACTACCGTGTTGGTGAACTTCCTCAAGAAGCAGTAGATGCTTTATTTGAAGGTGATGCAAGCAAATTTATGGACAGCTTTAAGAACTTGATTGAATTTGCAGAACTTGGAACAGGTTCATTACCACTAAAAGAAATTATTGAAGAATCATTATCATCAGGTGTACGCTACTTATTAGTAGAACAAGATGATACATATGGTGTTGATCCTTTCAAAAGCTTGAAAGTATCCTATGACCATTTAGTTGAGTTAGGCTATTCACACCTATTCTAAACCATAAACAATCAGCTCTACTCATTGAGTAGGGCTGATTTTCTATTTTTTCTTTTCAATAGCAACCACAAAGGGTGGCTGATTTTTTTGATTAATAAAGCCATACTGTAAGACCGCATAGTCTTTTTGATCGAGCCTACTTAAGTAGCCAAGAAGGGCATCTTTTTCTTCTTGCCCTGTTGGATGCCCACTGTAAACCACGATAACGACCAAGGCCCCTATTCTTAAATGGGGGATGAGTTGTTTAATGCTTTCTATCGTAGATTCCTTTAGTGTCGTGATTGACTTGTCGCCACCGGGAAGGTAGCCTAAATTGTAAATAGCAGCACTAACTTGTTTTTGACTAGGTAAATAGTCTCCAATAAACTGGTGTCCAACTTGGTGTAAGTGTACTTGTTTACTCAGACCGGTTAGCAATAATTTCTCGGATGCCGTTTGAATGGCTTGTTCTTGAATATCAAAGCCAATGACACTGCCGTTTGGCCCAACTAAACTTGCCAACAGAATGGTATCGTGTCCATTTCCTACTGTAGCATCAATAACTAAATCACCAGTAATAACACATTCTTTTAAAAGGGAATGACTAAAATCAACAGCCTTTTTAAGCATGTTATGACCTCCTTTTTTTAAAATAGTATAGCACAGTGTTGACTAAGAACAAAAAAACGAAAGTATGTTTATTACAGTTTGATTACATTTATAACAAATTGTGAAAAAAGTAAAAAGAGAGTTAAAAACCCTCTATAATGGAGCTATCTGAAATGCTTTAAAATTCGATAGGAGTGGTTTATTTGAATATTTCTAGAAAACGGTTGCATACCATCAAACAAGCAAAAAACATACAAGATAAAATCCTTTCTTCTACAGAACAAATGAAAAAGGGCTTTGCCTTAATGGGAGCTTCTGCACTTGTATCTACTATTGCTGCGCCTATCCAAGCGAATGCCAAGGAAAATGATTCAGCCAAACAAACAACAACTAAAATATACTCTGATAATGCATTTTTAAATACGATTATTCCATCGGCTTCTAATAGTGCAGCTAATAATGATTTATATGCATCGGTAATGTTAGCACAAGCAATCCTTGAAAGTGGATGGGGAACAAGTTCATTGGCCTCAGAACCAAATTATAATCTATTTGGAATTAAAGGAAATTATAACGGTCAGACAGTTGAAATGAGCACCTTAGAAGATAAGGGTAATCAAAATTATTATGAGATAAAAGCTGAATTCCGTAAGTATCCGTCATATGCGGAATCTCTTGAAGATTATGCTGCTTTAATTAAAAACGGTACAAGTTGGGATTCAAATTATTATAGTGGTGCATGGAGATCGAATGCATCAACTTATGAAGATGCGACAGCTTACTTAACAGGACGCTATGCGACAGACAGTGCCTATAATACGAAATTAAATCGTATTATTGAAACACATGGATTAGCAGAGTATGATTCACCAACCACAACAACACCAGTAACACCAGTAACACCAGTAACACCAACCACAGTAACACCAGTAACACCAACACCAGCAACACCTGAACCTGCTGGTCAAACAGGCACAAGCTATACGGTCAAATCTGGTGATACCTTGTATCGCATTGCCTTAAGTAATGGGACTACTGTTGCTAATCTAACAACATGGAATAGTTTAAAATCAGAAAGTATTTACCCAGGTATGACACTCATCGTATCTAAAACGACTAGCCAGCCCGTTGAAACAGCACCAACAACTCCAACGGTAACTAATCCAGCTGTTAATACTAGCTCTTATACGGTCAAATCTGGTGATACGCTGTGGTCAATTAGTCAGAAGTATAAGGTGACTATTGCTCAAGTAAAATCTTGGAATAATTTGAAAACTGACTTTTTACAAGTTGGTCAGAAGTTAGTAGTTTCGACTTCAACAACACAAACAGGTCAAACAAATACAGGAAATACGACAACACCTAGTCAGACAGTGACTACACCAACGGCTAAAACAATTACCGTCGTTAATGGTGACACCTTGAACAAGATTGCGACTAAAGCAGGTATGAGTTTAGCAGAGCTTAAGTCAGTGAATAATCTGACGTCAGATGTGATTTACCCAGGTCAAATTTTATATACAACCACAAAAGCAACTACAGAAACAACCACAGTTGTTAAAGAACAAACTGTTCAACAAACTAAACCTAATCCGTCTGTATCTACGAAAACAATCACCGTCAAATCTGGTGACACACTGTATCGTTTAGCAACAAGCGCTGGTTTATCATTAGCTGAATTTAAGTCTATTAACAACTTGCAATCAGATCTGATTTATCCAGGTCAAGTGTTAGTAACATCAAAGACAACAGTCGTTGTAAAAGAGCAAGAAAAACCCGCTCAAACAACACCTGTAACGAACCAATCAACTTATACTGTTCAAAAGGGTGATACCTTATATGCAATTGCAACTAAAGCAGGCGCATCTGTTTCTCAAATAAGAGAATGGAATAAATTGGCTTCCGATTTAATTTTTGTCGGTCAGTCGTTAACGCTGGTTGGCAAAACAGCAGTAGTTGAACCAACCCAGACAATTGCTCCATCAGGGAGTTATGAAGTGAAGCGTGGCGACACACTTTACTCCATTGCTAAAAATAATGGTATTAGTTTGACACGGTTACTGGAAATAAATGATGTCAACTCATCAACGATCTATCCCGGTCAACTATTGAAAGTAAAGTAAGTCTTGAAAAAAGCCTATATATTTGATAAAATACGGTAAATAAATTGAAAAACGTTGAGAAGGATTAGTAGGCTAGATGAATCGATAGCGAGTGCATGGTTGGTGGAAATGCATGATTCAAATATCTGAACTCACCTTTTAGTTGTCATACTGAATATAGTAAGTATGACCGGTTCACCTCGTTAGCGGTATGAGAAGAGAATGATTATTCATTCTAATTAATAGGTGGTACCACGATAAAATCGTCCTATAGATTTCCCAAGGGGATTTCTATAGGCTTTTTTATTTTCTCAACGTTTTTACTATGTTTATAAAAAGGAGCAAAGAAACATGTCTTACAATCATCAAGAGATTGAGAAAAAATGGCAAAAGTATTGGGATAAAAACCAATCATTCAAAACAGAAAAAGGAACAGAAAAACCTAAATATTATATTCTAGATATGTTCCCTTATCCATCTGGGCAAGGCTTGCATGTGGGCCATCCGGAAGGCTATACAGCTACTGATATTTTAGCGCGTATGAAACGTTCACAAGGCTATAATGTTTTGCACCCAATGGGATGGGATGCCTTTGGTTTGCCTGCAGAGCAATATGCCCTTGATACAGGAAATGATCCTGCTGAATTTACAGCTCATAATATTAAGACATTTAAACGTCAAATTAAATCACTTGGATTTAGTTACGATTGGACAAGAGAAATAAATACAACCGATCCATCATACTACAAATGGACCCAATGGATTTTTACAAAACTATATGGAAAAGGTCTTGCTTACGAGGCAGAAGTATCCGTTAACTGGTGTCCAGCTTTAGGAACTGTTTTGGCAAATGAAGAAGTCGTTGATGGTGTGAGTGAACGTGGTGGACACCCTGTTTATAGAAAGCCAATGCGTCAATGGATGTTGAAAATCACTGCTTATGCAGAACGTTTGATTGATGATCTAGAGCTAGTCGACTGGCCTGACAGTATTAAAGAAATGCAACGTAACTGGATTGGTCGTTCTGAAGGATCAAATGTGACATTTGATATTAAAGGAACTGATAAAACCTTTACAGTCTTTACGACTCGCCCAGATACTTTGTTCGGCGCAACTTACACGGTTATGGCACCAGAATTGCCATTAGTTCAAGAGATTGTATCTGATGAGCAACGTGAAACTGTTCAAGCTTATATTGATTCAGTTGCTTTGAAGAGTGATCTAGAGCGTACAGAACTTTCAAAAGATAAAACAGGTGTCTTTACGGGTGCGTATGCGATTAACCCAGTAAATGGCAAAGAGATTCCGATTTGGATTTCTGACTATGTTCTGTCTACATACGGAACAGGTGCGATTATGGCAGTTCCTGCTCATGATACACGCGACTATGAATTTGCTAAAAAGTTTGAGCTTGAAATTATTCCTGTCCTTGAAGGCGGCAATGTTGAAGAAGAAGCCTTCACTGGAGACGGAAACCACATCAATTCTGACTTCCTAGATGGCTTGGATAAAGCAACTGCAATTCAAACTATGAATGAATGGTTGACTGAGCATAAGGTCGGCGAAACGGTTATTTCTTATCGTCTCCGTGACTGGTTGTTCTCACGTCAACGCTATTGGGGAGAACCAATTCCAGTTATTCACTGGGAAGATGGCACGTCAACAACACTTCCAGAAAATGAACTGCCTTTGTTGTTGCCTAAAACAGATAAAATCCATCCGAGTGGAACAGGTGAATCGCCACTTGCTAACATCGATGAGTGGGTGAATGTTGTTGATCCTGTTACAGGGATGAAAGGAAGACGTGAAACGAATACGATGCCACAATGGGCTGGTAGTTCATGGTACTTCTTGCGCTTTATGGATGCTCATAACAGCAATGCCATTGCAAGTGAAGAAGCAATGTCTTATTGGCAAAATGTTGACTTGTATATCGGTGGTGCAGAACACGCTGTTCTTCACTTACTATATGCGCGCTTCTGGCATAAATTTCTTTATGATATCGGTGTTGTTAAAACGAAAGAACCATTCCAAAAACTATTTAACCAAGGTATGATTTTAGGCGAGAATAACGAAAAAATGTCTAAATCAAAAGGGAATGTTGTTAACCCAGATGATATCGTTTCTGAGTTTGGTGCAGATACATTAAGACTTTACGAAATGTTTATGGGTCCTTTGGATGCAAGTACAGCTTGGAGTGAAAAAGGAATTGAAGCAAGCCGTCGCTTCCTTGATCGTGTATGGCGCTTGTTTATTGATGATAATGGTCAATTGCGTGACCGTATCACAAAAGTAAACACAGGTGAACTAGACAAGGTTTATCACCAAACAGTTAAGAAAGTAACAGAAGACTATGAACAACTACACTTCAACACAGCTATTTCACAAATGATGATTTTTGTTAACGAAGCTAACAAAGCAAAAGCTTTGCCAGTGGAATATGTTAAAGGCTTTGTTCAATTGCTTGCGCCAATTGCGCCTCACTTGGCAGAAGAAATTTGGGAAAAACTAGGCAACTCAGACAGCATTTCTTATGTGGCATGGCCAGGCTATGATGAAGACTATCTTGTAGAAGATGAAGTAGAAGTTGTTTTCCAAGTTAATGGGAAGGTGAAATCACGTGCCAAAGTATATGCATCTCTATCAAAAGATGAGTTAACTGATGTGGCGATGCAAGACGAGAAAATTAAAGAAGAAATTGCAGGGAAAACAATCCGTAAAGTGATTGCAGTTCCTGGTAAATTGGTTAATATTGTTGCCAACTAATATGTTTTAATAAAAAGGATTGAGCTGAGACGCTCAATCCTTTTTATATTGAGATGACTAATCAATATAGCCTTCAAAATATTGTTGTATCTTACATCTTATCCCCCAAATCTAAGATACAGCAAACTGTCGCCCAATCTTGTAGAGTGTGTCACCACTTTTAACCGTATAAGTTGTTGTCAATCCTGTGTTTGAAAGTGATTCAAGACCTGTTAGTTGAGAAATGGTCACGAAGCGATAGCCCATACTCTTTAAGGAAGGAATAATTTTTTCTAAAGCTGCTGGTGTACCACTTGCGCCAGCGCCTGTATGCATTAGAATGATAGAAGAAGGTGTCATTTGATTTAAAATATGATTAGTAATGGTCGTCGAGTAATTGCCGTTTCAATCGAGAGAATCGATGGTCCAAGGGCCGGTATAAGTATAACCACCATTTCCAACAGTTTAAAGAAGAAGTGAATGGGTTGAGCCGAATGGTGCCCAGAAGAAAGGCTTGGCTGATTGTGAAAGCAATCAAGAGGGTGACTAATCATCGTGTTGTCACTTTTTTGTGAGTTATCATGATAATACTCTTTCTATGTGAATGAAAATAATTACTAGCCACGTAATAAAGAAGCCTTTTCTTGCTTTTATTATATCACTTCTTATTAATAATGAACAGATTTATAGTTTCCGTTCTATAAAACCAAGATGGAAATATTAGCAAAGGAAAGCTATAATAGATAAAGGTCAAAAAGACATCTAATGAAAAAACAGGCAGAGGTTGAATAATATGCAAAATTATAAAACAAGAGCTGAGCGTAAGCGAGCTGAAAGGCTAAAGGAAGAAGAGCCTATTGAAATTGAAGAAGACTTACAACAAACGATTCAGTTTGACCAACCATTATTAGTTGATGAACTAGAAGAAGTTATTCGTAGCGAATCCGAAGAAAAAATGGTTGAAGGAACATTTTGGATGACTTTCGGAAGCATTTTTTCGCGTCTTTTAGGAGCACTCTATATTATTCCATGGACTGCTATGATGGGAGCCGGATCACAAGTTGGAAACGCCTTGCTTTCGGTTGGTTATGCACCATATCAATTGTTCCTATCAATTGGTACAGCTGGTTTTCCCTCAGCAATGTCAAAGCAAATCGCTGAGTTTAATGCTAAAAAGCAATATAAAGCAGGCCAAGACCTTTTCAAAAAGAGCTTACTTTTTATGCTCTTAACGGGATTAGCGAGCAGTGTTGTGATGTACTTATTAGCGCCATTTATTGCTGCTAATAGTCCAATTGCATCTTTAGCGGATAAAACCTTAGTAATTCGATCTTTAGCGCCGGCATTGCTAATCGTACCAGTGATGAGTTTAATCAGAGGGTATTTTCAAGGTTATCAGGATATGATTCCTTCAGCGATTACACAAGTCGTTGAACAAATTATTCGTGTTGCTTATATGTTATTAGCAACCTTTGTTGTCATGAAAATATTAGACGGAAGAGTTGCAACTGCTGTTGCTCATTCCACTTTTGCTGCTTTCGTAGGAGCCTTTGCATCTCTTATCATGTTGATTTGGTACTACCAACGACATATGAAAAAATATAGGAAGCTGTTGGCCGCTGATCAATCAACAGTTAGCATTGACATTTCGAGTGCCATTAAAAAAATGGTGGCTGAGTCGATACCCTTTATTGTCGTTGGTTCCGGGATTACTTTTGGCAAGTTTATTGATCAATTCACCTTTGAACCAATTATGCTTCGTTTGACGGATTACAATAAAGATGTCATCGGTGAATTATTTAGTTTATTTAGCTTTAACGCTGATAAATTAATTATGATTATTATCTCTCTAGCAGTAGGGATGTCAGCAACATCAATTCCTTTGTTAGTTGAGAATTTTATCAAGGAAGACTTTAAACAACTTAGAAAACAAATTGAGCAAATTTCAAAATTATTTTTCTTTGTTATGCTGCCAGCAGCCTTTGGAATGATGGTTGTATCACGACCTATTTTTTCTGTGTTCTATGGGTCATCGCAATATAATGCACTTGGCTCACAGCTATTAATGATTGCCTGTGTGATGAGTATTGTTTTAGGAGCCTTTACGATTGTAGCATCTATTTTGCAATCATTTGGTGACCATTTATCAGCTATTATTTATCTAGGCGTTGGTCTACTCGTAAAACTAGTTGTTCAGTATCCCTTTATCTATTTTTTTCAGACTGCGGGAACGCTATATGCGACAACTCTTGGCTTTTTAGTTACAACAGTCCTGTGTACGTGGAAAATTCATAAGCTTGTTCAACTAAAGTGGGATGAAACGCTACGAAGTATTGGTTTAATGGCCTTGATAACAGGCTGGATGACCGCAGTTGCTCACATTGTATTACGTCTATCTAGCTTATTTTTATCAACCGATAGAAGGGGAACAGCCTTTGTGATTGTGGTTTTAGTTGCTGGTTTTGGTGGCTTTGTTTATATCTATTTAGCTTTAAAAACAAAGATAGCAGACGAGGTATTAGGAGAACGTGTGGCAGGTTTGCGTAGGAAATTAAAGATATCATAAGGAGCGATCATGTGAGATTAGATAAATTTTTATCTCATACGGGATTTGGATCACGTAAAGAAGTAAAAGTCTTATTGAAACAGAAAAAAGTAGTGGTTAATGATAAAGTGGCCTCTAAGGGTGAGATGAAAGTTGATCTTAACCAAGACCAAGTCGTGGTTAATGGCGAACGTATTCAGTACCAAGAGTTCCACTATTTGATGTTACACAAGCCAGCAGGTGTACTGAGTGCAACTGAAGATATGAAGCAAAAAACAGTCATTGATTTGCTATCAGAAGAGTATCAGCACCTTAATTTATTTCCTGTTGGTAGACTAGATAAAGATACAGAAGGCTTGTTGCTCTTAACAAATGATGGCGAGCTCGCTCACTTTCTACTATCACCAAAAAAAGAGGTAGCCAAACGCTATTATGCAAGAGTGGCTGGCATTATGGATGAATCTGATTGTGAGGCCTTTAAAAATCGTATCGTTTTGGAAGACGGTTTTGAATGTCTGCCCGGAGAACTTGAAATCAAGTCAGTGAATGAAGAGAAACAAAAATCTGAAGTGTTTATTACCATTAAAGAAGGTAAATTCCATCAAGTTAAGCGAATGGTCAAAGCGAGAGGTAAGGAAGTCACTTATCTGAAACGTTTAACCATGGGGAGTTTAGTACTAGATCCCAAGCTTCAATTAGCAGAATACCGTTATTTAACTGAATCTGAATTAGCAGATTTAAAAGCGTATTTGCCAAATAAATAAGTGGAAATGCTGAATCAATCAGTAAAAAATGATAAGATAGAAGAATAGTGCTCCTAATGGGAGATAGAAGTTTAAAAAGGACGTGTTTTTATGGAAATCAATTGGCAAAGTGAAGTTGAAAAAAGAAAAGAAGATATTCTTGATGATTTATTTACAATTTTAAGAATTGATAGTGTTAGAGACGATGCGAAAGCAACAGCAGAAATGCCTGTTGGTCCAGGACCGAAAGAAGCATTAGAAGCGTTCTTAGCAATTGGTGAACGCGATGGTTTCCTAACTAAAAACGTTGGAAACTTAGCAGGACATATTGAATACGGAGAAGGCGAAGAATTGATGGGTGTCTTTGGACACGTTGACGTTGTACCAACTGGTAGCGGCTGGGACACAGATCCGTTTGAGCCTGTTATTAAAGACGACCGCATTTATGCACGTGGATCAAGTGATGATAAAGGCCCATCTATGGCAGGTTACTATGCCATTAAGATTATTCGCGATTTAGGACTACCTATTTCTAAACGTGTTCGTATGATTATCGGAACTGACGAAGAGAGCAGTTGGAAATGTATGGACCACTACTTAGCTCATGAAGAAACACCTGACTTTGGCTTTTCACCAGATGCGGATTTCCCAATTATTAACGGTGAAAAAGGAAACCAATCCCTTTATATCCAATTCCGTGGAGACAATAAAGGTGGTAAAAACCAATTGTTGAGTTTTGATGCAGGTTTGCGTGAAAACATGGTTCCTCAAGATGCGACTGCAGTCTTTACAAGTGAAGAAGCTGACGTTATCGAAAAAGCATTCTTTGAATTCGTTGAAAACAATCCTGTGACAGGAACTATTCATGTTGAAGGAGAACAAGTAACGATTGAGTTAGTTGGTAAATCATCACATGGTATGAACCCAGCTGGCGGAATCAATGCAGGAACCTACTTAGCTGTTTTCTTAAATCACTATCAATTTGGTGGAGACGCTGCTAAATTCCTACAATTGATTACAGACTACATTCACTTGGAACATACAGCTGAAAAATTAGGCTTAGCTCATACAGATGAAGTTATGGGTGAATTAACCATGAATGCGGGTATCTTTACCTTTACACCAGAAAAAGGCGGCAATATCGCCTTAAATTTCCGTTACCCAACAGGTGTAACAGCAGAAGGATTAGAAATTAAAACAGAAGCTGCTTTAAGCGAATTTGGTGTGACTATTGCTAGGAGTGACGGTAAATTACCTCACTATGTTCCAGCAGATGATCCATTGGTAAAAACATTATTGGACGTTTACGAAAAACATACAGGCCTAAAAGGACATGAACGCTCAATTGGTGGCGGAACTTACGGACGTCTACTAGAACGTGGCGTTGCTTACGGAGCATTGTTCCCAGACAGCATTGACACAATGCACCAAGCAAACGAGTTCCTAGCATTAGATGACTTGTTTAGAGCAACTGCTATTTACGCAGATGCGATTTATGAGTTGATTAAATAACTCTTAAATAAAAATAAAATAACAGAGACACGCGCTTTTAATAAGCGTTTGTCTCCGTTTTTTGATGGCGTAACTTCATAAAAATAAAATGTGTCTAAATCATAAACAATTCTTTTTAGTTAATTAAAAACCATCTAATAGCTATTTTTATAGTTTAAACTGGGTTACAATCATTTTTAAAAAGGGGTATACACAATGTCAACGGAGTTAATAAGTGAAGCGTTTAAAGATGTGTTTCAGATTGCTTTTAATATGGTGTTTCCATATATTGCTCTCATGTTGAGCTCAGAGTTTTTTGTTATTTCTGGTGTAAATATGTTTAAGTTAGCACGAGAAAAAAATTATTTAAAAATGATTGGAAAACTCATGTTACTGGTATTGTCCTTGCTTTTGTTTTATTGGGGAATTAATAATACAGCATTCAATGCTAGCATAATCATTTACCTTTCAATTGCTATTGGAGTATTGAAAGGGATGGTTACGATAACGAAGTAAATTTATCTGTTACCACGCGTTTTATTGTAACCATTATAGTAGGAATTATAAGTTTTGGTTAGATTTCGCTCAAGTTCATTTAGTGAGAAAAAATATTTACATATAGAGGTATGATTTTAATTTCAAATTGATTACTACTCCCTCTACCAACAAATTCAACCAATATTCACGCAAATTTGCATAAATGAAAAAAGATGCTATAATATATCTCATATGAAAGATATCAATACACGAGATTTTTGTTTTTTTGAGGACGTTTATTCACACTGGCGTAGCTATGGAGCTACAAGGATGTATTAGAGGTTAGGGAATACATCGTTTAAATGAGAAATAATTAAAAATGAAGTAATAGTTTTGCCCCACTTTAAATATTGAATATTGATTAGTTAGATAGCCTTCTCTAGTTTACTAGAGAAGGCTATCGTTCATTTTATGGACACAACTATTACTAAGAAATAACATTTTGAAATATTCATTTTGCTAAAAAATGCACAGAATATCCAAGATATTGATTTTTAAAGGTGATTTATTTATAAACTATCATCAAATTACTTATTAAAACAAAAAAACAATAAATGATTGTCATAAAAAAACTCAATAAACAACGTTTATCATCTTGCTATCTGAAACAAAGTTGTCATATTTATAATACAGACGAATAGCCTTTAAAATGATATACTCATTGAGGTATTAAAGGAAAAAGGAGAATCTTTGTTGAAAAAAAGATATTTTGCATTAGCATCTAGCATATTACTGTTATCATCATTCGGAAATTATACTGATATTCAAGCCCATAGTTTAGATGACTTAAATCGCGAAAAGCAAGAACTTGAACAAGAAACAGAAAATGTTGAAGAAGAAATTAATAAAAAAGAGTCATCAATTGTTGAACTCGAGAAGGAAAAAGATGACCTTCAAGCAAATGTTGAAGAGTTGCAAAAGAATATTGATCTCCTAATGAAACAGTTAGAAGAACAAGAACAAAAGCTCATTAATATAGAAGATAAAATAGTGTTATTGGTTGAACGGATTGAAGAGTTAGAAGTTGTTATTGAACAACGAACAGCAAAATTAAATAACCAAGCTCGTCTGATTCAAACAGAAGCAAACTTGACTGATTTTGTTACGATTGTTGCCAGTGCAGAGTCTTTCACTGACTTGGTCGGGAAAGTAGGTACAGTTAATCGTTTGATTACTGCTAACAAGGAGATCGTTCAGCAACAAGAAAATGATAAGTTAGAAGTTGAAGAATCGAAAGAAAAAGTAGAAGCAGAAAAAGTAGCTGCTCAAACTTTAAAACAAGAGATTACAATTTCAAAGAATAATGTCGTTGCTCAACAAGATGAATTAAATGTTGAGATTTCTAAAATCCTTGATAATGTTGCGTTAACTGAATCAGAAAAACAAGGATTAGAATCTACCAAAGCCTTATTAACAGAGAAATCAAGTCAAATTGCTAAGGATATTGCTAGCGAGGAGAAACGATTAGAAAACGAGCGTATTGCGCGTGAAAAAGCTGAAGCAGAAAAATTAGCTCAAGAAAAAGCAGCTCAAGAAGCAGCAAATAGTGTCGTTTCAACTGTTATAGAAAAATCATTAGCACCAGCAACTAATTCTTCAGGCTTTATTCGTCCGGCATCTGGTTATAATTCTTCGCCATATGGCTTTAGAATTAGCCCCGTTGACGGTGAACACCGTATGCATAATGGGACAGATATTGCAGGAGGTGGACCAATTGTTGCAGCGCAAAGTGGTGTTGTAGAGATTGCAGCATTTGATGCAACATATGGTTACCATGTTGTCATTAACCATGGCTCGATTAACGGTAAGGAAGTTAAAACGAAATATGCTCATATGACGCCAGGCCTACAAGTTGCTCCAGGGCAAAGTGTTCAGCAAGGGCAACAGATTGGAACAATGGGAACAACGGGTCAATCAACAGGTGTTCATTTGCACTTTGAAGTGTTTGAAAATGGGTCATTTGTTAATCCGATTAATTATATTTCAATCTAATCCGAAAGTCGCTGGTTTAACCAGCGACTTTTTTTTAATTCATTGCTATAATGGGTAGCGTTGATAGGGGGCAAGAGAGATGGAACGAATAACATCTACGAATAATCAAAAAATAAAAGAATGGCGGAAGCTTCATACTGCTAAGGGTAGAAAACAAGCAGGTTTGTATATGATTGAAGGGGAACACCTTTATATTGAAGCCTACAACCATCATATTAAAATTGAAGTAATCATAGTGTCTGACCATTACTTAGAAAAAAATCCTCATATTGAAGCAACAGTTATTGTTAGTGATTCTGTGATGCAGTCGCTGTCTCAAACGGAAACAGCACCGGGAATTATTGCCATTTTACCAATTGAAGAACCAACTATGCCAAGCCAATTAAATGGCAAATATATCCTTCTTGATGCCGTTCAAGATCCAGGTAACGCTGGTACGATTGTTAGAACAGCTGATGCTGCAGGATTTGATGGTGTTGTGTTTGGAACGGGATCGGTAGATGCCTTTAATGACAAGGTAGTTCGTTCTATGCAAGGCAGTCAATTCCACATACCCATTTACCGTGTGGATTTAGCTAATTTAATCAATTCCTTTAAAGAAGCAGGGACTCCTGTTTATGGGACAGCTCTTGATGAGCGTGCAAAAAGACACAAAGAAATTCCTTTTACTGATTCAGTGGCCATTATTATGGGTAATGAAGGTAACGGTGTTTCTAAATCTGTTTTAGAACAAACAGACGCTAACGTTTATATTCCAATCATTGGGAAAGCAGAATCTTTAAACGTTGCAGTTGCCGCAAGTATTTTGATGTATCATTTCGTTAATTAAAGTTGTTACCAATATGTGACATTTTTATCAAAATGACAAAAAAGTAAGATAAACCACTAGTCAAGCATTCAAATTCATGTATAATAAGAGACGTACTTTTAATAAGGAGAATGATGAATGACAGACTTGAAGTGGGGAAAAGATGAGGAATTCATTTCGTATATAAGCGATTTGTTGAAAACTGAAGAAGTTCAAATGTTAAAAGATATTACTCAGCACTATCACAGTACTCGTTTAGATCATTCAATCTCTGTGGCATACCGCAGTTATTGTATCGGCAAAAAACTTAACTGTGACGTTCGGGCTATATCAAGAGCGGGTCTATTACATGATTTGTTTTACTATGACTGGCGCACGACAAAGTTTGACGAAGGCTCTCATGCCTACGTACATCCAAGAATTGCGTGTGAAAATGCCTTGAAATTAACTGAATTATCTGATTTAGAAAAAGATATTATTCTAAAACATATGTGGGGAGCAACGATTGCTCTACCAAAATATAAAGAGAGCTACATTGTTACCTTAGTAGATAAGTATTGTGCTTGTGACGAAGCTTTATCACCTTATGTGAACCGTACGAGAGATACTTTTCGCGGCAAATGGGCCTCACTTAAAAGGAGTATTTTAACTAATACGATTAGTTTTTAATAAAACAGATAAAAGTGGACGATAATCGTCTGCTTTTTTACTAAATTAATAGAATTGAGAAGGTGTAAATAATGGGAAACATGAACCTTTCAGGTGACTGTATTTGTCCGCGTTTTGAAAAAACATTTACTATTTTGGGTAAAAAATGGACTGGTCTGATTATCGAAGTGTTATTAGTAGATAACCGCCGTTTCAAAGATATTTCAGAGCAAATTTCAGGAGTAAGTGACCGTGTATTGGTTGAACGTCTGAAAGAATTAGAAGAAGAAGGTATTGTTCTTCGAACTGAAAATGAAGAAGGCCCTATTAAAGTGATGTATAGCTTAACTGAAAAAGGAAGATCGCTAGAAAAAGTCATGGCTGAGATTCAAACATGGGCAGATAAATGGATTTGTGTAGAGGCTTGACGAAGTCTTGAAAGACTGTTAAATTAATTAAAGAATAAAAGAAATGCATAGACAGGAACTGCCTGCCAATTAGTACTGGTTACAGGGAGATTTGCCACAGACTGAGAGCAAATCAATCAGGAAGGGCATGTTTTCACTCCTTGAGCAGACTTTGGGATTTGCATAAGCAATGAATAAAGCTCCGGCAACTTTGTCGTTAATGAATGAAGTGTTACTCAATATGAGTAAAACAAGGGTGGTACCGCGATATCTCGTCCCTTTTTGGGAGGAGTTTTTTTGTGCATTTTTTTAGACTGTGAGGGAGAACAATGGATTTAAAAGACAAATTAAAATCGCTTCAAGTTGAAGCGTTAGAAAAGATTCATGCAGTAACCGATTTAAAAGAGTTAAATGATTTTCGTGTGGCTTATTTAGGAAAAAAAGGACCGATTACCGAGGCATTGCGGGGAATGAAAGATGTTTCTGCGGAAGAGCGTCCGGTTATCGGATCACTTGCAAACGAGGTGCGTGACCAATTAAGTGATGCCATCCAAACCGTTAAAGATAAACTTGAATCAGCTGCATTGGCAGAAGCATTAGCAGCAGAAACAATCGATGTGACATTACCCGGCAAAGAAATTGCGATTGGGACTAAACATGTCTTCACACAAATTATGGAAGAAATCGAAGACCTCTTTTTAGGTATGGGTTACCAAGTTATCGATGGGCCAGAAGTTGAGTTGGATAGCTACAACTTTGAAAAAATGAACTTACCAAAAGATCACCCAGCACGAGATATGCAAGATACCTTCTATATAACAGAAGAAGTTTTAATGCGTACACATACGTCGCCTGTACAAGCGCGTACTATGGAGAAACATGATTTTTCTAAAGGACCACTTAAAATGATTAGCCCTGGTAAAGTTTACCGCCGAGATAGCGATGATGCGACACACTCTCATCAATTCGCACAAATTGAAGGTTTAGTTGTAGCAGAAGGTATTACGTTGGCAGATTTAAAAGGAACACTTGATTTATTTGCTAAGAAATTGTTCGGTGCTGACCGTGAAATTCGTTTACGCCCAAGTTACTTCCCATTTACTGAGCCGTCTGTTGAAGTAGACGTGAGTTGCTTTAAATGTGGTGGAAATGGCTGTAATGTCTGTAAAGGTAGCGGCTGGATTGAAATTCTTGGGTCTGGTTTAGTTCATCCAAACGTATTGGACATGTCTGGTATTGATTCTAATCGTTATTCTGGATTTGCATTTGGATTAGGAATTGAACGTGTAGCTATGTTGAAATACGGTATCGATGATATTCGTCATTTCTATCAAAACGACAAACGGTTCTTAGACCAGTTCAAAGTGAAGGAGCAATAAACAATGAAAGTATCATATAAATGGTTACAAGAGTATTTAGAATTAGCAGACGTTGAACCCAAAGCGCTTGCGGACAGAATGTCACGTACAGGGATTGAAGTGGACGATGTTATTGAACCAGGAGCTGGTTTGAAGAAGATTGTTGTTGGTCATGCTTTAGACGTGATTGACCACCCAGATTCTGATCATCTACATATTTGTCAAGTTGATATCGGCGAAGAGGAACCGACACAAATTGTGTGTGGCGCACCTAATATCGCTGCTGGTCAAAAAATAATCGTTGCTTTGCATGGGGCACGCATTGCAGGAAACATGAAAATTAAAAAAGGTAAGATTCGTGGACAAGTTTCAAACGGTATGATCTGTTCGCTAGAAGAATTAGGTTATTCGGATAGCGTTATTCCAAAAAAATATGCAGATGGTATTTTTGTTTTACCAGAAGATGCGGAAGTGGGACAAGACATTACGACTGTTTTAGGATTAGATGATGCTATTTTAGACATTGATATTACACCTAACCGTGCCGATGCATTGAGTATGCGTGGAGTAGCTCATGAAGTGGCTGCTATCTATAATAAGAAAGCAAACTTTGCGACTTATACTCCGTCTCAAACAGAAGACAAGATTGACGATTATATGTCAGTAGCTGTTGACAATCAAAACGATTCACCAGCGTACCATATTCAAGTCATCAAAAACGTGACGATTAAAGAAAGTCCAATGTGGCTTCAAATTAAATTAATGAATGCAGGCATGCGTCCTGTTAACAATGTCGTTGATATTACCAACTATATTCTAATGGAGTATGGACAACCGTTACACGCTTTTGATTACGATAAAATAGGTTCAAAAGAAATTTTAGTTCGCCGTGCTAAAAATGGTGAACAACTAAAAACACTAGATGGTGTTGACCGTGAATTATCAGAGTCAAACATTGTCATCACAAATGGACAGGAGCCAATTGCCCTAGCGGGTGTGATGGGTGGCTTTGATTCAGAAATTACCGATTCAACAACAACTGTTGCTTTAGAATTTGCCTTATTTGATTCTTTATCAATCCGTAAAACTGCGACTGCCTTTAACTTAAGAAGTGAATCAAGTGCACGCTTTGAAAAAGGAATTAATGTGGCAACAATTGAAGAAGCTGGCCATCATGCCGCAGCTTTGATTCATGAGCTTGCTGGTGGTACGATCGTTGAAGGAACAGCATCGCAAACGAACTTAACGGTTGAAAATAAAGAGGTAGCAATCACTTTAGCTAAGATTAACCGTTCTTTAGGAACAGCGATTGAAATGACAGAAGTTTCAGCGATTTTTGACCAACTTGGCTTTGGTTACAGCGTTGACGGTGACCGTTTAACAATTTCGGTTCCGCCAAGGCGTTGGGATATTTCGATTGAAGCAGATATTGTTGAAGAAGTAGCTCGTATTTACGGCTATGATCGTTTACCAGCGACACTACCTGTGACAGCATCTATTCCAGGACAATTAACACCAGCTCAAAAATTAATTCGTCAAACCCGTCATGAGATGGAAGCATCAGGCTTAACGCAAAATATCAGCTATGTTTTAACAACAGCTGAAAAATCAAAAGCTTATACACAATACCAAGCAGAACCAATTCGTTTAGCTTGGCCAATGAGTGAAGATCGCAGTACGCTTCGTATGAACTTGGTATCAAGCTTGCTTGAAAATACGGCTTATAATGTGGCGCGTAATAATGCCGATATTCGTTTTTATGAGATTGGTAAAATCTTCCTTCCAGATTCGGAAGCTGTTTTACCACAAGAAAAAGAACAAGTTGCTGCTGTTTTAACAGGAAGCATTGTTCAAAAAGGATGGCAAACAAGCCGTGTAGCTGTTGACTTCTATCATGTCAAAGGTATTTTAGAAGGTTACTTTACACGTTTAGGATTAGCCGATAAAATCGTTTACCGCCCAACGCAAAGTATTGACTGGATGCATCCAGGACGTACAGCTGAAATTGTATTAGATGGAACAGTAATCGGTTATGTTGGCCAATTACACCCATCTGTTGCTAAGGACTATGACCTAAAAGAAACATATGCATTTGAATTTAACTTAGACCAAGTCTTAGCTACTGATAAGGAAGATATCAGTCAAGATCCAATTCCAAAGTATCCTGGAACATCAAGAGATATTGCCATTTTAGTTGACGCAACAGTGACCCACGAAGAGATTCGCAGCATCATTGAAGCAAATGCGGGCAAATTCCTCGTTAATATCCATTTATTTGATATTTATCAAGGAGAAGGAATTGAAGATGGTAAGAAATCAATGGCTTATTCATTGGCATTCTTAAACCCACAAGAAACATTAGTGGATGAAGATGTTCAAACAGCTGTTGAGAAGGTTGAATCGGCATTAGCTGAACAACTTTCTGCTAGTATCCGCTAAGAAATGAATTAAAAAGGATCAAACGTCTGAGAGTAAAATCTCAGACGTTTGTATCATATAGGAGAAAAATGGAGATGAAAAAAACAATTATCACGTTAATTTTGGGTATGTTAGTCGGATTTGTTGGTTTATTTGCAATTAATTCGTCAGACTGGCTTAATATCAGTGCTAATCACGAATCAAAAAGTGAACTAGTAAGAGAGCAATTAAGCGAGATACAAGAATTAACGACATTAAAATACGAATATAGCAATGTGATTATTAGCCGCACAGATAAGTCCTTATCCGTCTTAGGTTCTGATTTTTCTTTTGCAGAAGCGATTAAATTAATTAGTTATAGCGGGTATTTAAAAGCTGGAACAGATTTATCGAAACTTGATGTAAAAATTGACAGCGATGAACGGGTTGTCGTTACGTTAGATCAGTCCATCATTACGGATAATGTGGTTGAAGTAGATAAAACACGGGTTGAAGATATAGAGGGTGAATTATTTTCTGATTACCCATCACAGCTTATTTTTGATGAAATCAACAAAGAACGCGAAAAGATAGAAACAGATAAAATAGAAGCAGGTATACTAGAAGAAGCAGACCAACAAGCAAAAGAGATGATTACTAATTTACTTCGTGCTAGTGGTTACCAGACTGTTGAGGTTAAATTCCGCTAAATTTCATCTCAGCTATGTTAAAATAGATAAATGAGTAAGTATTTATTGAGGTGAAAAAAATTATGAGCGGGTTAACCTTTAGAACAAATCATCAAGTCAGAAGTCACGAATGTGATATTCAAGGAGAAATGACGATTCCATCACTCATAAATGAAATGGTTCATGTTTCTGGTGTCCAAAGTGCAGCGCTAGGTAATACAGAAGAGAGCATGCTTGAAAAGGGTTTGAGTTGGATTATTATTCAATATCATATGGACATTAAGCGTATTCCTAAAAAAGATGAAATCATTACCTTTGAAACAGAAGCATTGTCTTACAATCGCTTCTTTACCTACCGGGTATTTAGGGCATTTGATACTAGTGACAATTTATTAGTCGAAGTGATGACGACTTTTTCGATTATGGATATGGCAAGTCGCAAAATGACACGTATTGATAAGGCTATTGTAGCTCCTTATCAAGCAGAAGAAATTCGTTCACTATTAAGACAACCAAAAATACAGCCAGTGGACGAAGACAATCAACTGACAATGCCATACCGTGTGCGTTATCTAGATATTGATGCTAACAAACATGTCAATAATTCTAAGTATTTTGACTGGATTATTAATACGGTTGATATGGCATTTATGTTAGAACATCGCATCACAGCAATTACAATTAAGTATGAAAAAGAAGTGGAATTTGGCAATATGATTGATAGTAGCCTGTCGATGACAGAAGAAAGCAACGGTCAAATTGTCACTGCTCATCAAATTAAAAATGGTGATGTGGTTGCTTGTGTGGCGAATATCACTTGGGAAAAGCGCTAAAGAAAAGTAGAGAAGGCGAGGCATAAGCTAAACCTTCTCTACTTTTTACTGTTCAGAGTGGGAAAATATGGTAAAATAAAAGATATGTAGAAATGCAAGGAGGATGGAAAATGGCGGAAGAGAAGCGTCGCTATAAAACAACCATCGCAGAACGGCCATATACCATTGTGGCTAAGAAACCAGAAGAGCATTTAAAAGTGGTTTCGGAAATAGCGAATGAAAAAATTGATCAATTGAAAGACGTTATGCCTAACTTAGATGTGGAACAACGTGCTGTGTTAATTGCAGTAAATGCCATTTCAGAGTCTATGGAACGGCAAGCTGAATTAGATGAGTTAAAAGAGAAATTAGCAAGTCTTGAAAAAGAATTAAAGAAGAGACCAATCACATCTCCAAATCCAGTTCCTGATAAATCAGCTAAAACAGCTAAGAATGCTAAAAGCCGCTATGTTAGACCAACAACGGCTGCAGAGAATCGATTGAAACAAGCGCAACAACTTGAAACAACTCAAGAAAAAGAAGGCCAACTGCCTTCCAGAAATAGGTGATAACATGCTGACAATCATTATATTATTACTACTTTGTATGGGTGTCTATGCAGGCGTAAGAAGAGGCCTTGTTTTACAACTCGTTCATACTGCAGGCTATATCATATCTTTTTACTTTGCCCAACAGTATTATTTACAACTTGCAGAATACCTTGAAATGCTCGTTCCTTATGCGCAACCAGGCATTGATGATCAGATGGTGTTTTATGATGCCATTCAAGTGTTAAATCTTGATGTAGCCTTCTATAATGGCATCTCATTCTTGTTAATTATTTTTGTTGGATGGTTAGCAACGCGTATTATTGGTTATATGTTAAATTCCTTAACCTTTTTACCGGTTGTCAAACAATTAAATGACATTGGTGGCGGCTTGCTTGGCTTTTTAATGCAATATTTGGGGATATTTCTACTATTGTATATTCTGACCATGATTCCGTTTGAAGCTGTTCAGCAATTATTAGCGGATAGTAATTTAGCAAGATGGATGATCGCTAATACACCTTATTTATCATCAACCATTTCTGACTTGTGGTTAGGATTAGTTGGTCAACTATAAAAAAGAGAGAGGCGGGGCGTTGTCCCAGCCTCATTGTTTTGAATTAAAGTAAAAGAGGTGAACAAATTGAATGCAAAAACTTTAAAAAAACTAGAGTTTGAAAAGGTAGTTGGTCAAGTTGCCCAGTTAGCGGCGACAGAGCTTGGCAAGCAACAGTTACTCCAACTAGAGGTAAAGAAAACCTATGAAGAAGTCAATATCTTGCAGGAAGAGACGGATGACGGTCGTAAGTTATTACGATTAAAAGGTGGTATTCCTATGCCGCGTTTGGCTGATATCACTATGCCAATCAAACGCCTTCAAATCGGTGGTTCTTTGAATGGAAAAGAACTTTCGCAAATTGGACGTGTCCTTTCAACAACTAAAGAAATGTTACAATTTTTTGCAGACTTGTCTGAAAAGGAGATTGAACTCTATCAGCTCTATCAGATTGTTGATGGTTTAATTGATTTGCCTGACATTCGTAAAACGATTAAGCTATCCATTTCAGATGATGGTGAGATTTTAAGCGATGCAAGTCCGGAATTGAAACGTATTCGTCAGTCAATTAAAAGTAATGAAGGTCATGTTCGTGAAAAACTAGATGATATGATTAGGGGAAAAAAATCGCAATACTTGAGTGACACTATTATTACGATTCGTAATGATCGTTATGTGATTCCAGTAAAACAGGAATACCGTCATCATTTTGGTGGTGTGGTTCATGACCAGAGTTCCACAGGTCAAACACTCTTTATTGAGCCTCAAGCAGTTCTTGATTTAAACAACAAATTACGATCATTAAAATCTGAGGAACGTCAAGAAGAAGAACGTATCCTGTATGAATTATCGGCGGAACTTGCGCCATATACGAATGAGCTAGCGGCTAATAGTCAAGTCTTGACTAGATTGGATGTCATTAACGCAAAAGCAAGATATGCTGACAGTATTAAAGCAAGCCGTCCGCGTTTAAGCAGTCAAAATCACGTAGCGATTTGGGGTGCACGCCATCCGTTAATTGATCAAGAGCATGTAGTAGCCAACGATTTGATTATTGGTGAAGAATATCAGGCATTGATTATTACAGGACCCAATACGGGCGGTAAAACGATTGCTTTAAAAACATTAGGCTTAATTCAGCTGATGGGGCAGGCAGGCTTACAAATTCCAGCTGCTGAGAATAGTCAAATTGGTATTTTTACAGGTATTTTCGCTGATATTGGTGATGAGCAGTCAATTGAGCAGAGTTTAAGTACGTTCTCTTCTCATATGTCTAACATTGTAACAATCATTGATCAAATTGATGAAAAGAGTTTAGTCTTATTTGATGAGTTAGGATCAGGTACAGACCCTCAAGAGGGTGCCTCGCTTGCGATCTCGATTCTCGATTATGTCGGATCAAAAGGTTCTATGGTGATGGCAACGACTCACTATCCCGAACTGAAAGTCTACGCCTATAATCGTCCAGCTACCATTAACGCTAGTATGGAGTTCAATTCTGAAACGCTAGCACCGACTTACCGCTTAATGATTGGTATTCCAGGGCGAAGTAATGCCTTTGATATTTCCCGCCGACTGGGTTTAGCAGATCAGATCATTCAACAAGCTACAGGTTTTATTCAAGAAGATAGCCAAGAATTAAATGAGATGATTGCTGATTTAGAACAGAAACGTCGTAAAACTGAAGCTGAGTCTTATCAATTAAAGCAACAGCTAGCTGAATCAGATGCACTTTTAAGCGATTTAAAAGCAGCCAATGAGAAGTTAGACCATGACAAAGCAACCATTATTGCAAAAGCAAAACAAGAAGCCAATCAGATTGTTGAAACGTCTAAAGAAGAAGCTGAATTTTTAATGCAAGAAATTCGTGAGATGCAGATGAACTTAGGGACGTCTGCAGCTGTTAAAGAGCACGAATTAATTGATTTAAAAAAACAGTTTGATGATTTGAAACAAGAAGAAGATCTCTTAGCTAAGAATAAAGTCTTGCAAAAAGCCAAGGATAAAAAGCAATTGAAGCCTGGCGATGAGGTTATTACCGAAACTTACGGTCAACGCGGTAGTTTAATTGAAAAAACACCTAAAGGCGAATGGATTGTTCAAATCGGTATTATGAAATTAAAATTACCCGAATCAGATTTACGAAAAATTGAAGAAGAACCAAGTAAACAAGCTAGAAAAGTCAAACGTCAAATTGCAAATGTACGCTCAACAAGTGATAGTCATGTTTCAACGCAATTGGATTTAAGAGGCTTCCGTTATGAAGATGCTCTGATGGCGTTAGATAGTTACTTGGATTCTGCTCTGCTAGCTGGTTACCCGCAAGTGACCATTGTTCATGGTAAGGGGACGGGTGCGATTCGCCAAGGTGTTATCGATGCTTTAAAACGCCATCCGCAAGTCAAATCATTTGAGTTTGCGCCGCATAATGCAGGTGGAAATGGTGCAACCGTTGCGGTTTTTAAAGGCTAAGCAGATACCTAGCTAACAAAAAGTAACTTTGCTATAATGTGATTATGAATAGAGATAAAGGGAGGAAATATAAAAATGGTTAAAGCATTAACAGATTCAAACTTTGAAACAGAAACAAAAGATGGGGTAGTCCTAGTTGACTTTTGGGCAACATGGTGTGGTCCATGCCGTATGCAATCACCAATCATCGACGAATTAGATGAGGAAATGGGCGACAAAGTATCATTTGCAAAAATGGACGTAGACGCTAACCCAGCAACACCTCAAGAGTTTGGCGTAATGGGAATTCCAACACTACTTGTTAAAAAAGATGGCGAAGTAGTTGAGAAACTAGTTGGTTTCACACCAAAAGAACGCCTTGAAGAAGTATTAGAACAATATATCTAATTAAAAAAAGTAGCGACACAACACATGTCGCTACTTTTTTTATTCATAATTAACAATTAATTGAACCGTATCGGTAATGGCTTGTTCGGGGTGCTTGACTTGTACTTCGCAGGGCTTTCCTTTTGTTAAATCAATTTGTTCGGCAAGAAATCCTGCTTCTAAATGAAAGGATGCATCAGGCTTAAGTAAACGTGTCTCTATAACGGAGCCTGTTAAGTAGTAAATATCGCGGTGTCGTTCCTCTTTATGAAGACTAAGTGTACCAAATCCACAATATCGGAAAGACTCTTGCAAATCATTGACATGTATTAGTGGGAATTGCCGTGCCAGTTGTTTACCGCTCCAATATAAGATATCATCAGTTTCCTGACCTAAAATATTATTGAGTAAAAAGTCCCGAATCATAATAACGGGGAAGTGCTCGCTATTAATGAGTTTTTCACGATCATTAGTTGACATTTGATAACCTCTCTTTAAAACATTTAATGGTGTATGATTAGCATTTTTCTAAAAAATCAGGCATAATAAAAACATAGAATGAATAATTTTTTAGAAAGGGTGCTAATCAAATGAGAAATTTAAGAAAATGGATTGGCTTAATTTTTCTAATATTGCCAGTCTATAAATACATTCAAAACTGGAGAGAAGAAGAACGTGCTAGCCAGTTAAAAGGTAGAAGATAAAGATAGCTGACTACAGAAGGGCTGGAACAATGTTCCAGCCCTTACTATTATTGAATAAACTGACTCAGAATCTTAATGAAAATCTATTAAAGTCATTGTATCATATCCAAGCGAATCTGTTTATTATTTGTTATAATATTTCTAGTAATCAAATGTAGGTAAGGGAAAGATATCATGAGAAAAAAAGCAATCGGATTTTTAGATTCTGGTGTAGGTGGTTTAACCGTCGTTAAGCAAGCAATGAGACAACTACCTAATGAATTTTTTTACTATATTGGTGATAATGCGCGCTGCCCGTACGGTCCTAGGCCAGCTGAAGAAGTAGTTGAATTTACATGGGAACTGACGCAATTTTTAATGAATCAAGATATCAAATTACTTGTCATCGCATGTAATACCGCTACAGCAGTGGCTTTGGATGAGATTCGAAAAAGGGTAGATATTCCAGTTATTGGTGTTATTTTACCAGGTAGCCGAGCAGCACTGAAATATTCCAACAATCATCGTATTGGTGTCATCGGAACAAAAGGAACAATTGATAGTGGTGTTTATGAAAAGACCCTGCTTGATAAGGACGCGTCACTCTATATAAATAGTATCAGCTGTCCAAAGTTTGTTCCCCTAGTTGAGAGTAATCAATATCATTCTTCTATCGCTAAGAAAGTCGTTTTTGAAAGCTTACAGCCCTTAGCCAAGTTAAATATTGATACCCTTATTCTAGGATGCACCCATTATCCATTATTGAAACCTATTATTCAAAATGTCATGGGCGACCATGTCCATTTAGTCGACTCAGGAGCTGAGACCGTTTCTGAAGTGAGTACAATTTTAGACTACCACCAAATTGCTGCCTTAAGTGGTGATGAAAAAATGGAAAATCGTTTTTTCACGACAGGCTCAACAAAATTATTTTCTGACATTGCAAGTCAGTGGTTGGGAATAGAGGGATTAACCGTTGAAAAGGCAGAGGTAGAAAACCGTTAAAGGGGAATATTAAAATGAGTGAACAAAAGACTATTATTATTGCGACAAAGAATGAAGGTAAAGCAAAAGAATTTAAACAAATGCTTGAACCAAAAGGCTATTATATTAAAACCTTATTGGATTATCCAGATATCGAGGATGTTAAAGAGACCGGCTATACGTTTGAGGATAATGCGCGGTTAAAAGCCGAAACGATTAGTGAGCTTCTTCAAACAGCTGTATTGGCTGATGATTCGGGCTTGTGTATCGATGCCTTAGATGGTGCGCCAGGTGTTTTTTCAGCACGTTTTTCTGGAGAAGAGAAGAATGATGCACGTAATAACGCTAAAGTGTTAGCAATGTTAGGTGAAATGACGGACGTGGATCGTTCAGCTCATTTCCACTGCACCTTAGTATTAAGTAAACCAGGAAAAGAGTCACTTGTAGTAGAAGGTAAATTTCAAGGAGAGATTGCCCAATATCCTCAAGGAGACTCAGGCTTTGGCTATGATCCGATCTTTTTCTTGCCTGAATTAGGCAAGTCAGTTGCAGAATTATCGGAAGACGAAAAAAACACCATTAGCCATCGTGCGCTTGCGTTAAAAGAATTAGACAAACAGATTTCAGAATGGTTTGATTAAGGAGCGATAACATGCGTTTATTGATTGTCAGCGATAGTCATGGAGATAGTCATATTCTAAATCAGTTAGTTGATCGTTATCAAGATATGGTCGATAAGTTTGTCCATTGTGGTGATTCAGAACTTAGTGATCGCGATTTAGTATGGGGGGTTATGGATACAGTTGCAGGGAATTGTGACTTTTATGGCGATTTTAACATGAGTCATGTGGAGAGAAGTCTTGAGTTTCCCTATGGCATTGTTCATGGACACCATCATGATGTGAAGTGGAGCTTAGATAAACTAAAAGCATTCGCTGAAGCAGAAGCTTTGCGCTTTGTTTTTTACGGCCACTCCCATATCCTTGCGGCAGACTACGAAGATGGTGTCTTTTTTATTAACCCAGGCAGCATTAAAAGCCCAAGAGGATCGGTTTATGAGAAGACATATTGTTTATTAGAAGCTGCAGAAGAAGCTGTAGAACTAAAAGTATACAACGATAAGCACAAAGAGATTCCTTCTTTAGGAAAAAAATGGATACAAAGAGAACTTTAAAAAATAATTAAATAACGTGTTTGGATGATTATGAATAACAGATAACAGTGTATAATAAAAGAAGCGTATACACGAGGAGGATTTTGGAAATGATTAGCAAGGAAGTCCAATCTGTTTTACTTTTCGATAATGGGAAACCTTTTATCGTTTCAAGCGAAAACGTTGCTAACCTAAATTGTAATAACAATCTCTACCATGCATTATTAGTATTATCGCAAGTAAAATATAGTTCTATTCCTGTTTTAGATAATGAATCGAGAATCAAAGGTATAATTTCAATGCCAATGATTATTAATGCGATTATGACAGTTGATTCGATTCGATTTGAAGAAATGGAAAAATTGACTGTTGAAGAGGTTATGGATAAAAATGTACCGATTATACCAACGTCATTTGAGCTAGAAGAAGTTTTAAATAAATTAATTGATCATAACTTTTTATGTGTCGTAGATGATGAAGGTTACTTTAACGGTATTGTGACTCGTAAAGAGATTCTAAGACGTGTTAATCATTTGGTCCATGAATTACATCATGAATATGATTTAAAAGAGAAATTGATACTAAAACAATAAGTAGTTTAAACAAAAACGATTGAGAGAGCTCAATCGTTTTTATTATTCCAAGCTAATGTAAGACACAGCTTATTTTTATAGCGTGTATGGTTCAATCGAGAAAAAAAAGAACGCCCACAAAATATGTAACTATCTTATGGGCGTTTGTCCTGTCTTATTTAGCGTTTAAAATGCCATGTTTCGGCAGTTCGATATTTGCTTCTTTTAGAGCTGCCAAATATTCTGCTGAAAAGGTATCACGAATGCGAAATTGTTGACCATTTAACGTATAAAAAACAGTACTATAAGTCACCAAACCATTCCCTAGATTTGTAGGGCCAACATAATTTGGTCCTCTAACGATTTCAGGATATTCGGTTACCAACTGATTATTTTTTTCTTCAATGATCGATTTAATTTTTTCAAAATCACTATCCGGGTAAAGTGTGAGCTCAATCAATGCACGCATATCATTGCGCGAGTTATTTGAAATAGCATCAATAGTGTGATTAGGTAAAAAGTGGTGAGTGCCATCAAACCCTTTTAACTGCGTTGATCGCAGGCCAATGGACACAATCGAACCAGAAAACTCACCAATGGTTACAGAATCTCCCACATCAAATTGATTTTCCAGTAAGATAAAAAACCCATTAACAATATCACTAATAAAGGACTGAGCTCCTAAACCAATGGCAATCCCTGCAATTCCTGCACCAGCTAATAAAGTTGAAACGGGAATACCCACAATAGATAAAAGGGTATAGATGAGGAAAAATGAAAGGGCATAAGAGACGGCATTATCAACCATTTTGTAAATGGTATTTCGTCTATTTATGGAGAAGGTTTGTCGTTTGCTTCTAGTAGAAAATGCTCGCTTTAAAAAGAATTTGATAATCCGTCTAATCACCATAAATAGAATTAAAATAAAGAGAATATGAATAGATTTTGTCATCACTTGTGCGATGATTTCGGTCCAATCAATACTGTTCCACCATCTCACAAAATAGTTGGATGACTTTGTGACATTTTGAATTGTTTCATCCACTGCATTAGTTGTTACTGTACTCAATACAACCATCAAATCCCACCTTTAAATAAAAATCTACTCAAAGACTAACACGTTTAAAGAGTGAGGTCAAAGTTTTATAAAAAGTGGTTTCAATAGCATAATGAAAACCCATGTGGTATTATTTTATTAAGCAGAACATAAACATGATGCTGTTTTCTAGAAGCAAGCTAGTGCTTATGAATAAACGAAAAGGAGTGAGTGGTTCTTATGAGTTGGGGAAATATTGCTGCTCTTATCGCAGCTGTAGCGTTTGCAGTATTAGTTTTTTTCCTAGTATTAGCAATTAGAAAAGCTACTAAAATTTTAGATGATGTATCTAAAATCGCTGAAGAAGCAAATAATAGTATAACGGTTATTACCAAAGATGTGGACCATTTAGCAATTGAAGTAGAAGGATTGTTAAACAAAACAAACACCTTAATGGATGACCTAAATGGGAAAATCAGTAAAACAGACCCATTATTTACAGCCATCGGTGATATCGGCGTAACCGTATCAGATGTGAACCAATCTACCCGAAATTTGGCAAGTTCCATCACGAGTAACAAAAGTAGTAAGACGAGAAAAAAAGCCTCTACTATGAATAATTTGGGTAGAACAGCTGCAGCTATGAATCGTCGAAGAAAAGAACAAAAGGCTGCAAAAGAAACAGACATATCAATTTATTAAAAAAAAAGAAAATAATTAATTTTATTGAAGGAGAGAAGCATGATGAGTAAAAAAGACGGCGGTTTTGTATTGGGAGCAATTATTGGTGGAGCTGCAGCAGCGATTACAGCTTTGTTATTTGCACCTAAATCAGGTAAAGAATTAAGACAAGATATTTCTGATGAGTTTAATGACTTTATGGACACAGTTTATGACTACACAGACATTGCTGTTGAAAAAGGCAGCGAATTAGTTGAAGTAGCCAAAGAAACTGGTGAAGATATTAAAGTTAGCTTGAAAGATACAAGCGAAAACTTAAAATCTCAATTCAGTGAAACATCATCTAAAGTATCTGAAGACTTTAAAAAAGCAAAAGAAGAAGTCTCTCAGTCTGTAGCAGATATTAAAGAGAAAACAAAAGATGGTAAAGAAGTTGCAGAAGTGATTGCTGAAGAAGGCAAAGCTGAAGCAGAAAACGTTACAAAATAATATAAAATGCTGGTAGTCACTAAGACTACCAGCATTTTTTTATTGTTCAGATAGGATAAATGTTTTGTAAGCAGCAATATCAGTTGGGAAAGACGTAAAAGAATGGAATCCTGACTCATCTAAATAGCCGCAATCTTCAACACGCACGCCAATATCGTTAGGGATATAGATACCTGGTTCAATTGAGAAGCACATGTTTTTTTCAAGCTTCATTGTATTACCTTTCATAAGAGAAGGAAACTCATGAACACTTTGACCAAGTCCGTGACCTAGACGGTGGTTGAAGTATTGACCATAGCCTTCTGAATCAATCACGTTTCTAGCGATAGCGTCTAATTCTTCTGCTGTTGACGATAGGCTAGCTTGTTGAATTGCTTGATCGTGTGCCTCAAGAACAAGGTGATAAATATGAGATTGGTGGTCATTTGGTTTGTCTCCAAAGAATAGGGTTCGCGTCACATCACTTGCATAACCCCTATGCATCACGCCTAAATCAAAAAGAACAAATTCATTTTCTTTTAGTTGACGACTACCAGGTTCGCCATGAGGACTAGCTGCATTTTCTCCAAATAAAACCATCGTATCGAAACTCATTTCGCTAATACCACGTTTTTTCAGTTCGTACTCAATTTGTGCAACAACTTCTGTTTCTGTAACGCCCACTTTAAGCGTTCGAGCACCAATCTTAATCGCTTCGTCTGCCCAATAGCCAGCTTTTTCCATCAGAACAAGTTCATCCGCTGTTTTTTGCAAACGTAACTCTTCTAAAAAAGATGAGAAGTCATAATCAAACTGGCTGTTTGAGAAAGCTCTTTCTAGCGCCTCTTTTCGAGCAATGGTTAGATAATCTTTTTCAATGGCCCAATTTTGAACAGGTAAGTCAAGACTATCGACTTTATCTTTCAAGACTAACCAAGGATTTTCAGTATCTTGATAGCTGAATACATCAAAGCCTGACGTTAGTCGTTTAGCATCTTCAAATTCTAAACCTGGTGTAAAAAGAAGGGGCGGAGCGTCAGCAAATAAAATTGCTGCTAGAATTCGTTCGTGAGGTTCACTCTTGTAACCAGTTAAAAAGTTTATTACAATAGGATTATTGAAAAAGGCGATATCAATATTATCATCTTTCATTTTTTTACAAATACGTATTATTTTTTCGTTCATAGTCAGTCCTCCTAAGGTTTAAATCATTATAACACGAAACTAATCGAATGAAAGAGCATGTGAAATTTTCATGAAAACATTGGTGAAACGCTTGCATTTTTTTGAAAATAATGATAAATTCTTCTTGAGAATATAATTCAAACATTTTCAATTTGTAAATCATTCACTATGCTGAAAAGGGGAAAAAATATGGAAAAGCAAACAATCACTATTTATGATGTTGCACGTGAAGCGAATGTTTCAATGGCAACTGTCTCTCGTGTTGTCAACGGTAACCCAAATGTTAAACCAACAACACGTAAAAAAGTATTGGAAGTTATCGATCGTTTAGATTATCGTCCAAATGCTGTAGCGAGAGGATTAGCAAGTAAGAAAACAACAACAGTTGGGGTAATTATTCCAGATGTTACAAACTTATTTTTCGCATCATTAGCACGAGGTATCGATGATATTGCGACTATGTATAAATATAATATCATTTTAGCAAACTCTGATCAAAATGAAAGTAAAGAAATCCAAGTTTTGAATACCTTACTTGCGAAACAAGTAGACGGCATCATTTACATGGGTAACAAAATTACTGATGAATTACGTGCTGAATTCTCACGTTCAAAAACACCAGTTGTACTTGCGGGAACAGTTGATCCTGATCAACAAGTTGGTAGTGTTAATATTGATTATATCGCAGCAACAGAAGCCATTATTACAAAACTGATAAATGGTGGCAACAAAAAGATTGCTTTCGTTTCAACACCATTGGCTAATCCAATTAACGGTCAATACCGTCTAAAAGGGTATAAAAATGCCTTGTTATCAGCAGGAATCGCTTACGATGAGTCACTTGTACACGAAAGTGAATTAACTGTTGCAGCGGGTGAAGAATTAGGACCACGTTTACTTGAACAAGGCGTAACAGCTGCTTATGTGAGTGACGATGAATTAGCTATTGGTTTATTGAATGGTATTGTCAATGCTGGTGTAAATGTACCAGAAGACTTTGAAATCTTTACAAGTAATAACTCAAAAGTAACTGAGATGGCTCGTCCGCAATTAAGCTCAATTATGCTACCACTTTATGATATCGGTGCTGTAGCGATGCGTCTCTTGACGAAAATCATGAATAAAGAAGAGATTGACGAAAAGACAATTACTCTTCCTTACAAGATTGCTTACCGTGGTACAACTGCTAAAGAAGACTAACTTAAAAAAACCCGTTAGGCATCTGCCTAGCGGGTTTTTCAATGAGAAGGGGAAGTTAGTTGTTATTATTAGCGGCTTCTTCCTTCTTTTTCTTCTCTTCCTCTTCTTTTTTCTTAGCTTCTTCTTCTTTCTTCTGTTCTTCAGCTTTTTTCTTTTCTTCTTCGGCTTTCTTTTTCTTCTCTGCTTCTTTTTTCTTTTTCTCTTCGGCTTCTTTAACAGCTTTTACCTTTTTGTCCCAGTAAAGTTGTTTCAAGTCCTTATCGGAGGCACCTGGAGAGAAGTTATAAGTAATTGCTTTAGGAAGGTTATCAGCTTTGAATAATTCAGTCTTCTTAGTGCCATTAACTGAGACAGTCGTTGTTGTTCCTGGTATAGTCACTTTGCCGGCCAGTGTTCCGGTTTCAGCAACGACTTCTCTTTCTACAATCCCTTCAGGACGTGTAAAGGTTTGGTCAGTTCCGATAATTTCAGGACTAGCTGCATAGATTTTATTTGCTATCAGTGACCAATATCTCATGTTATTAGCAGAAGGTGCACCCGTTGAATAAGGATCGTAAAAAACATGATCTTCAATGGCATTATTATAGCCAATCCAAGAACTTAGAGTTACTTTAGGAGTACTTGCGATAATCCAATAGTCACGATTATGTTCAGAAGTACCAGTCTTAGCTGCTAGGTCAGCAGAGAAATTCAAATAATTTTTTATTTGGCTAGAGAAACCTAAGTCAATAACATCTCTTAAAATATCAATGGTTAGATAAGCTGTTTCTTCTGAGAAAACATCGCGCTGTTCTTTCTCGTGTTGGTAGATAATATTACCATCGGCATCTTCAATCTTTTCAATGAGATAATAGCCAATATAATCACCTTGATTAGCAAAGGTGGCAAAGCCTGTTGTTTGTTCAGCAACGGAAGTTCGTCCAGCGCCTAAAGAAAAGGCTGCATTTGCTTTGTAGTCATCAATCATAGTGTAGTTCATCATATCCATATATTTGTAAGGCTCTAAGCCAGACTCTAGCATGTTGAGATACAATTTACCAGTTGGATTATTCATCGATTGATACAAGGCTTCACGGGCTGTTACCATCTTATTTGAGATAACTTCACCAATGTTAGAAACATTCCAAGGCGCTCCTGAATAAGGAGTTGCCTGATCACCAATTTCAGAGTCAGCTAGTCTAGTAGCTGGCGTAATCACATTCATTTCCAACGCCGGAGCATAAACAGCTAACGGTTTGATGGTTGAACCTGGATCTCGATAAGTATCAAAGGCATGATCATTTTGATCAATAGAGAAATCTCGACCACCGATGAAACCAAGAATACGGCCTGTTTCATTTTCTAATAAAATGGAACCAGATTGTGCTAATTCAATAACTTCTTCCGTTTCGCCAGTTTCTTCATTCGTATAAGTATCTACAAAGGTAGGGCCCAGATTTTCACCATATTCAGCGACTGCTTCTTGCATCGCTTGATAAACAGCTTTATCAATTGTTGAAGTGACTTTATAACCTGATGTATTTAAAATGGCTTGATTACGGAAGTAATAGTCGTTATAAAGGTCGACATCAGCGTCAACTTCTTCAAAAGTTAAACCATTCTTCTCTGCTTCTATCGCCATTAAAATTTCAATAGCTTGTTTTTCAACTTGTTGATAGAGATAGTTATGACTGTTTTGTCCAGAGTTTTTAGCTGGAATGAAGTCTTGGGTAATATCATATTGGATGGCTTCATTGTATTGGTCTTGACTAATTTTTTGCTCTTCAAACATACGAGTTAAAACGGTCTTCATACGATTCACACCGTCAGAAAGGTCTTCTTTCAGTTCGCCATAAACAGTGTAGGGCGTATAAGTATAAGGGTTTTGCGGTAAACCGACTAAGAAGGCAGCTTGTGGCAAGGATACTTCGCTAGCGTGAACGCCAAAAATACCTGTCGCTGCTTCTTCAATGCCGGCAACATTACCACCGTTACTGTTACGGCCAAATGGTGACACATTCAGATAAGCGGTAATAATTTGGTCTTTATCGAAATAATTTTCCAAACGCATCGCAAGAAGTATTTCGTTCACTTTACGAGAAAATGTCACTTCGTGTGTTAAAATTTGCTGTTTGACCAATTGTTGTGTAAGGGTTGATCCACCAGTCGCTGATCCCAAACCAGTTACTTCAGTTATCAGTGCGCGAACAACAGCTTTCGGCACAACACCATTATGTTCATAAAAATACTCATCTTCTGTTGAAACTAAGCCGTCGATGACAAAAGGAGAAATAGCATCCTTTGTAATGATGGTTCTTAATAAATCTGTTCGTACTTCTGAAATGAGTTGTCCGTCATTATAGTGTAGACTAGAAATCAATTCTAGATTTCCAATTGCTTGTGCCATTTCATTTTCCGATGGCGGTTCTTCATTCGAAACTAGAGCTGCAAAATAGCCCATTCCTGTACCGAACGCTAGGAAACCAAGCAAACTGATAAATAAAACAACTGAAATCAATGTTGTTTTTATAACACCATAGGCTACATTAAATGTAAATAATCCTTTTGAAAGCAAGTATTGACTTTCCTTAGTCAATTTTCCTCGTCTAGATGGTTTTTGCTTGCTTTGTTTATTTTTGTGCTTGGAATAGAATGCTTTAAATGGATTTTTGTTTGATTGCTTCATTTGATCCCTCTTTCTTATTCATCCCATAATCTTTGATATTATAACAAAAATATAATGATATAGCTATTGTCGTGGCTGTATAGAAACAAAAAAGAAACCAGTATGTAATATACGGTTTCTTTTTTGTTTCTTAATGTGCAACGTCTTGGTTAATGGAAGCTAAACGTTCTGCCACAGCTTCTCTAGAAAGCTTGTGTTCTGCAACATAACGATTATTTTCTACAATACGGCAGTCATAGCAGCAACTTCTCATATAAGTATATTCATTTTCTTCTGAACATAGCATTTGACGGTTACAAGATGGGTTAGCACAGTTAACATAACGCTCGCAAGGTGTGCCATCGAACCAATCTTTGCCTACAATGACATGCTCTTTCCTGTTAACGTCTACTGCAATACGTTCATCAAAGACATACATCTTACCATCCCATAGCTCGCCTTGAACTTCTGGGTCTTTTCCATAAGTAGCAATACCACCATGTAATTGGCCAACATCTTTAAATCCTTCTTTAACTAACCAACCAGAAAATTTCTCACAGCGAATACCACCAGTACAGTAGGTAACAACACGTTTATCCATGAATTGTTCTTTGTTTTCTTGAATCCATTCTGGTAGTTCTCGGAACGAACGAATGTCTGGGCGGATGGCACCGCGGAAATGACCTAAGTCAAATTCATAATCATTACGGGCATCAATGACAACGGTATTGTCATCTAATAGTGCTTCTTTAAATTCTTGAGCGGATAAATATTGGCCAGTTGTTTCATTAGGATCTAAGTCATCTTCGCCCAATTGCAAGCTAACGATTTCTGGACGATAGCGGACAAACATTTTCTTGAAGGCATGGCCATCAGCCTCATCAATCTTCCACATAATATCGCTAAAACGCGGGTCGTTTTTCATATGAGCCATGTAAGCGTCTGTCTGCTCAATTGTTCCAGATAAGGTACCGTTAATACCTTCTCCTGAAACTAAGATACGTCCTTTAATTCCTAGGCTTTTACAAAAGTCTAAGTGTTGTTTGGTAAATAGTTCTGGTTCTTCAATCGTTACATATTTATAGAATAGTAACACACGATAAGATTCAGTCATATTAAAATTCCTCCGTTCATTATTCCTATCCAACGTCCAATTATACAATGAAAGACTAAAAATGGCTATACTTTGATTTAGTTAGTTGATTTATTTGGTCAGACCGAATAAAGATTATATAATGTTGAATAATAGAACAAAAGGGGTCTAAATGATGACAAATTGTTTACTAATCATTAATCCTTCATCAGGAAAAGGCAATGGTCGAGTACTAGAAAAACGAATAATAGACACATTGAGCCATTCTTTTAGTGAGATTAGCGTTGTCTATACCAATAGAAGGGGTGACGGCGAGCGTTTAGTTCTAGAGGCATCTACGAATATAGATGTCGTTTTTTGTGTTGGTGGTGATGGCACCGTAAAGGAAGTTGTTAATGGTATTATGAAAACTAATCAAGCTATAAAGCTTGGGATTTTGCCAAATGGGACAGTCAATGATGCGGCAAGGTCATTAGGCATACCAGTGAAAACAGAGGAAGCTTTGCTAGCCCTTAGAGACTTAGAGCTAACAAGCATGGATATCGGACAGGTTAATCATAACTACTTTATTTCATTGATTGCTATAGGTGGTATCCCAGAAGCCATTCATAATGTTAGTGTAGAAGCGAAATCTAACTATGGTATACTGGCTTATTTTTTCAATGGGGCTTTCTATGCGATCCGGCAAAAGCCATTCCATATAAGGTTAAAAACAGCGATGGAAGAAGACTCAGTAGAGACATCTTTATTTGTGTTATCTCTTCATCCAACAGTGGCATCTATGCCAAAATTTTTCCAAAGAGCACGCTATAATGATGGCCTCTTACATACGCTACTTTTTCCAAGTTTTCAATTTTTCGGTGCGGCTTTTTATGTGTGGCGCATTCTAAGAGGACGGATTAACCAAACCAAACGATTAACGTATGGAAGCTATCAACAGCTCATCATAGATTGTAATAATGCTAATTTAACAATCAATATAGATGGTGATAAAGAGGGGGCATTTCCACTTGATGTCACGATACTTCCGAGCGCTATCTCTGTTTACATACCAAAAAAATGAGGATTCTGACCAGCAGAATCCTCATTTTTTTAGATTTTATCTTCTGTTAATGCTAAGAAGGTATGAACATCTTTTTCCATAATAGCAAGACCTTGCTCCCAGAATGCTAGAGAACGAATGTCTTTTCCTAGATGCTTCATCACTAAGTCTTCTGTTTTCATAACAGCTGTATCTTTTAATAGCGCCATATATTTTTCTTCAAAGCCAGCTGGATTTTTTTGATACTCAGCGAAAATACTTAGGCTGAATAGGAATCCAAATGTATAAGGGAAGTTATAGAATGGCACATTATCGATAAAGAAATGTAATTTTGAAGCCCAGAAGTGTGGATGGTACTCACTTAATTGATTTTGGAAGGCTTCTTTTTGTGCGTCTACCATTAATTCAGATAAACGTTCAGCTGATACTAAGCCTTTTTGTCGTTCTGTATAGAAGGCTTGTTCAAACAAGAAACGAGCGTGAATATTTAAGAACATCGCTGTTGCATTTTCTAACTTTGTATTCAATAAAGAAATTTTTTCTTCGTCAGATTCAGCAGCATCCACTGTTGCGCTTGATACAATCGTTTCAGCGAATGTTGATGCTGTTTCAGCCACATTCATAGCGTAACGCGTATTCATTGTGGGTAAATCCCACATGGTATAAGAATGGAAAGCATGACCAATCTCATGGGCTAGTGTACTCATATCGCTAGCAGATCCAGTAAAGGTCATAAAAATACGAGACTCTTTAGATTCAGGAATACTTGTACAATAACCACCAGGACGTTTGCCAGCGCGGTCTTCTGCCTCTACCCAGCCATTTTCAACTAAGTCTTGAGCAAATTGCGCAAGTGTAGGTCCGAACTTAGCGAAATTTTCGACAATAAAGTCAACAGCTTCATCATAAGTAAACGTTCTAGCTTTAAAATCGCCAACTGAGACGGGGGCATCAACGTCATACCACGCTAGTTTTTCTTTGCCCATTAGAGCGGCTTTACGATTTAAAAAGTCTAAGTAAGGTTGCTTATGGTTAGTAATAGCTTGCCACATAGCATCCAGCGTTTCTTTTTCAATACGGTTATAGCGAAGTGGCTCTTCCATAAAGTCAGTTGAACCATGAAGTTTGTAATCTTCTAAACGAAAACCTTGCAAATGGTTTAATGTTTCAGCAAAGAGTGGCGCATAACTTGCCCAAGCTTCTTCCCATTTCACAAATAACTGTTGACGTACTGCTGGATCTGAATCGGAGTACATTCGGTTCATTGCTTGACCAGCTGACAACTCTTGAATGCGTCCATCTGCTGCTTCAAATGGTATTTTGATATAAGAAACTAAGGTGTCATAATGATTACTCCAAGCATGGAAGCCATCTTGACTTAGTTTAGACAGCATACTTTCTTCCGCTTCGCTTAATAAGCGGTTTCCTTTTTCTCTTGTTTCAGTTAGAGCAAAGGCTAAATTTTCAAATGCTTCAAGTTTAATAAGCGCTCCAAAATCTTCGTCAGTAATAGCCGCTAGTTTTTTTATAACAGATGTTTGAATAATTGCGTATTGACTAGATAGTTGCGCAATTTGATTGCGGACAATCGGTGCATGTGTGTTAGTAACATCAGCTGATTGAACAGCATTGATAAAACTAGCCGTTTGAGAAATCGCTTTAGTAATGATTTCTGATTGGGCGATTAGGGTTTGGAATGTTTGATAGTGTGGCTTATCTGATGCTGGTTCCCAACTCTCATTTAAGTTGAAATAAGCTTTCACATCTTCCTCAATCACAAGAAGTTTATCTTGAAGCTCTTTAGAATGGCTTCCACCTGGGAATATTGAGTCTAAGTCCCATGTTAACGGGTATTTCATAAAATTCTCCTTCCAAAATACAAAAATTAATAATCTTTATTAACTTTAGAATAAAGAAAGGAAAAATGCAAAACAAATTGACTAAAAGTTTTTAAGAAGGATTTGCACAACAGCCCTATAATTGCTAAAATAAAGAGGTTAATTAAACAAAGAGAAGAGGGATTGGATGGCTGGACATTCAAAATGGAGTAAAATTAAGAATTCTAAAGGTGCAGCAGATCAACAACGTGGAAAAGTTTTTCAAAAATTTTCCAAAGAGATTTATGTTGCTGCAAAAAGTGGTGGACCGGATCCCTCGTCTAACCCAGCATTACGCTTGAAAATCGAAAAAGCAAAAGCAGCTAACATGCCTAACGATAATATTAATCGCGCGATTAAAAAAGCATCAAGTTCTGGTGAAGGCGAAAACTATGAAGAAATCAATTATGAAGGATATGGACCAAATGGTGTTGGTGTTCTGGTATTAGCTTTAACAGATAACCGCAACAGAAGCGCAACAAACATTCGTGTGGCTTTCAATAAAAACGGTGGTTCTTTAGGTGAAACAGGCTCTGTTTCTTATATGTTTGACCGTAAAGGCTATATCGCTATTGAACGTGAAGGTTTGGATATTGATGAAGATACGATGATGATGAGTGTGCTTGAAGCCGGTGGGGAAGAGTTAGAAACATCTGATGATGTTTTTGAAATCTATACTGATCCAGCCGATTTGAATGATGTACGCGATGCTCTTGAAGCAGAAGGCTACAAGATTGCGCAAGCAGAATCAACAATGGTACCACAAACATTAATGGATATTGATCCAGATAAAGAAAATCAATTTAGAATGATGATTGAAAAACTTGAAGATGACGATGATGTTCAAGAAGTCTTTCATAACGCAAACTTATCAGAAGACTAAAAAAGAAGCAGCTCCTAGGAGTTGCTTCTTTCTTTGTTTTCAGCAGTTTCAATCATTTCATTCATCTTATGCTGATATTCTTCATCAGAAATGATGTAAGAGAAGCCTTCTCCAACAACATTTTGAACCTCTGAAATGACTACAAAGGCTTTATCATCAATAGAAGAAATCAACTTATTTAACGGCATAATTTGCTGGCGGTTAATGACAACCATAATTACTTTTTTATTGTCTTTACGATAATAACCTGATGCTTCAAATAATGTCATTCCTCGACCAATAACACGGTCAATCTCCCTTGAAATCTCCTCGTAGTGATCTGAAATAATAAAGACTGATTTTTTCGGATTAAATCCTTCTAAAATAAAGTTAAGTACCTTAGTTTGGATATAGAGATGAACGACGGTTAAGACGACATTTTCTAAGCCAATAATAAAAATGGAGGGACCAACGATTAAAACATCAATAACGACTAAGGCCGTTGCAGTACTCCAGCCTAAATACTTATTAAGAATTAAGGCAATAATATCTGTCCCAGCAGTAGAGCCACCAGCTTGCATAATGATACCGAGTGATAATCCAATCAAAGCACCCGAACAAATCGGTGCCAGAATGGGATTTGTCATCACAAATGCCCAGCCATAGGTTAATTCTAAAAAGACGGAAACCATAACCGTTGAAAAAATAGTCAATCCCATCGTTTTCTTATCTAAATAACGATAACCAATCGCTAAAATTATTGCATTTAAAACCATGGTTGTAATAGAAACTGGTATGTCTGATAAATAATAAATCATTAATCCAATCCCAGTTACGCCACCTTCACCTAAATGATTAGGGATAGAGAAAGTATTAATGGCAATTGAAAAAATAAATGCGCCAATGGTACATAGAAAAATAGATGTACTTGTTTTTAAATTCATAACGGTCCTCCTAAAAAACACTCGCTAGCTAGTATTATAACAAATTTCAAACTAAAAAAACGTAAATTGATTCTTTTGCGGATTATATATATGAAAGGAGCGAAGATGATGGAAGCAAAAATAACCGAAATGCTAGGGCTTGCAGTAAAAGCTGGAGTGAGTGATATTCATATTTTACCGAATAAGAACAGCTACGATATCTATTTCCGTGTGCCATCTGGTTTGAAGAAAATGATGATGTTGTCAGTCGTAAGTGGTGAAAAGTACCTCTCTTACTTTAAATTTCTATCGAATATGGATATTGGTGAAAAACGAAAGCCTCAGTCTGGAGCCTGTCATATTGTAATTAATCAGGAAGAAATTGAACTACGCTTATCAACAATATCGAACTATCGTTATCAAGAATCAATGGTTTTGCGACTTTTATATGACCACAATGATTGTAAACGAAATCAGATGCATGTGTTCTTTCCTAAAGATTATCAAACATTGGAAAAGATGTTAAAGGTTAAGAGCGGCTTAATCTTGTTTTCAGGACCCGTTAGTTCAGGAAAGACGACAACCATTTATCACTTTTTAAGAAAACTTTATGATGAAGAACCGTTGCAAATTATTACAATGGAAGAACCGGTAGAGATTAAAGAACCACGTTTTTTGCAATCAGAGATTAATGAAAAGGCGGGGTTAGTTTATGACGTTCTCATTAAGCAATCGTTACGTCATCATCCTGACATCTTAGTTATTGGTGAAATTCGCGATGAAAATACTGCCCGGATGGCTGTTAGAAGCGCACTAACGGGACATTTGGTCATTGCGACTATTCACGCCAAGGAGTGTATAGGTGTTATCACGCGTATGTTAGATTTGAACGTTTCTCATGAACAATTAAAGCAATCGCTGATTGGTATTGTTTCTCAACGTATGCTTAATAAATACTGCTACTTATGTGAAGGGGCGTGTTCAATCTACTGTTCTCATTTTTCTGTTTATGAGAAAAAGGCTATTTTATTTGAATTATTAAATGATCAGCCGTTAAAAAATATTCTTTACGAAGATGGGAGGGGAGCGCAGTTTGTTAGAATGAATCACAAATTGCGGAAAGCTTATGCCTGTGGTTACATCAGCAGTAAAGACTATGAGAGCAACCAAATCTTCTAAAAAGTGGAGCCTTAATCAACAGTGCTTATTTTTAAATCGGCTATCAGAGTTGCTAGCAGAAGGATTCTCTATCAGTGAAGCTATTTCTTTCTTAAAAATTATGATGGTGAAGCATGAATCTCAACTTGACCAAGTTGTTAAACGAATGGCATCGGGTGAGTCTTTTCCTTCAAGTCTGTCCAGTCTAGGCTATTCAGCAGACATTATCACACAGCTCCACTTTTCTATTCGGAACGGTCAATTAATCGAGACGCTATCATTTTGTGCAAGCCAAATGAAAAGAAAACAAAGCCAAAGCCAACAAGCAAAAAAAGTGATAGCTTATCCTAGTTTTCTCATTTTATTAGCGACACTTATGATGATTGCCATACGGCATTATTTACTGCCAACATTGGAAAGTTCAGTTACAAATGATAATAAATGGGGAATAATAATGATTATCTTTTTAGAAAAACTCCCTTATATGATGTGCAGTCTCGTATTTATTGTTTTGCTAGTCGCAAGTATATTTAACCGCTATTTAAATAAGAAATCAGCTTATGACCATGCCTGTTTTTTAATTAGGATTCCTATATTTGGAAAATGGTACTCAGATTATTATACCTTTTATTTTTCTCGTGAGTTAGGCTATGCCTTACTCAATGGTCAGTCTATATATCAATTTCTAGAGATGGTTTCCTCTGAGTCAACTAATCAGTTGCTTCGTGAGTTGGCCGATTTGTTTTCGGCTGATTTATTTGCCGGTTATGACTTACCGACTATCATGGCAAAATTTCCTATTTTTAGAAAAGAGCTAACCTGGATTATTTACCATGGTCAACTAACCAGTCAGTTGGGAAAGAAATTAAAGTTATTTTCTCAGGAGTGCTACCAACAATTAATGACAGATATTGAACGAAAGATCAATTATTTACAGCCTGTTTTATTTCTGTTAATTGGCTTAATGATTGTTTTGATTTACGGCATTCTTATGTATCCCATGTTGTCAATGATGAAAGGAATGTATTAAGATGAAAAAATTAATAAAATGTAATAACGAACATGCGTTCACTCTTGTAGAAATGTTGATTGTCCTCTTGATTATTTCTGTTCTTAGCTTGCTCATTATCCCTAATCTCAATGAAACTTCTAGTACAGTAAACGAAGATGGCATGGTGGCGCTAGAGCAATTAATTATTTCCCAACAAGATCTCTACGAACTTCGTAATGGCACAAGGCCATCTATACAAAAATTGGCTGCTGACAAGTATATTACCGACGCTCAGCTGAAAAAAGCGATTTCCTGGGGAATAATAGTTGAATAGTAAGTGGCAATCAGGATTTAGTTTACTTGAATCCTTGATTGTCCTCATGGTGACATCCCTTATATTTCTGCTGTCTTCTACAACTGCTAATCATCAAAGTAACAACATAGAGCTTCACTATTTCGTCAATCATTTTTTAACAGAGTTAGAGAAGGCTCAAAACTATGCAGTTATTCAGAATAAAGCGGTAAAAGTTGAAATAGTAACCATCAGTGGCATTACGACAATTCAATTCTTTACGTCTTCTCCTGATTACCATTTTAAAAAGGAACGCTTAGTTTTACCGACAGGTGTTCGAGTTGATAGGGACCAGTCATTTTGGGTGAAAGGAGACACAGGCTATATTCAGCCAACTACCATTTATTTTTCAAACAGTCAAAATGCTTACAAAATCACTATACAAATGGGAATGGGGAGGTATCGTGTTCAAGAAATTAAACAATAAGCGAGGATCAATTCTCTATGAGAGTTTGATTGCGATGATGGTTGTTAGTTTAATAACGACCATCCTTTTGCCTGCTATCATCGGTATGATGTCTGGCGTAAATAATGATAAGGAAGAAGTTGAAATATGGCGTTTTTGTTATGACAGCTTAATAGAAGCATCTATAAATGACCAAGTAACTGGGACAACTACTCGGTTATCCGATAATCTCCAATTAACAGCTTCTATAGCAAAAACAAAAGTATCTATTTATTGTCAATCTGTGAAAGGAAGTCGCTATGAAACGATTTATCTTGAGTAGGAATAGTAGAGGCTTTAGTTTGGTTGAAAGTCTGCTGGCTTTGTTTATCAATAGTTTAGTTCTGATATTACTAGGTCATGTGTTTAGTAGCTTACAACTCATTCAAACAACGCTTCATACTGATAAAAATATAGAGTGGCATTTATTTTTAAACCAGGTTGAAAATGACATAAACACTAAAACGTTAACTAAAAAAAGAGAACATGAACTGACATTTTTAGAGAAGAAGTCAACTGATGTCATTAGTTATGAGTGGCGTAACAGCGAAGTCGTTCGGACTAAAAATAGTAGTGGTTATGTTCCGATGATTAGTAAGTTAAAATCGGTCAGGTATGATGATAAATCATCTAACCAACTTGTCGGTGTCAGAATTAATTTTATTAACGGTCAAATATTAGAAGGGACGATTAAAGTTGAACGTCATAGCGAATAAGAGAGGGTCGATTCTACCACTAGTGTTAGTAGGGTTGTTTTTAACACAGCTTTGCTTTTTTAGTGTTTGCTATATTTACAGGAATCAAGCAGAAACCTACCAACTATTAAAAGAACATTACCAATCACAAAGTATGTTATTGATGACTGAGCAATTTATTAAAGAAGGTGAAAAGGAAAACGTCTATTCTTATAATATTGGTGACGTATCAGTTAGCTATGAAAGAGACCGAATCATTTTGACTAGCTGTTTGAACACAGGTTATCAGGAAAATTTAATCATCATAATTGAGGAATGAGCTGTTTGAAAAACAGCTCATCTTTAATTATGAAAAAACTTGCTCGCTATTTTCATAATTTTTACCTCACAGCTTAATTATTTGCTATAATGGGATAGGATTATGTCATTTTACGTTTAAACTTGAAAGGAAGTAGATGAAGTGAGTAGACTTTCAAACATACAAAAAGCCTTAAAAGAAGAAAATTTGGATGCTATTTTAGTAACTAGCCCATATAATTTGAGATATGTTTCTAATTTTACAGGTACAACAGGATTAGCAGTCATTACACAAGAGAAAGGTTTTTTTGTCACTGACTTCCGTTATACACGTCAAGCTGGCGAACAAGCTGATGATTATGAAGTTGTTCAAAATCGTGGACCAATCTATCATGAAGTCAAACGTATTGTAGAAGAAAATAAGATTGAGCAATTAGGCTTTGAAGATGCTTATGTTTCTTTTAGAAACTACGATGAATTGGAAGGTTTATTAGATGCTGACCTTGTTCCAATTAGCGGCTTGATTGAAGAGCTACGTGAAGTTAAAGATGAGGAAGAAATTGCAACAATCAAAAAAGCATGTGAAATTGCAGATGCTGGTTTCAAGTATATCCTTGATTACATTAAACCAGGTGTGTCAGAAATTGAGATTGCGAATCGGTTAGACTTCCATATGCGTGAACTTGGTGCAACAAGCGTTTCCTTTGATACAATCGTTGCAAGTGGTTACCGCTCAGCAATGCCACACGGCGTAGCTAGTGAAAAACTGATTGAACAAGGTGATTTTGTTACACTTGATTTTGGTTGCTACTACAATGGTTATGTGTCTGATATGACAAGAACGGTTTCTGTCGGTGAACCTGATGCAAAATTGAAAGAAATTTACGAGGTTGTTTTACAAGCACAACTAAAAGTAAATGAAGCAGCTAAACCGGGTATGACTGGTATCGAAGTCGATAGTATCGCAAGAGATTACATTACTGAAAAAGGTTACGGTGAATACTTTGGTCATTCTAATGGGCATGGTATTGGGCTAGAAATCCACGAAGGTCCAAACACCTCTCAAAAATCACCAAAAGTTCTTGTTGAAAATAATGTCATAACTAACGAGCCAGGTATCTATATTGATGGATTAGGTGGCGTGCGTATTGAGGACGATTTATTATTAACAAAAAATGGGAATGAAGTATTAACTTTTTCACCAAAAGAACTGATAATTCTCTAATAAAATGCCACCTAAAGCCAACAATATGGTAAACTAAAGCAAAAGTATCGCTCAGGAGGAAATAGAATGATTTCAGTAAACGATTTTAAAACAGGACTAACAGTTGAAATAGATGGCGGACTATGGCGCATTATGGATTTTCAACATGTTAAACCAGGAAAAGGTGCAGCTTTTGTACGTTCAAAATTAAGAAACCTACGTACTGGTGCTGTTCAAGAAAAAACATTCCGTTCAAATGAAAAAGTAGGTCGTGCACACATCTCTAACAGAAAAATGCAATACCTATATGCAAGTGTAGATGCTCATGTCTTCATGGATATGGACAACTACGAGCAAGTTGAATTAAACGAAGCTCAAATTGAAGAAGAACTAAAATACCTAAAAGAAAACATGGAAGTTCATTTAATTATGTACGGAGATGAAACATTAGGTGTTGAATTACCAAATACGGTAACATTAACTGTATCTGAAACAGAGCCTGGAATTAAGGGTGATACTGCTTCAGGTGGATCAAAACCTGCAACAATGGAAACAGGTTTAGTTATTAACGTCCCATTCTTCGTTAATGCTGGAGATCAACTTATCGTAAATACATCTGAAGGATCTTATGTATCACGCGCGTAAGCTACCAGAATAAAAGAGGAGGTAATCAAGATGGATGAAGCAAACATCTCGATTAGAGAAAAAAATGCATCTTTAGGAAAAATTGAAATTGCACCCGAAGTATTAGAAGTCATTTCAGGTGTTGCAACTCATGAAGTAGAAGGCGTATATGCCATGCAAGGATCATTTAAAAGTGGTGTAAATGAATTGTTAGGCCGTTCTGCTCACAATAAAGGTGTTCATCTTGAAATGGATGAAAATGGCCTGTCTGTAGACATTTATTGCTATATTAAATACGGCGCATCCGTTCCTAAAGTAGCTATGGAAATCCAACAAAAAGTAAAAGAACAAATTCTATTTATGAGTGATTTAGAAGTCAGCATGGTAAATGTTCATGTTGTTGGATTAGTAACACCAAAGGGAATGGAAAAACAAGAGCCGCTAACCGAGAAAGAAGCGGGTGAATAATCTGTGACTTTCCCAACACTTAATCGTCATCAAGTAAGGGAAAAGGCGCTTCAAGCGATTTTTCAACTAAAATCTAATGACGAGTTAGATATCGATACAGCTATTGAAATGGCAAGACTGAGTGGTTATGAAAAACAACATGACACAGATGGCTGGCCAGAAGAACCTTATTTGTATCGATTGGTAGAAGGCGTTTTGACAAATCAGGATCCTATTAACGAAAAAATCCGTCCTTATTTGAAAAAATGGACATTAGAACGGTTACCTAGAACGGATGTTATCATCTTACAACTCGCAGTTTTTGAAATGTTATTTGTTGATGAAGCGGATGTTCCAAGCCGTGTTGCATTAAACGAAGCCATCGAGTTAGCTAAAGAGTATTGTGATGACAGTTCTCGTAAGTTTATCAATGGTGTGTTATCGAATTTAATGACCCATACAGAAAATCCTTAATGAGTATTCATTAAGGATTTTTTATTGATTAAGGATTCTTTTTCATACTGATTTTTAAAGTCAGTTGATTATGGTAAAATGAAAGGAAATAACATAAAAGGAATGATGATATGGATACGCAACTACTTGACGGGAAAAAATTAGCACAAAAAATGCAAGCTGAGATGAAAGAACGTGTCTCGCTTTTGAAAGAAAAGGGAATCATTCCAGGCTTAACAGTTATTCTAGTAGGGGAAGACAAAGCAAGCCAAGTTTATGTTAGAAATAAAGAAAGACAAGCCAAACAGGCAGGAATTAACTCTAAAGTGATTCGTTTACCAGAAGAAACCTCTCAGCTAGACTTAATTAAACAAGTTGAAGAATTAAACCAAGATTCAACGGTACATGGAATATTAGTACAGTTACCATTGCCAAAACATATTGATGAACAAACCGTTTTATTATCCATTGCCTATGAAAAAGATGTAGATGGCTTCCATCCAATGAATATGGGGAATTTTTTCCTCGGAAATGATGGGGCATTGCCGTGTACACCTTATGGCATTATGAAATTATTAGCAGAATATGATATTTCTTTAGAAGGCAAGCGCGCTGTAGTTATTGGACGTAGTAATATTGTAGGTAAACCGATGGCGGTTATGCTGATGAACGAACATGCAACGGTAACGATTGCTCACTCACGGACACAAGACTTAAAAGCTTTAGCAAAACAAGCTGATATTCTCGTTGTTGCGATTGGACGCGGACATTTTATTACCGGCGACGATATTAAAGAAGGTGCCGTTGTCGTTGACGTAGGAATGAACCGTAACGATGAAGGTAAATTAATTGGTGATGTTGACACAGAATCAGTTAAAGGTATCGCTAGCTATGTCACACCTGTTCCAGGTGGTGTAGGTCCAATGACGATTACTATGCTATTAGACCAAACGATTCAAAAAGCGGAAGAATTAAACTGAGGTGAGTAAGTGACAACGCAGTATTTAACAGTTACCGCATTAACAAAATACATCAAGCGAAAATTTGATGCTGACCCTCATCTTGATCGTGTTTTTTTAACGGGTGAAGTTTCGAACTACCGTAAACGACCAAGACATCAGTATTTTAGTATTAAGGATGATCATTCTTTAATACAAGCGGTGATGTACCAAAGAGAATTTAATCAATTAAAATTTAATCTACAAGATGGTATGAAAGTCCTACTTATTGGTCGAGTAAATGTCTATGAACCAAGCGGGAGTTACAATATCGTTATTGAGCATATGGAACCAGATGGTATTGGCGCTCTGTATCAAGCTTATACAGAATTAAAAGACAAACTATCTAAGGAAGGGTTGTTTTCACGGACAAAACGCCCATTGCCAGCTTATCCCAAAAAAATAGCAGTGGTAACGAGTCCGAGTGGTGCTGTTATCCGCGATATTATGACCACCATTAAAAGGCGCTATCCGATTGCACAAATTGAACTATATCCAACGGTTGTTCAAGGCAAAGGGTCTGTTCAAAGCATTGTTGAGAATCTAAAACAAATTAACCGACAAGCTGACATTGATGTAGCGATTATTGGCCGGGGTGGTGGCTCCATTGAAGATTTGTGGTCGTTCAATGAAGAAGCGGTCATCAGGCAAATTGTAGAGATGAACATGCCGATTATATCCTCTGTGGGTCACGAGACGGATACCACTTTGTCAGATTTAGCAGCAGATATTCGAGCTGCGACACCAACTGCTGCAGCTGAATTATCTGTCCCTGTTTTAGCAGACCTTATTCAAGGCATTCAACAGTCTGAACAACGCCTATACCGTGCTTTAAAAAATAAACTGGCGGTTCGACAAGAAACACTGAATCGTTTAATGCATTCTTATGTTTTTCGTCAACCAAACCGTCTGTACGAAGGACATTTACAGAAGCTAGATCAGCTGTCGACACAATTACAGCAGCAAACACAGCAACATTATCAAAATAAATCTCGTCAGTTTGAACAACTAGATGCACGACTACGAGCTGCAAGTCCTAGAACGCAATTGGTACTTGCCCAACGCTCATTTGAAAACTTAGATAAACTACGAATAGCTAGCATGACACGCTATATGGATCAAAAGAAACGTGACTTTAGTCAAGTCATTGAGTCACTAGACTTGTTAAGCCCCTTAAAAATTATGGCCAGAGGGTATTCTTATACAACTCTAGATCAAACAATTGTAAAGTCGGTTCAACAGTTGGCGTTAGCTAAGACGATTGACGTGCACTTACAAGATGGGATTGTACGTGCCGAAGTAATAGATATTCAGGAGGAACACCATGAGTGAAATAAACATTGAGTCATTGACATTTGAACAAGCCATGAAAGAATTGGAAACAATTGTAACAAGCTTGGAATCAGGAGATGTGGCGTTAGAAGATGCGTTAAAACAATTTCAAGAAGGCATGGCATTGAGTAAACACTGCCAAGATACTCTTAATCATGCCGAACGGACATTAACAAAAATGATCGCTCCAGATGGCAGTGTTCAAGAGTTTGACGTAACTGAATAAGGAGTCGAAAACAAAATGGAAAAAGAGTTACTATTAGTTGAAGAAATGGCTTCTTTCGAGACCTATCTCATTGAATCTGTAAAAAAATATGCCCATACTTCAGATGAATTAATTGATGCGATGACGTATTCCTTGTCAACCGGTGGCAAACGGTTCCGCCCTTTGTTACTTTTGGCAGCAGTAAAGTTAGGAAAAGGATCAATGATTGATGCGTTTCCAGTGGCTGCAGCACTAGAGTGGATCCATACTTACTCATTAATTCATGATGATCTACCAGCGATGGATAATGATGATTATCGACGTGGCAAACTAACCACTCATAAAGCATTTAATGAAGCAACTGCCATTTTGGCAGGCGATGCGCTGTTAACAGCTGCGTTTAATATTATTTTGGACCAGGAGGACATTCCTGCTAACAAGCGCGTACAACTTGCGAAAAGTTTAGGTGAAGCATCTGGCGCAAATGGCATGGTCGCAGGACAAATGGCAGATATTCAAGGTGAGAGCGCATCATTAACGTTTGACGATGTTGTCGCTATTCATAAGAAGAAAACAGGAGCTTTAATTGAATTCGCTGTATTAGCTGGAAGCTTGATTGCAGACATGAGTGTTAATGCTAGTGTGTCGCTTCATAAATATGCAGAACACCTCGGCTTGGCTTACCAAATTCACAACGACTTAAAGGATGTTGTTTTAACAGAAGATGAATCTGGAAAGCAAGCCAATCGTGATCAAGCGCTTGGTAAAAACACTTATCCATCCTTATTAGGACTAGAAGCTGCCATTCAGAAACTTGACGATGAAATTGCGGAAGCAGAAAAGCAAATTGAGCTGATTAGACAATCAGATGATACCAAATTGAATTTAGCGTTATTAGACGTATTTATCGAGTTACTAGAATTTGTTAAGCTCGACCAAGGAGTTTAGAATGGAAAAAGAACGATTAGACTTACTCGTTGTCCAACAAGGATTAGCAGAAACACGAGAAAAAGCAAAACGGATGATTATGGCCGGTCAAATTTATGATGAAAATAATCAACGTTATGATAAAGCAGGTGAAAAAGTGAAAACAAGTCTCTCTTTACATGTTAAAGGTGAGCGCTTGAAATATGTGAGCCGAGGTGGCTTGAAACTTGAGAAAGCATTAAAGGAATTTTCAATTTCATTAGAAGATAAAGTCGTTTTAGATATCGGCTCTTCAACAGGTGGCTTTACCGATGTTTCACTACAAAGCGGTGCTAGCCATTGTTATGCTTTAGATGTCGGTACGAATCAATTGGACTGGAAGTTAAGAAATGACAACCGTGTTACTGTTATGGAGAAAACAAATTTCCGCCACAGTAAACCGGAAGATTTCACGGAAGGGCAGGTTCTTTTTGCTTGTATGGATGTGTCTTTTATTTCCTTGAAGCTTATTTGGCCAGTTTTAAAAACGGTTTTAGCAGCGAATGGAGAAGCTGTTGCCTTAATTAAACCGCAATTCGAAGCGGGTAAAGATAAAGTAGGTAAAAAAGGAATCGTCGCTGATCCACAAATCCATAAAGATGTCATTGAAGATATGTTAGCATTTGCTTGTGAAACAGGATTTAATGTTTTGAACCTATCTTATTCACCAATCACAGGGGGTACGGGAAACATTGAATTTCTTGTTCACTTGCAGTCAGCTTCAGAAGAAAAAGGAGCAATTGCTGATCATGTCTCTGTGACTGAGGTCATTAAAGAGGCTCATAGCCAATTAAAAAATAAAACCATTACACTCCGATAATGAACAAGAAGGAGAAAATCTATGCTTCAAGAATTATCCATTAAAAATTTTGCGATTATCGATAGCCTTAGAATTGGATTCGAAGGCGGTATGACGGTTCTAACAGGTGAAACGGGAGCAGGTAAATCCATTATTATTGATGCTGTTGGATTGTTAGCGGGTGGACGAGGATCAACTGACTTAATTCGTCATGGTGAAGATAAAACCGTCTTACAAGGTTTGTTTACTTTTCCAAAATCAACTATTTTGAAAGAACGACTAGAGACGTATGGGATTGATTATGATGACGACCAAATTTTATTGCAAAGAGAATTATCTCGTAATGGCAAAAATGTGGCCCGTGTTAATGGAAGTATCGTAACGGTTTCTATTTTACGTGAGATTGCCAGCCATTTAATTGATATTCATGGCCAAAACGAGCATCAAGAACTCATGAATGCCCAAAATCACCTTTATTTGTTGGACCAATTTGCTGATGAGCTAACAAAAAAACAGTTGCTACGTTATCAGGCGGATTACGATGCTTATAAACAGGCTAAAGAAGAACTGGAACGTTTGCAATCAGACGAGCAGGAAAATATTCAACGGATTGATCTACTGACCTTTCAAATTGATGAAATCGAACAAGCGAAGCTTATTGATAATGAAGAAGACAGTTTACTAGAAGAACGTAGTTTACTGGCAAACTATCAACGTATTTTAGAAGGATTAACGAATGCTTATCGGTCACTTCAAGGCGAAGAAGGTAGTGCAGCCATTGATCAGATTGGTTTTGGTATGGAATCCCTTGAACGTATTCAAGATTTTAGCCCTGCCTATGCTGGCTTTTATAGCAGCATATCAGAAGCTTATTATCAATTAGAAGATGTGATTGCATCTATTCGAAATGAAGTTGATGATTTAAGCTATGACGAAGGACGGTTGAATGAAATCGAACTTCGACTAGAGGTAATTCATCAGTTAAAACGAAAATATGGCGCATCAATCCTAGAAATTAAAGCGTATTATGAAAAGATTGTCTTAGAACTCGATATGATTTCGAATAAAGAAAGCTATATTGCACGTCTAACAAAAGAATTTAACCAAGCTAAAGAAACGGTTGAGAAGACGGGGGAAACATTAAGCACAATGAGGCATAAAGTTGCTAAAAAGCTTGAAGCAGATGTTGAAAACCAGTTAAAAGAACTATATATGGAGAAAGCAACATTTAAGGTTCATTTTAATGAACCGGCTGGAACCATTTATTCAGACGGCTTAGACCAAGTTGAATTCTACATCGCAACAAACGTTGGTGAACCGTTAAAACCATTGACTAAAGTAGCCAGTGGTGGTGAGTTATCACGGATGATGTTAGCCCTAAAAACAATTTTCACTCAAACTCAAGGCATAACTAGTATTATTTTTGATGAGGTAGACACAGGTGTAAGTGGTCGTGTTGCCCAAGCAATCGCTAATAAAATTCATGTTGTTGCTGCTCATTCACAAGTCTTATGTATCAGTCATCTGCCTCAAGTAGCTGCTATGGCAGACCATCATTTTTACATTGAAAAAGAAGTCACTGACAACCGTACGCTGACTCATGTTAATGCGATTAATGAAGATAAACGCACAATGGAAATTGCACGTATGTTAGCCGGCAGTGATATTACAGAACTGTCAATTGCTCACGCCAAGGAATTACTAGATTTGGCAAAACAACAATAGATGTAAGAAAGGAGCGGTCACTTTGAAGACCAATGTCATTGCACATAGAGGAAGCAAAGGGACAACTCCCGAGAATACCAAAGCTTCTTTCCTAGAAGCATTAGCAGTCAAGAGTGATGGTATCGAACTAGATGTCCATTTATCTAAGGATAATAGTCCAGTCGTCATACATGATGAAACTATTAATCGCACCACAAATGGTAAGGGTGCAGTTGTAGCGTATACGCTTGAAGAGCTAAAACAATTTGATGCCGGCAGTTGGTTTGCTGAGTCATTTAAAGAAGAGCGAATCTTAAGCCTAGAAGAGGTCTTATTCCTTTTATCAGAACGCGAATTTAAAGGCATATTAAATATCGAATTAAAAACTGATCAAAACGAGTACCAAGGCATTGAGGAAATTGTTCTAGCCTTAGTAGGCAAGATAAAACCTGACTTTCGGATTGTTTATTCGAGTTTTAATTATCGTACGCTAGAGCGTCTAACACAGTTAAATCCCGATGTTGAGTTTGCACTCTTATTTAATGAGAAAAATAAAAATCATAAACAACTTAAAAATGGTATAACAGTTTTAGCATGGCATACCGGATTAAAAACCTTACTCCATATACTGTTACAAACTCGGTCTATTCCTGTAAGAGTATGGACGGTAAATCATTCAGCTTTGTTAGCCTTTTGCTTTAGAAAAAAAGTTGATAGTGTCATTACGGATTTTCCTGAAAAGGCATTGCGTATTAGGAGGATCGTGCAAGGTGAATAAAAAAAAGAAAGTTATTGTTATTATGGGCCCCACAGCTGTTGGAAAAACAGCGTTGGGTGTTCAATTAGCTAAACAATACAACGGCGAAGTTATTAATGGAGATTCTCTTCAAGTTTATCGCACACTTGATATTGGAACAGCGAAAGTGACGGAGGAAGAAATGGATGGTGTCGTTCATCATCTGATTGATATTGTCGATCCAGCAGCGCCTTATACGGCAAGTGACTTTAAGGAAGCAGCTGAAGCAGCGATTGAAGCCATTCACCAAAAGGGCAAGCTTCCGATTATTGTTGGAGGATCTGGTTTGTATATTCAAGGCCTGTTAAGTGACTTAACGTTCGGCAATGCAGGTGATGATCTTTTATATCGCGCCCATCTTGAAGAGAAACTAGCTGAAACATCAGCTGAATCAATGTGGAATAGATTGTTGGCGATTGATCCGAAAGCGGCTCAAGCCATTCATCCTAATAATTCTAGACGGGTTATTCGAGCATTAGAAGCGATTCACGTCAGTGGTCAGTTGTTTTCAGATCAAGAGTTAGAGGTCAACGATCGGTACGATAGTTTGCTGATTGCTTTAAACTGTGACCGCGGACTCTTGTATGAACGCATTAACGGTCGCGTTGACAGCATGCTAGAAAAGGGTCTGCTAGAAGAAGCCCGTTTTCTTTATGATTTAGCAGAGAGAGAAAATAACCAAGCGCACAAGGGAATTGGTTATAAAGAGTGGTTCCCATATTTTGATGGACAGATTAGTTTTGACGATGCTAAAGAAGCCGTTAAACAAAACTCAAGACGCTATGCGAAACGTCAGCTAACTTGGTTTAGAAATCGCATGGCAAATGTCCATTGGTTTGATGTTTTTGATCAAAACTATCAGTTAGATGTTAATCAAGTTGTCACACATTTTATAGAAAGGGGTGATTAGTTGGAGACAGCTAAAGAGCAAGAACGCGTTATTCTGGTTTCTGTTCAGACACGTCAGACCGATGACCTATTTGACTATGAACTACAAGAACTAGCGAATTTGACGGAGACTGTTGAAGGGGAAGTTGTGGCCGTTTTAACACAGAAAAAGGATAGTATCGATCCTAGAACCGTTATTGGTAAAGGGAAACTAGAAGAGCTAACCCATTTGGTTGAAGAATTTAACCCACATACAGTTATTTTTGAACAAGAATTATCACCACGTCATCTTAGAAACCTACAAGAGGCGCTTCCGTGTAAAGTGATTGACCGTATTCAATTAATTTTAGATATTTTTGCAATGCGTGCTAAAAGTAAGGAAGGAAAACTACAAGTTTCGCTTGCCCAACTGAATTACCTTTTACCAAGACTAACGGGCCAGGGGGTCAATATGTCGCGTTTAGGTGGTGGAATTGGCACTCGTGGACCAGGTGAGACGAAGCTTGAAACAGACCGCCGTCATATTCATCGCCAGATCACTGAAATCAAAAAAGAATTGGAAGAAACAGAAAAACATCGTCAGCGCTCACGCGAAAAAAGGCAAGCGAGCGGTGTCTTTCAAATTGGTTTGATTGGTTATACCAATGCTGGGAAATCAACTATTTTAAACCGTTTAACGGATGCAGGAACGTTTGAAGAAAATCTCTTGTTTGCAACACTTGATCCATTAACACGAAAAATAGTCTTTCCAAATCAATTCAAAGCAACCTTAACGGATACAGTTGGTTTCGTTCAAAACTTACCAACGCAACTGATTCATGCCTTCCATTCTACTTTGGAAGAAAGTAGGGGCGTTGACTTGTTCCTTCATGTGGTAGATTCATCGCAAGAATTTGTTGGCCAACAAGAAGAAACAGTGCTCTCTTTAATAGAAGACTTAAAGATGCAAGAAACGCCGATTATTACGGTTTACAATAAAAAAGACATGATTCACGATACCTTCCAGCCTCATTTACACCCACATATTGTTATATCAGCTTTAGATGAGAATGATATTGCTAAACTGCAGGACTTTATGTGGAATGAAATTAAGAAGCATTTAGTTGCCTATGAGCGTGAGGTGCCATTGTTAGATGGTGGTAGTTTGTTTAATCAACTTCAACAAGAAACATTCGTTGAAGAAATGGATTTAATAGAAGAAAAGAATGTCTATTTGTTTAAAGGCTACGCAAAAAGACAGTCAAAATGGTTAGGAGATAGTCAAATAAATGAGTAACATTGAAGCAATTGTAGATAAAATTGACAAGCAACTACAACCTGTCTTTAAGCAGGTTCAAGATAATGCTTTGTTTAACCAAAAGAAAGTATTGGATGGTTTTAGAAACTGTAACGTCAGTGATTATCATTTTAATCCAAGTACGGGGTATGGTTACAACGATACAGGCCGTGATACCTTAGAAGAATTGTATGCAGACGTGTTTAAAGCAGAAGCAGCACTTGTGAGACCACAAATTATTTCTGGTACACATGCCATTTCGACTGCCTTATTAGGTGTCCTTCGTCCTGGAGATGACTTGTTGTATATCACAGGTCAGCCTTACGATACATTATTAGATATCGTTGGTGTAACAGGAAACGGAATTGGTTCTTTAAAAGAGTATCAAATCGGTTATGACCATGTTGATTTACTAGAAAATGGTTCAGTTGATTTTGATACAGTTGCAGAAAGAATATCAGAAAAAACCAAAATCATTGGTATTCAACGTTCACGCGGGTATGCGAACCGTCCATCATTTACGATTGAAGATATCCGTCAAATAATTGAACGTGTTCGTGAATTAGCACCTCATGCCATTTTCTTTGTCGATAACTGTTATGGTGAATTTGTAGAAAAGATGGAACCAATCGAAGTTGGAGCCGATTTAATTGCAGGATCCTTAATTAAAAACCCAGGTGGCGGTATTGTCAAAATGGGTGGCTATATAGCAGGTAAGGAAGAGTTGATTGAGAAATGTGCTTACCGTTTAACAACTCCAGGTATCGGACGTGAAGCAGGAGCAACTCTATATAGTTTATTAGAAATGTACCAAGGGCTATTTTTAGCACCTCATGTTGTTGGCGAAGCTGTTAAGGGAGCAATCTATACAGCAGCACTCTTAGAAGAAGTAGGCATAGAGTCAACACCAAAATGGAATGACCCTCGTACAGACCTTATTCAAATGGTCGAATTACCATCTAAAGAACAAATGATTGGCTTTGCTCAAGTTATTCAAAAATATTCACCAGTTGATTCAAATGTCACACCTATCCCAGCACCGATGCCAGGATATGAAAGTGAGGTTATTATGGCTGCTGGAACATTTATTCAAGGAGCAAGTATCGAGCTGTCCGCAGATGGGCCAATTCGCCCACCATACACACTTTATATTCAAGGTGGCTTAACATTCGAACACGTTAAACTAGCTGTTACAGCCGCTGTAGAAGACATATTCTTCAAAGACAAATGACCGAGGGAGTCTGAAAAGACTCCCTAAATATGCTTAATTGCAATATCAAATGCATAAAAAATTTTAAAAACCTTTATAGACAGCGAATTACTCAATAATCCAGTATTACCAATGGTTTGAAGCCTTTGTTGGCAGTGTGTATTTCGTCCCTTACCATTTTTCAGGTGAGTTGTTGGTGGTTCTGACCCAAGAGAATAGGTTGGCTGAGTCAAGAGAAGGAGCGAAGCGGCTCTTGACTCAGCTAAGCTGTTCTCTTATCCTATAAAACCAACAAAATACCTTAAGCTGCTTGTAACTTAGCTAACTCTTCCTGCAGGCGTTCTGCAGGTGTTGCATAGCCCATTATTTTTCTCGGTCTGTCGTTGATCGTATTAGTTACTGCCAGTAAATGTGCATAAGACAATGGACGCAGAGTGACTCCCTTTGGGATAAATTCTCGGAGCATGCGGTTGTGCCTCTCGTTCGTTCCTTTCTCCCAAGAAGCATACGCATGAGTAAAGAAAACCTGAACATCTTCAGTAATGCCTTCGATAAGCGACAGACTTGAAAACTCAGATCCGTTATCAGTTGTTAGGGTCTTAAACTGTTCCAGTCCCTGTTTTCTCATCAAATCAAGAACACCTTTTTGAACCACTATGGCACCTTTTCCCCAAACTTTCTTCGTTAGACAGTAGCGGGTTTTCCGTTCAACCATAGTGATGATGACAGGCTCATTTTTTATTTTCTTGCCTAATACTAAATCGACTTCCCAATGCCCAAAATCTTCTCTAGAGAGTATTTCTGGATCGCGTTCTTCGATACTGCGACCTAAGTGCTTAGCGTTATGACCTTTCGGTTCCGAAACGTTTTTCTTGCGTGGCCGCATCCGGGTCTTCATAGGTAAATCGATATTACGGATTGGGAGTACGGCAGCATTGATCAAGGCGTAAACTGTTTTCGTGCATGGTACGTGTTCGTCAGGGTGCGATTTTCTGTAAGAGTGTACAAAAGTATCCACACTATGAATCCGTAACCCCTTCATGGGTGCTAGATTTTCAGGTAAGGCAGCAAGGAAAGCTGCAGAATATTTATGATGATTCCGCGCATGCGAGTTCTCACGATTTTCTTTGTAAACCCGAGCGCCTGAGGCGGCAATATACTGCTCGTAATAATTGTGTTGATAGTCAAGTTGGCGCGTTCTGCCGCGTTTCAACTCACGAGAAACAGTCGATTGGCTGACTCCTAATTCACGCGCCATCTCCGCTTGTTTATAGGTACCGATTTTAGCCATCTGTTCCAGCTTTCCCCGTTGAATATCAGTAAGGTGTGTGAAGGTGCGGTTTTCTATGATACAATTATTATTAGTCATGTAGATACCCCTTATACTTTTGGTTTGGTCGCTTATAAGTATATCGTATCTACATGATTTTTTCGTTTATTTCCTTATGCATTTCATTTTACAATTTACCACTCCCTAAATATTAAAAATTATTTTAGAAAATCTGTTGACTTTAATTCAAAAATTTCATATAATTATAAATGTTCTGTTACAGAACACCGTGTTGTCTCAGTAGCTCAGCAGGATAGAGCATTCGCCTTCTAAGCGAACGGTCGGGGGTTCGAATCCCTCCTGAGACGTAAATAGAAAATGATAGTTTACGAAAAGACCTCCTAATGATAGGGGGTCTTTTGTTATATTGCTCTTTTTATAATTGCATATAGAAACCCTTTTTCAAAAATACATTTAATTGTTAATTTTGAAAAAAGTAATGCAATTTAATTCAAAAACACTCGATACTAATTCTATAATGTAAAGAACAGTTATAAAATGTAGGAAAATGACAATGTAAAATTGTTGGTTTTCCTACATTTTTTATATACTCTTCTTATCCCCTATAGAATTGGAGTGGAATAGGAATGAGAAGAGATATCAGAGAAGGAGTGAAAAAACATATGATTGATGGCATAAAGCCCAATTATACTGCGTTAGCGGAACAATACGGATGTGACTATCGTACGGTTAAAGCAGCGTTACAAGGTAATAAACCTAAAACAAGGAGGACATATCCGAGTAAATTAGATTCATTCAAACAAATCATAGATATTAAGTTAGAAGATCAATGTACCGCTAAAAGTATCTTCAAATTCATACAAAAGAAAGGGTTCGATGGGAGTTACAGTCTTGTTAGAGACTATTGCCGTGGAGTGAAAAAAGAACGGATACAGAAAGCAACGGTACGCGTCGAATATACGCCTGGTCTTTCAGCACAAATCGATTGGAAAGAAGAAATGCGACTGATAAGCAGTCAGGGAGAAGTCTTCCGCTTTAATATTTTTCTTTATATATTGCCCTACTCAAAGAAGAAATTTATTACGCTTACCTTTGATCGTAAACAAGATACATTGTTTGAGTGCATGAATGATGCCTTTTATCACACCGGTGGTGTTCCAGAAGAAATATGGTTCGATAATATGAAAACTGTCGTCGACCGATCACGAACTCAATTCTCTCAGGTTCATTTAAATGATCGTTTCTATTCTTTTAGTAAAGATGCAGGGTTCAGAACAATGGTCTGTCGCCCTTTTCGCCCCCAAACAAAAGGTAGCGTAGAAGCTCTCGCTAGAACAATGGACCGGTTACAGGTTTACAATCATGAATTTTATGATTCGACAGATCTCATTCGAATCGTTGACGAACTTTGTGATGAATTAAATTCGGAAGTGTCTCAAGCAACGGATGAGATTCCTGATATACTTTGGAAAATTAATGAAAAAGAGCACCTGCATAAGCTAAAAGATGACTTGTTAAATCCTTATTTTGAAGACTCTATTCGCCGTAAAGTCACAAAGGAAGCAATGGTCATTTTCCGCAAATGTAGGTACTCTGTAGACCCTCGCTATATCGGAAAAGAAGTTGACTTGGATCTTTCCGAAAACGAAGAGCACGTGCACATTTATTATAACGGAGAACAGATTCGTTCGCACCCACTTACCACAAAAAGATTGAACTATAACCAAGAAGATTTGGTTCAGATACTTAAATCAGATGTCATGAGCCACAAAGAAGAAGATGACATCCAAGAACATATTAAACGAAGTTTAAAGCAATATGATTTACTGGAGGTGCCTTCGAATGAGCAGTAACTATCAAAAGCTATTAAATAATCTAGAGGCCTTGAATTTAAAACATATGAGAGAATATGTGCCAAACTATGTTGAAATTGCCAATCGGGATGAGCTTTCTTTAACAGAAGCTCTTCTAGAATTAACTAATCAAGAATTAGATTTTCAAACGAATCAGACTGTGGAACGTGTCATCCAGCGCGCACACTTTCCCAAACGGACATCACTTGAAGAATTTGATTTCAACTTTCAACCAAGCGTTAACAAAAAAGAGATTCTAGACTTGAAACATATGGCTTTTATGGAGAAAAAAGAAAACTTAGTTTTCATTGGAAACCCTGGTGTAGGGAAAACACACCTTGTCATCGCATTAGGCATTGAAGCATGTCATCAAGGCTACCGTACACTGTTTATCAGTTGTCATGAATTACTTTTACGTCTTCGTTCTGCCTTTGAAAAAGGGACCGTCGATCGTGTTCTGAAACGATATGCCAAATATGATCTTTTGATCATTGATGAAATAGGTTATTTACCAATTCAAAAAGTTGAAGCTAACCTCTTCTTTCAACTATTAACGATGCGTTACGAAAAAAAATCAACAATGATTACGACAAATATTATCTTATCTCGATGGGGGGAGCTATTTCAGAATTCTGAAATAGCCGCCGCCATTCTTGATCGTCTGGTTCACCATGTTAAAGTCTTCAAGATTACTGGAAAATCATATCGTATGAAAGGGAAAATATAAATGGACTTCTAAATTAGACTGTCAAAAACCTACATTTTTATTCTGTCATAAACCTACAATTTTATACTGTCCTTGACATCTATAATTAAGAAATCTATTTATAAAGAAGAAGTTACGATAAAACATCACATAAACCTCCTTCCATAACCCTTCACAACATTTTTACCAAAATGGCTATTAATCCCTAAACTATTTAAAATATGTTATACTATTATTAGAAACTGTGTGGCCACTCATGCACGGAAAGCGAGGAGATCATTAGATATGGCTAAAAAGATTTCTGAAGAAACAAAAACGATGATTGAAACTCAACTACGAAAGGGTACAAGTAATTCTCGAATTGCGAGTTTACTAGGTGTTTCTTACGAGGATGCCCTAAAGGTTGTAGATACGATTAAAGAGTCGATTAGGCCGGATGTAGGGGATGAGATTCGCTTTACTTTTCGGGACCACAAGATGGTTGGTACAATCCAAAAACTATTGACTAATAGTGCGGTAGTTGAAATCAACTGGGAACAATCATCGGAAGTAATGAAGGACATTTGTGAAGATAAAACAATTGTTAACTTCAAAGATATTGATGAATTTATGAATACAGAAGAGTAAATCAAACCAAGAGAATCCATTATTCTCTTGGTTTTTTTGTTTTAATAAATTTTCTCAGAAGCTTGCTATATCAAGACTATTTTTTTAAGAAAAGATTAAGAAGAAGAAATATTAGTAAGATTGTTGACAGTTTTTTATTTTTTGTATATAGTTTGGATGTCAAATGGTTTGATAGTCAAACTATTTGGATTTCAAAGTTCTTTTGAGCTAAAATTTTAAAAGGAGGGAGCCATTCTTTGAGTCATTCTATCGAACAAATCAATTCATATTTAGTTTCGATTTTCAACGAAGTTCTTGATATTGAAGAAGATGCACTGCGAAGTAGTAATTTTTCTGATTTATCTATTAGCGAAATGCATACACTTGAAGCAATAGGTATGTATGCAGAACATACATCATCTGAAGTAGCTAAGAAATTGAATATTACTGCCGGTACCTTGTCCGTTGCTATCAACAGTCTCGTTAAAAAAGACTATGTTGTCAGACAACGTATGGAAAATGATCGCAGAGTTATTAAACTAGGTCTGACTAAAAAAGGTAAGCTTGTCTATCGTCTTCATGAAAAGTTCCATCGTGAAATGGTGAAACGAACAATTGAAGGTATGGATGACGAAGAAGTGGAAGTACTATTACGAGGTTTGAGTAACCTCCACAGTTTCTTATTCGAACTGGTTGAAAGTATTGGGAAAAGGTAATGTAAATGGGAATTAAGATCACAACAACCGGACATTATTTACCGCCACATATTGTGTCAAATCATGATTTAACTGCTTTTCTAGATACAAGCGATGAGTGGATAAAAAAAAGAACAGGCATTTCCCAACGACACATCTCAACTGGAGAAAATACTTCTGAATTAGCAGCGAAAGCCGCTAATGTTATTTTAGAAAAAAGAGGTATCTCTGGCGAAGAAATTGATTTTATTATTTTGGCAACCATGACACCTGATGCATCTAGTCCCTCATCAGCTTGCTTGGTCCAAGAAAAAATTGGTGCCACGAATGCATTCTGTTTCGATATTAATGCAGCATGTTCAGGATTTGTTTATGCTCTATCCACTGCTTGTCATTTAATGAGAAGTGGGATGTATAAAAAAGGACTTGTCCTTGGGGCAGAAACAATGTCAAAAATTGTAAATTGGGAAGACCGTTCAACGGCTGTTCTATTTGGAGATGGCGCTGGTGGTTTGTTACTGGAAGAATCAGAGACAGATCATTTTGTCGCTGAGGACTTACATTCAGATGGCTCACGCTTCATTGCGTTAACTGCTGATGATAAGATGGTAACTAATCCATTTGCAACTGCAACAGATGACGTTTTAACAGCAAAGCAGTACTTACAAATGGATGGCAGAGGCATTTTTGACTTTGTAATCCGCAGTGTTCCGAAAACAATTACTGATGTAGTTGCGAAAGGAAATCTAGTTAAAGAAGATATTGACTGGGTGGTTGCCCACCAAACAAATGTTCGTCTACTAGAAGCAATCAGTAAAAAGGTTAAGCTACCCTTATCTAAATTCGCATCAAATATTGCGGAGACAGGTAATACATCTGCAGCAAGCATACCTGTTCTACTCAGCCAAATGGTTGATTCAGGACAAGTGGCAATTGGAGATGGCAGTCACATCTTATTTACTGGTTTTGGTGGTGGCCTCACTTGGGGTTCCATCATTATCAAACTATAAAAAAATAAAAAAATGCACTTAAAATTTGGAGGAATTTAAAATGACATTCGAAAAAATTCAAGCAATTATTGTAGACCAATTGGACAAAGATGAAGCAGAAGTAACATTAACAACTAACTTCCGTGAAGATTTAGACGCAGACAGCTTAGACTTATTCCAAATCATCAACGATATCGAAGATGAGTTTGATATTAAAATCGAAAGTGACGAAGGAATCAACACTGTAGAAGACTTAGTAAAATATGTTGATGCACAACTAGCATAATTTTTTAAAGAAGAAAGTGGGCTCATGTATGAAATCTGTTTTATGTGAAATGTTGGGGATTGACTATCCAATCGTACAAGGTGCAATGGCATGGGTTGCCGATGCTGACTTAGCAAGTGCAGTTTCTAACGCTGGTGGCCTTGGTTTAATTGGAACGGGTCATGATACCGTAGATGTTGTCAACCACAAGATTGCTGACATGAAAGCAAAGACTAATCGACCATTTGGTGTAAACATTATGTTATTAAACCAACACGTTGAAGAAGTCGTTGATGCAGTATGTGCTTCTGGTGTAAAGGTTGTTACAACTGGCGCTGGAAGTCCAGGTAAATACATGGACAAGTTTAAGGCTGCTGGAATAAGTGTTATTCCAGTAGTCGCTTCTGTTGCCCTGGCTAGACGTATGGAAAAAGAAGGTGCAGATGCGATTATCGTTGAAGGTATGGAAGCAGGCGGACATATTGGGAAGGCAACAACCATGGCTTTATTGCCACAAGTGATTGATGCTGTCAGTGTGCCCGTTATTGCAGCCGGCGGAATCGGTGATGGTAGAGGGATGGCAGCGGCACTTATGCTAGGAGCTGCTGGTATTCAAGTAGGGACACGTTTTGTTGTTGCTCATGAATCAAACGCCCATGCTAACTTTAAACAATCCATTATAAAAGCTAAAGATATCGATACAGTTGTGACTGGTCAAATTACTGGCCATCCTGTGCGTGTATTACGCAACAAACTAACTCGTGAATATTTACAAGCAGAAAAAGAAGAAACTAGTAAAGAACATCCAAACTTTGAACGCTTAGAGAAATTAGCAGAGGGTGCTTTAAAACGTGCCGTTGTTGATGGCGATAAAAACAGTGGTTCAATGATGGCTGGACAAATTGCTGGTCTAATTAAAAAAGAAGAAACATGTAAGGAAATCATCGAAGACTACATGACTGGTTGTCGAGATGCTATCTCAAAACAAGCAGGTTTGTGGTTATAAAAAAACTGAGGTGAAGATATGTCACTGGCATTTGTTTACAGTGGTCAAGGTGCTCAGTATTTTGGTATGGGTAAAGAGCTTTATGATAATTATGAAATTGTCCGCTCTATTTTTCAACAAGCAAGTGAAGTTCTTGGCTATGATATGGCTGAACTTTGTTTTGAAGAAAATGATAACCTCCATTTAACTGAATACACGCAACCAGCAATTCTGACCGTTAGTTATGCGATCGATCAACTTCTTGCTTCAGAAGGTATCCAACCGACACATCTTGCCGGATTGAGCCTTGGAGAATATACAGCACTGGTGAAAGCCAATGCTTTTTCTTTTAATGAGGGGTTGAAATTGGTTGCTAAACGCGGCAAATTTATGACTGAAGCAGCACCAACCGGTACTGGTAAAATGGTTGCTGTTATGAATACTGATCGTGAAATGATCGAAGACGTTTGTCGACAAGCTTCTGAAACAGCTTATGTAGCACCTGCCAACTATAATATGCCAACACAAATTGTGATTGGTGGCGAAGTTGAAGGAGTAGATAGAGCCGTTGCTTTATTAGAAGAAAAAGGGGTGCGTCGAATGATTCCACTTCAAGTGAGTGGCCCATTCCATACTGCCTTATTACATCCAGCTGCTATTAAGCTAGCTGAACTGTTAAAGGATTTAACCATTAACGAGCCAACATTGCCCGTTATTGGCAATACCATGGCAGATGTCATGACTGGGGATCAAATCCCATATTTATTAGAAAAACAAGTTGAATCAGCGGTTAAATGGGAAGATGCCGTCCAAAAAATGATTTCAATGGGTGTCGATACATTTGTTGAAGTTGGTCCCGGAAAAACATTAAGTAAGTTTATTAAAAAAATCGATAAGCAAGTCACTGTTTATAATGTGGAGGATTTAACTTCCTTACAAAACACACTTGAAGGACTAAACGCTTAATATCGAGTAAAGAAATGAGGAAATCACTTGGATTTAAAAGGAAAAACGGTTGTTGTAACAGGGAGTTCCCGTGGGATTGGCGAAGCAATTGCTGAAGAGTTTGCAAAACAAGGCGCGAACATTGTTTTAAACGCTAGAAAACCAATTTCAGATGATATGATTCAGAAACTAACCGCTTTTGGTGTAAAAGTTGAAACGATTCTTGGCGATATTAGCGACTTTGAAGTAGCAAAAACAATTATTGAGAAAACAAAAGAGATTTTCGGAAGTGTTGATGTATTAGTTAACAATGCCGGAATTAATAGAGATAAATTATTAATGCGAATGGATGAAGAAGACTTTGATGTGACTTACCAAGTCAACTTAAAAGGCTCTTTTAATACCATTCGTCATGCATTACCAATCATGTTGAAACAACGTTCTGGATCAATTATTAATATTTCAAGTGTTGTCGGTGAAACAGGTAACCCAGGTCAAGCTAATTATGCGGCAAGTAAAGCTGGTATTATTGGTTTAACAAAATCTGTTGCGCGTGAAGCGGCATCAAGAGGGATTACGTGTAATGCTATTACACCTGGTTTTATTGAAACAGATATGACAGCTGCGCTTTCTGAGAAAAATCAAAAAGCTATGCTAGAACAAATTCCATTGAAAAAATTTGGAAAAACAAAAGATATTGCAGAAGCTGCTGTCTTTTTAAGTAAGAGTGACTATATTACGGGCCAAACCATTCGTGTGAATGGCGGCATGTACATGTAAGGAGGAAGCATATGAATCGTGTAGTAATTACAGGTATGGGCGCAATTACGCCATTAGGAAATACAGTAGAAGCATTTTGGGATGGTATTAAGAATGGTAAGAATGGTATCGCACCAATTACAAGATTTGATGCATCAGAAACAGGGATTTCTGTAGCGGCTGAAGTGAAAGATTTCGATCCGAAATTATACATGGACCGTAAAGAATTCAAACGTATGGATCTATACTCACAATATGCTGTTGCAGCTGCTGTTCAAGCAGTAGAAGATGCAAAGTTGAATGTTGAAGAAATTGATGCTAATCGTTTTGGTGTTATTATCGGATCTGGTATCGGTGGATTAAATGAGATGGAATCAGGCATTATTAAAATGCATAACAAGGGACCAAAGCGTGTACCACCAATGTTCGTACCCATGACAATTGGTAACATGGCTGCTGGTAATACATCCATTAAAGTAGGCGCTAAAGGAATCAGCTTAGATATCGTTACAGCGTGTGCATCAGCAACAAACTCAATTGGTGAAGCTTACCGCAACATTAAACACGGTTACTCAGATCTGATCTTAGCTGGTGGATCAGAAGGAACGATTTGTGAAATTGGTATTGCAGGATTTGCTGCTCTAACAGCTTTATCTGAAAGTACTGATCCAGACCGCGCATCAATTCCATTTGACAAACAACGTAATGGCTTTGTTATGGGTGAAGGAGCAGGCGTTCTTCTTTTAGAAAGTTTAGAGCACGCTCAGAAACGTGGCGCAACTATTTTAGCAGAGGTTGTTGGTTATGGTAGCAACTCAGATGCTTATCATATGACAGCTCCTTCTGTTGATGGTAGTGGTGCGGGAACGGCAATGATAATGGCAATTGAAGATGCTGGTATTACAGCTATGGATATTGATTATATCAATGCTCATGGAACAAGCACACCGGCAAACGATTCATCTGAAACAAAAGCAATTAAATATGCTTTAGGTGAAGAAGCTGCTGCTAAAGTTGCTATCTCAAGCTCGAAAAGTATGACAGGTCACTTATTAGGTGCAGCTGGCGGAATCGAATCTGTTGTTTGTGTTAAAGCAATCCAAGATGATTTCCTACCACCAACTATTGGCTTGAACGAACAAGATGAAAATTGCGACTTAGACTATATTGCTAATACAGGACGTACAAAAGAAGTACGTTATGCCTTAAATAACTCACTTGGTTTCGGCGGTCACAATGCCGTTTTATGCTTTAAGAAATGGGAGGAAGCGTAGTGGAATTCGATAATATTAAAGAGCTTGTTTCCTTAATTGAGGACTCATCTTTAACAGAATTTGAATATGTTCAAGACGGTACAGCGCTGCGCTTATCAAAAAATACAACACCTTCATTTTCTAAAGAAGGAATCACTGAAACAAAAGTAGAAACAACTGCGACAGAGCAAGTTGCTCCTAAACAAGAAACAGTTGTTATCAATACAGAATCAACAGTTATAGCAGCTAAAGAAGGAAAAGTGATAACTTCTCCAATCGTAGGTGTCGTATACTTACAAGCAAATCCTGAATCAGATGCATATGTTTCTGAGGGAGATCAAGTTAGCGAAGGCCAAGTTGTTTGTCTAGTTGAAGCAATGAAAATTATGAACGAAATTAAATCAGAATACACTGGTAAAGTGGTTGAAATTCTTGTAGAAAACGAATCAATTGTTGAATACAACCAACCATTATTCCGTATTGTCTAAGAAGAGGAGAATTATAAATGAGCTTATTAAGTGCACAAGAAGTTATGGATATTATTCCTAACCGTTACCCAATCTTTTTTATCGATAAAGTTGAAGAATTAACACCTGGAGAGCATATCGTTTGTTATAAGAATGTAACAATCAACGAACCATTCTTCCAAGGACATTTCCCAGGAGAGCCAGTTATGCCAGGTGTTTTAATTGTTGAAGCTTTGGCACAAGCGGGATCAATTCCATTGTTGAAATTGGATGAATTTGAAGGACAAACAGCTTACTTAGGTGGATTAAACAAAGTTAAATTCCGCCAAAAAGTTGTTCCTGGTGATGTATTGCGTCTACAAGTTGACATCGTTAAACTTAAAAAATACGCTGGTATTGGATATGGCCAAGCATTTGTTGGCGATAAAAAAGTTTGTGAAGTTGAAATGACATTTATTATTGGGAGATAAACCATGCTAAAAAAAGTATTGATAGCTAATCGGGGGGAAATCGCCGTTCGAATTATTCGAGCGTGCCATGAAATGGGAATCCAGACGGTTGCTGTCTACTCTGAGGCAGACCGTGAGGCATTGCATACCCAACTCGCAACAGAGGCCATTTGTATTGGTCCTGCTCGAGCAAGTGAGTCTTACTTGAATATGACAAGCATCTTAAGTGCTGCTGTTGTCACGGGTGCACAAGCCATCCATCCAGGATTTGGTTTCTTATCCGAAAATAGTATTTTTGCAACAATGTGTGAAGAAATGAATATTAAATTTATCGGACCTAAAGCAGAGACGATTGATTTAATGGGAAACAAATCAAATGCACGAAATGCCATGATTGAAGCTTCAGTACCTGTTATTCCAGGTAGTAAAGACTACATTGAAACAAACCAACAAGCTGCTGAAAAAGCTAAAGAATTAGGTTATCCTGTAATTCTAAAAGCTGCAGCTGGTGGTGGTGGTAAGGGTATGCGTAAGGTTATGGCTGAAGCAGAACTTCAAGCGCTCTTTTCTCAAGCTAAAGCAGAGGCTAAAGCAGCTTTTGGTGACGACCGGATGTATATTGAAAAAATTATCAGTCCTGCTCGCCATATTGAAGTTCAAATTTTAGCAGATGAGCAGGGTAACGTTATTCACTTAGGTGAACGTGATTGTTCATTACAACGTAATCACCAAAAGGTTCTTGAGGAGTCACCGTCCACTTATATTTCTGACCAAACACGTCAAGAAATGGGCGAAACGGCTGTTCGAGCTGCCCAACATGTGGGTTACGTTAATGCTGGAACGATTGAGTTTTTAGTCGATACAGATGAAAAATTCTACTTTATGGAAATGAATACCCGTATTCAAGTAGAGCATCCTGTAACAGAAATGGCAACAGGGATTGATATTGTCAAAGAACAACTTCGAATCGCAAGTGGCTTACCAATGGCGATCCAACAAGAAGATGTGACGTTGACAGGACATACCATCGAATGTCGAATTAATGCAGAAAATCCAGCTGAAGGATTCCGTCCATCATCTGGTACAATCGATTATCTCTTTTTACCAAGTGGTGGAAACGGCTTAAGGGTAGAAAGTGCGATGTACGGTGGTTATCAGATTCCTCCGTTCTACGATTCAATGATTGCCAAAATCGTAACAAAAGGTGAAAATCGTGAAGAAGCCATTGCAAAAATGAAACGTGCGCTACAAGAGCTAGTCATCCATGGTGTTGAAACCAATCAATATTTCCAAGAAGCAATCTTGGAGGATGAGCGTTTTGTTTCAGGTGATTTCGATACCGATTATTTACAAGCATCCTTTTTACAACATTGGCAACCTTCTCAACATGATTCATCCAGTTGAGAAGATAATTTAAGAGGCAAGAGGTGAGGAAATGAAACTATTTCGAAAACGTCCATACATATCTTTAGAACCAGCCGCTCTTCAAGAGGAGGTTCAAAAGCCGGTCGTGCCGGAAGGTCTCTGGGAAAAATGTCCAAATTGTAAAAAAACCATTTACAGCAAGGACTTAGGAACAGAAAAAATTTGTCCTCATTGCCAGTATAACTTTAGAATTTCATCTGAAGAAAGGATTCAACTGATTGTAGATGATGGCTCATTTGAAGAATGGGACGCAGTAATGCCAGTTGAAAACCCTCTAGACTTTCCTGGTTATGAAGATAAAATTAAGGCGACAAAAGAAAAAGCTCAAATCGACGAAGCAGTTGTGACGGGTCGAGCTGTTATTAAAGGACAATCAACGGTTTTATGTGTGATGGACTCCAACTTCTTTATGGGGAGTATGGGTAAGAACGTCGGTGAGAAATTAACGCGCGCTTTTGAACGCGCATTAGACTCTCAATTACCGATTATTGTCTTCACAGCATCTGGTGGTGCCCGTATGCAGGAAGGGATTCTATCCTTGATGCAGATGGCGAAAGTCAGCACAGCTGTAGCAAATCATAGTAAAGCAGGCTTGTTGTATATAACAGTCTTAACGGATCCAACAACGGGTGGTGTAACCGCAAGTTTTGCTCAACAAGGTGATATTATTTTAGCTGAACCTGGAGCAACAGTTGGTTTCGCTGGTAAACGTGTGATTGAGCAAACAATCAAAGCATCTCTGCCAGAAGGTTTCCAGACAGCAGAGCATGTCTTAGAAAAAGGCTTTATCGACCATATTGTTCCTCGAAAAGAACTCCGTTCAGAGCTTGGCTTTTTATTAGCCATTCACAGTAACGAAGAAATGAGGGTACAACATGACTGAAGCAAATGAAATTGTAAAAAACGCTCGAAGTGTGGAGCGCTTAACAACCAAAGAGTTTGCGGAACAACTATTTGATAACTTCTTTGAAATGCATGGCGATCGTCGATTTGGTGATGATCCTGCTATTATTGGAGGGGTTGGTCTCTTAGATGGATCAGCTGTTACCGTTATTGGTACTCAAAAAGGTCGCGATATCAAAGAAAATGTTTACCGTAACTTTGGTTCGCCACACCCAGAAGGCTATCGTAAGTCAATCCGCTTAATGAAGCAGGCTGAGAAATTTAATCGGCCGATTGTGACGTTTATTAATACATCTGGTGCTTTTTGTGACGTTGAGTCCGAAGACAGAGGAATTGGCGAAGCAATCGCTGAAAGTTTATTAGTGATGTCTCAACTAACGGTTCCGATTCTCTCAATCTTTATTGGAGAGGGAGGAAGTGGTGGTGCTTTGGCACTCGCTATGGGGAATAAGGTATGGATGATGGAAAATGCTATGTATTCCGTCTTATCTCCAGAAGGGTTTGCGTCTATTTTATGGAAAGATTCTTCTCGTAGTAAAGAAGCTGCTGAAATTATGAAGTTAACGCCAACAGACCTTCTTGAACTGGAAGTCATTGACAAAATCATTCCAGAAACACGACGTAAAGTTAAACTCAAAAAAGATGAAGTCTTGTTGAAAATGCGTGGTGAAGTTGCTGCAGCTCTTCGAGAAATGAAGCAATGGGACAAAGAAACCATCGTTGAACAACGACAAGAACGATTTAGAAAATATTAAAAGTTTGCTGGCTACCTTGTAGTCGGCGAGCTTTTTTTGTTATTGTATAGCTATATAACAAAAAAAGGAGGATAGCCATGTCAGATTTGATTCAATTTCCAAGAAATTTTGATTCCTATGTTCAGCAAGCTTTTTTAGCTTTTGAAGGTGCAGACCTAACAGCAACCATTGACTACGCTGAAAAAGCCTTATCAATCCAGATGGACAATGAGCTATTTAACTTTGTCATTAGCATGCTAGAAGAGCAAACCGACTATCAAAAGGCCATTGATTTGTTTAAAAACTATAAAGCTTATTTGTATGATTCCCATGCTCTAGCTGAAGAAGATATGCTCTTTGTTAGCTTACTTGTTAAAGCTGGCCATTTTGACCAAGCGAAGCAACAAATTAAACAACGGATGATTGAAGGTTCACGTTCCAGTGATCATCAGCATTTATTTAATATTTTGGATTATCAATTACAAGTGATTGAAAAGAAAGAGGAAGAGAACAAACAGAGAGAGATAGCAGCGATTGTAGCTGAGTTTAAGTCGTTTGAAATTTTACCGCTTTACAAGCAATTTTCCATACTCAGAAAATTAGAGAAATTACCGTTGTTAGCACTTATTCCTATAGCCGAGCAATTATTGTTATCTGAAAAGGTCCATCCTTTATTTAAAACTGACATTTGTCAGTTATTGATTAAGCAATCTTTTGAAGGGTCACTAACCATTAGGAAAGAATCTTTTATAGAGACGTATCTTATAGAGCAGTTAAAACCGATTGAAAAGACTTCATTTTATCAAGACAGTATCGAATTAATTCAAACAGACATTGATTTAGAGTCAGCATCATTTTTAGAAGCTAATTTATTTTTACACCTGTCTTACTATTATCCTTTTGAAAATCAAGCTTTTTCATCACCAAATGCTTGGATTGAAAGTATGTTGGGTTATAACACGAGTGAAAGAGATGCCATTCAATTAGCTGAAGAAGGTTTAAATCAACTAGGAAGTGTCTAGAGAAAGTTGGCATTGTTGACGGCGGTTACAATGACGCTTATAATTAATTCATAAGCAGGATTGCTGAAGGTTTTCTCATTGAAAAGGGGGATGTTACAATGGCTTATGGAGTTGTGAAATGGTTTGATAATGAAAAAGGTTACGGGTTCATCGATTTGGCTGATGACAAAGGTGATATTTTTGTTCATTTTACTGGCATTGATCATGATGGCTTTAAGACATTAAAGGAAGGTCAAGAGGTGTCTCTTACTATAGTAGAAGGCTCCAGAGGTCCGCAAGCAACCCAAGTGAGAGTAATCAATGGCATTGACGATTAAGATAAGAGGTGGTCACTGAAGTGATACGATTATTTATTGATGGTGGCTCCAATCCTAAAAAACAATGTTCATCAATTGGTATTTTATTAATCAATAATGGTAGGCAAACACAAATTGGTCAGAAACTAGCCAATTATGTTGATAATCATCAAGCAGAATATCTTGCTCTAATAAAGAGTTTAGAACTGCTGATTGAAAACGAATTAACTGAACAACTGATTCTTTGCCACTCGGATAGTAAGATGTTAGTTGATGCCGTTAATAAGCACTATACGTCTAACGATAAATATAAGTATTTACTAGAAAAGCTGTTAAGTCTTCTTCAGCACTTTTCTAACTTCCATTTAAAATGGATTAGTGAAAAAGAAAATAGAGGGGCGCACGAATTAGCTAAACAAGCCCTTTATTCTAAATAAAAACTGCCGGACGTAAAATTTCGGCAGTTTTTTTGTGTGCGCGTGTATGATACAGTTTAAAAAAAAGCTGTATCGAACTTTGAAGCAATAAAAAATGACCAGCACACTAGCTGGCCATTTACTTTATTTAGTTTCTTCTGTACGTGGCTTACGTGGTGCACGTTTGCCCCAATATTGGAAGTAATCTGTTCTTAAACGGCCATTGTAAAGTTTTCTCTTCTTAGTAGCTCTTTGACCATAGAATTCTTCGAATAATAAATCACTGGTAATAATGTATTTGCTCCATGTTTCTAGCGGGCGGAACACATCTCCCATTTCTTTATAGAGGCGTTCAACTGATTCCTGATCATCCATACGTTCACCATAAGGCGGGTTAGAAACAATCACACCGTATTCTTTTTCTGTTGTAAAATCTTTTAATTGCATTTGTTTGAAGCTAACAAAATCTTCAACACCAGCTTTTTCAGCATTTCGTTTAGCTATCTCAATCATACGACCATCGATATCAGAACCTTCAATGTCTAATTCTTTGGAGTAATCTGCAGCTAATTTAGCTTCATTTCGGTATGTTTGCCATTCATTATCTTGGAAAATATTCCATTTTTCTGCTATAAACTCACGGTTTATGCCGGGTGCAATATTTAAGCCAATCATTGCTGCTTCAATCACGATGGTTCCAGAACCACAAGTTGGATCGTAGAACGGTTTATCTGGATACCAATTTGTCAGTTTGACAAGAGCAGCCGCCATATTTTCCTTCATTGGCGCGCCACCTTTTTCAGTACGGTAACCACGTTTAAATAGACTGGATCCTGTTGTATCAATTGTAATCGATACTTCGTCTTTTAGAATCGCAACTTCAATGGGGTACTCAGCACCTGTTTCCGGTAGACGGTTACGACGGTGGTAGAAGTCTGATAGGCGATTAACAATTGCTTTTTTAACAATAGCCTGACAATCAGGTACACTGTATAAGGTTGATTTGTGAGATTTTCCAGAAACTGGGAAAGCAGCATCCATTGGTAAAATATCTTCCCAAGGTAGCGCTTTTGTTTGTTCAAAAAGATCATCGAATGTTTTCGCATTGAAAGTTCCAAAAACAATCTTAACGCGGTCAGCAGTGCGCAACCATAAGTTGGTTTTAACGATATCGGCGTTTCCACCTTGGAAAAATGCTTTTCCATTCTCAACTTGAACCGTGTAGCCCAAGTCTTTTAATTCGTTTCCAACAAGTGCTTCAATGCCACTAGCTGCTGTGGCAACTAATTGGTAATTTTTTTTCATAGTAACGTCCTTTCATAACACGAGGTATAAACAGTAGAAAAGGGCAGGACACCAGTCCCGCCCCGAATTGAATTCTGAACATCATGTGCGATTTTTATATGTCGCAAACATAAAACCTGATTCTGTAAATTCCTGTAAGCCATGTTTTGTCTCGCAAAAAAGTCAGGTCTTTTTTGCTGAGGTAATCATCTATCTGCATTACTGCCTCTCTTTTTCGTTCGATTCCTACTAAAGAGAGTGCCCCTACCAATGTTTGGGTTGCTCACTCGAGGGGTTTACCCGTTCCACTATTAAAGTTTCCTTCAATACTTCGTCACTGTGGCACTTTCAAGATTACTCAGGCATAGATAAAATCCTTAGCCTTTTTGTCTGCCGTCAATTAAAAATTGCCTTAGCTTATTGTTTCGCTAAGCACGAACACTACAAGCATCACAGCTTGTGTGAGCATGGACTTTCCTCAGTTTATTTAAAAACCGCGATTACCCAGAATTTACAGAGTTTCAAGCAACGGTTAATTATACGTAATTTTTCAGAAAAATCAATCGTTTAATAATAAATCGTCGTCTTGATGATCTTCTAACTTAGATCCAAAAACATGTTTTTCTAAATTAGATAAACGTTTCAAAATATCAAAGTTTGTTACACCGCTAGCAGGGCTAGAGCTTGATTGGCTACGGTTGCCTAATGCTGCTTGTTTTGTTAATTCATCAACACGACTACGTAGACGTTCATTTTCACTTTGCAAGAAAGCTAAATCTTTTTGATAAGATTCATAGTCGCGGATAATCATATCTAAAAATTCATCCACTTCACCAACATTGTATCCTCTCATGGAAGTTTTGAATTCTTTTTGTAAAATATCTTTTGTTGTTAAGTTTTTATCAGTCATCCATCACACCTCGTTCTTCAATCATTTTTTTCAAGATAATGATATAAATCATTTGTCATTTTCAATGAATTTTCTTCCTTACAATTATATCAAATAAAATGCATTGTGACAATAGAAGTGAGGAGATGCTATGAGCGGAATAATACTTACATTAAAATATAATTATAGATTTCAGCATTTCAAAATGTGATTGTTAGTGCTTTTTTGGAAAATTTGGTAAACTATTTTTAGTTATGACAAAGATAGTAAAGGGATGAATGATGTTAAAGGAATTGTTACAATCAAACTATTCAACAGAGCAAATCGCTCAATCGTTATTAGGAAAACTGCTTGTCCATGAAAAAGACGGCATTCGTCGTTCGGGTTTTATTGTTGAAACAGAAGCCTATTTAGGAGTAAGTGATAAGGCTGCTCATAGTTACGGAGGGCTACGAACGAAGCGGACGGAGATTATGTTTCAAGAAGCTGGCAGCATTTATACTCATATCATGCATACCCATGTCCTATTAAACATTATCACTCAACCAATAGGTACACCTGAGGGGATTCTTATTCGTGCTATCGAGCCTTATGAGGGGATATATGAGATGGAAAGAGCTCGTATAAGGCATGGACATAATCTAACGAATGGTCCAGGAAATTTAACAAAGGCTATGGGAATTGATATGGCCTATTATGGAAAAAGTATTTTGGGTAGTCAATTATTTATTGACGAAAATATAGAAAAACAAGCAAAACAGATTATCGCGACACCTCGAATAGGCATTCCTAATAAAGGGGAATGGACCGATAAAGCATTAAGATTTATTGTGGAAGGAAATCCCTATGTTTCAAAACGAAAAGGTAGCGTGGCTACGGACCAAGGTTGGTTATAAAAAGGAGGTTATGGAGATGCAAAAGAATATTATTAATAAGATCAAAGAAACACTTGAAGACATGAATATGCCGTGTGAATGGCGGGTAGAATGGTTCAAACAAAAACATATGATTGAGATTGTGGTGATGATTCCAGTTGCAATGCCACTTGATGAAAGAGTCAGCGATCAATATGGAACAGTCAACAGTCATGATCAATTTGTTTTTGAAGAAACGATATTGTTATTTGATAGTCGTTTAGCTGAAATTAAAAATGATAATTATTTGCTTTCTATTCCCTTTGATAAGGAGGATGGCTTATACGGAGGGACCATTGAGGCACTTTGTAAAATACTTAGGGTATCCGTTGTACAGGCTATTAGTGATTTAAACGAATTTATACACGATAATCAGACCGTTTTATTTGAAATGAAGTGGCATAATGACAACTACTTGAGTACAATTAAAACAATGAAGGATTTGAATCGATTCGATTATGTTGTTTATTCTTATCCGTCTGATATTACAGAAAAAGTGGTGGATGAAAATGAAGTGGAATGAAGTCGTCATTGTGACAACAACTGAGGCTGCTGATGCAACAGCTAACTTATTTATTGAAGCTGGTGCTCAGGGTACCGTTATTGAAGATGAACTAGATTTTATTAATTTGCAAGATGATGGCTTTGGCCAATTAAAAGATGATAAAGCTATGCCAACAAGTGATCAAGATGTATTTGTAAAAGCGTATTACCCTGACACGGATACTTTTTTAGAAACGATTACACTTATTAAACAAAAAATGTCAGCTATGGCAGAGATTGATCTCAATCTTGGTAAGTATGAAATCATTGTTAATGACGTCAAAGAAGAAGACTGGGAAAATTCGTGGAAACAATTTTACCACCCCATTCGAATTACCCGTTACTTAACGATTGTCCCATTTTGGGAAGATTATACGCCACAACAGGCTGACGAGAAACGTTTGTTAATGGATCCAGGTATGGCATTTGGTACAGGAACTCATCCAACAACCAGATTATCACTCGAAGCTCTTGAGACCGTCATCAGAGGTGATGAGAAAGTTCTTGATGTTGGAACAGGATCAGGTGTTTTAAGTATTGCAGCAAGATATTTAGGCGCAGGCGAAACATATGCTTATGATATTGATCCCGTTGCCATTCAACAAACCAAAAAGAATGTTGAGCTAAATGGGTTTACTGATTCAATTAGAATTGCTAAAAATAGTTTGTTAGAAGGGATTAAAGATGCTAAGGCAGATATTATTGTCGCAAATATATTAGCTGAAATTCTTCTCCTAATGATTTCAGATGCTTGGAATAATTTAAAAGACAATGGAACGTTTATTCTATCAGGAATCATCAACTCTAAAAAGGATGATGTTCTTCATGCTCTAATTGAACAAGGTTTTGTTATCGAAGAAATTAATAATTCAAAAGACTGGTACTGTATCATTTGTAAAAAGGAGGTAGAGGACTAGTCGTGCAACGATATATGATTGCTGAAAGTCTCGAAGACTTTTCTAACCGACCTATCTTTCTAAGTGGTGATCATTATCATCATATGAAAAATGTGATGCGGTTTAAACCAGAAACCAAAGTGTTCTTATCAGATCCAAACGCAAAGAGCTGTATTGCTGAAATTATTACCTTTACAGATGATAAAGAGGTTCAGTTGGCTTGGGTAGCGGATGAGGACAAAAATAATGAACTACCGATTGATGTGACCATTGTTTGCGGACTTCCAAAAGGAGATAAACTTGATTTAATTGCTCAAAAAGCAACAGAATTAGGTGTAAATCGAATCATTCCTTTTGCTTCTGACTATTCTGTTGTAAAATGGGATGAGAGCAAGAAAAAGAAAAAGACACAACGATTCCAAAAAATTGTCCAAGAAGCGGCGGAGCAATCTCATCGCCAACTTGTGCCAACAGTCCATCAAGCGGTTACCCTAAAGGAACTATTAGCTTTATCACAAAATTATTCAGTTAAGCTAGTTGCTTATGAAGAAGATGCTAAGCAAGGTGAGCAGGCTGTTCTGGCTAAAACCTTACAAAACCTTCAAAGAGGTGACAAATTATTAATAGTCTTTGGACCAGAAGGTGGTTTGTCAGAGAATGAAATCACGTCCTTCAAGGATGATGGTTTCTTAACCTGTGCATTAGGACCACGAATCTTGAGAACGGAAACGGCACCTCTTTACGCTTTATCTGCTGTATCATATCATTTTGAATTATTAAACGGAGGAGATTATTAATGATGAACATCAACAAATATATTGACCATACTATTTTAAAACCAGAGGCGACAGAGGCTGATATTAAAAACCTATGCGACGAAGCATTGGATTATGACTTTATGTCTGTTTGTATCCAACCTTACTGGGTATCAAAAGCAGCTGCTTTCCTAACAGGATCAGATGTTAAAGTTTGTACCGTTGTTGGTTTCCCACACGGAGCAAATACAGCAGAAGTGAAAACATTCGAAGCAAAACAAGCCGTTCAAAATGGAGCGCATGAAGTGGATATGGTTATCAATATTGGTGCATTGAAAGAAAAATCATACGACGTTGTTCGCCATGAAATTGCATCAATTGCTGAAGCTGTTAAAGGACAAGCAATTTTAAAAGTTATCATTGAGACAGCACTATTAACGGATGAAGAAAAAGTAGCTGCTTGTGAAATCGCGAAAGAGGCAGGTGCTGATTTCGTTAAAACATCAACTGGTTTCTCAACTGGTGGCGCAACATTAGCGGATATTCGTTTAATGCGTCAAACTGTTGGACCAGATATGGGTGTTAAGGCAAGTGGAGGCGTGCGTAGTTATGAAGATGCACAAAACTTTATCGAAGCAGGCGCAACACGCCTAGGAGCTTCAAGTGGTAAAGCAATTGTTGATGAGTGGAAAGCTGCAACAGCAAACTAATTTACAATAAGATAACTGGACTTCCAGTCTCTCCACTGAGACCCTAGAAGTCCAGTTTGTTTTTATATAAGTATAAACATAGATATCTAGCCTAAATTAGCGTATAATTGAAGGTAAAAATAAATAGAATGTAAAGGGGTGACAGAATGCCAAAAATAAAAAATTATAGTAAACAAGAAGTGATTGAATTATGCGCCTCTTACATGAGTCTTCCACACGTTGCCTTTGTTGAAAAAGCAGCTGACTTCGCTGAGCAAGCCCATAAAGGACAGATGAGAAAATCAGGGGAAGAGTATTTTGTTCATCCAACACAAGTGGCCGCAATTTTAGCCGAGTTGAAGCTGGATCCTGATACCATCGCGACAGGTTTCCTTCATGATGTTGTGGAAGATACGGATTATACATTAGAAGACATTGAGTATGAGTTTTCAAAAACAGTTGCTATATTAGTGGATGGTGTAACGAAATTAGGTAAGATTAAATACAAGTCTCATGAGGAGCAACTAGCTGAAAATCATCGTAAGATGCTTTTGGCAATGGCCAATGATATTCGTATTATTATGGTTAAACTTGCTGACCGTTTGCACAATATGCGAACATTAAAATTCCACCGTCCTGAAAAACAAAGAAGTATTTCGAATGAAACATTAGAAATCTATGCGCCGCTAGCTCATCGCTTGGGGATTAATAGGGTTAAATGGGAATTAGAAGATACGTCACTACGTTATCTTAATCCGCAACAATATTACCGTATTGTTCATTTAATGAATACCAAACGTGATGAACGGGAACATTATATTTCTGACACCATTCAAAAGATTACTGAATCGATCGATGAGCTTAGTATTGAGGCAGACATCTATGGCCGCCCTAAACACATCTATTCTATCTACCGTAAAATGAAAGATCAAAAGAAACAATTTAATGAGATTTATGATCTCTTAGCAGTCCGTGTTATTGTTGATTCTATCAAGGATTGTTATGCTGTTTTAGGTGCCATTCACACCAAATGGAAACCCATGCCAGGTCGCTTTAAAGATTATATTGCCATGCCTAAAGCGAATATGTACCAGTCTTTACATACAACCGTTATTGGTCTAAAAGGGACACCTATTGAAATTCAGATCCGTACAGAAGATATGCATCGTGTTGCTGAATTCGGGGTAGCTGCTCACTGGGCATATAAGGAAGGGACCGTTAAGAAAGTTGAGGGTGAAGAGAATAATCTTCAACAGCAGCTCAATTGGTTCCGTGACTTGATTGATCTACAGGATGATTCACGTAACGCCAGTGAATTTGTTGAAAGTGTAAAGGAAGATATCTTCAAAGACAAAGTGTATGTCTTTACACCAAAAGGTGACGTTATGGAATTGCCGTTTGGCGCTGGGCCATTAGATTTTGCATACAATGTCCATTCTGAGGTAGGAAATAAAACGGTTGGAGCAAAGGTAAATAATAAAATTGTGCCACTCAACTACAAACTACAAAATGGTGATATCATTGAAGTCATGACATCCCCTAACTCATTCGGACCGAGTCGTGACTGGGTTAACTTGGTAACAACCAACAAGGCAAAGAATAAAATTAAACGCTTCTTCAAGTTACAAGATCGTGAAGAAAATATTGAAAAAGGCCGGTCTTTGATGGAGAAACAACTCCAAGAAATGGACTTTGTGCCTAAAGATTTCCTAACGAAACCACTTCTGAAAGAAGCTTTACAACGTTTCAATATGCAAACTGAACATGATTTATATGCAGCTGTTGGCTTTGGTGAATTGTCACCATTTATTGTAGCCAACCGTATAACAGAAAAAGCGCGTCGTGAACGTGACCGTCAAGAACAAGAGCAAACAATGGAAACCATTGAGCAAAAGGCCAAAAAAGAACCAGCTAAAATGAAAATCAGACATGAGAATGGGATTGTTATTCAAGGAGTCGACAATTTATTAATTCGTATCAGTCATTGTTGTAATCCTGTTCCTGGTGATCAAATTGTTGGCTATATTACAAGAGGCCGCGGCATTTCCGTTCACAGAACTGATTGTCCAAATGTTCAATTATCAGATGATAATAAAGACCGACTCATCGATGTTGAATGGGAAGATTCTGGCTCGTCTCATATTGATTATGAAACTGAATTGTTGGTAGAAGGTTATAACCGTTCAGGCTTATTAAATGAAGTGTTACATGTCATTAATTCAATGACTAAAAATCTTAATAGCGTGAATGGAAAAATTGATGAAAATAAAATCGCTACAATCACATTAAAGCTGGGAATTCAAAATTTAAGTCAATTAGATAAAATTGTTGATAAAATCAAAAACATTCCTGACGTTTATAGTGTGCGTCGTGTAATTTCATAAATATAAGGAGTGTTTGGTCTTGCGCGTTGTTATACAGAGAGTATCACAAGCATCTGTTGCTGTAGATGAACAAATCGTTGGTCAAATTGCTAAAGGCTTTCTCCTGCTTGTTGGTGTTGGAAAAGATGATAGTGAGGAAGATGTCGATTATCTTGTCCGTAAAGTTTCACAATTAAGGGTATTTGAAGATAACGAAGGTAAGATGAACCTGTCCTTAAAGGACATTAATGGTGCTATTTTGTCCATTTCGCAATTTACCTTATTTGCATCAACTAAGAAGGGTAACCGACCAAGTTTTACTGATGCGGCTCAACCGGAAATAGGGGACAAATTATATCAATTATTCAATCAAAACTTGAGAGAAAATGACTTCCGAGTTGAAACAGGGGTATTTGGTGCTGATATGCAAGTTGGCCTGATTAATGATGGGCCAGTGACGATTTTAATAGATAGTAAAAGCAAATAAATAAAGAAGAAGCTGGGATAAAAGTCCCAGCTTCTTCTTTATTGTTATTGGAAGTATTCTGTTAAAGCTTGTAAAATACTCGTTGAAACGAGATCACGGTAATAATTATTATCGAAAACAGCTGCATCAGAATCATTATTCATATAGCCCAGTTCTAATAGAAGGGCAGGTTGTGTATTTTCACGTAACACTAAATAATCACCAAATGCTACACCATTATTTGGTAGCGGTAAATTTTGCGCTAGTTTACTGTTAACCAAATCTGCCAAGTAAGAATCGGTATTATCATAATAATAAGTTGTAAATCCACTTGCTGACATACCTTCAGGTGTTGAATCATAGTGCAAGCTGATAAATAAGTCTGCTCGATAACTATTACTTATCCATACCCGTTCATCCAAAGAAACAGATGCATCAGTCGTACGCGTTAAAATAACATTAGCGCCAACTGCCTCAAGTTTCTCTGCTAATTGTTCTGCTGTGGACATAGTAACGTCTTTTTCATATACATAAGACCCTAGAGCACCAGGATCAGAACCACCATGGCCAGGATCAATAACGATGGTTGCTTCGGATAGAGTTGTTGTAATAACAGGTGCTTCAGCTTGAGAGCTTTCACCGCTTAGGTCAACTAACCAATTGGCTACATAAGCTTGAGAGCCATCAGTCAGAATAATTTCATAAAAGTCACCCACAGAACGGCTAAATGTAAAACTTTCACCTTGAGAGGCTGTATAAACCACGTCGTCATTTAGCGAAGGACCAATACGTAGATTAACACGTTCACTCGTAATCGTTACAGTAGAATCAGTTGTCTCACTAGGCGTTTCTGTAACAATTTCCTCTATTTCAATCGTACCAGGGGTAATATCAACTAATTCTGATAGAATCCAACCGACACGATTATTAAAGGCAATTTGACTCCAACCATTTTCTTCATAGAGAAGGTTGAACTGTTCTCCTGACGAAGCTGTTCCAATGATTTCTGAATCAGAATTATTTTCTTCTCTAACATTGACAGATGACGCAGCAACTGTTGCCATTAAGTTTTGGCTAGCTGCTACTTCAGTGTTATCAATCAACCAACTCGCAATCCAACCAATACGACCATCATCTAGTCGAACTTTGTACCATTCGTTTCGCTCAGATAGGACATTGACACTGCTGCCACCTTGAACTTGCGTCATAATATCATAAGAAAGGCCAGGGCCGAGTCTAACATTTACAACGCTTGCTTCAACTAGAACATTTGTGTAATTCGCTAAAGCAACGGTTCCCACAGAACCGAGTGTCATAAAAAAGATCAATAGTAGAACGAGCATAGCGTTTCTACTAATTCTAATTGCTCTCAATGAGTGCCCCCCTTTCAAAAAATACTCTTTGGTTCATATTATAGCAAACCTATGAAAAGATATGCAAAGCCTTTTCAATTTTCCTTTAAATAAATCAACTTATTGCTTTTAGAAATTTTTTCTCATGGTTTTTTCATTTTTATCTTGACAAAAGTTACATAGTCTTGTATCGTTGAGTTAATATTTTTCCTGTGAAGATTAAAGTAAAAACATATCTTTTTGTTCTAGAGAGAGTAACCGTGGCTGAAAGTTGCTCCTAGAGGTAGTTTTGAAAGACGAGTTGGAGGATTGGTAGTGAAAAGCTGCCACGTAACAGGCGTTAACTGTAAGAGGAGAGTTTATACTCTCGAATTAAGGTGGCACCGCGTCCTCATCACGTCCTTACCCAATTATTGGGTATGGGCTATTTTTTTTGCACAAAGGAAATAATTTTGATTTTAAAGGAGAGAAAACCGATGATCCAAAGGCCAAAAGGAACATCAGATATTTATCTTGATGATATGAAAATCTGGCAATACGTTGAAGAGACAGCTAGAATCGTTATGCATGATTACCGTTATACAGAAATGAGAACCCCGTTATTTGAAAGTTTCGATTTATTTTCAAGAAGTGTTGGCGATACAAGTGATATTGTATCGAAAGAAATGTACGACTTCGAAGATAAGGGTGGTAGAAGAATTGCCCTAAAACCTGAAGGAACAGCACCAATCGTTCGCTCATATGTCGAAAACAAATTATTTGGTCCAGAATATCCAAAACCATTAAAAGTTTACTATTTGAGCCCAATGTTCCGTTATGAACGCCCACAAGGTGGACGTAGTAGACAATTCCACCAACTCGGAATAGAAGTGTTAGGAAGTAATAACCCAGCAGTTGATGTAGAAGGTATGGCGTTAGCATGGGATTTATTAAATGAAATTGGTATTAAAGATGTCCGTCTCGTTATCAACTCGCTTGGTAAGAAAGAAGAGCGTGCAACCTATCGTCAAGCTCTTATTTCATACCTAGAGCCATTCTTTGAAGAATTAAGTTCAGATTCTCAAAAACGTTTGCACCAAAACCCATTACGTGTACTTGATAGCAAAGACACACGTGATAAAGAACTCGTTAAAGATGCGCCAAGTATTTTAGATTTCTTATCTGAAGAATCAAAAGCACACTTCGAAACAGTTCAAGCGATGTTAACAGCTTTAAATATTCCATTTGAAATTAATGCTAACATGGTAAGGGGTTTAGACTATTATCAAGACACTATCTTTGAAATAATGACAACATCAAAAGTATTTGGTGCTGAAACAACCGTTTGTGGTGGTGGACGTTATAATGGTTTAGTAGAAGAAATTGGTGGGCCAGCAGATCCAGGTTTTGGATTTGCTTTTGGTTTAGAACGCTTAATCTTAATGATTAAACAACAAGAAATTGAGATTTCAGAAACAGATGAATTAGATATTTATGTGGTTGGCCTAGGCGAAGAAACGAATTTAGAGACTCTAAAAATTGTTCAGGCTGCTCGTCAAGCTGGTTACTCAGCTGACCGTGATTATATGGACCGTAAAGTTAAAGCACAATTTAAATCTGCTTCAAAATACGGTGCAAAAGTCGTTATTACAGTAGGTGCTGATGAATTAGAGAAGAAAATCGCTAAATTTAAAGTGATGGAAACTTCTAAAGAATCAGATGTCGCTCTAGCTGATATTTATTCAAACTTTGAACATGTTTTCAATACAAATACAACAGATATGACGGCTTTCAATGAATTTTTTGGTAAAGAATAACAGCTTTAAGGAGAGATTGAGATGGAGAAAAGAACCCAATATTGTGGTCTGATAACAGAAGAATATGTAGGACAAGAGGTTGTCGTTAAAGGATGGGTGAATCGCCGTCGAGATCTAGGTGGATTAATTTTTATTCATCTGCGCGACCGCGAAGGTATTTTGCAAATCGTATTCAACCACGAACACGATGCTGCTTTGTTTGAATTAGCAGAGGGCGTTCGTAGCGAATACATTTTGGAAGTAAAAGGGACAGTAGTTAAACGTGAAGCAGATCAAGTGAACCCTAATATTAAAACAGGTACAGTTGAATTAGAAGTTAGCCAAGCAACGGTTCTTGCTAAAGCAAAAACACCGCCGTTTTATATTGACGATGACAATGCAGTTTCAGATGAATTGCGGATGAAATATCGTTTTATCGATTTACGTAAAGAAAAAATGCTAAATAACTTAAAATTGCGTCATCAAACAACGCGTTCAATTCGTCAATACTTAGATAATGAAGGATTTATGGATGTTGAAACACCTTATCTGACAAAATCAACACCTGAAGGGGCACGTGACTATGTTGTGCCATCTCGAGTTCATCCAGGATCATTCTATGCTTTGCCCCAATCGCCACAGTTGTTTAAACAATTGTTAATGGGCGCTGGTATTGACCGCTACTACCAAATCGTTCGCTGCTTCCGTGACGAGGACTTACGTGGTGACCGTCAACCTGAATTTACCCAAGTTGACCTAGAAACAAGCTTCCTATCAGCTGAAGACATTCAAACAATGACAGAAGAAATGCTTCAAAAAGTGGTTCGTGAAACGATTGGTCTTGAGATTCCAGTACCGTTCCCGAGAATGACTTACGATGAAGCAATGAATCGTTTTGGATCAGATAAACCAGATACGCGTTTTGCTTTGGAGCTTATTGACTTAGAAGCTTTTGCTCAGAAAACATCGTTTAATGTCTTTAAACAGGCACTAGCTAATGGCGGACAAGTAAAAGGCTTAAACTTAAAAGGAAAAGCTGATTCTTATTCACGTAAAGATATGGATGGCCTAACAGACTACATCAAACAATTTGGTGCGAAAGGTCTAGCATGGGTTAAAGTAACCGAAGAAGGCCTTAACGGAGCTGTTGCTAAATTCTTTGCAGATGATGCTGATCAATTAATCGCAGCTATGGATGCTGTACCAGGCGACTTACTGATGTTTGTTGCAGATAAAAAAGATATTGTAGCACAATCATTAGGCGAGTTGCGTCTGAAATTTGGTCGTGAGTTCAACATGATTGACGAAAGTAAGTTTAACTTCCTCTGGGTAGTTGACTGGCCGTTACTTGAGTATGATGAAGAAGCGAAACGTTATGTTGCTCTACATCATCCATTCACGCAACCAAAAGAACAGGACGTTGCGCTATTAGCTGATAATCCAGCTGCTGTTCGCGCTCAAGCTTATGATATTGTTCTCAATGGTTACGAAATCGGTGGCGGATCGCTGCGTATCTATACTCGTGAGGTTCAAGAGAAAATGTTTGCTGCTTTAGGATTTACACCAGAACAAGCAGAAGCAGAATTTGGTTTCTTATTGGAAGCATTCGATTATGGATTCCCACCACACGGCGGTATCGCACTTGGGTTAGACCGTTTAGTTATGCTATTAGCTGGTGAAAATAACATTCGTGAAGTTATCGCTTTCCCTAAAAATGGTAAAGCATACGATCCGATGACAAAAGCTCCAGGAGACGTTAGCGACGCACAATTGCAAGAACTTAACTTACGTTTAACAGTAGAAGATTAATGACCGAACAGGTTGGGGATGCCTCCAACCTGTTTTTTAGAAGGGAGAAACATATGCTAAAAATCGGATCACATGTATCAATGTCAGGGAAGAAAATGATGGTTGGGGCCGTTGAAGAGGCTCATTCTTATGGATCGAATACCTTTATGATCTATACTGGAGCACCACAAAACACGAGACGGAAAGCCATAGATGAGATGAATATCCCAGCTGCGCAATCGTTAATGAGCGATTATCAAATGGGAGATATTGTTGTTCATGCGCCTTATATTATTAATTTGGCTAATACGACTAAGCCTGACCATTTCGAATTTGCGACAGCCTTTTTACGAGAAGAAATCGTGCGAGCGCAAGCTTTAGGAGCTAGTCAAATTACCATGCACCCAGGTTCGCATGTTGGAGCAGGTGCTGATGTAGGTATTGCACAGATAATAAAAGGTTTAAATGAGGTTTTAGAACGCAATCAGACGGCTCAAATTGCTTTAGAAACAATGGCAGGAAAAGGAACAGAGATTGGGAGAACCTTTGAAGAGTTAGCACAAATCATTAATGGTGTGACCTTTAATGAAAAATTATCAGTGACGTTGGACACTTGTCACACACATGACGCAGGCTATGCTATTCGTAATGACTTTGATGGTGTTTTAGAAGAATTTGATCGCATTATTGGCTTAGATCGCTTGAAAGTGATTCATGTCAACGATTCTAAAAATGAGCAAGGTGCTAAAAAGGACCGCCATGCCAATATCGGCCATGGCTATATTGGTTTTGACGCACTCAATCATATTGTTCATCACCCTCAATTAATGGATTTACCAAAAATTTTAGAAACACCTTACGTAGGTGAAGATAAAAAGAATAAGCAGCCGCCGTATCGCTTTGAAATTGATATGTTTAGAAAGCAAGGGTTCAATCCAAACTTACTGGACGATATTATCAACCAATAAGGTCATATAAGAAATTTTTATTTACTCAAGTGTGCGATACAGCTCAATTATTGAAGCTGTATCGTACACTTTTATCTTAAATTGTACGATACAGGATGCTTCGAACAGTCTGTATCTTACGTTTAGGCTCTTGAATGTAAGATACAGCTGATATTTTTAGTCTGTATCTTACATCTCGACAAAAAAGGGCAGGGGTAATTTCCCCTGCTCTAAAATATAGACGACTAATCTTTTCGGACTCTTTATTTATTTAAAACATTTTTAATAATAATCTCTGTTGTTTCTTCAATCGATCGCTTAGCGACATTAATAATATAACAATCGAGTTTCTCATAGAGTTCGTCAGCAAAAGCAATCTCTTTCTTCACACGGTCAATGTTAGAATAAACCGTCTCTTCTGATAAACCGTAAGCTATCATACGCTCTTTTCTAAAATTAACGAGCGTTTCAATATCATTGGTTAAGCCAACAATTTTTTTTGGATTAACTTCCCATAATTCATCAGGAATCTGGGCTTCAGGCAAGATGGGTAAATTAGCGACGCGAATATTTTTATTAGCAAGGAACATGGATAACGGTGTTTTAGATGTTCTTGAAATACCTAATAAAACTAAATCAGCTTCCAGCAAACCCTTTGGATCTTTACCATCATCGTACTTAACAGCGAATTCAATAGCACTAATACGGTTAAAATACTCATCATCTAACTGGTGGGAGGCACCGGCACGCTTAATGGGACTTTGATTGGTAATTTCTGAAACACCTGATACAAGGTCTTTTAAAACGTCATAACAACGAATCTCATTTTCCTTGCAATAGGCTTCTGTAAAACTGCTTAGGTTGTTAGTAACCAGTGTATGGATGATAACAGCTTCTTTTTCTTTTGCTTGAATCAAAATATTTTCTAGCTCAGTTTCCTTTCTGACAAAGGGGAATTGATGAATAACAGTTTCCACATCAGGGAACTGAGATAGTACTGCGTTCAATACTTTTCGAGCCGTTTCGCCGACTGAATCGGAAATAACAAAGAAATTTACGTGATGATTTTCCATAGTGACACCTCAACTTTTTTTATTGCATTCTTCCATTCAATATACTACAGTATGGGTATAATGAACAGTAGGAGGTGGCAGAATTGGGACAAACACTAGTTGATCAATCTTTAAGACGTATGAAGGACAACGGTCTAAAACATACTGCAAAAAGAGAAGAACTGATTAAACTATTCGCAGAAGAAGAACGCTACCTAACAGCAAAAGACGTTCAACAAAAGTTAGAAGTTAGTTACCCAACCTTAAGCTTCGATACTATATACCGCAATCTTTATTCATTTGTTGATATTGGTATTTTAGAAACAACCGAACTTAATAATGAAAAACTTTTCCGCATCACATGCTTGCAAGATGGGCACCATCACCATCATTTCATTTGCGAAGAATGTGGGAAAACCATTCAATTGGAAATGTGTCCGATGGATTTCTTTAAGGAGCAGCTACAAAATTGTACCCTGAAAACCCATCGCTTTGAAATTTTCGGAAGCTGCAATGAGTGTAACGCTAACAAGTGATTTTACATATTGTCATTTAACTCTTATTTTTGCATTGCAAATGCTTGGAGCTGTGTTATAATATCAAAAGAACATTTTCATTAAGAATATAAAAACATTTTTAATGGAACGGTTACTTTTAATGCTCGGAGGGAGGGAATATTAATGTCAAAAACAGTTGTTCGTAAAAACGAATCTCTTGACGATGCTCTTCGTCGCTTTAAACGTACTGTTTCCAAGACAGGTACTCTTCAAGAAGCCCGTAAACGTGAATTCTATGAAAAACCAAGTGTGAAACGCAAGAAGAAATCAGAGGCAGCTAGAAAACGTAAATTCTAATTGTTGCATCGTTAAAGATAAAAAGGATTAAGGCTTATGTCTTAATCCTTTTTTTGTGTTTAATTATCTGAGAAATTCGTGAAAAGAATGGAAATATGACGTCAGTAATTGTGGTCTGTGCTATAATTAGGTCAAAATAAATGGAATTTAATCAGAGAGGTGTAACATATTTGATTGAAAATGAGACACACGATGTAACCGTTGGTATGGATATAGACGATGCTGAACTATTACCCATGTTGTTTGGTTCTCAAGATAAAAACCTACAACTTTTAGAAACTAACCTCAATGTCACCATTAATAGTAGGGGAAGCCATATTGATATTACAGGTTCTCAGACGAATACAAAAGTCGTTAAGTCCTTATTAAATCAAGTGGTAGACTTACTTAAAAAAGATATTCAAATAACACAGGCAGATATACTAACAGCTATCAAGATGGCTGAACGAGGCAGTAGCGATTATTTTTCTACTTTGTATGATGAAGTTATAGGGAAAACCTATACTGGAAAATCTATTCGAGCGAAAAATATCGGTCAGAAACGTTATTATGAAGCTGTCCATAAGAATGATATTGTCTTTGGAATTGGACCAGCTGGGACGGGTAAAACATTTCTAGCTGTTGTTATGGCCGTTCAAGCCTTGAAAGCAGGACGAGTTCAAAAGATTATTTTAACGCGTCCCGCTGTTGAAGCAGGAGAAAATCTGGGCTTTCTTCCAGGAGACTTAAAAGAAAAAGTAGACCCATACCTCAGACCTGTTTATGATGCTTTATATGCTATCTACGGTGTTGACCATACAACGCGGTTAATGGAAAGAGGGGTCATTGAAATTGCGCCACTCGCCTATATGCGTGGTCGGACATTAGAAGAAGCTTTTGTTATTCTAGATGAAGCACAGAATACGACTGGCGCGCAAATGAAAATGTTCCTGACTCGTTTAGGCTTTGGTTCTAAAATGATTGTCAATGGCGATAAAACACAAATAGACTTGCCAAAAGGGGCCTCGTCTGGTTTGATTGATGCTGAAAAGAAATTAAAAGGGATTAAAGATATTGCTTTTGTGGCTTTCGATGCGCATGATGTTGTTCGCCATCCTGTTGTTGCCAGAATTATAGAAGCCTATGATAAAGAAGGAGATACGAATAAATGATTGATATAGATGTAATTGATGAAACAAGCCGTGTTTCAGAGAAAGATGAAGCGTTGGTTCTTGATATTATTTCGTTTGCTGCCACTTACTTAGACCTTCCGCCACATTCAGAATTATCGCTTAGTTTTGTCGATAATGAGCGTATTCGCGAAATTAATCGGGACTATCGAAACAAAGATCAAGCAACTGATGTTATTAGCTTTGCTTTAAATGATGATGAGGAAGATGATTTCCCCGTAAATCTAGAAACACTTGGTGATGACTTCCCAATGAATTTGGGTGATATCATTATTTCGATTGATAAAACAGCAGAACAAGCAGAATCTTATGGTCACAGCTTTGAGAGAGAACTTGGCTTTTTAGCCCTTCATGGATTCTTGCATTTAAATGGTTATGACCATATGACAGAAGAAGATGAAAAGGAAATGTTTGGTCTGCAGAAAGAGATATTAGATGCCTATGGACTCAAAAGAGAAGAATAACAGTTCAAAGCGTAATATTTGGAAGAATCCTACCTTTCTTGTATCCTTTGGTCATGCTTGGGATGGGGTCAAACTTATTTTAAAAGAAGAGAGTAATATGCGCCATCATGCATTTATTGCCTTATTACCCATCTTGTTTGGTTTTTTCTTTCAAATTAGTGGCTTAGAGTGGATTGCTCTTATTAGTTGTATTTTTCTTGTTGTCATGATGGAATTTGTTAATACTATATTTGAAACGGTAGTGGACATGGTAACCGATTATGAATACCACCCACTGGCTAAGAAAGCTAAAGATATAGCCGCAGGAGCCGTTTTAGTTGCAGCAGTTTTTTCTATTATTGTTGCTGCCATTATATTTCTGCCAAAAATTCTTGCATTATTTTTCTAGGGAGGTATTTATTTTATGCAAGACAATCAAGCATTTAAATCAGGCTTTATATCTATTATAGGAAGACCCAACGTTGGGAAATCGACACTATTGAACCGTATCGTCGGACAAAAAGTGGCGATTATGAGTGATACACCACAGACGACACGTAATAAGATTCAAGGCGTTGTCACAACCGATCAGGCGCAAATGGTTTTTATTGATACACCTGGTATCCATAAACCGAAACATCGCTTAAATGACTTTATGTTGCAGAGTGCATACAGTACATTTAATGAAGTTGATATTGTGTTATTCATGGTTAACGCAGAGGAAAAACGTGGAGCAGGCGACAACTTTATTATGGAACGTTTGAAAAACATTCGTACGCCTAAGTTTTTGATTATTAATAAAATTGATAAAATTAACCCAGAGTCTCTATTAGAAATCATTACAGACTACACCTCTGTTCAAGAGTTTGATGAAGTTATTCCAATTTCAGCAACAAATGGGAACAATATCGAATCTATGCTAGAAACGATTCAAAACTATTTACCAGAAGGTCCACAATACTATCCAGCAGATCAAGTAACAGATCATCCGGAATACTTTATTGTGTCAGAGTTTATTCGTGAAAAAGTCTTGCAATTAACACGTGATGAAATTCCACATTCGGTGGCAGTTGTTGTGGAATCCATGCAACGTAATGAAAATAATAAAATCCACGTTCATGCCACTATCGTTGTAGATCGTGCTAGCCAAAAAGGAATGATTATCGGTAAAGGCGGAAAAATGTTGAAAGAAATTGGGACGCGTGCGCGGCGCGATATCGAAGTCATGTTAGGTGATAAAATATTCTTAGAATTGTGGGTAAAGGTACAACGCGATTGGCGTGATAAGCAAACCCATTTACAAGAATATGGTTATCGCAAGAAAGATTATGAGTAAAACAGGCTTTCAAACATTCCAGGGGATTGTTATTTCGGTTAGAAAGCATAAGGAAACGGATGCACTCGTTAAGATTTTTACACTTGAGTATGGAAAACGTATGTTTTTTGTACGGCATTACTTTAAATCAAATTTCCAAATGAAGGCATCGTTACTTCCTTTTACACACGCTAGCTATATTGGGACCATTAATGATGATGGTTTGTCCTTTTTAAGAGACTATCAGTCGGCTGAAAATTATACTGCTATTCAGCAAGATGTTTATTTGAATGCTTATGCCACCTACATGGCTAATTTAGCTGATGCTGCTATGGAAGACCGCATACCAAACAAAGAGTTGTTCGGATTGCTGCAACAATCATTAGACGCAATGAACAATAAGAATGATGGTCAAACCATTATGAATGTCTATGAGATGAATCTGTTAACGTATTTTGGTGTTCATCCGCAGTTATCATCTTGTCGAATTTGTGGGAATCCAAATGACCCTTTTGATTATTCGGCTAAGCATTCAGGTGTTTTATGCACCAATCATTTTCACGAGGACAGGCACCGACTGAATGCTCATCCAGCTGCTATTCATTTTTGCCGTATTTTTTTAAGAATTAAGCCCAATCAAGTTGAGCGTATCTCACTAAAAGATGACACTAAAAAGGCTATTCAAGACTTTATTGATTTTCTTTATGATGAGTATGTTGGAATCAAGCTAAAAAGTAAATCCTATATTGATCAAATGAAGGAATGGGAGAATGTCTTGCAATTGTCAGTGGAGAAACGTAAAGCTGATGAATCTGAAAACACATAAAAACCTTGACTTTAATGGGTTAACTGTTTACTATTATGGTTATAATTAAATAAGAACGTTGACGATGAGAGTACATACAATATGATGCTAAAGCGAGTTTGGATAGGTGAGAGCCAAACGCATGCAGTTGTCATGGAAAGGCACATCTGAGTTTTACCAATGAAGAGCTGGTCTTAACCAGAAATAGGGTGGAACCGCGAGTATAAACTCGTCCCTATGTTGCTCCGCGAGCAGCATAGGGACGTTTTTTTGTCTATTATTAAAGGAAAAGAAATGAGGAGAATCACTATGGAAGAAAAAGTAACCGTTCAAAGAATGATACAAATCCTTCAAAATTATTGGGCAGAGCAAGGCTGTCTGCTTTTAAATGCATACGACACGGAAAAGGGAGCAGGGACAATGAGTCCGTATACATTCTTGCGTGCAATTGGTCCAGAACCTTGGAATGCAGCATATGTAGAACCATCCAGACGACCAGCTGACGGCCGTTATGGTGATAACCCAAACAGACTATATCAACATCATCAATTCCAAGTTGTGATGAAGCCGTCACCTGACAACATCCAAGAACTTTATTTAAAGAGTTTGGAAGCTTTAGGAATTAACCCGTTAGAGCATGATATCCGTTTTGTTGAAGATAACTGGGAAAATCCATCTCTAGGATGTGCTGGTTTAGGGTGGGAAGTTTGGTTAGATGGGATGGAAATCACTCAATTTACATACTTCCAACAAGTTGGCGGTTTGCAATGTAGCCCTGTAACAAGTGAATTAACCTATGGGATTGAACGTTTGGCATCATACATTCAAGATGTTGACAATGTTTACGACCTTGACTGGGTAGAAGGCGTTAAGTATGGCGAAATTTTCTATCAACCAGAATATGAACATTCAAAATATTCGTTTGAAGAAAGCGATCCAGAATTACTAATGAATTTATTCAATGCCTACGCAGAAGAAGCAATGAAACAAATTGACAATAGCTTAATCCATCCAGCTTATGATTATGTCTTAAAATGCTCACATGCATTTAACTTGTTAGATGCCAGAGGGGTGGTTTCTGCTACAGACCGCGCTGGTTTTTTAGCAAAAATTAGAAATATGGCACGTAAGTTAGCAAAAGCATTCGTTGAATCAAGACGTAATCTTGGTTTTCCACTTCTTTCAGAAGAAGAACGTCAACGTTTATTGAAGGAGGAGCAAGCATGAGCGGAACATTATTATTAGAAATTGGTTTAGAAGAAGTACCTGCACGTTATGTGAAGAGTAGTAGCCAACAATTAAAAGAGCGTATGGAACAATTTTTGAAAGTAAATCGTGTTATTTTCGAGCGAGTTGATTATTTTGGAACACCAAGACGACTTGCTGTCATGGTTCATGGTTTAGCAGATAAACAAGAAGATCTTCATGAAAAAGCAAAAGGACCAGCTAAAAAAATAGCTGTCGATGCTGATGGTAATTGGACAAAAGCTGCGCTTGGATTTGCAAGAGGACAAGGTGTTACCGAAGCAGACCTTTACTTTGAAGAATTAAAGGGGGTCGAATACGTCTATGCCAATAAAGAAGTTCTTGGTAAAGAAACAAAAGATGTTCTAACAGATTTAGGACAAGTTATCGATGCTATGACATTCCCAATTACGATGCACTGGGGAAATAGTTCTTATGAGTATATTCGTCCGATTCACTGGTTAGTTGCCATGTTGGATAATGATGTTATTCCATTTACGTTTCTTGACTTAGAAAGTGGTCGTCAATCGCGCGGTCACCGATTCTTAGGGCAAACAGCTACATTTGATCATGCCGCAGATTATATTGAAAAACTAAGAGAGCAATTTGTTATTGCTGATTTAGACGAACGTAAAACGATGATTAGCCATCAAATTGCTGAGATTGAAAAAGAAAATGCTTGGATTATCCCAGCTGATGAAACATTAATGGAGGAAGTTGTTTCTTTAGTTGAATATCCAACGGCATTCTTTGGCAGTTTCGATGAAAAATACTTATCGCTACCAGAAGAAGTGTTAATTACAAGTATGAAAGACCACCAACGTTACTTTGAAGTGACTTCTGCTGATGGTCAATTGCTACCTTACTTTATTTCAGTTCGTAACGGTAATGCAGAACATATTGATATGGTTAAAAAAGGAAACCGCAAGGTGTTAACAGCTCGTTTGGAAGATGCCTTATTCTTCTTTGAAGAAGATAAGAAGCAAACCATCGACGAGGCACTTAAGAAATTAGAGAGCGTGTCATTCCATGCTAAAATTGGATCAATCGCTCAAAAGACAGCCCATACTGGTTTACTAGCAGCAGCTATTGCTGAAATGGTTGCTTTGGACGAAGATTCTCAAGTATTGCTAAAACGTGCAGCAGAAATCTATAACTTTGACCTTGTTTCAAACATGGTCGGAGAATTCCCTGAATTACAAGGAATCATGGGTGAAAAATATGCGATTCTAAAAGGTGAACATCCGGAAGTTGCGACTGCAATTAGAGAACGCTACTTGCCGCTTTCAAGTGACGGTGACTTACCACAAACAGCTATTGGTGCAGTCTTAGCTCTTGCTGATAAATTAGATAGCATTATTAGTTTCTTTAAAGTTGATATGATTCCAACCGGTTCTAATGACCCTTACGCCTTAAGAAGACAAATGATTGGTGTTGTCCAAATTCTTGAAAATTTCCATTGGACATTGCCGTTAGACAGTTTCTTGCAACAGGCTTTGGAAACTGTTTACGCCCTTGAAAACAATGACGAAAAAGCGCAATTAATCAATCAATTTATTCAGTTTGCTAAAGGTCGTATTCAACAAAAATTACAAGGCTATCATGTTAATCATGACGTGCAAGATGCGATTCTTGGTTCAACTGAAAATAACTTGCTAGAATTGATTGAAAATGGTCAAACACTTCATAGCCATCAATCAGATGATGATTACAAAGCAGTGATTGAAGCATTAGCCCGTGTAGTTAATATTTCACATCAAATCGAAAAACCATTTGATACTGATAGTAACGTGTTTGAAACAGCTAGTGAGAAGAACTTACACGTTCAAATTAACCACGTAAAAACACTTTGGGATAAAGCAAATTCTGAAGAACGCTACGATCTATTAAAAGAAATTGCACCAGTTATTACCACTTTCTTTGATGAAAACATGGTTATGGTTGATGACGAAGCAGTTCGAAATAATCGCTTAAACCTTTTAGCAAGTTTAACAGAGCTTATTTTAGAGTTCGCTGATGTTAGACGTTTAATCACAAAGTAATGATTCAAGTCAACGAAAGGCTAGGATAGTGTCCTAGCCTTTCCTATTGTTTTAAAATCAAAGATAAATATTCTTTATGTCGGTCGCTCAATGTGTTAAATTAGAGTAGACTAGTAAAGAATGTTTGCTAAATAATAAAGAGAAACGAGGATATAGGAGTTAAGACTTCTTATATCCAAGGAGGACATCAATATGTCAATGTTTTTAGATCACGCACAGATTAATGTAAAGGCCGGTAATGGCGGAGACGGCATGGTTGCATTTAGACGTGAGAAATATGTACCAGATGGCGGACCAGCAGGCGGCGATGGCGGTAAGGGCGGTAGTATCATCTTTGAAGTAGACCCTGGACTACGCACTTTGCTTGATTTCCGTTACAATCGTCATTTCCGAGGTATCCCTGGCGAACATGGAATGAGTAAAAGTAAATACGGTAAATCTGCAAAAGATACTTACGTGAAAGTGCCACCAGGTACGATTGTTCGTAATGCAGAAACAAATGAGTTAATGGGAGATTTAACCGAAATTGGTCAACAATTAGTTGTTGCTAAAGGTGGTCGTGGTGGACGAGGAAACATTAAGTTTGCGTCACCTAGAAACCCAGCCCCAGAAATCGCTGAGAATGGCGAACCAGGGGAAGAATTTGTTCTAAATCTAGAATTGAAAGTTATCGCTGACGTTGGGTTAGTTGGCTTCCCATCAGTAGGTAAGTCTACTATTCTATCAGTTGTATCAAAGGCAAAACCAAAAATTGCTGCTTATCACTTTACAACTATTGTGCCTAACTTAGGTATGGTACAAGCACCAAGTGGCGGTCAATTTGCTATGGCCGATTTACCAGGTCTGATTGAAGGGGCATCACAAGGTGTTGGTTTAGGAATTCAATTCTTGCGTCATATTGAACGCACACGTGTTATTTTACATGTTATTGATATGGGAGCTACTGAAGGTAGAGATCCATTCGATGACTATGAAAAAATCAATGCTGAATTGGAAAACTATGAGTTAAAATTACTTGAACGCCCAACAGTCATTGTTGCTAACAAAATGGATGTTGAAGGCGCTGAAGAAGAACTTGCTAAATTCAGTCAAAAATTAGAAGAAAAATTTGCTGGACAAGATGTTCCAAAAATATTTGAGATTTCTGCATACCAAAACAAAGGCTTCGGCCCGTTGTTAGATTACACAGCAGAATTACTGGAACATACAGAAGCATTCCCATTATTTGATGAAGAAGAATTAATTCGCTCTGTTGAATATAAATTGGATGACCCATCTGATGAAATTATTATTAACCGCGATCCAGACCGTACATGGATATTAAGTGGTGAGAAACTAGAGAAACTATTCTTGATGACGAACTTCCACCATGATGAAAGCATCATGCGTTTTGCTCGTCAACTTCGTGGAATGGGAATCGACCAAAAACTTCGTCAACGTGGGGCAGAAGACGGCGATCTTGTCCGTATTATGGATTACGAATTTGAATTCGTAGACTAAAAACCCGCTAGATGAAGAGAAACGAGTGTTTGCATCATGAAAATTCAATTTTTGGGGACGGGATCTGGTGTCCCGTCAACCAATCGAAATCTATCCTGTATTGCGCTAAAACTATTAGATGAACGAAATGACATTTGGCTGTTTGATTGTGGAGAGGGTACACAACAACGTATTTTACGAACAACCTTAAAACCTCGTAAAGTTAATAAGATTTTTATCACACATTTACATGGGGACCATATTTTTGGTCTTCCTGGTTTTCTAAGTAGCCGCGCTTTCCAAGGTGGCGATACGCCATTGACGATATACGGACCAAAAGGAATCAAAGACTTTGTCTTAACGAGTTTAAGAGTTTCTCAATCTCATTTACGCTATCCGATTTTTTTCCATGAAATAGAAGAAGACGGGGTAGTTTTTGAAGATAAAACCTTTAAAGTGACATGTGCTAAGTTAGCACATGGCATTCCTTCCTATGGATTCAGAATTGAAGAGGCTGACTATGTCGGTGAGCTGTTAGTTGAAAAATTAAAAGCGGATAATATTCCATCCGGACCATTATATGGAAAACTAAAAAATGGGCAGACGGTGACTTTACCAGATGGTCGATCAGTTAATGGGAATGACTATATTGGTCCTTCTGTGAAGGGGAGAACAGTAACCATTTTAGGAGATACAAAACGAACTCCTGCTAGTACACAACTAGCCATGAACTCAGATGTGTTGGTTCATGAATCAACTTTCTCAAAGGACAACCAAAAAATTGCGAGAGATTATTTCCATTCTACCTGTGTAGATGCTGCTAAAGTAGCTAAAGAATCAAACAGTAGCCAGCTGTATTTAACTCATATCTCTTCACGCTATATGGGTAAAGAACAAGCTCAACTGCAAAATGATGCTCAAGCAATTTTCCCAAATTCAACATTAGTTCATGACTATGATGAATTTGACATTCCGTTAATTAAATAAAAGTGACTATGTGAGGTGTGTTAGTGATGAAAAACCAATGGAGATTAGTATTAATTATTGTTTTAATGACGATTATCAGTGTGTTTGCTGTTTTAAACGTGGAAAGTGTACCCGTTAGTTTTGGTTTTACAACGTTTGCTGCACCACTTATTATTATCATCTTTGTTTCTTTACTATTAGGTGCTTTATTAACATTACTTGTTTCAACAATGGCAAGTGTTCATCGAAAAAAAGAATTAAAGACCTTGCAAGCTGGAATTTCACAACTTGAAAGTCAGTCTGGTCAATTAAGAGACGAGATTAAAGCTGAGTACACTGAAAAAATAACAGCACTTGAGGAGACCATTAATTCTAAGGATAATAAAATTAATAGTTTAGAAAATGAGCTGGTTAATCAAATTACTTACAATAATGTGAATAACGTTAAACCAACCTCACAAGATCCTGTTGAATAAAAATGGAAATGATGATCGCCTGTTTTTAACAGGCGAATTTTCTTTGAAATGAAAAAGAGGGAGATAATAATTTGTTAGATGCAAGAATGAACTGGAAACAAAAAGAGTATCCGTTTGACGAGCATGTCATCAGTCATTTAGCTGAAGAGACAACTTATAGTCAAGCTTTTTTAAAACTATGTTTACAGCGGAATTTAGATACCATTGAGAAAATAAATGACTTCGTTCATCAGAGTGACGTGTCTTACCACGATCCATTCCTGCTTTATGATATGGAACGCGCAGTCAATCGGATTTTCCAGGCAATTGAATCGGAAGAAGCTATATTGGTTTATGGTGACTATGACGCTGATGGTATAACCAGTACGGCTATTTTAGTTGAAGCAATTGAAGAGTTGGGTGGGAACGTGACCTTCTATTTGCCTAACCGTTTTAAAGATGGTTACGGCCCTAATGAACGCGTCTTTCAAGAGCAAATTGAAAGTGGTATTGAGTTGATTGTAACGTGCGACAACGGCGTTATGGGACATGATGCCATCCAATTAGCGAATGAAAAAGGTGTTGATGTGATTGTAACCGATCACCATGAATTACCTACAGAATTACCTAACGCTTATGCTATTATTCATCCTAACCATCCATCTGGCGGCTATCCATTTTCTGATTTATCTGGAGCTGGTGTTGCCTTAAAATTGGCTGGCGCACTCCAAGACAGAATCCCTTACGAATACTTTGATATTGCAGCTGTAGGTACTATTGCAGACTTAGTTAGTTTAACGGATGAGAACAGGTGGCTTGTAAAAAAAGGATTGGAAATTTTAAAACAAAGCGAACGTATCGGCTTATTGATGTTATTAGAAAAAGCGGGAACTTCTCTAGAAGGTGTTGATGAGGAAACCATTGGCTTCACCATTGGTCCTCGCTTAAATGCACTCGGTCGTTTAGGAGATGCTTCTCCTGGCGTCGAATTATTGACTTCCTTTGATGAAGAACGCCTGGAAGAAGTGGTCGAAGAAATTCAACAAACAAATTCGAAAAGACAAGCCATTGTCAGTGAGATTGTTGAATCAGCGACAGCTAAACTAGAACAACTCTCGTCTCTGCCAAATATCATCGTTTTAAGTGATCCGAATTGGCACGAAGGTGTGTTAGGTATTGTCGCGAGTCGCTTAGTTGAAGAAACAGGTCGACCAACGATTTTGCTTGCTGAGAATTCAGAAACAGGGCTGGCTAAAGGGTCAGGTCGAAGTATAGATGCTGTCCATCTGTATCAAGCATTGTCCGCTTGCTCAGATTGTATTCTGAAATTTGGTGGCCATAAGATGGCAGCAGGCTTGAGTGTTAGTGTTGATCAAGTTAATCAACTAAGTTACGAGCTGAATAATGTCACATCAGTCTATGCTGAACAGATTAAGCAAGGTGCGACAATCGAGGTTGATGAGTACTTAGATGTTGATGAAGTTACTTTGGATTTTCTAAATGAGATTGATCAGTTGAAACCTTTTGGAACAGATAATCCTAAACCAATCTTTGCCTTTAAGGATGTCCCTGCACAAAATATTAAACAAATAGGAGCAGATCAAAAGCATCTTAAATTTTCTTTATACTCCGAAAAACAAACACTTGATGTTATTGGTTTTAACAAAGGGCATTTAGCTTCCTTTATGCCTGAAATGGAAACCATATCCGTAATAGGCGAATTGGGGATTAATACTTGGCGAGATTTATCGAAACCACAATTACAGTTAAAAGATTTGACCATTGAGCATGTTCAGTATTTTGATAAGCGAACATCTCAAGTCCAAGACGAGTCTCTTAACATTGAGAATAGTGTTTATCTGTTTTTTAACCGTGCCTTTTTTGATAAAACAGCTGATCACTTGCCAAATAGCAGTGTCTCAGTTTTATTGGAAAGTAGAGATGATATCCCACCATTTGAAGATGAATTAACAAATCTGATTATTATTGATTGCCCAAGTAGTCTAGACTATTTGACTTACTTCTTGGAAAGACATAAATTTAATAACTATTATATTTATGCCTATCCGATTCAAAGTATAACGGCTGAAGGAATCCCTAATCAAAAGGTGTTTGCTCATGCTTACCGTTATTTTAGAACCCACCAAAATATGGATGTTCGAAGCAAGTTAACTGACTTGGCCCAATACTTAAAAATTGATAAGAATTTGTTGATTTTTATCATATCCGTGTTTTTAGAAGCAAAATTTGTTACAATTGATAACGGTATAATGAATCCAAATCCGCAACCTGAAAAAGTCAATTTGGAAGAAACCAATACTTATAAACAAAGAATAAATAAAATGAATGCTGAGAAACTATTTATTTACCAGCCATTCCAAGAATTGATTCAGTGGATTAAAGCTTGTGATAAGTAGTTATAGGAGGAAATTTTGATGGATTTTAAAAAGTATATTGCTGATGTGAAAGATTTTCCAGAAGAAGGAATTATTTTTAGAGATATTTCACCATTAATGCAAGACGGCGATGCTTATGCGTCTGCAATTGCTAAAATTGTAGAGTATGCAAAAGATAAAGGTGTCGACAAGGTTGTTGGGCCTGAAGCAAGAGGATTTATGGTAGGTTGTCCGGTTGCAGTAGGATTAAATTGTGGTTTCGCAATGGCCCGTAAAAAAGGTAAATTGCCTCGTGAAACAGTAGAAGTCGCTTACGGTTTAGAATATGGTGAAGCTGTTCTTCAATTACACAAAGATGCTGTTTTACCTGGTGAAAAAGTATTAATCTGTGATGATTTACTTGCAACTGGCGGAACAACATTAGCAACTGTTGAATTAATTGAAAAATTAGGTGGCGAAGTTGTTGGTTTAGCATTCTTAATAGAATTATTGGATCTAAAAGGAAGAGAAAAAATCTCTGGCTACGACATTTTTAACCTAATGGAATACTAAAATCAAAAAGGAGATTGAGCATTTGCCTAATCTCTTTTTAAATTTGACAATAAAACAGCCAGAGAGTATGCTACTTTCTGGCTGTTGCTATTAACTGATATGAGTTCTGTATAAGCCGACAACTTTACCTAATATTTGTACATAGTCCAAAATAATCGGTTCAAGTTCATCATTTTCTGGCTGCAATCGGTAATGATCTGTTTCTTTATAGAATCGTTTACAGGTTGCTTCCTCGTCCTCTGTAATAGCAATCACAATATCGCCATTTTCAGCAGAAGCTTGTTTTCGAACAATAACCGCATCGTTATTGTAGATTCCTGCATTAATCATACTGTTTCCTCGGATGGTTAGCATAAATAAGTCATCCGAACTATTTTTTAAGTTCGGTGGAATAGGGAAGAAGTCTGTTGCTTCCTCAACCGCCAAGATTGGCTCACCAGCCGTGACCACGCCTAGTAGCGGCATTTGATCGCTCTTGATTCCTAATTGTTGTAAACCTAATTCAGTGACCTCAATAGCTCTTGGTTTAGTCGGGTCTCGATAGATATATCCTGCTTTTTCTAATCGAGCCAAATGGCCATGAACGGTTGAGGTAGATGATAGGTTTACGGCATTACCAATTTCTCTTACCGTTGGTGGATAACCTTTTTGCTGAACTTCCGTATAGATGAAGTGCAAAACATTCATTTGTCTTGAGTCTCTACCTTTAGTCATCGGACCATCATCTCCCATATTTTTATAGTGTTATTTTATCACATCTAAACAAAAGAATCAAACAGATGTTCGGGTTTTAAAAAAAATGAATAATTGCGCTTTTCTATTTCCTTTTTGGCGAATATCTTGTAATATATTTAAATGAGGACTTTTGGAAGGAGGATACAAATTGAGTACAAGTGCATGGATTTTTATTGTTATTTTAGGGGTACTTTTAGGAGCTGTAGGGGGCTTCTTTTTGGCACGTCGTTATATGATGAATTATTTTGCTGAAAACCCACCTATTTCAGAAGATATGTTACGCAACATGATGATGCAAATGGGTCAAAAACCATCAGAACGCAAAGTGAAACAAATTATGGCTTCTATGAAAGGTCAAAACAAGAAAGCTAAAAAGAAATAATTGAATGAAATAATGAAAAATGTGGATGCTTGTTTGGGTCCACTTTTTTGTTTTGTATGAACTTAGAAGGAGGGAAACCCGTGCAAATCTTTAAAAAATTAAAGTGGTTCTTCAAGCAAGAATGGCGTTCTTACACAGTGGGGGTCTTTTTCTTAATTGTTGTAGCTTTGATACAAGTTGTTTCACCCCGAATAGTCGGAAATATTATTGATGATATTAATGAGCAATTGTTAACACCTAGAAGTTTAATGATTCAAGCAGGGATTATCCTATTATGTGGTATTAGTCAATATATTTTTCGCTACATTTGGCGCATGGAAATTTGGGGAACGTCTGCTAAACTTGAAAAAATACTTCGAATACGCTTATTTAATCATTTTACGAAGATGGATGCCGAATTTTTTCAAAAATATCGTACAGGAGATTTAATGGCTCATGCTACTAATGATTTGAATGCCATTCGTATGGTTGCAGGTGCAGGAATTCTGACCCTAGCTGACTCGATCTCATCGGGTGGAATTACATTTTTAACAATGTTGCTAACTGTAAACTGGAAATTAACATTAATCGCCATGATACCAGTGCCAGCTTTAACACTTGTTTCAAGAATGTTAGGGAAGAAAATTCATCGAACCTTTAGGAAAGCCCAAGCATCCTTTTCAGCCTTGAATGATAAGACACAAGAAAGTGTTACGGGAGTAAAGGTGATTAAAACTTTTGGCGAGGAAAAGGAAGATATTGCTGATTTTGAATCGAAGACTCGTGACGTTGTTTTAAAAAACAAAGAGGTTTATGCGATTGATTCGATGTTCAGACCGGTTGTTATTTTTGTTATGGGTATTTCATATGCCTTATCTTTGATTTTTGGGGCTTACTTTATTCAAAATGGCGAAATGACTATTGGTAACCTCGTAACATTCTTCAGCTACATTGCTCTAATGAGGTGGCCAATGCTTGCTGTTGGTCGATTATTGAATGTTTTAGAGCGAGGTAGCGCTAGTTACAGCCGTATTGATGAACTGCTTCAAGAACAATCACGTATTATTGAACCCAAGCATGCAATTACTCAGCCACTAGATGGTGACTTAGAAATTGCGATTCAATCATTCCAATATAGCGATTCAGAACAAATCTCGCTTAAGGATATTGTTATCCATCTTCCAAAAGGACACACATTAGGTATTGTGGGTCGAACTGGATCAGGAAAAAGTAGTCTGTTTAGTTTGTTGCTAAGAGAATATGATCACTATGATGGCATCATTAGTTACAATGGCATTAATATTAAGGATTATAGCTTGGATAGTTTGCTAAGCGGCATTGGTTATGTGCCACAAGATAACTTTCTTTTTTCAACAAATGTAGCAGATAATATTCGATTCGCCAATCCAGCTTATTCAGACGAAGAGGTTTACGAAGCAGCTCGAATTACAGCGATTCATGATGATATTCTCGGTTTTCCAAATGGCTACAATACATTGGTAGGGGAACGTGGCGTGTCCCTTTCTGGTGGTCAAAAGCAACGGATTTCGATTGCTCGCGCCGTGATTACGCAACCAGAATTATTGATTTTAGACGACTCCTTATCAGCTGTTGATGCAAAAACAGAAGAACAAATTTTAAGTCAATTGAAAGAAAAAAGAAAGAATCAAACAACCATTATCGCAGCTCATCGTATTTCGAGTGTGATGCACGCTGATGAAATCATCGTTCTAGATAATGGCACTATTGTGGAACGAGGAAATCATGAACAATTAATGCAAAACCAAGGCTGGTATCGTCGAATGTATGAGAAACAGCAATTGGAAAGCAAGTTAGAAGGTGAGAAATAATGGAACAATCAGTTTGGTCTAAAACCATTCCGGTCAAAGAACAAGTTCGAGTTGTTAAACGAATTGTAGCTTATGCGTTACCTTTTAAATCACCATTTATTTGGTCCTTTATTTTTGGTATCGGACTAGCTATAACCGACGTTGTCTCCCCTAGGATTATTCAAGTATTTCTCGATAACTATGTCACTCAAGGGAAAGCAACCATTTCGATTGCGATTCAATTTTCACTATTATACATGTTATCGATTATCATCAGCATGATTACGATGTATTTTCAGAATTACCTATTTAGCATGGCGTCCGAAAAAACAGTCGAAAATATACGGAATCAACTGTTTAGAAAAGTTAATCAACTCGGCATGCGATATTTCGATCAAACACCGGCTGGTTCAATTGTTTCTCGTGTGACAAATGATACGGAAACAATTAAAGATTTTTGGGCTGTCTTCTTGGCTCTAGCAGAGGGTCTTTTAAGTATCGTAACAGTGTTTATTGCGATGTGGGTATTAGATGTAAAAATCACCTTAACCTTTCTATATTTCTTACCTGTTATGACATTAATGGTATGGTTTTACCAACGTGTCAGCACTCGTGTATACCGCACAATGAGAGAAAAACTAAGTGAGCTAAACACAAAATTGAATGAAAATATACTAGGTATGTCTATTATTCAACAGTTCCGCCAAGAAAAAAGACTGCAAAAGGAATTTAGTGATGTTAATGAAGAGTATGCGCGTGGCAGAATAGCCATGGTTAGGATGAATGCCTTGCTTCTTAATCCCTTTATCAGTTTGTTACAAGCCATTGCATTGACGGTTGTTTTGTATTTGTTTGGTGGACAGTCATTTGACCAATTTGTGGAGATAGGGGTTATTTATTCCTTTACTAGCTACATTAACAACTTCTTTAGACCCCTTGGAATGATGATGGACAACTTGAGTGTTTTTCAAGACGGGATTGTGTCAAGCTATCGTGTCATCCGTGTACTTGATCATGATGAACTAGTCCCTCAACAACATGAAGAAGCTAATTTAGCTATTACAAAAGGTAAAATTGAGTTTAAAAATGTGACATTCGCCTATGATAACGGACATAACGTTTTGAAAAACATTAGTTTTACTGCTAATCCTGGCGAAACGGTTGCTTTGATTGGACATACAGGTAGTGGTAAAAGTTCGATTATTAATGTCCTCATGCGTTTTTATGAGTTTTACGAAGGGGATATACTGATTGATGGACAATCAATTAAAAAATATCCAATCGAGGAAATTAGAAGACAGATGGGGCTTGTTCTACAAGACTCATTCTTGTTTTATGGTGATGTTAGCCGTAATATCCGTCTCATGAATGATGAGTTGGATGACGTAGCTATTCAGGATGCTGCAGAATTTGTTCACGCCAATCATTTTATCGAGCAATTACCTGAGCAATACCACGCGAAGGTTATTGAGAGAGGGGCTTCTTACTCAAGTGGGGAACGCCAACTGATTTCTTTTGCACGGACGATTATCCGCGACCCTAAGATTTTAGTTTTAGATGAAGCGACTGCTAATATTGATACGGAGACAGAATTGTTAATTCAAGAGAGTATGAATAAAATGCGAAAAGGGCGAACAACGATAGCGATTGCCCATCGCTTATCTACGATTCGTGATGCTGACCTCATCTTAGTTCTTGATAAGGGTGAGATTATCGAACGTGGTAAACATGATGATTTGATTGCTAAAAAAGGTATTTACTACGATATGTACCAACTACAATCAATGTCAGATTAACACAAAAAAACAGAGCTTAGGAGCTCTGTTTTTTTGTATAGTCATATTTAAAATTAGGATTGACTTCATTGTCTAAACGATCAAATGAATCCATTAAAGCTTGATCGATAGCTGATAATTCATCTTTGCTAATTCGTTTGCCTTCCGGTAAACGAATCGGATCACCAAAACGAACAAATGCATTTTCTCTTTTAATTAAAGCTTTTAAAGAAAACGGTCCTTGGAAAACGACCGGTACAATCGGAACTTTGGCTAAGCGAGCCATAGCGGACGTACCGCCTTTAATTTCATTATCATAGCGAGAACCAGTAGAGAAAATAAAAATATTACGTTCGCCTTCTTTTAGAATATTAACGGGTTGTTTTAAGGCGCTAGGACCTGGATTTTCACGGTTAACAGGAAAAGCGTGCATTTTTCTTAAAAACCAATTAATGAAGCCTTTTTTAAATAGCTCTTGTTTAGCCATAGTAGAGTATACATGGGGATAGGCTGCCACAGCTATAAAAATGGGATCAAGCCAACTTCGGTGTGGTGCCGCTAAAATATATGTTTCAGCTTGTGGTAATTTTTCTTTATTCTGAACGTCAGTCTTACCATTTAATAGCCAGACAATAAATCCGACGATTCGAACAACACAATTGTAAAACAATAGGAAACCTCCTTTTTGTAATCAAATAATCAGTTATCTTAGTATGCGATACTATGACAGAATTTTCAAGAAAATTTTATTATGATTTTTCTTGCATTTTTTTCAAATAAACGTATAATGTAAGACGGTGCTAAAACACCAAAAATTTCACACCTCAATGGATGCAGGGATGGGTGCTTCGATGAAGTCATACTTGTAATTGAAGTTGGGGGAGGAAAAATACAAAACCAAATGGAGGAATACAACATGGCAGTCATTTCAATGAAACAATTGCTAGAAGCTGGTGTTCACTTCGGTCATCAAACACGCCGTTGGAACCCAAAAATGAAACAATATATCTTTACAGAAAGAAACGGTATCTACATTATCGACTTACAAAAAACAGTTAAGTTAGTAGATAACGCATACAACTACATGCGTGAAGTCGCTGAAGATGGCGGCGTTGCTCTTTTTGTAGGAACAAAAAAACAAGCTCAAGAAGCTATTAAAGATGAAGCTATCCGTTCAGGACAATACTTCGTTAACCACCGTTGGTTAGGTGGAACATTGACTAACTGGGATACAATCCAAAAACGTATCAAACGTCTAAAAGACATCGAAAGAATGTCTGAAGATGGTACTTTCGAACTTCTACCTAAAAAAGAAGTTGGTATCTTACGTAAAGAACAGGAACGTCTTGAAAAATTCCTAGGCGGTATCAAAGATATGCCAAGAATTCCAGATGTCATGTTCATCGTTGACCCAAGAAAAGAAAGAATCGCTGTTCAAGAAGCTCATAAATTGAACATTCCTATCGTTGCTATGGTTGATACAAACTGTGACCCAGATGAAATTGATGTGGTTATTCCATCAAACGACGACGCTATTCGTGCCGTTAAGCTAATCACTGCTAAAATGGCAGATGCTTTCATCGAAGGTAACCAAGGTGCTGACCAAGCAGTTGAAGAAGCTTTCTCAACTGAAGAAGAAGCAACATCATTAGAAGAAATCGTTGAAGTTGTTGAAGGAAACAACGAAAACGCATAATCAATTTTTCTAAGAAAATAGTTGATTGAACATGGCTGTTTCAAAATAAGAATGATATAGCAGGACAAAGCCAGCATATTTTCTATTTTGAAACAGTTTTTATATGAAAACAATTATAATAGGAGGTTTTTTAACATGGCACAAGTTACCGCAAAAATGGTAAAAGAATTACGTGATATGACAGGCGTTGGTATGATGGACGCTAAAAAAGCTTTAGTAGCTGTTGATGGAGATATGGATCAAGCAGTAGACTACTTAAGAGAAAACGGTATGGCTAAAGCAGCTAAGAAAGCTGACCGTATCGCAGCAGAAGGGTTAGCAAACGTTTATGTTTCTGGAAACACAGCAGTTGTTGTCGAAATTAACGCTGAAACTGACTTCGTTGCTAAAAACGATCAATTCCAAAAATTAGTTCAAGACGTAACAACTCTAATCGCAGAAAACAAACCAGCTAATGTTGAAGAAGCATTAAACTTATCAACTGAAGAAGGTACATTAAGCGACACAATCGCTACTGCAACATCAGTTATCGGAGAAAAAATTTCTCTACGTCGTTTTGAAATCGTTGAGAAAACTGATTCTCAATCTTTTGGAGCATACTCTCACCAAGGTGGACGTATCGTTGTTCTTTCTGTACTAGAAGGCGCTGACGAAGAAACTGCTAAAGACATTTCAATGCACGTTGCAGCAATCAATCCTAAATACGTTTCTCGTGAAGAAGTTTCTTCAGAAGAATTAGAACATGAGAAAAAAGTTCTAACTGAACAAGCTCTAAACGAAGGCAAACCTGCTAATATCGTAGAAAAAATGATCGTAGGACGTTTGAACAAATTCTTGAGCGAAATCTCATTAAATGACCAATCATTCGTTAAGGATCCAGATATGACTGTTTCTAAATTTGCAGAATCTAAAGGCGGTTCTGTGAAATCATTCATCCGCTTCGAAGTGGGCGAAGGCATTGAGAAACGTCAAGAAAACTTTGCTGAAGAAGTTATGAGTCAAATTAAAAAATAATCAAATATGAATAGAGCCTGGGGCAATTGTCTCAGGCTCTCTCACTATACCGAACTATATCAGTCAAACTGGATTAAAATGGAGGATTTATAATGGTTGAACCTAAATATAAACGCGTTATATTGAAGTTGAGTGGTGAAGCTCTTGCCGGAGAAGTTGGCTTTGGAATTAACCCACCTGTTATCAAAGAAGTTGTTAAAGAAATTAAAGAAATTCATGCCTTAGGAGTAGAAATTGCCATTATTGTTGGTGGTGGAAATATTTGGCGTGGTACAACTGGCGCTGAAATGGGAATGGAACGTGCTCAAGCTGATTATATGGGAATGTTAGCAACTGTTATGAACTCTTTAGCATTACAAGATGTTCTTGAAAATGAAGGAGTTCCAACACGCGTTCAAACATCTATTGAAATGAGACAAGTTGCAGAGCCTTATATTCGTAGAAAAGCAGTTCGACACCTTGAAAAAGGCCGTATTGTTATTTTTGCAGGTGGTACTGGCAACCCATACTTCTCAACAGATACGACAGCAGCATTGCGTGCAGCAGAGATCGAAGCAGATGTCATTTTAATGGCAAAAAACAATGTTGATGGCGTTTATTCATCAGATCCAATGAAAGATAGTTCAGCAGTTAAGTTTACTGAATTGACACATCTCGATGTCATTTCAAAAGGATTGCAAGTTATGGATTCAACCGCAAGTTCACTAAGTATGGATAATGATATTCCATTAGTTGTTTTTAATTTAAATACTCCAGGAAATATCCGTCGTGTTATAATGGGAGAAGAAATTGGTACAACTGTTAGGGGGAACAAATAATGAAAGATATTCTAAAAAATACGGAAGACCGTATGAAAAAAGCAGAAGAAGCATTAGAAAGAGAACTAGGTTCTATTCGTGCAGGTGTTGCAAACGCAAGTCTACTGGATCGAATTGAAGTTGAATACTACGGTGTGCCAACGCCGGTTAATCAACTTGCTTCAATTACAGTACCCGAAGCGCGTATGCTAGCAATCACACCTTACGACAAATCAAGTCTTGGAGATATTGAACGCGCGATTCACCAAAGCGATCTAGGAATCAGCCCGACAAATGACGGAACACTCATTCGTCTTGTGATTCCAGCGTTGACAGAGGAACGTCGTAAGGACTTAGCAAAATTAGTAGGAAAAGATACTGAAAATGCTAAAGTTGCTGTTCGTAACATCCGTCGTGACGCTATGGACGCTTTGAAAAAAGCTGAGAAAAACAGTGAAATTACAGAAGATGAATTACGTACAAACGAGAAAAAAGTTCAAGAACTAACGGACAACAGTACAAAACGTATTGATGACATTGCAGCTAAGAAAGAAAAAGAATTGTTGGATGTTTAAACCTTTTGCCCAGAGCTTGCTCTGGGTTTTTTTATAGACTAGGGGATTATAAGTTCAGCCATCAATGTTTAGCTCCCAAGTCCTGACCTAGTGAAAAAAAGATAAATTTGCCCCATTGTGTGCTTCACTGCTCGCTAACGCATATCATTCGACTAACCCGCTGAAGCGTGAAGTCTCCTGACAATTCAGGGCAAATTTCCTATTTTTTCATAGGCCAAGGCGGACTTGTCCGCTTTTCTTATAGAAAGGCTCTTTCCTAAGTTTTTTGTAATTTTACATTCATTGTTGGTAATAACTGGAATCTTTGATAAAATGGAGTGAGCTAAAGACTAAAAGGTAGGTATAAAATCATGGCTTTTTTTGAAAAATCAACAGAAACACCATTTAATGAAAAGGGTCAAATACCCAATCATATCGCTATTATCATGGATGGTAATGGTCGATGGGCAAAAAAAAGAATGATGCCTCGTGTATTCGGACATAAAGAGGGTATGAATACTGTTAAAAAAATTGCGGTTCATGCTAATCAATTAGGCATTAAAGTTTTAACTCTTTATGCATTCTCAACTGAAAATTGGAAAAGGCCCAATGATGAAGTGTCTTTTTTAATGAATCTACCCATCGATTTTTTTGATGTATTTATGCCTGAATTGATTGCTAATAATATCAAAGTTCATGCAATTGGATGGATTGATCTGCTGCCGGAGAAAACAAAAGCAGTTGTAGAAAAAGCAATGGAGGAAACAAAGCATAATACTGGCCTAATTTTGAACTTTGCTTTCAATTATGGCTCGCGTCATGAAATGCTAGAAATGGTACAGAAAGCTGTGGAGCAAGCACAAAACGGTAACCTTTCTAAAGATGATATTACAGAAGAGTATATTTCTGACAACCTATTTACGGGTCCTCTAGGAGAATTTAAAGATCCAGAGTTACTCATCCGTACAAGTGGTGAAATTAGAATTAGTAACTTTTTATTATGGCAAATCGCATACAGTGAACTTTATTTCACAGATGTTTTATGGCCTGATTTCTCAACAGATGCTTTAAATGAAGCGATCGGAGAATATCAAAAGAGAAACCGTCGCTTTGGCGGTCTATGAGGTGAATTATGAAAACTAGAACAATTACGGGCCTCGTCGCCTTGTTGGTCTTGTTGCCAATTGTTTGGTATGGTTCGTGGCCATTAGTTCTCGGAACAGCTGCAATGGGCGTTATAGGTGTTTCAGAAATGTTCGCAATGAAGAAAAAGAATTTTTGGAGTTTAACAGGAATATTGACATCCTTGGCGACAGTGATGATCATTGTACCAACGACTTATTTATCGTTTTTACCACAAGGGATTGACATTACGACTGTATTTTTCCTGTTTGCAATGACGTTATTAGTGATGACTGTTTTATCAAAGAACGATTTTACTTTTGATGATGCAGGGGTCTTTTTACTAGCTGCAATCTATATTGGAACAGGCTTCCATTATTTTTTACAGACAGCGTTATTCAGTTTTAGAATGGTCTTGTTTGTATTACTATTAATCTGGGCAACAGATATCGGAGCCTATTTAGTTGGAAAACAATTTGGAAAAATAAAATTAGCACCGGTTATTAGTCCTAATAAAACAATTGAAGGTTCTCTTGGAGGAATGGTACTATCAGTTATTTGTGGTATACTCTTTATTCAATGGTATAACCCTTTAAACTTATCAATCCCCATTGTTATATTGCTTGCAGTATTAACATCTATTGTCGGGCAATTAGGTGATTTAACAGAATCAGCCTACAAACGTTATTTTGGCGTAAAAGACTCTGGTAAAATTTTACCTGGGCACGGTGGTATTTTAGACCGTTTTGACAGTATGTTATTCGTTATGCCACTCTTTCAACTCCTACTAGCAATTTTTAATATCAACTAACCATCCCAGTATAACAGTTAGGAAGTGCATCATTTTGATAAGAACAATTATCACCTTTATCATCATTTTCAGTGTTCTAGTGATTATCCATGAATTTGGTCATTTTTATTTTGCTAAACGAGCAGGAATTTTAGTGAGGGAATTTGCTATTGGCATGGGCCCTAAAATTTTTTCTTACCGCAAAAACAATACCACTTACACCGTTCGTCTATTACCGCTTGGGGGCTATGTCCGAATGGCTGGTTACGGAGACGATGAAACGGAGTTAAAGGCGGGAATGCCGCTCAGCGTTGTTTTGGATGGAAAAGGAGACGTTACTCACATTAACTTGAGTGAAAAGCAACTTATTGATGCTGTTCCTCTCGAACTTACTCACTTTGATTTGGATCGCGATATGGTGATTGAGGGCGTTGTTCCTGGTCAGGAACAAGCAAGCCGATATGGCGTAAAACGAGATGCTTTAATTATTGAAACTGACGGAACAGAAGTACAAGTGGCTCCTATTGATGTTCAATTCCAATCGGCTTCCTTGTTTAACCGTATGCTAACAAACTTTGCAGGGCCAATGAATAACTTTATTTTAGGTGTTATTGTTTTTTCTTCCTTAGCTTTTATGCAAGGTGGGGTAGCAGTCAATCGTTCTCAAGTAGGGGATGTCGTTACAAATAGTCCTGCACAAGAAGCAGGTATTCAAGCCAATGATGTCATAACGGCTATTAACGGTCAGGAAGTTAGCACTTGGTCTGAAATGACCGCACTAATTCAAGAAAATCCAGGTAAAGATATGGAGCTTTTAATTGAGCGAGATGAAGAGGAACAACATATTCAGCTAACCTCAGATCCTGAAACAGGACTGATTGGTATTCAACAAAGTATTGATCGCTCTTTTGGGGCTAAAATCATGTATGGTTTTTCTCAAACTTGGTTTGTAATCAGTTCTATATTCAGCCTCATTTTGTCAATGTTTACTAAGGGATTTGATATAAATGCCTTTGGTGGGCCTGTAGCGATATACGCTGCAACGGAAGAAGTCGTTAGCTATGGTTTTTATAGTATTTTAAGTTTCTTAGGGTTTTTAAGTGTTAACTTAGGTACTGTTAATCTCTTACCGATCCCGGCCCTAGATGGCGGTAAAATCCTGCTTAACATTATAGAGGGTGTGAGAGGCAAACCACTAGAACCTGAAAAAGAGGGTATTATTACTGTTATCGGTGTTGGTTTACTCTTTATATTGATGATTTTAATTACATGGAATGATATCCAAAGATTCTTCTTTGGTGGCTAATAAACTAAAAAAGTTCAAAGATCTCAATCAATGATGTCTTTGACTTTTTTTCTTGATAGAAAGTTGGGTAGATTGGATGAATAAAAAAGAACTTTTCCAGCAGCTGCTAGAACAAATTCAGCTGAAAAATGAGGTAGACTATCTACCGTATTTTAATGAGGGTGAAGTAGAGCAAGTTTATGTTTATAAAAAATCAAAAGTTTGGCATTTTATCCTTCGCTTCCCTGATATTTTACCTTTTGAAATCTTTCAAGCCTTGACCTCGAATTTAACACGCGCTTTTAAGACCATTGCAGACATTGATTTGCAATTAAAGGCTGAAAAGCCGGTAATTACTGATGAAAAAATTATAGATTATTGGGACACAGTCATTAATCGTAGTAATATCTCGTCACCAATCGTAAAAGACATTTTGAGAAATCACGCACCTATTGTACAAGATGGTGTTGTGACATTACAGTTAGCTAATGAAATTACTAAAAACCACTTGAAAGACAATTATCTCTCTCTTATTCAACAAAATTTCTTAGTCCTAGGTTTTCCAGAGTTTAAAATTCAAGTTGAGTTGAATGAAAAAGCATCTGAAGAGATGCGTACACGCTACTTGGAACGTAAAGAAGAACAAGAAGCGATTATGATTCAGCAAGCTGAGAAAAACTTGAAGATTTATGAAGCAGAGCAAAGTAAGAAAGCCGATAACGGTGGTATGGTTGAAGGACCACTTCAGCTTGGCTCTAATATTCCAGATAAAGAAGAGCCGAGACAAATGATTTCAATAACAGAAGAGGAACGGTCTGTTATTGTTCAAGGACATGTTTTTGATAGTGAGGTCAGAGAACTGCGTTCGGGAAGAAAGTTACTTATTTTTAAAGTGACTGACTATTCTTCTTCATTTAGTGTGAAGATTTTTTCTAATAATGAAAAAGATGAAGCAAACTTTGAAAAAGTGAAAAAGGGCATTTGGGTTCGGGTTCGAGGTAGTGTTCAAGAAGATACCTTTATGAGAGATCTCGTGATTAATGCGAGAGATGTTAATGAAGTAAACGTTCCTGAACGTAAAGATTATGCTCCTGACAATGAAAAACGTGTGGAACTGCACTTACATTCGAATATGAGTTCAATGGATGCGACGAATAGTGTATCTGATTTAGTTGCTCAGGCAGCTAAGTGGGGCCATAAAGCCATTGCAATTACTGACCATGCGACTGCTCAAGCCTATCCAGATGCTCACGCTGCCGGCCAAAAGCATGGCATAAAAATCCTTTACGGTGTTGAAGCAAACATTGTCGATGATGGGGTTCCCGTTGCCTACAATCCTGTTCACAAAGAGTTATCAGAAAGTACTTATGTTGTCTTTGACGTTGAGACAACCGGGCTATCAGCCGTTTACGATACCATTATTGAGATTGCGGCCGTTAAAATGTACAAGGGAAATGTGATTGATACATTCGAAGCATTTATCAATCCTGGGGTTGCCTTATCACAACTCATCATTAACTTAACAGGGATTACAGATTCGATGTTACGCGATGCACCGAATGAAGCAGCTGTTATGCCTAAATTCCGGGAGTTCTGTGAAGACGGTATTTTAGTTGCCCATAATGCATCATTTGATATGGGTTTCATTAACAAATCCTATGAACGTTTAGGGTTAGGAGAAGCACCAAATCCTGTTATTGATACACTGGAGATGTCTCGCTTTTTACATCCGCAACTAAAATCACATCGTTTGAACACACTAGCTAAACGTTACAACGTTAATCTGGAACAGCATCACCGGGCTGTTTTTGATGCGGAAACAACAGGCCATTTGTGCTGGATTTTTATAAAAGAAGCTAAGGAAGATCACAATATCCTCTATCACGATCAACTAAATGATGGTGTTGGAAAAGGGGACTCCTATAAACAAGCGCGTCCATTCCATGCGACGATTATAGCCAAAAACCAGGACGGTCTAAAAGATTTATTTGAATTACTCAGTCTGTCATTTGTGCAGTACTATTACCGAGTACCTCGTATCCCACGCAGTCTCTTAATGGAGAAACGTGAAAATTTATTAATTGGATCTGCTTGTAGCAATGGCGAAATATTTGAAGCTATGATGCAAAAAGGTAAAGAAGAAGCCAGTGAGCGTGCAAAATTCTACGATTACATCGAAGTCATGCCAAAAGGGATTTATAAACCTCTTATTGAACGTGAATTAGTGAAGAATGAAAGTGATTTAGAAGAAATCATTTCCGAGCTTGTTACAATTGGTAAGGAACTAAATAAACCCGTTGTGGCAACAGGGAATGTCCATTATTTAAACCGTGAAGATGCCATTTACCGTGAAATTTTGTTAGGATCACTCAAAATTAACCAAGGTAAAAAGCTAAACTTGCCGGAAGCACATTTTAGATCAACCGATGAGATGTTGAATGATTTTAAATTCTTAGGTAAAGAGGTCGCTAAGGAAATTGTTGTTGAGAATCCTAACCATGTTGTCGATATGGTTGAAGAGATTACGCCAATTAAAGATAAATTATATACACCAAATATCGAAGGCGCCAACGACGAAATTAAAGAGCTCTCTTATAATGAAGCGAAACGCCTTTATGGTAAAGATTTGCCAGACATTGTTGTCAAGCGGTTAGAAAAGGAACTAAAAAGTATTATTGGGAATGGGTTCGCTGTTATCTACTTGATTTCACAAAAACTTGTTCATAAATCCAATGAGGACGGCTATCTTGTTGGGTCACGGGGGTCAGTTGGTTCAAGTTTTGTGGCTACTATGACGGGGATTACGGAAGTAAATCCGTTACCGCCTCACTACCGCTGTCCAGGCTGTCATTATAGTCACTTCATTAATGACGGGTCGATTGGTTCTGGTTATGACTTGGAAGAAAAAGCATGTCCAAGCTGTGGCACGATGATGGACCGTGACGGCCATGATATTCCATTTGAAACATTCTTGGGCTTCTATGGGGATAAAGTTCCCGATATCGATTTGAACTTCTCGGGTGAGTATCAAGCACAAGCCCATGCTTATACGAAAGTTCTTTTTGGTGAAGACTATGTATTCCGTGCAGGAACAATTGGTACAGTAGCGGATAAAACAGCTTATGGTTATGTTAAAGGTTACGAACGAGATCATGGTTATCATTATTCAGCTGCAGAAGTTGATCGGTTAGCTAAAGGCTGTACAGGTGTTAAACGGACAACCGGACAGCATCCGGGTGGGATTATTGTTATTCCAGACTATATGGACGTTTATGATTTTACACCAATCCAATTCCCTGCTGATGACCAATCATCCGAATGGAAAACAACTCACTTTGACTTCCATTCTATTCATGACAATGTCTTGAAACTGGATATTCTAGGTCACGATGATCCGACAATGATTCGGATGTTGCAAGACTTATCCGGTATTGATCCTGTTACGATTCCACCAAATGATCCTGAGGTTATGAAGATATTCTCTGGAACAGAGGTCTTGGGTGTCACACCAGAGCAAATTTTTAGTAAGACAGGTACACTAGGTGTTCCGGAGTTTGGAACGCGCTTTGTTCGGGGCATGCTCGAACAAACGAAACCAGCAACCTTTGCCGAATTACTTCAAATTTCAGGTCTATCGCATGGGACCGACGTTTATTTAGGGAATGCGGAAACCTTAATTCGTGAAAATAATATTCCACTTGCCGATGTTATCGGCTGTCGTGATGATATTATGGTTTACTTAATCTATCATGGCATGGAAGATGGTATTGCGTTCAAGATTATGGAGAGTGTTCGTAAAGGTAAAGGCATTCCAGATGACTGGCAAGCAGACATGCGAGCTAATAATATTCCAGAATGGTATATTCAATCGTGCTTAAAAATCAAATACATGTTTCCGAAAGCCCATGCGGCAGCCTATGTTTTAATGGCACTTCGTGTTGCTTACTTTAAAGTTCACGATCCAATCTTGTATTACTGCGCTTATTTCTCAGTTCGTGCTTACGACTTTGATTTGGTAGCTATGTCACAAGGTAAAGAAGCCATTAAAGCTAAAATGAAAGAGATTATGGATAAAGGGCTAGAAGCATCGGTTAAGGAGAAGAACCTCTTAACGGTACTTGAAATCGCTAATGAAATGGTAGAACGCGGCTTTGAATTTAAAATGATTGATATTGATCGCTCTAATGCCACCAACTTCATTATTGATGGTAATAGCTTAATTGCGCCATTTAGAGCAGTACCAAGTTTGGGAGAAAACGTGGCCAAGCAAATTGTCATTGCGCGTGAAGAACAACCATTCTTATCAAAACAAGATTTACAAACAAGAGGTAAAGTCTCTAAAACCATTATTGAGTACATGACTGAAAATGGTGTTTTAGACGGTATGCCAGATGAAAACCAATTGTCACTATTTGACTTCTAAAAAGCCGCTTTTCTTGCTTTTTAAGGATAGATAGTGTATGCTTTATAAAGAATAAAGTTGCTGAGGGAGTGAGCGGAGACGCTCGCTCTTTTTAACGCATAGGGCACTAAAATTTGATTTGAGAGATTATAAAGGGAGGGTTTTTGTGAGCCGAGTAGTTGATGTTGTAAAGGAAGCAGTCTTGCCTGTTGTCGATGAACGTAACTTTGAATTGGTTGACGTAGAATTTTTGAAAGAAGGTAAAAATTGGTTTTTACGTATCTACATTGATAAACCAGGTGGAATTGATATTGAAGAATGTGCATGGGTAAGTGAGCGCGTCAGCGATATTATGGATCAAATGGATCCAGATCCAATTCCTCAGGCTTATTTCTTAGAAGTATCCTCTCCGGGTGCAGAAAGACCATTAAAGACAGATAAAGACTTACAAAATGCCGTTGGAAGCTACGTCAACTTGTCTTATTACCAAGCCATCGATGGAGAAAAATCCCACGAAGGAACGCTTTTAGAAGTTACAGAAGACAACGTGAAACTTGAAATTAAAATTAAAACACGTGTGAAAACAATTGAAATTCCGCGTGAAAAAATTGCGAAAGCAAGACTAGCCATCCAATTTTAAAGTGAAGCAGGGAGTGAATTAGAAAAATGAATAAAGATATGCTTAGTGCTCTAGATGTATTAGAAAAAGATAAAGGTATTTCAAAAGAGATTGTCATAAGTGCTCTTGAGGCAGCTTTAGTTTCTGCATATAAACGTAACTATGGACAAGCACAAAATGTTGATGTTGAATTTAACGAAAAAAATGGTGATATCCATGTTTATTCAGTTAAAGAAGTTGTCGATATGGTGTTTGACTCAACTTTAGAAGTAAGCATCGAAGATGCGATTGAAATTAATAAAGGCTACGAAATCGGTGATAAAATTCGCTTTGAAGTGACACCACGTGACTTTGGACGAATTGCAGCACAAACAGCTAAACAAGTTATTATGCAGCGTATCCGTGAAGCAGAACGCAGTATTATTTATGATGAGTTCATTGCTTATGAGAATGATATTTTAAATGGTGTTGTTGAAAGACAAGATTCTCGTTATATCTATGTTAACTTAGGTAAAATCGAAGCTGTTCTATCAAAACAAGAACAAATTCCAGGAGAAGAGTTCCAACCACATGACCGTATTAAGGTTTATGTGACAAAAGTTGAAAACACATCAAAAGGCCCTCAAATTTTTGTAAGTAGAAGCCACCCTGATTTGTTGAAACGTTTATTCGAACAAGAAGTTCCTGAAATTTATGACGGTGTTGTTGAAATTATTTCAATCGCTCGTGAAGCAGGGGACCGTTCGAAAATCGCTGTTCGCTCACGCGACGTTAACGTTGATCCAGTCGGAACATGTGTAGGCCCTCGCGGACAACGTGTTCAAGCGATTGTTAATGAATTAAAAGGCGAAAACATGGATATTGTGAAGTGGGATGAAGACCCAGCACAATATATTGCAAATGCTCTAAACCCAGCACAAGTGGTTCATGTTGACTTTGAACCTGCAAAAGGTAGCTGTACAGTTGTTGTTCCTGATTATCAATTATCACTTGCCATTGGTAAACGTGGACAAAACGCACGTCTAGCTGCTAAACTAACAGGCTTTAAAATTGATATTAAATCAGAAACAGATTATGGTGTCATGATGGCAGAACAAGCTGACACATCAGAAGTTGTTGAAGAAGAGATTTATATATCAGATATTGATGAAGTTCTTGAGATGGATGCTGTTAATCCAGCAGAAGTCATTCAACAAGTAGATGAAGTCGCTGAAGATATCTTGGATGCTGACGAAACAGAAAATCGTATCGCTGAAGTGGAATTAGATCCTGAAGAAGATTATAACGAATTATTAAATGACTCTGATCAATAAATAAGAGGTGACGCTTTATGAAGAAAAAGAAGATTCCAATGCGTCGTTGCATTGTATCAAATGAAATGAAGCCTAAAAAAGAAATGATTCGAATCGTAAGAACACCAGAAGGGATTCTTGAAATAGACCCCTCTGGAAAAAAGAATGGTAGAGGTGCGTACGTTTCTTTAGAACCTGAATTAGTTGAAAAAGCTAAGAAGAACAAGATGTTTGAGCGTCAGTTCGAAGTAGAAGTATCCGACGACTTTTACCAAGAATTATACGATTACGTTGATCACCAAAAAGCTAGGAGCCAGATTAATGGAACAGTCTAAAAAGCAACTGAACCTACTTGGCATTGCAACACGAGCAAGAAAGCTAATTAGCGGGGAAGAGCTAACGATTAAAGCGATTCAACGTCATGAAGCGAAACTTGTTATTGTTGCAACTGATTGTAGCGATAATACAAAAGAAAAACTATTAAACAAATGCACCTACTATAAGGTTCCTTTTGATAGCTCATTCACATCTGATGAAATAAGCATTGCAATTGGAAAAAGTCGCTCAATTTGTGCCTTTACTGAAAAGGGATTTGCTGACAGTTATTTAAAGCTGAAAGGAACGAACAATATGAGATAAGGACGGTGAAGACATGGTTAAAAAAAGAGTCTACGAATATGCTAAAGAACATAACACATCTAGTAAGGACGTTATCGAAAAAGCAAAACAAGCGGGACTAAACTTTCAAAGCCACATGTCAATAATGGAAGATGAGGATGTTAAAAAAATGGATAAACAAATGAAGAGTAAGAATGAAGCGCCTGTATCTTCCCATAACAAGAAAAATACAACAGTTTCACAAAAAACAACAACGACTAACCAAAGTGCTAAGCCAGCAAGTAAACCTGCTGCTAAAAAAGCTGACGGACAAAAGCCAGCAAGCCAAGGCAACCGTCAACCTGCACGAGGTGGAAATCAAAGTAACTTTAATAATAATAGAGGTAAAGGCGGCTTTAACAAACGTAACAACCGTAATAAAAAGCGTGATAACCGTGCGCCTAAACCACCTGTACCACAACGTAAATTCCGTGAATTGCCAGAAACATTTATTTATACAGAAGGTATGAATATTCAAGATGTTGCTAAAAAACTACACCGTGAACCAGCAGAAATCATTAAAAAATTGTTCATGATGGGGATTGTAGCAACTCAAAATCAACCGCTAGATGCTGAAACACTAGAGTTGATTGCAGCTGATTATGGCATTAACGCAGAACAAAAAATAGAAGTTGATATTTCTGACTTGGAAGTTTACTTCGAAGAAGATGATAACAAAGAAGAAATGACAACTCGTCCACCAGTTGTTACCATTATGGGACACGTTGACCATGGTAAAACAACACTACTTGACTCACTTAGAAATACAAAAGTAAGTTTAAGTGAAGCTGGTGGAATTACACAGCATATCGGTGCTTACCAAGTTGAAATTGATAAAAAACCAATCACATTCTTGGATACACCAGGACATGCGGCCTTTACAACGATGCGTGCGCGTGGAGCGGACGTAACAGATATTACGATTATCGTTGTTGCAGCTGATGATGGTGTTATGCCACAAACAGTTGAAGCGATTAACCATGCGAAAGCAGCAGATGTTCCGATTATCGTAGCAGTTAACAAAATTGACAAACCGACAGCGAACCCTGACCGCGTTATGCAAGAATTAACAGAACATGGTTTAATTCCTGAATCATGGGGTGGCGATACCATCTTCGTTAACATCTCAGCTAAATTTGGTGAAGGTATCGACGAACTATTAGAAATGATTTTATTAGTTGCTGAAGTACAAGAACTGAAAGCTAATCCAAATCGTTTAGCAATCGGTAGTGTCATTGAAGCACGTCTTGATAAATCAAAAGGACCGATTTCAACATTACTAGTACAAGCTGGAACATTAAAAGTAGGAGATCCTATCGTTGTAGGTAATACATTCGGTCGTGTTCGTGCGATGACTAACGATCAAGGTCGCCGTGTAAAAACAGCTGGACCATCTATGCCTGTAGAAATTACTGGCTTGAACGAAGCACCTCAAGCTGGTGACCGTTTCGTAGTCTTTGAAGACGAAAAAACGGCACGTTCAGTTGGGGAAGATCGTACTAAACGTGCACAAGTTGAATCACGTAACAACCAAAACCGAGTGACATTAGATAACTTATTCTCTAGCTTGAAAGAGGGAGAATTGAAAGAAGTTGGCATTATTATTAAAGCTGACGTTCAAGGTTCGGTTGAAGCACTTGCTGGAAGTTTACAAAAGATTGAAGTAGAAGGCGTTCGTATCCGTATTATTCACTCGGCTGTAGGTGCGATTAACGAAAGTGATATCACACTAGCTGCAGCAAGTAATGCGATTATTATCGGGTTTAACGTTCGTGCAACACCTCAAGCTAAGATTCAAGCAGACCAAGAAAGTGTTGATATTCGTCTTCACCGTGTTATCTATAGCGCAATTGAAGAGATTGAAACAGCTATGAAAGGGATGCTTGATCCTGAGTACGAAGAAAAAATCACTGGATCTGCGCTTATTCGTGAGACGTTTAAAGTATCTAAAGTGGGTACAATCGGTGGTGCATTCGTTACTGATGGTGTCATCAAACGTAGCAGTGGCGTTCGTGTTATTCGTGATAACATTGTTATCTTTGAAGGCGAACTAGCGAGCTTGAAACGCTTTAAAGACGATGCTCGTGAAGTAGCAAAAGGATTTGAATGTGGTTTAATGATTGAAGGCTACAACGATATTCGCGAAGATGATGTCATCGAAGCATTCGAAATGGTTGAAATCGTTAGAAAATAACGTTATCCTGTTACTACGACAGCTATAAAGGAGAGAATGACATGGCAAACTATCGCGCTGGTAGAGTAAAGCAAGAAATCTTACGTGAAGTAAACACCATTTTGTCAAAAAACATCAAAGATCCACGTATCAAAGATGTGACAATTACTGATGTTGACCTAACGGGTGACTTGCAAAACGCAACCATTTACTATAGTACGCTTCAAGAACTAGCAAGTGACCGTGAAAAGGTTCAGCTAGGCTTGGAAAAAGCAACAGGCCTAATTCGTAAAGAATTAGGATCAAAATTATCTTTATATCGTACGCCAGAAATAGAATTCAAGCGTGATGAATCAATCGCGTATGGTAATAAGATTGAAGAATTAATTCGTCAAATCCACGATGAGGATGACGCGAGATAATGGAAAAACACTAGGGAGTTCAGCTCCCTAGTGTCTTTTTGTCCTAACTGTAAGATACAGATCAAAAAAGACAGCTGTATCTTACAGTTAGGCTCTAGAATGTAAGATACAACCTCCCAATAACGATCTGTATCTTACATTTCTACTCTCAAATGTAAGATACAGAAGAGATTTCAGAGTTGTATCGACTAACTAAAACGGGATATATTCTTACAGACACTATTTTTACTGTTATATGATAAAATGAATTACAAAAGACAATAAAGAAGGTGAACAAATGAGTCTTCAATTTATTTTAGGTCAAGCAACGGCAGATAAGCGACATGCCTATATTACTGACATAAAAGCCCGACTTAGAAATAATCCTCAAGCTAAAGTGTTCATTGTCGTACCTGAACACGCCAAGTTTGAAGGTGAGATGACTGTATTAGAAGATTTATGGAAGCAAGACGATGAGCAACACGCATTTTATGGATCAATTAACCTTCAAATTTTTAGTTTCAGCCGACTAGCTTGGTTTTTTCTAAAAGATGAAGAAATTTATCAAAAAAAGCGATTAACGGATATCGGAATCAGTATGCTATTAAGAAAGCTATTGCTTGAGTCACGGGAAGATTTTATTTTATTTAGACGAGAAATTGAAAAAGATGGTTTCATTGAGCAGTTGACTATGCTCTTTAAAGAGTTTAAAGCTGGAAATATCAGCATAGAGGACTTAGAGCAAGCGGTTGACCGTGAATCTCGTTCAACACGCTTGTTAGATCAACAACAAAAATTAAAAGAGATTTTGCACATTTACCGTCAATACTGCGCGGTCGTTGATGAGAACTATGTTCAATATGAGTTATTGCTAGAAACATTAGCTCAAACGATCTATAGTAGCGAGATGGGCGAGACTTACTTATATATCGATGGTTATTATCATTTTACTGCACAGGAAATGCAAATTATTCAGGCTTTTCTGCATCAAGCCAGTCAGGTCACCATTGTTTTAGATTTAGATAAAGCTTATATTGACCAGCCACCTGAATTACAGAACCTGTTCCATGCTGCTGGTTCAACTTATTTCCATTTATATCAATTTGCACGTTCCAATGGTGTCCCTGTCTTACAAGACCAGCGGATTACGAAAGATACGGATGGCTATGATCCAGCTATGCTTCAACTCGACCGTTATTGGGTGAATAGTTCATCTGGAAATAGAAGTAGGTTAACGATAGAATCTAACGAAGATACGACGCCATCAGACAAAATACATATTTGGTCATGTGACAATAAGCAAGCTGAAATGTTCCATGTTGCCAATAGTATTAATCGTTTGATGATTGAAAAAGGCTATCGATACAAGGACTTTTTAATTATGGCTCGACGAGTAGAAGATTACGAAACTATTTTGAAACCACTTTTTGAAAAAGCAAATTTAAATGTCTTTTATGATAAGGCCGATGAAATGCAACACCATCCATTTGCTGATTTTCTTGACAGCTTATTCCGAATAAAGTTCCATTACTGGCGCTATCCTGATTTAATGCGGATGCTGCGAACAGAACTTTTTCTTCCACAAACTGAAGAGAAACTTTCGTTGGAAGTTCGAAAAGAACAAGTCACCATTTACCGTGATATCATCGATAAGACTGAAAATATTATGCTAGCTTTCGGTTATGAAGGAAATGCATGGTTTAAAAAGACAGAGTGGTCTGCTTATCAGTTCAATGAGCTGGAAGAAGGGGAGGAAACTCCTCAACAACCGCTAGGAATGGCAGAAGCTAACCAAGTAAAAACTTTCCTTCAGGAGCGTTTATTGCCGTTCTACAAGCAATTAGAAAAAGTTAAAACAGGGCGGGAAGCTGCTAGCTTGCTTTACCATTTCTTAGAAACTAACAAAATTGACCAACAGCTTCTATTTTGGAGAGATTTAGCTATTGAAGAAAATGATTTAGAAAAAGCCCGTCAGCATGAGCAAGTTTGGAAGACGTTTATTTCGTTACTCGATGAATATGTCGAAACGCTGGGTGATTATGAGTTCGATGCCAAGATGTTCTATGATATTTTGATGACTGGTTTAGAAAATGCGACCTTTAGTATTGTGCCGCCAACGCTCGATGAGGTCATTTTCTCAAGCATTGAAGGAGCGCGATTCCAGACTGCAAAGGTAGCCTTTATCATTGGTGCTACTCAAGATAATTTACCTAAAGTTCATGAAAATAAATCGTTGTTAACGGAAGAAGAACGAGAAAGTTTACAGACTAGTTTGCAGGCCGATAGCAAGTATTTGAATCAGTCTGTCTCAGAATCGACAGCTTCAGAGCCATTTGTGGCTTATCAAGCCTTTTTAGCGGCTACTGATCAGTTGTTTATCACTTATCCTTTAAGTATTGATGGCAGCAATCGTGTCCAAAAGATTTCTCCTTATGTTTCTCGAATCGCAAAAGATCTCAAGATTCCTACTCAATATAAGGCAGCTGATATCACTGATTCAGACAATCAAATGGATTTCATAGGAAATAAAATCCAAAATATTAGTCAATTAGTTAAATTAATTCGTCATCAAGTCACATCAGAACAGAAAATGCCAGTAATCTGGCGACGAATTTTATCTTACCTTTACCGAGATGAAACAGTCTCAGCTGATTTAGAACGTATTTTTAGAAGTTTAAAATACAAGAATATTCCTAGCCATTTAACAGCAGAACTTGCTGAGAAACTCTATGGGAAAAATCTTTTTCTATCCGTTTCACAACTGGAAAGTTATTATTTAGATGCCTATAGTCATTTCTTAAAATACGGTTTAAAGCTAAAAGAAAGACAAAAGTATGAACTTACAGCGGCGGGAACAGGTGAATTTTACCATGAAGCTTTAGAATATATTGTTTCTCGAATGGCACAAGAGCCACTTTTAACACCGCAATCAATTGATCAGATTACTTCTGACGTGTTAGATATGCTGTTTGGGTCTCATAAATACCAGATCCTTTCCAGTTCAAATCGAATGAGCTTTATTCAGGACCAGTTACGAGATACGATTAGTCATCTATCACAAATGCTCTTTAAGCAACAAAACTTAACCCATTTCCAAAATATTAAAACCGAAGCAGTCTTTGGACCACCAGGTTTGAATAATGACTTGGAAGGAATGGTTTTCCCTTTAAACAACAATCGTAAGCTCTATTTAAGAGGGAAAATAGACCGAATCGATAAAGTCGAATCGAACGGGCAACTTTATTTATCTGTTCTAGACTATAAATCAAGCCAACATAGCTTCCAGTTTATCGATGCTTATTATGGATTGGCTATGCAGATGATTACGTATTTAGATGTAGCAATGCTTAATGCAGACCGGCTTAACCTCAGCAATGCAAAAGCAGCCGGGGCCTTTTACTTACACGTTAAAAATCCACTCCTAAAGGTCCTAAAACGCCCTGAGGAAGAGGAACTAACGCAATTATTACTCGGTGAACATAAGCTTAAAGGCTTATTAGTCGCTGAAACCGACTTAACAGCTGCTATTGAACCGGATATAGAAGCAGGTCAATCAGGATTAGTATTGCCTTTCCGCTATAAAAAATCAGGTGATTTCTATTCTAATTCCAACGATTTAGTTAGTCGGCAAGAATTGGATTTATTAATTAAGAACAACCGTCGCCGTATTCAAGAAGCCGGTAATCAAATTTTATCTGGCGACTTAAAGATGAATCCTGTTAAGGATCGCTTATTTATACCGTCAGTTCAAGGGCCTTACCGGGCTATTTCACAGTTTGACAGTACCTTAATAGAAAACCGCTATCGTCGTCTTGAAAAACTCAATAAGGCGATGGTATTAGAGAAACTAAAGCAAGAATTTGAAGAGGAGGATGAGACAGATGGCCATGATACCACCAAAAACGACCAATGATCGCTTTACTGATGATCAATGGCAAGCCATTTATCAAACAGGTGACAATATTTTAGTCGCAGCCTCTGCAGGTTCAGGTAAAACGACTGTTTTAGTGCAACGGATTATTGAAAAAGTAAAAAATGGGACGAACGTCGATGAACTTTTAGTTGTCACGTTTACAGAGTCAGCTGCCGTTGAAATGAAAGAGAGAATTGGTGTGGCCATTCAAGAAGCGATTAACACAGCAGTCAACGATGAACAGTATCGGCATTTAATGCGTCAAGTCACCTTATTGCCGCAAGCACATATTTCAACCATCCATGCCTTCTGTTTAAAAGTGATTCAGCGCTTTTTCTATCTAATTGAAATTGATCCTGTTTTCCGTATTGTCGCTGATAATATTGAAGTTGAAATGACTAAAGAAGATGTTTGGGAACAACTAAAAGAAGAGCAATACGGCATTGCCGGCACAACCTTCAAGCAACTGGCTCGGGCGTATTCCAATGACCGCAGTGATGAGGGCTTAAAAACACTCATTTTCTCTCTTTATAACTTCTCACGGGCAAATCCTGATCCAACGCGGTGGATTAATTCCCTTGGAGATTTGTATGATTTAACGGATGGCTTAGTAAATAGTCGTCTCTATCAAGAATTACTTCTTCCACAAATGAAAACGGAGCTTGAGTCAGCTATTTACAGCTTAGAGATGGGCATTCATCAAGCCGGTGAATCGGAGCATACCTTAAAACATCACGATTTAATGATGGCTGAGCGTGATGGTATTATTGCTATTCAAGACGCAGTAATGACCAGTCGTTATCAAGAGGCCTATGATTTAATTGATCGCATGACGTTCGAACGATGGCCGTCTGTGAAAAAGGATAATCCTGATAAAGAGCTGATTCAAGATATGAAGCGATTAAGAGACCAGGCCAAGCAAACTGCAATCAATGTAAAAGAGCAGTTTTTCAGCCGACCTCTGGATGAACAAGAAGAGATGATTCAGCAAACTAAACCGTTTATTGAAGAAATGATCCGTGTTACGTTACTATTTACAGATATGTATTGGCAAAAGAAACAAGCAGATAGTGCGCTTGATTTCAATGACTTGGAGCATATAACACTCGATATTTTAATGCCTTTAAAAGACGGCAAACGTCAGCCTAGTGAAGCAAGCTTATATTATCGCCAAAAGTTTGAGGAAGTATTGATTGATGAATACCAAGATGTTAACCAGCTGCAAGAAAGTATTCTGTATGGCGTAACGAGACATCAGCCAGAAACAGAAAACTTATTTATGGTAGGGGATGTCAAACAATCTATCTATGCTTTCCGTTTAGCGGATCCTGGTTTATTTTTAGCGAAATATGAACAGTTCGCGGAAAAAGAGGGCGGCGAACGGATTATATTAGCTGAAAACTTCCGTTCAAGAGGCGAGGTTATTTCCTTTACTAACTTTATTTTTACCCAGCTGATGGATAAAGCAGTAGGGCAAATGGCTTATGATAAACTCGCTGAATTAAAGCAAGGTAATTTGTCATTTCCAGATGTTTCCGACTGCAAAACTGAACTGTTAATTTATTTAAAAGGGAAATCAGACGAGGAGACACTAGCAGCAGAAGACCACCTTCAAGAAGATGTTGACTTTGAAGCTGCTATTGATGATAAGGCGACGGGTGAAGTGACCATGGTTGCTCAAACCATCAAAGACTTGATTCAAAACAAACAGACCATTTATGACAAGACAACAAAATCTCAGCGACTGATTGGTTTTAAAGACATTGTCTTATTGACACCGACTAAGAAAAATAATTTATTGATTCTAGAAACCTTTAAAGAATACGGCATTCCTGTCATTTTAAATGACTCACAGAGCTTCTTCCAGCGAACAGAAATCACTGTGATGCTATCTCTACTAAAGGTGGTTGATAATCCAAGGCAAGACATTCCACTAGCTGCAGTCTTACGATCGCCTATTGTCGGCTTAAATGAACGCCAATTAGCAACTATTCGATTAAGCCAGCCTAGCGGAGACTACTATGATGCCGTTCAACATTTTTTAAGTGACTATGAAGAAGGAAAACTCGAAAAAACAAGCGAAACAATGAGTTGTTATGAAAAAGTAACTGCCTTTATGATACAGTTAAATCGCTGGCGAGATTTTACAAAACAAAGTAATCTTGTCCAATTAATTTGGCGAATTTATGAAGAAACAAACTTTATAGATTATGTTGGTGGAATGGCCTCTGGTAAGCAACGTGTTGCTAATCTGCATGCCCTTTATGAGCGTGCTAAAAAATACGAATCATCCAACTATAAAGGTCTTTTCCAGTTTGTTCGCTTTATTGAACGCATCCAGGACCGTGATCAAGATCTAGCTGAGCCAACAACCTTTAGTGAAGACGAAGATGCCGTTCGTATTATGACTATTCATGCTAGTAAAGGGTTAGAGTTCCCAATTGTGTTTATTATGGATATGTCCAAACAGTTTAATATGCAAGATTTACGGAAACCGTATGTCTTTTCTGACCGTTATGGGGTGGGTACTGACTTTATTGATGTCGATCAGCGGATTAAGTACCCCTCACTAGTTACTTATGCCTTTGCCAATGATAAGAAAAAGAACCTGTTAGCTGAAGAAATGAGAAAGCTCTATGTTGCCTTGACGAGGGCAGAGCAAAAACTCTACTTAGTTGGGTCTTATGAATCAAAAGAAAAAATGTGGCAAGAATGGGGCAAAGCCGATGAAGCTGCTGGCCGTTTACTACCAGATCATTTGCGCTTAGCTGCAAATAATTTCATGCAATGGGTAGGCTTAAGCTTGTATCGTCACCAGCTCGTTGACCCTGATTCTGAAATCAAGACTTACCGTGGCGAAATCAGCCAATATCCGGTGACCTTTGATGTGTCCTTTTATAGTGCTGATGACCTATTAGGGAATATTGTGACCGTTAATTTAGACGACGATATTGACTGGGATAATCATATCCAAACAACCATTCAACAAGCAGATACAATTGAACGCGAGCTTGATTTCAAAACAGCAGTTGCCCTAATGGCATATACTTACCCGCACGAAGCTGCAACACAAACAACTAGCTATCAATCTGTATCAGAAATCAAGCGACTATTTGAAGATCCTGACAATGCCCAGTTGTTGCAACTCGATGTTAGTCAGCAAAGTGGTAGAGGACGTTACGTCGAACCTAGCTTACAGCGTCCGAATTTTTTGCAGGAAGAAAGCCAACCGACACAAGCCGAAATAGGGACAGCCGTTCACTATGTTCTACAAAATGTGGTTCTTTCCGAATCGGTTACAGCTGAAAAACTTGATTCCTTAATTCATCAATTAGTTTCAAAAGGAACTATTAAGGAAAATGTTGGTAAGCGAATTGATAAACAGCTTATTTTAGACTTTTTTGAAACAGCGCTTGGTCAACGTATTCAAGAACATGCCAACTTGGTTCATCAAGAAGTACCATTTACCATGTTGATGAAGGCAGGGCATATTTTTGAAGGCATTTCACCAGATTCAGATGACAATTTACTCATTCACGGGATTATCGATGGTTTTATTGAGTTTGATGATCATATTATCTTGTTTGATTTTAAAACAGATTATGTCGGCAATAAACAAGATGAGATTATCGCTAAATATAAAGGACAGATGATTGTCTACCGAGAAGCTCTCGAGAAAATTAAGCAGAAAAAGGTGACTGAAGCCTATATTTGTTTACTCTCTGCTAATCAAAATATTTTATTATAGTCAAAAACGAGAGTGGGAAAAAAGGCGTTTAGCCCCGAATCGTTGGACCGAAAAAACGCAGGGTGGTCGTAGACCATCCGAGTATTATTCGGGAAACGCATGTCGGGGCTGCCTTTTTGAGCACGTTTGCGCAACAATTATTCGTATATAAAAAAGGGACTGGAGTTATTTCCCAGTCCCTGTTTGAGTGAATAGAAGGGCAATTTCTCGTTTCTACTCGCTCAAAAGGAGGGGACTGGGAAAAAACTCAGTCCCTGAATAAAGAAAATCCCCAACTCTTTCTAAATTGAAGGAGTTGGGGATTTTATTGTTTTAAAAGACATAGTGAGCCAAATACCTTATAATTTAAGTACGACCAAAAACCAAAGGAGTGACTCACCATGTATCAAAATTATAACACAATGGAGACGGCCTTAGCACTACAATTGGATTTTACAATCCCGAGTGATCACGAAGCACGCCTCATCAGCCGTTTCGTCGATTCGATTCCTTCGGAATTTCTCCTGGAAGAGACGTCTCATACAGGTCGCCCTGCCTTTCATCCCGCGATGCTTTTGAAGATGTGCTTATTTGCCTATAGCCGCACCACATTTTCCGGACGCAAAATGGAACGCATGAATGAAGAATCGATTCCCATGAAGTGGTTGACAGGCGACACTTCTGTTAGCTACAAGACAATCAACAATTTCCGTTCAAGCGAGCATGCATCAAAGCTTATTAAGTATGCCTTCATTCTTTTCACAACACTCTTGAGTGACAACGGCTTGATTCACGAAGATGCGTTATATATCGACGGTACGAAGATACAAGCCGATGCAAATATTTATAGTTTTACTTGGAAGAAAGCAATCGAACGCTATGAAGCAAAACTCAATGATAACGTTTCGAAATTGTATGATGAACTCGTCCAAGCAAAAGTAAACCTCGCTTTATCGGAAGAGACATTGAAAACAGCAGAAGGTATTAAAGAAATAATCGGTTCTCTCGACAAGGAACTTGTGGCCGTCGAAGCTGCGATTACAGAAGAAAAAGTGGTTCCTAAAGGTGGTTCGGAACAGAAGCGACGTCGTCGCATCCTCAAAAAATACCGGAATAAATGTAAAAAAGATTTCTTACCGCGTAAGCAACGCTATGAAGAAGCAAACGCCACATTTGAAGACCGAAACAGTTTCTCTAAAACAGATACGGACGCAACGTTCATGTGCATGAAAGAAGATCCGATGAAGAACCGTGAGTTGAAACCGGGCTATAATCTTCAGGTCGCATCGAGCAATCAGTTTGTCATCGCCTATGATATTTTTTCAAATCCGACGGATACACGCACGTTTATCCCTTTTTTGGAATCCATTCAAACGTTGGATTTATTCACGTATATCGCTGCAGATGCCGGTTATGGCAGCGAAGAAAATTACGAGGCGGTTCTGGATACCTTTGGTAAGGTTCCGCTCATCCCATACGGCATGTATCATAAAGAAAACACTAAAGCCTATCGCTCTAATCCTAAACACCGCTATAACTGGGATTATGACGAGATCGAGGATGCCTATACAGATTTAGACGGTGTACGCTTTAGTTTCTCGCATTACAGTACGCGAAATGATAAGAATGGTTTTCAAAGACAATTTAAAGTATACAAGGCTGATGTGGAACAACAGGACGAGTCGCGCAATCAATTAGCCAAGACACCGAAAGGTGCCCAGCGCCAGACAGCGGTCAACTATAACTGGGAATACTTCAAGCAGCATGTAAAAGAAAGCCTTGAGAGCGATCGTGGAAAAGAAATCTACGCACAACGAAAAATCGACGTAGAAACTGTTTTTGGTCGTATGAAAGGTGTATTTGGCATGCGCAGAACTCATGTCAGAGGCAAGCAAGCCGTTCATAATGACATCGGGATCATGCTTATGAGCATGAATCTTACAAAACTAGCCCTTGAGGCTAGAAGAAAAGCGGAAGCTTTTTACAAAAATCCAGTGAAAAATAAAAATCGCAATGAAACAATCAGAATTATGATTATTTCATTACGCTTTTTTTATTTAAGGCTAGTTATTTCCCAGTCCCCTCCTTTTTTAATTAATAACTATAAACATTACCAGCATTCCACAATAGGAATTCAGTAACACCATGATCATTTAGTGCTTGTACTTGTGCCATAACTTCTTCGTTGCCGTAGTCTTTATAATAACCAGCGCCTAAGTATGAAGCTGTAAAGTCTTGTAACCATGGGCGAGTCACTGGTGTATGGTCTAATGACTCAAGTAAAGGTAATTCCACCTTCATGTATTCATCAACCACCTCATAAGGGTGTAAGTCTGGTGCATCAATCCCAAAGTAAGATGCGCCCCAATGACTTGGATAAATCATAGATGAAATAACATCGACATGAGAAGCAATATTGCTGAAGTTTTGTCCAATACCGGGTGCTTCTGGAACTGTTGCAGCATAACCGAAAATATCAACGGATACTTCAACACCGTACGGCATCAATTGTTCGCGGGCATAAGCTACAAAATCAGAGACAGCAGCCACACGTTTTTGAACATCATCCATATCAGCATCTGCATAGTCACCCATATCATAAACTAAGTCTTCTCCCCATACTTCAAATCCTTCTGGGAAACGAACATAGTCAAACTGGATTTCCTTAAAGCCAACTTTAGCCGCTTCAATTCCAACATTTATGGCGTAATCCCATGTCTCTTTCATAAAGGGATTAATAAAAGCTTCACCATTGCCAGCTGTCCAAACTTCACCACTAGGATAACGGAAGGACATTTCAGGTTGTGTTTTTGGTAGTTCTGAATCTTTAAAGGCAACCACACGCGCGATGGGATAAATTTGATTCTCTTCTAATTTTCCAATTAACGCATCAATATCCTCAATAGTAGTAATGGTGTTACTTTGTAAATGTTCATCATCCGTATCGAATTGTGTTGTAACAAAACCAAAATCATCTTTAATATCAATAACCATAGCATTTAAATCATTGCTGTTTAAATAACTAATCATATCATCCATTTTCTCAGTGCTACCGGCTGAATTAGCTGTTAAGTAAATGCCTTTAACCCCATCTTCCGGGTAAGCTATGTCAACACCACTATCATAGAAAAACTTTTTCGGCAGACTCTTAACTTCAGGAGCCTTTAAAAACGGTTCTTGTCTTAATGATAATGTAGTCGCTTCTTGGACTTCACTTGCTTTTACTTCTGACATAAAAGGGGATCCTAAAGTCAGTAATGCAGAAGCTGTTAGTAATTTTAAAAATCGATGTGTCATTTATTAGTCTTCCTCCCGTTCTGGTGACGCAATTAAAGCTGGATCGACCATCTCATAGCCTTTTTCGCGAAGACCATCAATAATGTCTCCAATGGCCCCCGCTGTCCATTCACGGTCATGCATCAATAAGTTTGCGCCGTTGCCTAAGAATTCCGTATTAACCATAATATCAGCTAGGGCAGGGGTATTCATATACGCCTCTTCCCAATCATAGCCATACGTCCAATTCATCATAGTCATTTTTTCTTCTTCGATAACAGCTAACGTATTATCATCGTATTGACCATAAGGCGGTCGGATGAAACGAGGACGTTGGCCCGTAATGGCTTCAATATTATCGTTTGTTTTCACGATTTCTTCTTTTTGTTCTTCATAAGTTAAACTATGGAAATCTGGATGAGAATAAGAATGATTACCAATTTCAAATCCCATATCATAAATTTCTTTAATTATAGCTTGTGATGTCTCATCTTCTAAAAACTGTCCTACAACAAAGAAAATGGCATTAGCGTCTTTTTCCTTTACGGTATGAGCAATAGCTAGTGAATAGCTATTAGGTGGTTGAGGTGCATCATCAAAGGTCAAAAGGGCGACTTCTACTGGTGCATCGTCAATCGGTTCAACCGTGAAAATAGCTTGATTAATGTCATACTCATAAGCAACGCTTTCTTCTTCGATGACGTCTTGTGAAGAAGCGTTAGAACTTGATACGTCTTCTGACGAAGAAATAGTCTCTTGACTAGATTGAGTCGTTTCTGTTTCTGGTGAATCTGATGAACAAGCTGCTAATAAAGAGACAGCCAACAATAGTAATAATGATTGCTTCATAGCGAATAAACTCCTTATTTGTCTTGTAGTGCTGTTAATTCAGCCATTAATTCCTCAAATTGGCTATCAAATGATGCCAATAACTCAACTAAAGGTTGAATTTTTTCTAGATTAGTATGACTTGTTGCATTTAAATGATCAATGCCATTATATAGGGTGTTGAAATCCGCATCGTCTGATCCAAATGATTCAAAGGTCGTTTTTTCCTCAGCTAACTGATTGTCATAAGTCTCAACATAATCTGTTAAAGTTGTTTGAATGTCCGTAACAGTTTGAGAAAGTATTTGAACAGCTGTTAGGGGAAGTTCTTCGTCGTCTTGTTTATTTAAGCGAAATGTTTCATTCTCTAAATCTTTTAGTAATTTTTGAATGCTAGCTAGTTGTTCGCGACGGCTGTCAATATTACTGAACAATTGCGCAGAGCCATCCTTAAAACTGACTAGGTCTTCATCTGATACTAGTGATGCGTCAAATTCCTCCTGCATACTAGCTTCTTTAGATTGAATTTCATTTAATGAAACAACCAACTCTTCTTTAATTTGGCTGACAGATTCAACATTTTCTTGAAGGTCTGCAGCCCCGTTTGAACAAGCCGCTAGAAACAAGCCACTTGTTGCCAAAATCAAATACATCTTTTTCAAAATAGCGTCTCCTTTATCAATAAGTTCTAAACCTATAAAACATTATAACTAAACTCTTCTTTAGAATTCAAGGCACAAGAGCACAATTCGTTAATTCCATCTGAACTTGCCCTTTAGCTTTTTCACATTTTCGTTTACAATAGAGAAGTATTGAATAATGTAAGTAAGTGAGGGGACCCAATGATTTTTTATTATATCATCGCAGTGTTATTAATTATAATTGATCAAATTAGCAAATGGTTAATCGTTCAGAATTTTGCTTTGTATGAAGAAAAGGTACTTGTACCAGGCTTTTTCTCTTTGTTTTATATCCAAAACAAGGGGGCGGCATGGGGGATATTCGAAGGAAAAATGATTTTCTTTTATATTATTACTGTTCTGGTAGTTGGTTACTTGGTTTATACCTTCCATAAATACCCGATCAAAAGTAAGTTAGTTGGTTATAGTTTTTCATTAATTTTAGCTGGAGCGATTGGTAATTTTATCGACCGCTTATTGAATGGCTTTGTTGTTGATATGTTCCGTCTGGATTTCATCAACTTCCCTATTTTCAACGTAGCAGATGTTTGCTTAACAGTTGGGGTAGCATTAATGATCATTCATGTACTATTTTTTGAAGAAAACGAAGAGAGAAAAGGATAATAAGATGACTGAAAGAACGTATTCCCTTAATGTGAATAATGAAGAAGGGCGAATTGATAAAGTGATAACTGAACGGTTCAGCTCGTTCACAAGGACCCAAATTCAAAGCCTATTGAAAGAAAAGAAAGTGACAGTTAATGGACAAATCGTGAAAGCTAATTATAAAGTCCAAGCGGGCGATCAAATCGTGATGACTGTTAAGGAAAAAGAAATTGTTTCAATCCAAGCGGAAGCAATGCCGCTTCATATTGTTTATGAAGATGATCAGCTAGCCGTTATTTACAAAGAATCTGGCATGGTTGTTCATCCTTCTAAAGGCCACCTATCAGGCACCTTGGTGAATGGCTTACTTTACCATTTTAAAAACTTATCGGATGGTACAGGTGAATTTAGACCCGGTATCGTTCACCGTATTGATAAAGATACATCTGGTTTATTAGTGATTGCTAAAACTAATGAAGCACATGAACACTTGGCACAACAATTTCTCAACCACACAACGGAACGTGTTTACACGGCGTTGGTTCATGGTGAAGTAGAGCATGATGAAGGTCGGATTGATGCACCAATTGGTCGGATGACAAATAATCGGATGAAACGAACGGTTACCCTTGAAGGTCGTCCTGCTGTGACACATTTCAAACGCTTAGAGCTATATCATGATTTTTCACTTCTTGAATTAACGCTTGAAACAGGTCGCACTCACCAAATTCGTGTTCATATGACCTACATTAATCACCCTGTTGTCGGTGATCCAATGTACGGACCTGCTGCTAGCGTAGATAAGAACGGCCAATATTTACATGCAGGTGTTCTTGGCTTTGAGCATCCTACAAGTGGTGAATGGTTACGGTTCGAGCAACCATTACCTGATTATTTCGTTAAAAAGTTAGAAATGCTAGCAGAGACTAATTGACAGTTCGTCATCTTTTGATTATGCTTAATTGAATAATAAAACAAGCAACCTTTAACACAGTCCAGAGAGGCTAAAAGGAAGTCTATTATGAGTGTCGTTTTTTGACTAATGGAACCCTTATGCGCTTTTTGGCATAGGGGTATTTTTTATAACATCATTTAAAGGAGAATAACTATGAAAAAAGAAATTAGTATTATGGATGAAGCAACGATGAAGCGTTCAATTACTCGAATTACTCATGAAATTTTAGAACGAAATGGCGGAACAGAGGACTTAATTTTAGTCGGTATTCGCACGCGTGGTATTTACCTAGCAGAACGAATCGCAAACCGGATTAAGGATTTTGAAGATGTGGCAGTACCGGTTGGGGAACTAGATATTACCCTTTATCGTGATGACCAACATTTTGCTGAAGGTGAAGATCCTGTTTTAAACGCAACAAATCTGCCGTTTTCAGTAGAAGGAAAACACATTGTTTTAGTCGATGACGTGTTATTTACAGCTCGGACGATTCGCGCGGCAATGGATGCTGTTATGGATCACGGCCGAGCTAACCGTATTACAGTAGCCGTATTAATTGATCGAGGTCACCGTGAATTACCGATTAAGGCTGATTATGTTGGTAAAAACATTCCAACAGCAATTACCGAACAAATATCTGTGAAGCTTCAGGAATATGATGGTCAAGAACAAGTGACCCTTATTAAGGATAGCGCCGAATAAAAGGAGGATTTCCCGTGACCAAACCAATGATAGCACTTGATTTTTCAACAGCTGACGAAACAAAACAGTTCTTATCTCAATTTTCAAACGACCGCTTGTATGTCAAACTGGGAATGGAATTATATTACCAAAATGGCCCTGAAATTGTAAAATGGGTAAAAAGTTTAGGTCATGATATTTTTCTAGACTTGAAACTGCATGATATTCCTAATACCGTTTATCGCGCCATGAAAGGTCTTGCGGCACTAGACATTGATATGATTAATGTTCATGCTGCCGGTGGATCAGAAATGATGAAAGCCGCTAAAGAAGGCATTATCGATGGCACACGAGCTGGTTCGACCGTTCCAAAATTGATTGCCGTTACACAGTTAACCTCAACAACCGAGTTAGCTATGCAAACCCAACAGCTCATCCCAGTGTCATTAATGGATAGTGTTATCAACTACGCAAAAACAACTCATCAATCTGGTTTGGATGGTGTCGTTTGTTCTGCCTGGGAAGCTAGCGCCATTAAATCTGCAACTTCAAGAGACTTTTTATGTGTGACACCCGGTATTCGCCCAGCAGGTGCTAGCCTAGGAGACCAACAACGTGTTGCCACACCTGATAAGGCACGTGAAATGGGATCATCTTATATCGTAGTCGGTAGACCGATTACTCAAGCAGACAATCCGGTAGAAGCCTATCATACAATCAATAGACAATGGAATGGAGCGTAATAACATGACAATTGCAGAAAAAGTTGCCCAATCACTACTCGATATTCAAGCTGTTAGCTTGAGCCCCCAAGAACCCTTTACATGGGCTTCAGGCTTAAAAAGTCCGATTTATTGCGACAATCGTATTACCATTAGCGTACCAGATGTTCGCACACAAATTGCGAATGGCTTAGCTGATTTAATTAAAGAAAAATATCCTGATGTTGAAGTGATTGCAGGAACAGCTACAGCGGGTATTCCACATGCTGCCTTTATTTCACAAGTCATGAATTTACCCATGATTTATATTCGTGGGAAAGCAAAGGACCATGGCAAAGGCAATCAAATCGAAGGACGCATTCAAAAAGGGCAAAAAATTGTCTTAGTTGAAGATTTAATTTCAACTGGTGGTAGCGTGATTGAAGCTGCTCAAGCTGCAGAACGCGAAGGGGCTGTTGTTTTGGGCTGCGTTGCTATTTTCTCTTACGAATTACAAAAGGGGAAAGATAACTTTGCTGCCAGCGGTTATCGTATCGACACATTATCGAACTATACAACCCTTCTAAACGTGGCTCATGATACAAAGGCAATTACAGAAGATGAATTGACGCTACTTCAATCATGGAGCAACGATCCTCAAGCTTGGTCAGATGCTATTAAATAATAAAAAAATCGCTCATCCATTATGGACGAGCGATTTTTTTATTACTGTCTAAGTTGATCGACAAATTCTTTTGATGGTGTGACAAACAAAGTTGTTTGATTAGTATAAATAACAAAACCAGGTTTGGCACCGTTTGGCTTTTTAACGTGTTTTACTTCGACATAATCAACCGGTACGTTAGCGGATTGCTGGTACTTAGAATAATAAGCCGCAATAGTCGCTGCTTCTAGTAAGGTTTCTTCAGAAGGCGCAGAACTTTCAACAATCACATGTGACCCTGGAATATCTTTAGCATGGAGCCAGAAATGATTGTTTCGGGCTTTTTTAAGGGTTAATTCATCATTTTGTGTGTTGTTTTTACCGACTAGAATAGACGTGCCATCTGTTGATTGGAATTTATGTGGCTTGCTGACTTTTTTCTTTTTATTTTTTTGAGATCGTTTTGACTTCAAGTAACCAGACTCTTTTAATTCATCACGAATATCTTCTAAATCTTGTGGATCGGACAAATTAATTTGCGTTTCAATCGAGTCTAAGTAGTCATTTTCTTCTTTTGTTTTTTCTATTTGCTCGTTTACATACTTCACTGAAGTCGTTAACTTATGATAACGACTAAAATATTTTTGAGCATTTTGAGAAGCCGTTAATGACGGGTCTAGGTCAATGACTAATTCCTCATCATCCTGGTAGAAGTTAGGTAAGCTAACTTGCTTACTACCTTTTTCAACTTGATGAAGATAAGCCGTTAAAACTTCTCCCTTAATGCGGTAGTCATCCGCAGATTCACTTCGTTTTAAGGAATCCTCTAATTTTTCTAACTTCTTCTTATTTTTTTGAAGGTCAGTTTGGATAATACGCAGTAAATCAGAGGCGACTTGCTGAATGCGATCACGACTCGCCTTATGCTGATAGTAATGATCTAACAAGGCACTCGGGCTATCCCATTCTCTAGCTTCTCCCTCAATCGTTTCAAAATGATAGGGGGTAAAGCTTTCTTTTCCCTTATTAGAAGTAAAAAGGGTGGGCTTTCCTGATTGCACAGCTCTAACAAAGTGAGCTACTGCATCAGATATGACAGGATGACTGGTTTGATAATAATGAAAGATTTCTTCACTACTATCTCGACCAATCCCTTGGTAGCGAGACTGGATGTCTTTAGCTGATTCAATAGTATCTTCGACTTGAATCGGTTCAAAGGGATTCAAACGATCTTGATGGGGTGGTAAGACATAGTCTGCACCTGGATAAGTTGACCGGTAAGAGTTTTGATAAGCTGGGACATGCTTCAACGAATCCATAATCTTGTTGGTTTCATTATCAACTAAGAAGATGTTACTGTGTCTGCCCATTAGTTCAATGACCAAGTTGACGTGTTTGCGGTCACCTAATTCGTCAAAGCGCAGAATTTTAAATATCACAATCCGGTCATTATGATACTGGCTAATCTCCTCAATCAAGGCACCTTCAATATTTTTTCTTAGAAACATACAGAAGTTAGGCGCTTGGTCGGGATTAGATAGACCTTCTTCTGTTAATTGGATACGCGCATAAGAAGGGTGGGCTGATAATAATAATTTTTGATTTTTTCTATTAGCACGAACCGTTAATAAGAGTTCATGCGGAAATGGTTGATAGATTTTACTAATTCGACCATTTTCAATTTTTTCTTTTAATTCATTAACAATAATATGGGTAAATATGCCATCGTAAGACATGAGAAAACCTCCCTTTCTAACCCTTTAATTATAGCATATGGCTGATCATTCAATCATTTTTTTCATTATTTTTGTCAACACGCCAAATTCGTCTCTATTCACTACCAAATAAAGGGGTGTTTCTCTCTTTCGTCGCTTGACCTTATAATCCTTTGTTTTATAATTATAGTCATACATCATCAAGATAGCGGTTGATAGTTCGGGGGGATTTAACAACGAGCTATTTTGAGATAGTGAGAGTAGGCAGTTAAAGGTAACTGTTTACTCTCATTTTTTTCTCATTTTGCTATTGACTTTTAATCTTCTAAACGATAGTATGAGTATATTAAATTTGTAGAGGAGACGTTAACATGTCAAAAGCATTGAATCAAACAAACTTTATGAACTTTTACTGGCACAGCCACATGGAGTAGGTTGTTTTCTTTGGTGACACGTTAACTGTCCATAGATACAACCTCAGAGCTATCTGAATGTATCTATGTGGAATACTGAATATAACTATTCGCCACATAGACCAATTTATAGTCTATGTGGCGGTTTCTGTTTAAGAAGACTGCCCTGATGTCATTCAGATGGCAGTTTTTTTCTTATCATTAATACACATTATTAGGAGGTATTACAAATGACAAATTATTCTAACTATTTAAAATCAGCTGCAACATTACTATTAGGTTTAGGGGTAGCTGCATGTGGCAGCGGTTCTGAAACGGAATCAGTGGCTTCTTCAACTTCTGGAGAAGATTTACCTTATATCGGTATTCTACAACTCACATCTCACCCAGCCTTAGATGCCATTTCAGAAGGTATTATTGATCAATTGGCAGAAGCTGGCTATGTGGACGGCGAGACAGCTGTGATTGATTTGCAAAATGGCCAAGGTGATCAAGCTAACTTACAGTCAATGACTGATCGCTTTATTGCTAATGATGCCGACGTTTTGGTAGGAATTGCAACGCCAGCTGCTCAAACACTAGCGAATTCGACGCAAGATATTCCGATCATCCTAGGAGCGGTAACCGATCCTATTGCAGCAAACCTAGTTGAATCACTAGAGGCACCTGGTAAAAATATTACCGGTGTGAGTGATAAAATTCCAGTTGAAGCACAGTTTGAGTTGATTCAAAGCTTGCTACCTGATATAGAGACAATCGGCTTCTTCTATTCTTCTTCAGAAGATAACTCAATGAGTTCCGCTAAGGAAGCTGAAGCGATTGCGAAGTCACTGGGTATCGAAGTCATTACGAAAACAATCACATCTACAAATGATGTGGCGCAAACAGCTGAATCTTTAGCTAAAGATGTGGATGCCATCTGGGTTCCACTTGATAATACCGTTGCTTCAAGTACGGCAACACTTATTTCAGTAACTGATTCATATGGTATTCCAGTCTTCCCATCTGTTGATACAATGGTTGAAGAGGGGGGACTAGCTACTGTTGGCCTCAATCAATACAACCTAGGTGTGCAAACTGGACAAATGACAGTTGCTGTATTAGAGGGTGAAAATCCTGCTGAATACGCTATTCAATTACCTAATCAAACAGAGTCGATTTTAAATTTAGAAAAAGCCTTACAATTAAATATTAACGTGCCAGATTCCGTTAAAGAATCTGCCATTATTATCGAATAGAAAGAAGGAATAACCGTATGAACATGTTAGTTTCTGCTGTAGCGCAAGGGTTAATATGGAGTTTGTTAGCATTAGGACTGTATATTAGTTTCCGTGTCCTTGATATAGCAGATATGTCTACTGAAGGAACATTTACATTGGGAGGAGCCGTTGGGGTCCAATGTATCACCTTAGGATTGAATCCATTTCTATCCGTCTTTATCGCCATTTTCGCAGGTGCTCTAGCAGGCGCCGTAACGGGATTTTTAATTACAAAATTAAATATTCCAAGTTTACTAGCTGGGATTTTAACTATGACGGGTCTTTATTCCATTAACTTAAGAGTCATGGGAAAAGCAAACCTTAATATCTTAGGAATGGAAACTATTTATTCTAAGTTGGCAGCGATTAACTTACCAAGACACTTAGATACCATTTTAATCGGTTTACTATTCGTTGCGGTTATTATTGCTATTTATACCTTATTCTTTAAAACAGAATTTGGACAAGCCTTAATTGCAACTGGCGATAATGAAGCGATGGCACGTTCTTTAGGTATTTCAACGAATACCATGAAAACAATTGGTTTGATGATGGCCAACGGTATTATTGCTTTAGCAGGTGCTGTTATCTCGCAAAGTAATGGCTATGCCGATATTCAAATGGGTATTGGGGCGATCGTTATTGGTTTAGCTTCGATTATTATTGGTGAGGTACTCTTTTCAAATGTGACCTTTACAGTACGTTTAATATGTTTAGTAGTCGGATCCGTTTTGTATCGTTTAATTATGGTATTAGTACTTGAAGCTGGTTTGAATCCAAATGACTTCAAACTCATCTCAGCAACGATGCTAGCTATCTTCCTTGCTTTACCAAAGATAAAAGAAAAATACTATATCTGGCAATACAGCAAGAAGAATGCTCGAAAAGGGGGGAAATAGAATGACTCAAACAGATGCAATTTTAACATTACAGAACGTTTCAAAAACATTCTACCCAGGTTCGATTAATGAAGTGAAGGCTTTACAAGATATTAATTTAACGGTTAATAAAGGCGACTTTATTACACTGGTTGGTGGTAACGGTGCTGGAAAATCAACCTTATTGAATGCTATCTCAGGCTATTTCTTTCCAGACAGCGGTCAGATTACCATCAATGACCAAACGATTACCTATTTAAAAGAAGAAAAACGGGCGCCATTTATTAGTCGTGTTTTCCAAGATCCTAAAATGGGAACAGCTCCACGGATGACGGTTAAAGAGAACTTAGCTCTTGCTTATAGACGTGGCGAGCGCCGTCGCTTAAAAATCGGTATTAGCCAAGAAGAAAAACAACTCTATCACGAGCAATTACAATCACTTGGACTAGGCCTAGAGAGACGTATGGATGCAGAAATCGGCCTATTATCAGGCGGACAACGTCAATCAATTGCGTTATTAATGGCTACATTGAAACGACCTGATATTCTGTTATTGGATGAGCATACTGCTGCCTTAGATCCTAAAACAGCTAAACTTGTTCTAGAACTGACCGATAAAAAAGTGAAAGAAATGGGATTAACGAGTATTATGATTACCCATAACTTACAAGACGCATTAACTTATGGTAACCGCATGTTAGTCCTTCATCATGGTCAAATTGTCAAAGACTATTCTCAAGCAGAGAAGGAACAATTGACGACAGAAGCTGTCTTTGCTGAATTACAATCACTCGCAATGAATGATGTTTTAGTATAACCATTGAAGTTAGGAGGAATCCTAACTTCTTTTTATTTGTTCGTGTTTTGACGTTTTTTAATAAATAACTAGCCCTCAAAGTTTGAAAATAAGCTTTTAAAACGATTAAAATCATTCTATGTTCCAAATTTAACTGATTAATGTTAAGATATATCCATAATAGACTAAGGAGAATCGCTCAATGGAATTACTAGAACAAGAAATACGAGAAAATGGACAAGTCTTAGAAGGCGGCGTCCTTAAAGTTGATAACTTTTTAAACCACCAAATTAACCCTAAACTTATGAAGGCTCTAGGCGATGAATTCGCTCAACTATTTAAAGACGCAGGCGTGAACAAGATTTTAACGGTTGAAACTTCTGGTATTGCACCAGCAGTATTTGCTGGCTTAGAACTAGACGTTCCTGTTGTATTTGGAAGAAAAAATAAGAGCTTAACACTACAAGATAATATGTATACAACTAGCGTTTACTCTTACACCAAACAAATCTCAAATGAGATTTCTATCTCAAAAGATTATCTAACTGCATCAGACCGTGTGTTAATCATTGATGATTTCCTAGCAAATGGTCAAGCTGTGGCAGGTCTTTTATCAATCTGTAAGAGTGCCGGAGCTGATGTTGTTGGTATTGGTATTGTAATTGAAAAATCTTTCCAAAAAGGACGCCGTTGGGTTGAAGAAACCGGTATTCGTATCGAATCATTAGCAAGAGTCGCTAGTTTAGACAATAATCAAGTGGTTTTTGTTGGTGAAGAAGGTACTGAAAGCAATGAGTGATTCACTGTTCCATACTGAAGTCGTCAATGAACATGGTATAAGCGGAGAAGCTTATATCAAAGACGGTTTGAAGGTTATGGTTAGTAGTCCTTTATCAGACGAAGAGGGGACGAATCCAGAAGAATTATTTGGTTTAGCTTGGGCAACTTGCTTAAACGCTACGATTCAAGCACTTTTAAATGGTAGAGGGTTGACTTCAAAAAGTAGAGTAGAGGTTGCTGTTGACTACGAGAGAGAAACAAATGGTATTGGTTTCTACTTTGATCTGCATGCTTATGTAGCGATCGAAGGGGCTAGTATAGATGAAACAGAGCGATTCATGAATAGCGCTCACCAGAAATGTCCTGTTTCTAAAATAATTGGTGATTACCAGCATACACGATTAACTGCCGTACCGTTCAAATAGAACGGTACTTTTTTTTATAGTATGTTAAAATAAAATATGATCATACATAGGTATGTGGATTGATGCCTGTATATAGGAGATGATAGTGTGTTAAAAGGTAAAAAAGTAACGGTCTTTGTTACTGGCGGTATTGCCGCATACAAGTCAGCAGACCTCGTTAGAAAATTTATTAAAGCGGGCGCCGACGTTCGTGTTGCGATGACTAAGAGTGCAACTGAATTTATTACGCCATTAACCCTTCAAATTTTATCCAAACATGATGTGATGGTAGATACCTTCGATGAGAAGCATCCTGAGGTTGTTTCACACATTAACCTTGCAGACTGGACTGAACTAGCCGTTATCGCACCCGCAACAGCGAATACTATCGCAAAGATGGCCAATGGTATTGCAGACGATGCCGTATCAACCGTTCTATTAGCCGTTACAGCACCACGATTAATTGTCCCGGCTATGAACCAACATATGCTTGAGAATCCAGCCACTCAAGCCAATCTACGAAAGCTGGAGTCATTCGGCTACCAGATCATGGAACCTGATACAGGTTTCCTAGCTGAAGGATACGAAGGGAAAGGGCGCATGCCTGAACCACAAGCGATTGTTGAAGCTGCTCATCTATTATTAGTTGACCGTTCAACCGACTTACCTTTAATTGGCAAAAAGGTCATCGTATCAGCAGGCGGAACAAGAGAAAAGATTGATCCGGTTCGCTACTTAACCAATGAATCATCCGGAAAGATGGGGCACCGCATTGCAGAGGCTGCCCGAGACCTAGGAGCCGATGTCACATTAGTAACAGCTTCATCATTAGAACATCCGTTCGGAGTCCGTGTAAAAGCCGTCTCAAGCGCTAGAGAGATGCAAACTGCCATGATGGCAGACTTTGATACAGCGGACATAGTCGTAATGGCTGCAGCAGTATCTGATTACCGACCAAAGAACCAGGCTGACCATAAGATTAAGAAAAAGTCCGGTGACTTACAAATCCTACTAGAAGAAAACCCAGATATACTAGCAACAATGGGACAAGAAAAAAATAAGCAGTTTTTAATTGGGTTTGCAGCTGAAACAGATCGCGTTGAAGAATATGCTAAAGGCAAGCTTAAACGCAAAAATGCAGATATGATTGTCGCTAATGATGTGTCTAAAGAACACGCAGGCTTTAACAAGGATACAAACGAAGTCATTATTTTCCAAGTTGATAAAGAAGCGATTCATATTGAAACAAAAACAAAAGCAGCAATCGCAACTGATATTTTATTAGAAGCAATCAAGACGATGCAAAATAATGATTTATTAAACAAATAAACCATCACAAAAATTTCAAAAACCGTTATTTTTATTAAAAGGTGTTTTTAGACATCAAAATGATAAAAATGACGGTTTTTTAAGTTAGTTATTAAGTAGATTAACTATATACATAACTTTGTATAATATATATTATGTAAACTAAAAGATTAAAAATAATAGTAACAACTAATTATTCGTAGCCTCTTCATTCGTTATAGCTAATATTTCATTAGATATTATAATGTTTGCAACTATTTTATTTAACATCTTATTTTTTAAATTATCGCATCATTATAACTAATATTAGCAAACAACAGCTTGATCCTGTCTGATGACAGCATTCAAAATCACTAATAGTCCATCAGATTACTCCTTAGAACTCCAATCGATTAATCTTTTTATATATGAGCTTCTTTATATGCTAACAGATCAAACTCTCAAAGATCAGATAATCAATCCATTTATTTATTGCCAACTTTCTTTTATTTTCGTTTTGGGATATTGAATTTGGATTAAATTATCTTCTTTCCGGAGTGGTCGGGGTCATTCTGATTGTTTATATAAGACACAGTAAGCTGAAGCAGAATAGCAGTCAAGTTAAAAAGAGTGAAAATTAATATGCAAAAACACCCACTATCTTCTTTTTGAAAGACAGTGGGTGTTTCTTATGATGAGTTTGTACTCTTTCTGCTGTTTACTTTAGCTATTCTCTTTTAATAATGCTTCTTCTATTCCGATCATTATATCGGCTGCCCCGTCAGATTCATTTGAACAAACAACTGAACAAACTGACAAATCCGGATAATAGGCAGAATGGAAACTCACTCCCGGATCATATCCCATTATGTGATACCTCAGAACAGTATCTTCTGAAGTTTTCTTGATCCACATTCCATAACCATAATAGCTATTTTCATCCTCAGGATCTTGTGCATGCGCAAATAACAGCTTGTGCGTATACGCTTCACTTAAAAGGTCAAAATTCATGAGAGACCTCCACAGCTTAGACATATCATTCGCCGTTATATAGGCACCCCCATCTGAACCACCCTTTACAGGCATTGAGTAGATGTTTGATTTCCATGTTCCGTCATCATTATCGATATAACCCAATGCTGTACGTTCAGGTAAAGAATCAAAGGAAAAGTAGCCTGAATCATTCATATTTGCTTTATCAAATATGTTTTTCTGAATATAATCGGAAAATTCCAGCCCACTTACTTGTTCAACAATCAAACCTAACAAGATATAGCCGGCATTATTATATTGAAAAGCCTCTCCTGCTTTTGCTTTCATAGGCTCATCCTGAAATAAGGGCAGGAAATCCTTTAACCGCCTAATGTGGTACATAGGACGCGTTATCCAGACTTCTTCAAAATCATCCATTGTATCTTCATCAAAATAGTCTGCTATTCCAGAAGAGTGTGTAAGCAGATGATGAACGGTTACTTCTTTATCAGTATTTTTCAGCTCATATTCTATGCACTCACTCAACTTGGAGTCAAAAGAGAGTTTATTGTCTTCAACCAGTTGACATATCGCTATTGCGGTAAATAATTTACACCCCGATGCTATGCCATAACGAGTAGCAGAGCCATTCCCCACTTTATCTGAACGATTTGCATAGCCATAACTTTGTTCCAGTAATATCTCGTCGTTTTGTTCAACGCGTATAGATCCTGAAAATTCAACCTCAGCTTGAATCTCCGAAATAGTGTTTAATAAATTTTCTTTCATATTGATTACCCCCGTTGATTATATTGTTACTACTATCATATATAGTATTCAAGAGTTATCTTTTTCTTGAATATGTATAGTTTAACCAACTATACATTCCCCGTATGTCCTCCTGTTTAATAGTCTCCATTTGATTATAGCAAACATTGATAAGCCTTTCATGTTTTTATAGTATATACCACTAGTGTTGCATTAAACTATTAATCATTTCATGGTATAAAAAAATTCTTTATAATGGAGATGGATGACTTATCCAAGACCAATACAAAGGACTACACATGGATAAGTATAAAACAAATAGCGACTTACATTTTTGACAGAGGCTACTTAGACTTTGAACGGTTCGATCAGCTCCATTGGGATGGTTACTTCTTTGTCACACGAGTGAAGAAAAATACGATTGTGCATGTTCTTGACGCATTTGATACATCCGAATCATCCGATGTCATTAGTGACCAGCTGGTTGCACTGGGGAAACAAAATTACATCACTAGCCGCTTTCGACTGGTGACCATTCGCCGAAAAGGACGGTCTAATCTACGCATTGTCACCAATCGCCATGATCTTCCGGCGGAAGAGATAGGAAAAATGTATCAGTCAAGATGGCAGATTGAGTTGTTTTTTAAACATATCAAGCAGCACATGACCATCAAAACCTATTTCTCAAAATCGGAAAATGGCGTGGCTAATCAGTTATGTCTGGCAATGATCGTTTACTTACTGACTTTACTTATAAAGCTCGAACTCAATTTGAAACAGACATCATTTCAAATTTTGAGACGGTTACGGTCGGTTCAATTTGAACCGTATACGTACTTTAAGAAACTATTCGAGCCAGATTAAGTGTCGATTGTCGCAAACCGGTGTGGATAAAACAAAATAACATTAAAATTTTCTGGAAAAAGTCATCCCTTGCGCTAGCAATTGACTTTTTTGTGAAAATTTACGAAAACAACTTGTGATTAAGTTAACAATTCATCAATTAACAATCATTACTTTTTAATGCAACACTAGTGATATTTTTTGTATCTTTTATCGTCAATCTAAAAAAAAGAAATTAAATAATGGATTTATAGTCGTTCTTCATATGGTTGTATTGACACTATATTTTACTAACAGTTTTTCTCTGCCATATGTGTTTTTTGATACAGTATGGTGGACAATGGCAGGAGCTGGCATAATCTGTTGTATTAATCTTTTCAAAGAAAAATCGAAATGGTTGTTTTTGTTAGTTCCCTCCACATTTATTTTCATTCAAATTTTACCTATAACCCTGTTGTTAAACGATATGTAAGAAATACTTTTTAAATTAATTCTCAGGTTAATTTAGGCTTGTTGGAACTTTATCTAAGTTTTTAATAAGAATAGTTGATTGTCAGGTGCATAGTAATAAAATTCATTATTTTCCAACAAAACAATAAGCTGATTTTCTGAAGATGATTCTATTATGTAGGTTTCAGTATTATTAACGTCACTAAAAGTCCCTTCGTCTACTAATTCCGAATTGTAATAAACTTCATACCTACCCTTTCGATCAAAAGACAACATATAAATATTTGGCGGCATTGTTTCTGATTGATAAGATCCAAGTAAAATTGGGTGTTTTTGGTTGCTATTCTCCCAAAACCAAACACTTAAAATAATCACTAGCAAAGATAGAGCAATAGTTATCTTCGTTTTTTTTTCACAGTCTCTTCTCCTTATTTTTGTATTTTTTATAAATGTAAGCTACGAAAATCAAAATAAACACTATAAACGAACAGCAAACAAGCACATTCCCTAAAGGATAATTGATAGATCCTGCAGCCCAAATTTCTTTTGCTTGTTCCTCAGGTAAATCAATACCACTAGCTGGGAAGAAGTTTAATCGTAAAATAATACCAACAATCAGCAAACCCATATTCCACTTAAAAACAGTGCTTAAATCAAGCCTATTTAGAATATAATCAATTCTTTTTTTCATTGCTCTCCTCCAAAATCACAGATTTAAAACCAATCAAATTCATGTTTTCTTTTGAGATTTAAATTTATGTCTTTTTCAGCCATAGCTGTTTTAAAATCATTAACTGTCAAATAAGTTGTTACTTCGTGAGTATCCTTATTAAGAATAAGATAGTTCAATTCTCTAGAATTCAATTCAACAAGATAGCTGGCTACTATGTAGTTGTCATCCCAGTTTAATCTAACAAGCAAATCTGTAAAGCTCTTATAGTGTCCATCGTTATCATCAAAAATAATAGACGAGTATGTTGCAGAAATACTGTTGACATAGTAATGATCATCAATACTGATGTTCCTGGTGCTCTATAGCTATTATTAGGATTTTCTCTATAGATAAGCCAACTACTCGTAATCAAAAACAAAAGCAACAGAGATACTAACATTTTTATCTTCACTCTTATAACCTCCTGTTAGCTCTTATTGTATTATAACACTTTTTATATAACATCATTATTATAGAAACATAAGGTTTATTTATAATATTCGTAAAATCTCCTACATTTCATCCTTAACTTCCGCGTTATATTTTAGTCTTATGCTATAATCGACTAATACTATTTTAATTTTGAAAGGAGAATGAAGATGGAATTAGGAGTGAATGCACTGGTAGAATCCCCTTCTTTATTAGGTTTATTACCTTTAGTGGTTTATATTGTCCTTATTTTTATGAATCAAAGTAATTTGTTAGCAACGATTATTGGGATTGCTATTGGCGCGATTTTAATTGGCCATGACTTAGGTATGTTGGCTGCTGATTTTGCAGGCAGTTTAGGGTCTTTTGTGGCGACAATTGGATTTATTATTATGTTAGGGGCTGCTCTTGGCCGTCTCATGAACGCCAGTGGTATTACTGAGACATTAGTTTATTGGATTGTTAAAGGGTTAAAAGTGAATTCGAAAAACAAAGCTCGCTTCGCCCTTATGGTGATTTCGATTATCATTTGTGGGTTATTGGGCACATTAGGTGGCGGTAATGCCATTATTGCACCTATTATTATTCCTGTTTTAGCTAGTATTGGTTTAACGCCGACAGCTACGGCTTTAATCTTAAAAAATGCAGGTGAAGTTGGTTTAATTTGGGGGCCATTAACAGGTGTTACATTGGCTATGTTAGAGTTGACGGACATGTCATATGGTGAATATATGTTGTTCGCAGGACTGCCGTTTGGTCTATTATGGCTAGCAGGTACGTGGTTTGCATCCATCCATATTCAAAAGCAAACAGAAGGCAAAGAACACTATGATTTGTCGCAAGCTGTTGATTTTGATCAGTTTGTCGTTAGTTCTAAAGAACGTCAAGCAACTATTGCCTTTATTGTCTCCTTCTTAGCGCTTGTTGTCTTTGGTGTAGTAACTGGTCAAGGAACAAATTATGCGATTATCGTCATGATTATTTTAATGATTATTGTTGCCCTCTTCGGCCGCATTCATCCAAAGGTAGCAGAAGAAAAAATTGTGGAAGGTGTTGCCAGTATGGCAGATCTCTTCCTCATTTTTATTACGATTGATGTTTTACTTGAAATGGTCACAGCTGCGGGCGGTTTTGAGGCTTTATCTGAACTCCTTCAAACGACATTTACCAATATTAGCGCACCAGCTGTTATGTTAATTTCAGCGATTGTCGGTGGCTTGGGTGTCGAAGCTGCTGCGGTGGCAGAGTTACAAATTATTACTGATATGTTTAAACCGATGATTGAGTCATCTGGTCTTCCTCTGCAGATGTTTGCCATCTCGCTCTTATCCGCAACACGCTTAACTGGTAGTATTTACCCGACTTCTAACATGATTGGTCAGCTTGGCATTGCCCAATCGTCAAACACGAAATTAATGTTAAAAGGAAATTGGTTAAGTATCGCCCCACTAGTGATTTGTATCATCATTTGGGCCTTTGTTGGTGTTAATTTGTTTTAGGAGGATAACCATGAATTATATTGATTTACACGCAGATACCATTTTACCGCTCATGCAAGCTGGCGAAGCAGCATCACTCTATGATGTTGAGAATACTCATATTAACATCCAAAAACTTCAAGCTGGTCATGCATTGGCTCAGTGTTTTGCGGTTTGGCTGCCAGATGGTCAGTTTGATCAGATGACGATTCATCCTGAGTTTAGCCCGCAAAATCATGAAGAAGATATCGCCTATATCAAAAAAGCTGTTGATCGTCTTAACAAAGAGATGGAAAAAAACCATGAACATATGGCTTGGGCGAAAAACACTGCTGATATTCAAAAGAATAAAGCTGCTGGCAAGATTTCAGCTATCTTAACACTAGAAGATGCTCGTGCGGTCAATAACTCGCTTGATAATCTTGATATGCTTCATAAAATGGGATTCGGAATGATGGGAATAATCTGGAATCATGAAAACTGTTTTGGTTATCCTAACAGTTTAGATCCGGAACTCAACCAAAAAGGGTTAAAACGATTTGGAATTGAAGCAACTCAGTATATGAATGAATTGGGTATAACAGTCGACGTGTCTCACCTCAATGATGGTGGTATTAGCGATGTGCTTGCATATTCAAAACAACCTGTCGTTGCTACTCATTCTAATGCCCGTTCTATTGCTCATCATTCGCGTAACCTAACTGATGAACATATTAAGGGAATTGCCAATTCAGGCGGTGTAGTTGGTTTGTGCATCTCGCCTCGCTTTTTAAGAGGATCTGGTGATGACTCTACCATTTCTGATATGATTCGCCACTTGGATTATTTATATAACTATGGTGGTGAGGATGTACTAGCAATTGGGACTGATTTTGACGGTACGAGTGGACAGTTTGAGATTGCGTCTCCGCTTGATATGCCAAAACTCTTTGAACGCTTAGAGGCACATAAATGGCCACATAAGCGAATTGAGAAACTTGCCTATCTTAATGCTAGCCGTATTTTAACGAAATAATAAAACAGTAGCCATTAATATCACATTCAATGGCTACTATTTTATATAAAGGGACAGTTGAGTGAAATCATTCTTATTAAGGCGTATAATAGAATGAGATGAGCTTTTTTATGGGAAGGATGATGTTAAATGTTAAAAGCCATAAATAAAATACCAGCTGGAACGTTTTTACTCCCACTGATTGTGAGTATGATACTTTTCACTTTTTGGCCGAATTTGTTTCATATTGGAGGATTAACTGAGTCGTTGCTAACAAGCTCTGGAACTGGGTTTATTTCAGCCGTATTATCATTTTCTACTGGAACACGCATTAATATTAAAGTACTTAAACGACTACTCAAGCACCAAGGCGTTTTACTATTAACCAAAGTTATAATTGCACTTATCTTGTCTTTTGCCTTTTTAGCTGTATTTGGTACAGATGGATTTTTGGGTGTTTCTTCAATAGCCTTTGTCGGGGCTATGTTCAGTTTAAACCCCGCTGTCCAAGTGTCTATTTTAGACAACTACGGTTATAAAGAAGATTCAGCAATTATGGGTCTATCTGCAGCTGTGACACTCCCGATGCTGCCCCTTATTGTCTTCATGCTCTTTTATTCGAATGCTAGTTTAACGGAATTGAATTGGATGCCGATTGTTTCAGTACTCTTGCCATTCCTCATTGGGATTATCTTAGGAAACTTAGACCCAGCTATTGGGAAACTATTTGGTCCACTTGTTGGGGCATTACTACCCTTTTTTAGGTTGGAATTTGGGTCAATCGATGAATCTAAAAGATGCCTTATCTGCAGGCTTACCAGGTCTGCTACTGACACTAATATTTATAGTGATCATGTCATCTCTCTATCTAGTCGACCGTTTTATATTAAAAAAAGACGGGATTTCTGCTCTAGCAATGATGACAGTTGCCGGCATATCAACTGTGGTTGCGCCAACGATTGCCGAGGTTTTCCCTCATTTACAAGCTGAAGTAACAGCAGCCAACTCACAGATTCTACTTGCATCCATCATTACCTCCATTTTCACCCCATTATTTATTGGTTATACGCAAAAAAACCGCCAGGCTTAATGTCTGACGGTTTTTTCTTTAGTTTTGGATGTAAGCGACTAATAAGTTAAAGGTATTTTCTAAAGCATCCACGTGCGTCCGCTCCATACCATGGCTACTTGCCACACCAGGCCCAATTAACGCTGCTCTAATATTAGCCCCGCCTCTTAGTGCTGCTGATGCATCACTGCCGTACATAGGATAAATATCAACCGCATAGCTAAGTTCATTTTTCTGAGCAAGGTTAATTAAATGAGTCGTTAGTTCATAGTCATAAGGACCAGATGAATCTTTCGCACAGATAGAGACATCGTATTCGCTACATGCTAAATCTAATCCAATACAACCCATATCGACTGCCAATAGTTCCGTAATATTTTCAGGAATAAAGGACGCACCATGCCCAACTTCCTCATAAGTTGAGAAAATAAACGTTAGATTTGTCGCTGGAGTAATAGTCTTGTCTTTGATTTGTTTTAATAAACTCACTAATAAGGCAACTGATGCTTTATCATCTAGAAAACGTGATTTTACAAATCCAGATTCAGTAACAACTACTTTAGGATCATAAGCAACAATATCACCGTTTTGAATGCCAAGGTTTTGAACGTCTTCTTTTGTTTTAACACGTTCATCAATCTTAACTACCAAATTATCAACGTCTCTTGCTTTTGTTGCTGCATCTGGGAAAACATGGATAGATGGTGTATTTGATAGAATCGTTCCACTATAAACCTTGCCTGAACGCGTCATAATATCACAGTACTCACCGTCTAATGTTGGCGTTAGTGGTCCGCCTAGTTTGGTTAGTGCTAAAGTCCCATCACTATTGATTGAACGAACCATTAGCCCTAATGTATCCACATGACCACTTAGTCCACGCGTTACTGACGTATCCTTACCTGCTACTTCAACGAGTAAATTCCCTTTTGGTGTTGTCTTTGTTTCATATCCCAATGCTTCAATACGCTCTCTTAGAAAATCAATAGCGTTTTTAGTATAGCCAGTTGGGCTATTAATAGACAGCAACTCTTTTAAAAAGGAGACTGTCGTTTCTTTTTCAAACATCATTCCACACTCCTTTATCTTTTTCTATTATAACGCTAGTCACTTTATTTAAGCGAGTATTATTGGCAATTAAAAAATTAAAAGATAGCCTATGACCACAAGTAAACTGCTAAGTAGTGTCCCCAATAGGTAATACTCCGCAAATTGTGGGCTTTCAGAAATTTTATTGTATCGAGCAATTGATTTAGCCGTTAAAATAAAGCCAATTGCGGTGTACTGACTCACCGATAGCATCAAAAAGATAAATAAACGTTCAAATATCCCAATTAAGGAGCCGGCATTCGGTACGCCCTCGTCATCTTCACTTGTATCCGGAATCGGTCGATAAACATATAAAACTTTTTTAATGGTAATACTAGCTGGTTGCATAATAAAGAGCAGCATAACCACCCAAGCTAACAGCTCAGTCGGTTGAATCGCTAACTGACTAAAAAAGCGCGTTAAGATAGGCAGATACTCAAATGGCTCCTGGATAAAACTGAGTCCAATAACTGCTAGAACGATACAACCGAGATGGAGCATTTGATCAATAACAAATAAGCGGGCTTCTTTTTGATAGGTTGTCAGTCGGCGACGACTCATCCTGTGTTTAACGGAGTCAATGACTAAGTGAGCGATCGCTAGTAGAAAGACAGTCACTAGCATTGACCAACTGAATAAGAGTATTGCTAGCATAAACATCGTGAGAGCGTAAATGCTGCAATGGGTGAATAATGCGCCTTTGTCTTTATCTTTTGTTTTGGCTATCGCATGGGATTGGAAATAAAAATCTCCTAAAAAATGACCCATTAATAAGAGTAGGAAGACATCTTTTAGCATGTGATTGTCCCCCTTAATAGACGTGTTGCTTGTTGAAGGGCATTCTTATAGTTATAGTAACTGGTCGCTTTTAAGACTTTATTAACGCTGGATTGCCCAATACCTAGTGCTTCTGCTGCATGATACTGATTCTCAGCTTGATTGACATAGGCATAGAGTACCTCTTTTTGGCGGTCAGTCCATTTCGACTTAAGTGCCGTCGTCAGTGAAAGAATAGTATTTAAGGCTATTTCAACATTGGAACCATCCTTTTGTAAACGAATCAGAGTGTTTGTTTCTGGCTGATGGTGCTTTCGTTCACTGTCCTCGATCTGTTCAATCATCTCTCTAGCTAAGTGATAAGCCGGTCCATCCATTTCCATAGAGTTAGTAGGGTTAATTGTCGTCGTAATTTGCCCCACACCTATTCCAAAACGGAAGTCAACGGGAGACATGGCTAACTCTAGTTCAAATAAAATAGCAAACAGGTCTGCTTCTGGATGCAAGAGCCCTTGAAAGCTATCTCCTAGTGTAATCATAAAGTTTGACGCAATATTAGCTTGATACTTATTATTGATATGGTCAAGTACACCCTTGAACGTTTCTTGAGTCTTATTTCTATTTTCTAAATGCCTGGAGTCTTTTATATCGCCAATAATGGCAATAAAGCTTTGATTTCCCATATAATCACCTCTTTAGGGCATTATAACATAAAATCGCCTTTAAAGTGAATTATAAACAAAAATGCCCTTATAAACGAATCTTTTAGAAAGATTCACTAATAAGGGCATTAACAAGGGACTCATTTAATTTATTGGAAATCTATAACCATTCTACCACGGATACTGCCATCTTCTGTTTGCAGGTAAAACGTCTTTTATTTTTTGTAAATAGCTATGTTATAATAGTATCAACAAAAAACAATATAGGTGATTATAAATGGTATTATCAAAGAAAAAAGCAAGAGATGTACTTGAACAGATTATTGCGCTTTACCCTGATGTTAAAACAATTCTAACTTATCGTAATAATTTTGAATTACTTATTGCGGTTCTGTTAAGCGCTCAAACAACTGACATTGCGGTTAATAAAGTCACACCCGTATTATTTGAACGTTTTCCGACACCCAAGGATTTTGCAATAGCGTCACCAGAGGAAATTGAACCTTATATTAAGACGATTGGGCTCTACCGTAATAAAGCCAAGCACATCTATCAATGTGCCAATCAACTAGTCGAACAATTTAACGGTGAAATCCCTCATACACGACCTGAATTGGAATCATTAGCCGGTGTTGGCCGCAAAACAGCTAATGTGGTTTTAAGTGTTGGTTTCGATATCCCGGCATTCCCAGTAGATACCCATGTTTCTCGTGTTTGCAAGCACCACAAGATCGTGCCTCAAAATGCAACACCCCTTCAAATAGAAAAGATCGTCACAGCTATCTTACCCCGTGACTTATGGAATCAAGCCCATCATTCGATTATCTTTTTTGGAAGAAATATTTGCTCCCCAAGAAATCCAAAATGTGATGAATATATTCATTAAAAATATAAGAAGCCAGAACATCAATTTACGAAAGATGTTCTGGCTTCTTATATTTATTTCGTTAGTAGTACTCCCCTGTAAAACGTTTATTCAATCTGCTCTTCTGCTGGTTTTTCATCCAACTCTAGGTACTTTATGTCCTTTTATTACCAAGTCTTTTTTATAACTTTTAGCAACAGAGGCATGCTTACCCCTGAAGTAGATTATAGCGACTGACCTTCTTCTTTCTTGAAGTACTCTTGGCTTGCAATCCAAAGATAGAGTTCTATTTTTTCGTCTGAACGTGATAACTCTAATTTGCTTGGTTCATTTTTGTATATCGGTAACCCCAAAAAGAGTATCAGTAACAAAACCACATGAGTTATTCTTATCAAGGAAAGAGAGGTATAAAAATTTAAAAGATAGCCTTCAAAAACTACCCACAGTACAAATTGAACTATGTTGTTCAGAACTCGTATAATTAACTACTTCTATTCACATACCAAGCAGACTGTGCTTCCCACATTGTTGCATATTTGCTCTTACGCTCAACCAATTCGTCATGACACCCGATATCAACAATCTTCCCCTTGTCCATTACTACAATTCGATTAGCAAACTTGGCCGAAGCAAGACGGTGTGTTACAAGGATAGAACATTTATCTTTGGATAAACGCTTAAATTGGTTATAAACTCGTTCTTCCTCAATTGGATCCACAGCAGCGGTTGGCTCGTCAAGTACAATGATACTATTTGTTCTATAAAGCCCGCGAGCTATTGCTATTCGTTGCCATTGTCCTCCAGAAAGATCAATACCACCAAACTCCGTTGAAAGCATTGTATCAAGTGTGACAGAGTCTTCATAAAATTCACAATCTTGAAGAACTCTCTGTATGCTATCATGATTACGAATTTCCTTCGTATTACTGATAGCTATATTCTCTGCTAATGTCATCTTGTAACACAAAAAATCTTGAAAAACGGCCGAAATATCTCTAAAAATTGAACCGGGGTGTGTATTACTACTATTTTGTCCACCTATTTCTACTAAACCATTATCGGGACGGTAAAGTCCAATAAGAAGGCGTACCAAAGTGGATTTGCCAGCACCATTCTCGCCCACAATTGCAATTGTTTCACCCTCTGCGATAGTAATCGTTGCACTCTGAACTGCAATTTCACTTGTTCCAGGATAAGTAAAATTGACATCTTTTGCTACAATTCCTTTTGAAAAATCAACAACAGCCTTTTTTCCATCCATTTCTTCCATATCCATCAATCTGTAGTATATTTCAATTTTACCTATCGTTTCACTACCTTGACTAACCTGTATTGATACTAGTTCCTCAGCCATGGAAAAAATTTGTGAAAGTACTCCAAAAATAGCTACAAAGGTACCAATACTAATCTCTCCAGACATCGCAGAATTAAAAAGCATTATAGTTGATACTCCGAATCCAATAAATGACACCAAACTAAGAATTAATCGGATAAAAGCAGCTTTTCGTTCTACTTTCCACGTCTTTTTTGACAATAGTAACAATGTGTTACTGAAGAAGTTCCTAAAAAAATCAAAAGCCCCTAGTATACGAGTTTCTTTAAAAGTCTGTTGGCTTGATATAGCTTTTTTGTAGTAGCTATACTGACGACGAAGAGGCGCACTTTCATTTTCTAACCCTATAAACACCTTCATCTGAAATAACTGACCCAAAATCGCTGGTACAAATGACAGAAAAATTATTAAAGGGAGTAGAGGCGATAATTCAAAAAAATAAATGGATACAGATGCAAAAAAAACACCATAATATGTGAACAGACGTAAGCAATTGCTAGAAAAACTTCCTAACGCCTCATATTCTATACACCTTTTCGTTTTATCTATGTTATCCAAAAAGTTGGGATCTTCAAAATGTTCTGCTGATACACGACTAAGCTTTAGCATAAGTTCTGACATAAACTTACCAACATTTTTATATGATACATAACTTTGCAAGTACTTATCAATGCCCCTAAGTACCTGTTGACCTATCGTTATAGCTGCCATTGTGCCTAGTGCAACCCCAACCTGTGAATAACTAGCATTCCCTCTACTCGCCTCAGTGATTAAATCAAATAACTTTTGTGTGAAAAAAATACCTACTATCCACGAAAGAGAGCTGAGTACTGCAACACAATGTTCTGAAACAGCCCAACCTTTGGATGTCTTGATATACTGTAAAATAGATCGAAACACAACGTATACAATTCCATACTTGGTTTTTTTCTTCATCATTCATACCACCTCCTCTGCGATTCGAACATATTAGCATATGTGCCACTCATTTTAATTAATTCATTGTGTGTTCCTTTTTCTATGATTTCTCCACCATCTATTACTAAAATTTCATTGGCCAACTTGGTAGAACCTAAACGATGACTGATAAAGATTGTAGTTTTCCTTTTCATAAGCTCTTCAAATTCTTGATAAATTCTACTTTCTGCAATTGGATCCAAGGCAGCTGTTGGCTCATCTAAAATCTTGATAGGTGCCGGGCTTATTAAGGAACGCGCAATCGCTACTTTTTGCCACTGTCCACCTGATAGTTCTAAACCATCTTTGTCAATTTTTCCGAGAGGTGTATATAATCCATCTTTCAAATTTGCAATTGTGTCAGTCAAGGCAACCTTATCAGTAACCTTATGAATCTCTTCCACACTTACATCCTTTGAAGCATTACCAAGTGCAATGTTGTCCTTAAGTGAAACCTCATATCGAGCAAAATCTTGATACACAACTGAAAATATTGCCTTTAAAGTAGATGTCGCGTATGTACGAAGTTCTTTTCCATTAATTAAAATCTCTCCGTCATACATATCATATAGCCCCGTTAGAAGCTTAATAATGGTAGTTTTCCCCGACCCATTTGCACCAACAAAAGCATAATGCTTATTGCCCTGAATATCAAAAGATACATTGCGCAAGGTGTAGTGTTCTGCGTTTGGATATTTAAACCACACATTTTTAAATGATAGACTTTCAAAAACAGGTGGTATTTTATCAGGTAAATCAGTTGCACCATCCTGTAAATCTAGAGCCATGAATACCGTCAAATCATCCATGCACCTTTTAGCATATGAAAGGTCTTTTGCTGACTCTTGTAAGGTCCCTCCAATGGTTGTAGCCATTGAAAAAACAGCGGAAACAACTCCCATGAACATACCTGGGCTTAAAGTTCCAGCTATAACAGGCTTTATAAGAGTAAATGATATGAGTAAAGCAATTACTGACATAAAAATACCGGTAGCCTCTATAGCTATTTTTGTTCTAATGCCTACTTTTTCTTGTATTTTTCTAGCTATTTCAAAGTGATTGCTATGAAGATTTACAATATAGTCGGCATACCCAAAAAGAGTACGCTCCTGTGTAGCTTCACGACTAGTCAATATATCATCGCTATAATAGCTAAAACGATGTTCATAAGGCCAAGCTTCCATCCAAGCATCGTAATTTTCACCACCAGCTTTCAGTGACATCCAAAACAAAGGTACGCTTAAAATGGCAATTAATATGGCTGCCCACCAAACCTGTGCCAAAATTAAAGTCAAAATTGCAGCTATAGAAACAATACTACGAGCAATTACAGCACAGGCACGTACACCACTTAGTAGGTTCACCACAATACCTTCAGATAAACGCTCTACTAGTTCCCTAGTATTAGAATCTTCAATATATTTATATTTCAGACTTGCCTGTGTGTCTAAGATAGCAGGTTCAAGCTTAAGTTCCATGACAATTTTTAGTCTTGACTGCAATACCCCAAAAAAATTATCAATTATGTTACTTATGGCAACAACACCTAGAAGGACTCCAAGTGGAGCATATATGGTACTTACTAATAACTTATCTGCAAATACCGCAAAAGCAGTATCTACAAAAAATGATGTTGCGTAAACAACCACAAACGTCGATATTATAGCCTGTATGAGTTCCAAAAAAACATAAGCCACTATTAATAATGGAGAAATTTCATAAGGAATACGCAGTACATCAATCCATTTGTATTTTCTTGCTTCTAACATTAAATTATGCCCCGCTCTATAATTTTTTTACTAAATATTGATACTAATGCTGATAGTTCCCCATAAATAATTCTTCATATGTCGTCTTTTTATCACTATAACCACATCTAACACCAAATTCAAACAATCTTGGGCTAGCTGAGATTATCGGATGATTCATTCTTTGGATATCGCCAGTTACTATGGTTCTCACAACTTTAACATTCATACCCGGCTTGGTTAACTCAACATAATAGACATCTCCACCAATTTTTTCCTTAATCAGCCTCGTTATTTTTTGAATAAGATCATAGGAGCTGTTAAATTCAAAAACTGATTTTCCTATTAATGTTTTTCCATCTGTTTTTCCTAGCACATCCTTGTTTACAACAAAGTGTTGATTATAAAGATTAACTAGACTTGAAGATAAAACATTTCTAGTTATTGAGCTAGATTCACTACCGCCAAAAAGAGAATCGCAAAATTGTGCAGCTTCTGTAATAGAACGTTCAAGCGCTATTTCTGATGATACATGACATCCGAAACCATTATAAGAATATTGCGAAAAATCCTCTCTATTTGTTATATACGTTCTAAATACAGGTATTGTCAAATCATTCGTATAGTCTCGTGTTATGATATCATATCCCATTGACTTAACCTTTGCTACAATTTCTTTAACTTTTTCACTGCTCGAACTTGTATAGTCAACTATAGGCAATGTATACGGGTTGGCTTGACCTATAATCCAAGCGTCATGCTCAATGACCTCAAAAAGCCCATGTAATATAGCATCCTCTAATGTTGCACCTGACGCAACTCCAGTTGATGCTGTTCCGAACAATGTACCCTTAAGTTCAACGTCAAACATAAACACTAAAAAAGCCGGTACTAATTTTTTACCTGTACCAGATAGGGAAGTTGCAACAACCCAATCAGTTTCAATATTTTCATCAAACTTATCGTAAGCAGTATTTGTGTTCATTATCGTTCTAGCTAAGTGTGGCATATCTATAGCAAATTTCTTTATATCTCTGTATCTAGCGGCAATGATTGGAATGTCACCTGTGTATTGTCTACTAATATGCTCTATCATCTCAAAACCTGCAGAAAAATAAGCTTGAGATTTTGTAAGACCTTTGCCGGCCCCCCTATCAGATTTTAGAATATATGGTAAATCGCATGTACTCATTTCATCAAAATATGCGCTAAAAGAAGGTGCAATATCTCTAAAAGGATTACCATCATCAAACTCAATTCTAATTTTAGATCCTAATTTTTTAAGGTCTGTGTCTAGTATTTCCTTTGTTTCACTTTCGCTTTTCGAACGAATGCCGCCAGTTTGGTATTTGATGGTATCGTATGATAAGTTGGGAGAGTTTGTGCTTAAAATTTGTTTTAAATTGGTCTCCGTATCAATTTTAATGTAATTTTTATTAATGCCTTTGCAAAAATCGCAGTAAGTGGTAGGCAACTTTTCAACTTTGTCTACACACAAAGTTGATGTTTTAAAGAAGTATTGGCAGTTTATAAGTTCTGACGAAAATCCGTTAAAATACATTGTTATTTCATCATATACTTTATTAGCCAAGTGAGGTATAACGCTTTCATGAAATTCAAATAAAGCACTAGAAATGTTATATGAATATTTAAGTTTTTTTAAATCATTAATCTCTATCTTTTCATCGCAAGGAATATGAGTGTTTATATTTTTGAGTTTAGAGCTTATAATGCATTCTAAGCAGACACTTTTTTTTGGTATAACTAGCGGTCCTGCCATAATATCAATTCCATTAAAATTAACTTGGACAAAAGGCTTATTATAATTATATAGTTTTTTATTTACACTCAATAAATCTGTATATGTACAATCGGATGGAGCAAATATAGCAACATCAAAATCATAAATAAAAGTATCTTCAAGAAATTTAAGAGTAGTTGTACGAAAAGATTCTTTAATTTTATAAAATTCATTACTAAAAGCACCATCTCCTATCACTAGCATTCTTGGTACTTTTTTTGTTGTAAAATTATTTTGAGTTATCTTTATAATTCCTTCATTCAAAATAGTTAGTAGAAAATTACTTACTTCTTCAATTGAATATCTATTTTTAAATATATTTTCAATTTCTTCAAAGGTATTATTTCCATCAACATATAATAATACCTCTTCAAGAAGAGTAGGTTCACAATAAAACACCTTGATTTCTCCTGAAAAAAAAGAAGAAATCACCCTATCGTTATCGTTTTGATAACTGTATAATTCATTAATTAATGGTATGTCGTATGGATCATATCTCATAATCTTTGCTCCTCCACAACTAATAGTTACATCTATTTTAAATTTCAACTAACCATAAATCAATAGGCATTGGGCAAGAGAGTACGTCTTGTCCAATGCCTATTGATTTATGGCACAGTTACTGTATTATTTCTTTTTCTGTTCGTTTCCATTTTGGCTTCCACCAAATGGTTTTGCTACCTGTTCTTTTTGCTCTTTAACTACGTTAATCTGCATAATAACACACCTCCATTCTCAAAAAATATAATCTTAAGATATATCTTAGCAAATACTCTTAGGCAAAACTTTAAGAGAATAAATACTAAGATTCCTATCTCAATAAAAATTATATATTTCTTTATATTTTTTGTCAATAAATATGTAATTTTTGAATTTACCGCTTTTACGGCAACAAAATTTTGAAATTGTTAAATATAGTCGTACATGCTCTTTTAATACCCATTTTTACTTAATGGTTTAAAATAAGTGTATAAAAATTTAGAAGCATAAATGAATTTTAAAAATTATCCAGTCGCTTCATTCACAATAATGATAATTGTTTTGAACGTTGCTCTATTCTATTAAAACATCAAATATCAATGGGATAAAAGGTGAGAATTTTGAGACTTTTCGTATAAATGATACCGATAAAACTTTATTTTCTTTTTTAGCTGAAATTATTGGATAATTCATTCTTTTTTTATTTGACACTAAAAACCAATTTCAAAGTAAAATCTATTTAACAATCAAAAAGTCTTCACTTCTAATTTAATCCACATGTTTTCCACCAAAAATTTTTCTCGTATCAAAGCTGTGATTTGGAGTAGTATTTACTCTTGTGTTAACTTCATAATCGATGAGTAGAAAATATCCAGAAAAATTATTTCCTAGTGACTTTAATCTCCACAAGTCCACCTGCAGGAATGTCTTTACCCGCAAAGGCGCTTCTTGCTGAATAAGGTTTACTTTCGCAAAATCATCCAACGTTAGTTTTTCATCTGCTAAAACTGCACCAATGTTTTTAAGTACTTGTTTTGTTTGAACTATCAACCCTTCTTCCAATGCGTTTTTTTCTCATGTTCCTTAAATAAGTTCCCTATGTTAACGCTTAGGAACCTTGTTTTAATATGTTGTTATTTGTATTTTTTTGTCATCATTTGTTATCGCTTTAAACAAGCGATTACTTCTATTTCTACAAGGGCTGAAGCAGGTAAATCTTTGACGGCAAACGCGCTTCTAGCCGGATATGGTTGTTCAAAGTGTTCTGCATAGACAGCATTCACTTTAGAAAAATCATTTATGTTTTTTAACAGAACCGTAACCTTTATCACATGGTTTAAATGAAGGTTAGCTTCTGCTAATACAGCTTGAATATTTTTAAAGGCTTGACGAGTTTGGGCTTCCACCCCTTCTTCCAGTCCTCCTTTTTCTCGATTAATCCCTAGTTGTCCGGATAAAAAAACGAAATCACCCGTAACAATCGCTTGTGAATAAGGTCCGAGTGCTTCAGGAGCACGGCTTGATTCTAACTTATACATTGTTTTTCTCCTATCTTTCGCCTGTACGGCTCTTTACTTGAACTGCTTTCTTTAATCCACGAGCTACACCTTGAATCATTGGCATAGAACCTAAATCGATATTACCGCCTGAAACAATTAGTCCCACATTTTTTCCTTGTGGCAAGCGGTCATTATGAGCTAATAAGGCTGCTAATGAGGCTGCTCCAGCTCCCTCGACGAGAGTTTTGTTACGCTCTAACATCCATAAAATAGCATCGGCAATTTCTTCCTCTGTGACAGTCACAATATCATCAACGTATTGCTTTGTAACAGCATAAGTCTTTTCGCCTGGTTCCTTAACAGCAATTCCTTCAGCAATTGTATCAACGGTATCTAATCGTTTGATTTCGCCTGTTTTAAAGGCATGGTACATGGAGGCAGCTTCTGCTGCTTCGACACCAATGACCTTAATACTCGGCTTGATGGCTTTAGCTGCTAGTGAGACACCACTGATTAAGCCGCCGCCACCCACAGGACAGATAATGATATCCAGATCTGGTTCTTGTTCAAGCATTTCCAACGCAATCGTTCCTTGGCCTGCCATGATATAGTAGTCATCGTAAGGATGAACATAAGTGACATCGTTCTCTTCATAATACTTTTGTGCCGCGTCTCCTGCTTCTTGGTAGCTATCTCCAACAAGAATGACTTCTGCACCGTAACCAGTAGCCGCATTGATTTTTGCTTGGGGGGTTGTCTTAGGCATGAAAATTGAGGCTTGTACCCCTAAGCGGTAAGCGGCCATGGCAACGCCTTGTGCATGGTTACCGGCACTTGAACTAATGACGCCTTTTTCTAATTCTTCAGCTGTTAACTTATGAATTTTGTAGCTGGCGCCTCTCAACTTAAATGATCCAGTCTTTTGCTGATTCTCCATTTTAAAATGGACATGACGATTGACTCGATCGTCCGTCATGCTAGAGGTAACCATAGGTGTATTATGGGTCACATATTCTTCTCTTAAATAGTCCCAAGCATCTTGAACCATTTCTAACGTTAATTGATTTTCCATACGATCACGTCTCCTTCTCTATTCAACTATAAAAAGACCTCGTTAGATTATCCATACAATCTAACGGGGTCTTTTTAGCTGGTTATAAAATAAGCGAGCGTACCCAATTAGATTTTAGCATCTACTTGGGCATAACAATGATTAGCACCTCATAGATACAAACTTTCGTTTTAACGTGTTTGTATCTAACGTTCAGACACAAACACTATCTAATGATGCTAATAATAAGCTGTGTGTTCATTTCCTTTAAATCGGTCTTATTCATTGTTATTTCCTCGTTTCTATTTTTTTCGATCAATGGTAATCCATGGTCGACCGTTCTCCCACCGCACGCGGACAGGAATTTTATAGGTTTCACTTAACCATTCATCCGTTATTAACGCTTCTTTCTTACCTTTTGCAACAACCTTACCGTCTTTTACGAGTAAGACATGGGTAATGACATCGGTTATTTCTTCGATATAGTGTGTGACATAAACAAGGTGACAATGGTTAGCAGTAATGGCATCCATCATATCGAGTACGTCTTCTCGGGATAATAAATCTAACCCTGAACACGGTTCATCCATAATTAATAAATCAGGCTGGTTCATTAATGCCCTGCCAATGAGTACCCGCCGCTTTTCACCTTGTGATAGATGGCGGTAGGCTTGCTCTCGTAAGTAGGCAATACGAAGGGTGTTCAAAATTTCATCCGCCCGCTCATGATCGTCTTTAGAAATAACTTGGTTACTATAAACGCCTATTGAAGAAAATTTACCACTTAAGATAACATTTTTAACCGTTTGTTTATTAAAGGTCGATCCAAATTTTTCTAAAGAGCTACTCATAAAGCCAATACGTTCACGCATTTTAGGAATACTAGCTTCTCCAAAGGTTGTATCCAATACCTGAACCTGGCCAGAAGTTGGGAAATGGTAACCCGTCACAATATTTAAAATAGACGTTTTACCAGATCCATTCAACCCAAGGACAGCCCATTGTTCACCTTCGTTCACTTCCCAATTAATATCCTCTAAAATATCATATCCGTGTCTCGTCCAGGTCACTTGCTTTAACGAAATCAGTTTACGCATGGGTTATCCTTTCTAAGCGATTGCTTTTGCCAAGGAAAGATTAGTCAACGAGTGAGTCTCCAATAAATGGCATTAGGCCACGTAATTCTTTTCCTACCGCAGTGATTGGGTGTTCAACTTCAGCACGTTTAACGGCATTGAATTTCGGACGTCCTGCTTGGTTTTCTAAAATCCAATCTTTAGCAAATTCACCGGTTTGAATATCTTTTAGAACCGCACGCATATTATTTTTTGTTTCTTCTGTAACAATACGCGGTGCTGTAACATAATCCCCCCACTCAGCGGTATCTGAGATGGAGTAGCGCATGTTTTCTAAACCACCCTCGTAAATGAGGTCAACAATTAATTTCATTTCATGCAATACTTCAAAATAGGCACTCTCTGGTGCATAGCCTGCTTCTGTTAGAACTTCAAAACCTGCTTTAATTAAACCCGATACCCCACCACAGAGAACTGCTTGTTCACCAAACAAATCTGTTTCTGTTTCTTCACGGAAAGTCGTTTCTAAGATACCAGCTCGACCGCCACCAATACCACCTGCATAGGCCATTCCAATTTCTTTAGCTTGGCCTGTTGCATCTTGGTATACACCGACAAGAGAAGGTACGCCAGCGCCTTCTTCATAAGTACGGCGAACAAGGTGTCCTGGTCCTTTAGGTGCAATTAAGAAAACATCCACATCACTTGGAGGAACAATTTGGCCATAATGGATGTTGAAGCCATGAGCAAAGACAAGGGCATTGCCCGCTTCTAGATTAGCTTTAATTTCTGCTTCGTAAACAGCTTTTTGATTTTCGTCTGGTAGTAAGATCATAACTAGGTCTGCTTCTTTTGTTGCATCAGCAACTGATTTTACATCAAAGCCATCTTCTTTTGCCTTATCAAAAGATTTACCTGAACGAAGGCCAATAATAACCTTATGCCCGCTATCACGTAAGTTTTGTGCATGGGCATGGCCTTGTGAGCCATAGCCGATAATTGCAATTGTTTTTCCTTCTAAAAGTCCTTGATTAACGTCTTTATCATAAAATACTTGTGCCATAAATTGAATTCCCCTTTTCCTGTTTGTTTGTTTTTTAATAAAATAGCTAACGGTTATTTATTTTTCCCTCTTGGGAAGGCAGTGATACCTGTTCGTGCCAGTTCTTTAATGCCATAGGTTGATAAGAGATCGATGATAGCATCAACTTTATCGGTTTTACCTGTGACCTCAATAGTCAGTGAGTCTTTCGCGACATCTAACACACGCGCTCGAAAAGGATTAATCACACCATAGATTTCGTGGCGGTTAGTTGGTGTCGTACTGACTTTAATTAAAGCAAGTTCGCGTGCAACAATTTGTTGGTCGGTAATGTCGACCACCTTAATCACATCAATTTGCTTGTTTAGTTGCTTAATCACTTGCTCGGATTGAATGCTAGAGGTAATGTTTACTTCGAAGGTCATTTTAGAAACGCCAGCTGTTTCGGTCCCACCTACAGTAATACTATTAATATTAAATCCTCGTTTAGCAAGTAAGCCGGTAACACGGTTTAATACGCCGCTTGAGTCTTTTACAGTTGCTGTAATTATTCGTCGCATGGCGGCTTCACTCCCATCATTTCATCATTTCCTTTTCCGGCTGGCACCATCGGAAATACCTTTTCATCTGGTGTGACACGAGCATCAATAACAACCGGGCCATCCTCATCAAAAGCAGCTCTTAAGGCAGCTTTCACTTCTGCTTCTTGGCTAATGCGAACCCCTTTAATGCCATAACTCTCTGCCAGTAATACAAAGTCGGGGTTTCTGCCTCCTCCAAGAAGTGATTCGGAGTAGCGTTCTTCATAGATGATTTCTTGCCACTGGCGGACCATTCCGAGTGATTCGTTATTGACAATAACAACCTTGACAGGCAAGTCGTAGTCCTTAATAGTCGCTAGTTCCTGACTAGTCATTTGAATGCCACCATCACCAAGGATAGCAACTACTGTTTCACCAGGTCGGCCAATTTGGGCGCCTAGAGCAGCTGGAAGGCCGAAGCCCATTGTACCCAGACCACCTGACGTAACAAAGTTGTGGGGTTGGTCATATTTATAAAATTGTCCTGCCCACATTTGGTGTTGACCCACATCAGTTACGACTACTGCCTTACCTTCAGTCGCATGGTAGATTTCTTCAATCAACCATTGCGGTGAAATGCTATCTTCTTTGTTTTGGTACCAGAATGGGTAGTCATTTTTATTGGTTTGCGTTTCAGCTTCCCAATCACTAATATCTAGTTGATCAATATCAATTTCCAAGAGTTTAATCAAGGCTTCTTTGGCATCAGATACAATCGGATATTTAGTTGGGACATTTTTACCAATCTCTGCTGAATCAACATCAATGTGAGCAACAACTGCTTGTGTCGCAAATTTACTTAGATTCCCAGTCAGACGATCATCAAACCGTGATCCAATATTAATTAAAAAGTCACAGGCTTGAATGGCTTTGTTAGCGGCATAGCTGCCGTGCATCCCACCCATACCTAATGCTTGCGGGTGAGTTTCTGGAAAGGCACCTAAACCTTGAAGTGTCGTTACAACAGGAATGTTGTGTTTAACCGCAAAGTCATAGAGCTCTTTGTGGGCTTCCGCAAACTTCACACCAGCTCCTACTAGTAATAGCGGTCTTTCAGCTACTTTTAATCCATTCATCAAACGCTGGATTTGCAATTGATTAGGATAAACCGTTGGCTGATAGCCTGGTAGATAAAAATCAGTATCAAACTCATCTGTGTCTAAAAAAGTTTCTGCAACGTTTTTAGGTAAATCAATCACAACAGGACCCTTACGACCCGTTGTCGCAATATGAAAAGCTTCTTTAATAATTCTTGGTAAATCATGAACATCTTGAACTTGATAGTTATGCTTCGTAATGGGTGTTGTCAAACCAATCATATCTGCTTCTTGGAAGGCATCCGATCCAATAAAAGCAGCTGATACTTGACCAGTAAAAATAACAATTGGTAGTGAATCGATCATAGCATCCGCAATACCAGTAATTAAATTCGTTCCGCCTGGACCAGAAGTTGCAATAACCACACCGGGTTTACCGGTTACGCGAGCGTAACCTTCTGCTCCATGGATTAACCCTTGTTCGTGACGGCACATAATATGTTTGAAGTTTGGCTTAGCACGGTACAGCGCATCGTAAATCGGTAAGACAGCACCACCCGGGTAACCGAAGACAACTTCAACGTCTGCGTCAATTAATGATTGAACAAATAAATCTGCTCCGTTCCGCTTTCGTTTTGTTTTGGGCATTTCTTCTGTACTCATGTTCCATCCTCCTTGGTTAGCTTAAACGTTATCATGGTTAAATCATTTTTATTAAAAACAAAAGACCTAGCTAGATTTATAAAAATCTAACTAGGCCTTTAAATGTGTCCATAAAATTAGGGAGCATAGCCTGATTAGATTTTTTATCATCTATACAGGCGTAACAAACTAAATTAGCACCTCATAGATACAAACTCTCGTTTCACGTGTCTGTATCCGTTGAGAAGATACAAACACTATCTAATGACGCTAATTAATAATAAATTGTTTGTTGGCATGCAATTGTTTCCCATGAGAACCGCTCCCCTAAATTTAATTAATTTCTAATGTGAATATAATATTAATCTAACTCATTCAAAGTGTCAATGTTTTTTAACCTTTTTTTAATTATAAGTGAATATTACTACTCGTCTTTTTTCCAAAAGTCAGTAATAGCTCCTTTAGATGAGCTAGAAACAATATGAGCGTACTTGCCTAATACACCTCTAGAATGCAAGTCTGGCAAGACAAGTGCATCACGACGTTTAGCAAGTTCTTCATCAGAAACAACCATTGTTAACTCTTTAGTATCCTGATCAATAATAACCGTATCACCTGTTTTCAGTAGCGCAATTGGGCCACCAACTTGGGCTTCAGGTGCAATATGACCTACAACTAAACCGTAAGTTCCACCAGAGAAACGCCCATCGGTAATAAGCGCAACGGTTTCTCCTTGACCTTTCCCAACAATCATACTTGAAAGTGACAACATTTCTGGCATTCCCGGGCCGCCTTTTGGTCCAACATAACGAACAGCAACCACATCGCCATCGACAATATCATCTGCGAGAACAGCTTGGATGGCTTCTTCTTCAGTATTAAACACTTTGGCTGGTCCTTCATGTCGTCGAACTTTTACACCTGATACTTTAGCAACTGATCCGTCTGGTGATAAGTTACCGTGAAGAACAATAAGTGGCCCATCCTTACGTTTTGGATTTTCAAGTGGCATAATAACTTGTTGTCCTTCTTTCAGTGATGGGACTTCTGCTAAGTTTTCAGCAATCGTCTTACCTGTAACCGTTAAACAATCGCCGTGAATAAAGCCATTTTCGTAAAGGTACTTCATAACAGCTGGCACGCCACCTACTTCATAAAGGTCTTGGAAAACATACTGCCCACTTGGCTTCAAGTCAGCCAAATGAGGAACTTTTTCTTGGAAATCGTTGAAGTCGTCCAACGTTAATTCAACATTTGCAGCATGAGCCATCGCCATCAAGTGAAGAATGGCATTGGTTGATCCACCTAGCGCCATAACAACGGTAATCGCATTTTCAAAGGCTTTTCTAGTCATAATGTCGCGCGGGTAAATTTGATTTTCGAGTAGTTTATAAACAGCTTCACCAGCTGCTTCCACGTCTTTTAATTTATCTTCTGTTGTCGCAGGGTGCGAAGAGGATCCTGGTAGACTCATCCCCATTGCTTCAATAGCAGATGCCATCGTATTGGCCGTATACATCCCACCACAACCACCTGGTCCTGGACAGGCATTACATTCAATTCGACGTACTTCTTCCTCTGTCATATCATTATTATTCCATTGGCCGATTGCTTCGAAGACTGATACTAAGTCAATGTCCTTGCCATCTAGTTTCCCTGGTGCAATAGTCCCACCATAAACGAAGATCGATGGGATTTGCGAGTTAGCAATAGCTATCATACAGCCCGGCATATTCTTATCACAGCCTCCAATGGCGACAAAGGCGTCACAGTTGTGTCCGCCAACTGCTGCTTCAACTGAGTCAGCAATAATATCACGAGACGGTAATGAATAACGCATTCCTGGTGTTCCCATAGCAATGCCATCTGCAACCGTAATTGTTCCAAACTGAACGGGCCAGCCACCAGCTGTTCGAATACCCTTTTTCGCTAATTTCCCTAAATCATGGAGATGGATGTTACATGGCGTGTTTTCTGCCCATGTACTGATAACACCAATAATCGGTTGCTTAAACTCATCATCCCCCATTCCTGTTGCGCGTAGCATGGCGCGGTTAGGTGATTTTACAACACTGTCATACACATTACTTCGGATTCTTATATCTTTTTTTGGTTGTTCGCTTGTCATTAACAGACACTCCTTTCAACTTTCTTGCTCGGTTATTTTTATGGTGTTTTCATATGGTTTTAATTATATTCTAACAGAAAGAAAATAATCTGCCAGTGCAATATGAAAAAATGATGAAATTATCTACTTGCAAAAATGAGTATTTCATGAAAAAATAAAGAAAATTAATTATTGTAAGTTTGAAAGGAATCGATAGTTATGCCAGAATTAATCACTATGAATGAACGCGCTCAAGAACGCAGCGATGAGATTATTAAAAAACTTGAAAATATTTTTGATCCAGAAATCGGCCTAGATATTTACAACCTTGGCCTCGTGTACGATATTCAACTGTCTGAGGACGGTCTTTGCGAAGTAACAACGACCTTTACCGGCATTGGATGTGACTGTATCGAATCCGTTCCAGGTGAAATAAAAGAGGGATTACTGCAGATTGATGGTATTACTGCCGTCGATGTTAAAATTGTGTGGAGCCCTGCTTGGAAGATGACACGCATTAGTCGCTTCGGTCGAATCGCATTAGGAATTAATCCAGGATAAAAAAAAGAGCCAGTAGTTGGTGGTTGTCCACCTTCTACTGGCTCTTTTTTTATTAGCCGAGAGTCTCTGCTACTTTATTTTTTGGTTTATAGCGTGATAAGAGGAGCACGGAAACGAGTACAACCGCAATACCGATTAGTTCAAATACGCCGAATTGTTGTTTAAAGACGACAACTGAGAGTACAGCTGCAAGCAAGGGTTCTAAGGCCGTCATAATCGAGGCTAAGGATGGATCAATATACGATAGACTTGCAAGATAGGCAATAAAGGCAACTGCAGTCCCAAACACAATAATTAGTGTCAAAAGAAGGACGCTATGAGTGGTTAAGCTAAAGCTTGGTTGCCAGAATGGTTGGATGAATTGAAACACCAGTCCGCCAATTAGCATTCCCCAGCCTACAATCATCGGTGAGCCGTATACTGCTAAAATTTTACGGGGTTGGATGCTGTAAAAAGCAACTGCGACTGCTGACCCTATTCCGACGGTAAAACCGATTAACGAGACCGACATCTTAGAAAATTGCCCATTTGTAACGATAAGCAAGACTCCGAAAAAAGTCGCTAATACGAGTGCAAATTCAGTAGCATAAAGTTTTTTCTCTCGGCTAATTAAGGTATATAAGTAAACAAAAATTGGTGCTGTAAACTGTAGAATCGTTGCTAAAGAGGCACTACTTACTTCAATAGCCTTGAAAAAGAGGTATTGCACGCCTACCATACCGACTAATGAGAATAATAATAATTGCAAAACATGTTTCTTGTTTTTAAAAATGGAAAAAATAGGATCTTTCCGAAGAATAGAGCTGTAAGTTAAGATTAATAACCCAGCCATCGTTAAACGTGTACTCACCAGCCATTCACTTGACGCTTGATAATCGCTAAATAGTAGTTGGGCAAAAATGCCAGATGCTCCCCATAAACTACCGCCTAGCCCGGATAGTAATATACCCTTTAATTTTTGATTCATTGCTAACCTCCCTTTATTAATATGGTCATTATAAACGGGATAATTGGATTTGACTATCTTGTTTTTTGATTTGTATCAACAAAAAAACAGCCATTGCAATCGTCGCAATGGCTGTTTTACCTCTTTATTTAGAATGGTGAGTCTAAAATACGACTTAAGAATTCTTTTGTGCGTTCTTCTTTCGGATTGTTGAAGATTTCTTCAGGTGATCCTTCTTCTGCAATAACACCTTGGTCCATAAAGACAACACGATCTGCTACTTCACGCGCAAATTGCATCTCATGGGTTACAACGACCATAGTCAGCCCTTTATCTGCTAGCTGTTTCATAACACGCAACACTTCTCCAACCGTTTGTGGATCGAGTGCTGATGTTGGTTCATCAAATAACAGTAAATCTGGCTCCATTGCTAGTGCGCGTGCAATAGCGACACGTTGCTTTTGACCACCTGATAGTTGTGCAGGACGAGCATGGATAAATTGTCCCATACCCACTTCTTCCAAGAAGTGTAAGGCTCTTTTTTCAGCTTCTTCTTTGCTTACTTTTAAAACATTAATTTGGCCAGTCATACAGTTTTCAAGCACATTTAAGTTATTAAATAAATTAAAGTGTTGGAAGACCATTCCTACTTTTGAACGATATTGGAATAAATTTAGGGAGTCTTCTAAAATACTGTCATCTCGGTAAATAATATCACCAGTCGTTGGTTTTTCTAATAAATTTAAGCAACGCAATAAGGTTGATTTACCTGACCCCGATGCACCAATTAGACAAACGACTTTACCTTCTTCTACTTCAAAATTAATATTCTTAAGAACTTCGCGTTCGCCGAACTTTTTGCTCAGCCCTTTAATTTTCATTACAGAAGTCATTAACTTTGCACCTCTTTATCTAACGTGATCACTTGGTTTTGATTACCACCAACCAGATCATAATGTGTTGGTCCGTCTAGTTTTTTCTCAAGAAAACGTAAGATACGCGTCACCGAGAATGTCATAATTAAATACAAAATACAAGCTACTGTAAACGGCCCGAAGTAATCAAAGTTAATCCCTGATACTGTTTTTGTTTGAAAGAACAATTCCGTTACTGAAATAACATTTAAAACAGATGTGTCTTTAATATTAATAACAAATTCATTACCAGTCGCTGGTAAAATATTCCGCCATACTTGTGGCATAATGACAATTCTCATCGTTTGAAAGTGAGACATCCCAATTGCTTCTGCACCTTCATATTGGCCTTTATCAATTGATAAAATCCCACCGCGAACGATTTCAGTGATATATGCGCCTGTATTAATCGAAACAATAAAAATAGCGGCAAAAATACGGTTCATATCCCAACCAAATGCAATGGCAGATCCGTAATAAATCACCATTGCTTGCACGATCATCGGCGTACCACGGAAGAATTCAATATAAATGGTTGTTAAAAGATGCAGACCTTTTAAAGCGTAGCGTTTAAAGCCTTTGTCTGGATGTGGGATGGTGCGAATCACACCAAGAACAAGACCAATGAGGAGACCAATAATGGTCCCGATCATTGAAATGTATAAAGTAACCCAAGCACCATTTAAGAAAAGCGGTGCATTATTTTGAAAAATATTCCATAAATGACTCAATTGATGTCAGCTCCTACTATTGTTGGGCTGCTGGTTGATTAGCAACCGCAGCATCCATGATTTCTTGTCTCTCTTCGTCAGAGATTTCGCTTAAAATGGCATTCATTTTGTCTAAATCTGCTTCGTCTTTACGTACGCCAATCGCAATTGTCGTATCTTCTGGACTTGTTTTGAAACCATCTTCGAATTCAACAAAACTAAAATCACTATTTGCATTTGATGCACTTACTGCCTCAGGATATTCTGATACATAGCCATCAATCACACCTGCTTGAAGCGCCACACGCATAGCAGAGAAATTTTCCATTGCTGTTTGCTTGTTAACACCTTCAATTTGGTCAATGACATTATAATGGAAGGTATTCAACTGAGCCGTTACCTTTGCAGAGTTAAAATCTGCTAGTTTTGTGGCATTAACGAAGTCACTATCTGAAGCGACTACCATAACCAATTGCGACTCTAAATAAGGATCACTAAAGGAAATGGTTTGTTTTCTTTCTTCTGTTGGAGACATACCAGCGATAATGGCATCAATTTTCTTAGCTTGAAGAGCTGGTACTAAGCCATCCCATTCTGTCTTAACGATAACTAATTCTTGTCCCAAACCTTCAGCGATTTTCTTTGCAATCTCAACGTCATAACCACCAGCATATTCATTTGTACCGTCAATCGGAACACCGCCGTTACTGTCATCTAGTTGCGTCCAGTTATAAGGGGCATAGGCAGCCTCCAGTCCAACAACAAACTGATCATCCTCTGCAGCTGATGACTCTGCGTTACTACCATTACCACAAGCAGCTAACAAAGCTAGCGATCCTAATAACATAGCAGCATAATTAAATTTCTTTTTCATACGAAACGACTCCCTTTTATTTGTATTGAGAATACAAAAAAACCGTGAGCAAAAGGCCCACGATTGGTATCGTCCTTTTGCCCCAATATGAACAGCGCTTCAAAAGATAAAATGGGCATTTTATCTCGACAGTCCTATACTTATTCAGCATAGACCCAGCACCTGAACGGCACTTCGGCGAATTCCCCTTTCGTATCCTACTGATGGTTTTCGCGTCCTCTGATTCATATTGTTTTGATATTCTACTGGTGTAACTATAATAGATAGCAAAGCGAATGTCAACCTCAGATCGTTAATCTAGCATATGATTAGGCAAAAATATAGCTGTTCGTTACAATAATAATAGAATTTAAAGAAGGAGGACATGTGATATGATACCAAAAATTATTCATTACTGCTGGTTCGGTGGCAATCCATTAGGCGAAAAAGAAGAAAAAATAATAGCAACTTGGGAAAAATACTGCCCTGACTACAAAGTTATGGTGTGGAATGAAGACAATTTTAATGTTGATCAAATGGGCGATTATGTGAAAGAAGCTTATCAAGCTAAAAAATGGGCTTTTGTTTCTGATGTTGCTCGACTCTATGCCTTAACACAATACGGTGGTATCTATATGGATACAGATATGGAGATTATTAAACCACTTGATCCGCTACTTAAATTGGATGCTTTTATGGGCTTCGAAGTGGAAACAACCATTTCAACGGCTATTATTGCTGCCAAAGAAAATCATCCGACCTTCAAACAACTTTATGACGATTATAATGACCGTCATTTCATCAATGATGATGGGTCTTATGATGAAACAACCAACGTGATTCGTATTACTGAAATTTTTCAAGAAAATGGTCTCTTACTAAATAATGAAAAGCAGACCGTGATGGATGTGACAATCTTTCCCCGTATCTACTTTTCACCAAAAAGTTATTGGACACAAGAAATCAACGCCGGAGAAGAAACATATGGCATTCATCAGTATTCGGGGTCTTGGTTATAAAAATAGGGGCTGGGAAAAAACTCCCAGCCTCTTTCCTATACCCGAATAATGTAGCGTAAATGTGCTCAAAAAGGCAGCCCCGACGTCCACTTCACGAATCATGCTCAGATGGTCTGCAACCATCTTGCGCTTATTCGCTCCAGTGATTCGGGGCTGAACGCCTTTTTTCCCACTCTCCTTTTATTCATTATTTAACGATGATATGCATTAAAATACCATTTGTATCTTTAGCTTTTAAAACACCAGCTTCTTCTTCGTATGAAATACCATTTTGATCAAAGCGGCCTTTCAAAGCGAGCAGTTCATCTTGGTTTGGCAATACCCAAGTATAGTAAGCCATTCCGAGTTGGTCTTCTTCTGGTTGTGGCAATAACTTTCCAGCCCAAGTGTTTGATCCAACATGGTGGTGATAGTCTCCTGATGCAAAGAATTTAGCTTGACCGAAATAGTCAGATTTTAGTCCTAGACCAATTATATTCGTATAGAATTCACCGTTCTCTACTAAATCTCTAACTGTTAAATGGACGTGTCCCATAATCGTACCAGCTGGCAAACCTGAGAAAGGTTTCTTAACAGAGCCTAATACGCCTTCTGCATCCATTTGAATGGTAATACCTTCGATTCTACCATCTTCTCTTACGTCCCACTCAGAACGGTTTTTATCAGCGTAAACCTCTACACCGTTTCCTTCAGGGTCGTTAAAGTAAATCGCTTCACTGTACCCGTGATCACTTGCGCCACCTAATGGGTACTTTTTAACTAATAGGTTATATAAAAATTCGCCTAAGTCACTTCTCGTTGGCAGTAAAACCGCATGGTGGTATAAGCCCGCTGTCACTTTCTTCTCAGCTGCTGGATTAATTTTGATTAATTCAAACAATGCCTCTCCGGTTTCTTTCACACCTAGTGTTACACTGTTATCTGTTTGAGCAAGGATTGATGTCCCCATAATTTCTTGGTAAAATTGTGTCATTTTTTCTAAATCATTTACTTTTAATGCTACTTTCCCTAACGTCCATGCTTGTGTCATGATAAAAATACTCCTCTTTTTATATGTTATAAGTAATCTTTTTTCTTTAGCCAAAATACAGTGAGTATCCCGAGAATGATAGAGACGCCAACTAATAATAGAAATGCAAAACCATCATCTTCAAACGGTAGAGCTACATTCATGCCCCAATAAGAGCCAATAATGGTCGGAATGGTCAAAACAATAGTCAGTGATGTCAAAAACTTCATAATGTTATTCAAGTTATTAGAAATCACACTTGAAAACACTTCACTGAGATGACTAATCATTTCATCGGATTCTTTCCGCATGACCTTTGCTTGGTTAGATAAGACACGGATGTCATGCAACAGTTCACCTGCGTCTGACCCCTTACTTTCATTTAAGTTATCAAACAGATGAGCGATAATGTCATGGTTCTTGGTAATACCCGTTTCAAAATAAACCAGACTTTTATTAATGGCGATCATTTTATAAAAGGCTTCATTCCGAGTTGTGTGGACGATGTTTTCTTCCATATTTTCAATCATGTCATCAATTCGTGTGATGGCCTCAATGTATTCATTGGTGAGCTGCCAGAGCAATTGTAAAATAAAGAGAGAATCATCGTAGTTTCCGTTGCTATTCAGAACATTTTTTAGAAATGGGGGTTCTTTTGAATAAATCATAATGACCTTTTTTTCTAATGTAATAATTGAGATCGGCAATGTTTGATATTCAAGTCGATTAGTTTCATCAATTTTTATTAAAGGATAGAGAAACAATAGCAATTGGATGTCTATTTGCTGACTATTGCGAAAGGTTTCTTTTCTTGGAATCATATAGCGGTTTAAGCTATCTGTAATAAAATCCAGCGGTATCTCTTCTTTTTGATGCAAGTCATCCATTTCGTCTTGAGACGGATTATCATACAAAATCAGGGTTGCTTGATTACTATCCTTGGTCTCCACAAAGTGTTGCCCTTCTAACCGAAAAGCTCTCATCTTGTTCACTCCACTCTATTCAATGATAAAGGTTTCTAATGTTGATGCTAATTCCGTATACGGATCATCTGACCACCAATGTCTGCCATTGCCTAGACACTGACAATAATAAGCTATCTCATCTTCTTTCATGCTTTTCCGAAAATGGACATGTCCCATCACACTATGTCGGATTGGATAATCCTCATACAAGGACATATAACTCTTACTACCCAAAAAGGCATTGTAATAATCATAAACCCGGTGCGGCAAAGGTACGGTAAACTGGGGATGTGTGACGATATGTGTCATCAAAATTATTTGACGATCATCAACAGACTGGCAGTCTACTTCTAGCTGTTGCCGCATGGCTTCTGCTACCTCTTGATCGCTTTGCTTCCATTGTACATATAATCGATCATTCCAGCCACCAATACGCAATTTCTTCTGCTCAAATTGTTCAGTTGTATAACTTTGACTGGCAAATCCATAATCATACCAACCTGGATTCCCCACAACTGACCATTTGTCATTTAGTAAGAGTGGTTTGCCGACAGGCGAATCCTCCCTTTGTAAAAAGGTTTGGTAAATACGCTCTGTGTCAGTATCCTTATTACGAATCGACCAAAAATCATGGTTACCTGGAACAAATAGTAGCTTTGAAACCCTATGATTAACCATTTGATCTAAAAATTGAATGCTATCTTGGTAATCCGATGATATATCACCAGCCATTAGTAGTAAATCAATTTCATTATTGTAGAGTAATTGAGCGAGCAACCGGTCATACGTGTCTCCTCTATTTAGTTTCTTTCTATTTGTGTCAATATGTAAGTCAGATAAGACACCTATTTTCATGCTGTTTACACCTCACTAGCTGTGCTCACTTAAGAGTATAACATATATCTCGAAATGAAGATATTATTTTTTAAGATATTTTTATTTTTAATGATATTATTATAAAAACCGCTATGTTTTTAATAAACACAGCGGTTTTGGATTAGTTTGTATATGCTTCTGTTAATTGTGGAACAACTTGTTTCTTACGTGACACAACGCCCGCTAAGAAAGTTTGGTGATTATCCAATTGAGCGTTGAAGGCTTGTTCAATTTTAGCAACACCTGATCCAATTGCTAAGATCGTTGAATCACTATCAATAATATTCGTTACAATTAAGACAAATAAATCATAATTTTCTTTTGTATTTTCAGCAGTCATTAATGCCATTAATTCATCTTGACGTTTTAAAACATCTTGGAAATCAACCGTATTAACTTGTGCCACACGAACAGTTTTGTCAGCCATTGGGAATGACTTAGCATCTAAATCAAGTAAATCTTTTGATGAGAGATCATCTAGATTTGTACCAGCTTTTAGCATAGCTAAACCGTAATCTGATGAATCAACGCCAGCGATTTCAGCTAAAGCGGCTGCCGTTTCAATATCTTCTTGCGTACATGTTGGTGATTTGAACAATAAGGTATCAGAAATAATAGCTGATAACATCAACCCTGCGATTTGCGCTGGAATCTCGATATTTTTTTCTTTAAATAGTTTGTAAATAACTGTGTTTGTACAGCCTACTGGTTCTGCACGGTAATAAAGTGGATTTGCAGTTTGGAAGTTACTAATACGGTGGTGGTCAATCACGTATTGAACGTCTAAGTCAGCAATATCTGATACACTTTGTTGGAATTCATTGTGGTCCACAAGCGCAACAGCTTTCACTTCGTTTGCAGCTGTTTCGATGACGCGTGGTGCTTCAGTATTAAACTGGTTTAATGCATATGCCGTTTCATCGCTAACCTCTCCTAGCGCAACAGCTTCTGCTTCAACGCCGATTTGATTTAAATAATATGCAAATGAGATTGCTGATGTAATTGCATCTGTATCCGGATTTTGGTGTCCGAAAACTAATAATTTTTCCATAGTTTAATGTCCCTCTTTCATTTCTTATCTTTTTTAATGATAATCAAAAAAAAGGAAAAGGGCAACGGTTATCTCCCTTTTCCTTGTAGATTTAATTTGCTTTTAAGTAACCTTTATACTCATCACAGCGTAATAATTTCCGAGCATTCTCCACACGTTCTGCTGTTGGAGGATCAATGCCTTCTAATTTATAAGGAATACCCAAGGCTTGGTATTTATAGATCCCCATTTTATGGTATGGAAGAATCTCTACTTTTTGAACATTTTCCAAAGTGGCAATATAGTCGCCTAATTCTTTCAAATAATGGTCATAGTCAGTTCGCTCTGGAATTAAAACGTGACGAACCCAAATCGGCTGGCCGATTTTTGATAAATATTGGGTCATATCAATGATGCTCTCATTACGCCACATGGTTAGTTCTTTATGTTTTTGGCTATTAATGTGTTTAATATCCATTAACAATAGGTCAGTAACCTTCATTAATTCTTCAAAACGACCAAAAAACGGTTCATCATAGGTAAACGGTTGGCCACACGTGTCAATCGTTGTATTAATGCCTTGTGCTTTTGCTTTTTGGAAGAGTTCAATAATAAAGTCAATCTGTAATAATGGTTCACCACCACTAATGGTAATACCACCCTTTTCTCCCCAAAACTCTCTATATTGTAATGCCATTTCTAATACGTCATCTGTTGTCATTTCATTTCCGCCACCCATATTCCATGTATCTGGATTATGGCAAAATTCGCATCGCATGCGACAACCTTGCATAAAAACAATAAAACGAATACCAGGTCCGTCAACCGATCCGAAACTTTCAGTTGAGTGAACAAATCCTGTTAGTGCGTTAGTCATCGTCATAACTCCTTTTCTCTTTGCTTCTTTCCCATCAAAAAGAGAGATAAGGGGCTCTCTCCCTTTGATGGAAAACGGATGAATCATTGACTCATCCGCATCCGATTGGTCTTACATGCTTTCGTGCATTGTACGGTTAATAACGTCCAATTGTTGTTCACGTGTTAATTTAATAAAGTTAACAGCGTAACCTGATACACGAATGGTTAATTGTGGGTAGTTTTCTGGATGCTCCATAGCATCTAGTAAAGTATCACGGTTAAATACGTTAACGTTCAAGTGGTGACCACCTTTACGTGCGTAACCATCTAACATACTTGCTAAGTTTTCTTCTTGAATATCAGCCTCACGTCCTAGTGCTTTTGGAACGATTGAGAATGTATTTGAGATACCATCTAATGAGTATTGGTAAGGGATTTTAGCAACTGATGATAAACTTGCTAGAGCACCATGTGTATCTCTACCGTGTAATGGGTTCGCTCCTGGCGCAAATGGGACACCCGCTTTACGTCCATCTGGTGTTGCTCCTGTACTCTTACCGTAAACAACATTTGATGTAATCGTTAAAATTGATGTTGTATGTTTTGCATCACGGTAAGTTTTGTGTTTCTTCACTTTACTCATGAAGTCTTTCAATAACCAAATACCAATATCATCAGCACGGTCATCATTATTACCATATTTTGGATAGTCGCCTTCGATTTCGAAATCTACTGCGATACCATCTTCATCACGAATAACTTTTACTTTAGCATGTTTAATAGCTGATAATGAGTCAATCGCTACAGAGAAGCCAGCAATACCTGTTGCCATTGTACGAACGATATGTGTATCATGAAGCGCCATTTCTAGATCTTCATAGCTATATTTGTCATGCATATAATGAATAACATTCAATGTATTGAGGTACAATCCTGCAACCCATTCATTCATTAAGTCATATTTCTCCATTACTTCATCGTAGTCTAAGTATTCAGATGTAATTGGTTGGTATTTAGGACCAACTTGTTTCTTAGTTACTTCATCTACACCACCGTTAATCGCATATAGAAGTGTTTTCGCTAAGTTGGCACGAGCACCAAAGAATTGCATTTGTTTACCAATACGCATAGCTGACACACAACATGCAATACCGTAATCATCGCCCCACTCTAGACGCATCACATCATCATTTTCGTATTGGATTGAGCTTGTTTCAATCGAAATATGAGCACAGAATTTTTTGAATGCTTCAGGCAAATGCGTTGACCATAATACAGTCAAGTTTGGTTCTGGAGCTGTTCCCATATTTTTAAGTGTTTGCAAGAAACGGAAGCTACTCTTTGTCACTAATGTACGACCATCTTCACCCATACCACCAATTGACTCTGTTACCCATGTTGGGTCTCCTGAGAATAATTCGTTGTAATCAGGTGTACGTGCAAATTTAACCAAACGTAATTTCATGACAAAGTGGTCAACAATTTCTTGTGCTTCGATTTCAGTCAATGTACCATTCTCAAGATCACGTTGAATGTAGATGTCTAAGAATGTTGATACACGTCCTAGAGACATAGCTGCACCATTTTGTTGTTTTACAGCTGCTAGATAACCAAGGTATAACCATTGGAACGCTTCCTGTGCTGTTTCAGCAGGTCTTGAAATATCAAAACCATAAATATTTCCAAGTTCTTTTAATTGTTTCAATGCACGGTATTGCTCGCTCATTTCTTCACGTAGACGGATAATATCTTCTGACATTGTACCGTTTCCTACCACTGCATAATCTTTTAGTTTTTCTTGCATTAAGAAGTCAACACCATATAGTGCTACACGACGGTAGTCTCCGATAATACGGCCACGTCCATAAGCATCTGGCAAACCTGTAATAACTTTATTTGAACGTGCTGCACGCATTTCTGGTGTGTAAGCATCGAATACACCTTGATTATGTGTTTTTCTGTAGTCACGGAAAATTTTAGATACTTCAGCATCAATTTCATAACCGTAAGCTTCTGCTGATTGCTCACTCATACGAATACCACCAAATGGTTGCAATGAGCGTTTAAATGGTTCGTCAGTTTGAACACCGACAACTTTTTCTTTGTCTTTGTTTAAGTAACCAGGACCATGAGATGTAATCGTTGATACAATTTTTGTATCCATGTCTAGAACGCCACCAGCATCGCGCTCTTGTTTTGTTAAATCCATAACTTGTGCCCATAGCGAGTTAGTAGCTTCTGTTGGACCCTCTAAGAAGTCAGCGCCATCTACGTAAGGTGTATAGTTTTGTTGAATAAAGTCACGAACATCAACTTCTTCTTTCCATGTTTTACCTTTAAAGCCTTGCCATTGTTCCATTTGTATTGCCCCCTATTTTAAATAGCTTATTGTGATTTATGTAACACACTTTATGCCATTATTATAACACGTTAAAATGATTGTGCAACACTTTTCAAGCTTTTTATTTTATTTATTTTAAACGTGTGAAGAAACCCGATAAAACATTGATTTAACAGCGTTTTATCAAACGTCAAACATCGTGTTTTATTCACCTTTTAGACAATTTTTTTTTAAAAAAGAAACAGACTGTATTATACAACAGTCTGTTTCTGTACTAATTTGTGTTACTTTATTCTTCTAATTGTGAAAGGTCATGTATTTTTTTAATCGTAAAAATGTTGCCTTCATCTCGTTCTACAAGAAGAGCACTACCATTAGTGTAGCGAGCTGTAAATGGAATAGACTTGCTATAGACTTCTTTATCTTGCCCTCTCGTTGTCCGAAGGGCATATAAACTGTTAGCATCTGTTCCCGCATCGACGAAGATAATTCGGTGTGGGTTAGCCTTTAATTCTTTAATCAACATTAAGCCGCGTTTTGCTCTTCCTAAACGAGGGATTTCTCCAGTTCTAAAACGTTTAGCATTGCCACGTTGCGTCAAAATTAGGATTGGATACTTTTCATTGTCTAGTTCAAAGACTGCACCACCGACAACATAGTCATTTGCCTTTAGGTTAATAGCTTTAACACCACTTGTTCGTAAGCCCGTTGGTGATACTTCGTCGAGTACGTAACGTAAGCTAAATCCGCCGTTTGTAATCAACAATACTTCATAAGATGTATTTGTTTCATCAACAAAATAAATATTTGTGACACTATCTGTTTCTGTTTTTAGTTTAATCGCTGTTGTTTTCTTTCGTTTATAGCCTCTAAAACTTTGATAATCAGATAGCAGTGACCGTTTCATCATACCTTCCTTTGTCATGAAGACAACCGTTTGTTTATCAGTTAACGGTTCAGCGTGACGAGTAATTTTAGCGGCGATAATTTCTTCATTACTCGAGAATGGGATACTTTGCGATAAGTGATGCCCCATGTCTTTCCATTTTAATTCAGGCAATTCATGAATTGGAAAATGCATGTAATCGCCCTTGCTAGTGAAAATCACAATAGCATCCAAGGTTGATGCTTTTTCAATTAACAAAGGTTGATCACCTTCACGAAGTCCAATATCATCTCGTTCGCTTGCAGCGAATGATCGTAAAGTGGTTCGTTTATAATAACCTTCTTGGGTTAAAACCACAAACACTTCTTCTTCAGGAATTAAAACCTCTGTTTCAATCTTAATTTCTTCAATTTCTTCTTCAACCACAGACAGTCTTGGCGTTGCGTATTTTTTCTTAACCTCATTTAATTCATTTTTCATCACACGTAATAATGTTTGCTCATTTTTTAAAATACTATTGTATGATGCAATTAATTCGCTTAAGTCTAATCGTTCATTTTGTAATGCAACAATATCTGTATTGGTTAACCGGTATAGCTGCAAGGATACAATCGCTTCTGCCTGAGCTTCTGAAAATTGATAAGCATCAATTAAGTTGTTTTTAGCGTCGCGTTTGTCACTCGAATTACGAATCAATTGAATCACTTCATCCAAAACGGAAATAACCTTAATCAAAGCATCTACAATATGCAAGCGTGTTTCTGCTTTTTTCAGATTGTAGCGTGTACGTCTGCTAATAACTTCCTTTTGGTGTTTAATATAGGCGTTTAAACTATCACTTAATCCAACTTGCTTTGGCATCAGTTCATCAATAGCAACCATATTGAAGTTGTAGTTTACTTGAAGATCAGTATTTTTGAAAAGGTAATTTAAAATCCCCTCTGCATTAACATCTTTCTTCAGTTCAACAACAATCTGTAAGCCTGTACGGTCAGTTTCGTCACGAACTTCAGCAATCCCTTCAATTTTACGATTGATACGGATTTCGTCCATTTTCTTCACTAACTGGGCTTTGTTAACTTCATAAGGAATTTCATTGATGACGATTTGTTGCTTACCGCCTCTTAGAGACTCTATTGTTGTCTTTGAACGTACAACCACTTTCCCTTTTCCGGTTTTGTAAGCCGATTTTAAACCATCTATCCCTTGAATAATCGCTCCTGTTGGAAAGTCTGGTCCCTTAACAAAGGTCATCAGCTTATCTAAACTCGCATTGGGATGGTCAATTAAATAAGTTGTAGCATCAACAATCTCACCCAAATTATGAGGTGGGATATCGGTCGCATAACCTGCTGAAATCCCAGTTGTCCCATTAACTAATAAATTGGGATAACGAGCTGGTAATACCAATGGCTCTTCATCCGTATCATCAAAGTTCAACATAAAATCAACGGTTTCTTTATCGATATCACCTAATAATTCGCTAGCAATTTTTGATAATCTTGCTTCCGTGTATCGCATAGCTGCAGCTGGATCACCGTCCATACTACCGTTGTTACCGTGCATTTCAATTAGAGGTTCACGTATCTTCCAGTCTTGACTTAAGCGAACCATCGCCTCATAAACACTGGAGTCCCCATGAGGGTGGTAGTTACCTATAACATTACCAACTGTTTTAGCTGACTTACGGAATTGCTTTTCGGCAGTATTACCACTAACATACATGGCATATAAGATACGACGCTGTACAGGTTTTAGACCATCGCGAATATCAGGAAGCGCACGGTCTTGGATGATGTATTTAGAATAGCGACCGAAACGATCACTCATGACATCTTCCATCATTAGTTCTTTAATATCTTGTCTTTCTGCCAATCTTATTCACCACTTTCAATATCCAAAACAGTTTGGTCGATACCATCAAACGATGCATCGGCTTCTGTATGAGTTTTTTCATGACGGATTTGTTTCTTTACTTGTTGAGTTGCTTCTGAACGTTCGTCTTTTTCTGTTTCTTCTAGAATACTTTTATCATCTTCCAGTGTAAACTGGACATGACTTTCAATCCATTTACGCCGTGGTTCTACTTTATTACCCATTAAGGTCGTCACACGTCGCTCGACCTGAGCTTTGTCATCAATGACAACTCGAATAAGTGTACGAGTTTCTGGATTCATCGTTGTATCCCACAATTGGTCAGCGTTCATCTCACCGAGCCCTTTATAGCGTTGCAAAATATAACCTTTGCCAACTTTTTTAATTTTTTCGTCCAACTCTTTTTCTGTCCAAGCGTATTCAATAACTTCTTTTTTTCCACTGCCTTTTGATACCTTATATAAGGGTGGCTGTGCCAAGTAAACTTTACCGGCTTCTAGAAGTGGCTTCATGTAACGGTAGAAGAATGTTAATAGCAAAGTTTGGATATGAGCCCCATCGGTATCCGCATCAGTCATAATTATGACTTTATCGTAATTACTGTCTGCAACTTCAAAATCAGTTCCAACACCAGCGCCCACAGTATGAATAATGGTACTGATTTCTTCATTTTTCAAAATATCCTGCATGCTAGCGCGCTCAGTATTAATAACCTTCCCTCTTAACGGTAAGATAGCTTGGAATTTACGGTCACGTCCCTGTTTAGCAGATCCACCAGCAGAATCCCCTTCGACTAAGTACAATTCATTTTTCTTAGCATTTTTCCCTTGAGCAGGTGTTAGCTTGCCAGATAAAAGTAATTCGCCCTTTTTCTTTTTACCATTACGTGATAGTTCTCGCGCCTTACGAGCAGCGTCACGCGCTTCTCTCGCTTTTAATGATTTACGAATGAGCATTTGTCCAATTTCACCGTTCTCGATTAAGAAAAAACTTAACTTCTCATTAATTAAATTATCAACGATTGGGCGAGCTTGTGGTGTTCCTAGTTTTTCTTTTGTTTGTCCTTCAAACTGTAGAATCCCTTCTGGAACGCGCAAACTTAAGACAGCTGTCAGTCCTTCACGAACGTCGCTGCCTTCTAAATTTTTATCTTTTTCTTTTAACAAGGCAATTTTACGGGCGTATTCATTAAATGCTTTTGTCATTCCTGTCTTAGCACCAATCTCGTGGGTTCCACCATCTTTAGTCCGTACATTATTAACAAAAGATAAAATGGTTTCCGAATAGCCATCGTTATATTGGAAGGCAAACTCCACTTCAATACCTTCAATAATTCCTGAAAAACTTGTAATCTTAGTTAAGGTGTCTTTTTCTTCATTTAAGTAGGCAACAAATTCACTGATTCCTTCTTCGTAATAGAAAACCTCACTCTTATCATGACGTTCATCAGTTAAGGTAATCTTCAACCCTTTTAAAAGGAAGGCAGATTCTCTCATTCTTTCTGCCAAAATATCATAAGATAGTTGAGCTGATCCGAAAATCTCACGGTCTGGTAAAAAATGAATAGATGAGCCACTTGAAGTAGCTGTTGTTTTTTCTTTTTTTAGTTTTCCGGCTGGTTTACCGCCATTTTCAAAATTTAAATGATAGACCATTTTATCACGTGTCACGCTAACTTCTAAGAATTCGGATAGGGCATTAACGACACTCGCACCTACACCGTGCAAGCCACCAGATGTTTTATAGCCACCTGCTTGGCCAAATTTACCACCTGCATGTAGGACGGTAAAAATAACTTGAATCGTCGGTATTCCCGATTGATGCATACCAGTTGGCATCCCGCGTCCGTTATCCTTAACAGTGATGCTTTGGTCAGCGTGGATAGTAACAGCTATTTCATCTGCAAAACCAGATAGGGCCTCATCGACAGCATTGTCGACTATTTCATATACCATGTGATGCAAACCACGACTATCCGTAGATCCAATATACATCCCTGGCCTTTTCCGAACGGCATCCAGCCCTTCTAAAACCTGTATTGAATTATCATTATATTCGTTGCTTTTCATTCGTGTCATAGTTAAACCCCTTTATTACTTCTACGGAATTCGAACATCCATTCTATTATAATACTGTAAATGCGCTAAATTGTAAAAGGAAAATCATATCATTATATCATTGAAAGGATTGTTTTAAAGGCATTTCGCAACTTTTTTTAGGAATCGGTTGCAAAAACTTAGTATCAATCAAACCAAAAAGATGGTAAACTAATAAGGTATTATTTTTATTCTTACTATAGGAGTGAATTAAGTGATTTCACTGATTACCATTATTGCAGCATACTTATTAGGATCTATCCCGTCTGGTGTTTGGATTGGAAAATTATTTTATCACAAAGATGTACGCGAATACGGCAGTGGAAATATGGGAACAACCAATACGTTCCGAGTGCTTGGAACAAAAGCAGGCATCATTGTGTTAATCATGGATATATTAAAGGGGTCTGTAGCAACCTTACTTCCTATTTGGTTTGGCTTATCCTTGCACCCTCTTTTAACAGGGGTCATTGCATCTGTGGGTCATACAATTCCAATTTTCGTCAATTTTAGAGGAGGTAAAGCTGTAGCAACGAGCGCTGGTATTATCCTCGCTTACAACCCTTTGTTTTTCACATTAGCTATTAGTAGTTTTTTAATTTATTTATTTGTATCAAGTATGGTAAGTTTCGCTAGTATGGCAGCTTGTTTAACAGCTGTTGTCATTTCTTTTTTTATGGGAGATATTTGGTTAATTATAGTGACCATTTCTTTAACGTCTTATATCATTTACCGACACCGTGCAAATATACAACGTATTAAAGAGGGCACAGAATCATTAGTACCATTCGGACTACGCTACAACAAGCAAAAGGATTCTAACTAAAAGAAAGAGAGCGGTCGGGGCTAATTGCCCTTTCACCGCTCTCTTTTTATGCTAATTTTTCTTTAATCATGGTCAATAATAAAGGTGAACTGACTCTAATATACGTTCCCTTCATCCCCAGTGATTTAGATTCTAAAATGCTAGCTGATTCTAATTTTCTTAAAGCATTCACGATGACTGAACGTGTGATTTCCTTTTTAGCGGCTAGCTGAGACGCATTAATACGTGTTTCCAAACCATCAATGGTTTTAAAAATCTCCGTAATTGCTTCAGTCTCGCTAAACGACAAAGACTGTAGCGCAATTGCTACTGACGTCTCCGCACGAGCAGCTTCGTCGGTCCGAACATTAATTAAATGAAGCATCTCCATACCGATAACCGTTGCGCTATGTTCAGCTAGAATCAAATCGCCATTATCAAAGGGATCATTTAGCCGTGCAAAGATTAAACTACCCAATCGTTGCCCTGCTGCAAAAATAGGAACAATAGTCGTTAAGCCGGTTACGAAAATATCTCGTGTTTCAATCGGAAAAGCCGTCATACTCGATTCAATCCCAATATTAGCTGTCGTATTTTTCAACTTGTTTAATTCCTTTGAGTAGTTGCTAGGAAACTTTTTATCAAACAACATCTGCTTCACACGCTCGTTATTGATATTAATCGCTTCACTAAAGCCTAACAAAGTTCCTTCAACGTCAATTAAATAGGCATTAGCACCTAAAATATCTGCTAAATGCTCTGTCATCTCTAAGAAAGGCAAGTTGCTCTCTTCTTCGTTTACTACTTTTGTTGTTACAAATCCGTCCCCTTTTTGAAGTAAACGATTAATCGTTCGTAACCTTTCTAATAACTCTTCCATCTCTTACCTCACAGTATATAACGTCTTAAATCATCATCTTGAATGATATGGGATATTTTTTCATCCACATATTCAGCCGTTATGGTTATTTGTTGACCAGGCATATCTGGGGACTCGAATAGCAAATCCTCTAATAGTTTTTCTAAAATGGTATGCAAACGTCTTGCCCCAATATTATCTGTCTCATCGTTCATCTCAGCCGCATTAGCCGCAATCCGCTCAATGGATTCTTTTGTAAAGGTCACCACTACTTCTTCTGTTTCTAACAATGCCTTATATTGCTTTAAGAGTGCGTTGTTAGGTTCTGTTAAAATACGGACAAAATCTTCCTCAGTTAAATCATCTAACTCAACGCGGATTGGAAAACGGCCTTGCAACTCTGGAATTAAATCGCTCGGCTTAGATACGTGAAAAGCACCAGAAGCAATAAAGAGAATATGGTCGGTTTTAATATTACCATATTTCGTTGCAACTTGTGACCCTTCAACGATTGGTAGAATATCACGTTGAACACCTTCACGAGATACTTGTCCACCTTGGTCAGACTTTGATGTGATTTTATCAATTTCATCAATAAAAATAATCCCATTTTCTTCTGCAAGTTTTAAAGCTTCCATTGCAATATCATTTTTATCAATTAGTTTATCAGTTTCTTCATCTACACAGATAGTTATGGCGTCCTTCACTTTCATCGTGCGCTTTGTTTTGCGTTTAGGAGTCATCGATTCTAGTGCAGACTGCAGCATCATCATTTGCTCATTACCACCCATTGTACCGAGTGGGCTAGACGACTTTTCTTCTACTTGAATAGTCACTTCGCGGTTATCTAGTACACCTTTACGCAATTGCTCAACAATATCCGCTCTAGCCGATGAAATTTCAGCAGTCACTTCTTCTGCCTCTTCTTCACTAGCATTATCCATTGCTGGCAAGCCGAATTGTTGGAACATGTTTTGGAAACCATTGCTATCAGCTGTTTTCTTCTTTTTTATACCTGGTTTCAATGCCTTAGCTAGCCGTTGTAAAGCTTTTTCGTATGCTTTACTATAGACATCACTTCGTTTTTCTTCTTCTACAAGCGCCATGGCATTTTCAACTAGGTCTCTAACCATTGATTCAACATCACGTCCGACATAACCGACTTCGGTAAACTTAGTTGCTTCCACTTTTACAAAGGGTGCATGAACTAAATTCGCTAAGCGGCGAGCAATTTCTGTTTTACCAACACCTGTTGGTCCAATCATTAAAATATTTTTTGGTGTGACTTCTTGTTGCATTTCTTCATCCAACATCATACGGCGGTAACGATTACGAAGCGCTACTGCTACGGCTTTCTTGGCGTCATTTTGACCAATAATATAGCGGTCTAACTCGGTTAATACTTGACGTGGTGTTAAATTCGTTTTCGTTTTCAACATTATTCTCTCCTCTTAGGCGAATTCATCAACAATAATATTATCGTTCGTATAGACACAGATTTCAGACGCAATTTGTAGGCTTTGCTGCGCCATCTCTTTAGCAGTTAAATTCGTACTATTTCGTTTTAAAGCGCGTGCAGCTGCCAAAGCAAAATTGCCACCTGATCCGATAGTTAAAATTCCATCATCTGGTTCAATAACTTCACCGCTTCCTGATACTAAATACATTTCATCTTTATTCATCACAATTAATAAGGCTTCTAACTTTTGTAGAGCGCGGTCGCCTCTCCAAAACTTAGCAACTTCGATAGATGCACGAAGAAGATTGCCTTTGTGTTGCTTTAATTTCTCTTCAAACCGATCTTCAAGCGTAAAGGCATCAGCAACGCCTCCTGCAAAACCAACAATAACTTCATCATTATAAATACGACGAATTTTACGAGCAGAGCCTTTCATAATCACTTGCTCACCCATTGTGACTTGGCCATCACCAGCCATTGCAGATTTCCCATTATGTTGTACAGCACAGATTGTTGTCATTATGATTCTCCTCTATTCTTTCGTTTTGCGCGTGGATGGTAAGCACGATAATTCTGTTGCAAAACATCCTTGGTTACATGTGTATATATTTGTGTCGATGATAAGCTGGAATGACCGAGTAACTCTTGAACGGTCCGCATATCTGCCCCACCATTCAACATATCCGTTGCAAAGGTATGGCGCAGCATATGAGGATGCAAATGACCAGTCATGCCAGTTTTTTTCATAATTGTATTTAAAATATGTTCAATGCCTGTTGATGTAAGCGGATCACCTAAACGGTTAATAAAAAGCGTATCATGTTGCTTATTAAATTTCGCCATGAGTGGCTGACGTCCCTTTTCAAGGTAATCTTCCAAAGCAGTTAGGGCAAATTGTCCAAACGGCACGTAACGCTCTTTGTTCCCTTTACCGACTACTAAAACGACGCCTAGTGTAAAATCAATATCACTGATTTGAATTGTTCGGCACTCGCTCACACGAATCCCAGTCGCATAGAGCAGTTCTAAAATCGCCACATTTCGGTAATCTAGCGCTTCTGTTCCTTTTGCTGTCTCAAATAATTTTTCTAATTCTTCATCATATAAATATTTAGGAAGCCGTAAAGACCTATTTTTAAAACTAATGGTGGAAACAGGATTTTCGTCGATATGCTTTTCACGTAATAAATAGCCATAAAAACCTCTTAAACTTGATAGGATACGTGATATGGTGTTCCTACTCAACGCTTCTTCATCTAGAAAACTCAAAAAGGTCCGCAAGTCAAACAAACGGACATCGAGAAACGAGGCTGTGCCACTTCCTGCTAAAAAACTTTCAAATTTCTTCAAATCTTGTAAATAGGCTTTTACTGTTTCATCAGAATAGCGACGTTCAATCGCTAAATAATGAATAAACCCTTCTATTAAATAATTGTTTGATTTCAAAAAAATCCCTCCAGCAACTTACGTTAAAAATATCATAAGGCTGGAGAGATTTCAATTGTTCAGTTTTAAGTTTAAAAGATTATTAACTCTTCAGCCTTATTTTTGCAGGCTTTCTTCGTAGTCACAGTGGCTACATTTGACTTGCATGCCGCCTCTAACTTTTTTCTCAACTAAATAATGCTCGCATTTCGGACAATCTCTACCGACTGGCTTATCCCATGAGACAAAGTCACATTCTGGGTAACGATCGCAACCATAAAAAATACGTTTTTTCTTAGATTTACGTTCAATAACGTCGCCTTCTTTACACAATGGACACGTCACATTGATTTTCTTCACGATGGCTTTCGTATTTCGGCAATCAGGGAAATTACTACATGCATAGAATTTACCAAACTTACCTAGTTTGATGACCATCGGATGACCACACAACTCACAATCAAACCCTGCTGGTTCATCTTTAATTTCGATTTTTTCCATTTCAGCTTCAGCTTTCGTAACATCTTCTTTAAAAGGCTTATAGAATTGGTCAATAACAGTTACCCATTCGATTTTACCTTCTTCAACGCTGTCTAAATCTTTCTCCATTTCTGCCGTAAAGGAAACGTTAACGATATCAGGGAAAAACTCATTAACGACTTGGTGAACAATCGTTCCAAGCTCTGTTGGCTCAAAACGTTTAGCGTTCAATTTCACGTAATAGCGTCTTTGAATGGTTTCAATAGTCGGTGAGTAGGTTGATGGACGACCCACACCATTTTCTTCAAGCGCGCGAATTAATGTTGCTTCTGAATAACGAGCAGGTGGTTGTGTAAAGTGTTGGTTTGGAATAATGTCTTTCGAAAAGACTTTATCGCCTACTTCAAGATCTGGAAGCATATTATCCTTTTTCTTGCTATCAACATAAACTTTACGGAAACCTGGGAATTTCTCTTTCGATCCATTCGCACGGAAAATAATGTCACCATTTGTTAAATCAACACGCATCGTATCAAAAATCGCTGCAGTCATTTGACTCGCTACAAAACGTGACCAAATTAATTGATACAGTTTGAACTGATCCTTCGTCAAATACTGCTCGATATCTTCTGGTTTACGAAGGGCACTGGACGGTCTAATTGCCTCATGAGCATCTTGTGCTGAGCTTGACGTTTTATCTTTACGCGGATTGTTTCGTGCATACTCACTGCCGTATTCTTTCATAATAAAATCATGAGCTTCACTTACAGCGCTGTCTGCAATACGGGTTGAATCGGTACGCATATAAGTGATTAAACCAACTGAGCCTTCCTTACCGATTGCAATTCCTTCATAAAGCTGTTGCGCAACCATCATTGTTTTACGTGTTCTAAAATTTAATTTATTACCCGCTTCTTGTTGCAAGCTTGATGTTGTAAATGGTGCGGCTGGGTTTCTCTTTTGTTCTTTCTTAACGACATCGCTGACTAAGAACTCATTACCTTTTAAACCTGAAATAATTGCTTTTGCTTCTTCTTCATTGTTTAAAACGAGCTTCTTATTTGCCTTACCATAAAAGGCCGCTTCAAAGATCTTACGATCCTTTTGGAAGGTACCATCTAAAGTCCATGACTCTACTGGTTTAAAGGCATTAATTTCGTCTTCTCTATCAATAATTAACTTCAAAGCAACCGACTGAACACGTCCCGCACTCAATCCTTTTTTCACTTTCTTCCATAATAAAGGCGAGATAGAATAACCAACTAGTCGGTCAAGAACACGTCTCGCTTGTTGGGCATCTACTAAGTCCATATCTATGGGGCGTGGGTTTTTAATCGCTTCTTTTACAGATGTTTTTGTTATTTCATTATAAATAACACGGATATTATCGGATGGGTCTAGTCCTAGTAAATATGACAAATGCCAAGCAATTGCCTCTCCCTCTCTATCCGGGTCAGACGCGAGAAATATTTTTTCAGCGTTTTTTGCATATTTCTTTAATTCTTTAATAATGGGTCCTTTTCCTCGTATGGAAATGTAATCGGGTTTATAGTCATTATCATAGTCAATTGCCATACGACTTTTCGGCAAATCACGGAGGTGTCCCTTACTTGCGACAACCTTATAATTACGTCCAAGATATTTTTCAATTGTTTTTGCTTTGGTTGGGGATTCAACAATCACCAAGTATTTATACGCCAAAGGAAAACCCCTTTCTCTCTTTTTATTCGATTAAAATAGATCGAACTAAAATCGTAAATCATCTTATGCTACTATACATCACTTTGTCAAATTTATTTTATTTTTATTTGTCAAAAAAAACTTATAATTGCCACAAATGTGTCATTTCTTCGAGAATATCATCGGCAGTCATCACTAATTTTGCTCCTGCACGAATCAAGTGATTGGTGCCACTACTGGCTGTTGTTAAAATACTGCCAGGCACTGCAAACACTTCTCTATTTTCCTGTAAGGCTAAATTTGCCGTTATCAAACTTCCAGAGCGTTCTTTTGCTTCTACCACAAGCGTACCTTGACACAATCCGGCTATGATACGATTCCTCATTGGGAAATGAGAACGGTGGGGTTTTTTACCGAGTGGGTATTCACTAATCACCAATTGCTTATCTAGCATGTGTTGTTGTAAATGTTGATTCTGAGATGGGTAGTAAACATCCAACCCCGTTCCGATAACCGCAATCGTGTCACCTTTCAATCGAATCGTTTGTTGATGAGCATATTGGTCGATTCCAGCAGCTAATCCACTAACAATCGTCACATTTTTTGCAACTAAGGCTGGTAATAGAACAGCCAAAACCTGTTCACCATAAGCAGAGGCTCTTCGACTACCAACGATAGCCAATCGTCTACGCTTTGTCAATTTCCAGTCTCCTTTGTAAAAAAGAACAACCGGTGGGGAATGAATTTCTTTCAAGGATGGTGGGTAATCCTCATCAATAATAGTAGAAAATTGAATGTTTGCTGACTGATAATCTTTTAGAACTTTTTCATACGCAGGGTCACACTTTCCCACTACAATTCGGCTATCCATTACTTGCAATAAATAATGGCGTTTGACTTCGTCATTTGTGTTAGCGATTACATTCATTTCTTTAGCAGATAACTCGCCCATAATAGCCAATTGGATGAGCAAGTCTCTTAGGTCAGATTTTAGCATAAAAAAGCCTCCTTATATATGTCTCTATATATAAATAGAACAAAAAGAGGCTTTTGCGTTTTTTTATTTCATTTTTTGTGTCATTGATTTGATTGGTTCAAAACTTCTACGATGAATTGGCGTTACACCATATTGGTCTAACCCTTCTAAATGAGTCTTTGTCCCATAACCAGCATTCTTCTCAAAACTATAATGTGGATAGACTTTAGCATAGTCCTTCATCAGACTATCGCGATAAACTTTTGCTACAATACTAGCAGCAGCAATCGAATAAGACTTGGTGTCCCCTTTAATGAGTGACTCTTGCTTAAATGGCAGATCTAACGTCATGGCATCTATTAGCAAAGCATCTGGTTGAATACCCAACGCTCCCACCGCTTGTTTCATGGCTAGTTTGGTTGCTTGATAAATATTTAACTCATCGATTTGTTGGTTGTCAACGACACCTATTCCGACTTTAGCACATTCCCATATTTCTTTCGACAATAGGTTTCGATTACTTTCCGATAGTTTTTTTGAATCATTAATCGGTAGCGCAGGCATATCAGATGGTAAAATAACTGCCGCCGCAACAATTGGACCTGCTAGAGGGCCACGTCCCACTTCATCAATGCCCGCAATAATATGATAGCCTTCGGTCATTAATTGTCTTTCGTATGTCAACATTTTCTCGCGATGAGTAAGTAATTGCTGACCCTTTTCATAGCGACTATGCCATTGCTTTAAAGCAGTCTGAATACCTTTTCGTTCATCTTTGGCAATAGCCAATAGACGTTCATCACTAGGATCTGTTATCTGTAACAACTGTTCTTTGAGCGCTTGTATAGTTGGTCGCTTCTCCATTAGTCTAACTCCACTTCAACAGTCGGGTCTTGAGGAACTGGGTCAAGTGTATATGTCCCTAATTTCCCATCACGAATATCAAAAATCAACTTTTCGCTGGCACGATCATAGTCGTCACCAAAGTTTAATTTCTTTGTTAAGGCCATTAAAAAGTCTGGCAATTCCTCATCAGTAACATCTTCGTTCAAATGGTAGTAGGATTGGATACGACCAGGATACTCTGCCTTAAAGAATTTTAAAGCGTACATAGCAATGTCATCTTTATGGAAGAGCGCATCTTTAATCGCACCGGTTAGTGCTAAGTGAACACCCGTTTGAGGGTCTTCAAACTTATGCCATAGGATACCAGGTGTATCTAATAATTCAAATTCATTTCCAATTTTCAACCATTGTTGGTGTTTGGTTACACCTGGTTTATTGGATGCTTTGGCACGATTTTTCTTAATCATTTGATTAATAAAAGTCGACTTACCTACGTTAGGAATACCGAGTACCATTAAACGTGTCGCACGGGGTTTCATTCCTTTTGATACCCAGACTTTGTGTTTTTCTGCCATCATTTCTTGAAGAACTTTTTTAACATATTTAATATCATTTTGATTAAATACGTTAACAGCGATGGCTTTTTGATTTTCATTCTTTTTATTATAATATTGTAACCATTTTTCTGTTTTACTTTGGTCAGCTAAATCTAATTTATTCAAAATAATTAAACGTGGTTTGTGACCGACAATCTCATCTATCAATGGATTCGAACTAGACTCTGGGATTCTTGCATCAACAAGTTCAATAACAATATCCACCATATTTCTATTCTCAATTGCTTCACGCTTGGCTTTCGCCATATGTCCTGGAAACCATTGAATAACCATATTTATACACTTCCTTATTTCATTGTCTCACAGCTTTTTACGCTATCAAATGCCTTACTATCATAACATAGTTGGCTTTAGAAAAAAATTATTCTTGTTTCTTTTAGGCTCTATTAAAGTTTATTGTTGATATAAGGTAATAAATTAGAACTTCCATTTTTTAGGAAGTTCTAATTAGTAATAATCTCTTATTCAATTAACGCACCCGTTAGTTTAATAACCGATTTACCTTATTTCCATCTTCCAATTGTTCTTGCACAAGACTTATTAATTCTTCTTCATTGTTAAATTCACTTAACTCTTTACCATACCACTTTTGTAATTCTTCCTTTGTTATTTTATATTCATCATTTTCAAAAACGAAGGTAATCCACTCTGCATTATCAATTAAAGCGAACAGGAAGGTAGCATTGTAAATTACCGTTTCTTCATATTCCTCTTCTATCATTGTCGCATCAATTTCATTGTACGTTAAAGTCATTCCATATGGCTCTGATTCTGTTTGAAGTGAGACTTCATTAAATTCCTCACTATGTTGTAATTGCCCAATAATGTTAATTACTGCACTGTTATCGCCTATTAAAGTGCCCTCGTATTGAAAGATATTTTCATTTGTTGTATTTTTTTCATTGTTATCTGAACTACATCCATTTATGAACATCAAAATTAACAATGAAAAGAAAATATATTTTGTTACTTTTTTCACCTTTCAGTCACCCTTTCTTCTGTCTTACATTATCTTAACATAGAATATTAAAACCCTTTTCAATGTATTCTACTTCTTTAATTTTATAAATAAGGTGCTTAATCCTTCTTGAAAATTGCACCCCTTTAGTTGAAGAGTTTTTAGTTATTCATTTCTTCCCACTTACTCAAATACATACGTTCTTTTAAGTTTTTGGGATTACCTATTTTACAAATAAATTTTAAACTATTTCCATCTGGGTCATTGAAATGAATTTTGGTGTGTGCATAATCATTGTGAGGCATCACAAAAGGTTCGATAGGTTCAAAACCAAAAGCCTCCCTTGGTTTATACCCTTTATTTTTAAGCCAACTAACTGAATTCTTTAATCCTTCTATCGATATCTGAAACGCTATATGTCTTATCGAAGGATGGTATTCAAGTTATACTTTATCAGTTTTTCATAATCCCAACCTTATCTTTTTCAATACATAAAAATGCCAAACTATCCTCAATGATATGGTCAAGTTCAAGCCCAATCCCAATATGAAACTTTATTGAACGCTTTAAATCACTTACTGGTAAATGTGCTTCATATAACCCTTTTATCATTTCAAAAATCCTTCGATATCTATTTTTTCTTGTTAAACTCTTCTGCCTCGTTAGTTGAATAAGCAACAGTGTTTATACAGCAAATTTAGTTAACCTGATTGTATCATAAGTTTCTGAACTCTAACTAAATTCCCTTTAATAATCAAGTCATTCATTGTTACTTCATTTCTTTGATGTTGGATACTTTCCAAGACCTGAAACCAAGCAAGGTAATTGTTTAAATATTTGGTCGCAACACCATTAAATCGTTGTATCCATCCTTTTAGTCTTCTATGATAATTATTCACGTTCTGGATGTGATAAAGCCCCTTCGTACGAATTTTACCATCGGACTTGAATTGGTAAATATCCATTCCCTTTTCAGCAGCATATGTTTTAAATGCGCGCCAAGAATCTGTGCATAGTATATTTTCACTTGAAAGCCTATGTCCGATGGCTTTGTCTAATTGGTTTTTCATTAACCTACCCATACCTAATATCTGCGAAAAGGTGGTTTTGTCACGGTCTCTTGCAACCAATACACATACTTGTTCATTGCTTATACCACGTTTCTTCGCAGAACCACCACGTTTACGTGGCTTTCTACCTTTGATTTTTCTTTGTCCCTTTTCTGAGTACAGGAAATAGGTCTCGTCCATCTCTACGATACCTTCAAAATTTGGGATTTCAATTTTCTTTAACGATGATAATAGTTTGTGTCTCCAATAAAACAAAGTGACGTGAGTGATGTTTCCGATTAAATCAGCAGATTTACGAAGAGAATAACCTTCAATCATACATTCAACAAATTTACTCCATTGGTTAAGGTGGACGAGTTCGATAAAGAACTGTATTTGTGAGGTCAGTGAATGTCTTTTTACAAGCCTTACAGCGATAGCGTTGCTTTTTAACCTCTTCGCCATCAACAATTGTTGTATACTTTCCGAATCGAACAATATGTTCTGATGCACAATCAGGACATTCATAGCCATTCTTATTCTTACGTTCAGATATTTCGTGAAGAACAGTTCCAGTCGAACTTGATGCAGTAAGTGCATCAATTAAATATTCACGCAATTTGTGCTTCTCTGCTGGATTTAGTTTTTGAATGGTTTTAAGGATTTCAGTCGCTCTCACAATCATCACCAACCCTATTATAGATAGCTTAATCATCGAACTTTAGTTCCTAAAAATCAATTATCAACAACTAACTTTAACAGAGCCTTCTTTTAAAAAAAGAAGTTGAGATACTGTAATCTCAACTTCTCTTGTTAGAGGTGATGCTCTATTCATTTTTTTCAAGAAAGCCAGCCCGATTTAATGGCCAAATTCTTAAACTGGTTGTTCCTTCAATCAGCTCTTCTGAAACAAATCCAAATACGCGACTGTCTTTGCTACGTGATCGATTGTCTCCCATAACGAAATACATGCCTTCTGGTACTTGATAGCTATCACTCTCAGGTATATCCATCAAGGTAAAGTCCGGCGTTAACGTACTATCTTCTTTTTCAGCTTGCAAGCTTTCTAAGTAGTGTTCTTCTACTGCTTCGCCATTCACATACAACAAATCGTCAAGATAGACGATCTCATCTCCTGGCATACCAATAATCCGTTTGACATATTCTTCGTTCTCTTTAGCCCCTTCTGGATCAGGAGCAGGAAAAACAACGACATCAAAACGGTCAATTGAGCCCAAACGATTTAAAATCAAACGGTCGCCGTCTTGCAAAGTCGGATACATAGACGGTCCCACAACTTGTAATGGGAAAAACAAATACGCTCGTATCAATAAAAACAAGATATAAGCAATCGCAACCGAAAATAAGATGTTTAGGACTTCTTTGAAAAAACTACCAGTCGACTTAGAAGCTGCCGATTTTTTATTTTTCCATTGTTTTTCTGTTTGTTTATTCATCATCATGGCTCCTTTTCGTTCGACGGTTTAAAAAGAATACTACGGAAGAATGGCTATTTTATCAAAAGGATAAATAACCAATCTTGCTTTCCCTTCAATCGACACTTTCGGAACAAAACCAAACATTCGGCTGTCTTTGCTACGTGATCGATTGTCACCCAAAACATAGTAATTCCCTTCAGGGATAACGTCTAAACCCGTTAACGATTCCAGGGTAAAGTCCGCAGTATCGACTTGATTCTCTTCATTTTCTAGGTCGAGAAATGGCTCATCAATTGGCTCATCATTAATATAGAGTTGATCGTCTTCATAACGAAGACGTTCACCAGGTAAGCCAACAATACGCTTAATAAAGGCTTCGCCTTGACTATCATGGAACAAAATAATATCGAATCGCTCCAATGTTGTAAAGGGCTCATAAACAATATGCGTATTATGTTCCAAAGTAGGTGACATAGAACTGCCTTCCACCTTAACCGGAATGAAAACAAAATAGCGTATAAAAACGGCAACAGCTAACGAAAGTAATAACAATCGCAAGAAGTCAGTTATTTTTTTTGTTTTTGAACGCTCTATTTCCATCTATTCACTCATATCCCTTAACACGTCAATCGCTTTTTTAACTTGCGTATCATTTTCAGCAATGACTTCTCTTAATTTTTCAATCAATTTTCCGCCTGTTTCTTCTGTTAATTCGCCCGTTACTTCTATGCCAACACTCATTTGGAAATCCTTAATCGCAACGAATGTTTCTTCATCAAAGTAACCATCAGCGGTAACTTGAAAGCCAACAGCCGCTAACATTTTTTCAAGATTTAAAACAGCACTGGATACTTCTCCGATTTCGTATGTTTGCGTAAAGTCAATTAAGGTTAAAAAGGCAAAATCGGGTAATTCTACTTCAAAGTCTGGTTGAATCCCTTCATCATGAATCCAATTGCCATTTGGGGTTAACCATTTCGCAACGGTTAATTTTAATTCATTGTCTTGACTTAATGGGTAAATGGATTGAACGGTCCCTTTACCAAATGATTTGACACCCACTAATGGAATACCTGCTGCTTCTTGTAAAACACCGGCTAAAATTTCAGACGCACTAGCGCTGCCTTCATCAATCAGCATGACGGACGGCTCTGTAATTTGGAAATCACCGTACTCTTTATCGCTTGCTAACACTTTTTGTGGTTCAATGCCACGTTCTTCCGTTTGAACGAGAACGGCTCCGTCTTCAACGAACATATTTCCAATTTTAATAGCTTGATCTAACAAGCCACCTGGATTTTGTCTGAAATCAAAAATAAATTTTTCAACCCCTTGATTTCTCAACTCAGTAACAGCTGAAACCATTTCATCATAGGTTGGACGAGAAAAGCTAAAGACACTGACGATGCCAATAGTTGGATCATCTTCAAGTTGTTCATAGGCGACTGTTTCAATTGGAATAGTGTCACGGACAATATCGACTGTAAAGGTTTGGTTTCCCCTTTGAATTTCTAATGTGACAGCTGTTCCTTTTTCACCACGAATCAGGTTGACCGCTTCAGTGGTTGTCATCCCTGCTAGGGAGGTTCCATCTGCACTTAAAACAATATCATTGGGTAACAAGCCTGCTGCCTCAGCAGGTGCTCCTTTAATCGGTGAAACAATAACAATTTGATCATTTAAGCTAGTAATTTCAGCTCCAATCCCTTCGAAGGATGCAGAGATACTCTCATCCAGAGTATCACTTTCATCTACATCTAGAAATTGGCTGTACGGATCACCGACTGCATCAACCATTCCTTTTAGGGCACCATTTAAGAGCGTTTCGCTGTCGACTTCATTAATATGGTATTGAGAAATCAGTTCATAAACTGCTTGTAGATTATCAGAACCTGGTATCGCATTAATACTTGAGTTTTGACTGCCAGTCAGTCCGCTTAAAGGATGGCTATTGGTCTCTTTATCTCCTACAAAAAACCAAGTTGTTAGAACTGCTATAACAGCAACAAGAATCAGTGATATAAAATAAACAGGGAGTTTTACCCCTATTCGTTTCTTTTTATTTCTAGGTTGTACTTTTCTTTTTTTCTTTTCTTCATTCATCTAACAAGGGTCACCTCCAGCTGGTCTTCGAATCGCTTATTTTAAGACACTTTCAAGCGCAACTAACATCATATCGTTGAATGTTGTTTCTCTTTCTTCCGATGTTGTTTCTTCACCTGTTAAAATGTGATCACTAATTGTTAAGATCGCTAATGTATTAACGTGGTGTTGTGCACCTAACATGTATAATCCTGCTGCTTCCATTTCAACTGCTAGAACACCGTAGTCAGCTAATTTTGTTTTGTCTAATTCGGCGTTATAGAAACGGTCAGATGATAGAACATTTCCAACATGAACGTTAAGATTTTTTTCTTTAGCTACTTGATACGCATCGTGAAGCAAGTTAAAGTTTGCAATTGGCGCAAAATTTACTTGATTATGGAAAATATTTTGAACAACACTAGAATCTGTTGTTGCAGCCTGAGCTAAGACAATATCACGGACATGAACATCTTCTTGAATAGAACCAGCAGAACCTACACGAATTAAGTTTTTCACACCATATTCTGTAATTAATTCGTTGGCATAAATCATAATAGACGGTAATCCCATACCAGTTCCTTGAACAGACACGCGTTTCCCTTTGTATGTTCCTGTGTAACCAAACATATTACGAACAGAGTTGTATTGAACAACATCTTCTAAATATGTGTCTGCAATGTATTTTGCACGTAATGGATCTCCTGGTAATAAAACTGTTTCTGCAATTTCTCCTACTTTAGCCGAAATATGTACACTCATGATTAAATTTCCTCACTTTTCATTGTTGTTTTATTAGCTTGCTCTTTTCTTTCGATATACTCTTGGTACATTTCATCAAATGTATCCATAAATTCTGTGTATTCACCGCTCAATTCCAAATAATCAGCTAAGTCAGCATAATTGGAATATGATCGTGGAAATCCGCTATCTGCTTCTAACAGGTTAGCAAAAGCTGTTAAAGTATCCTGTTTATAAGGATCTCTATAAGTCATTGCAAATTGAAAAAATTGTTGATCCAAATTATCCACCTCTTTTATCTTTGTCTCTTCATTGCAAAGACCTTTTCCCTATTGTAGCAAATTTTGCTTAGGGATAGTGAGTTGAATTGTATATTCTTTATTATCTTTGTCAATCTGAAGAACTTTTATTTGGTCAACTTGCTCCGAAACGAGCTGATCTAATCGAACAATCAAATATTGGTCATCAGGATTCACATCTAATGGTAAATCCGATTGAAATTGATTGGCCATAATTGCCAACGTTTGCTTGAGCGGTAAAGATAAGTTACCTAACTGTATGCTGTTCACCTTCAATTGTAGATTACCGTCTTCCATTGGAAAGGGCTCTGCTTCAACAACATAGTCGACTGGAATACCCAACACGCTTAATTGACCGGTCATGCTAATTATTTCAGTGACACTTATCGATGAGACACTCTGATTTTGACTAGCGTTTAATGCCTGTGATAGCAATGCTTCTATATCTCCATTCTCTAAAACGACCGTTGCTTGCAATTGATCAGATGTCGGCGATACTGGACCCGTTTGTTCAACTGATTGATCGGCTGTTGTTTTAGAATTGGAAAATAAGCTGACTGATAGACTGATGATCAGCAGTAGATTTAGTGTTACTAAAATCAAAAATGCCCATTTCCATTTATTTTGTCTATCTATCTGACCTTTTTCCACTTGAATCCTCCTTTACATATTTTTAATAGTCATGAAGCCTTAATTTTCATAATTTTACCATTTCTTATGCTATACTGTCATTAGATTAACTTGTAATTGTTCGACTTAAGGGAGGATTACTATGACAACAGACATTCAAATGAAAAAATCAAAAGAGATACTAATGGAAGTTCTAAATGCCGTGACACATGGGATTGGAACGCTTCTAAGTATCGTAGCACTTGTCTTCTTAATTATGAAAGGACTCGACGCACAAAATACGGTTCATTTTTCAGCTTATCTGATTTATGGTATTTCAATGATTTTACTTTTTCTTTCATCTACCTTATACCATAGTTTCAGTTTCACAAGCTACTACAAGGTATTCCGTTATATTGACCATGCAGCTATCTATTTGTTAATCGCTGGGAGCTATACACCCTTTGCTTTAATCGCTTTAAAAGGAACGGCTTCAACATTTTTATTTGCAACGATTTGGTCAATTGCAATTGTGGGTGTCATCTTAAAAATCTTCTTTGTTGGGAAATTTAATGGGATTTCAACCATTTTGTATTTAGTCATGGGATGGTTAGCTATTTTCCTTATCGGTCCTATTTACCAACATTTAGGTACCAACGGCTTGATTTTATTAATATTAGGTGGTTTAAGCTATAGCTTAGGAACCATTTTCTATGCTAATAAAAAATATGGTATCATGCATGTCATTTGGCATTTGTTTGTATTAGCGGGCGCTGCCTTCCATTACTTCTGTATTTTACTTTATGTATAAAAGAAAAACGGTTTGGGAAAAATCCCAAACCGTTTTTTATTTGCGTATATATTTTAAGAATTCATGGTCGTGCTTATTTTTTTCATCGCGAATGCCTGGTATTTTTTCAACTAACTGCCAATCTTCCCAGTTTACTTGTGGAAAAAAGGTGTCACCGTCAAAATCACCAGCAATCTTAGTTTGCCATAAGACATCTACAACTGGCATAAACTGCTTGAAAATCTCGCTCCCACCAATCACATAAATATCTTCACTATTACCAACAATATCATCAAGATGATGAACAACTGTCACACCATCCGCTTGATAATCCAATTGTCTTGTCATAATTAAGTTTTGACGATTAGGTAATGGTCGGTTTCCCATACTCTCAAAAGTTTTTCTCCCCATAAGAACCGTATGGCCCGTTGTGGTTTCTTTGAAAAACTTCATATCATTTGGTAATTTCCAAGGTAATCCGCCATCTTTCCCAATAGCGCCCTTTTCATCTTCAGCCCATACAAAAATAATCATTCAGTGATTCCTCCTAAACAGCAATCGGTGCTTTAATACGGGGGTGGCTCTTGTAACCTTTGACGATAATATCATCTTTTTCCATATCAAAAATTGATTTCTCTGGGTGTTTGATTACTAATTCTGGCAAGTCATGCGGCTCACGAGACAATTGTTCCTCAATTTGATCCATATGGTTTAAATATAAGTGAGCATCCCCAAAGGTATGGACAAAGTCGCCGACTTCTAAGCCTGTTTCATTAGCAATCAAATGCGTTAGTAAAGCATAACTCGCAATATTAAAAGGTACACCGAGAAAGACATCTGCACTTCTTTGGTAGAGTTGGCAACTAAGTTTCCCATCCGCTACATAAAACTGGAATAAAGAATGACACGGCGGTAATGCCATATTTGGAATATCTTCTGGATTCCATGCGGATACCATTAGCCGTCTCGAATCGGGATTATGTTTAATCATTTCAACGACATCTTTAATTTGGTCAATTGTTTCACCTTGACTCGTTTTCCAATGACGCCACTGTGAGCCATAGATTTGTCCGAGTTCGCCGTGTTTACTGGCGAAGTCATCATCTTCTAGAATACGATTTTGAAATTGGGTTAGCTCTATTTGGTAAAGCTCATTAAACGCCTCATCTTCCAAGGAGCGACGACCAAAATCGGTCATATCTGGTCCTCTATAATCAGCTGACTTAATATAACGTTCAAAAGCCCACTCATCCCAGATATGGTTATTATTTTCTAACAAATAACGAATATTGGTATCACCTTTTAAAAACCACAGTAATTCGCTTTTAATTAATCCAAATGCTGTTTTTTTAGTTGTTAATAAAGGAAATCCTTTTTGAAGGTCGAAACGCATTTGATAGCCGAAAATACTCTTCGTTCCTGTTCCAGTACGATCTGTTTTTACAACACCTTCGTCTAGAATTTTTTGAGCAAGTTCTAAGTATTGCTTGGTCATCCTTTTTTCACCTCAACCTTTTATTCATTTATAAACTGACTAAGATACTCGAAACGTTCCCACTTGTCAGATACAGCAGCTTCAGCTAAATCAAGCTGCTCTTGCAGTTCTGCTAGTTTGGAATAATCACTTGCGTTGACTGCCATCTGCTCTTTTAACTCATCGACAGTTTCTTCTGCTAGCATAATATCTTCTTCAATTGTCTTCCATTCCATTTGCTCAGAATAGGTTAGTTTGACTTTTTCGTTTTTCTTTTCTGCTGTTGGAATAGCCTCTTTTATAGCTGTTTTTTTCTCAGTTGCTTCACTGGCTTTATCTTTTAAGCCACTCTCGATATAGTCTGTCATGTCGCCATAGAAAAGAGCTGGACCAGTTGGGTGGTCAATAACCAATAATTTATGCGCAACTTTATCCAAGAAATAACGATCATGAGAAACAACCAATACAGCGCCTTGGAAAGTGGTTAAATAATCTTCTAAAACGGTCAATGTTTCAATATCCAAATCATTGGTTGGCTCATCAAACAGCAAAACATTCGGTTGATTCATCAAAATTTTCAATAAATACAACCGTCTTCTCTCACCGCCTGACAAGGTGCGGATCAAGCTACCGTGCATCTCACGTGGAAACAAAAATGTTTCTAGCAACTCGGTAATGCTGACAACAACGCCGTCTTTTTTCTTAGCTTCCTCTGCAATTTCTTGCAAATAGTTAATCACACGTTTATCTTCTGGGAATGGTTCCATAATTTGGCGGTAGTAACCAATGCGAACCGTTTCACCAACAACTAGTTTACCTGAAACTGCCTCTAAATCCCCGGCTAGCATCCGTAAAAAGGTCGTTTTACCAGAGCCGTTTTCACCAACAATCCCAATGCGGTCGGTCGATTGGAAAATATGACTAAAATCATTCAAGATGGTTTTTCCACCGATTTCTAACGTCACATCTTCTAAATTAAAGACACGCTTACCTAAGCGAGAACTTTCTAAGCCAATTTCAATTTGCTGGTCATCTTTTACTTGTTGCTTAACACCCTGAGATAAATCTTCGAAGCGGTGAATACGCGCTTGCTGCTTAGTTGTACGAGCCTTCGCTCCTTTACGCATCCAAGCCAGTTCACTCTTATACAATTTTACTTGCTTATCATCCATTTTCTGTTGGATAGCTTCGCGCTCAGCTTTTTGCTCCAAGTATGACGCGTAATTACCCTTGTAACTCTCAATCTGACCATGCTTCAATTCCAGCATATGGTTCGTTACTCGCTCAAGGAAGTAACGATCATGGGTAATCAGTAACAACGCCCCCTTATACTGAGCCAAATATTTCTCTAACCAAATAATCGCATCCACGTCTAAGTGGTTAGTCGGTTCATCTAAAAGTAATAAATCTGGCGATTGGATTAACACTTGTGCCAACCCAACACGCTTGCGCTGACCACCAGATAATTCACCAATTTTTTTTTCTAATTCAGTAATGCCTAATTTATTTAAAATCGTTTTAAATTGAACTTCTGCTTGCCACGCATCTTTCGTATTCATTTCTTGTTCTGCTTTAGCATAGGCTTGCTGGTAGCGATCATTCATGCTGTCTAATGAAAGAAGTGAAACGGCACGCTCATAATCGCGAACAACGCGAGCGAGTGGCGAGTCACCCTCAAATACAGCTTCAAAAATGGTATGATTATCATCCATTTCAGGTTCTTGAGACAAATAACCAACACGAAAATCAGTCGGTTTTTCAATTCTACCTGAATCCGGCTCTTCTTTGCCCGCTAAAATTTCCATAAGCGAACTTTTACCACTCCCGTTTGGACCAATTAATCCCACATATTCGCCTTCACGAATGGTAAATGAAACCCGGTCAAATAGTTGTTTAATTCCATATGTTTTTGATAATTCAATTGCTTTTAAATCTTTCATTTTTCTATAACCTCAGTTCACATTAGCATTCTTAGCCATTATAGCACACTCTATAGTGAACTGATTTTTAAAATAGACCGGTTACTGTACCATCTTCTAAAACATCCATGTTTAAAGCTGCTGGCTGTTTCGGTAAACCAGGCATCGTTAAAATGTCACCTGTTATGGCAACTAAGAAACCTGCACCAATTTTTGGTACAAATTCGCGAATCGTAATCGTAAACCCTTCTGGACGAGCAAGCTTAGATGGATCATCTGATAAAGAATATTGCGTTTTTGCCATACAAACCGGTAAATGTTCCCAGCCATTACGGTTAAATTGCTTGATTTGTGTTTCAGCTTTTTTACTATATTGAACATCAGAACCACCGTAAATGGTTTTTACGACGCGAGAAATTTTCTCTTTAATCGTTGTTTCATCAGCCACATATAAGGGACTAAAATATGTTTCTTGGTCGCATGCACGGACAACAGCTTCAGCCAATGCAATTCCGCCATCTGGGCCATTTTCCCAAACAGACGCTAGCACGCACTCAACACCCATTTGTTGGCAAGCTTCTTGAAGGGCATCAATTTCTTCTTGAGTATCATGAACAAATTGATTGATTCCAACAACAACTGGAATACCATAAGACTGCATATTTTCAATATGTTTTTGAAGGTTAACGAAGCCGGCCTTAACTGCTGCAACATCTTCTGTATCTTTCAATTTATCTTTAGGAACACCACCGTGCATTTTCAATGAGCGAATCGTCGCAACAATGACAACGGCATCTGGGTGCTTACCTAAAACCGGTACTTTAATATCTAAAAACTTCTCAGCTCCTAAATCAGCACCAAAACCCGCTTCAGTTACAACGTAATCCGCTAATTTCAGGGCTGATTGAGTCGCAATGACACTGTTACAGCCATGAGCAATATTTGCAAACGGTCCTCCATGAACGAAAGCTGGTGTATGATAAAGGGTTTGAACGAGATTTGGTTCAAGGGCATCCTTTAAAATGAGTGTTAAAGCTCCTTCCATTTTTAAGTCACGAACGGTCACTGGCTTACGGCTTGTATTGTAACCAATCACAATATGAGCTAAACGGTCTTTTAAATCATGAAGAGAAGTCGCTAAACATAAAATGGCCATAATTTCGCTAGCAACAGTAATATCAAAGCCATCTTCTCTGGGTACACCATTCGTTGGGCCACCTAAACCGATAACAACGTTTCTCAGCGCACGGTCGTTAATATCTAAGACACGTTTCCACGTAATGCGGCGTTGATCAATTTGTAGCGGATTACCTTGCTGGATGTGGTTATCGATAAAAGCGGCTAGGGCATTATTTGTTGCTGTAATGGCGTGCATATCGCCAGTAAAATGAAGATTAATTTCTTCCATTGGCTGAACTTGCGCATAACCACCACCTGCAGCTCCGCCCTTCATTCCCATCGTTGGCCCCATTGACGGTTCTCTTAAAGCAATCATCGTTTTTTTACCAATTTTAGCTAGCGAATCGCCAAGTCCAACTGTCATCGTTGACTTTCCTTCGCCAGCTGGCGTCGGGCTAATAGCCGTTACTAAAATTAATTTGCCATTTTCTTCTTGACCTAAGTCTTTTATTTTATCCCATGATAATTTAGCTTTATATTTACCATACTGTTTGATGTCATCTTCCCCAAGACCTATTGTCTTTGCAATGGTCATAATCGGTTCCATTTGGTTTTCCTGTGCAATTTGAATATCAGTTTTCAATCAACTCAACCCCATTCGAATTATTTTATTCATTTTACCAAAGTTTTGAATTAAAAAATATCTATATTCTGTTCTTCTTTTTAATCTTTTCCTCATTCATTTAAAACTGGTCGGCACAAACTGAAAATAAGGTTCGCTATCTCTTTTATTCAAAAAAATAAAGACGCCATTTTCTGGCGCCTCCTATTTATACTATTGGTGCAACCCAATATCATTTCGATAAAAACTATCAGGAACAGTTAACTGTGTGAGTTGTTTATAAACCTGGTCACGGCATTTAGAGAATTCATTCGCTTGAGCTGTTACCATCAAAATTCTGCCACCATTAGCAACTAGTTGGTCATCGTCTTTGCTAACACCGGCGTAACGAATGGCATCAGCTACGGTTTCTTCGGTTAGCTGAATCGGCATACCACGCTTATAGTCTTTTGGGTAACCTTTTGCCGCTAAAACAACCCCAAGGCTTTTTTGATCAGACAAACTGATTTTAAAAGGTTGCTGATTAATATGTGCCAGTGTCACATCATAAAAATCATCCTCGATTAAAGGTAATAGAATTTGTGTTTCTGGATCACCAAAGCGCGTATTAAATTCGATGACATAAATGCCTTTCTCAGTTTTCATCAACCCAGCATATAAGACACCCGTAAATGAACATCCTTGGCTAACCATTTGATCGATAACCGGTTGGATAACACTTTGATTTACTTCATCCAGTAATTCATCAGCCCAATCAACAGGTGCATAGGCCCCCATGCCGCCTGTATTTAAACCTTTATCGCCATCGCCAACTCGCTTATAGTCACGAGCTGTTCCGACCGGAATGGTATGCTTGCCATTAACAAGAACAAAATAAGAGAATTCTTCGCCGACTAAGCACTCTTCAATGATGACATCCGACTGATGGTCAATCATCATCGCCTTTAGTGTTAGCTTAGCATCTTCAAAATCTGGTGAAATAGTTACACCTTTCCCTTGTGCAAGACCATCTTCTTTTAAAACAATTGGAAAGCTTTGCTCAGCTAAATACTCTAAAGCATTGTCGAAATCGTCTGACTTAAAGTAACGATAGGCTGCCGTTTTAACATCAGCTTTTTCCATAACAGCCTTCGCAAAAGCCTTCGAAGACTCCAATTGAGCAGCTTCCTTAGTTGGTCCTACAACCGCTAATCCCTCTTCTGAAAAACGGTCTACAATTCCTAGATTTAAAGGAACTTCAGGACCAACAAATGTAAGAGAAACAGCTTCTTCCTTAGCAAAATGAAGTAATGCTTCAATATCCTCTACAGTTATAGCAACACATGAAATGGCTGCTTCATATTCATTAGCTGATTGAACCATACCTGGATTACCTGGGGCAACAAAAACTTGGTTAACGTGCGAACTTTTGGCGTACTGCTTAGCAAGAGCATGCTCTCTACCGCCTGCTCCTACCACTAAAATGCTTGTTTTGGTCATAAGTGGCCGGCTCCTTTTTTAATGTTTGAAATGACGGATACCCGTTTTTACCATTGCCATAGCTGCTTCATCACAGGCTTTGACTGAATCACTATCTTTTAGAGACCCACCCGGTTGAATAACGGCAGTAACGCCGTATTGGTTAGCAAGTTGAACGGTATCGTCCATTGGGAAAAAGGCATCACTAGCCATAACTAATAGCGTATCATCTAGAGTTGTTAACGCTTCTTTAGCTTGTTCTAACGCAATTTTAGCAGCGCCAACACGGTTCATTTGGCCTGAACCGATTCCTAACGTGCGATAATCATTTGTTATTACAATGGCATTACTCTTCACGTGTTTACATACTCGCATACCAAAGCTCATTGCTGTTAATTCACGCTCTGTCGGTTGGCGCTCAGTCATCGTTTCCCATTGGTCAAATTGTGTTAATTCTTTTGAATCATCCACATTTTGAACAAGTAAGCCACCAGAAACTGAACTATATTCCCATTCTTTTTGGTCATGCGACTCTGGAAAGTTGAGGGTCATTAAGCGAAGATTTTTCTTTTTCGCTAATAATTTGAAAGCATCCTCATCAAAAGATGGTGCAATAACAATTTCTAAAAAGATTGTATGTAGCTTTTCAGCTAACTCTAAACTAACAGGACGATTGACAACAACAATTCCACCAAAGATGGAAATCGGATCTGCTTCAAAACAACGATCAAAAGCTTGTTCGACATTGTCTCCAATAGCGACACCACAAGGATTCAAGTGTTTGACAGCTACAGCACAAGCTTCTGGGAACTCTTTAATGATTTGAAGGGCCGCATTAGCATCTTTAATATTATTGTACGACAGTGCTTTACCATGCAATTGCTCTGCTCGAGAAATACTATAGTCAGGCGCATTTAATTGCGTATAGAAATCAGCTTCTTGGTGGCTATTTTCGCCATAACGAAGGCTTTGGTTATGCTCGTAAGATAAAACTAATTGTGGCCAATTCGCTTCTTTTTCTAATGGCTCAAACGATTCTGTTAAGTAATTAGCAATTAGTGAATCGTAGTAAGCTGTTAATTGGAAGACCTTTTTAGCTAAGTATTGTCTAAAAGCTAAGTTTGTTTGACCAGTTTCATCTAATTGACTAATCAATTGATCGTAGTCTCTTGGATCTGTTACGACTGTGACAGATTGATAGTTTTTAGCTGCACTTCTCAGCATGCTTGGACCACCAATATCAATGTTTTCAATCGCATCACCCAATGTCACATCAGCTTTCGTGATTGTCTCTTTAAAGGGATATAAATTAACAACAACGACGTCAATTGGTAAAATCCCATGTTCTGACATAGCTGCTTGATGCTTTTCGTTACTTCTAAGTCCTAACAAACCACCGTGAATTTTAGGGTGAAGTGTTTTTACACGACCGTCCATCATCTCTGGAAATTCCGTTACACTTTCAACGGCTGCTACTGGAATACCGGCATCTTCTAATGCTTTTAACGTTCCACCTGTACTTAGAAGAGATAGACCAGCTTTTATTAAACTTTTGGCTACTCTTTCAATTTCTGTTTTATCTGACACACTGATTAAGGCATAACGTTTGGTCATGAATATGCGCACTCCTTTTTCGTTACTTGTTGAATAATTTCTGGGTAAAGTCGGTGTTCAATTTGGTGAATTGCTTCTTCTAGCGTTTCTAAATCCCATCCATCTTGAATGGCTACTTCTTCTTGGGCAATAACGGGGCCCGTATCAATGCCGTTATCAACATAATGAACCGTTACACCCGTATGAGTAGCTTTTGCATCAAAGGCCTCTTTAATGCTGTCTTTACCCGGATAAGCTGGCAAAAGCGATGGATGAATATTCAAAATGCGATTAGGGAATCGATTCAACAATGGTTGACCAATGATTCGCATGAAGCCTGCTAAAACAATCCAGTCTACTTGATGTGTTTCCAAGAAAGAAAGAATAAATCCTTCCCACTTCTCTCGTGTTGCACATTGTTGTGGTGCACAAACAAAGAATGGAATATTATGTTCGATGGCACGCTCAATCACGTATGCATGCGGATTATCACAGAATAGACAAGCAATTTCAGCGTCCAAGCGACCTTCTAGTGACGCTTGGATAATAGCTTCAACGTTAGAGCCATTTCCTGAAGCGAATAAAGCGATTCTCATATTAGTTTGATTCCTCCATTGTTAAGATAAGATCTTTGTCATCAACTTTCTGACTCATTTCACCAATAACAACTGCATCTGGAATATGTTGGCAAACTGTTTCAACATCTTCCTTTGCAACTGCAGCGATCATTCCAATCCCCATATTGAACACTTGATACATATCATCGGATGATACATTCCCTAGTTCTTGAATGAGCGAAAAAATTGGATGAGGTTGCCATTTAGATGTATCGATATGAGCCGTTAATGTCGTTTCATCAAACATTCGCGGCAAATTCTCAGGAAAACCACCGCCTGTAATATGAGCAAGGCCTTTTATCAGTCCTCTTTTTAATAGTGGTAGTAAATCATTAACGTAAATACGAGTAGGGGTTAGAAGATGATCAATCAGAGACTTTCCGTCTTCTAGTAATTGATCATATTGCCAATCATTATCCTTGAAGAACACCTTTCTAACGAGAGAAAAACCATTAGAGTGAATGCCAGAGCTTGGAATCCCCACTAAGACATGGCCTGCTTCGACCTTTGTCTTATCTAGCATTTTTTTACGGTCAACAATGCCGACGCAAAAACCAGCTAAATCAAAATCCTCTTTACCATAAACATCTGGCATTTCAGCTGTCTCACCTCCAATTAAAGCAGCACCAGCCTCGACACACCCTTGTGCCACTCCAGAGACAATCGCTTCAACCGTTTGAGGGTCATTTTGACCAACTGCTAAATAATCCAGGAAAAATAATGGTTCTGCACCTTGAGCTAATACATCATTCACACACATTGCTACGCAATCAATGCCAATCGTATCGTACGTTTTTGATTGTTGAGCAAGGATAATTTTTGTCCCAACGCCATCCGTTCCAGAAACAAGAATAGGCTGCCCATCTTTATGGTTTGATAAATCAAATAAGCCTCCAAAGCCTCCAACTTGAGACATCACTTCAGGACGGTTGGTACGTTGAATATGTTTTTTCATGCGTTCAACTGCTTCATACCCCTTCTCAATTTGGACACCAGCTGCTTCATAAGCAGAATGCTTACCTTCAGTCATCAACATGTTCCCCTTTCAAAATTTTCTTTTGGATGGTTGTTAATTGTTTTTCTAATCCTTCTTGATAATCACCTAATGGCGCAGGATAATCGCCTGTAAAAGCAGAAATACATATTCCTTTATGAGGTGCGTCAAAATTTAAGCCGATACTTTCAATGGTTCCCTCTACCGATAAGAAGGACAAGGTATCTGCACCTAGATAATCTGTCATTTCAGCAACAGTCATGTTAGCTGCTAGTAACTCTGAACTGGTACTCATATCAATCCCATAGTAATTTGGGAAACGGAATGGGGGGCTCGTGATACGAACATGTACTTCACGCGCACCCGCTTCTCTTAACAATAAGATTAGGCGTTTCATCGTTGTTCCTCTAACAATCGAATCATCCACAAGGACAATTGATTTACCTTCTACAACTCCGACAACAGCAGATAGCTTTTTACGAACACCTTGTTCTCTTAATTCCTGAGTTGGTTCAATGAACGTTCTTGCAACATATTGGTTTTTAACAAGTCCCATTTCATATGGTATACCACTCTGTTCAGCGTAACCTGTTGCAGCAGATAAGGATGAGTTTGGCACACCGATCACCATATCCACTTGAGCTGGTGGAGCCTGCTCAAGTGCTAATTGACGACCCATGGCTTTTCGGGCACTGTGGACGTTAATACCAGCAATATCAGAATCTGGTCTTGCGAAATAAATATATTCCATTGCTTCAATGGCAATCATCGTTTTGTCCGTATAAGAACGGATCGTAATCCCATCGTCATTAATAATAGCATAGTGACCAGCATGAATATTTTGAACAAATTCAGCGCCAACAACATGTAGTGCACAGCTCTCACTCGTTAAAATGTAAGCACCATTCTTCATTTTCCCAATAACAAGCGGACGGAAGCTATTTGGATCAACAACACCAATTAAGGCATCGTTTGTTAGAATCGTATAGTTAAAACCACCTTGTATTTGGTGAAGCGCATCCTCTAATTTTTCATAAAAATCATCTTTTTTACTGTGACGGATTAGGTGAATTAACACTTCAGAATCAGATGATGAGTTAAAAACAGCACCTGATTCTTCTAGTTCTCTTCGTAAACTCTGAGCATTAGTAATATTACCATTATGAGCCAAGGCAATATCTTGGTCATGAAAATGGAACAAAAAGGGCTGGAAGTTATTTAAATTGTCGTGTCCACCATTTGTCGCATAGCGAACATGACCAATCGCACGGTCTCCTGTTAACGATTCTAAATCTTCTGCATTTTTAAAGACGTGGCTTAACAAGCCAATCCCTCGGAAATTTTTTAATGCTTGACCATCACCACAGCTAATACCTGCTCCTGCTTGCCCACGATGTTGGAGGGCATGTAAGCCGAAAAAGGTAACGCGATTAGCTTGAGGATGATTCCATACGCCAAAAACACCGCACTCTTCATTAATGCTTCTGCTGTGATCCGATTCCCACTCCATAGAGAGGAGACTATTGTCTTTTTCATAAAAAAATGGGGGTACTACTGCTTCGTTTTCTAAGCTTTTAGAAGACATGGGATAACCTCTCTCCACTTGGTCTCAATATCAGAACGTTTAAATGCTATGTCAGTTTCATTTGTTGATAATGAGATTTCATCTGATTTCGTCACGCTACCTAGAACGGCAACAGGAACATCTCCTGGGATAGACGCTTCGAATTGGTCTTTCTTATCTTGGGGTACAGTAACAATAAAGCGTGACTGTGTTTCGCTAAATAATTGAGCATTATTTAAATCTGCTTTAACATCAAATCCAAACTGAGTTGTAAAAACAGCTTCCATTAATGCTGCAGCAAGCCCACCTTCAGAAATATCATGCGCACTTGTTAAGAAGCCCGCTTGGTTAGCTTGGCGAACGAAAGCTTGATTTTGATATTCTTGTTCCATATCAAAATCAACTAAGCCAGAAATTTGACCGACTTGTACTTTTTGAATGAGTGAACCCGCATAATTATCTTTTGTTTCACCAATAACATAAATAACATCGCCTGCTTGGTTAAAGTGTTGCGTTAAAACATGATCAACATCTTCAATCAATCCAACCATTCCGATTGTTGGTGTTGGATAAATAGCACCATTTTTATTTTCATTATAAAGTGACACGTTACCTGAAATAACTGGTGCATCGAATCGTTCACAAACTGCTGAAATACCTTTTGCAGATTCTTGTAGTTCGTAGAAGATTTCAGGGTTTTCTGGGTTACCAAAGTTCAAGCAGTCGGTAATAGCTAGTGGGTAGCCACCTGAAGCAACAATATTTCGAGCTGCTTCTGCTACTGCAATTTGTCCGCCTACATATGGATTTAAATAAATATAACGGGCATTACAATCTGCTGTCATCGCTAATGCTTTACGTGTGCCTCTAATGCGGACAACCGCTGCATCACTACCAGGTCCCACAACAGTGTTTGTTCGAACCATTGAATCGTAAGTTTCATAAATCGGTGCTTTACTTGCTAAATCAGCCGTTGTTAATAGATTAAATAAACTCTCTTTTAAATCATCCACTTTTGGCACAAATGCTGCTTCTGTTTCGTATTGACTCATACGGGCAGGCTTGGTTGCTTTATTTTGATAAACAGGAGCATCTTCTGCTAGAGAATCAACTGGAACATCTGCTACTAATTGACCACCTTGGAAAACTTTATAACGATCGCCTTCTGTTACTTCACCAACCGTCACAGCATCCAAATCATAGCGTGCAAATAATGCCTCTACTTCTTTTTCATAACCTTTTTCAACACATAACAACATTCTCTCTTGCGATTCAGATAGTAAAATTTCATACGGTGTCATACCTGTTTCACGTTGAGGCACATCGTCTAGATTTAATAAGATACCCGCACCTGCCTTAGATGCCATTTCAGAACTAGATGATACAAGACCAGCAGCACCCATATCTTGGATTCCCACTAAGTGGTCGTCTAGTTCTTTAATTAATTCCAGACAAGCTTCCATTAATAGTTTTTCCATAAATGGATCGCCAACTTGAACCGCTGAACGTTGACCACTGTTTTCATCACTAAATTCTTCACTCGCAAATGTTGCGCCATGAATCCCATCACGGCCTGTCTTAGCGCCAACATACATAATGGCATTCCCAACACCACTCGCTTGCCCTTTTTGAATATCAGCATGGTCAATAATCCCTACACACATAGCATTTACTAGTGGGTTACCTTCATAAGAAGCATCAAATTTCGTTTCTCCACCCACTGTCGGAATACCAATACAGTTTCCATATCCGCCAATACCATCAACAACACCAGAAAAAATACGTTTTGTTTGTGGATTGTTTAATTCACCAAAACGCAAAGAATCTAGCATAGCGATCGGTCTTGCGCCCATACTAAAAATATCACGGATAATACCACCAACACCTGTAGCAGCCCCTTCATAAGGCTCAACTGCTGATGGATGATTATGGCTTTCCATTTTAAAAACAACTGCTTGTTGATCGCCAATATCTACAATTCCAGCACCTTCACCAGGCCCTTGAATAACTTGTTTTCCTTTTGTAAAGAATGTTTTTAAAACAGGTTTTGAGTTTTTATAAGAACAGTGTTCACTCCACATCACCGAATATAAGCCTGTCTCAGTGTAGTTAGGTAAACGACCTAAAATTGTTTGAATTAATTCAAATTCTGAATCTTTTAATCCCCATTGGCGAAAAATACCTGATTTTTTTACGTCTTCCGGCTTCATAGCTTGTAACAGCATGTTGATCCCCTTTCTTACTACCATTTTTTATTTATGAACGAGCGTTTTAGCTAGTGATTGGAACAGTTTCAAGCCGTCTTTGAATCCGAGTATGTCTTCAACTGCTCGCTCTGGGTGAGGCATCATGCCAAGAACATTACCAGCTTTATTTGTAATTCCAGCAATATTAGCTAAACTACCGTTCGGGTTATCATCCGATGCGTAGCGGAATACAATTTGGTTATTAGCTTCTAATTCAGCTAATGTTTCTGGATCACAGTAATAATTTCCTTCAGCGTGCGCAATAGGTAATGTAATCTCTTCGTTTTTTTCATAAAGGTGGGTAAATAATGTGTCATTGTTTTCAACAACTAAACGTTGTGGTTTACAAACAAATTTCAAATGAGTATTTGAGTGAAGGGCTCCTGGTAAAAGACCAGCTTCTGTTAAAATTTGGAATCCATTACATGTTCCAAATACAGGTACACCGGCTTCAGCTTTTTGAATAATAGCTTCCATAATGGGTGCAAAGCGTGCAATCGCTCCACAACGTAGATAATCCCCATAAGAAAACCCACCAGGAATTAAAATCGCATCATATTTATCTAAGTTGGTCTCGCGGTAGTCGACATATGAGACATCTTCTTTTAAGACAGAATCAATCGCCTCAAATAAATCAATATCGCAATTAGATCCAGGAAATACTACTACTGCAAATTTCATCTTATGCCTCCTCGATTTCGTAACGGTATGATTCCATTGTGACATTTGCTAATAATTGATCAGCAATGGCTTCGATAGTACGTTCAACTTCTGCACGATCATTTTCTTCAACTGTGATTTCAAAATATTTACCCATTCTTACAGATGCAACAGATTGATAATCAAGTTGATGAATGGCCTTCTTAACAGCTTCCCCTTTAGGGTCTAAAATTGATTCTTTATAAGTGATATAAACTTTTGCTAAATACATGACTTCACTCCTTGAATTTTTTGAATATTCGTTTTCTAAACCTTACATGATTAAATTAACATTAAACATTAAATAACTCAATAGCTTTAGCTAACATTTATTAATTGTTTTTATTTATTGTTCGTTTTTTACTCATTGTGATTCTTAACATTAATTTTTTGATCCCATAAATGACAAAAAGACGAATAAAGCAGATTCCAAATTAAATCTGCTTTATTCGTCTTTTAACGTTCAAATCGACTAGTCAATGTGTGTTTATGTGCTACCGATTCATTAAGGAGTGTTATATGCCCCATTTTCCGATTGTATTTGGCTTCGCCTTTTTGATAAAGATGAACATGTGCTTCTGGATAATCATGCCAGATAGATGGGATTAAGACTAAATCTTGTCCTAATAGATTGATCATATATGCATCCGCTAAGCAAGATACAGCCGCCAAAGGGCGACCGCTAACTGCTAAAATATGTTGGTCAAACTGAGAGACATTGCAACCTTCAATGCTGTAATGTCCAGAATTATGAGGACGCGGTGCTAACTCGTTAACAACGATTTCATGATTATTTAATACAAAAAATTCAATGCCCAAAACCCCTACTAATTGCGCTTTTTCAGCAATCTGGCAGGCAGATTGTGTTATTGCATCAGTGATTTCTTTCGAAAAATCCGCTGGAGCCTGACTTGTAAATAAAATCCCATCTTGATGATTATTTTCACTAATTGGAAATGTTTCGATACGCCCATATTGATCTCTTGCAACCATAATAGATGCCTCTGTTATAAAATCACAGAATCCTTCTAATATACAGTTCTGATTGACCAATGATAGCAGATTTGAGTCAGCTAGATTGCTTGCACTCTTAATAACCATCTGACCTTTTCCATCGTAGCCAAAGCGGTTTGTTTTCAAAACAGCAGGATAACCGGATTGAAGGAGTGCCTCTCTGAGGTCTTCTAATGAATTAATTTCCCAATAAGGAGCTGTTTTTATGTGAATGCTGTTTAGCCAACTTTTCTCTTTTAACCTATTTTGAGAATGTAACAAAAGCGACGTTCCTTGAGGCAAAGAAACTATCGATTCTATCTTTTTTAGGAGTTCCCCATTAATATTTTCGAACTCATAAGTCAAAACGTCTACTTTTTTACAGAAGTCTAACAGTGCTACTTCATCATCAAAACTTCCGACTTGATGCCAATTTGAAACCGCAAAGGCACATGACTCAGGATTAGGATCATAAGTCGCCACTTGGTAACCAAATTTTTGGGCAGATTGGGCTAGCATTTTACCTAGCTGTCCTGCTCCAATTATACCAATGGTTGATTGAGGAGCTAGTGGCTTAATCATAAGAGATCCTCCGTACTTTCTTCTGCCATTTTTTTCTGCTGGTTATTAAAGTCAGTTAAACGGTTTAAAAGGTCCTTGTCTGTTAAAGTGAGAATTCTGGCTGCGAATAAAGCCGCATTTTTAGCTCCAGCTGTTCCAATAGCCATCGTAGCAACCGGAACACCTCCCGGCATTTGGACGATTGATAGTAATGAATCAATGCCGTTTAATGTACTTGATTTTATTGGGACACCAATGGTCGGTAAGCTTGTTTTGGCAGCAATCATACCTGGTAAATGCGCGGCACCACCAGCTCCTGCAATAATGACCTGATAACCCTTAGATGCGGCCTCTTCTGCAAACTGAAACATTTGGTCTGGCATGCGGTGAGCAGAGACAACTGCTTTTGTATAGGGAACTTGAAGTTCATCAAGTAAGTCTGCACATTCTTTCATCTGCGTCCAATCTGATTTACTACCCATAACGATAGCAACTTTGGGTTGATTATAATCTGTCATTCGCTAAAACACTCCTTTTCATAGAAAGGATAGCATATTAATTGTTCTTTTTCCATTTAAAAACAAACTTTTATAAAAATGTTTTATTTATTGTTCGTTAATATGAAAAGTGATTAAATATGATTAAAACAAAAAAAGGCTAGATTTTTTACTAGCCTCTTCCTTAAATGGTTAATTATTATAAACTCTCTACTTCTGTTTTAACAGGTTCTGAATCGGTATGTAGGTCTGGTTGTGTTTGAAGTGTTTCATTCAATTCACTCAACTTTGACCCAACATTGTGGTTGCCAACATAGCTATTAATCAACTCTGAAACATCTAATCCTAACGTTTCCTTCAATGATTCTTGGATACTTGCTAATGTTCGAGTCGTATAGCCACTCACTTGTGAAACGCCCTTACCTTCACCGCCATCAATAATGGTTATCTTATCAATATTACTAATTGGTTCTGCAGCATTTTTAACAATTTCAGGGTAAACTTTTAGTAGCTCTAACATAATGGCTTGTTGTCCGTATTCTTTATAGGCTTCAGCTAGTTTTTGTGCTGCCTCAGCTTTGGCACGACCAATCTCAGCAATGTTTAAGGATTCTGCTTCCGCTTTAGCGCGTCCAACTTTGGAAATACTTTCAGCTTCGGCCTGCGCATTTAATTCAATTTCTTTAGCTGATGCTTCTGCATCTAGAATCCGTTTTTGCTTATCTGCTTCAGCACTTTGAACATCAGCATAACGTTTGGCATCTGCAGATTTTTCAACCTCAGCTTCTAACTTCTTAGCTGCCAAAAGAACTTCTTCTGTTTCAATTTCGATTTGTTTACGACGGTCTACTAATTCAATTTCTTTTTGTTTTTCAACTAATTGTTTTTTCAAGTCTGCTTCTTGTAGCTCATAAGCACGGTCCGCAATCGCTTGTTGAACATCTTGCTCTTTTTTGTATTCTGCTAGTTTTAATTGTTTATCTTTTTCAGATAAGGCAATTTCACTTGCTCGGCTGTTTTCAGCTTCTCTTGCTTGTTTCATCGCATCTGCTTTTTGAATAATGGTTGTCTTTTCAGCTTCAGCCTCAGCAATTTCAGCATTTTTCTTTGCTTCCGCAATTTGAGGGCGTCCCAAACTTTCTAAATAACCATTCGAATCAGCTACATCTTTAATGGTAAAGGATACAATCTTCAAGCCCATTTTTTCTAAATCGTGTGATGCTACTTGTTGAACTTGAGCCCCAAATTCATCACGTTCACGGTAAATTTCTTCAACCGTTAAACTACCAAGAATTGCTCGTAAGTGTCCTTCCAATACTTCTTGTGCTTCCTCTTCTAATTCGTGTGTTTCCTTACCTAAGTATTGTTCAGCAGCAGTAGCAATTTCTTCTACAGAAGAGCCAATTTTGATAATAACAGTACCTGTAGCAGAAATAGGAACACCTTGTTTGGTATAAACTTCGCTCGCGCCTACTTCTAACTTACTAGACATTAAAGAGAGACGTTTACCTTCTTGGAATATAGGCCATAAGAATGTCCCACCTCCACGTACAATTTTCATTTTATTATTTTCTTTATCGGTGAAGACATTTGTGCCATTCCCCAAAAAACTCCCACTGACAATTAAAGCTGTATCAGGAGAAACTGTCACGTAACGCCCAATAATGGCTACTAAAAATACGATAATAATAGCAGCTAAACCAATCCAAATAAATAAATCTTCCATTCAATATCACCTTTCTTTTCTTTTTTATTTTATTTTTCCCCAATGACTTTCTAATGGGGGTAAAAATAAGTCTTCTTCATAAGGTGTTACATAAACAATGCCACCATCAATATCCATCACACGAATTTGTTCTCCTGTCGCAATACGAAGAGGTGAATCATCATCGGATGATTGATAGATTTTGGCTGTCATTGGTACATTACCAAAGATAGTATACAGCACCACTTCACCCACTGTATCGAGATTAATGGTAACGGTGACTCTCCCTTTTTCACCAATGTAGTCTTTGCGAGATAAGAGAGCATTAGTTTCAGCTTTCGTTTGAAAAGGAACAAAGACAAACAGCTTGATCAAAATGATCACTAACGAAATCGCTAAAAATAGAGCGATTAATAGTAGCGTCTGATGAGATGACTCCATACTAAACTTTGTTGAAATAAGACCAACAAAAAATAGACTGATAAACAAATCGCAAATATCATAGAAATCAACTGAAATAATGTCTTTAACGGGAATACAAATCAGTGCACCTATAATGCCTGTTGCCATTAATCCAGTCGCTAAGGTCATCGATTCAAATAACGCAGACAAGCAAACCTCTCCTTTCTCCTTTGATATTGCTTTTTTATCCTACAATTTAATTGTACGCTTTTTTCAGACAATAGTAAAATATAATTTTACTATTCTTCACAAAACAGACAAAAAAATCCCTAACTCGTTGAATATGCGGGCTAGGGATTCGTTCTATCCTTTTGTACCACTCGTTAAGTTGTGTGTCTAGATGAGCGTTACAGCCGTCAAAATAGGTCTGTATCACTCTCTTTAATTTTTTATACTTATTAGGTACTAATAGATCAAGCTTCTACTCTTCATCCATCTTCAGAACCGTCATGAATGCCTCTTGTGGAACCTCAACGTTTCCGACTTGTTTCATTCGTTTCTTCCCTTCTTTTTGTTTCTCTAGTAACTTACGTTTACGAGAAACGTCACCACCGTAACATTTAGCAAGAACGTTCTTACGCAATGCTTTAATGGTTGTACGAGCAAGGATTTTATGTCCAATTGCAGCTTGAATAGGAACCTCGAACTGTTGACGTGGAATAATCTCTCTTAACTTTTCAGTAATCGTACGTCCTCGGTTATAAGCAAAATCGCGGTGAATAATCGTACTCAAGGCATCCACAACTTCGCCATTTAATAAGATATCCATCTTCACAAGACGGCTTGGTTGGTAGCCAATCATTTCGTAATCAAGTGAGGCATATCCTTTGGTGCTTGATTTCAATTGATCAAAGAAATCAAAAATAATTTCTGCCAATGGAATTTCATAAACGACATTCACACGGTTGTCATTCAAATATTCCATGGTCATAAAGTTACCACGTTTACGTTGTGCAATTTCCATAACAGCTCCAACATAGTCATTTGGAACCATGATATTTGCTTTTACATATGGCTCTTCAATACTTTCAATTTCCGTTGCATCCGGTAGTTCAGATGGGTTATCAATTTGAATACTTGTGCCATCCGTACGGTTAACATTATAAATAACGGATGGTGCAGTCGTAATAATCGCTAAATCAAATTCACGTTCAAGACGTTCTTGAATAACATCCATATGAAGCATTCCTAGGAAGCCAGTACGGAATCCAAAGCCTAACGCTTGAGATGATTCTGCCTCAAATTGTAAGGATGCGTCATTTAATTGAAGCTTCTCTAGAGCTTCACGTAAATCATTAAAGTCAGACGAATCAACTGGGTAAATCCCACAGTAAACCATTGGATTTAACTTGCGGTAGCCATCCAATGCTTCTGAGGCTGGATTGTCTGCCAAAGTAATGGTATCTCCTACACGTGCATTTTGAATGGTTTTAATGCTGGCTGTTACATAACCCACATCTCCAACCATTAAATAATCACGACTGATTGGTTTAGGAGAGAAAATCCCGACTTCTGTTACGTCAAATTCTTTTCCATTTGACATCATGCGGATTTTATCACCGGGACGTAAGACACCATTCTTAACACGAACGTTCAATACAACACCGCGGTATGGATCATAAGCCGAGTCAAAAATCAAAGCTTGTAATGGTTCTTCTAAATCACCAGCTGGCGCTGGAATTTTTTCTACAATTTGTTCTAGTAACTCATCAATACCAATTCCTGCTTTAGCACTTGCTAAAACTGCTTCGCTAGCATCAATACCAACAACATCTTCAACTTCTGCTCTAACACGTTCTGGATCAGCAGCTGGCAAGTCAATTTTATTAATAACGGGTACAATTTCAAGATCATTATCAATTGCTAAATAAACGTTTGCTAATGTTTGCGCTTCTACACCTTGTGCCGCATCAACAACTAAAATAGCCCCTTCACAGGCAGCTAAACTACGGGATACTTCATAAGTAAAGTCGACGTGTCCGGGTGTGTCGATTAAGTGGAAGATATACTCTTCTCCATCATTCGCTTCATAAGTTAATTCGACAGCATTCAATTTAATCGTAATACCACGTTCACGTTCTAGATCCATTGAATCTAAGAGTTGCTGTTGCATCTCTCTATCAGCAACAGTATTAGTAGCCTGCAAAATGCGATCTGCTAATGTTGATTTCCCATGGTCAATATGGGCTATAATAGAAAAGTTTCTAATTTTTCTTTGACGTTCTTTCATTTTCTCTAAGTCCATTGAACTACTCACTCTCTTCTTCAAACTATATACCTTACGATTATATCAAGTATCAAGCAAAGTAACAAGTTACTATAGGCTAAGAAACCATCTTCATAGCTGTTTTTAATGGCATTCTTACCCAGATAAAAAGCACTCTAGATAAACTCTAAAGTGCTTTTCTATCGCTATTTCTTTTTACCTTTAGATTCAAAGTTAAAGGCATCTTTCATTTTATTGAAAAAACCGCCTTCGTCACCTGTTATACTCTCGCCACTTGCTTCAGCGAAGGCATGTAAGGCTTCTACTTGCTGCTCATTCAAGTTCTTAGGTGTCACAATGCTAACTTTCACATGTTGATCACCATTCCCCGTGCCTCTTAGGCGAGGTGCACCCTTGCCTCTTAAGCGGAAGTTTGTAGCAGTTTGTGTACCTGCTGGTATTTTCAGCTTCACATTACCATGGACAGTTGGAACTTCAATTTCTGTTCCAAGTGCCGCTTGAACAAATGAAATGGGTAGAACGTAGTAGATTTCTGCACCATCGCGGTCAAAAATGTCGCTCTCTTCAACAGAGAATACCACATACAAGTCTCCATATGGCCCACCATTTGAACCAACTTCACCTTGGCCAGCAAGACGTAATTGTTGTCCATCTTCCACTCCAGCTGGAATCGTTACATTCACACTGTGTTCTTTTTCAACGTGTCCTTTGCCGTGACAGTCGTGACACTTATCAACGATTTCTTTTCCTGATCCTTGACAAACATCACAAACTGCTTGTTGCATGACACGTCCAAACGGTGTATTGCGTTCCACTTGTACAGCACCTGCTCCGTGACATTTTGAACACGTTTTTGGTGTTGTTCCGGGTTTTGCACCACTACCCGTACAGGTTTTACATTCTTCTTCACGTGCATAACGGATTGTTTCTTCTTTACCAAAAATAGCTTCTTCAAATTTCAAATGCAGACGGTATTGCAAATCTGCCCCTTGACGTGGTGCGTTGTAATTTCGAGAACGACCGCCACCACCAAAGAAAGTATCAAAGATATCATCAAAACCGCCTGTAAAGCCACCGAAACCACTGCCACCAAAGCCGCCACCACCAAATCCTGAACCAAAGTTAGGATCTGTGCTAGCATGACCATACTGATCGTAAGCAGCACGTTTTTGAGAGTCACTCAAGACTTCATATGCTTCTGAAACTTCTTTAAATTTATCAGCAGCATCTTCTGCTTTATTGATATCGGGATGATATTTTTTTGAAAGCTTTCGATAGGCTTTTTTTATTTCATCGTCTGAGGCTGTTTTTGAAACGCCTAATACTTCATAATAGTCTCTTTTCGCCATTATATTTCCTCCATTAGATCACCATGATACGGAAGCAATTCCGCACATATTTCATTATTTACTCTATATCAGCAAGAAAGCTGTCCGTGTTTCATAGTCGCTCAAGAGTTTTGGCAACCCAATCAATCAAACACGTACAGACCAAATCGATCTGTACGTGTTATAAGCTCACCAATAAGAACCGTTGACTTTATTAATCGTTGTCAACCTCTTCAAAGTCTGCATCTACAACGTTATCGTCGTTAGCAGCTGATGATTGACCTTCAGTTTCGCCACCAGCAGCTTGTTGTGCTGCTGCCGCTTGTTCGTAAAGTTTAACAGTTAGATTTTGTACAACTTCATTCAAAGCATCACGTTTTTCTTTCATTGCTTCTAAGTCGTTTGCTTCAACTGCTGCTTTCAAAGCATCACGTGCTTCTTCAGCTGCTTTCACGTCTGCTTCGTCAACTTTTCCTTCAAGTTCTTTCAATGTCTTGTCTGTTTGGAAAATTAATTGATCAACTTCATTACGTAATTCAACTTCTTCTTTACGTTGTTTGTCTGCTTCAGCGTTTGCTTCAGCATCTTTAACCATTTTTTCAATTTCTTCGTCTGTTAGACCTGACGATGATTTGATTGTAATTTGTTGTTCTTTTTGTGTTCCTAAGTCTTTTGCACTTACGTTAACGATACCGTTTTTGTCAATATCAAATGTTACTTCGATTTGCGGAATACCACGTGGTGCAGCAGGAATATCATTTAATTGGAAGCGACCTAATGTTTTGTTATCTGCCGCCATTGGACGCTCGCCTTGTAAAACATGTACGTCTACTGCTGGTTGGTTGTCTGCTGCTGTTGAGAAGACTTGTGATTTACTTGTTGGGATTGTTGTATTACGGTCAATTAGTTTCGTAAATACACCACCCATTGTTTCAATACCAAGTGATAATGGTGTTACGTCAAGGAGAACGATATCTTTAACGTCTCCAGTAATAACCCCACCTTGGATTGCAGCACCCATTGCAACTACTTCATCTGGGTTAACTGATTTGTTAGGCTCTTTCCCTGATTCACGACGAACTGCTTCTACGACTGATGGGATACGAGTTGACCCACCAACTAAGATAACTTGGTCAATTTCACTTTGGCTGATACCAGCATCTTCAATAGCACGACGTACAGGAATTTTAGTACGTTCTACTAAATCGTGAGTCAATTCATCAAATTTAGCACGTGTTAATGTCATTTCTAAGTGCAATGGGCCAGAAGCACCAGCAGTGATAAATGGTAAACTAATTTGTGTTGACGTTACACCTGATAAGTCTTTTTTAGCTTTCTCAGCAGCGTCTTTTAGACGTTGTTTTGCCATTTTATCGTTTGCTAAGTCAACGCCGTTTTCTTTTTTGAATTCTTCAACCATGTAAGCAATGATTTTGTTATCAAAGTCATCCCCACCTAAGTTGTTATCACCTGATGTACTTAATACGTCGAAGACACCGTCTCCTAATTCGAGGATAGAAACGTCGAATGTTCCCCCACCAAGGTCAAATACAAGAATTTTTTCTTCTTTATCTGTTTTATCTAGACCATAAGCTAAAGCTGCAGCTGTTGGCTCGTTAACAATACGTTCAACCTCTAAACCAGCAATTTTACCAGCGTCTTTTGTCGCTTGACGTTGTGCATCGTTGAAGTATGCAGGTACAGTAATAACCGCTTTATCAACTGTTTCACCTAAGTATTCTTCAGCATAGCTCTTTAGGTATTGTAGTGTCATAGCAGAAATTTCTTGAGGTGTATAAGATTTACCCTCTGCTTCTACTTTGAAACCAGCTTCACCCATATGGCGTTTTACAGAGCTGATAGTATTTGGGTTTGTGATTGCTTGACGTTTTGCAACCTCACCTACTTGGATTTCACCATTTTTGAAAGAAACAACAGATGGTGTTGTACGGTTTCCTTCTGGGTTTGGAATAATTTTAGCTTCTCCACCCTCTAATACTGCTACAGCAGAGTTTGTAGTTCCTAAGTCAATACCGATCATTTTACTCATAGTTAAGCATCTCCTCTAATTTAAAATTTTATTGGTTATTATTGCGCGACAACAACCATTGCTGGTCTAAGTACACGCTCTTTTAAACGATAGCCTTTTTGGACAACTGCTACGACAGTATCCGCTTCTTGTCCTTCTTCACGTTCTTGAACCTGAATGGACATATGGAAATTCGGGTCGAAAGGCTCATTAATTGGATCAATGATTTCTACCCCTTCACTCTTTAATGCCTCTAGCATTGAGTTATAAACCATTTCCACGCCTTTTTTGAAGTTTAGGGCTTGATCGCCTTCTACTTCAATCTCTAAAGCACGTTCTAAATTGTCAACAACCGCTAATAATTCTGTTGCTAAAGATTGTGAACGAAATTTCGCAGCGTCTTGTCTTTCTTTAGCATTACGTTTTTGAATGTTAGCTAATTCTGCTTGAACGCGTAAATAGCGATCTTGCATTTGATCTAATTCTTCAGTTAGCTTGTCAACCTCAGATATAGTCTCTTCTGCAACTGTTTGATCAACAGCTACTTCTTCGTTTTCAGTTAGATTATCTTTTTCTTCCACGACGATTCTCCTTTGCTATTCTTCATAGAATTGCTGCATGCTGTCGGATAATTCATCACTTGTCACACGCATAATTCTAATAATTTCATCATATGGCATGTTAGTGGGGCCAAGTAAGGCAATCATTCCTGTACCTCGCTTACCTGCACTATAGGTTGCCGTAATTAAACTTAAATTGTCCAACAATTCATTATTCATTTCTGTACCAATTCGAACACTGATGCGATTTGAATGATTCAATAACAATGGTCGAAGCTCACTACTCTCATGAATTAATGAATAGAGGGATTTGACTTTTTCACGATCTTGCAATTGGTCAAAGTCAAAATAGTTAAGGAGATTCATTTCTCCGCCGACATAAACGCGATTATTGTCCATTTTAGAAATAATGTCTTTAAAAATGGCAAACAAATCTAATTCATAATCGACATATTTGGTGATTAAAGCTGGAATATCCGTTTGAAGTTTCTTGTAAACCTCGCTTAAGGCTAGACCAGTTAATTCATCGTTAAAAATAGTAACGATTTTTTCCAATTTGCTGGAATCAAAGTTTCGACCTAAAGAAAACATTTTACTTTCAATGTAACCTTTATCAGTCACCAAGATTGCCATGTACTGTCCGCTCGTTACCGGTACAAGTCTAAAACCAGTTAACTTACTGTTAATCTTCTCGGGACCAATACTGAGAGCAGTATAATTCGTCAAATAAGAGAGCATACGGGCTGACTTTTCAACCATTTCTTGTGCTTCTTGATAAGGCGAGTGTATGGACTGTTGGATTTTTTTCCTCATTTTTTCTTCGGAAGAACTATCCAACCCTTGCTGAAGTAAATAATCAACATAATGACGATAGCCTAAAATGGATGGTATACGTCCAGAAGAGGCATGTGTTTTTTTGAGAAAACCTAATTCTTCAATACGCATCATTTCGTTTCGAATGGTCGCAGGCGACACCGATAAATTAGTCTCGCTCAATAAGGTTTTGGACCCCATTGGTTCACCGTACTCAATATAATGCTTAATAATTTGGTTTAATATCATCAACTGTCTTTCCGTTAACATTTATTCACCTCACTTTAGCACTTAAACACATAGAGTGCTAATCCATAAATAAATTTATCATGACGCTGTATGTTTGTCAACAGAATTAGCTTGATAAATAAGCATACTTTTCTTAAGTATCTTTTAAGAACGATCGAAATACCTCATTACCTAAAAAGACACCCTTTTTCGTTAAGCGAATGTGATTGTCTTCTATCTTGATGAGTTGTCGATCTAAGAGCATATCCAATTCCTCTTGGTAGACAGATTCTGTTGTTTGATCAAATTTACATTCAAACAAAGAGCGGTCTACTCCCTTCATCGTTCGTAGACCTAACATGAATTCTTCTTCCATTTTATTTTTCTGAGTCAATGATTGTTGGTAAATAATCGGTGACTGCTTAGCTCGTAATGGTTCAAGATAATGTTGGATAGGTCCATGATTGTTATAACGCGTATCGCCTAAATAGCCATGTGCACCGGCTCCAAATCCAAAGTAGTGATTATTTTTCCAATAAGCGAGGTTATGTTGCGATTGGAAGCCTGGTTTAGCGTAGTTTGAAATCTCATATTGATGGCGCCCTGCCGCTTCCATCGTTTCCATAGCAAGTTCAAACATATCTGCTTCATCATCTTCACTCGGCAATGGTAATTTTCCTTGTCTCATTAAGTTATAGAAAATGGTTTTGTTTTCTAAAATCAAGGCGTAAATGGAATAATGTGGTAAATCTAATTCCAATGCTTTTGTTAGTGTTTCTTGAAAACTTTCAATTGTTTGCGTCGGCAGTCTAAAAATCAAATCAATACTAATGTTTTCAAAACCTGCTCGTCTCGCATCATCCACACAACGGTAAACCTGATCAGATGTATGAATACGACCAATACGCTTTAAAATAGCATTATCAAAGGATTGAACACCCATACTGATTCGGTTAACGCCGTGCTCTTTTAAAACGGCAAACTTTTCAAAACTAGCACTTTCTGGATTCGCTTCAACAGTAAACTCAGCCCTCTTATCCATTGGGAAGAGAGTCTGAACACCACTTAAAAGGCGGTCTAGTTGTGGTGCTGTTAGAGTCGTTGGTGTTCCTCCACCAATATAAAAAGTTTCCAATTTTTCCTGAGGATGACGCTCTTTCATAATAGCCATTTCAGTAATCACTGCATCAATGTATTCTTCAACCGGTTGTCCTTCTAGAAAAACCTTATTAAAGTCACAGTAAAAGCAAATATGGTCACAAAATGGAATATGCAAATAAGCTGCTGTCATTCCGTCATCTCCGCTCTCGAATCAGAGGTAATGCTTATTTGTTGTGGGTGGCTGTCAAAGTAAGTTTCTGTATCAATTTTATCTTGATCGAGCTGCTCAATTAAACCTTCGATACCTGTAAACTTCACTTCATCTCTCAAGTAATGGTGCCAACGCACGGTTACTTTTTCACCGTAAATCATCTTATCAAAGTCAAAAATATTAACTTCAACTGTTTTTTCACGGTCTTTTTCAAAGGTAATATTGTAGCCAATTGATGCCATTCCTCGATACCACTTATCCTGTACCTTAATAGAAACGGCATAGACTCCGACTTTGGGTAAGCGAATGTATTTGCCAATTTTAATATTAGCAGTTGGATAACCTAATTCGCGACCTCTAGCGTCACCATGCATCACGCGACCATCAAATTGGTACGTATACCCCAACATTTGGTTGGCTTTTGTTAAATTGCCTGTATCAAGTGCCTCACGAATACTTGTTGAGGAAATTTTCTCTTTATTTTCAGCCACTTGGGGGCTAATTTCAACAATATCAAAACGACTTTTAGCGTATTGTGGCAAATGTGCCATATCAGCAATCGTCTTGGGACCATAAGTATAGTCGAATCCTGCGACAATCGCATCGGCATTAAGACCGATAATATAATCATCAACAAATTCTTGTGGTTTTAGTGTTCCAAAATCATAGGTAAAGTCGATAACATAAAAATAATCAACACCAAAGCCTGTCATTAATTCAATCTTTCGTTCTGGTACAGACAAATATTTCATTGTCTCAGCATCCAATTTTTTATAAACAATGCTTGGGTGCTGGTTGAATGACATCACAGCTAGTTTGCAATTTCTTTTCTCGGCTTCTTTTTTAGCTCGATTGATAACGGCTTGGTGTCCAATATGAACGCCATCAAAATAACCCAATGCTAATACCACTCGGTCAGTCGGAATTTCTTCTTTTTTGTAGGGGTGATGTAAATAAATAACTTCCATGATTAACTCTCTTTCCTCTTTTCAGAATGAAGACAAAAACATTTTTCTCGGCTTCTTAAATCCTGCTCGCTTTGGATGATTCTCATACAATGCTACCAAATTCTCACCATAATAGAAAGCAATCAGTTCCGAGCTCGTTAAGTTGTCAAATGCCTCATTTTCAATAACAGCGCCATTTTTAACACGTTGCCATAATTCATCATTTAAATGATAAGCAGGTAGCTCGTCAAATACACCTTCAATAGGCATTAAAATCGTTTCAACTTTGTTTTCTTCAGCCAATTGTCTCACTTGACTAAGCGTGTAGCATTGCTCTTTAGCAAATGGACCGCTCTTTGTGCGTGTTAACTGAGACATGTGAGCAGGATAGCCTAAACGTTCACCCAGATCAACAGCAAGTGTCCTGACATAAGTCCCTTTTCCACAGCTAACTGCAAAGGTCCAAGAAACCGTTTTGGTATCTGAATTATAAACCGGTGTACTTGTCCGCTTGAATTGATAGATATTAGCTTTACGTTTAGGGCGTTCAACCGTTTCGCCATTTCTTGCATATTCATACAATCGTTTACCGTTAACTTTCACTGCCGAATACATGGGTGGTATTTGAGTGATTTCACCGATAAAGGTCGTCATCTGCCGGTCAATTTCTTCTTCTGACAAGAGACCTTCTACAGCCTTTTGATCAACCACTTCACCGTGGGCATCTTCTGTTGTTGTAGAGAAACCAATCGTGATTTCTCCTTCATATTGTTTTCCCATATCTGTCATAAATTCTGCCGCTTTAGTAGCAGGGCCTAGACAAATCGGTAACACACCATCGACTTGAGGATCTAGTGTCCCTGTATGGCCAATTCGTTTCATTTTTAATATTTTTCTTAATTGAAAAACGCAATCATGACTTGTCATACCGCGTTCTTTCCAGAGTGGCAAGATTCCGTTCATTGTTACTCCCCCGTTCTATACAATGTATGATTATAACATAATTCAGAAATGAAAAGCTGCTTTTGAACCGAAATTCAAAAGCAGCTTTTTAATAAATATAATAGATGACAATTAGCCAAACTAGTAGTCCGATTCCAAAACAACCATAAAAATAACGGTGTCTTGTCTTATGACGAAAAACTTTCATCGCAATTAACCCGCCAATTCCACCCGATAAGCTACCTAGCCATAACAAGGTCTTTTCTGAAATGCGGTAGTGGTTTTTTCGAGCTTTGGATTTATCAATTCCCATCATTATAAAAGCAAGAACATTTAAGAGCAGTAACGCAATGCCCAGTCCCATCATACTCGGTCTCATAAAGCAGAATAGTGATTGCTTTGACGAATAATTTCAACAATGACTTGAGTTGCTTTCACCATAGCATCCGTTGAAATAAATTCATAGCGACCATGGAAGTTCTCACCGCCGGCAAAAATGTTTGGTGTTGGTAATCCCATATAAGTTAACTTAGAACCATCTGTTCCACCACGGATTGGTTCAATAATTGGTTGAATCTCTAACTCTTTCATTGCTTGCTCTGCTAACGTCACAGGACGCATATCTTTTTCTAAAATTTCGCCCATGTTGTAGTAAGAATCGTGCATATCAATTGTAATACGCGGTTCTTTAAAGGTTTTGTTCATACGTTCAGCGATAGCTAACATGTTTTCTTTTTTCGCTTCAAAAAGAGCACGATCATGGTCACGGATAATATAAACCATTTTGCTTTCTTCAACTGTTCCTTCGATACCAAGTAAGTGATAGAAACCTTGACGTTCATCTGTTTGCTCAGGAACTTCATCAGCTGGCAGTTGAGCATTGTAAGCCATCGCCAAACTAATCGCATTTACCATAGTATCTTTAGCTGTTCCAGGGTGAACATTTTTACCTTGAATAGTAACCACTGCTTGGGCAGCATTAAAGCTTTCAAATTGTAGTTCCCCGACAGGACCGCCATCCATTGTATAAGCAAAATCACACTTAAAGGCTTCAACGTCAAACAAATCTGCCCCTCTACCAATCTCTTCGTCTGGACCAAAGGCAACTGCAATATCACCATGTTTAATGGTGTCGTCTGCTAGAATAAGTTCCATTGCAGTCATGATTTCAGCAATTCCTGCCTTGTCATCTGCTCCAAGTAATGTCGTTCCATCAGTGGTGATCAATTCTTGGCCCATGTAGTTGTTTAGGTTAGGAAAATCTTCTGGTGATAAGACAATATTTTTTTCTTTATTTAAAATAATTGCTTCACCGTCGTAATTTTCTACAATCTGTGGATTAACATGAGCTGATTCAAAATCAGCTGTATCCATATGAGCAATAAAGCCGATTGCTGGTAGTGGTTCTGTTGTGTTAGCTGGAATACGAGCCGTTACGAAACCATTACTCTCATTATAATGAATATCTGATAAGCCAATTGATGCAAGTTCAGGCATAATGATTTCCTTAGCAAAGGCAACTTGGCTCTGTGTTGAGGGTACAGTTGTACTGCTCTCATCTGAACGTGTATCGAATTTAACGTAAGTAAATAAACGGTTTTTTAATGTATTATGCATGTGTTTAATCTCCTTAGTAATTATTATAATTGACTATCAAATAGGAATGGATTGGTATCAATTGTAGATGACATTAGTTCAATCTGCCAACCCAAGTCTGATTGCCATTCATTAACCATGTCATACAGTTTTGGTATACATACTTTTTCAATATGGTGACCAGGATCGATGACTAGTAGGCCTGCTGCTTGCATATCATGAGCGGTATGATAGTAAACATCGCCTGTTATATAAACATCGGCTTCTTTGTCAATGGCTTTTTGGTAATACTTTCCAGCATCACCACCGCACAAGGCCACTCGTCTGATCGTTTGATTTAGGTTATTTTGAGGCGCAGTTACTCTCAGTCCATCAACTTGGAAAGCTTGTTTCACATAAGTTACAAAATCAACCACACTCATGTCCTCTTTTAAATTACCTACTCTGCCTAGACCATAAGATTGCGCTTGCTTCTGATCAATTGAAAATGAGTCATAAACCGGTTCTTCATAAGGATGAGCTTGCTTCATAGCATAAATCACCTCTGACAGATAACGCTCTTCTACGACTACTTCAATTCGTTCTTCTTCAACTATTTCAGCTTGATTAACTTCCCCAATAGTCGGATCTGCATCATTAATGGGTGTAAAACGTCCCTTACCCTCAATCGAATAAGAACAGTCTTTATAGTTATCAGTAACATGACCAGCACCTGCTTTAGTCATTGCAACTCTGACAGCTTCTGCATGCTCTTTTGGTGCGTAAACAGATAAACGCTTTAGTGGAATCGTTTTGGAAACAGCCATCACTTCGACATCTTCTAATTGAAGTTGATCTGCCAACCAATCGTTCATACCACCTTGTGCATTATCTAAGTTTGTATGGGCCGCATAAACCGTAATATCGTGTTTAATTAAGTCAGCATACATATTAATTTGAGGGTTAGAAAGATCCAACCGCGCAATCGGACTATAAATAGGTGGGTGGTGGGCTAAAATAAAGTCCACACCGTGTTCAATTGCTTCTTGTACCACTTCAGGACGAACATCTAGCGTGACCATGATTTTAGTCACTGGTCGTGATAAATCGCCAACATGCAAACCGATAGGATCTCTCTCCTCAGCCAACCAAGTTGGAACAACTTTTTCAAATTGCTTCACGAACTCATAGCCTGTTAAGGTTGTCATGCAATCTCCTCCTGTATTTTAGTCATAAAGGCTTCAACAGTTTTTTTCTTTTCTGACACATCGCGTTGTGATTCATTTAAGCTATTTAAAATATAGGTGTACTTATCGTATTCTCTTTGCCATTTTTCAATAAAAACCGGACCTTTCTCTTGACGCAGTTGTTTACCAAAAATAAAGTCATCCTCAGTATACGCACTAATGTCATCACTTGGTTCAGCTACAATGATTTCATAAATCTTATCATTTTCTTTCAAAATCGCTTCAGAAATAATGCCATAGTTATTATCAAACAACCACTGTCTTAATTTTTTCTCACCGTTATTAGGTTGAAGAATCAATCGCTCAACTGTTTCTAGTCGGTCATCTTCCTTACCCGCATCCAAAATGCGAGCAATTAAATCGCCTCCCATCCCACAAATCGTAATGGTGTCAATGTCATCACTCTTTTCAATAACTGCTAACCCATCACCTAAACGTGCTTCAACAACTGCTTCAACATTCGATTCTTTAATTTGTTTTTTAGCTGATGCATAAGGACCAATGACAACTTCGCCTGCAATCGCAAAGCTCACTTCTTCTTTCTGAGCCAAATGGCATGGCAAATAAGCATGGTCAGAGCCAATATCCGCTAACCTTGCGCCTTTTTTTATATAGGATGCAGCAGTTTCTAATCGTTTTGATAGTTGATTATCGTTCACTTTCTGCTCCTCCTTTCACATTGTCAGTACTGCCTTTAATTTTAGCAGTTTCACCTTATAAATTAAAGTAAAGGCTAAAAAAAGAGGATAGAATGTTAGCTTCTACCCTCCATCATTTTATTCTAAAAAGTCTTTTAGTTGTTTTGAGCGGCTTGGGTGTCGTAATTTTCTAAGAGCCTTAGCTTCAATTTGACGAATACGTTCACGCGTCACACCAAACACTTTACCGACTTGCTCCAAGGTGCGAACATTACCATCATCTAGACCAAAACGTAGACGAAGCACGTTTTCTTCACGGTCTGTTAGGGTGTCCAAAACTTCTTCTAGTTGTTCTTTTAGAAGCGTTTGAGCAGTATGTTCAGCTGGACTAGTTACTTCTTGGTCTTCAATAAAATCACCTAAATGAGAATCATCTTCTTCACCAATTGGCGTTTCTAATGATACGGGTTCTTGAGCGATTTTTAAGATTTCACGAACTTTTTCAGTTGGTAAGTCCATTTCAGCACCAATTTCTTCCGGTGTCGGTTCGCGACCTAAATCTTGAAGAAGTTGACGTTGTATACGAACTAATTTATTAATCGTTTCAACCATATGAACGGGGATACGAATCGTACGAGCTTGGTCAGCGATTGCACGTGTGATTGCTTGACGAATCCACCAAGTCGCATAAGTAGAGAATTTAAAGCCTTTCTCATGGTCAAATTTCTCAACAGCCTTCATTAGTCCCATATTACCTTCTTGAATCAGGTCTAAGAAGTGCATACCACGGCCAACATAACGTTTAGCAATCGATACAACAAGACGTAAGTTTGCTTCAGCTAATTCTTGCTTCGCTTCTTGGTCGCCATCTAGAATACGAATTGCCAAGTCACGTTCTTCATCAGCAGTTAGTAATGACACACGACCGATTTCTTTTAAGTACATTCTAACTGGGTCATTAATCTTAACGCCAGCTGGTGCAGAAAGTTCTTCTTCCTCTGCAGCTTTGTCTTTTTCTTTTTTATCGTCTTTTTTGCTTTCATCTGTCTTAAGCTGACGAGCAGTTGGTCCACCGTCTGCATCAACGACACTAACGCCGCTGTCTTCCATTTTTTGGATTAATTTATCCATTTGGTCCGCATCGAGTTGGAAAGGTGTTGCAATTTTGTCAGTTAAATCATCATAGAAGATTGAGCCTAACAGTTTATGCTCTTTAACCACCTGATTGGTTACTTGCTCGAGTGTTTTGCCTTCTTCATTTTTATTAATGGCCATAAAAAATTCCTCCATTTCAATACGGATTATTTCTTAACAAGCTTTAGCTCTCTTGTTAGATTGACAATGTCTTCCAACAAGCGCATGGCTTGGTCTTTATCTTGTTGGCGTGTGGCTTCTGCCATCGCCCGTTTCTTTTGTTCAAGTTGTGTCTCTATAGGAGACTTTGAACAAATAATCGTGACTATATCACTGATTTCTTGACTAGAGACATCCGATTGAAGATCAATCATCTCTATTTCGATAATCGTGGTGACTAAGTGTTGATCCTTAATCCGATCTAAAAAGCGATCGATTTGACCGACTTGCCCGCTTTCTTGGTAAAACGCATCATAAAGCAAATAAATCGTCTGTAGCGATTCACTGACAAAGTTAAAATCTGTCGTTAATTCCTTTAAATAATGCCAAGCCTCTTCATAATGAAAAAGTCGATACATCAACTGACGTTCTGAAATCTGCAAGGGTGTTAGCTTTTGTTTGACGCTCATTGATTCAGTTGAAATAGGTGCTCGTCTGTCTTGCGTTTTCTTCTTAGTTTGGTCTTTTTGTTGATTCAAATAACCTGTCTGATAATCTTGGAGCTGTTTTTTAAGAACCGCTAAGTCAAGTTTAAATTCACTTGCTAAGTCTGTTAAATGCATTTCTCGTTCAATAATCGAATCAACATGGACTAAACGCTTCAATACTTCTTCTAAATACTGTAGGCGATTTGCCTCTGTATCGAGATTGAGTTTTGTTTTTAAAAAGCGTGATTGAAATTGAAAGGCCGTTTCTTTTTGATTATTGATGATATCTCGAAAAGCTTGAGCTCCCTTTTGACGGATAACGTCATCAGGGTCCATACCTTTTGGCAAAGGAATAATAGCCAATTCAAAGCGGTTGCCCTGAGCTAATCCCTCAATCGCCTTATTCGTTGCTTCCATTCCAGCACGATCACCGTCATAGGCAATGGTAACCGAATCAACAATTTTATTTAAAATTCTAATTTGTTCTTCTGTCAGTGCTGTCCCCATAGAAGCAACACCATTCGTCACACCTGCTTGCCACGCTGAAATTACATCCATATAGCCTTCAAAAAGCACCACTTCTGAAGTTTTGCGCATTTGCGATCGGGCTTTATCTAGATTAAAAAGAAAATAACGTTTAGAGAATATCGCTGTTTCAGGACTGTTTAAATACTTAGCTTCATGGAAACTCTGATCATTGAAATCATCCTCTCCAGGAAGAATACGTCCAGAAAAAGCGACTACTTTTCCCTTTTCATTTCTAAGCGGAAAGATAATTCTAGAGCCAAAGCGATCAAGTAATTCTGCTGAATCACTACGTTCTGAAAAAATGCCACTTTCTCTTAATAAGTCATCTGAATGTCGATCTCGTTTTAAAATTTGATAAGTTGTGGTCTTATTTGGAGGTGAGAATCCAATTTGGAATTCTTCAAGTAGTTCAGTCGTAAAGCCACGTTCCAGTAAATATTCGAGAGCTTTTTCTCCTGTTACTGTATTCATCAAAATCTGATGGTAGTAGGCAGACGCTGCTTCATGGATTGCAATGAGCTGTTCTTTTTTATTTTGGACAGCTGTCTTCGGTTGATTGTCGATAGCAATATCAACTTGGAGGTCGGATAATTCTGCTGCTCGTTTGACTGATTCAACAAAGTCTAACCCTTCAACTTCCATTAGAAAACGAAAAACATTACCACCTTGCCCACAACTAAAACAATGAAAAATCTGTTTCTCTTCTGTTACAGAAAAAGACGGCGTTCGCTCATCATGAAACGGACAAAAGCCAAAGTAGTTTTTCCCTCTTTTTTTAAGTTGAACATATTGACTCACAACATCAACAATATTCGTCTCTGTTCTTATTTGGTCAATTGTTTCTTCAGGTATTCGAGTTGCCATAGAATCACCTCACATACTCGCCCAATAGCAATTGAATTGGGCATAAAAATACAACTTATATTATAGCAAATTTCGCCAATATTAGCAATCAGTTGAACCATAGAAAACGCATTAGGGCCGAGTTATACTCAGCCCTCTCGCTTAAATACTATTTTCCTGAGGGATTTTAACAAACATCAATAAAATCCCCCCGATAATAAATAAAATAATAAGAGCAAAAACCCCATCTAAGGAATTGCCAGTTAACTGTGCGATAATCCCCACTAAAAAGGGTCCTACTACAGCTGCGAATTTTCCGAAAATATTATAAAAACCAAAAAATTCATTCGCTCGCTCTTTTGGAATAAGTTGGCCAAATAGTGATCGACTAAGCGATTGTACCCCACCTTGAGCGGTCCCTACTAATAATCCTAATATAATAAATGCTGTTAAGCTATCCAGCTGCAAAGCATAAATACAAATAAAGGTATAAGTCACAATGCCGACGAAAATCATATTTTTAGCGCCAAAGCGTTTTGCTAAGACACCATACAATATGGAGAATGGAAAAGCAACAAACTGAACAACCAACATAACCACAATTAAATCGTTAGAAGATAGTCCTATGTCACTCCCAATAGCCGTAGCCATTTTAAAAATAGTTCCCACACCATCGATATAGAAAAAGTAAGCAATTAAGAATAAGAAAGCTTGTTTATAAGCTTTAATCCCCTTCAATGTTCCCCATAACCGTTTAAAACTATTTTTAATGAGCTGAGTCTCACGAGGAATATAAGACTTTTGTTCAACATGACGCCAGTAAGGAATCGTAAAGACAAACCACCAAATAGCGGTCATCACAAATCCTAATTTCACTAACAAGGTCTGAGAAATCGGTAAAATACCCGTCAATTGAAAAATAATAAAAATAACAAAGGGTATCGAACTTCCAATATATCCCCAACCAAAGCCAGCTGAAGAAACCCTGTCCATACGATCGTTGGTCGTAACATCAATGATCGAACCATCATAAAAGATATTTGCGCCAGAAAAACCAATCGCGGAAATCACATAGAAGATAAACAGATACAACCAACTTCCCTCTGGCGCAAACGAAAATGCCAAAGTTGCGATAATCCCACTCAATGTGAAAAAAGTAAACATGGGCATCCGTTGATTTTTATAATCAGCTAGCGCACCTAGTATAGGCGCTAAAACAGATACAATTAATGTTCCAATCGCATTCGCGTAGCCCCAGTAAGCTGTTGAGGTCGCATCACTGAGACCGCCAGAACTTGCGACCGCCTTAAAAAATAAAGGAAAAACTGCGGTTGTAATCATAATAGAGTAAGCAGAATTAGCCCAATCCTGCATAATCCAACTACGTTCTTCTTTCGTATATCTGAATTTATTTGCCGATTTTTGTTTCATGATTTGACTCCTCCACTCTAGCCGACTCTATGCTAAATATTTCTGGATAACACCCCATGCTTTGTCTTTTCCTTCGCCAGTTTCAGATGAAAAGACAATTAAATCTTGATCACTTGCTAAATTCAATGCTTTTTTAGTCCGTGAAAAATGTTGATTCCATTTTCCGCGTGGAATTTTATCTGCTTTAGTAGCAATAACCGTGTAAGGAATGCCGTAATATTCAATAAAATCTTTCATTTGAATATCATCAGCTGTTGGAGGATGACGAAAATCAACCATTAAGAACACGTGACGCAATGTTTCACGTTGTGTAAAGTAAGTTTCTAACATCTCGCCCCATTTTTCACGCTCAGTTTTAGAAACTTTTGCATAGCCGTAACCCGGCACATCAACAAAATAAAAGGTCTCATTGATTAAATAGTAGTTTAATGTTTGTGTCTTCCCTGGTTTACTTGATGTACGAGCAAGTGCTTTTCTACGAATCATTTTATTGATAAATGATGATTTCCCAACATTTGAACGTCCTGCTAGGGCGAATTCTACCAATCCTGTATCTGGGTATTGTTTCGGACTAACGGCACTAATAATCATATCTGCTTTTGTTACGTGCATAACGATCACTTCCTTTTCATGGCATAAAGAACCAATGTACGGGGGTTAGTCCTATACATTGGTTCTCCTATCTTTATTAACTAATTAATCGTTGGTCTTCTCCGTAAAGAAGTGGTTTACCTTGACCTTCGATAATGTCTTTTGTAATGATTACCTTCGTAATTTCATCACGACTTGGGATTTCATACATAATGTCTAGCATGACATTTTCAATAATCGAACGAAGGCCACGTGCACCTGTATTACGCTCGATTGCTTTTTTAGCAATCCCTTCAAGTGCTGCCTCCTCGAATTCAAGCGTCACGCCATCTAATTCAAGTAATTTTTGGTATTGTTTGACTAAAGCGTTCTTTGGCTCAGTTAAAATTCTTACAAGGTCGCTTTCTGTTAATTTTTCCAAAGCAGCCATAATTGGCAAACGACCGATAAATTCAGGTATTAAACCGAATTTTAATAAGTCTTCTGGAATAATTTGTTGCATCAAGCTCTTGTCGCTTTCTTCTTTTGCTTTAGCAGAATTAAAGCCAATAACTTTTTCGCCAAGTCTTTCTTTTACAATCGTTTCAATACCATCAAAAGCACCACCAACAATAAATAGAATATTAGTTGTGTCAAATTGAATAAATTCTTGATGTGGGTGTTTACGTCCGCCTTGAGGTGGAACATTTGCTACTGTACCTTCAAGAATTTTCAGTAAAGCTTGCTGTACGCCTTCACCACTTACATCGCGTGTAATCGATACATTTTCACCTTTACGGGCAATCTTGTCAATTTCATCAATATAAATAATGCCACGTTGTGCGCGTTCGACATCGTAGTCTGCTGCTTGAAGGAGTTTGAGTAAGATGTTTTCAACGTCTTCTCCCACATAACCTGCTTCTGTTAAACTTGTCGCATCTGCAATCGCAAATGGAACATCTAAAATACGTGCTAGCGTTTGACCTAGGAAGGTTTTACCTGATCCTGTTGGTCCGATGAGACAGATATTACTCTTTTGTAATTCTACTTCACCATCTTTTTGATTAGCCATTTGAGTGATTCGTTTGTAATGATTATAAACAGCAACAGATAATGATTTTTTAGCACTATCCTGTCCAATTACATATTCGCTTAAAATATGACGAATTTCTTGTGGTTTAGGTACGTCACCGAATTCTACTGTTTCGTTGCTGTAGATTTCTTCTTCCATAATTTCCTTGCACAAATCGATACATTCGTTACAAATGTATACATCTGGACCAGCAATAATTTTCTTTACTTGGTCAGACGATTTTCCGCAAAAGGAACAATGAATGCTTGTGCCATCATCTCGGAACATATGCATTCCCCTTTCTAACTGATGTATGTCATTTCAACTTGATACTTCTATTTTACCATAAAAGCTAAAAGTAGATAGTCAAGCTTTTTTATAATGCACTTTATCTTAACACATATTAGTCAAATCACAAATAATCTGTTTATCTTTCTCAAAAAAATAAAGAGACATTGCTTGCGGCAGATGTCTCTTTATAAAATCAAACGACTTATGCTTCTACTGAAGAATCAGTAATCAAAGTCATAGCTTTCTTCATTTGGATATCGTTTGTTAACATATCGTCATTGATTAATGAACGAACACGTTTAACATCCATGTTGTATTGTGTAGCTAGTGTTTCGATTTCTTCGTTAATTTCTTCTTCAGTTACTTCAAGACCTTCTGCTTTGATAATAGCTTCAAGAACTAGTGTTGTTTTTGTACGAACATCAGCATCTTGTTCCATTTGTTTGTGAAGATCTTGTTCAGTTGTACCAGTAATTTGGTAGTACATTTCTGGCGAAATACCTTGACGTTGCATATCGTTCAAGAATAGATCCATTTGACGGTGGACTTCGTCATGAACCATCACGTGTGGTAATTCAACAACTTCTGCATTATCAACTGCTTGACGGATTGCTGCTTCTTGAACAACTTCATCAGCTACAGCGTTTTTGCTTTCTTCTAATTCTTTACGAATTTTAGCTTTTAATTCATCCAAAGATTCAACTTCGTCGTCTAAGTCTTTAGCGAATTCATCATCTAGAGTTGGTAATTCTTTTGTTTTAACTTCGTGAACAATAACTTTGAATGTTGCTTCTTTACCAGCTAAATCAGCTGCATGGTATTCTTCAGGGAATGTTAGAACAACATCTTTTGCGTCGCCAGCTTTTGAGCCAACTAATTGTTCTTCAAATCCTGGAATAAATGAGTTAGAACCTAATTCTAGTGAATGGTTTTGGTCTTTTCCACCTTCAAACGCTTCTTCACCTAAGAATCCTTCGTAGTCGATAACAACTGTATCGCCTTCTGCTGCTGCATCTTCTTTCAATACTAATTCAGCATGACGTTCTTGGCGTTGTTTCAATGCATCTTCAACATCTGCATCTGATACTTCGCGATCTTGTTTCTCAACTGTTAAGTTTTTGTATTCGCCTAGTTTAACTTCTGGTTTTACAGTCACTTCCGCTGTCATCACCCAAGCTTCGCCTTTTTCCATGCTCTTAATATCAATCTTTGGTTGAGCAACTGGATCAATGCCTGCTTCTTTAACAGCAGCTTCATAAGCAGCTGGTAGAGCAGCATTCAACGCATCTTCGTATAATGATTCTTCGCCGTATTGTTTGTTAAATACATGACGAGGAATTTTTCCTTTTCTAAATCCAGCAACAGAAATGTTCTTTTTAACACGGTTAAATACGTTATCCATTTCAGTTCTAATTGTTTCTGCAGGTATTTCAAATGTTAGGACACCTTCGTTAGTGCCTGTTTTTTCCCAATTTGCAGTCATTATCTTTCCTCCAAAAATCTATCATTTTTCGCAATGGTCCAACCATTGCATACTAAGCCAGTGTACACTAGAAACGCTTTATTGTAAATAAAAAAACCCTGCGCATTTGTAGAGAAACTTGAAAAATAAGAAATTGGTGGTAAAATCTTACAGAATTGACTATATACTAGGGCTAAATAAAAAATTAGAAAAACTTTAAACGATTTATTTACCCATTTCTAAAAAATATTGCTACAATTCAATAGAGGAAGTGAGAAATAATGAACTATCCAAATGGAAAACCGTATATAAACAACCAACCTTCTTCAAAGAAAACAAAAGCAGATCGCCCTGTCCAATATGGCAAGCGCGGGATGACATTGGAGGAAGAAATCACACAAGCAAATACGTTTTACTTGGAGCGACAAGTGGCGGTCATTCACAAAAAGCCAACGCCTATCCAAGTTGTCAAAGTGGATTATCCAAAGAGAAGTGCTGCGGTCATTAAAGAAGCTTATTATCGGCAATCATCAACAACTGACTTTAATGGCATTTATCGTGGTTTTTATATTGATTTTGAGGCTAAAGAAACACGCAACAAGCAATCTTTTCCCCTCAAAAACGTCCATGACCATCAAATTATTCATATGGACCACTGTCAAAAACAAGGCGGGATTTGTTTTGTCATGATTCGTTTTTCTGAATTAAATCGTGTTTTTCTATTAGAAAGCCACTTTTTATCAGAGTTTTGGTCCAATCAACATAAAGCTGATGGTCGTAAATCCATTCCCCTGTCGTTTATAGAGGAATATGGCTATGAAATTTCATACGGCTACCAACCCATCCTCGATTATCTAAAAGTTGTTGATGATATTATCAAAAAGAAAACAGAGGTGAATCAACATGCCAAATAATGGGCAAACAAGAGTCTCTAGAAGTCAAAAAAAGCAACCTAAAGGCAGAAAAAAGACGGTAAAAAAGAATAAAAAAGGATTATGGAAGAAACTATTCCTCGGATTAATTGCCATCGGTTTTATTGGTCTTTTATCAGGAGCAGGCCTTTTCTTCTATTATGCATCAAACTCACCAGAAATTAATCGTGATAAGTTAGTTGATACTGTTCCATCACAATTACTTGATATAGATGGTGATGTCTTTATTGAAATTGGGGCTGGATCACAAAACCAAGAATTAGTTAATATGGAAGATATTCCTCAAGTCTTAGCAGATGCGATTATTTCTATTGAAGATCAACGCTTTTATAGCCACATTGGTGTCGATCCGATTCGAATAGCCGGAGCATTGATGGCTAACGTTCGCGGTGGCGGCATTTCTCAGGGTGGAAGTACGATTACTCAGCAGTTAATTAAACTAGCTTACTTCTCTACTTCTGAAGAAGATCAAACCCTTGAACGGAAAGCCCAAGAGGCGTGGATGTCCATTCAATTAGAAAAAGAATTAAATAAAGATGACATTTTAGCGCTCTATATCAATAAGGTTTATATGGCAAACAATGTCTACGGTATGGGAACTGCTGCTGAATATTATTTTGGAAAAGAACTAAGTGAGATTAATTTAAGTGAAGCTGCCATTTTAGCAGGTATGCCACAAGCGCCTTCTTTCTATGATCCTTACCTTAATCCTGAAGAAACAACAGAAAGACGCGACCTTGTTTTATATATGATGGTTGAAAATGAGAAAATAACCCAAGCTGAAGCGCAAGAAGCAATGAGCATATCAGTAGCGGATGGTCTTGTTGATCACTCAAACGATACGGACCTTTCCTTAGTCGTCGATGCATACATTCAACTTGTTATGGACGAGGTAAGAGAAAAAACAGGTTTAGATGTTGAAATGGGTGGTTTAGTTGTTCAAACGAATTTAGATTTAGATGCACAACAACGCTTATATGATATTGTTAACTCCGATGACTACATTACTTTCCCAGATGACGAACTGCAAACAGCGGCCACTATGGTTGATGTTAATACAGGTGCCATTAATGCCGTTATTGGGAATCGGAAAATTAATAATCAATTAGCCGTTAACTACGCTAATCAAACGATTCGAAGTGTCGGATCAACGATCAAGCCGTTGATTGATTTTGCACCGGCGATAGAATACTTAAACTATTCAACTGGTAGCCTGATAGTCGATGAAAGATGGACTTACCCTTCTGATGGTGTTGAGCTCTATAACTACGATAGACTGTTTAAGGGCGATATGACAATCAGAGAATCTTTAGTCGATTCTAGAAACGTGCCTGCAGCAAAACTTCTTCAAGAAGTTGGCTTCGACAATGCTAATTCATTTTTAAATCGCCTAGGCATCAAAATTTATAATGGTAATCAACAGGAACTCGTGGATTCAAATGCCATTGGTGGAGAAATTTCAAATGTTAATCTAGCTGCTGCTTATGGTGCCTTTGCAAATGGTGGTACTTATTATGAGCCATATACCGTTCAATCCGTAACAGCGTCTGACGGCGAAACATTTGAGTTCCAATCATCCGGGACAGAGGCGATGAAGGACTCGACAGCTTATATGGTAACAGATATGCTGAAAGATGTTATTCCACAAAGCGCTCCTGAAGCCGACATTAGCGGTCTAGTACATGCTGGAAAAACAGGTACCACTGACTACTTGGAAAGTGAGTTAGATTCCGTTGGAGGCGTTGGCGTAGATAATATTGGGAAAGATTCTTGGTTTGTTGGTTATACACCAAGTCACTCAATAGCAGTTTGGCTGGGATACGCTCAACCACTGGAATACGGCAATTACCTTGATTATGAAACACGAAAAATTACCCGTTATATTTACAGTGAATTAATGAGTTACGTTTCGCAAGATTTACCCTATGAAGATTGGACGAGACCTGATTCAGTGGTAGAAGCAACTATGGAAAAATTCTCGAATCCAGTTATGAAACCTGGTCCAAACACCCCTTCAAATATGACGATTACAGAATTATTTGTCAAAGGGTTTGAGCCTACTCAAGTTTCTAAAAAATATGGTGAGAAGCTAACCGCACCTACTGGGTTAAAAGCCTCTTACGATAAGGATAAAAAAGAATTAACCATTTCATGGGATGCTTATAAACTAACAGCTGAAGATAATCGTACGCCACAGTTTACTGTTACGGCTGGCGGACAAAGTCAAACGACAACCGAAACAAGAATTGTTCTTAAAAATCCTCAGCCAGGAGATATTGCCATTAGCTTGATCGCTAAAGTTGGTTCTAACAACTCTCCTGCTGCGACTATTACTATAAAGATTGAAGAGGAAAAAAAGGAAGAAAAAGAAGAGGAGAAACCTGAAGAATCTTCAAGCGAAAGCCAGTCTTCAAGTTCTCAAGCAGAAACCTCCTCAGAACCGGCTTCAAGTGTTGAAGAATCAAAACCTGATGAGTCAACTCCTCCAGAAACCCCAGCTCCAGAGGAATCTAGCAGTCAACCTGCTCCAACCGAGCCTGCTGGTTAATAGATGAATACATGAAAGCCGTCAGTTTTCTGCTGACGGCTTTTTTCAGTGAAATCTGTCAAGTAGCACATTTTTCATCGCTCACTCGACATTTCCTACAATGATTTACAAAAAAACAGATTGAAACGTCTCTCGTGATGAGCTTCGTCTCAATCTGTTTGATTTCTATTCTTCTAACCAGTTAAACAGCGGAATCAATTCCTTTTCATCAGTAGGAGCTGATTCTTTATTTTTCGAGTGAGCAAATCGCTTGGTCTCTTCCTTGGCTTGGCTAGAAGAGCGAATATTCTTCTTATCCCATGATAGTAAAATGCGATCGATATATTTCAAGCTATATTTTTGGTTTAAGACTGCTTCCCTTAAAGCTTCTAAAATAATGTCCTGAGAATAATGATCGCGATCGAGCCATTCACCAATGGTTTGCATTTCAATAGGTGTCAAGAGGCGGCCAAATTCTTTCTGGAAGATTTCAAGTAAATTGATTGATTGCTGTTTTTCTTCAAACAGACCTTTTTTACGACTCAGCAATTCTTGCAACTTCTTATATAAAGGTAGTAAAGAATAGCTATCGACAACCTTACCTTGATCATCCTTTTCAGTTGAAATGGAGATAATATTCTTTTGGATAAGGCTATGTAGAATTGAAAAAATATCAGCCTCTGTTCTATCCATGCGGTTAGCTATTTCTGCCATATTTGGAAAAAAAACAGACTGATCAAGATAACTTTGCATCTGAATAATAAAAATTAATTCCGTTTCATCTAAGCCAATTGTCGCATAGTGCTGAAGTAAACTATTATGAATAACTGTTTGGCCACTAGCTAGCCATAATTGAAGTGAATCAGTCATGTTTTAAAACCTCTCTTTTAAAAAAGTGGAACAGCTCTCATAACGAAACTGTTCCACTAACATTATTTATTATGGATAAATACGGTTTAACAAACGTGGGAATGGGCTCGATTCACGAATATGTTCAATTCCTGAAATCCAAGCTACTGTACGTTCTAATCCAAGACCAAATCCAGAATGCGGAACAGAACCATATCTTCTTAAATCTAAATACCAGTTATAATCCTCTAAGCTTAAACCAAATTTCTCAATTTGGTCACTTAGTTTGTCATAATCAACTTCACGTTCACTTCCGCCGATGATTTCACCGTAACCTTCTGGCGCAATCATATCCGCACATAGAACAACGTCATCACGATCTGGGTGTTCTTTCATGTAGAATGGTTTAATTGCTTTCGGATAATTTAAAATAAAGACAGGTCGATCAGATTGGTTAGCGATGAATGTTTCATGTGGTGATCCAAAGTCATCTCCCCACTTAATATCGTCGAAGCCATTCTCATTCACTAACGAAATTGCATCGTCGTAAGAAATACGGTCGTAAGGTAGTTGTGTGTAACGTTTTAGAGCCTCTTTATCACGTTCAAGCACATCTAAATAATAATCACAGTTATCCAATACAGATTGTACTAAGAAGCTAACATAATTTTCTTGAACAATTAAGCTATCGTCTTGAGACATAAATGCCATTTCAGGCTCAATCATCCAAAATTCAATTAAATGACGACGTGTTTTTGATTTCTCAGCACGGAATGTTGGTCCAAAAGAGAAAACTTTTCCAAAAGCCATTGCTGCAGCTTCCATATAGAGCTGACCACTTTGTGATAAGTAAGCCTCTTGGTCAAAATACTCCGTATGAAACAGTTCAGTTGTTCCTTCTGGTGCACTTCCTGTTAAGATAGGTGGGTCAATTTTTAAGAATCCTTCTTTGTTAAAGAATTCATAAGTTGCACGGATAATTTCATTTCTAATTTTCATGATGGCATGTTGTCTACTTGAACGTAACCATAAATGACGGTGGTCCATTAGGAATTCAGTACCATGTTCCTTTGGTGTGATGGGGTAATCATGGCTTTCACCAAGAATTTCAATATTTTGAACAAGTAATTCATAGCCTAATTTTGAACGGCTATCTTCTTGAACAATGCCATGTACAATAACAGATGTTTCTTGTGTTAATGATTTAGCTATGTCGAAAATTTCTTCACCGACATCATTTTTAACAGCAATCCCTTGGAAGTAGTGATCGCCATCTCTTAGTTGTAAGAAGGCAATTTTACCACTACTACGTTTATTTGTTATCCATGCTCCAATTTTTACTTCTTTACCAACAAAATCTTTGGCTTGTTTCATTGTTATTAGTTCCAACAGTTATTTCCCCTTCACGTCAATTAATTGTTTTTTTTCATTTCTATAAACTGTTTCATACGGTTAACAGCCTCGAGTAAAACAGACTCTTCTAATGTATAGCTAATTCGGATAAAGTCTGGTGCTCCAAATCCTTCTCCAGCTACAACCGCGACTCCTGCTTCTTCAATCAAACCGAGAGCAAAATCAGAAACCGATTGATAACCGGTCATCTTAGCAGCTTCACTACAATCAGCAAAGATATAGAAAGCGCCCTGTGGTTTCGTTACTTTGAAGCCAGGTAGCTTTTCAACCAATGGGTAAACATAGTTTAACCGTCCTTCAAAAATCGTTCTCATCTCTTCTACAAAGTCTTGGCTAGAGCTTATTGCTGCTAGTGCACCATATTGACTTGGGCCAGCTGGATTTGATGTAGAATGACTTGAAAGCTCCACCATCTTGTTAATAATGGCTTGATCACCAATCGCATAACCGATCCGCCAGCCGGTCATGGCATAACTTTTCGATACACCATTGATTAAGAAGGTCTGTTTCTTGATTTCATCAGACAATGATGCAATCGAAACAGCTTCATTTCCATTATAGCAAAGACGGTAATAGATTTCGTCCGCAACAATTATCATATCATGTTTTACTGCCCAATTTCCAATCTCTTTTAATTCATCTTTAGAATAAACTGTTCCGGTTGGATTGTTAGGCGAATTAAGAATAATGGCTTTTGTACGAGCGCTTCGTTTTTTTTTCCAATTCTTGAACAGAAACTTTAAAACCGTTGTCCGCTTTTGCTGTTACAATAATAGGAACACCTTCTGCTAGCTTCACTTGTTCTGTATAGCTAACCCAGTAAGGAGATGGAATTAACACTTCATCTTCCTCATCTAGGATGACTTGAAACAAGGTATATAAGGCGTTTTTTGCGCCTTCTGTTACAATAACTTGGCTCGCTTGATAATTTAATCCATCATAAAGACGATGGTAATCAACAATTGCTTGACGAAGTGGCAAAATGCCCGCAGTAGGTGTGTAATGATTTGCCCGATTATCTAGAATAGCTGCAATAGCAGCATCTTTTACAACTTGCGGCGGATTCAAATCTGGTTCTCCAACTGTTAAACTAATAATATCTTTCCCTTTTTCCTTCATCTCTTTTACTTTAGCAGCGGTTGCTAAAGTGGGAGATTCTTCAATCACAGACATTCGTTTTGAAATGTGGAACATCTTCCTAACCCCATTCTATATACTTTGATATTCTTTTAATAGTTCGCCTGTTCTAACTGACAGCCAAACATATTCTAACTGACCATTTGAATCTTTATAAGCAACTTCCCAAAAGGGCTCGTTATCTTCGATACCTAAACGCGCTTCAAGCACCTTAGCAGGTTCTTTTATGGATTTAAGAATAGCCTTGGCTTCATTCTCTGTTACAACTTCTTCAGCATTAAGTACGGTCACGTCCCCACCATCTTGTTTAACTATCACATAGAGGTACTCATTTTCAGTCGTATAACCTGCTACCGTGAAATAAGTATCGTTACTGCCGTTATACCAATAAAAGTTCTCTACTTTCTGAATATCGGCATTCTCTTTAGCAATTTGAGATACTTCTATCTCCGCTTGATCCATCGGTTGTTGCGAATAGAATAAAATAGAATAAGAGCTGACAATTAATACAAAAAGAACAACAATCAGTCCCATTACAATATTTCTCTTCAAAAAAGTACCCTCTTCCATTAATTTTTGCTATAAAAAATCTACTCTCTAATCATACTCAAATTTAGAGGAAAAAGAAATCAGTCACGCTCTTTTTTAGTGAATTCTTTGATTTTAGCCTCGACATTTTCTAATGGCATCGTAATCAATTCACTGCCACTTGGCAATAATTTCTTAATCTTATAAGCATATGAGCTAGCTACAATCCGATTGTCCAAGCAAATAACTAACCCCTCATCACTATCCCTGCGATTAATCCGACCAATTCCTTGCATAAGCTTAGATAGCATTTTTGGTAATAAATCCTGTTTAAAACTATTTTTTGAAACACGTTCTAAGTAAGCAGATATGGCTAAGTTTTCAGGGCTAGCTGGCGACTCAAATGGCAGTCGTGTAATAACTAAGACATCAATAGACTGGTCTGGAAAGTCAATGCCTTCCCAATACATGCCGCTTCCTAACAAAACAGCCTGACTAGACTCAGAAAAACGTCTGAAAATCCGTTTTCTACTCCCGCTGAATCCTTGTGCTAATACTTCTATCTCATTATCTCGGTAAGCAGCGTTACTCCGAACATGATTAAAGACATCCTCTAATGCTTGATTGGCATTAAAGAGCATCAACATTTTATGCGGGCTTTCAGTTGCCGTTTCCACAATAAACCGAGCAATTGAGTTTGTCCATTTTTGATAATTTGTCTCATGCAAGTTAGGAATATCAGACGGAACAAGGATAGTCATATTCTTTTGGATCTCATTATTAAACGAATAAGTGTAATCAGCTAATTTTTCAATTCCTAGTTTTCTTGCAGAGTAACCTTTCGCTTCTTCTGTCATTAAGGTCGCACTAATATAGGCTGTTTTTAAGAACGTTTCTTGAATCTGCTCTTGCAATTGATGACCGCTATTCCAGTTTGCTTTTTTTAAGGTATAAAAAAGATGAACTGCTTGCATATCAATCTCTAAAGAAACATAGTCAAATTCTGATAAATCAGCAAAAGAAAGCAAATGACAGCTCAGCTTCTCAATTTTAATAATCAGATTTTGAACACGTTTGTTAAACTCAGATTCTTCGTAACTACCCGTTGAATCAAGATACCGTTTTGCAGTCAAGACAACCTCATCGATATGATGACTGAATTTCTTTAGTATTCGTTTGAAGAAAACATCTGCTATGACGGCTGAATCTAAGTTAACCTTCCGATCAATCATGTCATGTTTTGTCTGTTCACTTAAATAATCTTCAAGGTTTTCTAAACTCATCGCTAATTGGCCTAGGGCGAATTCAACATTAATCAACTCATAGTGAGGAAAGGCTTGAGTGGCTCTACTCTCTAAATGCTCACGGTAGGTTCTCACATCTATAGAGAATTTCTCGATTTTTCGTTTAGACATGGTGATAGGTAGAGAAACGCTCTTATTTTCTTGATAAATATCAGGTAAGCGGTGAGCTTCGTCTACCAACAAATATGGTTTTTTTATTTTTGATAATTCCTTAATCCTATCAAAATGATGCGTTAAAAAAGCATGGTTCGTCACTAATATACTAGCTTCTTCAGCCTCTTGATGATAATGATATAAAAAATCAACCTCATGCCACTTTCCCCCAATAGGCTCATCATTATGCTGATACGAAACGGCTTCAAGTAAAGCAGATGTTTGGTGACTGTTACTTAATTCTGACAAATCACCCGTATTTGTTTCTGTTAGCCAGACAAATAAACTCATAGCGACAAGTCCATCCATAGTTGAGAGATTATCTAAGGCAGTTTTAGCGAATCGTTCCAAATGAATAAAATGGGTCTTGCTCTTTAATGAAGCGACATTTGCTTTAAAAGGTAAATAAGCTATTAAACGTTCTAGAGTGGCCTGTAATTGCTCTTGCAACAATAAGGTTGAACTACTGATGACCACTTTTTGATCAGGATCAGCTGCCAGTAATGAAGGAATCAAATAGGCATAAGTCTTCCCCATTCCTGCTGGTGCCTCAACGGCTAGAATTGTTTCATCATCCTTGAAGAATGAGTCAATCATCGTCATCATTTTGGCTTGAGGTGGTCGGTAACGGTAATTAAGTTTATTTAAAAAGTCAGAATCAAGAAAGCCTTCAATAGCAAGTGTTTCTTTCACTCGATGAGCAGTTTGTTCATTAAAAGTGGTTTTCTTTTTAAGGGCAATTCCTTCCACAACAATAAGCTCATTAGATAGTTCTGCTTTTATTTCTAATGCCATTGTTAAACAGCCATCAAAAAATAAAGAGGTATCTTTCTGAGTGTGCTCAGCAAGTTGTGCCAGCTTTTCTAGTGTCACTAATGGTAATTCCACTGCTTTTTTCATGAGTAATAAGAACAACTCAGCGGTTGCTCGCGCATCTCCTGCTGCATCATGAATATTTGTATGGTCGATATCGAATTGCTTAGATAAGTCCGATAATCGATAGCTGTGACAAGTCGGATATAATATCTTTGTCAATTCAACGGTATCAATTCCTTTTTGAGTAAGTGGTGGCAATCCCGCATCCACAAATGATTCATTTAAAAACACATAATCAAAACCAATGTTATGGGCTACAATGATGCAGCCGTCTAATAGACTATAAAGATAGTCAGCCACATCTTCAAAATAAGGGGCATCTCTAACATCTTTGTTACTAAATCCAGTTAATTCTCTGATGAGTGGTGGAATCGTTTGACCTGGATTGACCACCACATTATAGTCTTGAATCAATTGCTTGTCTTGAATCAAGCTAATACCTATTTGGAATATTTTATGTCCTTTTCGATAACTCGAACCTGTCGTCTCCAAATCAACAACAGCATAAATTTCATTCTTATAGCTCATTTTATACTGCTCCAATTCACATATCTGTACTTATTTATTTTACTAAAAAAATAGCAATAGTTGTAGTCTTTCACGCAAAGATTCCATAAAATAAGCAAAAAGAAAAGAGCCTTATCGTTAGATAAGACTCAATTGAATGATGATAATTAGTTTTCAGGATAAATTTCATTGACATCTTTATGAGGATCAATCACAATGTAAAGCTTACCATCACCAACTTTTGATGATTGATATTCATTATCGTTGCCATCAGTGTCTAGAGCTTTGTATGGGAAATAAATACGGTCGCTTTGAACAATAACATCTGACTTTGGATGATCTTCATCTTGGTAAAGAATATCCATCATTTCAATATCTTGATATTTTCTTACGCGGTCAAACATACCCGCTTCGATTCCACCCAAGTTAATATCAACTGATTTAACATGGTCTGCTTCTTGATAAATTTCAATTCTTAAAGATTCACATGGATGAATTTCTTGGAATTCACTGTTTCCAATACGACCATATGATGTTGTCACTTGTTTTATCCACAAGTCACCTATATTTTCACGACTAATTGTCCAAGTTTCACCGTTACGGAAAATAAATTTCAAGCTTGACATTACTTTTTTCATTTTCTCACTCCTGACTTATCTTTCATATGAATATTTTATCACAATTTACATAAAATGAAAAGACATAACTCAAAAAATTAAAATGCTTTTATCTATTTAAAGGTATTTTTTTACTTGTCGAACAAAACGACATTTTGTTAAAAAAATCATAAACTTTTCTTTTTAATGATTTTCCGCTTATGTTCCCCAATGGCAATAATGTCATCATCACTGCGAACGACAAGCGAAAACGAATAGGCCTTGCTTGATAATTCTTTTATTCTGCTTTCGATTTCCACGTTAGATCCTAATCCTGTTGTTGAGTGATAATTCAACCTGATGAAGTGACTGACAGAAGCATCATCATCTTCCAATAACCCTTCTATCATCGCTTTACAAGCTTCTTCGATATAAGAGATTAATCGTGAAGAGGATAAAAAAGCATGGTCTTTAAAGTCGAATGAATCATCACAGTCTTCCTTTTTTACAGTAAAGTTGCTATAACTTACTTCATCTAAATAAATGGAACGTCTTTTAATGATAAAATCTTTAATAGCCAATTCATCATTAACAAGCTGTTGGTTGATAATCCGTTTCTTGACATCATTTAAAATGACACCCAAATATGGACCGCCACGATTAAAACCAAGTAATTGGATAACATCATTCCCATTTATCTTCATATCTTGAACAGAATGAATTGGAAGAGTTTTATCTAGTGCTAATAGACGGTTCATATCATTTTCGATGCCAAATCCAGTAACAATATGCTCGATTTCTAAGGCAATATCAACACCTGTTTCGAATAATAGCTGGTTGTCCCAGAAATACTCTAAACGGGCTCTTAGAGCTGTTAGAGCTATTCTAACGTTAGTTATTTCCTTATTTGACAGCTTCCACGCTCTTAAAAACCCTGTCGCTTCCTCATCTGTAATCTTTAAAAAATAAAGAAGGACCGTCCACGCCATAAGTGGCGACTGAAATTGAAGTGGAAATAAGGCAAGATCAATTAAATCGTCTCCTCTATTTTGGAATCCTGGGCACATTTGGAATAAGCGTGTTTCTACAAAAAACTTGATCCCTCCCTTTCTATTCCGACCGATTAGGAGTTTTGTCCATTCTTCTCGTGTCCGTTCGACAGCAATTTTTGAAAGTAACGGATGATAGTAGCAAACTGCTTCTTTGGTATTCTCTTCTACTTCAAACGCTAACTGGCTCATAAAGCGTGCTGCTCGCATCATTCTTAATGCATCTTCACGGAATCGTTCAGAGGGATTACCTACTGCTCGGATAATCTTTGCTTTTATGTCCCGCTGTCCATCAAAAGGATCTTCCAATTGGCCTTGGCGGTTTAATGCTATCGCGTTAATCGTAAAATCACGTCGTTTGAGATCCTCTCTCAAACTCCTCACATAATTTACTTTTTCAGGTCGTCGAAATTTTTCGTACTTTGATTCTGTTCGAAAAGTCGTAATTTCATATGTTTCTTTTTCATGTAAAACCATTACGGTACCGTGTTGAATTCCGACATCAAACGTCACTGGGAAGAAGCGTTTAATTTCTTCCGGAGTTGCGCTACTAGCAATATCCACATCTGAAATGGGTAGGCCTAATAAGGTATCTCGGACACCCCCACCTACAAAATAAGCTTCATAACCCTCTTTTTCAATTCGTTCTAAAATAGAGGATGCTTTATTAAATTCAGGTATTTGCTTTATATTAATCATGTCAAATCCAATCTATTACTCTTAGAGCGAGTAATCTATATCTTATTTTTTTCATCCATTGCTTTTAACTCTTTTGTATATAAGTTAAAATCGTCTTGATTCTTATCAACAAGCGCTTGATCAATCAAAATCAAGAGTTGATTTTTTCTTTCTTGCCAAGATAAACGTATCAATGATTCTTCAACACGAGCAATCAGCTCTGATGAAAATTGATCTTCTCCTTCTAAAAATGGGTTCTCTTCAAGTACACCATAACGAGACTGAATGTGATAGGCATCATTAAAATAGAGCTCTAGGAAAAAATCTTCTTTCCAGTTCAAACGTAGGTCATGAAAAGCTTGTTCCGGATCATCAAACCGTTTACCTTCCTTAAAATAAACGAATGGCTCATTGGAGCTACCAACAGTCGCTAGCCCCATACCTCGGTTTGTTAAGGCGATGTTTTCAACAAAATGGATGTTTTTTAGCAGCAGTTCATGATTTAATAAGTAGTTTAAAATCCATAGTGATTCTCTTCTTTTGAGCTGGTAATTTTGGATAAACCATGTAATGAATGATTTCTTTTCTTCCAGAGTTGGCCGTTTCATATTCTCCTCCCCTTTCGGTTATTAGTCACCCGCTAATAAATGGTCTCTTAGTTCATTGAAATAAGGATGATTGGCATCTAACATTAGCGCCTTGGCTACTAATTCTGCTAATTTCTCTTGGTTTCCTTCTTCTCTTAAAAAGTCACTGTAGTCTTCTAAGAAGGATAAGTTATCTGCTAATGTCAGATAGGCTTGTTCAAACGATAACGCTGCCTTGTCGTAATTTTCAAGTTCATTATAAGCTTTTGCTAATCGCCATTGAAATTGTGGATTTTGCTTATTGGCTTCATCCTCAACTTCAATCACGTTGACGACTTCCTCAAAAGCATCTTTACCGATCAACAAATCTAACTTTAGCAACTGAGCTTCCATTAAATCTGGCTCTAATCCCAGTGCACGGTCTAGAGCAGCTTCTGCTTCTACCTTATTATCTAACTTAAGGTTTAATTTAGCTTCTAATAAATAATAATCTGCTTGGAAGGCGTTGACAGCAATCGCTCGCTTGACCATTTCAAGCGACTCTTGATGTTGATGGTCTTCATCTAATGAGACTGCTAAATAGTAGTAAGCCGTATTGTAGTCAGGATCCTTCTCAAGTAGCTGTTCAAAAATTTTAATAGATCGGTTATACTGCTTGACTTGCAAATAAGCAAATCCCAGCTGGAATAAACTATCAGACGTATGTTGGTCATCATACAGTTGCTCCAGATACTCAATCCCTTCTTCAAAATTACCAATCACATTATGGCAGTCTGCTAATAAAATAAATAGGTTTTCTTGCCACATAGTTACGGTGTCTTTTTCAACTAAATCTTCATAGAGACTAATGGCTTCTTTATATTTTCCATTTGAATGATATAACTGTGCCAGCGCATAAGTTAAGACAACTTCATCTGTCAAGATTTTCATAGCTTCTTTAATCTTGTATTCACTAACTTCGTATAGTCCCATTGTTTGATAAGCATCTGCCATCATTAATAAGGCGTTTGGATATAAGTCACTCGTTTGATCGACTTGGAGAAGAATATCCAGTCCATCCTCAATCCGATTTTGATCAATCGCAATTTCGGCCAAGAATAAATCCCATTCAGTTAAACCCGGAGCTATTTCTTTTAGTAAATCATAAACGTCCTTAGCTTGGTCTAAAAAACCTGCTAAGTGTAAGGCTTGACCGAATTCTGCAAGTCCATTGACATCTTGCTCTTCCTTCGACTGCTTAAGCGATTGTTCAAAATGAACGAACGCTTCCTCTTGTTCATTGAGCCTGATTGCTTCAAACATTTTTTTTGCTTCATTATTCAATACGTCCACCTACCCTATGCTTCTGAATTCATTTTACCACAATCTTAAATTTCTGTAAGTAAATGGCTATTTTTAGACAATAAAAAAACCGAAGACATCATGTCTTCGGCCTAGATAAGTTTAATTACCCTTTAACTGCATCTTTCAATGCTTTACCTGGTTTGAAAGCAGGTACTTTAGTTGCTTCGATTTGGATTTCTTCCCCTGTTTGAGGGTTACGTCCCTTACGAGCAGCACGGTCACGTACTTCAAAGTTACCAAATCCGATAACTTGAACTTTTTCACCGTTTTGTAAAGCTTCTTGAATTGCTTCGAATAATGCATCTACAGTAGCTGTAACTTCCTTTTTTGTAAGGTTTGTTTTATCAGCAACGCGTTCTACTAATTCAGCTTTGTTTGTCATGTTGTTTTCACCTCCTGCCAAAAAAAGAAGATCCATGCTTTTATAGCTATCTATTAAAAAACATGATGAACTACTTTTGAGTGGTCCAAAAATAGTGAAGGACTACCAACTTTTCATCGGTAATTCCTAATACAGAATATCATAGAATAGTTGGTACTGCAATGATTATAACGTTTTTTCGACCGTAATTTCACTTTATTTCTTTTGTCTTGCAATAATTCTAAATGGTGTACCATCAAAACTAAAGGTGTTCCGAATTTGATTTTCAATAAAGCGCTCATAAGAAAAATGGAGTAACTCTGGATCATTTACAAACAAGACAAATGTTGGTGGTTTAGAGCCAACTTGTGTCATATAATAAATTTTCAAGCGTCTTCCTTTGTCAGTTGGCGTAGGATTTCTCGCAATAGCATCCATTAGGACATCATTCAATAGCGATGACGAAATACGACGATTTTGAGATTCGCTAACCTCTTTAATTTTTTCAGGAATTTGAACAAGTCGTTGTTTAGTTAACGCTGATACATAAATAATAGGCGCATAAGATAAATATTGAAACTCATCACGAATTTTTTCTTCAAACTTATTCATCGTGTGATTATCTTTTTCAATTTTATCCCACTTGTTAACGACAATTACAATACCCTTTCCTGCATCATGAGCATAACCGGCGACACGTTTATCTTGTTCTTGAATACCTTCTTCAGCATTCAACACCATTAAGACAATATCAGAGCGGTCAATCGCACGCATAGCACGCATCACACTGAATTTCTCAGTTGATTCTGTTACCTTTCCACGTTTACGAATTCCAGCCGTATCAATCATTTTAAATTTGACACCTTCGTCGTCAACAAAGCTTGTATCAATGGCATCACGCGTTGTACCTGCAATGTCTGATACAATCACGCGGTCTTCGCCTAAAATGGCATTCACAAGCGATGATTTCCCAACATTTGGTCGACCAATTAAACAGAAATTAATCACATCATCTTCATCTTGGAAATGTTCTTCCGGTGGCAACTCAGATACAACAGCATCCAACAAGTCACCTAGGCCTAAACCGTGGCTTCCTGAAATCGGATAAGGTTCGCCTAATCCTAAGCTATAAAAATCAAAAATATCAGCACGCATCTCTGGATTATCCGCTTTGTTAACTGCAAGTATCACCGGTTTACCAGATTGATAAAGTAAGCGTGCAACGTTCTCATCACCTTCTGTTACACCTTCACGTACACTGGTGATAAAGACAATAATATCAGCTTCTTCCATTGCAACTTGAGCCTGCAATTTAATTTGGCTCATAAATGGTTCATCCTTTAAATCAATTCCACCTGTATCGATGATATCAAATGTACGGCCTAACCATTCACCTTCAGCATAAATTCGGTCTCTCGTCACTCCAGGAATATCTTCAACGATGGAAATCCTTTCTCCCGCAAGACGATTAAAAATAGTCGATTTTCCGACGTTTGGTCTTCCTACAATTGCAATAACAGGATTCGGCATTTTCATCACTCCCAAATTTTATTTAATCCATAAAAAAGGACATGGATAGACATCCATGTCCTATCAGCATTTTGTTTATTCGTTATCCTGCAAGTCTTTTAGTTGTTCTCCAAGAACATCACCTAATGTAAAGGATGAGTCAGATTCATCTTCATAAGATCCTGTATACTCTTCTACAGTTTTAGATGATGCTTCTTCTTCTTTTTGAGCTTGCAAAGCTTTGATGCTCAGTGATAGTCGGTGTTCTTCTGGTTTAACGTCTAACACTTTCACTTCAATTTCTTGGCCTTCTTCTAGAACTTCATGAGGCGTTGCAATATGTTGGTGAGAAATTTGAGAAATATGAACTAATCCTTCTACACCTGGGAATACTTCAACAAACGCACCAAAACTAGTTAAACGCTTAACAGTTCCTGTTAATACGGAATCAACAGCTGCTTTTTCTTCAACTAATTCCCATGGTCCTGGTAGTGTATCCTTGATACTTAATGATACACGGCCACGTTCTTTATCTACTGATAATACTTTAACTGTTACTTTTTCTCCGATCGTTAGCACATCACCTGGGTTGTTCACATGTTCGTGAGCAATTTGAGAGATATGAACAAGTCCATCAACGCCACCAAGGTCAATAAATGCCCCAAAGTTTGTTAAACGAGCCACTGTTCCTTCTACTGTGTCCCCTTCAGCTAATTTAGACATTACTTCTTCACTCATTGTTTCTTTTTCAGCTTCAACAACTGCTTTGTGAGATAGAATTAGACGATTTTCGCTTGGCTCCAATTCAACAATCTTGAATGTCATTGTTTTTCCTTTGTAGCTAGAGAAATCTTCTACAAAGTATTCTTCTACCATTGATGCCGGTACGAAACCACGAACACCAACATCAACAACTAAACCACCTTTAACAACTTCTTTAACAGGTGCTTCAATGTACTCATTATTGTCATATTTTTCTTGTATATCTTTCCAAACTTTTTTAGCGTCTAGACGACGTTTAGATAATAAGAAGCTGCCATTTTCTTTGTCTTTAATTTGTTTAATAACGACTAAGTCAACAACATCGCCAACATTAATCACTTCTTTGATGTCATCAAAAGGTTTCGCAGATAGCTCTTTGTAAGGAATAACACCTTCTACGCCTCGTCCGCTAATACCAACAATAGCTTGGTTATCTTCAATTGTTAGGACTTCTCCTTGAACCGTATCTCCAACCTCAAGTGGTGGATATGCGTCCAACATTTGATCCATCGTTACTAATTCTTCTTCATTTGCTTGTGAATGCTCTTTAATATCTGCCATATGCCTATTCCTCCTAGTATCATTCTTACGCAAGTTTATCCGCTCAAATTTCCAAACAGACAAACAATTGAAAACGTATAACCATATAGAATCATTTTAACATTTTCTTGATATATCGTCCAGTAATGTCGAATTTAGAACCCTCTTTGGCAGGATTATTTTAGTTTTTTTAATCTTTCTTTAGCCAATCTAAGAACTTCTTCAACGACTTGTTCAATTGTTAGGTGAGTTGAATCTAATTCAATTGCATCTTCTGCCTTTTTCAAAGGTGAGGCTGTACGAGTTGAATCATAATGATCCCGTTCGATCAGCTCTGTCGTTAATTGTTCTAAGGAAACTGACATGCCTTTGTCAATTGACTCTTTATACCGTCTTAGTGCACGTTCTTCTGCAGATGCGATCAGGAAAACCTTCAAATCAGCTGCTGGTAAAACAACCGTTCCGATGTCACGACCATCCATCACAATTTCTCCTGTTTTAGCAATGTGTTGCTGGCGTGCAACCATTTCCGCTCTTACCTTTTCATGGGAAGAAACTAAGCTCACATTTTGAGTGACGTCTTTTTCTCTAATTCGGTCAGTAACATCTTCTCCGTTAACAAAGACTTTTTGTTGGTCGCCCTCATATGAGAAAGTAATCTCAATTGTATTTAATAGAGAGACTAATGCCGCTTCGTCCTCTAATACTAACTCAGCTTTTAAAGCTACATAAGTCAACGAACGATACATTGCTCCTGTATCGAGGTAGATAAAGCCAAGATGACTAGCTACTTTTTTAGCGATGGTACTTTTACCGGCAGATGCCGGTCCATCAATTGCAATACTGAAATTTTTCAAGGTTTTCCTCCAAATAGTGATATAGTTACTCAAAAACCAAGGTCTGCGTTTAACGCAGACCTAAGGGGATTTCTATTATTTAACTTTTAAAACGACGCCAATTTCTGCTACTTCGCTCGTTAAGCCATTTGCTTCTTTTAATTCATCCAAAGTCATACCATGATTAACCGCAATGCGATATAAATTATCGCCAGCTTTAATCGTATATGTATTTGAATAAACACCATCATTAGGCTCTTCTTCCACTGGTGTTGATTCAACTGGTGGTGTTGCTTCTGATGAAGGAGTTGAACTTTCTGGTTTTTCTTCAGATTCGATTGGACGAGATTCAGATGATTGTTCGTCTACTGACTCAGATGAGGATACCGATTCTTCACTAGATTCCTCCTCTGAAGAAACCTGACTTCCAGATGCCGACTGAGCTGATTGTGGTTTTTTAACCATTACTTGTTCAGCAGTCTGTGGTTCAGGATCTTTTTTAGTTTTTTCACTCCATGCATAAGTTGCAAACGGGATGACAAGTACAGCGAGAAAGACAAATAGAATAACCTTATATAAAGGAGCTACTTCTTTTTTCTTATAATTTCTGGCAGAACGTGAATATTGACGGGTATTGTTGCTATCGTCTTCTCCAAAGCGTCTAGACCAAGGCTCTTCTTGATTATTATTTTTCTTACTCATCCACTTTCCTCCTAAAACTTCATCGACCTTATTGTAGCACATTTAATCTACTAAAAAAGTTATTTTTTTAAATCAAACAGTTCTTTAATCAATTCTTTCCAATTTGTTAATGTTTTTTCTTGCTGACTAACTAATACACGCTGACTAGACAATGCCTGTAATAAAGGCTGGTTATCCGGCTGACAATGTGAACAGCACCACATTGGTTTCTCTTGGGTATCGTGTTCAAAATATCGCGAAATAACATCCCTTCGACACTGATTAGCTTCAATAAACTGCTGCATGGCTTTTAATTGATTTGTTCGGATGAGTGTACGGTTTTCAACAAAGTCAAGTGCTTGGTCACTAGTCATCTGTTTATAGCGAATGATTTGCAACATGGCTTGATCAGCATCTGATAGATTAACCAGTTGAGAGTCCCTCGTTTGAAGCAAGGTGTCCAATACACCCTTTGTTAAGGCTGTCTCAATCGTTTTTCTGTATTTAAAGGACAAGTCTGTATAGCTGTATAACAAAGTAGCAATACTCTGTTTGCCATCACGCCCCGCTCGACCAACCTCCTGAATATATTCTTCTACGGTATTAGGTAGGTGGTAATGAATAATACTGCGGATATTCTCTTTGTTAATTCCCATTCCAAAAGCGGATGTCGCACAAATTACATCTAACTTATTGCTCAAAAACTGCCTCTGGATAGTTGTCCTGTCTTCTGAGCTACGATCAGCATGATAGGTGTCCACCTTAAGTTGTGTTCGGTCGCTAATTAACTGGCTAACGCTATCAGCTTGTTTTTTACTAGAAAAGTAAATAACCGCTGGCATCGGATAATCTGCCAGTAACCTTATGAGTTGATCATCCTTCTCTTGTGGATGAATTTCCATAATGTGATAAAAAATATTCGAGCGATTAGGGTCTGTTCGGTCTAACATAACATTATCCTTTAAGTGTAATGTTTCTTGAATATCACTAATCACCGTTCGAGGCGCTGTTGCTGTTAGCGCAAGGGTGCGTGGATAAGCGAGTTTGCTCCGAACATCTCCTAAATACAAATAATCCGGTCTAAAATCTTGTCCCCACTGGGAGATACAATGCGCTTCATCAACGACAAATAATCCGATTTTAATCTCACTCAGTAATGACATAAAATAAGAGGACTGTAACATTTCTGGTGATACAAATAAAAATTTATATTGACCTAAATGTTGTTCAATATAGTGGCGTTCTGGACGAGATAGCATACTATTGAGAGCTGCTGTTCGTTTCTCTCCTGCTAATCGCATCTGAGCAACTTGATTATCCATGAGTGATAATAAAGGTGAAACGATTAGAACCATCCCGTCTAACATATAGCCAGTAAATTGATAGATAAGTGATTTCCCTGTTCCAGTTGGAAGAACTGAAATAACATTTTTGCCGTTAAGTAATGCTTGAATCGCTTCTTTTTGCCCTGTTTTAAAGTGGTCAAAACCAAACTGGTCGGATAAGATGAGTTCAAGATTTAGTTCTTCCACACTAGTCCTCCTCCATTCATAATTTGCATCAAACGATTTTCAAAAAAACTAATCTTCGGAAAATGGCTTTGAATAGCTTGATAATCCAAGGCTAGACCCTCATTGTTTGCTTCAGTTACAAAGGTCATCATCTCTGCCGTTAAAATTTTATCGAACGGAAAATGACGATACAAAATCGCAATTTCTGATAGATGATCATTTATTGTTGAAGCTTTTAAGTCTCTCATATGAGCAATTCTATCCAATTGATGACCTGCCATCCATAATACATATGTATCCCTTGTACTTGGGGGACATAATCGCCCTTCTAAGGATAATTGCTGATAGATGTGAGAGATGAGTGGGAAGCTGTGTTCTTTAAGCGAAACAGCATCCATTAGCCTTAACCAATCTTGATGCCAAGCCATTAAAATTTCTGTTTCTTCTAACCCAGTTGATAACGAAAGCTGATTTGCTGTTTTTCGACTAATCCTATTCCCTTCAAATTGACAAACGAATAGTTCTGCCTGAAGTCCGTCAACCTCTTCCAACAATCGAATGAGTTCATGTCCCAGTTTCTTTGCTAATACATCTTTTTTGATTTGCTGTTCTTTAATATAACTTTTAAGCCAATTTTGCTCTGTTAATCGTAATTGCAGAGGCACGTAATGGTTATTTTTATGAGCTGATTCTGATGAAACTTGAATCAAGAATAAAAAACGACTTTTAAATTGTGGTAAAATTAAAGCATGCCTCATCTGACCACTTTCTATCATTCTAGTATGGTTTCTGAAAAAATCTTCACAAAGCTTTTGACCCTTTTGTGTCAATAGAAGGCCTTCAGTTGTTGATGTTAATAAGCCAACTTGTTCAAAATAATTAAGCTTATTTTCAAAACGATCACGTTTCAATTTACCGAATAAGCCGTAGTAAGACGCCAATTGATAACGGATAGCTTGTAACATGACGGATACCGTTCTCTTGCCAGATACAATATGGTAAAGTGAATTTGTTTTTCTAGGCTCTTTCATTGAAAAAATATCTAAAAACAGATAATCTAAATATGTGAGTTCCACAATTGCACCTACCTCTTTACAGAAAGTTGTGTTCTTATGCATTATACCAAAATTAACAGGGAAAGTTGTATTGCTTGCGGATTATGCCAATTAATAGCGCCAGATTTATATGAGTATGATCAAGATGGCATAGCCTATACAAAAAAAGACAACAATAAAGGTATCATTGCTGTCGAAAACGATGAATTAGACGTATTCAAAAAAGCATATACGAGTTGCCCAACTGGCGCAATTATTCGTTCTAATACGCCATTTGAATAATAAAAAATGAGGTTGGAAAAAATCCAACCTCATTTTTGTTATTCATTATCCTAATTAGTCAAGCAATTTTTACTTAACTGCCAGCATTTTATTTTGTTTAACAAGCCAAGGTCGCAATTTAGGCAGCACCATTAAAAAAACAAGACTAATAATCGTTCCTTTTATCAAATTAAAAGGTACAACACCTGCTAAAATGTATTCTGTTATGTTCCCGACGCTAAAGTTCAAAATCTTCAAATATAAAGGTGTAATAATATACAGATTAGCAATCGTCAGAACGACTGTTAATGAGAGTGTTCCCAATAAAAATGCTACAGTCGCACTTTTTTGACTCTTCGATTTTTTAAGCAACCAGTAAGCTGGGAAACAGTATGATAGTGTTGCAATGAAACTTGCAAAATCACCAATCGGATAGCCCATATCCCCGCCAGTTTGAATATAGTGTAAGATGGTCCGTATTAAGGTCGACATAACGCCACCGATCGGACCGTACAATAGAAATGATAGTAAGATCGGTAAGTCACTAAAATCTACTTTCAAATAAGAAAAAGCGGGTATAACAGGAAATGCAATAAACATTAAAACAAATCCTAATGCCCCAAATAATGAAATACCAACTAAACGATGTGTGTTACCTTTCAACATATGAATTCCTCCTGCGAAACTATCTCAGAGAATCCGTTTCTAAGACAACAAAAAAGACCTATTTCACCCTGTCTTCTAAAAAAAGGTAGAAATGGCCCTTTGATAACATGCATATCAAAGAAACATTATCTTCTTCCATCCAGACTATACTGTCGGTACTGGAATTTCACCAGTTCAACTTTTATCAAAACGGATAAAAGCTCGTGGACTCTAACCACCGGTCGGGAATTTCACCCTGCCCTGAAGACGTTTCATATTTTATTTATTTTTTATAGTTTCACTATACACCATTGTGAATAAATAGTCAAACCTTATTTTTAATTTGAAGTATTTTTTTCGTTATCGTAGAGTTCTTCCGCATACGGAAGTGTCACAATAAAAGTTGTTCCCTCATCCTGAACGCTGTCAACTGTCACTTGACCTTTATGTTCATAAATAATCGAATGAACGAGAGACAGTCCAATACCGGAGCCATTGCTTGGTCTTGACCTTGCCTTATCATCTTTATAAAATCGCTCAAAAATAAATGGAATACTCTCTTGTGTAATACCAATCCCATTATCAGATACTTTTATCAATACCTTGTCCAAGACATCATCCAAATGAACATGGATACGAATAAATCGTTTATCTCTGGCTTCTGGATCTGCAGAATAGCGGATGGCATTATCAATCAAATTATAAAAAACATGGTGCATTTTTTCTTCATCACATAATAAATACTCTAAGTTATTTTCGATTTCAACAGAAAAATCAATCTGCTCTTTCTCCAATTTATCCTTAAAACGATGATGAAGACGATCAAAAAAGTCATGCAATCGAACCATTTCATAATTCAAATTGACATAACCAGCCTTTATTCTTGAAAGATCTAGCAAGCTATCAATGGTCAAACTCATTTCTGTTGCCTCATCATAAATAATTTTTGCCATTTCATTCTTTTCTTCAACACTCTCAGCGATATTATCAAGAATTGCCTCGCTATAGCCTTTAATCGTTGATAAAGGTGTTCTAAAATCATGAGAAACATTTGTAATTAAATCTTCTCTCATCGATATTAGCTGTTTGGCGTAGGTAACATCTTCGATAAGTAATAAAATACCGTATACACTATCTGAATTAGCTGATAACAAGGTTGAAAAACGAATATCAAAAATCTTTTGATTGTTTTGTAGTTCCATTCTTTGCCCTGCCTTATTGTTAAAGCAGTCCTCAATAATAGAATGGAACCTATCATCAATACCATCATCATTTAATTGGTCGGTCTTAATAAAAGAAGCATAATAGTGTTGTCCTAAACTATTCATCATTTTGACGGTTTTTTCGACATCAATAAAAACAACACCAATATTTAATGACTCATAAATGTGCTGTAGCAGTTCTTTTTCTTGTGTATTCATAATGGTACTTGCTTCCAATGCTTTACCTAGCTTGCTGACTGAGCTAGCTAAATTACCAATTTCATCATTAGTTTTGACTGAAATACGCGATTCAAAATTATTTTCTGAGTACTGAAACGCAGCTTCCGTTACTTCTTTAATGGGTTTTTGAATTTTCCGGTACTGAAAATGATAAACATAGGAAAAAACTGCTAGAAAGAGTAGCAAAATAATTAAAAACAACTTTTGATTGTTGTTAATAAACGTATAGTAGGCTCCAACACTTTTTGATAGGACTAGTATATTGCCGTTTTCAATAAAACTAACTGATACAAAAAAAGAATACTTACGATTAGAGTGTTTCTTATATTTTACTAACTCACTGACACCTTCTTGATTGTCAAAAATTTCCCTTGCCCGATCACTATTCAAAAAATGATCGATGACAAGCTTTGACTGATTTTTAGCTTTTTCAGAGCCATTTAACTCATAAAGTTGTCCATCCTGGATAAAAAGCACGCTAATATCTTCTGGTATATCCAATTCTTCTGTTTCAAGGGTGGCAGTCAAACGTTCTTCCGAGAGTATATATTCTTGAACCCCTCTTAATGAATCTTCTGTTGTTTCAAAAAAGGAGTGGCCCAGAGAGTTTCTTAAATTACGAATTTCTAGAAAATTTAAAACCGAAAGCAAAATAATACCTGCAACGGAAAAAATCATCATATTTGTTAAGGTTAGGTTTTTCCTTTTCATAGCTTATGAATCTCATTAGCTTTTTGATAATCCGTTTCGATAGGAGAAAACTTATAACCCGTTCCCCACACAGTAACGATCATTTTTGCTATGTAAGCTGATTTTTTTTGTAGCTTTTCACGCAAACGCTTGATATGAGTATCAACTGTTCGCAAATCTCCAAAATAATGGTAGCGCCAAACTTCTTTCAGTAACATCTCTCTCGTAAATACTTTTTCAGGATTTTCAGCTAAGAAAAGAAGTAAATCAAACTCTTTGGGTGTCAATGTTAGAGGGTCCCCACTAGCAAGAACAAGTCGTGAGTCTGGGAAAATCTCTAAATCAGGATAAGTAATCGCAGATGTTTCTGGTTCCTCAACCTTTGTCCGTTTTAAAACTGCCGCTATACGCAACATAACCTCTCTCGGACTAAATGGTTTAACAATGTAATCATCTGCACCCGCTTGAAATCCTTCCACTCGCTGTCCTTCGTCACCACAAGCAGTAATCATCATAATCGGTGTTTCCTTTATTTTACGAATTTCCTTGATTACTTCTAGCCCATCTAATTCAGGAAGCATAATATCGAGTAAGACAAGATCATAATCTTTTTCTTGCATCATTCTTAAAGCTTGAGTACCGTTCACTGCTTCAGCAGATGCATACCCTTCCTTCATTATGTATAATTTCAAAAGGCGTCTGATACGCTCTTCATCATCAACAATGAGTATTGTAGTCTCTGAGTTAGCCACTGAACCCACCCTTTCTGCTAATATTTATTTTCTTTTTTACAGTTTACGAGCAACCGTTGTTTCCTTAGCTAAATTTTTTAATTTATCAATTTCAAACCCTTTTAGCTCTCGATACATACCAGGTTGCAAACCATCTAGCGTTAGGAAAGAAAATGCTTCTCTTTTTAATTTTACAACAGGACAGTTAATCGCATCAAACATTTTTTTCACTTGATGGTTCCAGCCTTCATGAATGATCAATTCAACAATAGCCGTATTCTTTTTACGATCCTCTGAAATCAGCCTTGCTTTGGCTCTTGCAGTTTTTCTACCGTCAATGATAATGCCTCTTTGAAGTTGGTTTAACTGTTGTCTGGTCGGAATCGCGCTAACCTTAGCCACATAAGTTTTATCAACTGTGTATTTAGGATGCATCAATAAATTAGCAAATTCCCCATCATTAGTTAGAAGGAGTAAACCAGTTGTATCAAAATCCAATCGGCCGATTGGGTAAATCCGTTCTACTATATTAGGAAAATAATCTGTTACAACGGGTCTACCGCGATCATCTGAAACAGATGATAGAGTATTTTTAGGTTTATAGAATAAGAAATAAACCGGATGCTCTTTGTAAATAGGCAGACCATTCACTTCGACTAAATCTTTTGAGGATACTTTTATACCTAATGTTTTAATGATTTCGCCATTCACTGCGACTTTTCCTTGAGTAATTAACTCTTCTGCTTTTCGTCTTGAAGCAATCCCCGCATGGGCAATTACTTTTTGTAGTCTTTCCATTTCTCATCCACCTAGTCTTGTTCTATTCATCATCACTTACTACTTCGATTTGTTCACTACCATCATGACTAAATAAATCGAAAATTTCGTCTTCCATCTCAAACAATGCCTCTGCACTTGGTAATTCATCCAAGTCTTTTAAACCAAAGTAATTCATAAAATAATCTGTTGTTCCATAAATAATAGGTCGACCTGGCGTTTCAGCTCTACCAATTTCCTTTACTAACCCTCTAATTAGCAACCTCTGAAGCATACCTGAAGATTGGACTCCTCGTATTTCATCAATTTCAATCCGCGTAATCGGCTGCTTGTAGGCAACAATGGCTAATGTCTCAAGGGCTGCTTGAGATAAATGTGACGAAAAAGGCGATGTTGCATATTGGCGAATTAATTCGGAATAATCTTTCTTGGTTGCCAACTGAAATCGTTGTCTTGTTTCTATAATCGTCAATCCAGTGTCAGCTTGCGAATCATATCTCTCATTCAACTGTGAGATTAAGTGATGAGCTTCTAATGGGGTTACTTGCAGTAGGGACATGATATCTTCGATACTCAATCCCTCATCTCCTGCTACAAATAACAGACTTTCCAATGCGGCTTCATGATTCATCTTCGTCTGCGTCCTCCCATAACCGTTTCAATAAAATGTCGCCATACGTAACATCTTGAATAAAGTAAATTTTCTTTTCCCTTACTAGTTCAAGCATGGCCAAAAAGGTTGTTACAATATGTGTCCTTGTAGCAATTTCATAAAAATCAGTAAAAGGAATCGTTGCATGCTTAGCTTTTTTTAACTGGTCAAACTTATCAAGGATATCAACCATCGTTTGATCCACTGAAGATTCCTCTTGATTTAATCTGGCACTTAAGGGCGTTTTTCGTAATAATTTTTGATACATTTTTTGAAGAGCTGTGATTAAATCCTCTGAAGAGACTTCTCCTGGTGATAAAGGAATAGACTGACGGTAACTATCTAAATCTGCCGGCAACTTTGTAAAGAAGTCACCACGTTCGATTTCCATTTCCTTCAAAACTTTAGCAGCTTCCTGAATACGTTTATATTCAAGAAGTTGATTAATGAGTTCCTCACGAGGATCTTCCCCTTCCTCATAAAAGTCATCTTCAATTTCAATTTCTTTTTTAGGAAGTAACATGCGACTCTTGATTTCTAATAAGGTAGCTGCCATTAAAAGGTAATCCCCTGCAATATCTAGTCGCAACTCCTGCATAGTTTGAAGATAATGAAAATACTGATTCGTAATTTCTACCATTGGGATATCGAAAATATCAACTTTAAGCTCCTTAATAAGATGCAAGAGTAAATCCAAGGGCCCTTCAAATGATTCAAGCTGGATAGTTAGTTCATTTGTCTCATTATTCATATATCATCATCCAAATCTGGCGCCGTTTCTGCATTTTTTTGGACCCACTTTGCAATAATTGGCGCTGTTTCTAGTGTTCCATTTATCGCTTGGATAGGATAGATAAGGGTTAATTTATCGAGCATCTTATAGATTAACCCTTCATTTCTAAAGGAAGGATTGACCGAAAGATGACGAATTAAAACAACAGACTCAGAATATTCAATTCCAACTAATGCAACAATATTATCAGTATCTGTATCGCGCCAAAGAAACAGTTTTTTATCTTCTTCCTGAATGTAAGTCGCCATTTCTTTTTGCAAGCGATCAACATTTTTTAAATCCGCCACATATGAGAGCAGGCCCATAGCAATCTTTTCATAGTTTTGATTATAAGAAATAAGCACTTTTTTCTCCTCGCACATAGACAAAGTGATCAATGGTATTGCTTTGTCATTTTTTGTTTCATTTTCATTATACATGATGAAATTATAACTTTACCATATGAGGATGTGAATCTCAAATGAATAGAGAGACAGCATTGTTACAGTGCTGCCAAAGTTTCTTTTAATAGTGTTTTAAATGTTTCATTAACTCGAGTAGAAACATCAACCACTTCTTGATGGTTTAAGCTTGATTGCATACCCGCAGCTAAGTTGGTAATACATGACATTCCAAATACACGTAAACCTGCATGTCGAGCGACAATCGCTTCAGGAACTGTTGACATACCTACTGCATCTGCTCCTAAAATACGCGCCATTCTAACTTCAGCTGGTGTTTCATAAGTTGGTCCGCTAAAGCCCATATAAACACCTGTTTGAATTGATACATTCAATTTTTTAGCTACCTCTTGAATAATAGCTTGGTATTCGGGATCATAAGTATGACTCATATCTGGGAAACGTGGTCCCATTTCCTCATCATTATGGCCGATAAGTGGATTTTGGCTCGTAAAATTGATGTGGTCTGTAATCAGCATTAAATTGCCCGGTGTAAATTCAACATTAACACCACCTGCTGCATTTGTTAAACCAATTGATGTCACACCTAGTAACTTCATTACTCGAATCGGCAATGTCACTTCTTGAATGCTATATCCTTCATAAAAATGGAAGCGGCCTTGCATGGCAACAACAGTCTTACCACTTAATTCACCGTAAACCAATTGGCCTTTATGACCTGCAACAGTTGAAGTTGGAAAATGTGGAATATCTGAATAAGAAACGATCACAGGATTTACAATTTCGTCTGCTAAATCTCCTAAACCTGACCCAAGTACAAGACCGATTTCTGGTTCTAGTAATCCTTTTTCTTTTAGATAAGTAACTGTTTCCATTACTTGTTCATGTTTCATTTGTTTACCTTCTTTCTTTTAGTTAAGTTTATCGAGGAAGCTCGTACCATGTTCACTTTGTTCTACACCAAAGTTATCAGCAATCGTAGATGCGATATCAGCGAAATAACCTTGTGCTAAAGGACCGCTATCTTTCATTGATTTACTATAAGCAAGTAATGGGACATATTCTCTCGTATGGTCTGTTCCTCTAAATGTAGGATCATTACCGTGATCTGCTGTAATGAGCAATAAATCGTCCTCTCGCAAGTTTTCTAAAACCTCAGGAATACGTTGGTCGAATTCTTCTAGAGCTTGTCCGTAGCCTTCTGGATTGCGGCGATGACCGTAAATCGCATCAAAGTCAACCAAATTCAAGAAACTCATCCCCGTAAAATCACGTTTCAAAACGTCAACTAACTTGTCTACACCATCCATATTGCTGACAGTACGAATAGAATCTGTAATCCCTTGTTCATTGAAGATATCGCTAATCTTACCAATAGAGATAACATCGTAATCAGCTTCTTTCAAATGATCCAATGTAGTTTTACCAAATGGGCTCAAAGCATAGTCATGACGGTTACTTGTACGGTTAAAGTTTCCTGGTTCTCCTAAGTAAGGACGTGCAATAATACGACCAATCATATACGGATCTTCTAAGGTGATTTTACGTGCATACTCACAAATTGCGTATAACTCTTCTAACGGAATAATGTCTTCATGTGCTGCGATCTGTAAAACAGAATCTGCAGATGTATAAACGATTAAGTCCCCCGTTTTCATTTGATGTTCGCCGTATTCGTCTAAAATTTCTGTTCCACTTGCTGGCTTGTTACCAATTATTTTACGATTTGAAAAGGTTTCTATTTTGTTAATTAAATCTTCTGGAAAACCATTTTCAAAAACACGGAATGGTGTTGTAATGTTCAACCCCATCAATTCCCAATGTCCCGTCATTGTATCTTTACCAACAGAAATTTCTTCTAATTTTGTATGGTAGCCGATTGGATTTGCTTCTTTTTTAATTTGTTCGATGTCACGGATATTACCCAATCCCATTTTCTCCATATTAGGGAGATTTAATCCTGCTGTTTCAGCAATGTGGCCGAGTGTATCTGATCCTACATCACCAAATTGATCAGCATCTGCTGCCTCTCCAATACCAACTGAATCCATTACTACAACGTGAATACGATTATACTTTTTCATCATTTACCTCCTAGTATCACGCACGTGGATGGTGCTTGCGATAAGACTCAACCATGCGTTCTTTTGTAATATGTGTATATATTTGTGTTGTTGAAATATCAGAATGCCCCAGCAATTCTTGAACGACTCTTAAATCTGCACCGTTCTCCAAAATATGGGTCGCAAACGAATGTCGCAACATATGTGGCGATATTTTTTTATGAATACCCGCCTCTAATACAATCTTATTTAGATTTTTCCAAATTCCTTGTCTGCTGAATCCCTGTCCATGGAAGTTTAAAAACAAATACGGACTTTCTTTTCTGCCTTTACTAAGAGATGTTCGGCTAAAGGCTAAATATTCTTCAACCCAATAAATAGCTTCTTCACCTAGAGGGACAACACGCTCTTTGTCTCCCTTACCTACTGTTTGAATAAATCCCATTTCTAAATGAAGTTCAGACAGCGTTAAATGAACCAATTCACTGACCCTTAAACCTGTCGCATACATAACTTCTAAAATGGCACGGTCCCTTACTCCGAGAACCGTTGTTGTATCTGGCGTTGATAAAATTCGGTCTACCTCATCAACTGTTAATGATTTTGGCAAACTCTGTTTTTTCTTTGGCAATTTGATTTCTTCCATTGGGTTATGAGAGGATTTTGATTCAATTAGCAAATAGTGATGAAACTTTCTTAAACACGAAATCATCCGACTAATCGACGAAGAGGCCAGTTGTTCTTGATTTAACTGCTCTAGGAATAGAAAGATATCTGTTTTTTTCACTTCAGAAAAAGAATGGAGCTTGTGTTCAACAAGGAAACGGTGATATTTCATCAAATCTCTTCGGTAGCTTTGAATACTATTTGTTGCTAAGCCCTGTTCAATTCGCAAATGGTGCAGGTACTCCGTCATCACATCTTCCATTTACTTGCGACCTTTTTTGCCTGAAACGGTGATTTTGGCTGGCATTTCTTGACACTCAGAACAAATTCCATAAAAAATCAAACGGTGGTCTGCCACTCGGAAATTGTACTTTTCCTGCATGCCTTTTTCTAACTCATAGATCAAATCATCGTAAACTTCTTGAATATTACCACAAGTTGTACAAAGTAAGTGAAGGTGCGATGGCTTATTACTTTCTTTTCGAATATCATAGCGAGCTAATCCATCTTCGAAAAGAACCTTATGTGTAATTTGTAATTGCGTGAGTATTTCTAAGGTGCGATATACTGTTGCTAGACCAATATCGGGATTAGTCTGCCTTAAGTACATAAAAATTTCTTCTGCACTTAAATGATCATTATCAAGAAGAACTTTTACCGTCGCTTCACGTTGTGGTGTTAATTTAAACCCACCTTTTTGTAATGCGGTTTTAATACTATCAAGTGATTGTTCAGGCAAACCATCCACCTCCTTAGATGTTTTTATTTAACGAGTTTCGTTTGACCGTCTTCTTGCACAATTAATTTGTTTTTCATCAAGCGGCCCAGTGCACGTTTAAACTGTGCTTTACTGATACCAAAATAATCACGAATCTCATCTGGGTTACTCTTATCAGTATAAGGTAGTGATGATGTTGGGCTTTTCTCAAGTAAAGCCATAATCATTTGCGCATCATCCTCTAGCGCTTCATGGGCGCGAGGCTTCAATGATAAATTCAACATACCATGTGGACTAACACCAATAACACGTGCCTCAACTTGTTCACCTAAACGTGGCTCTGCATCACGTTCTGTAGGATGAATAAAGCCGATATGGAAATCATCTGTCAAAACAAATGTACCAACCATTTTCAAACGATAAACCGTAGCTGTCGTGTTTTGATTCTTCCAATCGTCTTGTTGAGAAGGAATACGTGAAATAGAACGGAAAATATCCTCATCAGCTAGTTCTCCCCAAATACGATCTTTCAAATCAATTCTCAAAGAGATCATCAAGCGATCTCCTTTTTTAGGCCATAGACTCTTCAATTCAGGCATGTTGTCTAAAGAAACAACAATATCCTTGTCTTCTAAACCAATATCAACGAATACACCTAAATCACGTCTCACATCCGTTACAACACCCCATCCGTAATGGCCAATTCTAACCTTAGGGATTTGAGTCGTTATTTTTAATTGCTTATTCATATTTTCATAAACAAAACCTTTAACCATATCACCAATTGACAATTCAGATTCGACTTCTTTTTTATCTAGTCCATAAGTAATACCATTCTTTTGTACAAAGTATGATTTCTCATTTTGATCTGTTACCATCGCCGTTATGACAGTTCCTAATTCATTATTCATAGTCTTCTCCATCCTATCTCTATATCTCTTTTCATTTTATCATAGTTGAACTAGTTTATACCAAATAACCGATGAGAAAATACTAAGAAAACGCAAGATATAAACAAAAAAAGGAAAACATCGAAATGTTTTCCTTTTTGCTTTAATAATTAGATTGCTGTTGTTGCGCCACGGTAGATAATACCACGACGAGAATCAACTGTAATCACTTCACCATTTTCAACTAATGATGTAATGTTTTCAGCACCTACAACAACAGGAATACCTTGAGCGATTCCTACGACTGCTGCATGGCTTGTTAATCCACCTGCTTCAACAACAAGTGCGCTTGCTTTTTCAATAGCTGGCATATAGTCTTTGTCAGTTGATTTCACAACTAATACACAGTCTTCTGTAGCATTTTTAATTGCTTCTTCTGCTGAAGTTGCAACAACTGCTCTACCAACAACTGCTTCTTCGCCAATCCCTTGGCCATTTTGCAATTTCGAACCAATTAATTGGATCTTCATCAAGTTTGTTGTTCCACGTTCACCAACTGGTACACCAGCAGTAATGATGATTAGGTCGCCTTCTTTAGCGTAGCCATTGTTTTTAGCAACGATTGCTGCTAAGTCCATCATTTCATCTGTTGTAGATGGTTTTTTAGAAACATATGGGTAAACACCATAAGATAAAGCCAATTTACGTGCTTGGCTTTCTGAGAATGTTACCGCAACAATGTGTGCTTTAGGACGGTATTTAGAAATCATACGTGCTGTATGTCCTGATTCAGTCGCCGCAACGATTGTTTGGATGTTTAAGTTTTTAGCAGTGTGTCCTACTGATTGGCCGATTGCTTCAGCCATATCTGTTTTTGAGTAAGCTTTCAATGCAAAGGCATCTTGACCAACGCGAGCTTCTTCAGCACGAATTGCGATTGTTGCCATTGTTGTTACAGCTTCTACTGGGTAGTCCCCTGCAGCTGTTTCACCAGAAAGCATAACTGCATCTGTTCCATCGAAGATTGCGTTAGCCACGTCTCCAGCTTCCGCACGTGTTGGACGTGGGTTGCGTTGCATTGAGTCTAGCATTTGAGTTGCTGTAATAACTGGTTTGCCTAGACGGTTACATTTTTCAATCAACATTTTTTGTGCAATAGGAACTTCTTCTGTTGGGATTTCAACACCTAAGTCTCCACGTGCAACCATTAAACCATGAGAAACTTTCAAGATTTCGTCGATATTATCGATACCTTCTTGGTTTTCAATCTTAGGAATAATTTGAATGTTAGTTGCGTCATGTTTTTCTAAAATTTCAGAAATTGCAAGAACATCGCTTGCACGACGTACAAATGAAGCAGCAATATAGTCAACATCGTGTTCGATACCGAAGATAATGTCAGCCGCATCTTTATCAGTGATACCAGGTAGGTTTGTAGAAACACCAGGTACGTTAACACCTTTTTTATTTTTTAGGATTCCTGAGTTTTTAACAACTGTAACAATCTCACCATTTGCAGTATCAAGATCTGTTACTTCTAAGTCAACTAAACCGTCATCTAAAAGGATATGGTTTCCAACAACAACGTCATTGATTAAACCTTCATAAGAAATTGAGAATTTCTCTTTTGTTCCTTCAACTTCTGTCATTGAAATACGAACTGTTTCACCACTTACAAGTGATACAATACCATCTTTCATGTTATGAGTACGGATTTCTGGTCCTTTTGTATCTAAAAGAATAGCAACCATTTTCCCTGTAATTTTTGATGCTTCACGAATATTTTTAATACGAGCTAAATGCTCATCGTGGTCACCATGTGAGAAGTTAAGGCGACATACGTTCATCCCCGCTTCAATTAATTGAACTAGTGTCTCAACCGATTCACTAGCTGGTCCGATCGTACATACAATCTTTGTTTTCTTCATGTATAAATCTCCTCTTCTGTATTTAATAAAATTAAGAAAATTAGAATGAAATTTCCTTATTGATTTGATATAACGAAAGGTACGGAACGTGACGCTTGGTTTCTAGTGTTTCAATAATATCATTGAATACAATCTCTGTACCTCGAATACCGACACAGATTCCACCTTTACCTTCCTCTAATAATTGTACCGCATTATAGCCGAATAAACTACCTAAAACTCGATCTCGAGCAGAAGGAGAGCCCCCTCTTTGAACGTGTCCTAAAACAGTTACACGTGTATGATAGTTTTTATGTTTTTCAAGTTCAGCAGCAAAAGCATTCCCGTTCATAACGCCTTCAGCCAAAAGAATAATCGTGTGTTTCTTACCACGACGTCTTCCTTCTTCGATTTCGTTAACAATTTCATCCATATTGAATTCGACTTCAGGGATAACGATACTTTCTGCACCACTACCGATACCAGTCCATAAAGCGATATCGCCTGCATTACGTCCCATTACTTCAATAATAAACGTGCGAACATGACTTGTTGCAGTATCTCTGATTTTATCAACAGAATCTAGAACAGTATTAATAGCAGTATCAAATCCTAGTGTGTAGTCTGTTCCAGCAATATCATTGTCAATCGTACCTGGGATTCCAATAGTTGGAAAACCTAATTTAGTTAAAGCAGCACCACCACGGTAAGACCCATCTCCACCGATAACGATTAAGCCATCAATACCAAATTTTTTAAGTTGTTCAATACCTTTTTGTTGTCCTTCGATATTAGCAAACTCTGGATAACGTGCTGAATATAAAACAGTACCACCACGGCTGATAGTGTCCCCAACATCATCAACTGTTAACCGGCGAATATCTCCAGCAACCATACCAGCATAACCATAGTTAATACCGTATACTTCCAATCCATCATAAATCCCTTTTCTGACAACTGCTCTAATGGCAGCGTTCATTCCTGGTGCATCTCCACCACTTGTTAAAACTGCAATTCGTTTCAATTCATTCACCCCATCAAAAATTGAGAAAAACTTTTTTTAATATTCCCATATTATCTTACCATTGTTTTCATTAAAAGTCTCACTTGTATTTGCTTTTCTTAAAAATCTTGTTATCGGTACCACTAAAGAAGTCAATATCCTTGTCTATTGTAATACCACACGGTCTTCACCCATAATTGTGACAAGTTTCCCAATAACATCCGACTCATCATCAATATTGTAAGATTCGTCTAACAAAATATTGCGACTATTAACCTTGTCTACAATAACCACTTGGCAATCACCTGGGTAATCCTTTAATAATTGTCTAATTTCTTGAAATTGTTGGTCGTAATAAATAGCATCAGATAACAGAATGAAGCAACGCTTCTTCTTTTTTGGCTGTTGAGCAATATAATGTGTCAACTCCTCCATATTCTGAACAATCAGAGACGATTGATTATCGGATCGTTTAGATTCATACTTTCCTCCAACAACAACAAGCATGCCTTCTTTTAACAACCGAATAAAGCGAACATATTGCTCCGGAAACAAAATGAGACTGAGTTGTCCGGTTGTGTCAGTCAGAGTAACAAAGGCCATTGGATCACCCTTTTTAGTTTTAATTCGTTTCACCTCACGAATTAATCCCATCGTTCGAACCGCCTTCCCTTCAGTCAACTCCGCTATATAAGCACGGTTATCGTCCTTATATAGAGAGGCGTAAGCCTCAATAGGATGCGGCATGAGCGAGTAACCCAAATATTGCTCTTCATATTGCGCTAGTTCCTCTTCTGTTTTTTCTTCCTTCTCAACATAGCGCGGTTCTAACACTTGGATTAAATCAATATTATTACCACTATAAGCAATACTTGACAGCATTCCCGGTAAAGAAGCTAGTAAGCTTGCTCTTGTATGACCAAAGGAATCAAAGACGCCACTATAAATGAGTGCCTCAATCAGATCGTCCTTTAACCACTTTTCAGGTAATCGTCTTAAAAACTGAATAAAATCTTGGTAGGGTCCGTGTTGCTGGCGCTCATAAATAATATGACTGATAAAATCCCTTCTCAAGCTCTTAATCGCACTTAGACCCATTCGAATGGTGTCGCCATCAACCGTGTAATGCCAATCACTTTTATTAATATCAGGATAAGTCAGCTTAATCGCGCGTTTAATAACGTCTAATAAGTAGCTATTCATCTTATCTGAATGTGGGTTTGCTGAATTTAATAATGCTGCAAAAAAAGCAGCTGGGTAGTGTGTTTTCATATAAGCCATTTGATAGGCTATGTAGGAATAAGCCACTGAATGCGAGCGGTTGAAGCCATAATTAGCAAAACGTTCAATGTAGTGGTAGATTTCCTCTGCAGTTTGATAAGGATAGCCTTTAGAGACTGCACCGTCTACAAAATGTTTCTTTTCTCTATCTAGAATCGCTTTTTCTTTTTTACCAATCGCTCGTCTTAAAATATCTGCTTCTCCCAGTGTGAAACCAGCCAAGGTAGAGGCAACTTGCATGACTTGTTCTTGATAAACCATAATGCCATATGTAACTTCTAAGATAGGTTCTAAATCTGGATGCAAATAATCAATCTTCTGCTGTCCTTTTTTTCGACTGATAAACGTATCGATCTGCTCCATTGGACCTGGACGATAGAGGGCATTAACAGCAACTAAATCTTCTAGGTTTTCTGGTCCTAATTTACGCAACACGTTTTTAATTCCTGCTGATTCAAACTGAAATACACCATTTGTGTCACTTCTTCTAAATAAAGCCATTGTTTCAGGATCATTGACGGGGATCGCAAAGATGTCTAAGGATGACCCATTAACTTCTTTCGCTAGCTGAATACTCTCGTCTAATATACTTAAGTTTTTCAAGCCTAAAAAATCCATCTTTAATAAACCGATTTCTTCTACATTCCCCATTGGGTATTGGGTTAGAGACAGATCATTTTCTCTGAGTTGCAAGGGAATAATATCAACCAGCGGGCGATCACTAATCACAACACCGGCAGCATGAGTCGAAAAATGTCTCGGTACGCCTTCAATTTTAACAGCTGTTTCAAACAACAGCTGGTTACGAGGGTCTTTTTCAACGAGTTGCTGCAATTTTCGAGATTGCTTATAAGCATCCTTTAATCGAATACCTAATTGACTAGGTATCGCATTCGACCACTCGCCTGCTTCTTTAGGCGTCAACCCAAACACTCTAGCTGTATCTCTAATTGACATTTTAGCAGCCAATGTTCCAAAGGTAATAATTTGAGCAACATGGTCACTGCCGTATTTTTTCTTTACATAACGCAATACATCGTCACGACGGTTATCAGGAAAATCTAAATCAATATCAGGCATATTGTAGCGTTCTCTGTTTAAAAAACGCTCAAACAATAAATTAAAGGCAATCGGATCAACATGGGTAATGCTGAGTACATAAGCAACGAGAGAGCCCGCTGCTGATCCACGACCAGCGCCAGGTAAAATATTGACTTGTCTTGCATAGGCCATCACATCCCATACAATTAAAAAATAATCATCAAAGCCCATTTCATGAATGACTTCTAACTCATAAAGGAGTCGCTCTTGGTAACGACTGTCTGGCTCGGCTACCCGTGCTTCTAATCCTTCCATGCAGAGTCGTTTCAGATAATCAGAACTTGATACACCTTTTGGGACCGGATACTTAGGTAATAAGGATTGATTTAGTGGGATTTGGATATTAATCTTACGGGCAATTCGTTCCGTTTCATCTGCCGCTTCTTTTAAATCCATGTTTAAAAAGCGGTGATAAGCCTCTTCAGCCGTTGTCAAATAACGTTCTCCGCTCATCTCTACCGATTGGGTATCGATTTGTTCATTATTCGAAATGGCTTGTAAGACTTGACAGCTAAACTGGTCATCTGAATTCAAATAGGAGACTTCATTTAAGGCGACGAGTGGAACAGTCATTTCTTGACTCAATTGTTGAAGCGGTCGAATCAGTCGGGTCATTTGTCTGTATGCGTGAACCCCTAAATAAAAGTCCCCTTCTGTTACTAAATTCTTCCAAAAAAGACTAACCGATTTGGCCTGTTGGATATTGCCATCAGCTAACAGCGCTGCAACTTCGCTCTTATCTCCTGCAGTTATAGCGATTAAATGATTTAACCCTTTTTCTATTTCATTTTGAAGCAACTGATCATCTTCTTGACTACGAAGGGTGGATAATTGCATCAACCGTTGATAGCCTTTGTAATCCTTAGCCAGCAAGACCATTGGAAAACGTCTCTCTGTCATGACAAAGCCTTTGACATCTAATTGAATGCCAATGATAGGCTGGATACCAGCTTTTTCACATAATTTGTAAAAGTCAACTTGACCATACAAAACATTATGATCAGTTAAAGCTAGCGCTTTGTAGCCCCGTTCTTTAGCAGCATAAACAAGGTCAGAAAGCCTCGTTGTACTTTGGAGCAATGTATATGAACTGATTACTTGAAGTTGTACGAATGTCATCGTAACCCTCCTTCCTCTTCTTGTATTATATCGTATTTCCTAGCTTTGATGTAGGTAAAAAGCAGCATCATCTTGTCACTTTCATCGGATAAAAACTTGTCATCTTTAAAATAAGTGCTAAAATAAGAAACGAGAGAAGGTGCAAAAAGATGAAATTTGTTGTGTGTTTATTTTGGGGATTTATTTTAGGGCAAGTTGCTTTCTATATTGGCGGCGCTTTGGAAACAAATTCTTATAACTTTGTTCACGCATCTGTTATGGGAATTGCTGTTGCTGTCATCGTATTCCTATTAACAAGCGCTTTTCCGAAAACGGCAGAGTCTAAAAAAGCATAATGATTAACCATTAAAATCCCCCTTCAGATAATCTGGAGGGGGATTTTTGCTGTTATTATTTAACAAACATGGCATCGCCAAAACTAAAGAAACGGTAACGTTCTTTAACGGCATGCGCATAGGCATTCAGAACAGTCTCTCTGCCAGCAAATGCACTGACTAGCATAACGAGTGTTGATTTTGGTAAATGGAAATTTGTAATAAAAGCATCTACAACCTTAAATTGATAGCCAGGCGCGATAAAAATACTCGTCCAATCACTATCTGCCTTAATCTCACCGTTAAATTTTGTACCGACCGTTTCAAGTGTCCGAATAGATGTTGTTCCGACAGCAATAATTCGACCACCCTTTGCTTTAGCTTCATTTAATAAATCTGCGGTTTCTTGAGGCAATGAATAAAATTCTGAATGCATTTCATGCTCACTCAAATCATCAGCAGAAACAGGTCTAAAGGTACCTAAACCAACATGCAAGGTTAAGTACGCAACTTTAACGCCTTTTGCTTCAATTTTAGCTAATAGCTCTTGAGTAAAATGCAAACCTGCTGTTGGAGCTGCTGCTGAGCCATTCTCTTTGGCATAAACAGTTTGGTAACGATCCGGATCATCTAAACGTTCTTTAATATATGGTGGTAAAGGCATTTCTCCTAAACTCTCCAATACTTCTAAGAAGATTCCTTCATAGCTAAATTCAATGATGCGTCCACCGTGGTCTTTTTCACCCACAACTTCAGCAGTTAACATCCCATCACCAAATGAAATCTTTGTTCCGATTTTAGCCTTTTTGGCTGGCTTAACGAGCGTTTCCCACCGGTCTCCCTCTTCATTGTTTAATAACAATACTTCTAAGTGCCCTCCTGTATCAGGTTTCACACCATGTAAACGAGCTGGTAAAACACGAGTATTATTTAAAACGAGAACATCGCCTGCTTCAAATTCATCAATTACATCATAGAAGTGCTTATCTTCTAGTTGGTTAGCTGAAGAATCCAGCTTCAATAAACGAGATGCTGTTCTATTCTCTAAAGGTGTTTGAGCAATTAGTTCCTCAGGTAGATAAAAATCAAAATCACTTGTTTTCAACATTATTCCTCTATTCTTTTCTAGCTGTCTTTATTTATCATAAGTGTAGCCTAAATGATCATAGGCTGCCGCAGTGACCATTCTACCACGTTGTGTCCGTTGCAAGAAACCAATTTGCAAGAGATAGGGTTCATACATATCCTCAATGGTTTCTCTATCCTCACCAATTGTAGCCGCAATTGAAGCTAAACCAACCGGGCCGCCACCATAAAAATCAATCATAGTGGTTAAAATCCTGCGGTCGGTTGCATCCAGTCCTTCTTTATCCACTCTTAGCAAGGTTAATCCTTTTTCTGCAACCTTAGCTGTAATCATGCCATCCTCATAAACTTGAGAAAAATCGCGAACCCGTTTTAAGAGACGATTAGCGATACGGGGTGTTCCTCTTGAGCGTCTGGCAATTTCAATCGCGCCATCTTCTTCAATCTCCGTTTTTAAGACGCTTGAAGAACGAATAATAATCTCTTTTAAATCACTATGATTATAATAATCCATTCTCAAAACAATTCCAAAACGTGCCCGCAACGGCGCCGACAAACTACCAGCCTTGGTTGTCGCACCAATTAAGGTGAAAGGAGGTAAGGTAAAATGAACAGGTCTAGCAGTCGCATCTTGACCAATAATAATATCGACAAAGTAATCTTCCATAGCCGAATACAGGATTTCTTCAACAATCCTCGGCAGACGATGGATTTCATCAATAAATAAGACATCCCCTGGATTTAATTCGTTTAACAACACCATTAAGTCACCAGGTTTTTCAATGGCAGGTCCACTTGTTGTATGCATATGAACACCCATTTCATTAGCGATGACACCAGCTAATGTTGTTTTACCTAGCCCAGGCGGTCCATAAAGTAACACATGGTCTAACGCTTCGTTACGATGCTTGGCTGCTTGGATATAAATATTGACTTCATCAACTACTTTTTTCTGACCGATATATTGACTAATTTGTTGCGGTCTAAGTGATTCTTCTACCGCTTCTTCGTTCCAGTCTTCAATATCGGCAGATAACATGCGTTCATCTGTCATTAGCCGCCTGCCCCCTTTCTAGTTCTTCAATAATAGTTTAAAGGCCATCCGAAGTAATTCTTCCGTATCTTTCGCATCCGCCTCTTCCAGTTTTGGTTTAATTTTATTAACTTCTCGAGCTGAATAACCCAAACCAACTAAGGCTTCCATAGCTTCGGAAAGGTGTTGCTTATTGAGCGTTGTTTCTTCAACCGGTATAATCGGCAGTTGACCAACTTCAACTAAAACATCGTCTAACTTCCCTTTTAAATCAAGAATAATTTGTGATGCGGTCTTCTTACCCACACCTGGAAACTTGGTTAGATAAGTGACATGCTCTGTTTCAATAGCTTGAACTAAGCCAGTATGATCTTCATTTGCTAGAATTGACAAGCCACTTTTCGGACCAATCCCTGACACACTAATCAACTTTAGATATAATTGCTTTTCATATTCTTCTTTAAAACCATATAAGGTTATCGCATCTTCCCTAACGGCTTGGTGGATATATACCATCACTTCTTGGTCTAAGAGCGACGTAAAGCGGAAAGGATTCGCAACTTGAATTTGGTAGCCAATTCCTTGAACGTCAAGGACAATATAGAGCGGCTTAACGCTAACTAATGTCCCACACATATATTCATACATCCTGTTTAACATCCCTTCTGGATTAAATTCCTGACTATCATCTTACCATAATAGGCGTAATAAGGCAGTTTAAAACAGAAAAAAGATGAGATTTACTCATCTCATCTCTTGCTGATTATTTTGATTCAAACAATGATAGGTAATCGCTGTATCCTTCTTTTTCTAAATCATGTACAGCTACGAAACGCATTGCTGCTGAGTTGATACAATAGCGCAAGCCACCCATCTCAGCTGGTCCATCCTCGAAAACATGGCCAAGGTGAGAATCAGCTTCTTTACTTCTCACTTCTGTACGAACGCGAGATAGTTTTGTATCTTCTTTTTCTTCCAATTTAGCAATTGGTTTTGAAAATGATGACCAGCCACAGCCTGCATCGTATTTATCTAATGAACTGAACAATGGTTCGCCACTCACCACGTCCACATAAATTCCTTCTTGATAGAAATCGTCGTATTCACCTGTAAACGGACGCTCTGTTGCTTCGTTTTGGGTTACTTCAAATTGAAGAGGCGTCAAACGATTGCGTAGTTCTTCTTTTGATTCTTTCATCCTAATCATCCTTTATCTTAAAATCTGTTTCTATTTTACCTTATTAAAGGCAGAAACCATAATTTTTTGTTTCAGTGCGGATCTTGAATACGTTTAAACATTTTCTCCATGTCATTATTGGTAAAATGAATGAGTACAGGTCGACCATGCGGACAATTATAAGGATTAGTAGTCTTAGACAAATCAGCTAATAGGATCCTTGCTTCGTGGTCATTGAGATGGTGATTAGCTTTGATGGATCGTTTACAACTCATCATAATCGCCGTTGCTTCTCTTAGTTTTTTAACTGATAAATGACCATCTTCCAAAACCATCCTGATAATATCATCCAAAATAGCTTCTTCTTGACCGGCCTTAAACCAAGTTGGATGACGGTCTAATAAGAAGGTCTGTTTTCCAAACGGCTCAAGAAAAATACCTATTTCTTCGAGATTTTCTTGATTTTCTTTGACTCTTAAATAGTCATCCAAAGCTAAGTCAATGGTAATCGGAACTAACAAGCTTTGTAAGTCACGTGATACCTTCGCGATTTCTTCTTTATAGTATTCGTATTTGATTCGTTCTTGAGCAGCATGCTGATCAACAATATACAACCCTGTTTCATTCTGGGCAAAAAGATAGGTGCCATGCATTTGTCCAAAGTAATACAACTCCGGAAAATGGTGAACAGGCTCTTCTTTCAAGGTTCGCTCGGCGGTCTTTAAACTTTTTTCGTTATGATTCTCACGAACAAAAGTCGGCTCAATTTTTGGCTGATATTCCATTTTTGGCTCTATCCAATCTATCGACTCATTTTCTGTATGGTTAATGGCTTGATTAGCCTCTTCGACTGTAAAATCTTCCTGAACAACTTCTTCATCTGTGTAATCTGTCTGTTTCAAAACAGATTGAAAAGATGCTTCCATGGGCTCAATCGGATTTTCAAAACGAATATGCGTCTGTTCATGTTTAGCTTCCACTTCAATCGGTTGTCGTTTAAAATCAACATTTTCAAAGCCACTTGGAATAAAGGTTTTATCTTTTAACCCTTCTTGGATAGCAGAGATAATTAATGCCACCAATTCTTTTTCTTTACTGATACGCACCTCTTTTTTAGAGGGGTGAACATTCACATCTAATAACAGTGGATCAGTCTCAATATTAATAACTGCAATTGGAAACCGCCCTACCATCAGTCGTGAGCCAAAGCCATCAACAATGGCATTCTGTAGTAGAAAATTACGGATATAACGGCCATTTAAAATTATCGTTAAATAATTTCGACTCGCTCGTGTTATTTCTGGCATAGTCACCAAACCAGAAACACGAAAATCTAGCTGTTCAGCCTGAACTTCAATCATTTTACGGGCTACCTTCGTTCCATAAACACCGGCAATTGCTTGCTTGAGGTCACCGTTACCACTTGTTCTCAGTAGTTGGTTGTTATCATGGTAAAGACGAAAGGCAATTTCTGGATGGCTTAGCGATATGCGGTTAATAATATCGGTAATATTAGACAATTCGGTTTGAAGGCTACGAATATATTTTAGGCGTGCCGGCGTATTAAAAAAAAGACTCTCTACCGTAATAGCCGTTCCCTTTGGACTCCCAAAGGTTTTGTCTTCAAATATTTTTCCGCATTCAATTTTAAGCAGTTTACCAGGTAAATGCTCTGTCGCCGTTTCTACTGTCACTTTGGAAACAGAGGCGATACTTGGTAGTGCCTCACCCCTAAACCCTAATGTGTGGATACGGAAGAGATCTTCTCTTGAATAGATTTTACTGGTCGCATGACGTTCAAAGGCTAATGCTACTTCATCAGGATGAATGCCTTGGCCATTGTCACTCACTTTAATCTTTTTTAAACCAGCTTCTTCTACCCAAATATCAATTTGGCTGCTCTTAGCATCAATGGCGTTCTCAACCAACTCTTTTACAACAGAAGAAGGTCGCTCAATGACTTCTCCTGCTGCAATCTGATTCGTTAATTGTTCAGGTAATTCTCTGATTGTTGCCATGGCAGTTCACCTCATTTTTTATCCAGCATTTTTTTCCATTGATTGACTTGATACATGATATCCATCGGTGTCATGCTTTCTAATCGCAACTCTGACATTTCTTTCATAACTTGCTTTTCATTAATGTTTTCTTCAAGTTCTCCAAACAAAGACAACTGACTAATGTCTTCTTCAACAACGCTTCCTGTCAGATTTGCTTCAGTTTCTAAGCGATGCAAGATTTCTCCAGCTTCTGTTATTAACGACTCTGGCATACCTGCTAGTTTAGCAACATGAAGGCCGTAACTCTTATCTGCAGGGCCATTCATAATTTTATGAAGAAAGACAAGTTCGCCATCTTGTTCGATGGCCCCGACATGAACATTACGAAGACCAGCTAACTCTTCTTCTAAGGCCGTCAACTCATGATAATGAGTTGAAAACAAAACTTTCCCCTTATCATGACGGTGCAAGTGCTTCAGGATTGCTTCCGCCAAAGCCATCCCATCATAAGTAGCTGTTCCACGACCAATTTCATCAAATAAAATTAAACTGCGTTCTGTCGCAAATTGGAGGGCTTGGTTTGTTTCAACCATCTCCACCATAAAGGTACTTTGACCTGAATACAGATCATCAGCTGCACCAATACGGGTGAATATTTGGTCAAAAACGGGTAATTCTGCTGTCTCAGCAGGAACATAACAACCCATTTGAGCCATAATCACAATTAACGCGAGTTGACGCATATAAGTACTTTTACCAGACATGTTAGGTCCTGTTACGAGCAGAATATTGTTATCATTTGTCATTTCCAGGTTATTAGAAACGTATTGGTCTTTTCCTAAAACTTCCTCGACGACTGGATGACGGCCTTCTGTAATGTGAATATGTTTAGATGTCGCTGAAAGAATCGGTTTATTGTAGTGATAACGTTCGCTAATTTCGGCAAAGCTTTGTAAGACATCTAGTTCTGAAATTTGCTTAGCTAATTGTTGCAGGTCTTCGCTATAGTGTTTTACCTTTTCTCGAATAGCAATAAATAACTCATATTCAAGCGTAGCCGATTTTTCTTCTGCCTCTAAAATAATGCGTTCTTTTTCCTTTAGCTCTGGTGTAATGAATCGTTCAGCGTTGGTAAGGGTCTGCTTACGGTCATATAAGCCTTCTGGTAGATTTAGGACATTGGCTTTTGATACTTCAATGTAGTAACCAAATACCCGGTTATAACCGATTTTTAAGGTTTTAATACCAGTGCGTTCTCTTTCTTGTTGTTGAAGCGCTGCAATCCATTTTTTTCCATTAGCCATAGCATCACGGTAGTAATCAAGTTGATCATTATAGCCATCTTTAATAACATTGCCTTCTGTAATTAAAAGAGGAGAATCTTCCATAATTGCCTGATCAATCAAGTCTCTTAATTCTGGCATTTCTGCAATTTTACTTAAGGTAGACTGCCAGATTGCTTCATCAACCTGAACAAGCAGTTGTTTGATTTTCGGTAGTTGATCTAAAGATGTTTTAAGTTGAATTAAATCTCTACCATTGACATTCCCAAAGGATACCTTAGCCACTAAGCGTTCTAGATCATAAACCGATGACAAGGCATCATTAATATCCATTCGCTCAAAATAATGGTCAAGTAAGCTAGCAACCTTTTCTTGCCTGCTTTCGATTTCTGTTTTGTTGATCAATGGTTTTTCTAGCCATTGTTTCAATCGTCTGCCACCCATAGCCGTTTTGGTTTGATCCATCAGCCAAAGTAAACTTCCTGCTTTTTGCTGGTCACGAATAGATAAGGTTAATTCTAAGTTTCGTCTAGCATAGGCATCCATTTTCAAATATTGATCAGCTTGATAACGGACAGCAGTTTGGATGTGCGTTAAACTTCTTTTTTGGGTAACTGCAAGATAATCTAACAAGAGATTAACAACACTTTGACAAGCTACTTCCGTTAAATCCTCTAATAAATGAGCATAATTATCGGACTGGTCTACTTTCTTATGAGACGAAATTAAGACACCCAAGCGTTGTTTCAAAACTGGCGCGATTGCAGAACCCTTGCCTTCTACAATGATGACCTCTTTAGATTGCAAAGCTTGAATTTCGTTTAAGACTGCATCTTGATTGTCTAATAAAGTCACTCGTAATTCACCCGTCGTAATATCAGCGTAGGCTAAGGCATAGCTTGAAGACCGTTCTTCAATAGCAACTAAAAAATTATTGCTACTGCCACCTTTTTCATCCATATAGGTTCCTGGCGTCAAGACTTGGACAACCTCACGTCTAACCATGCCTTTAGTTGCTTTAGGATCCTCCATCTGCTCGCAAATAGCGACTTTATAACCATTATGAATTAAGGTTCGAATATATTCAGTCGATGAGTGATAGGGAACTCCGCACATTGGAATAGGATCATCTGCATTTTTATTCCGACTAGTTAAGGTAATTTCTAGAATTTTCGCTGCTTTAATCGCATCGTCATGAAATAACTCATAAAAATCCCCTAAGCGATAAAATAAAAAAGCATCTGGATGCTGTTCTTTAATTTTAAAATACTGTTCCATCATTGGCGTTTGTTTTGTTTTTTGTGACATTTTTCCACCTCAATAACATTCTCTTGCTAGTTGGTATCTGTGCTACTATTAGCAGCTGCTTCGATTTTGCTAAACAAGAGTTGAACAACTTCGTTAGCCTCCCATAAGGAATCTTTGTAAGCTTTTACGGTAATGTTCTCGTCTAATTCTTTATTTAATCGATCAAGCTCCTTCAATGTCGCTTGATAGGCCTCTGGTTTTTCGTAATATTCGAAATTAACCAAGTCTCGTTGCTTATCTTTAATAGTCTCAACAAGTTCATCTAACCAATCATTCTCTTGAACTTCTTTTTCCATTTGCTGATAACGAATAATTTCTTCTTTTTTTTGAAGAAGTGCAATCAATTTGTCCAATTCTTCATCAACTTGTTTCTCAATTTCTGGTCGTTTTTCCATTAGTTAATCACTCCCAAATGGTCGATCATCGTTAATTACAATATTCTCAATCCGAATGGCTTGGCCATTTGAAGAATCAATCTCAAGAAAACAACCACTCAATAATTTACGGCCTTGCTCTGGAATTTCATGGCGAACTGGCAATTGACTTAAGAACTTCTCAATAATAATGTCACGTTCAACACCTAAAATACTGTCATAGGCACCTGTCATTCCAACATCCGTTAAATAAGCCGTTCCTTTTGGTAAAATACGTGCATCGTTCGTTTGAACATGGGTATGCGTCCCCACTACAGCAGACACACGACCGTCTAAATACCAGCCCATCGCTTGTTTTTCACTGGTTGTTTCCGCATGAAAATCAACAAAAATACAAGAGGTTTCTTTGCTGACTTCATCTAAAATAGCGTCCATTTTCCGAAAAGGATCATCTAAACTATTCATTAGTGCACGCCCTTGCATATTTATAACAGCGATTTTCTCTTGATTGATATTAATGACTTTGTAACCAATACCGGGCGTTCCTTCAGGGAAATTAGCTGGACGAATCATTTTTACTTTCTCATTATCAATAAAATTGAAGATATCTCTGTTATCCCAAGTGTGATTCCCCATAGTAACCAAATCTACACCTGCTTGCAAAAATTCCTTATAGATTTTTTCTGTAATTCCACGACCTGATGCCGCATTTTCCCCGTTAACAATCGTCAATTGAGGGCGATATTTCCGCTTCAACATTGGTAAACTTTCCAATAGCATGTTTCGTCCAATAGACCCTACAACATCTCCAATAAATAGTACTTTCATGATTTAAATTTCCTCATCTCTACATTTCTCTTATGCTTTATCTTAACAATAATTTGTTTTTTTGCATAGAAGTAAACGCCCAATATAAGAAAAGCGGACAAGTCCGCCTTGGCCTATGAAAAAATAGGAAATTTGTCCCTGAATTGTCAGGAGACTTCACGCTTCAGCGGGTTAGTCGAATGATATGCGTTAGCGAGCAGCGAAGCGCGCAATGGGGCAAATTTATCTTTTTTTCAGTAGGGCAGGACTTGGGAGCTAGACATTGATGGCTGAACTTATAATCCCCTAGTCTAAAAAAAAGCCAGGACAGTTGTCCTAGCTTTCGGATTATTATTTTGCATATTCTATTGCTCTGGTTTCGCGTATAACCGTAACCTTGATGTGTCCCGGATATTCTAGCTCTTCTTCGATTTTTGTTTTAATATCGCGTGCTAATAAGATCGCATGAGAATCATCAACATTCTCAGGGCTAACCATAATTCTTATTTCTCGTCCTGCTTGGATTGCAAAACTACTTGAAACTCCGTCAAATTCATTTGCAATTCCTTCTAATCTTTCCAGCCTGCGAATATAATTTTCAAGTGATTCACTTCTTGCTCCAGGTCGGGCAGCTGACAGCGCATCTGCTGCTGCAACTAAAATAGAAATAATATTAGTTGGTTCAACATCTCCATGGTGAGAGGCAATCGCATTCACAACAATGGCATTTTCTTTGTAGCGTTGGGCAATTTCTGCACCAATCTCAACGTGTGATCCTTCAATTTCATGATCAAGCGCTTTACCAATATCATGAAGCAAGCCTGCTCGCTTAGCCATCGTAATGTCTTCGCCTAATTCGCCAGCCATTACACCAGCTAATTTTGCAACTTCAATACTATGATTTAAAACATTTTGTCCGTAGCTTGTACGGAAATACATTCTTCCAAGAATCTTAATTAGGTCAGGATGTAATGAGTGAATACCAACTTCAAAGGTTGCTTGTTCACCGATTTCTCTAATGCGTTCATCCATCTCTTTGCGGGCGCGATCAACAGCTTCTTCAATTCTAGCCGGATGAATCCGTCCATCTTGAATTAAACGTTCCAATGCAATCTTAGCAGTTTCACGACGAATTGGATCAAATCCACTTAGAACGACTGCTTCAGGTGTATCATCAATAATCAAATCAATCCCTGTTAGTGTTTCTAAAGTACGAATATTACGTCCTTCTCGTCCGATAATTCTACCCTTCATATCATCGTTTGGAAGTGTCACAACTGTAACAGTTGCCTCAGACACAAGATCAGCTGAACTACGTTGAATCGCTTGTAAAATAATATTCTTAGCTTTACGTTCTGATTCATCTTTCGCACGTTGTTCTGACTCTTTAACTAAGACAGCTCGTTCATAAGTTAACTGCTCCTCAGTTTCCTTCATAATGATAGCTTTTGCATCTTCTCGTGACATGGTAGCGATTCTTTCTAGCTCTTGTTGTTGTTCTTCAATAATAGTCTGAATTCGATTTTCTTCAGAAGTTAATGTTTGATTTCTCTTTGCAAGATTTTCTTCCTTATTCTCAATCGTCTTTTCACGTTTGGATAAAGTATTCTCTTTTCGATCCAAATTCTCTTCCTTTTGAATCATGCGATTTTCTTGTTTGAGTACGTCATTTCTTCTTTCTCGAAGTTCTTCTTCAATTGTTGAACGGTATTGATGGCTTTCTTCCTTCGCTTCCAACATGGCCTCTTTTTTCATGGTTTCAGCATCTTTTGCTGCTTCTTCCAAAATTGAGGTTGCTGTATTCCTTGCACCGGCAAGCTCTTTTTCATGATTCGATTTCCGATAAAAGTATCCGATAACGACACCAATAATTAAAGCTATGATAGCGAAGGCAATTTCAATCAATCCCATAAATTCACCTCCGTATCTATTTAGTTGGTCGTTAAAAAATTTTTAAAAATATTTTCTAATGTCTGCACAAGTATCTTACTTATACATATACCAATTTTAAACTTTGTTTGGCATACTGTCAATCAGATTATAGATAGATTAGAAAAATAGACTCTGTTGTGAAATCGATTCACAACAGAGTCTGTCAACATTCTTATTCTTCGTCTAACAATTCAACTGGACCAGTTACGGGCTCTTCCTCTACGACTGGATCACCAATACCGAATTCAGCACGAACCTTACGCTCGATTTCTTCACGGATTTCTGGATTTTCAACTAGGTAAGCTTTGGCATTTTCTCTACCTTGACCAATTCGGGTATCCTTATATGAATACCAAGATCCGCTCTTATTAATAATATCCTTGTCTGAAGCCATATCAACTATTTCTCCAATAATCGAAATACCTTCCCCGTACATAATATCAACTTCTGCAACTTTAAACGGTGGTGCTACTTTATTTTTAACAACTTTGATTTTAGTACGGTTACCAATCACATCTACGCCGTTTTTAATTTGTTCTGCACGACGAACTTCTAAACGAACGGTTGAATAGAATTTCAAAGCACGTCCACCCGGAGTTGTTTCTGGGTTACCAAACATAATTCCAATTTTCTCACGAATTTGATTGATGAAAATTGCAATAGTTTTTGTTTTGTTAATTGAGCCAGATAGTTTACGCAATGCTTGAGACATCAAACGCGCTTGAAGACCCATATGAGAATCTCCCATTTCACCTTCAATTTCAGCACGTGGTACTAAAGCCGCTACCGAGTCAATCACGACAATATCAATCGCTCCAGATGAAATCAATGCATCTGCGATTTCGAGTGCTTGTTCTCCTGTATCTGGTTGAGAAAGTAATAATTCATCCACATTTACACCAATAGCACGAGCGTACTTTGGATCAAGCGCATGCTCAGCATCAATAAAGGCTGCTACGCCGCCCTTTTTCTGTGCTTCTGCAATTGCATGTAAAGAAACGGTTGTTTTACCAGAAGATTCTGGTCCGTAAATTTCAATAATTCTTCCACGTGGGTAGCCACCAACACCAAGTGCAATATCTACAGCTAATGATCCACTCGGTACAGTCGATACTTCTGTATCGACCTTGTCCCCCATTTTCATAACAGAACCTTTTCCGTAAGTACGTTCAATTTTCTTTAACGCTTCATCGAGCGCTTTTTGTCTATTTTCATTATTTGTTGACATGATTTAACCTCCATAAGAGTATTCAGTGTTTCTTCTTTTCCGCATTCTTATCTTATCCTTTTCCAAACAAAAAAGCAAGCAAAAAGTGAACAAACGTTCGCTAGTTTTATTCTGCTACTAACCGACGAATTAAATCCAACCCTTGCATCACAGCATGTTGACGATTACCATTTCGGTCCTTCATAAAACGATATTGTTTTGCAAATGGCTCTTTTCCTGCTTGGCTAATGCCAATCCAGACCGTTCCAGCAGGTTGATTTTCCAAATCATCTGGACCAGCAACACCCGTAAATGAAATAGCTATATCTGTTTGAAAGAATTGACGACAAGCTTCCGACATAGCAATGGCACATGCTTCACTTACCGTACCCTGTTCATCGAGCAATTGCTGGGAAATACCTAAACCATTCCGTTTAATGGCTTCATCATAAGCAACCATGCCACCCTTGAAGAATTGACTGCTTTTAGAAATAGAGACGAGAGTCGATTGAAACAAGCCGCCCGTCAAACTTTCTGCAGCGCTAATGGTCATCCCTTTACTCGTTAACAACTGACCGACAACATTAGCTAAGCTGTTCTGTTCACCTTCCCCGTAGTAATAGTCACCCACACTGACCAATACGTCTTTCACCATTTGTTCAAGCAATTGATTGCAATCATCGGCATCTTTCCCACTTGCAGTAATTCTGAGCGACACTTCATGACTACCTGCATAAGGCGCCAAAGTTGGATTGGTTTGTCCGTCAATTAAGGGAGCAAGACGACTTGCTAATGTTGACTCACCAATACCATAAAAGCGAAGTGTTTTTGATAGAATATAGTGTCTATCGCTATTGATTTCTGCCAGTAGAAACGGCATCAGCTCTGATTGAACCATTTCTTTCAATTCATTTGGTGGGCCGGGCAAAACAACGTAGGCTGTTTCTTCTTTTTTGATGTAACTTCCTAAAGCATGTCCGTTCATATTTTTAAAAGCGAGTCCATTCTTAAAGTAAACAGCTTGTTTTTCATTGTTAGCTGTCATCTCTCGACCCGTTTTTTCAAAATAATTCCGAATGTGAGCTAAGCCGTCTGAATCAAGCGCTAAAGGCTCATTTAAATAACTAGCAATTGTTTCTTTCGTTATATCATCTTGGGTTGGGCCTAAACCACCTGTAAAGATTAATAAGTCGCTCCTCTCTTCCGCAATTTTAATGACATCAATCAACTTCTGTCTGTTATCACCAACAACCGACTGATGATAAGCGTTAATACCGACAGCAGCTAGTTCTCTCGCAATAAAGGCTGCATTCGTATTAACAATCTGTCCTAATAATAACTCTGTTCCAACCGAAATAATTTCTGCAATCATCCTATCGCTCCCTCACTATTAATATCCGCAAAAAAGATCGTTTTCCATTAAAAAAACAGCAGAATTCACTATTTTTTAACTATAGCGTCTATTTCTGCTGTTTTCTTCTTATTTGATTATTATTGATTAAAGGAATCTTTAAAAACGTGCTTATTCTTAATAAAATAATCTGCTCCCGAATAAATAGTAAACATTAAGCAGATATAAAGTAAGACTGTTCCAATTGGGAACCCAGTCATCGCTAGCGGAAAATCATCTAAAAACAACATGATAATAGCCAACATTTGCGTCACCGTTTTAATTTTACCTGGCCAAGCAGCAGCCATAACCTCGCCGTCTTTTACCAATAGAAGACGTAGACCCGTTACCGCTAATTCTCGGCATAAAATGATACTAACTATCCAAGCAGGTGCTAGTCCTTTTTCAACTAAAACGATAAAAGCTGCTGCAACGAGCATCTTATCTGCCAAAGGATCAGCAAATTTTCCAAAGTTCGTTACTAACCCATCTCTTCTGGCAATATAACCATCCAGCCAGTCTGTAAAACTTGCAACTGCAAAAATAATAGTCCCAACTAATTGGGCAAGAGGGACAGATGAGCCCCATAATTCAATATTACCCCATTCTAAAGGTAAGGATAACAATAGTAAAAAGATTGGAATCATAAAGATTCTAACCACAGTAAGTTTATTTGGTAAGTTCACGTTTTCTCTCCTAACTTTTGATTCAGACTACTCATTAAAGTTAATATACAGGGTTTGAGTCTGATTCGTTTGACTATCTTCCGGCTTTTCAATTTCTTGTCCATCAATTGATACCGTTGTTGATGGCAAATAGCCGATTCTAATCGCCATTTCTTTTGTTCCTTCTGCAACAGCTATCTCTTGGCTACTTCCTGCAGCAATTGTTCCTTCAAAAACAACAGCCTCATCTAAGGTGACCCTCACCCATGAACTGCCACTACTATCAATGGTTATTTGCGCCTGTGTGGGAAGCGTTAGCCCTTCAGCTTGATACTGCACACGGTCAGTAACCGTTTCGTCTCGATTAACAACTGTTTCATCATTATTATCTTCTTCGCTTGACTCAACCGCCGTTTCATCTTCATCGTTAGCTGGTTCACTACTTAAACTTTCGATAGACAGCGATTCACTTTGGTTAATAATACCTCCTGGCTCATCGGAACCATTTGAGTTATCACGCATAAAGAAGAAATAAAACCAAATCATCCCTAGTACCAAAATAAGTAACAGCACCATCAGGAACGTTGGTAAATTATTATGCGATGAACTGCTATAGGTAAAATCAGTCTCTTTAGAAGAGCGTTTTAAGTCAGCTCGTTTTGGTAAAGGAACTTCAGATGTCTCTTTTTGGTTTAAGTGGGTAGCGATGACATCAGTGTTTGTTTTTGGCAATTCTGTTTCATTAATCGTCATGCCTAAAACTTCAGCGTATTGCCTAATAAAGGCTTTTACAAAAAAATCGCCCGGTAATTCCTCTAATTTATTCTCTTCAATAGCGATTAAATAGTGTTTCTGAATTTTAGTCAGTTGTTGAACATCATCCAAAGTGTATCCTTTTGTGAGTCTTGCCTGCTTCAATTCTTCACCAATATGATTTCTCTCATCCATACATGCACCACCTTATCTCTACTCAATAGCTATTATAACATAATCGCTATTGATGATATCAAACAGACACTTGTCTTTTTAATTTTTTATTACTTTAACCAACCACCACTTACAGTGATGATCTGCCCAGTCATATAAGAACTATTTGGCTTGAGAATTTGTTCCACCCAGAAGCTAATCTCATCTGGTCGAGCTAAACGCCCAAGAGGAACAGAATCGATTAACTCTGTTAATTCCTCATCACTGTAGTGCTGATTCATATGAGTATCAACTGCTCCTGGACTAACCGCATTAACCGTAATTCCCCATGAAGCCACTTCTTTGCTGTATGCTTTCACAAATGCATTTTGAGCACCTTTTACAGTGCTGTAAAAAACTTCATTACTACTCCCCATTTCACCATAGACAGAACTGATAAATACAACTCGCCCTTCATTCGATTGATGAATTTTATTTTGGAAAGCTTGCGTAATCAAGATTGGTAATTTGACATGCATAGTCCATAATTGATCCATTTTATCTGCAGTCAATTCATCAAGCAAACCATAATCCGTTATGCCGTGTGCAAATACAATAGCATTCAAAGAAAAAAGCTGGTTTTTTAGTGCTGACACAGCATCCAGTGACTCTAGATTAGCTTGCACAAGAAAAAAATCTTGTTTCGGATACAAGGCAGTAAAACGCTCGACTAACTGAGCGACTTTATCTCGGTTTGAGTGGTAGTGAAGATACAAAGACCACCCATCTGCTGCCAGCTTCTCGGCAATACTACTCCCAATATCGCCAGACGCACCTGTTATTAAAGCTGATTTCATATTACTGCTCCTTTTTAGGGTGAATCACAAAAGATGAAATAAGTTGCTCTTTAATATACTTTTGTGCAAATTGCTTGATATCATTGAATTTAATTTCTTCAATTCGGTCCATACGCTCGAACATTTCAATCCCAGAGAAGTACAAGGAACCGTATTGGTTAGAAATATATTCCAACGAATTAAAAGCTTGCAACTGCTCACCAATAAATGCGCGCTTCAAGAGATTAAAGCTATCTTCGTTAAAGTCAGCATCATTCTCCCAGTTCAATAAAATCGCCTTTAAGCGCTCAATGATGAGTTCAGGTTGATCCGTATCCGTTTCAATTGACATGAAATTAAAACTACGGTCTGTATTAAATGAGTAGCCAAAACTATCGTCAATTAATCCTTCGTCATAAAGCGTATTGTAGTTTTGAGAACCGCGGCCGAACAATAATTCCATGAATAAGTTGCCTAATAGATAATAGGTATCGGCTTCGCTTCCCTCTGGAACAGCACGAATACCTTTAACGCCCATCGCTACTTTTGATCGCTTCACATCCATTTCGATGGCAGTATGTGATTGGATACTTTTTATTTTTTCAGCTGGTAAAAAGCGCATAATATGATCTTCTTTTGGAAACTCTTTTTTACTTTGGTTATCTTGAATCAATTGAATCACTGATTCAGGATCAAAATTACCGATTACAACAATATTCATATTTGATGGGTGATAAAAGGTCTCATAGCACTGTTGCAAAATTTCAGGTGTAATTTTTTGAATACTATCCACCGTCCCAGCAATATCAATAGATAGTGGGTGATTTGGATACAGATTCTTCAGCAAACCATAAAATAACCGCCAATCGGGCAAGTCATCATACATTTTAATTTCTTGCTCGATAATCCCTTTCTCTTTCTCAACACCATCATAAGTAAAACGCGGACTTTGAACAAAATCCAGTAATGTTTCAATATTTTCTTCCGCTTTACTTGTCGCTGAAAATAAGTAGCTAGTACGGGTAAACGAGGTAAATGCATTAGCAGATGATCCTAATTCTGCAAAATCTTCAAACGCATCGCGTTCTTCCCCTTCGAATAACTTATGCTCCAAGAAATGAGCAACACCATCTGGAACAACGACTGCTTTATCTGAACCAATCGGCACAAAGTGATTATCAATCGAACCAAAATTAGTTGTCATAATCCCATACACTTTAGCGAATTGAGGCTTAGGAATCAAAATGACTTGTAAGCCATTATCTAACGTTTCATAATAAACTGTTTCATCTAAAAGAGGATAGTCTACTTTATGCATCTGCTTCCTCTCCTTTCAAAAAGAATACTGCTTCCAGTTTCATATTTTTGGCAACAGAAATAATATCGTCTTTCGTTACAGCCATTAAAGCTTCAATCCATTCTTCTTCAGCTATTTGGCGATTTAACAGAAGCTCACTCGTATAAATTTTAGCTAGAGCTTGACCTTGATTATCATCATTTTGTTTATAATGGTTAATTAGCATTTCTTTGGTTTGATTGATTAAGCTATCACTGAAATCACCATTTTGCATATCTGCTAATTGTTCTAGAACAATGGTTTCAACCATCTCACGCTTAGCAAAATCAATCCCAGTACTAACGACTAACTTACCACGAAGGTTATCTAATGAACTGGATGCCGAATAGGCTAAACTTTCTTTTTCACGCACATTTTGGAACAATTTCGAGTGTGGAAAGCCACCAAATAAACCATTAAATACCATTGCAGCATAATGATTGTCTTGTCCAAAATAAATATTTGAAGAGAAACCAAATAACAACTTCCCTTGATTGACATCGGATGCCTCTTCTTGTTTATTAACATCATTCTTTTCATTATTTCTAATGAAAATAGCGGAATCAGAGACCTGACGATCTTCAAAGGGGTTAGTCTGTAAAATCGCGCTAATGCGGTCGTAATCAACATCACCAGATACAAAAATATCTGTTGTATCTTGCTGAATCATATTTAAGTATGTCTGATACAAAGTCTCTTCAGTTATCAGTTCTAAACAATCAGGATTTCCAATTCCTAGATGAATCTGATCTGTCCCTTCAAATAATAACTGATTCAAACGGTATCGAGCGTAAGCAGATTTATTCTCTTCAAGAGATTCAAAGTAGTTCTTTAGATTTAAACGCTCACGGTTGAAGGTTTCTGCGTGAAAGGTTTGATTCTGTACGTTAGGATTAAAAATAATCTCTCTCATAAAGTCAAATGCAGCTTCCAATAAGCTGTTATCACCGCCGATAAACTTATCATTTACTAATTTCAAACGTAGTGTCACAACATGTTGACTGCCATAGCGTTGGGAACTTGAGCTTAGACTAGCACCATACAACCAAGACATATGTTGATCCATCAATTTTTGGCTCGTATATGTTTTAGTATTCGTTACCATCATATTTTTTAAGAGTGTTCGAGCAGTTGCCTGGTCAGCTTGGTAAGCTGTTCTAAATTTGTATTCAATGATTATCGTTTTAAATTTTTTTGTTTGTTGAATATGGGCGTTTACGCCCTTTGCCAATGCTAATTCCACGTATTCACTTCCAATACTTATTAGTTTTCAAAATAGCCTAAAGTGTTTATACACATATAAAAACTATACTCTACTTGCCCTACTTTTACAAACTCAAAAAAACAAAAAAAGGCTTGAGAAAACTCAAGCCCCGTAAGTCTTTATTTTGTTTTAATATATGTTGTCCCATTAGCAGCAGGACCTTTTGATTTACCTATGAATCCAACTAATACAATGACTGTTAAAACATATGGTAGGATACTTAAGTAGATACCAGGAATGTCTTGAATAATCGGAATATAATTTCCAATGACACTCAAGCTTTGAGCAAATCCAAAGAATAAGGCTGCTCCCATTACTGAAATAGGATTCCACTTACCGAAAATCATTGCTGCCATAGCAATAAACCCTTGCCCAGCAATAGTCGTTACTGAGAAGTTTAAAGTAATTGATTGAGCAACAACCGCTCCACCAATACCACCAAGCAAACCAGAAATCATTACCCCTGCATAACGCATCAGATAAACATTGATTCCCAACGTATCAGCTGCTTGAGGATGCTCCCCAACTGAACGTAAACGCAAACCAAATGTTGTTTTAAAAATAATGAAGTAAGCAAGAACTGCAGCTAAAATACCAACATAAGCCGCAATTGTAATATCAGTAAAGAAAATTCTTCCGATAACAGGAATATCTTTTAGAAACGGAATACTACGTTTACCAAAATTATAAACAACAAAATCAGTTTGTCCTTTTCCATCATAGAGTACTTTCGTTAAGAAAACAGCTAAAGATGGTGCCAACATATTTAAAGCCGTTCCTGAAACGATATGGTCTGCTCTTAAATTAACAGTCGCTAAAGCATGGATAAGAGAGAAAACGACACCGATTAATCCACCTACTATGAGGCCAAACCACGGTGTTGCTGAGCCAAAGCTTTCGCCGAAACTTAGGTTAAAGACAATGGAAGAGAAAGCTCCCATAACCATGATTCCCTCAAGCCCAACGTTAACAATACCGCTTCGTTCAGAGAATGTTCCACCTAATGCTGTAAAGATAAGAGGTGCAGAATACATCAAGGTATTCGATACTACAATAGTCAGAAGTGTAATGATATCCATCTACGCCACCTCTTTCTTTTTAGTCTGTTTGGTTTTTGTAATCAATAGACGAATAATATAATTTGCCCCAACAAAGAAGATGATTAAAGCAATAACAATATCAACGATTTCATTTGGTACACCAGCAATAAGTGGCATACTTGAACCACCTGTTTTCAATACACTAAACAAGAATGCTGAGAATAAAATACCAATTGGATTACTTGCTCCCAACAAGGCTACACCCATACCATCAAAACCTAGAGATGGAATCGCACCTTGTGTAAAGATATTTTGGAAGTTACCTAGTCCTTCCATAGCGCCACCTAAACCTGCTAATGCACCACTAAGAAGCATCGCTAGAATAATATTTTTCTTAGCGTTCATACCTGCATAGTCAGCAGCATCAGTATTTAACCCAACAGAGCGTAATTCAAACCCAACTGTTGTCTTGTTAATCAATACCCATACGACAAATACCATGATAAATGAGATAAAAATCCCACCATGAATCGTAGAATTATCTGTTAAGCTTGTTAAAAATGGAATACGTAGGCTTGCTGCTTCAGAAATACGAGCAGTCGAATCGCTGTTTTCTGTTAAGACATTACGAATCACATGATTAACGACATGTAACGCAATGTGGTTTAACATAATCGTGACAATAACTTCACTTGTATCAAAGAATGCACGAAGCACGCCGGCAATACCTGCCCAAATTGCGCCTCCCACCATTCCTGCTAAAACAGATAACGGCATTAATATAAAGCTTGGTAAATCTGGGAACAAGGTTGCTACCCAAATAGAAGATAACCAACCCACTAACACTTGACCTGCAACCCCGATATTAAAGAAACCAGCAATATTAGCTACTGCAAAACCAAGTGCAATAACAATTAAAGGTGCCATTTGACGAAGTGTTTGTCCCACATAAAAGGGAGTAAATAATGCGCCTCTTACCATAGCTGTATAGCCAGCTACTGGATCATAACCGTAAACCAACATGATAATCGCACCAATTAAAATCCCTAAAACAATCGATAACAAAGGAACAGCGTATTGTTGCAAACGATCCATTTGTAATTTTTTATTCATGACTGCTACCTCCTTTGCTCTTTGCTGCTTGTAGTTCTTTTCTTGCTTGTTCCAAAGGAGTACCTGTCATTAATAAACCTAACTCTTGTTCTGAAGTCTCTGATTGCTTCACTTCAGCAACGATTTGCCCTTCATAGATAACGACAATGCGATCGGAAACATTTAGAATTTCATCTAGCTCAAAACTCATTAATAAAACTGCATTCCCTTGATCTCTATGTTCAATCAAGCGTTTATGAATAAATTCAATCGCCCCGACATCCAACCCTCGAGTTGGTTGAGCTGCAATTAATAATGATGGATCGCGATCAACCTCACGCGCAATAATAGCCTTTTGTTGGTTCCCACCAGATAGAGAGCCTGCCGTTGATTTTTCACTTTGCGTACGCACATCAAATTCTTGAATTAAACGAACCGCATAGTTGTCCATTTCTTTTTCATTAAGGAAGAAGTTGTGACTGAAAGGTTCTTTATAGTAACTTTGTAGGGAGATATTCTCAGATAAAGTCATTGGTAAAATCAAGCCATGACGTTGACGGTCTTCTGGAATATGACCAACACCTGACTCGGTAATTTTACGTGGCGGTAAATTGGTAATATCTTTTCCATTCAATTTAATAGTTCCGCTCTCTACTTTCTTCAAACCTGTAATAGCTTGAATGAGCTCAGATTGTCCGTTGCCATCAATACCTGCAATACCAACTGTTTCACCAGCACGCAATGTCAAACTTAAGTTTTTAACGGCTTCAAGTCCGCGACTTTCTTTAACAACGATATTGTCAACTTCTAAGACAGTTTCTGTAGGATTTGATTCAGCTTTATTTGTTTTAAATAGAACTGAACGACCTACCATCATATCTGCCATTTCTTGTTTTGATGTTGCGGCCACGTCTACTGTATCAATACTCTTACCACGACGAATAACAGTTACTCGGTCGGCAACAGCCTTAATTTCATCTAGTTTATGAGTAATCAGGATGATTGACTTGCCCTCTTTAACTAAGCCCTTCATAATCAGCATTAATTCGTCAATCTCTTGAGGTGTTAATACAGCTGTTGGCTCATCAAAAATCAAAATGTCTGCGCCACGATATAATGTTTTAAGAATTTCAACACGTTGCTCCATCCCCACTGAAATATCTTCGATTTTAGCAGTTGGATCAACATGCAGGTGATATTTTTCTGACAAGCCTTTAATGGTCTTTTGAGCTTTTTTGCGATCTAAAATCCCAATACGACTTTCTTCATTACCTAAAATAATATTTTCCGTAACTGTAAAGTCCTTTACAAGCATGAAATGTTGGTGAACCATACCAATTCCCAATTTCCCTGCCACTGTAGGAGAACTAATCTCTACCTCTTTGCCATTTACTTTAATTGAACCGCTTGTTGGTTGTAATAATCCAGAAAGAATGTTCATCAAAGTAGATTTCCCTGCTCCGTTTTCACCTAGCAAGGCATGTATTTCGCCTTTTTTGACTTTCAAATGAATGTCATCATTAGCTTTAAACGTTCCAAAAGCCTTGGTTACACCAAGCATTTCTATGACATAGTTTTCTTCCGTCATGGCTCTTCCTCCTTTTCTCTACCCTAACATCAAATGTACTACTCCCATTATACGTTATGTCTATGACGTTTAATAATAATAAAAATCTAATAATTGCAGTAATCTAAATATTAACGTATAAAAAGAGGGCTGGGACAAACGTCTCAGCCCCCTAGGGATTAACTAGTTATATGATTTGATTATCTTGCTGGTGTTTCACTTACTGTAATTTCACCACTGATAACTTTTTGTTCTGCTTCACGTACTGCAGTTATAACGTCTTCAGTTAATACGCCGTCAGTCAAGCTAACACCGCCATCAACAAGTCCTAGAGTCATAACTTCGTTTGATGGGAAATCACCGTTCATTGTAAGATTAGCGATATCATGAGCAGCAACACCTACACCTTTAACAGTAGATGTCAATGTTAAATCACGAACTTCACCGTTAATTGTGATTTTTCCTTCTTCTTGTTGGTCACGGTCAACACCGACTACATAGATTTCACGAGTTGGTTCAGCTTCTACAATATCACGAGCTTCTGAGAATACACCGTTACCAGCGTTACCAGCTGCTTGATAGATAATGTCTGCGCCATCTGAGTACATTGCGCTTGCAATTGATTTTGCACGAGCTGCATCATCAAATGAGTCAACGTATTGAACGTTTACTTCGATTGCTTCGTCAACATATTTAACACCTTCAACAAATCCAGCTTCGAAACGGTCGATAACGACACCTTCCATACCACCTACGAAACCTACTTTATTTGTTTTTGTTGTCATTGCAGCAGCAACACCAGCTAAGAATGCTGCTTCGTTATCTGCAAACAATACAGATGTTGTGTTTTCGCCTTCGATTGTATCATCGATAATAGCAAATTTTGTGTTTGGGTAAGTTTGAGAAACTTCTTGCATTGCTTCTTTCAATTTGTAGCCAACACCAAAGACTAAGTCAAAGTTGCTGTTAACTGCAGTTGTTAGGTTCGTGATAAATTCAGCATCGCTGTTAGATACGATGTGGTTGTAACCATCGATACCTTCTGATTTACCATTTTCTTCGCCCCATGCTTGTAGGCCTTCCCATGCGCTTTGGTTGAACGATTTATCATCAACACCGCCAATATCTGTAACCATTACTGTAGTAAAATCATTAGCGCTTGCTTCGCTACCTACTTCACTACTTTGTTCTACTTCGCTGCTTGTGTCTGATCCACCATCATTGCCACATGCTGCTAGAAGTACTCCTGTACTTAAACCTAATGTCAGTAAGCTAAGAAATTTTTGCTTTCTCACTATAAACCCTCCATTTTGAGTAGAAACTACTCGTTTTTTTTGCAAGTACGTGCCTCGCTTAATGAAAGAATAGCATAGTTCTTTCGAATAGGAAATATGGTTATAACTTTTTTCATTTATTTTTCATTTTGAAATCGTTTCACCGCGATGTAAAAGTGTTGAATTCTGTTATTTTGGGTCAGAATCCGAACTTTCATTTAACATTTCGAAAGTGACGTTCACTTTCCTAGGTTTACTACCGTCAGCTGGTCCAACATAGCCTCTTGCCTCCATATCATCAATAATCCGAGCAGCACGGTTATAACCTATACGGAATTTACGTTGTAGTTTCGAAATACTCGCAGCTTCTTCTTCAATGATAAATTCGAGTGCTTGTTCGAAGTACTCATCTTCCGGTTCTTCACTTGTAGAAGCAGTTGGTTCGAGTTGCATCATCTCTTCAACATAATTAGGCTCTTGTTGTTCCTTAACAAAAGTGACGACATTCTCTACTTCCCAATCAGAAATAAAGGCCCCTTGCACACGTCTAGGTTTATTCTCACCCATTGGTCGGAATAACATATCGCCTCGTCCTAATAATTTTTCTGCACCACTACCATCAATGATCGTACGTGAGTCAATCGAACTTGAAACAGCAAAGGCAATTCGAGAAGGCACATTTGCTTTAATGATACCGGTAATAACATCCACACTTGGTCGTTGAGTGGCAAGAATCATATGAATTCCTGCCGCACGCGCCATTTGAGCTAGACGTGTTATAGCATCTTCCACTTCATTGCTTGCTACCATCATTAAATCTGCTAACTCATCAACAATGACTACAATATAAGGAAGCGTAGGATTATTCTCCCCTTTTTCCACATTATAAGACATAATTAATTCGTTATAGCCATCGATATTACGCATACCCGTGCCTGCAAACAACTCATAACGTCTTTCCATTTCAGCAACAACCTTATGCAAAGCTTGAGCTGCCTTACGTGGGTTTGTAACAACTGGTGTTAACAGGTGTGGCACACCGTTATAGACATTTAACTCAACCTTTTTAGGGTCAATCATCATCATTTTAACTTCATTAGGCTTCGCCTTCATTAAGATACTCGTAATAATGCCGTTAATGGCTACAGATTTACCACTACCTGTCGCACCTGCAATCAGTATGTGAGGCATTTTAGTTAAGTCTGCATACTGAACAACACCAGAGATGTCTCTTCCTAATGGTACTTCTAATAACTTATCATTCTCATGATTGACATCTAAGATACTTCGGAAAGAAACCGTACTGACTTCGCTATTAGGTACTTCGATACCAATAAACGATTTCCCTGGTATTGGGGCTTCAATACGAATGTCTTTGGCTGCGAGCGCTAATGCTAAATCGTCGGCTAAGTTGACAATCTTGCTAACTTTTACACCAACAGCAGGTTGAATTTCGTATTTTGTTACGGCTGGTCCTAAGTTAGCTTTACGAACAGTCGCGTCCACACCAAAACTTTCGAAGGTTTCTTCTAACACTTTCACGTTATTCTCAATAATAGCGTACTCGCTAGATTGATCTGTTGGTGGGATATCCTTCAACAAGCTAACAGGTGGCAGTTGATAATCTCTATTTTCTGTTTCTTCAGTAATCTCAAAATCCAGAACTTCACCATTATCCTCATCTTCTTCAGCCTCTGGGGCTTGTTGGTCTTCGGATGGCGCAGCTGTTGCTTTGGGTGTTGGAAGGACGGTTTTAGTATCAGTCTCTTTTTGATAGCTATCAATGGTTAGACGTGTTTGCTTAGGCTCACTATCCAAACTGATATCGTCTTCTGCGATAACGGCCGTTGCTTCTTTTTTGATTTTATTTTTAGTGCGACTAAACCAACCTTCAGACTCATCAGTTGATTCTTCTTCTGTATCTTCAACAGAGTCAAAACGACCATTATCGGTTACAACAGATGGTTTTTGGTTAACTTGTTTCATTTGACTTGTCTTATCACTAATCGCAGATTTCAAATTGATAAAAAGCGGATTAAAAATGCGGTATAAACCACCATAAATCGTCATCGCTATTTTTCTGATTATAGTCATCACATCATGGGTATCCATGCCAAACAAGGTGCATACAGCGAAAAACACCATAAAGGCAACTAAGGTATAGGTTCCCCATTGTGACACAAGAAAATGACTGCATTGATAAAGAATCGCTCCTATCATACCGCCGCCCATAATACCCGAAATTACACTCGTTCTAACATCGGATAAAAAACGCATGAGGGTAATTTGAAACAATGATCCCTCTGATGCCATGACATGCTGGAAGGTTTGAGCATGTAAAAATAACATTCCTGCTAATAAAAGTAGCGAAATAGCAAGGACATATTGTTTTCTTAATCGTGGTTCTCGTCCCATAATTAGTAAATATAATCCATACACGCCAAACATTGCTAGAGGCAGGATAAATAGTTCACCAAAAAAGAAACGGAAAAAGTTTGCCATTAAAACACCAGCAAAGCCTAGCTTGCTGATCCCTAATATTGCTGAAAAAACAAAGAGAATGCCTATTAATTCATAAGAAACCTTATTTGTCTTTTTTGGTTTTCGTTTCGTTTTATTTCGATTGGTTGGTGTTCTTGCCAATGTATTCACTCTTTTCTATATAAACCTACTATTTTCTATCTGTATGTTATTATACATGATTAAGTCGCTTTTTCAGCAATAAAAATAGGTCCAGACCATTGTCTCGACCTGTTCATTAGATGATAGCACTTATTCTAAAACTTTTTCATCTTTCAATAACATAACACCGTGGAACAATTGGATGTCATCTTCGCAAGACTCACAATAAACCATTTCTTCTTCGCACCAGTAGGCAGCTAAATAGGGCTCTTTCTCCTTTTGATAGGGATACTGATTCGCTAACTCCTGTGTAAACTCTCTATAAGCGATCTTAGCGTCATTTAAATCAGGATAATCAATTTTCTTTATGATTAAAGACTGCCAATCTTCAAAAAACCACCATGGTTCATATTCGCCTTCTGTAAAAAAAATCTGATACATGACTGTCCCTCTCTTTTCGCTTCACTTTAAAATTGACTGGAACGTATCCAATCTGTACACTAAAAATATAACAAAAAGAACAGTATTAGTGAAACATTACGATTCGAGAGGTGTTTTGAAATGAAAAAAAAGATGATAGTTGTTAAAGGACGCGTGCAAGGTGTCGGCTTCCGTTATGTCACCAAGCAGCTCGCAGATGAGCTTGAAATTAAGGGAACAGTTGCTAATCAAGACGATGGCTCTGTTTACATTGAAGCTCAAGGATCTGATGAGCAAATGGAACGCTTTATTACTAAGTTAAAAAACAACCCTACCCCTTTCTCTAAAGTCGAAACAATTGACATCACTGACTCTGAAAAGCTTGATAATTTCATAAGCTTCAAAATAACCAATTGAAATAACCCCTTTACTCCTGTATAGTGAGTAACATATGAATTTTTAACAAAGGAATGTTGACATGAAATTAAATAAGAAAACACTTCTATTCTCAGCAGAAATGCTGGCAGTTCTGACTTTCTTATCAGGATGTATGCAGTATGATGATAATAGAAACCCAACTGGTTTTATCTATGAGTATATGGTTGTTCCAACAGGACAATTAATTGTCTGGTTAGCTGAATTGTTTAGTGGTAATTATGGCTTGGCGATTATTTTAATCACCATTATCGTACGCATTATCATTATGCCGTTGAACTTTAGCCAAATTAAAAAATCCATGGTTCAACAAGAAAAAATGCGTTACATTAAACCTGAACTTGAGGACATCCAACGTCGTCAAAAGGAAGCTGCCACACCTGAAGAAAAAAATGCTGTTTCACAAGAGATGATGGCTCTTTACAAAGAGAATAACATCAGCATGACTGGTGGAGTTGGCTGTTTACCGATTTTAATTCAGATGCCAATCTTTACTGCTATGTATCAAGCCGTTAACTTAACTCCTCAAATTTCTGAGAGTACGTTCTTCGGTATTAACCTAGGATCACCAAGTATTTTGCTCGCTATTCTAGCTGGTGTTGCTTATTTTGGACAAGGTTATGTATCTATGCTAGGAATGCCAGAGGAAACACGCGGTCAAATGAAGTCAATGATGCTGATGAACCCATTGATGATTCTGTTCTTCTCATGGTCATCACCAGCAGGTTTAGCTCTTTATTGGCTTGCAGGCGGTATCTTCGCAGTTGCTCAAACGCTTATCCAAAATAGTTTGATTAAACCTCGCGTTAAAGCAGAGGTTGAGGAAGAAATGAAGAGAAATCCAATTAAAAAACCAATCAAACAAGCAAAAGTTGTGTCGCCAGCTGATAAAAAACCAGTTAAGACATTAACAGCTGCTCAACAACTTTCGAAAAAATCATCTGGTAGAAATGCTGGTAAACAACAAAATAAACGTGACTAAACGAAAAAAGCTGCTGAATCTATGATTCAGCAGCTTTTTTAGTCATCATCGACTTCATCTTCAACTTTATAATCAACGATGAATGGGAGTTGGATTCTAAAGACCGTTCCATGTCCTAACACACTCTCTACTGAAATGTCACCCTTATAACCTTCTAAAAGCTCCTTAGCAATTGAAAGTCCTAATCCATGGCCGCCCTTTTCACGAGATCGGGCCTTATCAACGCGGTAAAAACGATTAAAGATGCGTTGTTGATCTTCTTGTGACATTCCTTCACCAAAATCTTGAATGGCAATTTGGACACGCGACAATGTCTCGGATACAGAAATATGAATTTCCTTACGGTTAGTTGAGTATTTAACGGCATTATCTAATAAAATAACCAGAATCTGTTCTAAATGATTGCGATAAATATTGATATATCGCTCTTCATCTAAATCGTCATCAAAGAAAAACGAAAAATCTTCGTATAACATATCAAAGTTATGGAAAACTTGCTCAACTACTTCTCTGATTGGCGTAATTTCATTTTTGTAATGCATTTGAACTTGCTCGGCTCTTGAAAGATCCAGCATTTCTTGAACGAGAGTTTTCATCCTCGTGATCTCATTTAGCGATGCCGATAGTGATTCATCAAGAACTTGGGGATCATCTTTACCCCAACGGTTCAATAATTTTAAATGTCCTTCTACTATGGCAGTTGGTGTCCTTAGTTCGTGAGAGACATCTTCAACGAATTGCTTTTGCTGACGAACATATAAGGCCATCTTGTCCAACAAGTCATTAATTTTCTCAGACAAATCAGTTAACTCATCTTCAGCATTCGTTGATTTGACAACAATTCGAGATTGTGACAGCGTATCTTCAGTAATATCATTCATCGTATCAACCATATGTTTGATTGGACGGAAGAAATACTGAGCAAAACCATATCCCAACAACATACAAATCAACATACCGACTACCATAAATAAGAAGACATCCTTATTATTTTTGGCAACCAGATTATGATATTGCGTCAGACGGAACATAATTTGGACATAGCCTAACAATTTTGAGTCTTGTTTGGTAACGATTGTATCGCCACCAATAAAGGCGTCGCGATTATTGAGCTTGGTTTGGTTAAGATAAAAACCAGATACCCGTTGATAGTTCGTATTGGTTCGTCTTGATTCATAGAGTAAACTACCCTCTGGACTAAAGACGCGAATGGTAATACCTCGATTTTCTAATTCGTCGAGAAAAGGAACATTGTCAATCTTCAAAACACCCTTGGTTGTCGTAGAGGCCGAAACCTTTTCCATTAAACTAGTGACATTGTTCTCCGTCAAGGTGGTCTCAAACTGACTAAGAGTTTCAGAAACTGACGTGACTAATTCTCCAGCATACTGACGTTCTCTTTCATACAATTCTTCGTGAATCTTATTTAAAACAAATAAAGATGTAAACAAAAACAATGTAATGAAAGCAATCGTCAACCGTAAGCCCCATTTCCAGCGAACGGACGTTGTTGTCACTTTCTTTCTATACGGCATAGTCGTCATCCTATCATGAATTTAATGAACGCATCACGTAGCCTGTACCACGAACCGTTTGAATATAGCTATCTTTACCTGGAACATCAATTTTATTTCTCAGATAACGAATATAAACATCAACAACATTTGTCTCAACTTCAGACTTATAACCCCAGACTTTGTTTAATAAAACATCACGGGATAAAACGACATTGACATTTTCCATCAAGATCAATAACAATTCATATTCACGTTTTGTTAGTTCGATTGGCTCATCATCACGACGAACAATACGATTTTCTTTTTCAATAACTAAATCGCGGTAAGTAACAGTGGTTTGTTTTACTTTTCTTTGTTCTTCTTCAATGTCAATACGACGTAGTAAAGCCCGGATACGTGCCAATAACTCTTCGATTGCAAATGGTTTTACAATATAGTCATCAGCCCCATGATCTAAACCAGATACGCGGTCAATGACAGAATCACGAGCAGTCATAATAATAATCGGTACATTTTTAGTTGGTCTCAAGCGACGGCAAACTTCAATACCGTTTAGCTCAGGCAACATTAAATCTAGCAGGATTAAATCCCAATCTGAATTTAGCGCAGCCTCTAAACCAGTACGACCGTTATAACAAATTTCTGTCTCATAACCTTCATGCTTTAACTCTAATTCAATAAAACGAGCAAGATTCTTTTCATCTTCAATGATTAAAATACGTTGCTTTTCATTTATTTCCATTGTATTCACCCTTTATTCCATTATATGAAACATTATATTTTTATAATAAAATTCTAGTTTCATTCTAACATATCAATCACAAAAAGCGCATCCAAATCGCTAGTTTTTTGCTTTGAATACGTAAAAATGTTTATTTTTTTAACTTTTACACATAAATGACAGCAGATAGCCAAGCTATCTGCTGCCTGATTGATTGTTTCTATTGAGGAACTTCGACTTCACTATCCCATTCGAAGTGATATGAACCTTCTTTGTCGGTACGTTCATAAGTATGCGCACCAAAGTAATCACGTTGAGCTTGAATAATATTAGCAGGCAATGTTTCTGCACGATAAGAATCAAAGTAAGCAACGGCAGATGCTAACGATGGAACTGGTAGTCCAGAAAGGATTGCTGTCGAAACAACTTTACGAACAGATGCTTGATAGTCTTTCGTAATCGCTGTGAAATACTCATCAAGAAGCAAGTTTTTCAAGCCAGCATTTTTTTCATACGCATCAGTAATATTTTGTAGGAAACGAGCACGGATGATACAGCCAGCTCTCCAAATTTTAGCAATTTCACCATAATTAAGGTCCCAATTATTTTCTTCACTTGCTATACGCATTTGAGAGAATCCTTGCGCATAGCTCATAATTTTACTGAAGTAAAGAGCTTTGCGAATATCTTCTAAGAATGCTGCTTTATCAATATCTCCTGTTGCAACAGTTACTTCAGGTAAAATTTTGCTTGCTTCAACACGCTCTGTTTTTAGAGCAGAGATGAAACGAGCAAAAACAGATTCTGTAATAAGTGGTAGTGGAACACCTAAGTCAAGCGCACTTTGCGATGTCCATTTTCCAGTTCCTTTATTACCCGCACGATCGACAATAATATCAATCATTGGTTTGCCAGTTTCTGGGTCATATTTTGTTAGAATATCAGCGGTAATATCAATCAAGTAGCTGTCAAGCTCGCCTTCGTTCCACTCTTTAAAGACTGCAGCAATTTCTTCTACAGACATGTTCAGGTAATGACGCATCAAATCATATGATTCTGCGATTAACTGCATATCACCGTATTCGATACCATTATGAACCATCTTCACGTAGTGCCCTGCACCATCACTACCAATATAAGCAACACATGGTGTGCCATCTTCTGCTTTTGCAGAGATTTGTTCTAAGATTGGAGCAACTAATTCATATGCTTCTTTTTGTCCACCAGGCATAATTGAAGGACCCTTTAACGCTCCCTCTTCTCCACCAGATACACCTGTTCCAATAAAGTTAACGCCTGAGTTTTCTAACTCTTTATTACGACGAATCGTTTCTTGATAGAAGGTATTTCCACCATCAATTAACACATCACCCTTATCCAGGTGAGGTAGTAAGGATTGAATCGTTTTGTCAGTTGCTGCCCCAGCCTGTACCATTAATAGGATACGTCTTGGTTTTTCTAATGAATCTACGAATTCTTCTATTGTATAAGTTGGAACTAATTTTTTGTCAGAATGTTCAGCAATGACAGCCTCTGTTTTTGATGCCGTACGGTTAAAGATAGAAACAGAATAACCTCTGCTTTCGATATTAAGAGCTAAGTTCTTGCCCATTACGGCCATCCCTACAACCCCGATTTGTTGTTTAGACATATTTAATGCTCCCTTCATATTAAACACATAATACTATAAGGATAATCCTATCAAAAAATAAAGAAAATGGAAAGGATACTTTCATATAAAATTGAATAATCATGAGATCTGACTGGAAAACATTTACATTTACGCAATATTATTGTAAACTACAGATGAATTCTAGCAAAAAGGTGGGTAAATTGTGAGTAAAAAAATAAAAACAGCTTCTAAACAAAGTAGAATGGCAAAAATTGTTATTTGGGTTATGCTATTTGCAATGGTCGGAAGTGCACTTCTTTCAGTTATATATTCCCTATTCGTCAATTTATAATAAAAATCGCACAAAAAGGTTAGCTCTTCAGCTAACCTTTTTTTAATTACCTTTTTTAATTTTTCCGTCCCAGTTATCATAGCCGCCTTTAAGAATAAAAATACGGTCTTTATCGTAACCATTTTTCTTAAGAAGAGCAGCAGCACGTCCGCTTAAAGCAGTGCGTTGGTCGTATAGGTACACTGGTTGGTCCTTACGAATTTCTAAGTAACGCTCTTTGAATTGCGTAAATGCAATACTTCTTGCACCTAAAATATGGCCTGCTTCAAATTCTGGTCGTTCTCTTACGTCAACGATTTGAACTTTACGCATATCTTTGCGGAATTCTTCCGGTGTTAAAACTGTTGCTGCGTTTTTTCTTTCGATAAAACGGTATAACCAATAGATGGCATAAGCTACTAAACCACCCCATACAATGATTGAAAAAATATCTAAACCCGTCATAATCTGTTCTAGTCCTTTCTATCTATCAATATACCTTCTCATTCTACACAATAAAAGGCTTTTTTTCTATACCTTTTCATATGCACTAACAATTAAAAATAGCTAGGACAATAATCCTAGCCATTTTTTATCTTAGTTTTGATTTGCTTTTACAAGGTAGCCTGCTCCAATAACACCAGCATCATTTCCAAGTTCAGCTAACTTAATTTTAGTTGTTTGTTGAACATTTGGAAAAGTAAATTCTTCGAAGTTCTTCTTCACCTTATCAATTAAGAAGTCACCAGCATTTGAAACACCGCCACCAATAATAATATATTTAGGGTTCAAACTGTTTCCTAAGTGGCTACATGCTAGACCTAAATAAAAGGCAAATTTATCAACAACCATAACTGCTAATGCATCGTTTTCTTTTGCAAAGTCAAAGACCATTTTCGAAGTAATATCTTCACCATCATCAATTAAAACTTTTAGTTCAGACTTTCCTGCATAGCTTTCAGAGAACTGGCGAGTTAAATTGATAACGCCGGAAGCTGATGCCACCGTTTCTAAACATCCTTTTTTCCCACACGTACAATCAAAGCCATGCGGTTCAATGGTCATGTGACCAATTTCACCTGCTGACCCAGCTGTCCCATGAATCAATTGATCATTCAGAACAATACCACCACCAACTCCTGTTCCAAGTGTGACAAAAACAACATCTGAATCATCTGCTCCTGCGCCTTTCCACTTTTCACCTAAAGCCGCAACGTTGGCATCGTTATCAATATAAAAAGGTAAGCCGATTGCTTCCTCAATTTGTTTCCCAACGTCTTGCGTCTCTTTCCAGTTTAAGTTGAATGCACCTGTGACTGTTTTTTTATTACCGTCAACTGCGCCTGGAGAACCCATACCAATACCACTAAAATCATCTTTCGTTAATTGATAAAGGTCTAAATGATGGTTAATGGATGCAATAATATCTGGAACAATTTGCTTGCCACCATCTAATATATCGGTTGCAATGCTCCACTTCTGTTGAATGTCCCCTTCACTTGTTAAAATAGCAAGTTTTACTGATGTTCCTCCCAAATCAATTCCCAAAATTTTTGATGACAAACCCAACGCCTCCTATACGTCTTTCTCAATCTATTATATCACACCATATCGGAAGAATCCGATGGCTATTAACACTGAAAACACAAGAATATAACCCAAAACCGTTTTTATTCTAAATGAGCGATCAACAGTTTCTAAGTGCGGTGCTATTATAAAACAAGCCGCTAAACCTCCACCAATTGCACCACCTAAATGCCCCCAATTATCAATGGACGAACTGGTTAAGCCAGAAATAAAATTAATAATAATTAGCGCCATGAACCCTTGAGCAAGATTGCGAATAGCTGGATTGTAAGGATACAATCGTCCCAATACAACCGCTGCTGCAAACAAGCCAAACAAGGATGTACTTGCACCAGCTGATATATTTGGTGTAAAGGCAAAACTCATGGCATTTCCCATCAAGCCGCCTAACAAATATATCAGCGCAAACCGCAGATTACCATACAACAATTCCAATTCAATCCCTAAAAAATAAAGCGTAATACTATTAATTAATAAATGCATAAAACCAATATGTAAGAAAATCGGCGTAATAAGGCGCCAAACTTCTCCAAAGGCGATAGCCTCATTTACTTTCGCACCAAATAAATACAAAACAAATGCATTCTCACTACCGCCATAAATGGTCATTAAAACAAATGCAAGCACTTGAATAGCTAAAAAAAGATAGGTCATTACGGCTCTTTTTCTACGGAATTTTTTTCTAATATTAAAATTTTCCATTATACTGCCTCCTGATTAGTCATGTTTCCATTATAAATTATTCGGAAGCAATCAACAATTTTTCTACGGCAATATCAAAGGGTTCAACGACATCTTCTACTATTCGATTTAATTGAAATGGATAGAGTAAAGAGATTGTACGTCCACCATAATCAGCTAAATAACGATCATAAAAACCGCCACCAAACCCCACTCGGTAGCCCTCACTTGCATAGGCAAGACCCGGCACAATGATAAGATGAATATCACTTTTATTAATCGGATTTAAGCGTTTTTTAGGCTCTAACAGACCATAAGAGCTCAGTTCTAACTCCGTAGTAGGTTCATAAATAAAAAACGAAAGTACGCTGTTCTTACCACTAAATGGAATAACAACTTGTTTTCCTAATTGCCAAGCAGCCTCAACGACCAATTGGGTATCTAATTCTGGTGGTCGAGATAGTGTCATAGCAATACATTCAGCCTCATGCCACTCTGTTGTTTGCATGAGTTGGTGAAGCAAATCTTCATTGTATTGAAGACGTCTTTCTTCTTCTAAATCATTTAATTGGTGAAACATGTCTTTCCTGATTTTCTGTTTACTCACCTAAGAAACCCCTTTCTTTCGTACAATAAAAAAACAACAGGAAGCCCTGTTGTTATTTTACTTCACGGTGAAGCGTTACTTTTCTTTCACGTGGGCAATATTTTTTCAATTCCAAACGATCTGGATTGTTACGTTTGTTTTTCTTAGAAAGATAATTACGCTCTTTACATTCAGTACATTCTAAATTAATATTTAATCTCATTGGTCAAACCTCCAAACATAAGAAAATTGAAGAGTCTTTCATCTTCTTACTTGTTGCATTGTATCATTTTCAAGACTGATAATCCAGTCTTTTATGACAACACTATTTATTATACACAAAATCCAAAGAAAAAAAAGAGCTAACTTCTAGTTGCAGAAAGTTTCTCATTTCATTAAAATGTTATAAGTGACCACTTGTTTAGAATAGAGGTGAAAAGATGAATTTATGGATACTTGTTATTATATTACTAGTTATTGCCGTAGTACTGTTAATAATCTCATTCTTCGCTAAGGAAGATGATCATGCCTTACTAACTGAGATTGGAACGTTTACCCTTCAAATGACAGAAGACATGCATGGCCTTAAAAACCGCATTGCTGCAATAGAGAAATCACTTTCTGAAGAAGAGAACAATGAACCAGAAGAGCTCCCTATAAAAAAACTAAATGCTATTACCAAACAGCATGCCATTACGCTTCACCAAAAAGGAAAAACGATTGATGAGGTTGCTGAACAACTGGTTCTTCCTGAAACCACTGTTCAACTTATTCTTGATAACCATCAAGAGAGCACGAACTAGTCAGCTTTCGTTTAGAAAGGATAGACCATGATTAAAGATAGATTACGATTTTTAGCACTAGGTTTTTTTATATCAGCTTTGTTTTTATCTGCTTATGAAGTATTAATGCCCTCATCTAAAGCAGAAGTTAATAACGGTCAGCATACTGAATCAGCTAACGATGACATCAACTATAAAGAGCAATATGAGTCACTGCTTAGTGAGTATGAGAAACTACAGGCAACACAGGTCGATGAAGAAACAGATCATTCTAGCGAAACAAGCGACGAAGCCGAGTCTGACCAAGCAACTGATAGTACAACTATTGAAGATAGTAGTAATAGTGATAATGTTGAAGAAGAACAGACTGTCAATAATGACGTTATCATTTTCACAATCGATGAAGGGCAACCCTCATCAGTTGTTCTTCAAAATCTTCTTAACGCCGGATTAATAGACGATATTGAGTCGGCTCAAAACTATTTAGAAGAGAATAATTTAACTTCAAAATTACAATATGGTAACTACGAACTCTCACAAGATATGGGTTATTATATTATTTTGGACACCATAACTATGGAATAATGTAAAAAAGTAAGTAGAATCTTCAAAAAAGATTCTACTTACTTTTTTTGTTGTTTAATCTCCGAAATATGCATCCAATACTTCCTTGGCTATGACAGTAGCTGGTGAATTATCATTCAATAAATAGGGAATAACCACTGCAATTGAAATTTCTGGATTTTCAAAGGGGGCAAATGCAACAAATGTTGAGTTTGTTGTCTGTTCCCCAGTCAAAGACTTCACATTTCCTTGATAGAATGACTCCCCTGTCCCTGTTTTACCGGCTGCTCTATTTTTATAGTTAGCACCAAAAACACGTGTTGAGGCAGCAGTCGGACTATGCATCACTTGCCACATTCCTTGATGAACACGAGCAATTGCTTCATCACTAACATTCAATTCATTCATAACTTTGGGTTGAACAACCAATTCTACTTGTCCCAAACTACCATCGCTGTCTGTTCCACGAATCTCCTTAACTAATCGTGGTGCATAACGCGTTCCGCCGTTGGCAATAGTCAAAATATATTGCGCCAACTGCATTGGAGTGTAGTTATCAAACTGACCGAACGATTCGAAAAGGGCTTGCCCTGGATTTTCTAATTGACCAATAAATCCAGTTGATTCAGCTGGTAAATCAATACCTGTTCGAACACCTAGGCCAAACTGAGCGTAATAAGATCGTAGTTTAGATAGGGCTAGTTCAGCATCCATATCAATTTTTTCTTCATATTCATAGGTATACTTACCACCCATCATCATAGCTATTTTTGCCATATAGGTGTTAGAAGATTTTTCAAGTGCTAAAATATCACTAAGTGACACACGGTTGTTGTAAGACTGATTAAAGAGTGATGCAATTTTATTTGTTGCTTCAAATTTCATCGGTTCATCAATCATCGTATTATCTGTTTCTGAAATAACACCATCCATATAACCTGCTAAAACAGTAGCCCCCTTCATAGAGGATCCAATAATAAAACTTTCATTCAACACACCGTGAACACTGTCAGATATTTCACCTGTTGATTTATCAATTGTTTTCCCTGTCATCCCTAAAATGTCACCATTTTGAGGATTCATCGCCACAATATAAATTCGGTCTCCCCAAGCATCTGTTTGGCTAGCTAAATAATTTGTTGCAATGTCTTCTAGTTGCTGCTGGAATTGAATGTCGATGGTCAACAGCAAGTTATCACCTTGTTTACCAATATAAGTTTGTGTCGTCTTTACTGTTTCGCCATCTTGGTCGGTGACTGTCTCATATTGTGCCTTTGTTCCTCTTAATACGGTTTCGTATTGTTGTTCTAAATAGGCATTTCCTACACGGTCGTTTCTTGCATAACCTTTTGCCAAATAACTTTCAACTAAGTTGGTTGGAATACCCGCTTTTTCTGAGGTTACACCACCAAATATGGTTTTTAACAAATCGCCATGCGGATAAACACGCGTCCAATCCTTTGAAACGTCAATCCCAGGTAATTGGCTAATATTCTCACTAACAATTGCCAACTCTTTGTCGGTTACAGCTGTATTTTTAATATTTACAGTAGTCAATGCAGTTGCACTATTCATACTTTTGAAAATAGCAGTGGCTTGTTTCTCAACATCAGAAAAGGCAATATCTTCCGCTGTAATCTTAGAAAGTTCAACTTCGTAAATCTCATCACCAGACAGCGCCTTTTCATCATCACTTAATCGATCCAAGAGTCCCTCACGATTGCTTGCAGCCCAGTAATCTTTCAAATCACGTTCCGTTAATCCTTCTACATCGACGGTAATAATGTCAGCCAATTTACGGGCTGTTTCTGCCATATTAGCAGCCGTATCATCTGTTCCTCGGGTAAAAATGATCGCATGTTGTGCCTCATTCCCAACTAGCACTTCACCGTTGCGATCATAAATTAATCCTCTTGGTACACTTTGCGTCACATTGGTTGTTTCAGTTCTTCTAACGATGGCTTCAAATTCTTCGCCTCTAATAATTTGCAAGTATCCTAAACGCACAATAATCGTAGAAAACAGCGCAAATACAATAAAAAATAGTAAATTCAAACGAAAAGGTATGTGAGACTTCTTTTTCTTTTGATTTTGGTTAGACTTTCCCAATGTCCACACTCCTATATAATTTTCTTTTTCAATACCCTATTATAACAAAAAAGATTAGCTAGACAATGTTTAAAATATAAGGTTACTATAAGATTATCCAGAGGAAACAGTGCATTAAAAAGCCAACTGTGTTATTTTATAATTCAGATGATTATTTCGAAAGGAGACACTGTTTTATGTTGACGTTTGACGGCATCGATAAGAAAAAGAAATTATTACTCCTATCATTTTTCATGCCATTTACTATTTTAGGATTGATTTACATCTTTATGGGTGTCTTTCCTTTTGGTAATAGCACCTTGCTTACTATTGACTTGGGTCAACAATACGTTGACTTTTACAGCTATTATCGTCACACCATCCTGCATGAACCTCAAGCGTTTTTTTATTCGTTTGTAAAAGGTATCGGCGGTGACATGGTCGGTTTATGGGGTTATTATTTAAACAGCCCGTTCAACCTCTTACTCTTACTCTTCCCTCAGCGATTATTGGCTGTTGGTGTAACACTGTTAATTTTACTTAAAATATCATGTTCCGGTTTATCATTTGCCTACCTCTTAATAAAACGATTCGATGGCAATGACTATTTAGTGACTGCCTTTGCCTTATCTTATGCCTTAATGGGTTATACTATTGCCAACCAGTTAAATGTTATGTGGTTAGATGGCTTAGTTCTATTACCCCTTATTATTCTGGGTTTAGAAAAGCTCATTGATGGTGAAAGTGGCCTAACTTATAGTCTCAGTCTCGCTCTTATGTTATTTTCACATTATTATATTGGCTATATGATTTGCTTGTTTTTATGTTTTTATTTTATATTCGCCTTATCCAAACAAGAAACTAGCCATCATTTTAAAGGTCTTCTTAAGCAAACTGTTCGCTTTGCCTTTTATTCCATTTTAGCAGCAACACTTGCTGCCTTTTCGCTCCTCCCTAATTTCATTTCATTACTAGGAGGAAAGGCAAGCTACGCTTCAGACACTATTAATTGGGGATTTGACTATCCTTTTATTGAATTGTTGTCTAAAATTTATGTCGGCTCTTTTAATTTCGATCAGATGCCGAGTGGCTATCCTAATTTATTTGTCGGAAGCCTCGCTTTAATTGGCTTTTTATTTTATTTCTTTAACAAATATTTTCCATTAAGAGAAAAATTAACCTCTCTCATACTAGTCATCATCTTCTTTTTATCGATGAACAGTCAATACTTAAATAAAATTTGGCATGGTTTCCAAAATCCAATTTGGTATCCTTATCGTTTTTCGTTTTTAGTATGTTTTTTCTTTATTTTAAACGGCTATCGAAGTATTAAAAAAATAGAGTCTTTCCCATTAACATTCGCCTGCCTACTTCTACTTGCTCAAACAGCTAGTGCTTTGTATGTACTAGATTTCGAATTTGACTTTGTAATCCCTATTCAAGTTTTGATCACGGCTCTCTTTCTTATCGCAATGATTATTTTACTCTTATTAAAGGAAGTCGATTATAAATGGATGCCAATTGTCTTATTATTACTGGTAAGCATTGAAATGACGACCAATGCGGCTATTAATTTGAGTCGATTGAGTTATGTTAAAATGTCAGCTTTTAGTGATTACCAACTCGTTCTAGATGACTTATTGCAAGGAATTCGACCCCAAGATGATGAGTTTTACCGAATCGAAAAGGTCTTTCAACGGTCAAAAAATGACAGCTTCCAGGCCAATTATCCGTCTGCCTCACATTTCAGTTCAACTTTCGAAAAAGAGGTACCTGAACTATATGGCTATCTTGGTTTTCCAGATGGTAATGGCTTCGTTTCTTATTCATCAGGAACTCTTTTTACAGATGCTTTTTTTACAATTAAGTATTTAGCTCAGAATAATGACTTGCCTTCTAATTTAGAAAACAGCGCAGCCGTTTATAAGATTTTCCCTAATTCTACAAGACGAGATTTTAATTATTACCAAAAAGTAAACGAAAATTACCGAACGAGTATTTATCAAAATCCTAACGCCTTTTCACTAGCTTTCGCAGTACCAGATGCTATTAAAGACGTTAATTTAAAAGATAATGATCCGATTGGCAATCAAGAACGCCTATTACAGGCAATGACAATCGATGCTCTACTTTCGTCCTATTATCAAGAAATCGGCATCGAATCAACTGTAACATCAAATGTATCTAGTTTAGCGTCGGAATCCGTTAATCAGACCTACACAAAAAATGATTCCACCAAAGATGCGAGCATTGAATTTCAATTTACGCCACAAACAAATGGGTCCTATTATCTGACACTTGATTCTAGAATTGATGATGAAGATGCCACACTCACTTTAGATGGCGAACGACTCGCCTACTATAAAACCTATCGTAACGATCAGATTATCAATGTCGCTAGTGGGCAAAAAGGTGAAACCATTCGCTTTGGATTTGATTTATTAGAAGATAGTCTAACCATTCGAGACTTACGCGTGTTTCGCTTTAGAAGTGACTTATTTGAAGCGTTAGCTAACAAAATTCAAGATAATGGCCTTAATATTTCTACCTTTAGCCAGACCCATATCGAAGGAACGCTAACATCATCGCCAGACCATACTGTCTTTATGATGACCATTCCCTATTCTGAAGGTTGGGAGTTACATATCGATGGCCAAAAAACACAAACATTCCCTGTCTTAAATGGATTAATGGGTGCAGATATTGCGCCAGGAGAGCATAGCATTACCCTTTCCTATATGACGCCTTATTTAAAAGAAGGTATTGCCATTTCAATAGCGGGCTCTGTGACTGTTCTAATAATCAGTCTAGTCAAACGTCGTAAAAAGTAAGCACAAAAAAAGCGGACAAGTCCGCCTTGGCCTATGAAAAAATAGGAAATTTGACCCTGAATGAGCAGCGAAGCGCGCAATGGGGCAAATTTATCTTTTTTTCAGTAGGCCAGGACTTGGGAGCTAGACATTGATGGCTGAACTTATAATCCCCTAGTCTACAAAAAAACCACTCAAAGAGTGGCTTTTTTGTTTGCTATTTAGCTGCTTCGTAACGTTTGTTAACTTCATCCCAGTTAACGATATTCCAGAATGCGCTAATGTAGTTCGGACGAACGTTTTTGAAGTTTAAGTAGTAAGCATGTTCCCAAACATCTAAGCCTAATACAGGTGTTTTACCTTCCATTAATGGGCTGTCTTGGTTTGGTGTAGAGGTTACTTCTAATTTACCGTCAGTTACAACTAACCAAGCCCAACCTGAACCAAAGCGAGTTGTTGCTGCTGCTGCAAATTTTTCTTTGAATGCATCGAAGCTTCCGAAAGCTTCATCAATTGCAGCTTTGATTGCGCCTGTTGGCTCTCCGCCACCATTTGGAGAAAGAACTTCCCAAAATAAACTGTGGTTTGCGTGACCACCAGCATTATTTCTTAACGCTGTTTGAACATCTTCAGGTACTGAATCAATTGCAGCTAGCAATTCTTCAACTGATTTCTCAGCCAATTCCGGATGTTTTTCCAATGCTGCGTTCGCATTGCTCACGTAAGTTGCGTGATGTTTGTCATGGTGCAAATGCATGGTTTCAGTATCAATATGTGGCTCCAATGCATCGTAATCGTATGGTAGATCTGGTAAAGTGTATGCCATTTCTAAATTCCTCCTAAAAATTGAAATTTGAATCTAATATAAGATTACCACGATGCACTATATATTTCAAAGTAAAAAGCATATTCCTTTATTTTTCTGAATTGCCTTTTCATTTATTTTTCGATAAGCTTAGTGTAAGAACGTATTTAAAAAGAAATGAGTGATCCCCATAGCCCTTTTAACTTTAATCAAAACGAGCTTCTTCAATCCAGGTGAATTATGGCGGGCGATGGATTTAAGTAAACGAAAATCCATTGCTTTATACCTAATGATTTGCTTTTTTACCGCCATCCCTTATTTTTCATCGGGACTATTTCAATACGATGTTTTAGCAAGTAATATGGCAAGTACAGAAGCCCATTTACCTTCTTTCACTATTGAAAATGATCAGATTGTCTTTGAACCTACCCTAGAGAAAGCGATTGTTAGTCAAACTGACTTTGTCACTCTGATTATTGATCCTAACCAAAAATATGATGACAACTTGAAAACAAGAGCAATTGAAGCAGCTCCCATAGGGATTGTTTTTGGAAAAGATGCGATTACCGTCTATACATCTAATCGTCCGATTGCTTTTAATTACAAAGATTTGAACGGTACAACTGATCAGTTTATCAGAAGTTTTTTGTTGCAGTTTAGTCAAATCGGGTGGTTATTTATCCCTCTGCTTATTCTATTTAGTTTTCTAGCAGGCCTTATAGAAGCTAGTTTTTACCTGCTTTATTTAACTATCTTTGCTAATCTATGGACATCCTTTATGAGAATACGCCTTCCCTTTGCTGTAAATTGGAAGATGATTATGACAGCAGCAGTCGTACCTATGTCACTATTAGCCATTATGAATAGTTTTGGTATTCAACCAGGTGCTCAAACCCTGATTTTGTTGATTATTGTCATCTATATGTATAATAAAGGAATTAAAAGTTATCTGAAAAATATTACCTAAAAAACAGAATAAAAAAAGGCGTTTGTACAATAATTATAGGAAAGGAGCTGAAAAAAATCCAGCTCCTTTTGTATGAACAATAACATACTTATTTCTTTTTCTTACGATTGAAATCGGTACCTTTATTCTTTTTCAATTGCTTCTTGATTTGATCGTTTAATTTACGCTTATAATTTGGTTTTACTTTTTTCTTAGCCTTCTTAACCATACCTCTAATACGTGGATCTGCTTCAGTTTGGCTCTTAGGCAACTTGCGGTCACGATCACGGTTACGACGGTCATCAACTTCTTCAAAGCCACCATCTTTAATCCGAACAGTCTGGAAATGAATACCTATTCCTTCTAATTCATTCACTGCTTTTTCTTCATCTGGCGAATAGAGGGTAATCGCAGTTCCCGGTAAATTATTACGTCCAGTACGGCCAATACGGTGAACGAAAAAGTCACTATCTTTTGGAATCTCGTAGTTGATAACATGTGACACACCTTCGATATCAATCCCACGAGCTGCTAAGTCCGTTGCAACCATTAGTTGGTATTCTAAATTATGAACACGTCTCATAATTCGTTTACGTTCACGAGCTGGTACATCTCCATGTAAAACAGCACAATCGTAGCCTTTTTCCTTCAAGCTATCAGCAATTTCGTTAACAGTTTGTTTGGTATTAGCAAATATTAAGGTAAAGTACTGTTGTCCAACTCCTAAAACATCTTCTAATACAGCCATCTTAGATTTCCCTTTTGCTGGTAACAAATAGTTTGTAATAGATGGTGCAATGATATTTTTAGGTTCTAGATTAATCACTTGTGGTTTTTCCATATACTTCATTAGGAATGGTTGTAGTTTTTGAGGAATCGTTGCCGAGAAAACTAACATTTGTAAATCTTTCGGTAATCGACCAGCAATTTGATCAACGTCATGTAAAAATCCTAAATCTAGGGTCATATCTGCTTCATCGACAACAAAGGTTGACGCTGTATGGACTTTTAATCCTTGTTCATTAATCAAATCTAAAATACGGCCTGGTGTTCCAATAACAATATGTGGTTGGCTGTTTTCTAATTTTTCTAATTGACGTTTTTTATCTGTTCCGCCCACATAATTAACAATTCTGATTTCTTGTTCAGCATGAGCGGCTAATTGTAATGCTACCTGATAGAGTTGTTCAGCTAGCTCACGGCTAGGCGCAGTGATAACTGTTTGAACGTCATCTTTTGTAGCATCTACTTTGTTTATAATCGGCAATAAGAAACTATGGCTTTTTCCCGATCCTGTTTGCGATCGACCGACAACACTTTTATTGGCTTGAATAATAGGAATGATACGTTGTTGAATATCAGTTGGTTCTTTAAACCCTAATTCTTCAAGAGCATCTTCAATAAAAGGCTGAAAGTTATATTGTTTAAAATTCATACTCCACCTCTTGTAAATCTATTTTTTGTTATTATAGCACATTTGACACGGACCTTCTTTTTATTTCAAATTTCTCATAAACTGTCAAAGCTAATTTTCATTCTCTTAAATACAAGCTTGCACATGAAAAATGAAAATAGTATAATGAAACAATGAATATTTTCCAATATACGGAGGAGGTTTTCCATGAATACCGATATTAGCGCATTATTCACTATTTTTGGAGCAACTGGTGACTTAGCGCATCGTAAGCTTTACCCATCCCTGTTCCGACTTTTCAAAAAAGGATTTATTAACGAAAACTTTGCAGTGATTGGAACTGCTCGTCGTGAATGGTCCGATGATTATTTCCGAGATGTGATTGCCGACTCTGTAAAAGACTTGGTAGACGATCAAGAAGAACTCGACCGTTTTAAATCTCATTTTTATTATATTTCTCACAACGTTAATGATGCAGCAAATTATGTTGAATTAAAAAAACTATCTGATCAACTTGATGACAAATATTCATTGAATCATAACCGTATCTTTTATTTAGCAATGGCGCCAGAATTCTTCGGAACAATTGGTGATATGCTGAAACAAAATGGTTTGATTACTCAAGATGGCTTTAGCCGTTTAATTATTGAAAAACCGTTTGGGAGCGACCTAGCTTCAGCAACTGAATTGAACGAACAGCTTGCACGTTCATTCCGCGAAGATCAGATTTATCGAATTGACCACTATCTTGGAAAAGAAATGGTTCAAAATATTTCCGCTGTCCGATTCTCTAACATGATTTTTGAATCATTATGGAATAATAAATACATTGAGAATATTCAGATTACATTGTCAGAAACTGTTGGAGTTGAGGACCGTGGCGGTTATTATGATCGAACAGGTGCCTTGAGAGATATGGTTCAAAACCACGTCCTTCAAATTATCGCCTTGTTAGTTATGGAACCCCCAATGTCTCTCTCAGGTACAGATGTCAGAACAGAAAAAATCAAAGCCCTACGTTCATTGCGTGTTTATAAAACGAAGAAAGAAGTTTGGGATAACTTCATTCGCGGTCAATACACACAAAGCGCAGCCCATGAAGCTTATTTACAAGAACCAAATGTTAGTCCAGAATCTGATACAGAAACCTTTGTTGCTGGAAAAATCCAAGTTGATAATTTCCGTTGGGCAGGCGTTCCTTTCTATATTCGAACTGGTAAACGCATGGCACAAAAAGAAACTTATATTCATGTTCAATTCAAACATGTATCCATGGATCTTTTCCCTTCAGAAGATGTAGAGGAAGTTGCAGAACCAAATATTCTGACCATCCATATTTCTCCATTAGAAGGATTCTCACTGCGCCTCAATACAAAACGTGTTGGGCAAGGTACCGAAATGAAAAACATTCGTATGCACCAAATTTTAGATAAGGAAACGCAAGCAAACAGTCCTGAAGCCTATGAACGCTTGTTATTAGACTGTTTGAATGGTGATCCAACTAACTTCACCCACTGGCATGAAGTTGAACAATCATGGCGCTTCATTGACCAAATCCGCAAGGTTTGGGATGAGCAACCTGATCCAATCCGACTTTATGAAAGTGGCTCTATGGGACCAAAAGAAAGCTACGAGTTATTAGAACGTGATGGCTATCGTTGGACTGAGTTTAATTGGAAGCCAAAAAAAGAAGAAATCTAGCAAAAAAACAGCCGTCGTGACGGCTGTTTTTGTTTTATTGTTTACTCCATTCAACCATCAACTCTTCAAATTCATCAATAATTTGATTAATCTCGGCTAAATCTTTAGCGTTTGCGCCACTAGCTAGGGGATGTCCACCACCGTCATGACGTTTTGCTACTTCATTAATGATTGGGCCTTTCGAACGTAAACGGCAACGGTAACCACCCTCTTCCTGTTCAACAAAAATCGCCCAGCACATAACACCTTCAATGGTTCCAGGCAACGATACAACTGGCGCTGTATCACTGTCAGTCGCATCGAATTTCTCTAGGATGTCACGGCTTAAGATAATATGACCTACGCCTAAATCACTAATCTCTACATTCTGTAAAACAAATCCTGATAAGTTAGCCACTTTCTTGCTGTTTGTATTCATTAATTGACCAATTTCAGATGCTGAGAAATCAAATGTCATTAATTCTGCAGCAATTTGCATGGTGCGCGGACTAGTCGCTGCATATAAAAAGCGTCCAGTATCTCCAACGATACCCGCATAAAGTGCTCGTGCAGCTTCTGTATTCAGCGGCAGTCTTTCTCCTAAATAAAGTGACAAATCTGCAATGATTTCACTACATGAACTGGCTTGCGTGTTCACCAAACTAATATCGCCATAATGGTCTTCATCAGGATGATGATCAATTTTAATAAGTGCCTTGCCTGTAGAAAATCGTTTATCATCAATACGCGGACGGTTAGCTGTATCTGTTACAATCACTAATGCATCCGTATATTGGTCTGTTTCAACTTGGTCCATTTTTCCGATGAACATTAAACTATCCTCTTCTTCACCCACTGCGTAAACAGTCTTTTTTGGAAATTGTTGGCGAATTAAGTGAGCTAGCCCTAGTTGAGACCCTAATGCATCAGGGTCTGGTCTAACATGACGATGGATAATAATTGTTTGGTTTTCTTTAATCGCTTGGTAAATAGATTCATATAATTCATTTAACAAAATAAGTGAGCTCCTTTATGTTCGTTCCATAATTTGACAAACGACAATTGCTTTCGCAACAATCGAATTTTCTAAATAAACTTCTACGTCTAGTTTTGATGATCGTCTTCCTAATTCAAAAATATTCGTACGGATATCTATAATACTATCAATCTGGATCATTTTGAAATGATGAACATCCATCTGCTCAATCACTGCATTGCGTTTTTGGAATTGATGGAGTATTTTTTTAGTAACATTAGATATCACTTCACACAAAACTCCGAAGGAAACCGTCCCAATATTATTCGTCATTTGTGGCGTTACTTGGAAGCGATAAACTGGTAATTCATCTCCTGTTGTTTCACGTTCCACAACTTCAAGTCCACTCAAAATTTGATCTTCAATAGTATTGCCGACTTGGGGCTGACGTTGTGCTAATTGCATGGCTTTCATTACGTCTTGTCTTGAAATGATACCTAAAAGCTGCAGGTTATCTTTTACAACAGGCAACACTTCCAAACCATCCCATATCATACGGTGGGCCACACTAGCGACACTCATATGGGTTTTTGCAATTACTGGCTCCTTTGTCATAACCCGTTCCATTGATAAACTATCCAACTTACCGAGTGTATCCTTAGCCGTAATCATTCCCACTAAACGCATATTGTGATTCACAATTGGGAAGCGTGAATGTTTACTGGATTCATTTAACTGGCGGTAATCCAGTATCGTTTGATCCATATATAAAAACTTTGTATCCTCAAGTCTTGTAAAAATATCATTTACTAACATGATTTCTTTTTTTATTAATTGGTCAGTCATTGCTCTATTAATCATAGTTGCTACTGTAAAAGTGTCATAGGTTGTTCGTAAAATCGGCATTTCTACCTCATCGGCCAATTTTAAAATATCTTCATCTGTATCAAAACCACCCGTGATCAATACAGCAGCGCCTTTTTCTAAGGCATATTTCTGAATATTATTTCTGTTACCAACAATCATCAACGAACCTGGACTAACATAGCGATCCATAGCATCTTGTTGCATGGCACCAATAATAAATTTATTCAAGGTTTTATCTAAACCATTTCTTCCGCCTAGAACATCTCCTTCGATAATATTAGCAATTTGCCCAAAAGACAGGGTCTCAATGTTATCTTTTGATTTTCGTTCAATTCGGATGGTTCCAACCCGTTCAATTGTTGAAACTAAACCTGTATTCTCAGCATCCTTAATCGCTCGATAAGCGGTTCCTTCAGACATATTCATATTTTTTGCAATAGATCGCACAGAAAGTTTTTCTCCAACTGGCAGTGTTTCGATATATTGAATAATCTGTTCGTGTTTAGTTGCCATTTTCTATTCCCTCACCTTTAACATCTTAATGTTTTTATATCTCTAGACTTTCGCCTACTTGTAAAATAAGCCCAACCTCTTCATCTAATAAGGCTGTAAAAGCGAAAGGATCTTGTTTAATGAGCGGGAAGGTATTGTAATGAATCGGAACCGCTCTTTTTGCTTGTAAAAATCGAACTGCTCGTGCAGCATCCACAGGTCCCATAGTATAGTTATCACCGATTGGTAATAAAGCCAAGTCAATCGCCATGCTTTCTCCAATTAAAGTCATATCTGAAAACAAAGCTGTATCACCAGCATGATAAATCGTCTTGCCTTGGTTTTGGATTAATACACCCGATGCAAGACCTAGAGGAACGACTGTGCCATCAGCCTCTTCATAGCTAGAGCCATGAATGGCTGGTGTTAATTTGATATAAGCAAAATCAAATTGATAACCACCACCCGGCTGCATGCCGTGAACCTCTAGCCCTTTTTTGCTAAAATAGTCTGCTATTTCTACGGTAGAAACAATTAGAGCATTTGTCCGCTTCGCAATAGCTTCAGTATCACCGATGTGTTCGTTGTGACCATGCGTAATAATAATCACGTCACAAGTAACTGTATTAACATCCAAGTCAGATAAAGGATTTCCTGTTATAAAAGGGTCAATAAGAATTTTCTTTTGGTTTGATGTTTCAATCATAACACACGATTGTCCATGCCAAGATAATTTCATTTTAACCATCCTCCCTACTCCTACTAGCTGTATTACTCTGTTACTATCCTACCATGAAACAGATGATTCTCCAACTAAGAAAAGCGGACAAGTCCGCCTTGGCCTATGAAAAAATAGGAAATTTGACCCTGAATTGTCAGGAGACTTCACGCTTCAGCGGGTTAGTCGAATGATATACGTTAGCGAGCAGCGAAGCGCGCAATGGGGCAAATTTATCTTTTTTTCACTAGGTCAGGACTTGGGAGCTAGACAGTGATGGCTGAACTTATAATCCCCTAGTCTACAAAAAAAGCATGAAGTGACAAGCACTTTATGCTTTTTAAACTTTCTAACCTAGAGCTACATCTAGTATCATCATAACGGTAAAACCAACCATCAATCCGATAGTAGCAATGTCGCTATTTCCATTGTTTTGAGATTCTGGGATCAATTCTTCAACCACCACAAAAATCATTGCTCCTGCTGCGAAAGCTAATGCGTAAGGCAAAATGGCTTGCATGGATAGGACCGCAGCTGCTCCAATAACCGCAGCAACAGGCTCAACGATAGCAGATAGCTGCCCTAAATTAAACGCCTTCCATCTGCTATGTCCTTCTGCTCGAATCGGCATAGAAAGAGCAGAACCCTCTGGAATATTTTGTAAGCCAATCCCTAAAGCCAAACCAATGGCGCTCATCAGTGTGTTATCAGTTGCTATCCCATGAGCTGCTGCTCCAAATGCAACACCCACTGCTAACCCTTCTGGAATATTGTGAATAGTGATAGCTAAGAATAAGAGCAAATTACGTGAAGCTCCTGTATCCAGTCCTTCTCGGTTTTCAATAGGTTCTCCTAAGTGTAAATGGGGAATAATCGCATCTGTTAACCTTAAAAAAGCACCCCCTAGTAAGAATCCTATCGCTGCTGGAACCCATGAAAAGGCTGCATAACCATTTTCTTCTGCGTATGAGATTGATGGTGCTAAGAGCGACCAAAACGATGCTGCTATCATCACCCCCGCAGCAAACCCACTCATCACATCTAGTATTTTTCGATTAACTTTTTTAAAAAAGAATACAAATGCAGAACCAATTACGGTGCATCCCCAAGTAAATAATCCAGCAATTAACGCTTGTATGACTGGACTGAGTTGACTAAAACTTTCTAACATATTACGTCTCTCCCTGCTTGAAATGATTTTTATCCCATAAGGGTAATTGCACATTTTGATAATACTGTGGTGCCAGTTGATTAACTGTAATGCCTAAAAGGCGAATTTCTTTGTCAATATCGCCGTGTTCCTGCCAAAGTTCCATTGCTTCCCAGTACAGGTCTTCGCTACTATTAATAAACTCTGCCAGTTTTTTCTGACGCGTTAAAGTTGTAAAATCACCATAACGAATTTTCAGAACAACAACTTGTCCGTGTTTCTTGTGTTTACGAAGACTATCGGCAACTGAACCAGCTAAATGCTTTAACTCTTCTTCCACCTGATCGTCTCTCACTAAAAAATTCCGATAAGTGTTCTCCTTACCGATTGACTTACGTTCTCGATTAGGCGTGACAGGACTATTATCAATCCCTCTGACCTTACGGTACAAAACGTAGCCCATCTTTCCGAAATCATCAATCAACACTTTAGCTGATAGTTGATAAAGGTCTGCTCCCGTTGAAATAGCCATCTCTTTTAACTTTTCAGCGGTTCGTTTACCAACACCGTAAAATTTCTCAATTGGTAGATCAAATAGAAAGGCTTGGGCTTTTTCTGGTTCAATGACCGTTATTCCGCTCGGCTTCTTCACATCCGATGCGACTTTAGCTAGAAACTTATTATAAGACACGCCTGCAGAACAGGTTAAATGGAGTTCCTGCCAAACTTCTCTTTGAATTTGCCTAGCAATCAAAGTTGCGCTAGGCTGATTCACTTTATTATTCGTCACGTCTAAGTATGCTTCGTCCAAAGATAGTGGTTCAATTATATCCGTATAGCGTTGAAAAATGCCTCTAATTTGAGCTGATACGGTTCGATAATAATCCATCCGAGGTGGAATAAAAACAGCATGAGGACACTGTTCATAAGCAAGTTGAGCGCTCATAGCAGAGTGAACACCAAATTTTCGTGCTTCGTAGTTAGCTGTTGTTACAACCCCACGTCCACCAGTCTGTCTAGGATCTCGTGCAATGATAACGGCTTTGCCTTTCAGGCTAGGATTATCTCGTTCTTCAACAGAAGCATAAAAAGCATCCATATCAATATGGATAATTTTTCGATTTTGGTTATTTTCTGGTTCTTTAAAGGTCAATAGACCGTAACGCAACCTGCTCACCTCGCTTCTTCTAGTTTATTTTAAGCTACCACAGTTATTTTTTTAAGTATCCCTAAATTCATTTCTATTATAATCTCTTTTAGCCTAGAGAGCAACAAAGGGACTCGGTTTGCCCGAGTCCCTTTGTTAGATAAATTCAATTATTATTTACCGTAATTATTTGCCATAGTATGCTGCTGTTAGAACTTGTTTTAGTTCACTGATTAACGGTTGTTTTGGATTAGCTGTTGTACATTGGTCTTCGAATGCTAATTCGGCAAGCTTATCGCCATCGCGTTTCAACCAGTCTTCTGGTACGCCTTCTTCTTGGAAGCTCATTTTAATACCCACATCTTTACCTAATTGGTAAACAGCATCTGCTAAAGCTTCAACTAATTCTTCTGTTGTATTGCCTTTCAAACCAATATAGCGAGCAATCGTTGCATAATCTTCATCAGCGCGGAATGATTCATATTTTGCCCACATACTTAATTTTGAAGGTTCTGAAGCATTATAACGAATAATGTGTGGTAACAAGACTGCATTAGTTCTACCATGAACAAGGTTCCATAGCCCACCAATTTTATGTGCTAGTGAGTGAGAAATACCTAGGAAGGCATTTGCAAAAGCCATACCCGCAATCGTTGATGCGTTATGTACTTTTTCACGAGAATAAGCATCACCTTTATTATAAGAATCTCTTAAGTGGTCAAAGATTAATTTAATAGCTTGTAAACTCAATCCTCTTGTATAGTCATTTGCAAGAACAGAAACATAAGATTCAATAGCATGGGTTAGAACATCCATACCTGTATCTGCTGTTACTACTTTTGGAACACTGTAAACGAATTGTGGATCGACGATTGCCACATCTGGTGTTAGTGCGTAGTCTGCTAATGGGTATTTAATATGTGTTTCACTGTCTGTAATAACTGTAAATGGTGTTACTTCAGAACCAGTCCCTGATGTTGTTGGAATACATACCAATTGCGCTTTTTCCATCGGTTCAATCTTGTAAGTCCGTTTACGAATATCAAGGTATTTTTGTTTCGCTCCGAAGAAGTTACTTTCTGGATGTTCATAGAATAACCACATTGCCTTAGCAGCATCCATTGGTGAACCACCACCGATTGCAATAATCGTATCTGGCTTGAAATCTCGCATTTTTTCAGTTCCACGATTAACTGTATTCGTTGAAGGGTTTGGTTCAACATCAGAGAAAATTGTATAAACTACTTTATTTTTACGACGTTTTAGTTGCTCAAGTACAATGTCAACATAACCTAGTTTCATCATGCCCTCATCACAAACGATGAATACACGTTCAATGTCTCTCATGTCACGTAAGTAGCGAACTGAGTTTTCTTCAAAATAAATTCTGTCAGGAACTTTAATCCACTGCATATTATTTCTCCTTTTAGCGATGGTTTTAATATTTAGTAAATCAAAGGCAGAAACGTTACCAGATACAGAGTTTCTTCCGTAAGAACCACAGCCAAGTGTTAATGATGGAATATTGTTGTTGTATAGTCCACCGATACCACCTTGAGCAGTTGGTGAGTTCACTAAAATACGACACGCCTTCATTTGTTTCCCAAATTCTTCAACCAACTGATCATCGGTTGTGTGAATACACGCTGAGTGACCAAGACCATCCAAATCAAGCATCGCCTTACATAAGTCAAAGGCATGGTCAGTTGAGTTTGATTTCATCATTGCTAACACAGGTGATAATTTTTCTCTTGATAATGGGTAGTCAGCTCCTGCACCTTCTAATTCAACAATAATCAATTTTGTATCTTCTGGCACTTTAATACCTGCTAATTCAGCAATCTTAACAGCTGGCATCCCAACAATTTGCGGATTAATTGCTTGTTTGTCTTCACGCATAATCGCAGCTTCTAACTTAGCGATTTCTTTTTCTTTCACGAAATAAGCACGTCTCTTAATGAATTCTTGTTTAACCTCGTCGTAAATTTCTTTATCGACAATCGCTGCTTGTTCAGAAGCACAAATCATACCATTATCAAATGTTTTTGAAACAATCAAATCGTTGACCGCTTTTTTAACATTAGCTGTTTTTTCAACATATGCAGGCACGTTACCCGGTCCTACACCAAGAGCTGGTTTTCCAGTTGAATAAGCAGCCTTTACCATTGCTGATCCACCTGTTGCAAGGACAGCTGCTACATCTGGATGGTGGATTAATAAATTTGTTTTCTCCATTGAAACACCATCAATCCATTGAATACAATCTTCAGGTGCACCAGCTTCAAGCGCTGCTTGGTACAGCACTTTAGCTGTTGCAATCGAACACTTTTCTGCACTTGGGTGGAAAGAGAAAATAATTGGATTGCGTGTTTTCATCGAAATAAGTGATTTGAAGATTGTTGTTGATGTTGGATTTGTTGTTGGTATAATCCCTGCAAGTACACCAAGTGGTGCTGCAACTTTAATAATTTGATCAACTTCATTATCTTCAATAATGCCGACTGTTTTATTTTTTTTAATGTTATGCCAAATATTTTCTGAAGCATAAATATTTTTCAAACATTTATCTTCATAAACACCACGCCCTGTTTCTTCTACGGCCATTTTAGCTAATGCCATATGTTGATCAAGCGCTGATAACGCCATATGTCTAACAATGTTATCTATTTTTTCTTGGTCTAATTGTTCCATTTTTTCAAGAGCTTTTAACCCTTTAGTTGTTAGACCATTAATAATATCTTGTGATGTTTTCTGAACGTCTTTTACTTTTACTTCTGCCATAAAAAGTCATCCCCTTTTTTTGTTCTTCTTTTCACAAGTTATTATATTACAGCTGTTTTCAAAAGTAAATACCCTTTTGTAAAATAATTCACAAGTATAACAAACGCCTATATAAAAGCGAAACTGTTTCATTATCTATTTAATAGCAATGAAAGCGCTTTTGTGATTAAATGAACAATACAGATAAAAAAAGAGTCGCAATTTGAAATTTGCGACTCTTTTCAGCTTTTTAAAAAAATTCTTCAAAATTTATTTCCTCAAGTGACGATACATTATAAACTTGTGCTTCTAACGATTTGTAATCAAAGTATTGATTAACAGATGCGTTAAGAATATCGGCTACTTGCTGATAATAATAGGACGGTATGGAATGTTTCCAGACAAAGCTCTTAAAACATAAGATTAGATCATCTGTTTCGATGTTCGAATAACCTTCTTTAGAAAATTCCGATACCTTTAATTCAAACCATGGACGCAATTCTTCATAGAAATCAGTATTTTCTTCAGTCATTCGCTCATCACTCCATTTTGAATAAGAACTATTCGTTCGTTTCTTCTATTTCTTGAACGATTTCGTCTGCCTCAATGGTACCTGCATCTGTTGAAACAGTAGATGCTTTGACAACGCGTGAAATAGCTCGTTTCTCAAATGTTAAGAAAATACCTTCACAGTCTAGTGTAACAGTTTGTTTCGTTGTATCGACTTCATCAACAACACCATGTAATCCGCCAATTGTAATCACGCTGTCACCAGATTTAATTTCATTTAGCATGTCTTGTGTTTTCTTTTGTTGTTTCTTTTGAGGACGGATTAGAATGAAGTACATCGCTCCAAATATTAGTCCGTAAAATAAAATCATTGTTAGTCCTTGTGGCATGTTAATTCCTCCATTAATTTAATCTATACATCAAACTTTACCAAAGTAAGAGCTTACTTACCAGTTATTTTAGAATTTTTTAGCATTTTTTTGATTATAGCCGTATTCTTCCATAAAGGCTTCTCGGAATTCTAACAAGTTATCATCCATAATGGCTTGACGAACTTGTGTCATCAAATTAATTAAGAAGTGTAGATTATGGTAACTCGTTAAACGAAGACCAAATGTTTCATCTGCTTTAAATAAATGACGGATATAAGCTCGTGTATAGTTTTGACACGTATAGCATGAACAGTTCTCATCTAATGGACGGAAATCACGCTCATAAATGGCATTTTTAACGACTAAGCGACCTTTGCTTGTCATACATGTTCCATTACGCGCAATTCGCGTTGGCAACACGCAATCAAACATATCGACTCCACGAATAACGCCATCAATTAACGAATCTGGTGCACCAACACCCATTAAATACCTTGGTTTATGGTCTGGAATAACAGGCGTAATATAATCCAAAACTTCATTCATTTCTTCTTTTGTTTCACCAACAGATAGACCACCGATAGAATAGCCTGGGAAATCCATGCCAACGAGGTCCTTAGCACTTTGCATACGCAAGTCTTTGTAACCTGCTCCTTGAATAATACCAAATAAGCCTTGTTGATCTGACTTTTTATGAGCCTTCATGCCACGCTCTGCCCAACGACTTGTCCGTTCAACAGATCGCTTGATATAATCATAGCTCTCATCAAATGGTGGACACTCATCAAAGCTCATAATAATATCTGCACCTAATTTATTTTGAATGTCAATTGCTTTTTCAGGTGATAGGAACATTTTCGAACCATTCAAATGGTTTCTAAAATGAACACCTTCTTCTGTAATTTTACGATTCTCTGCTAAAGAGAATACTTGGAAGCCGCCAGAATCAGTTAAAATTCCTTTGTCCCAGTTCATAAATTTGTGCAGACCACCTGCTTCTTCCACAAGGTCAGCACCAGGACGTAGCCACAAGTGATAGGTATTACTCAAAATAATTTGTGAGCCCATATCTTTTAATTCTTCTGGAGCCATTGATTTAACAGTTGCCAATGTTCCAACTGGCATAAACATAGGAGTTTGAAATGTCCCATGAGGTGTAATAATCTCACCCAATCTAGCGCCAGTATGTTTTTCTTTTTTTATTAACCGATAACGGATTGCTGGTTCAGTCAATTTATTCCCTTCCTTCTGAAACTAATCATTACACAGTATATCACAGTTACTTTCGTCTTGAAATAAAAATGAGAGTAAGCTCACCGTCTGAAAGACGATTTACTTACTCTCGTTTTTAGTAGATTAGTTGTTCTTTTTCAGCTTTTAAAACATCAATTGCTGTTTCTTTATTACCACATGGGTACTCAATTGCTGCTGGAATATTTTCTGGAAAAACAGCCAATACATCTTGTATATCAATTTCTCCTGTCTCAATTAAAGCAAGTTCAAGCTGATGGTCTGGTGTCTGTTTCACATTTTTAATATGAATATAGTTGACATAATCCTTTAGAACAACAGCTGCTTCTTCGGCTAATTCTTGAATGTATAGAACATTTCCGGTGTCAAAGGTCAATTGAATCGGTAATTGCTCGGAATGAGCAACGAAGATAAAATCAGACAAAGCTTTTGCCGAGCCGCCCTCAATAGTCTGATCATTTTCAATCGTTAATTGAATATCAGGATACTGCTTGAATAACTGATTAAGACTCTCAACATGTTTTTCTTGTAAGCCCTGGTAATCACCCAGTGTGACCTTCACTTGGATAGCACCCATCATTCTTGCTTCTTCAAAATAAGTCGTTAAAGCAGGATTAATTTCTCTTGATTCAAATAAAACGGAAGGGACGGAGTAAGACAATGGCATATGAAAACGTTCTGCCTCTGTCCTAGTCTCTAACAATTCTCCCGTAAGATTCCGAAGAAACTCTCTTCGAATTTCAACAAAAGAAAAGCCTAGCTCCTTAATCGTCTTAATATAGGTTAACTGTTGAACCGTTCCTTCACTTAACTCTTCATTAAAAACAAGCGTATTGACACCTAAAAGACGTGACATGGTATTCCTCTTTTTCATTAAAAATCTGGTCGTTCTAAAATCGTTTGCGCGATGACTGCTTCTCTTAGCCATTCTTTTTGACGTTGTCGCTCTTTTTTAGAATGGCTTGAATGTGTCTTCCTATTGAGTGATGGTTCCACTGCTAGTCCTTCGCTAGTTTGTAACATTTTATCCACTATAATGTCAAACTGTTTGGCGTATTGATCGTACTCTTCTTGGAACACATCACTCTCTTGATCCAACGATTGCCAATCTAATTCATCTTCCTCTGTTTCTGAAAGAATAGGCGCTTCATTTGTTATCTTGTAATCTTCCATCATTGATGACTTTTCATGACGACCACTAGCTATTTCTGATAAGTTTTTTTTAACCGTTGGCCAAACATCAGGTCTTCTAATAAACTTAATTAATTCAACCTCTGAATTTGGTGAATTAAAGACAGCCTGAATTTCTTGCTTATATTGGTCTGGCAAGGACTCTTTTAATAAGCCATAAAGATCAGCAGGTTTATATTTTAACAATTCTTTCAAACGAATAGACGTTGTATTTCTTCTTGACGATTGTTGTTGCTCATTTCTATTTCTTGTTGACTGAACGTTTCTCGCCCTTTGCAATTGTTGATTTCTCATTTGTCTATTAGATTGCTGTTGTGTCTGTTTTTTAACAGAAGCTTGCCGCCATTGATTGTCTTTTGCTCGTTTTTTTCCTTTGTGAACTTCATTAAGTAGGTTTTTGATGAAAAGCCCCCATAAACCGACCATGACGATAATAATCGCTAAGTTAAATAGTTGCCATAATAGGACCATTACGAATCACTTCTATCTTTATTTCCTGACAGTGAATTTCTCATATCGGTATCTGCTGTAATATTTTTCATTTTATAATAATCCATCACACCTAGATTACCTGAACGAAGTGCTTCAGCCATTGCTAAGGGCACTTGCGCCTCAGCTTCAACAACTTTAGCACGTTGTCTTTGAACTTCAGCAATCATTTCTTGCTCTTCAGCAACTGCCAATGATCGTTTTTCTTCCGCTTTAGCTTGTGCCACACGCTTATCAGCTTCAGCTTGTTCTGCTTGTAATTTCGCACCAACGTTACGACCGACATCAACGTCCGCAATATCAATCGATAGGATTTCGAAAGCTGTTCCGGAGTCCAACCCTTTACGTAAAATCGTTTGTGAAATTGAATCAGGATTTTCTAAAACTTGTGAGTGCGCTTTAGCAGACCCTACAGTTGTAACAATCCCTTCACCAACACGGGCAATAATCGTTTCTTCACCCGCACCACCAACAAGTCGCTCGATATTTGCACGTACAGTTACTTTAGCTTTTGCCTTTACTTCAATACCATTCATCGCTACACCAGCAATAATAGGTGTTTCAATAACTTTAGGGTTTACCGATACTTGTACGGCTTCAAACACATTACGCCCTGCTAAATCAATAGCTGCAGCTTGCTCAAACTCCAATTCAATGTTCGCACGTTGCGCTGCGATTAAGGCATCAATAACTAAGTTGATATCTCCACCTGCCAAGTAATGAGCCTCAAGCTCGCTTGTATCAATAATCAACCCTGCTTTAGTTGCTTTAATCAAAGGTTGAACAACTAAACTAGGAGCTACACGTCTCAAACGCATTCCAATTAAATCTGAGATTTTCAGCTTTACTCCTGAAAAATAAGCCGTAATCCATAATCCAACCGGTACAAAACGGAAAAATAACGATAATATCAATATGACGATGACAGCTATAATAACGACACCGATGATACTGCCTTGAATACCTTCTTGCATAATTAAACCAGCTCCTTAACAATAATTTTTATTCCTTCTACATGAATGACTTGAACACGCGACCCTTCTCGAATAATCGCACCATCGCTAACCACATCTAGCGTTTGACCATCAATGTCAGCTTTTCCTGATGGACGAAGCGTGGTTGATGCTGTTCCCGTTTTACCAAGAAATAGCGAATAATCTTTAGCGGTTGAATAGCCTCTATTTTTTTCAAGAGCTGTTCCTAATATTAAGCTACTCTTGCCTGGCAAGAAGGTATAGCCCTTCTTCAATAAAATATAAGCCGTTATAACTGCTATCACAATTGCTAACCCTAAATCCAGTAAACTTCCCCATAAATCGTTTTGATTGGAGAGATAACCTAAGCCCAACAAGACCACACCAGTAATCCCTATCAATCCAAAATCTGGAATAAAAATTTCTAAAATTAATAAGAATATACCTGCTAAGAAGAGTAAAAAGGTTACCCATGTTCCGGTTCCTACCAAAATAAAGTAAATAAAAAAACTAATAATTGATAAACCACCAAAAACATAAAACTTGTTGGTAAAGAGCATGATGACTAAACAAATGAAGCCAATAGCCAGAAAAAGCATTTCTTTCACCTCCTGTATGTTCTGTCGTTCGTTCTACTTTATATTTTATCTTAAATTTGAAAATAAATAAAGCGACAACCGAGTAAATTTCATTAACGTTGTTGTCGCTTCAATTTATTTATTTTATTGACTTGAAATAATGACTTGCCCATTTTCAACGGTTAAAGAAACAGTTTGATGTTCACTAACGTTCCCTTTTATAATCTCCTTAGCAAGCGCATTTTCAATATGGTTGGTAATAAATCGTCTTAAAGGACGCGCTCCATAATGAGGGTCATACGCATTCTCTGCAATCCACTGACTAAGTTCTTCTGTGACATGAAGGGTGATTTGTTTATCAGCCAGACGGTTTTGCAAGTCGCCCATTATCTTATTCACAATCAGATGAATATCATTTGGAGTGAGTGGCGAGAACAAAACGGTATCGTCTATACGGTTTAAGAATTCTGGTTTAAAGCTCGCTTTTAACAAATCCATCACTTGTTTTCGTCCTTCATCCTTAATGCTACCATCCATTGCTAAATTATCTAACAATAGTGGCGATCCTAGATTACTTGTCATAATCAAAATAGTATTTTTAAAATCAACTGTCCGCCCTTTCGAATCGGTCAATCGTCCATCATCCATCACTTGTAGAAGAATGTTAAAGACATCAGGATGGGCTTTTTCAATTTCATCTAGTAAAACGATTGTATAAGGACTTCTTCGAACTGCTTCTGTTAACTGGCCACCTTCTTCATACCCCACATAACCAGGAGGTGCTCCAACTAAACGACTAACAGCAAATTTTTCCATATATTCACTCATATCAATTCTCACTAAATGGTCTTCTGAATCAAATAGACTTTCTGCTAATGCTTTTGCTAATTCAGTTTTCCCAACACCTGTTGGTCCAAGGAATAAGAATGATCCAATCGGTCTCTGTGACGATTGTAAACCAGCTCGTGAACGTAAAACAGCATTAGTAACGCTCTCCACAGCTTCATCTTGACCAATCACACGTTTATGTAGGGTATCAGCTAGAGAGAGTAACTTTTCTTTCTCTCCTTCAACCAATCGTTTCACTGGTATAGCTGTTAACCGTTCGACTACAACTGCGATTTCATTTTCGGTAACGGATTCTTGTACCAGCTTGCTCTCTTTTTTAGCAGCATCTTGATGGCTTTTTTCTAGACTGGCTACTTCTTTTTCAAGTTGCGGTATGGTGCCGTGTCTTAATACGGCTGCTTTTTCAAGATCATACTCAGCTTCCGCATCCTCTAGTTGTCGTCTAGCTGTTTCCAATTCCTCACGTTTTGAACGAACTGTTTCAGCCTCTTCCTTTTCAATCTCCCATTTCATCTTGAGACGATTCGCTTCTTCTCTGTAATCGGCCAAGTCATTTCGAATGACCTCTAAACGATGCAGGCTCAGATCATCAGATTCTTGCTTTAAAGCCGCCTCTTCAATTTCTAGCTGCATCAAGCGTCTGGTTACTTGGTCTAATTCGGTTGGCATAGAGTTCATTTCTACTTTAATGGTTGCACAAGCCTCATCGACCAAATCAATCGCCTTGTCAGGCAAAAAGCGCTCTGTGATATAGCGGTTTGATAAAGTTGCTGCGGCTACTAAGGCATTGTCGTGAATGGTTACACTGTGGTGGATTTCAAACCGTTCCTTCAATCCTCTTAAAATAGTGATGGTATCCTCAACAGTTGGTTCATTGACGATAACTCTTTGGAATCTCCGCTCAAGTGCCTTATCTTTTTCAAAGTTTTGTTGGTATTCATCTAAGGTTGTCGCACCAATACAATGTAGCTCGCCACGAGCTAGCATTGGTTTTAGTAAATTTCCAGCATCCATGCTACCTTCTGTTTTACCTGCACCAATAATCGTATGGATTTCATCAATAAATAAAATAATACGACCATCACTCTTCTTGACCTCTTTTAACACACTTTTCAAACGCTCTTCAAACTCGCCCCGATATTTTGCGCCCGCAATCAGCGCCCCCATATCGAGTGAAAAAATCGTTTTGTCCCGTAAGTTATCCGGCACATCTTTTCGAACGATACGTTGCGCTAATCCTTCCACAATAGCTGTTTTTCCAACACCTGGTTCACCAATCAAGACAGGGTTATTCTTTGTTTTACGTGATAAGATCCGAATAACATCCCTAATCTCTTCATCTCGGCCAATAACAGGATCATGCTTCCCACTCTTCATTGCTTGAACGAGGTCAATCCCATATTTTTCCAAAGCTTGATAGTTATTTTCTTGGTCTTGTGATGTCACACGATCGCCTCCCCTTATTTCCGCTATTTTTTCTTTTAGACGCTCTTGATTAATATTATACTGATTCAAATGCACCACTAACGGGTGATTTGAAAAAGTCATCAGTGCTAATAACAAGACATCCGTTGATAAATACTCATCCTGAAAATCTGTCATGATACGATTAGCCTCAGTCAACAATTGATATAAACCTTGACCAAACTGTTGCCCATATTGAACAGTTGCTCCTGATACTTGAGAAATCTTATCCAATTCCTTATCTATTGTCGTTTCAAACTGATCAATAGCTAACCCTAAATCACTATAAATATTAGTCGCAAGCTCATTGGGTTGAATCAGTACTTTCCATAGATGAGGAATTTCGATGAATTGGTGCTTTCGTGTCATTGCCACTTGCTGTGCTTCTGCCAGCGCTTCTTGAACGGCATGAGTCATTTTATCTCCTTGCATAGTGACCACCTCTCTTATGATTCTAAGGTTATTATACGCCTATGGTCAACTAAGGTCAAAAAAATAGAGCACGATGTTTGACCATCATGCCCTCATTCCTATAAATCAATCAAATCTTTAATCTGAACAGCTAAACCAGATGCAATGGATTGATTAGCTGCTACACCTGTTAAAATAGACATAGCCCCATCAATATGACTCGCCGCTCGATTAAACGGATCATGGTCAGCAACTCCAAACAATTCATTCAATAGGATTGGATCACCACCACCATGCCCGCCTTCGCCATCTTCAATAGCAACCTCATAAGGCGCATCAAACATCGGATAAACCATAATCGATTTCACTTCAAGCGCGCCCTCATTCTCCTTGTCGCCACCCGCATTGATATAAGATTTTTCAACGACCTTCATTTCAATACGACCCTTACTCCCATTAAATGAAATATTAAAGCCTTCCCAAGGCATATAAGCATTCAACGAATAAGTTAAAATGGTACCACTTTGGTATTTAACCGTTACACCGAGCGTATCTTCAATCGATATATCATCTGAAAATACACTTCGATCTCGGATATAGCCACTATCTGCTTCCGCTTTTAAATAAAGTTCACGCAACTCTTCATTGCTATTTAAATCGATGGCAAACGGATCATCTTTGGCCGCTGGAGAACCGGTGCTGCGATAATAAAAGTCTGTTACGCCACGTTTTTCAGCATTTTTCATACCATAGAAATTCAAGTCGCCAAAGGCAAATACTGTCTTAGGATAGCTATTTAACCAGAAATTAACGAGGTCAAAGTGATGAGTTGATTTATGAACCAATAAACCACCACTATTCACCTTATTACGGTGCCACCTTCTAAAATAATCAGCCCCATGTTCTGTATTTAATAACCACTCAAAGTGAATGGAGAACACATCACCAATCACCCTATCTCGAATCAACTCACGAATCTTCGTATTATGCGGAGCATAGCGATAATTAAAGGTTACCCGCAGCGAACGACCTGTTCGTTTTTCAGCATCAATAATGGCTTGCGCCTTTTCTTCATCTATCGTCATCGGTTTTTCTGAAATAACATCATAGCCCTTTTCCATAGCCCGAATAATATAATCATGATGAGAGCGATCAACCGTTGTAACAATAACAAAATCAGGCTTCAATTCATCCAACATTTGGTCAAACTTTGTATAGTGATAAGTCGGCACCTTTGGATGACCATGCCGCTCTAGTAATGTATTCGCAAAATCCATTCTCGTTTGTGAAATATCACAAAATCCAACTACTTCACTTGTTTCATGATAGGTCCCAGCAATCGCTTCATAGAAAAAGCGAGCCCGCCCCCCTGTTCCAACTTGTACATAACGTTTCTTCATGATTGTCCTACTTTCCTAGTTCATTATCGTGCTACTTTTTTGTATGCGCTTCCCAAACATAGACATAGCTTATCAGATCAAAACTTAGGATAAAATAGAATAATCCGACTTTTTTGTATAAATATTTAATGAATTTGAAGGGGATTTCAATAAAAAAGCAGTTAAGAAAATAATTTCTTAACTGCTTCTCTATTGTATTAGCGTATCCCCAATGCAATACGCGCATAGCGACTCATGCGTTCAGTTGTCCACGCTGGATACCAAACTAATTTTACTTTAATATCCGTTACTTCTGGGACTGATTTTAAAGCACGGTGGATCTCATCTGTAATGACATCTGCTAGTGGGCAACCCATCGTTGTAAGGGTCATATTCACTTGGCAAAAACCATTTTCTTCTATCAAAACTTCATATATTAAACCTAAATTCACAATGTCAATCCCTAGTTCAGGATCGATAACTTGTTCTAAGGCCATTAAGACACGTTCTTTTATTTCGTCTATTTCTTCTAGCGTATAATTTTCTGACATAGTTTGTTCACTCCTTTACGAAGGGTTGGGTTTATCATAGCAAGTTTGCAAGTGTTTTTCAATCCTCTATTGCAAGGCTAAAAATTGCGCTGTTTTCACAAAGACATCATTCGGTACTTTATGACCATGTCCTTCGTAGTAATCGTATTCCATTTGACTAGCGTATGTCTTACCTTTAACCATGGAAACGAAGGCTTCTGTTTGGCTAAACGGTACACTATTATCTTCCTTACCATGCCAAATGTAAAACGGACGTCCTGCTATTTTTTCAGGATGTTCTTGTAAACTGAATGGTTTGAATGCTGCCATTGTTGATTCAATATCAGCAGTTTTTATATCAGGCATTCCTTCTACCCAAGATGAGGTTACTAACCATTTTGTAAAGCCAATCGGATCTGGATTCCCCATTAATGATGCAGCTGAGTAAATCCAAGGATACTTGGCAAGAGCTATGCAGGTTGTAATGCCGCCCATTGATAATCCTGCTACTGAAATTTTGCCATTATAAATGAGATCACGAGCTTGGTAATAATCAACCAGAACCGGCAATTCTTCTACATTATGTCGAACAATCGACCAAAACTCCATTTCTTTTGGACCATCGTAGTATTCAGTTTTTCGCTCGCCATGTAAAAAAGCGTCCGGCAAGATGACACGGAAACCTTTTTGTGCAAGTTCATAGCCAGCTTCTAAACTTTTTTCTTTTTGTCCAGTAATACCGTGAAAAAAAACGACCAGCGGGCATTTTTCTTCTTTCAGTTTATAGTCGACCATTTCTATTATGGGTAATTGGTTAATGACTTTTCTTTCTATTGAAATCATGGCTTCCTCCTGATATAAGCGAATTCTATAGCTATTTCTTAGTATTTAGTGTAACATAAGATGACAAATTCCAGTACACGAAAGGAAACTTTTAACAAAATGAATAAAAAACTTATTGCGATTGATTTAGATGGGACAACCCTCAACAATCAATCATTGTTATCTAAAAAAACCGTTCAAACACTCCAGCTTCTGCAAGAAGATGGGCATCATATTTTAATTGCAACTGGCCGACCATATCGTAACAGTAAGCATTTCTATTCGGAATTAGGTTTGAAATCGCCAATGGTTAATTTTAATGGGGCACTTTGCCATATGCCAGGCAGCAAAAATTGGTCGAGCTATTACCACAAAACAATTGATTCTAACTTAGTTATGGATATTTTGGCAAAACAAGATGATTTAGGCTATAACTGGCTAACAATTGAAGGTCAAGAAACACTTTATTCTTCAACTGTTAAAATTCCGCCGAGTGAATTTTTCCCAGCAAATACCCCGTCTACTCTTGTCACAAGTCAAAGCAAATTGGATAGCAATCCCACATCATTAAACCTTTATATTGATGAAGCAAGACAAGAATCCATCCGTCAACGTTTGTTAGAGGAATATGGTAGCGAGACTTTATCAGTGCGCACTTGGGGTGGTTCACTACCTTGTTTGGAAATCGTTGCTCCTGGCATTCAAAAAGCAATCGGTGTTGATCAAGTGGCGAGCTACTATGATATTGATCGCCAAGACATTCTTGCTTTTGGTGACGAAGATAACGACTTTGAGATGCTTGATTATGCCGGTCATGGCGTTATGATGAAGAATGGTATTGACCGTCTTCGCTCTGTTGCCAATGATGTCACTACTTTTACTAATGACGAGGACGGCCTAGCCCTTTATCTAGAACATTACTTTAGTTTATAAGAATGTCTCCCCTATTCAGGTTGCTGAGTAGGGGATTTTTTGTAGTTAGTCTTAAAAAAACAACTTCAGGTGTTATTTTCTAGCTGAAGTCGGTCGAATCTGCTTTTTGAACAACTTCAGCTTCTTTTTTCTTCCTGAAGTCGGTTAAAATCGCTTTTTGAACAACTTCAGGGCAAAATTTGGAGCTGAAGTTGTTTTTAAGTCACTATACAAAATAAAAAACAGCTTGTAGGAAGAATTTCCTACAAGCTGTTCATTATATAAATTCGGCTGTTTCTATAACTTTTATTTTTGGATCCAACGATTGAATCACCGGACAATTTCTTGATACAAGCTTCAGACAGCGAATAGCTTTATCTTGTTGGTCTTCAGTAACCTTCAAATAAAACGTGAGGATAATACTATCAATTGGGCCTACTCGGTCTTCTGTATCTCTTGTATAAGAAGCGATCACTTTTTCAAATTCAAATGCTACCTTAGAATTCTCGAGAACTTCTTGGTATACATAAGCACCGCAAGCTGCTGCTGCAGCAACGAGGCTTTGAACAGGTGAGTAACCTTTGTCTCTTTTAAGCGTCCAATCTTCTTGGCTACCAGTTAATGTCATGCTATCTGACTCATAGTAGAGTGTTAGTTTATCATCCACCTGATTCAGCTCCTCTTATTCGGCTGGGCCTGTAATTTTTTCAACTTCTTCTAAAACGTGCTTCACGACATTTGATCCTACAACTAGCATTTCATAAAGTGGGCGAACATCTTCGGTTGTTTTCGCCATTGTCTTCATTAAAACTTCGCCGTCATTAGCTAAGCATACTTTATAATAGAAAGCTTTCGTTAAATTCAACTCGTTTAGAACTTCTAATAGTTGTGTTTTGTCGCTGTAGTTTGTTAGATAAGCGATTTGTTTAAAGGTAATCTGGAAATCAACAACACCTTCGCCATTAATGACAACAATACCAAATGGTACTTTTCTACCAGGACCTGCCATAAATGATCCTTGATATAAAGTTTGGTTATTAACAATTTCTTGTTTCTTTAATGGTAATTTTTTCTCTGCGAATAATTTATCTAGTTCATCTAAAATCTGCACAACAGTTTCCCCTCTCAAACTTACTGCTTTTAGTATAACATAAATGAAAACGGTGCCTAGTTGAAAATAAAAAAATAGCTCAATTTTACAAACTGACTATTCTAATTGATACATACTGAAACATCCACTCAGCTATTCTATAGGAAATCCAAGCATTTGCCAAATAACAAAAAGAACCCAGCCATAATGACTGGGTTCACGTTTATCGAAAGAGTTAATCTTAACGACGACGTTCTGCGATACGAGCAGCTTTTCCGTGTAATGCACGCAAGTAGTATAGTTTCGCACGACGTACTTTACCGTGACGAACAACTTCGATTTGTGCTACACGTGGAGTGTGGATTGGGAATGTACGTTCAACCCCAACACCGTTAGACATTTTACGAACAGTGTAAGTTTCGCTGATTCCTTGTCCACGACGTTTGATAACAACGCCTTCGAACAACTGAATACGTTCTCTAGTTCCTTCAACAACGCGTGCGTGAACACGAACAGTGTCTCCAGGACGGAAATCAGGAATATCATTACGTAATTGTTCTTGTGTAATTGATTCGATTAAGTTCATTTCTTTTTCTCCTTCCAACAAACATTCATGCATAGATTTCTTCTATCAGCGGAATATCGTTATCTCGAGTAGTTTCCTACTCACTCGTAAGAGTTTAACATAGTTTCGAATAGCTGTAAAGTATTTTTTCTTTATAGCTGATCCATTTCTGCTTTAATTTCTTGTAGCCATTTTTCCTGTTGTTTCGTTAGTATAATCTCTTCCAACAAGTCAGGGCGTCTCTCTAATGTCTTGCGTAGGGATGCTTTTTCTTGCCATTCAGCAATCTTAGCATGGTTCCCACTGAATAACACTTCGGGTACTTCATCGCCTCTAAAATCGCGAGGACGCGTGTATTGTGGGTGTTCCAATAAACCTGTTGAGAATGAATCGGTTTGATTGGATAGCGTATTACCCAATGCTTCTGGCAATAAGCGAACCACACTATCAACAATGACCATCGCACCAAGTTCGCCACCCGTTAGAATAAAGTCACCGATTGAAATTTCATCAGTCACATGTGCTTTAATCCGTTCGTCAAAACCTTCATAATGGCCACAAATAAATACTAAGTGCTCTTCTTGCGCCAGTTCCTCTGCTAAAGCTTGGTTGTAGGTTTGCCCAGCTGGATCCATCAAAATAATTCTTTTTTTCGTCTCAGGGTAAGCCTCTTTAATAGCATCAATACTATCTACAATCGGTTGTGCTTTAAGCAGCATACCTGCTCCGCCACCAAAGGGATAGTCATCCACCATATTGTGTTTATTATCAGAAAAATCACGAAAGTTTGTCGTTTCAATCGAAAGCAAGTCCTTTTCAATGGCTTTTCCAATAATCGATTCGCTTAGTGGTCCTTCAAACATAGTAGGAAAGAGGGTTAAAATATCAATTCTCATTAATCTAACAGTCCTTCCATAATGCTAACCACTACGCGTCCTTCTTCTAAGTTAACTTCTTTAACAACATCATCAATGTAAGGGAGTAGAATGTCTTTTTTCGCCTTACCTTTGACAACCCAAACATCATTGGCTCCAGGTGACAGAATTTCTTTAATTTCGCCTAGCTCTTCGCCTTCATCAGTCACAACCGATAGGCCAATAATTTGATGGTAGTAATAGTCTTCCCCTTCAAGCTCTTGGATGTGTTCTTTAGAAACTTTTAGCTCAGATCCTTTATAGATTTCAACATCTTCAATGCGGGGATGGTTCTCAAATGTTAGTAAATCAAAGTTTTTATGCTTACGGTGGCTCTTAACGGTTACTTCAACGGTTTCTTTGCCATCTTGAAAAATAGTTAATAAAGCGCCTTTTTTATAGCGTTCATTAACGAAGTCTGTCACTGAGATTACGCGAACTTCGCCCTTTAATCCTTGGGTATTAACGATCTTACCAACTGCTAAATAATTCTCCATCTGATCACCTCTTTATTTTTTCTTTTAATACAAAAAAAGGGACAAGTTCACCTTTTCAAATGAATGTCCGCTTTTGTTTGTATGTATCTGTTCTAATAGTGTCTTAAAAACCTACTCTGCTCCCTCTATAACTAGACGAACACGCTTCGATTTTTTAGTCCGAACACTATACACAATCGTACGAATTGCGCGAGCAACTCGACCTTGTTTGCCAATGACGCGTCCCACATCATCTGGATGAACAGCAAGGTGATATTCATAAAACTCTTTGGTTTCCTTAATATCAATCGTGATGTCATCTTGATGCTCAACTAGGGGCGCCACCATTGTAAGAATCAATTCTTGAATATCAGGCATAAAACCACCATCCTTTTGGTTGAATTGAATGCTTCTGAATACAATAATCTAAACAGCTTATTTAGCTAATTTAGAGTCGTGGAATTTCTTCATGATACCTTCTTGGGAAAGTAAGTTTCTTACAGTATCAGATGGTTGTGCACCATTTGCTAACCATTTTAAAACTAATTCCTCATCAAATTTGATTTCTGCTGGTTCAACAACTGGGTTGTAAGTACCAACTTTCTCGATGAAGCGACCATCACGTGGTGCGCGGGAATCAGCTACAACAATTCTGTAGAATGGATTTCTTTTAGAACCCATACGTTTTAGACGAATTTTAACTGCCATTTTTTAAATACACCTCCATCTATCTCAATCTCACAAGAGCTATCATACCAGTTTAATATGAGCTTGTAAAGTATTTTTTCTTTACAGTCTTATCTTTTTTTCTTTTTCTTCTTTTTGCCTAGTTTTCGAGACATTTGTTTCATAGCTAGTTGACCTAACTTGCCTTTTGGACCGTTACCTAAGAGACCTTCCATACCAGCAAAATTACCCTTAGACATTTGGTTCATCATTTTACGTGACTCATTAAATTGTTTGATCATACGGTTTACTTCTTGTAATGAGCGCGCTGATCCTTTAGATATACGACGACGTCTGCTTTGTGAAAGTAAATCAGGATTCTCACGTTCTTCTGGTGTCATAGACATGACAATAGCCTTCATATGAGCCATATCTTTTGGATCAACTTTAACTTGGTCAATTCCTGGTAAATTACTCATTCCTGGAATCATTTTTAATAGATCTTCAATTGGTCCCATATTAGAAACTTGGTCCATTTGATCGATGAAATCATTAAAGTCAAATGTATTCTCACGAATCTTTTCAGCCATTTCTTTAGCCTTATCTTCATCGTAATCTTGTTGTGCACGCTCAATCAGCGTTAACATATCTCCCATACCTAGGATACGAGATGCCATACGATCTGGGTAGAATGGTTCGATGTCGTCAAGCTTTTCTCCTTGACCGGTAAACTTAATTGGTTTACCTGTAACCGAACGAATAGACAAGGCAGACCCACCACGCGTGTCACCATCAAGCTTAGTTAAGATAACCCCTGTTATACCTAACTGTTCATTAAAGGCTTTCGCTACGTTAACAGCATCTTGCCCTGTCATCGCATCCACAGTAAACAGAATTTCATCTGGTTCAACTGCTGCCTTAATATTTTTCAATTCGGTCATCAGGTTTTCGTCAACGTGCAAACGACCTGCCGTATCAATAATAACAAAGTCGCGACCTTGCATTTTTGCTTCTTCAACTGCTTCAGTTGCGATTGCTACTGGATTAGCATCAGTTCCCTTTGCATAAACAGGAAAATCTAATTGCTTACCAATCGTTTGTAATTGATCAATCGCTGCTGGACGATAAACGTCAGCTGCAGCTAACAATGGGCGTTTATTTTCACGCTTTTTCATGTAGTTTGCTAATTTACCAGCTGTTGTTGTCTTACCAGCCCCTTGCAAACCAACCATCATAACCACTGTTGGTGGTTTTTTAGCAAAAATAAAGGGTTCTTGTTCGCCACCCATTAATTCAGTTAATTCTTCATTAACAATTTTAACGACTTGTTGTGCAGGCGATAGCGATTCTAGTACATCTGAACCTAATGCTCGTTCATTTACTTTTCTAACAAAGTCTTTAACGACTTTAAAGTTAACGTCCGCTTCCAGCAATGCTAGACGAACTTCACGCATCATTTCTTTAAGGTCAGCTTCTGTAATTCTGCCTTTTTTACCAATTTTAGTCATTGCGCCTTGGAGACGTTCTGATAAACCTTCAAATGCCATTTATAGTCACATCCTATTTTTCTTATTCATCTAATGTTTCAATTTGTGAAATCATTTTTTGTAAATCGTGGTCCCCTGGATAGGTTGTTGCCGAATATGTTTTTAATTGCTCTAAACTTTCTTGTCTTAGTATAAAGTTCTCAACTAAATGAAGTTTTTTTTCATAACTAACTAATATTTTTTCCGTGCGCTTGATATTATCATAAACGGCTTGTCGACTCACTTCAAATTCATTAGCTATTTCACCTAAAGAATAATCATCACCATAATAAAGAGAAAGATAGCCTTTTTGCTTATCGGTTAGTAGAACATTATAAAACTCAAATAATGTGTTCATATAATTGGTTTTTTCCAATTCCATCTCTGTTCCTCCTCTTCTTTAAGTGTCAAGTTGAAACCTTTACATCACTCATAAGAATACCGATAAATAGCCTATTAGTCAAGATAAAAACAGAGCCAACGACGTCTTACTTTGAAATGTGCGATACAAACTAGAAAAGGTCGCTGTATCGCACATTGGGAGTTAGAAATGTAAGATACAACGCCTATGTAGCGGCCTGTATCTTGCATTTACAAGCTAAGATGTAAGATACAGACCATTTTGACGAGCTGTATCTTACATCGAATAAAAAATAAGCTGAGATAATTATCCCAGCCTATCCTGACACTTATTTTTTCACTTCAACGAGGTCTTTTACAAGTCCGTAAATGTATTGTTCTGGATCGAAGACTTGGAGATCATCCATGCTCTCACCAAGACCAACAAATTTAACTGGAATAGCCATTTCTTGGCGGATGGCTAAAATAACCCCACCCTTAGCTGTTCCATCTAATTTTGTTAAAATCAAACCAGTCACATCGGTTGTTTCCTTAAACTGTTTTGCTTGAATCAAGGCATTTTGTCCCGTTGTGGCATCTAACACCAATAGTGTTTCTGATGCGCCACCAGGAACCTCTCGTGTGATAATGCGGTTGATTTTTTCTAATTCTTTCATCAAGTTAACTTTATTTTGTAATCGGCCTGCTGTATCAATCAGTAAGTAGTCATAGTTATCTTGCTGACCTTTTTTCAAAGCATCAAAGACAACTGCAGCTGGATCAGATTGAGCGTTACTAGTTACAACATCAACACCAACTCGTTCTCCCCATACTTCAAGTTGCTCAATCGCTCCTGCACGGAATGTATCTCCCGCTGCAAGTAAGACTTTCTTGCCTTCGCTCTTCAGCTTGTGGGCATACTTACCAATCGTCGTTGTTTTACCAACACCGTTTACCCCAACAAACAGAATAACGGTTAGACCATCTTTGTTCTCATTAATAGTTGGCAGACCGACTTCACCTTTTTCGTAGATCTCTACCATTTTTTCAACGATAACATTTTTAACTTGCTCGCCAGTACGAACGTTTTTCATTTTAACTTCTTCTCTTAGTACATCTGAAATCGCTAATGTCATATCAAAACCAACATCGGCAGAAATTAAAATTTCTTCTAAGTCATCAAAAAAGTCTTCATCAACTTCTCTAAAACCTGCGAATAATTCATTAATTTTATCTGAAAAGCTTTTACGGGTCTTTTCCATCCCTTTATCATATTTTTCAATGACAATACGTTTCTCCTCATTTACCGGCTGTGTCGTAACATCTTCACCGGTAAAGGCACGTTTAATACGGTCAAATAATCCCATTTTGTCACATCCTAACGTTTTTATAAGACTAATTCATAAATAGCATGGGCAATGCCGTCTTCGTCATTGGTTTTTGTAATAAAGTCTGCATAGGCCTTCACTTCATCACGTGCATTTTCCATGACAACTGCTGTCCCAGCATATTCAAACATAGCAAAATCATTTTCTTCATCACCACAAGCCATGACTTCTTCTTTAGTGATTCCTAAAATTTGACAGAGTGCATCAATACCAGTCCCTTTGTTGACTTGTGGATTCATTACTTCATACAGTAAAGGACGCGATTTCATCATCGAATAATTTTCAGTGTAATCAGCTGGAATCTTAGCAATAGCATCATCTAAAATATCGGGTGAGATACAGTAAACCACCTTGTTAAAGCGGTGGTCCTCTGTGAAATCATCAATTGATTTTTTAATAAATGGCAAACTCGCACTCATCAAACTTGGGTATAATGAGTCTCTTCCTGCTGGATAATCCGGCTCATAGACATACTCTAAGTCTAGCATATTCATTGGAATGTTTAAGTCATTCGCTAGCTTGTATAGGTCTTTTATTTGATCATAGCTTAAGGTTTTCTCTGAAACAATCTCAGATGTATTATTCTTTTGAACGAGTCCGCCGTTATAGGTAATTGAATAATCACCCTCATCCATCAGATCGAGTTCTTCTAAATAACGTTGAATCCCTTTTAAGGGTCTTCCTGAGCAAAGGACAATTTTAACGCCCTTTGCCTTAGCTAAGCTAATCGCCTTTTTATTTTCTTCACTGATGTGTTTTTCTGAATCTAGTAAGGTGCCATCTAAATCTAGTGCAATTAATTTTATCATGCAACATTCTCTCCTATTCATCGTCCTCATCATTAAATTTTACTGAAGCTAAACGAGAAACACCAGAATCTTGCATAGTAACGCCATACAAAACATCGGCTTCTTCCATCGTCCCTTTTCGATGAGTAATCACAATAAACTGTGTGTTACTCTCGAACGAGGTTAAATACTTACCAAATCGAACGACATTTGCTTCATCCAAGGCTGCTTCTACTTCATCTAAAATACAAAACGGCACTGGCGATACTTCAATAATAGAAAATAACAGTGCGATGGCTGTAAAAGCTTTTTCACCACCAGACAATAAACTCAAGTGCTGACGTTTTTTTCCAGGAGGCTGCGCAACAATCTCGATACCCGTTTCCAATAGGTTAGAGGGATCGGTTAATTCAATGGTTGCCTTACCACCACCAAACAAGCGCGGGAAGGTTTGTTCAAATTGATTTTTTATTGCTATAAAAGTTGTTTCAAAGCGTTGTGAGACTTCTTCGTCAATCTCTTCCATGGCCTGTAAGAGCGTGGCTTTCGCTTCTAAAAGATCTTCTTGCTGTTTGCTTAAGAATTCATAACGTTCAAAAATACGATCATACTCTTCAATTGAAGTCAGGTTAATTGGTCCTAAATGATTAATCTCATTCTTAAGTTGTTTCACTTTTTGAGAGGATTCTTCAATTGAAAGTTGCAATGGATAATCTTGACGTGCAGCTTCATAAGTTAACTCATATTCTTCACTCAAACGGTTCAAATGATGGTCAATGGCCACCTCAAATCGTCCAGAAGAACTTTCTAATTTAGCTAGTTGCTCCAAGGCTGATTTAATAGCCTCGTTTGTTTCTTGTAACTGATTATTTTTTTCCTCAACCTCTTGATCACGTTGCTTTTTACTGTCACGTTTTTCTTTCAAGAGAAGCGTATAGTGTTGTTTATCCTTTTTACTTAAGGTCAACTGCTCAACAATGTCATCAATAGATTGGAATTCTGTATGCTCTACTTTAGAGCTCTCTTCCAAGCTAGCTTCAATTGCTGTCACGGTAGCGACTTCGTTATCAACTAATTCTTTGGTGTTTGCAATATCACGTCGTAGTTGTTTTTCTTGCTCTTTAACGACAGCTAGACTTTGTTGGTCTTGTTGAAGCGTTTGTTGCAAGCTTTGAAGAAGCTTTTGGCGTTCTTCTTCATTCAAAGTAGAATCTGCCATTGTTTGTTTCAAGCGCTGAATCTCAGTCGTTAGCTTGTCACTTTGTTGGCGAGCAGTATCTAAGTCAGTTGTCATTTGTTCCAACTGAGACTGAACCAACTTCGCTTCATAGCGATAAGTTAATAGCTCTTCTTGTAGCTGTTTTAGGCTATCCTCTTCTCGCTTTTTACTGCTTGCTAAATTGTCTAATTCATAGCCCAGCCTACTTTTTTCTTGCTGTAAGAAAGCATAACGATTTCTACCCTTAGTGACCTCTTCTTGAATGTTGCGGTACTTTTCTTCAATCGTTTTATAAATCAGCGTGTGCTCATCAATATAGTCGGTTAGTTTCTGAATGCTATTCTTACGACTAAAGACAGACGCACTTTGTTGTTTCTTACTCGCTCCACCTGTCATCGATCCGCCTGCATGAATCACATCGCCCTCGAGGGAAACGATTCGATAGCGGTTTTCAATGCGTTTGGAAATCGCTACACCCGCCTGGAGATTCTCAGCAATAATCGTTGTGCCAAGTAAATTTTCAGCAATAGCTTGATAACTCGTGTCAAAAGTAATTAAATCTGACGCTATACCAATAAATCCTGCTATCGACTGTAACTCATGAATAAGGTAAGACGGCATTTGGCGTGGCTTAATAACGGTTAAAGGTAAGAAGGTTGCCCGTCCTAAGCGATTGCGTTTTAAAATATTAATACAGGTCGAAGCTGCTTCAGTGTCATCAACGACAATGTTCTGAATAGCTGTTCCTAAAGCTGTATCAATAGCCAATGTATAGGTGTCGGGAACATGGAATAACTCACCGACTGGACCACGAACACCGTTTATCTTATCTCTTCTTTTTAGTATTTCCTTAACACCTTGGTAGTAGCTAGCATAGCTATCTTCCAATTCTTGCTGACTTTCTTTTCGAGCTTCAGCTTGCTGAAGGTTTCTGGACAGCGTTAATAGCTCTTCACTATAGGTCTTTATTACCGCTTCATGATCAGCTAATGCTTTCGCTTGTATTTTCTCTTCGTCTTGGTAGTTAGTCAGTTGATTTTCCAACTCTTGATACTGGGCATCTAAATTCCTAACTAAATCTGCTTTCTGAGACTCGCCTTGGCTGTTCTCAGCAATTTTAGATTGTAAGTTTTGGTATTTATCCTCAGCTTGTTGGACATCTTTTTCAAGTTGAAGAATGGTATTTTTATTTGATGATTGATCTTGAAGTGTGTCGATATAAGTATCTCTTAGCTGCTGAATATGCTCATTTTTATCTGCAGACAACTGCGAGACCTTTTCGAGTAATTCTTCAACTTTGGCTTCAAGCTCTCTTCGATCTGTTTGTTTGAGGCCAATTTCTTCTCTCAGTTTAGCTAATTTGACCGTTTCTTTTTCAATCAACTGTTTTTTCTCAGCTAATAGGCGTTCTTGGTCTTCTTTGTTTTTAGCAGAAAAGCCTGCCTTTTGATCAAGAATATTTTTCTGCCCTTCTAACTGCTCTATTTTTCTAACAATAGCCACATACTCATCTTGTAGTTTATCTAAGGCCTCATCTTCAACCTTAGCATGCTGATGGCTATCAGCTAATGATGCCTTCAATTGTTTTTGTCGGCTCTCTAAATTAGTTAGTTGCTCTTGATAATGTTCAATTTCTTTCTTACCCAGTTGCCACTGCTCATTTAGCGTTTCAATCTCTACTGCGATAAGGGCAATCTCTATTTCACTCAGAGCTGCTCTCTTTTCTTTGTATAAAAGAGCGGTATTGCGTTGTTTTTCAAGTGGTTCTAATTGATTAGTAATTTCATGTAAAATATCTTCTACGCGGTTTAAATGTTCCTGAGTATCAGAGAGCTTTCTTTCAGCATTGACCTTACGATTTTTATATTTCGCAATTCCAGCAGCATCTTCAAATATTGACCGGCGCTCTTCTGGTTTATTTTGAAAGATTTGTTCAACCTTTCCTTGAGAAATCATGGAGAAGGAATCCTTCCCAATCCCTGAATCCATCAAGAGATCCGTAATATCTTTTAAACGGCACGGCTTCTTATTAATAAAACAATCGCTGTCGCCATTGCGATTGATGCGTCGCGTTAAGCTGACTTCTGTAAAATCAATCGGTAATGTCCGGTCTTCATTGTTAAGGACTAAGGTTACTTCAGCGATATTGATGGGTTTTCTCGATTGAGAGCCCGAAAAAACAATATCATTCATTTTTTTACCGCGCAGGTTACGGGCTGATTGCTCTCCCAATACCCATCTGACAGCTTCAGATAAATTGCTCTTCCCACTCCCATTTGGTCCAACAATAGCCGTTACGCCTTTGTCGAATTCAATGATTGTTTTATCAGCAAAGGATTTAAACCCTGTCATCTCAATTCTTACGAGCTGCAAATAAAACATCCTTTCATAACATTTATTTTTTTAGGGCCTTGTTTAATGCCATTTGAGCCGCATTTTGCTCCGCACTCTTTTTACTTGTACCACTACCGCGTCCAAGCACGTTACCATTCACAAAAACAGCTACTTCAAAATGTTTAGCATGTGACGGCCCTTCTTCTAGCACCGTTTGATATTTAATTTGAATATCCCCGTCTTTTTGCAATTCTTCCTGCAAGAGTGTTTTATAATCCATCGCATGGGAAAAAGCATCCTCTTTAATTTTCGAAAGCACAACACGGTAAATAAAGTCTTTAGCTGCTGGCATGCCTTGATCGAGAAATAACGCACCAATAAATGCTTCGAATAAATCACACAGCAGAGCTGGTCTCTGGCGACCATTCATCCGTTCTTCACCTTTTCCAAGACGAATAAACTGATCAAAGCTACATTCCTTAGCAAAAGCAGCTAAACTTGGTTCGCAGACAATTTGAGCGCGTAGGCGAGTTAATTTCCCTTCATTCCATTCTGGATAATGGTGGAATAAAAACTCAGATACAACAACTTCTAAAACTGCATCTCCTAAGTATTCGACTCTTTCATTATGCTTTAGTTGTAATTGACGATGCTCATTCACATAGGATGAATGAGTAAATGCCTCCTCTAGTAATGAGTCATTACGGAAGCTGACATTAAATTGCATTTGAATCATTTTTTTTAAATCTTCCATTATTCTCCTCCTTTCATCTTTTACATACCCTCATATTATACGTCAAAATAAGCATTCTTGCACCCTTATCCGAAAGAAAGAGCTAGCTATAAAAAAAGGTTCTCTGTCAAATCGTGTTGGTGACCCTATAATAGTCAAAGTGAGAATTAAATTCTCACTTTGGCTTTTTCTTTTTGTCTAGCTTGTTCGTCTTGATAGCGTAATGCCTTGGGCTCAAAATGATTGATAGTCAAGCGGAAACTGACCAGAATACGCGCACGGAGATTCGTATAATTACGATAACCAAACCCAGATCGCTTTATGGTCTTAATTTTATTGTTAATACCTTCAATGGCGCCATTAGAAAGGGTATAAAAACAGGCATTGCTAATACCCACTCGATGTGTCACTAACGTTTGGACGGTGGTACGGATCTTTCTTGGTAATATCTGTTGTCTAGTGTCTTCTAAAATCGTGCTAAATTGTTCAAAATCATGCTGATAAAGGGCGAAACGGAGATGATTGACTAACATGTAAACCTGACGCAACTGTGGATCAAGGGACAATAAATAATCAACCATCATCTTTTCAGTCATCAGACCGTCATAAAGACGATGGGTTCGGTAATCACTCACATTTAATTCCCAGTCATTTTTTAAAAGCAACTTCCATTGTTTCTTTAACTTGCGGTAATCCCTCGGGCGTTTACTGTAGAGATTATTCATCACACGAATACGATGTGTATTGAGTGCGCGATTGAGATGCTGCACGATATGAAAGCGATCAATGACAATTTGGGCGTTTGGAAAACACGTTTTTACCACTGCCATATAAGGCGAATACATGTCCATCGTGACCGTCTTCACGCTATAACGAGACTCTTTTGGATACCGTAAAAAATAATCAATGAGATGATCTTTTCTTCTGTCTTCAACGACATCCATTAACCGATGGTTTTGAGCATCAATAAATAGAAAACTCATCGCACCTGAGACAGCTCCAACTGACTTAAATTCATCAATAGAGAGATGTTGAGGCAAGTAGAGATGCTTAGAAGCTAGCGGTTTCGCAACCTGTCTAAGCACACGAATAACAGTACTCGTCGAAACAGACAAGTGCTGAGCTACCAATGTCATGGACTGTATTTCACGCAGCTCCATCGCAATAGTTTGTTTAATAATAGTGGAGATAAAACAATGGCGTTCAACCAGAGTTGTTTCAGCGATAAAAGTCTGATGACAATGCTTGCACAAGAAACGTTGTTTCTTTAGGCGTAGAAGAAGTGGCTGAAAATTGATGTGCGTCAGCTTAATGGTCGATACTTTTGTTCCATTCTTGATTATATCTTGATGAGATTGATTTAAAACACCACAATTGACGCAACAACGCGGTGTATAGGTCAATTTCCCCTGTATAATCATATGATTGATTTGGTTTAGTTTTTCAAATTCTACAGGAATATCTTCTAAAATAATATTTGGGTCTTTTATTCCGAACATTTTTTTAATACAATGAATTTGGGTCATGTGAATCCTCCTATTATTTGGTGTGGTAACTTAATTATAGGGGTTCACTGACCTTTTTTGTGTTTAAAAATAGAAAAAGGTGTTAGTGAATCATTTGAACTGCCCCCTGTCAAGTAGACAGGTAAATAAACAAAATCTTTGTCCCATGTATGATACTGTTCATGCATGGTTTTTTTATGCCGGAATGCTTAAGCCCATGTTTAATGTCACCCGTTGGGTATTATAAAAACCAATATATTGTTCAATATCACGCTCTAATTCTTCAAAGCTCATATAAGTCTTCAGCCGATACATTTCTTCTTTGATAATGCCCCAAAAGTTCTCCATTGGACCGTTGTCAATGCATTTTCCCACACGAGACATACTGTGGGTGAGTTGATGTTTCTTCACAAAATTATTAAAGTCGTATGACGTGTATTGATATCCCCGATCGCTATGAATAAGCGTTTGGGTTGATATAATCTTGTCTTCAATTTGGCGAACTGTATCACGAACTAAGGCATTATCATTACGTTTCGATAGTTTAAAGGCTACGATCTTATTTTCGCCATAATCCAATATGGCACTAAGATAAGCTTTGGCGTTCTCTCCATACTTAAATTCAGTCACATCGGTTAATAAGACTTCCATCGATTGATAGTCCTTTCGGAATTCTCTATTGAGGATATTATCGGCGATATGTGCAGGATTGTGGGGCTTGTAACGATATCGTTTCCGACGGATAACAGCTTTCAAGTTCAGTAATTTCATCAAACGATAGACACACTTATGGTTTACTTTAGCGTTCATGAAGTGGTTTAGATAGATAGTTATTCGACGATAGCCATAAATACCTTTATGCTTTTCATAGACTTGAAGGATTAATTCAACAAGCTTTCGAAGCCGTTTTTCCGACGCAGTCGGCTTGCGTTTCAACCACTTATAATAACCCGCTCTGCTCACACCCAAAGCATCACAGAGATGGATTACTTTGTATCCTTCTTTTTGTAGTTTCTTGATCGTTTGGTATTCCGCTTCATACCTCGTTTGCGTGACATCAACTCTCTTTCCACTTCTTCTAACTTTTTTAACGCTACGTTCTCCGTTTCTAGATACTCATTTCGTGCTCTTAAAGCTGCATTTTCAGCCCGGATTCTTTCTTCTTCCGTTTGAACAGAGTTTGGTTTGCCGCGACCCCGTCCATCTACTAGTCCGTCAGGACCATGCTTCTTATATTTTTGAACCCATGAATACACGTTATTGTAGGATACCTGATACTTCTCAGCAGTTTTTTTATAAGATAAACTATTAGCTAGGCAGTCTTGGACTATTTTGATTTTTTCTTCTTGTGTTGATTTTTTATCTGTCATCGTATACACCTCGGATTTTGGAGAATAGCTCCTCATTTCTTCCCCTTTAGTATACTTGTTTATCCAGCTCCTGACAGTATCAACTTTTGGGATATTATATTTAACAGCTAGCTGACCTATAGGTAATCTATCTTCTAAATATTCTTTCACGACTAAGTCCTTAAATTCTTTACTATATTTATTGGACTTAGATTTAACTTGAATCCCACTAATTCCATGCTCTTGGTATCTTAAGACTTTATCCCAAAAGGACGTCCAATTAATTAATAAACCATAGGCTTCTTTTAATTCTTTGAAACTGATTCCTTCATTCAGATACATCAAAATATATCTTTCGATTTCTTCAGTTGTATGTTTACTGTTTGAACGCATAAAAATCCCCCTAAAGTAATTTTACTTTTTTAAGTGTCTACTTTAGGGGGAGCATATCAATTTCGATTCACCAACACCATATATTATAGAACCAAAAAAGAAAGAGCTGAATAAATCAGCCCTTTCTTATCATACAATTCGAATTAGTATGCAGTTTCGCTTGTTAATTCTACAACTTCCCAGCCATCAGTTGAACCGTAAGTAATTTCATAGTTCTTAACGCGGTTGTTAACTGCTTGTACTTCTGAACGCCACAATGTTGGAATAACGGGTACGTTATCAAACATGTGTTGTTGCCATTCACGGAATGCTTCGAACTTAAATTCTGGATCGAATGAAGCTTCAGAGTTAATCTTGTCTAGGATAGCAGTATGCTCATCGCTCACATAACGCGTGAAGTTGAATGATGCTGTTTCGCCATATAGACCTGTTGGGTTTGGATCATGTCCTGTTCCCCAAGCAGCTTGGTAAACATCAATTTGCTCATCGTCAGCTTCTAACATATCGTAGAATGCTTGGAATTCAATCAAACGTCCTGTTGCAAGTTGTACGTTCAATCCAATATTTTGCCATTCTTGAATATAGTATTGTGCGATTGGTTCAGCAGTTGCACCACCAGCCATAGATGCAAAGTTAATCACTAGCTCTTCACCTTCTGGTGTTTCACGGAAGCCGTCTCCATCAGTATCTTCGTAACCAGCGTCATCTAAGATAGAAGCAGCTAATTCTGGATCATAGTAGAATCCTTCGATTTCTTCGTTTACGAAATCACCGAATACTGGTGGAATCATTGCTTTCGCATTTTCACGCAGTCCTTGGTAGAACTCAGTTGCGATAGCGTTGTTGTCGATTGCGTAAGCCATTGCTTTACGTAATTCAACATCTCCCATTTTAGCATCTGGGTTAGAAACGTTTTTAGCCGGTTCAGTTACCTTACCATCTTCATCTGTTACAGCTGGTTCCCAGTGTCCTAATTTAAATCCTAGGTAAGTATATGCCAGTTCTTGACGTCCTAATAATGTTACGTTTTCGAAGTCTTTATAAGTATCGTATTGGTCAGTTGGCATTTTAGCAACATCGTAGTTACCATTTTGCATTTCTGATACAATTGTTTCAGGAGCAACAACTTCTGCAACAACGCCGTCTAATTTAGGAGCGCCTTTCCAGTAGTATTCGTTTGCTTCGTATTCTACAGATTCACCTGGTGTGATTGATTTCACGCGGAATGGACCTGCTGAAACAGGATTGCTACGAATTTCTGATGATGCTGCCATGTCTTTAATTGCAACTTCGCCAAGTTGATGTTTAGGCATTGGGTAACCCCAGATACCACCACCTGATTGTAAAATAGATGGGTTAACTTCAATGTATTCAATTGTGATGTTTCTATCATCCGTAATTGTAATACCAGAAATTGTATCTGCTTCACCATTATGGTATTCTTCCATACCAACAATGTTAGCAAAGTCCGCACCATAACGTGCGCCTTCATACTCTGGGCTACCAATCACTTCATAAGAGAATAAGACGTCTTCTGTTGTTAATGGTTCACCGTCAGACCATTTTAGGTCTTCACGCAATGTAATTGCAATTGTTCTTGCTTCTTGGTCAAACTCAAAAGTTGCCATACCATCTTGAGATAGCATGAAGTTCTCATCTACTGAGAATAGTGGTTCATGAGAGAATCCCATCAATTCAGAATCAAATGCATCTTCATAAAATTCTGGTGAGAAAATCCCTTGGAATGGTGAACTTGAAACAAGCGCATAGTTCAATACGCCACCTTCAATTGCTGCTTCATCATTTGACATCACAGTGTCAAATTCTACAACACCTGACGCTTCTCCGCTTTCTCCAGCAGATGAATCGTTCGCTCCATTATCGCTACTATCAGCGTTATCAGAACCATTGCTTTGGCATGCTGCCAAAGTTAATACAAATGCACTCAAAGAAAGTAAACCTAATTTTTTCTTCATCATACATAATTCCTCCCTTTTCTAACCTAATCTTTGTTTAGAGTCTGCCGCACGCTGCAACGCTTGGCCGACATAGTTTATACTCAACATCAATACTAAAATTAATAGTGACGCTGGTAACCAAACCCATGTTTTGTTTTCAATGACATCTGGGGATGTCGCAAACCCAATCAGTGTTCCTAAACTTGGGACAGTTGGTGGTAAACCGAAACCAAGGAAGCTTAACCCTGTTTCAATACCGATATTCCCTGCAAAGTTCAATGTTGAGTTAACAATAATCAATGAACTTAAGTTTGGCATCACTTCGCGGAACATTATTTTGATATCACTTGTACCTAATGTCTTCGATGCATTGACATAATCACGATTAGCTTCAGATAAGGTACGACTCCTAAAAATACGTGCCTTCCCTACCCAACTAAACGCACTCATGATAGCAACAAAGGTGAAGATATTATAGTCGGCAACAACTGATACAAAAACAATAATAATCATATTAATAGGTAAAACCATAATGAAGTCAACGATACGCATGATAATATTATCAACAATACCACCATAGTAACCAGAAATGATTCCTAAACCAATTCCGATAATACCAGTGATAATAGTTACGCTGAATCCGATAATAATCGAGTTACGAGCTCCGATAAATAGTTGGCCGAGAACATCACGACCACCCTCATCTGCTCCTAGAACATATTCCACGCCAGGTGCTTTATAGCGGCTAAGAATATGAACTTTCATTACCTCACTTTGATCAAAAAAGAAATATGATCCAATGAAAATAACAACGAGTAGTGTAATTAGTAAGCCTAGAGAAAACATGGCTAATTTATCTTTTTTAAATTCACGGGCAATAACTTGGAAACCAACTACTGCGCCTTGATCATCTGATGTATCTGGTAAAGGTGTTAAGTTAGAATCAGTATGGTCAACGTGTTCAATTTGCGTTGATACTTCTTCCATTTTACCTGTTTTTTTATCTTCTTCCGTATGCATTTTATTACCTCCTTTTCCTTATCTGCTGCTATTCAATTCGAATACGTGGGTCAACAATACTCATAATGATATCTGATAACAATGTACCAAATAGAGCTGTTAAACCAAACAGTAGAATTAATGCAGTGATGACACTGTAGTCACGAGCCATTAGAGAATCGATAAACAAGCGACCCATCCCAGGGAATGAGAAGATTCGTTCGATAAAGATTGACCCTCCGATAAGACCAGTGATGTCATATCCGATAAAGGAAGCGATTGGTAAGATTGAGTTACGGAAAATATGTTTGTTATAAACTTTGTTCTCAGGAACGCCTTTTGAACGAGCTGTTTTCACATAATCTTCTTGCTTCGCATCAATAACCCCTGTACGTAAGTACTGAATCGTACTTGTCGTAGCTAACAAGGCATAAGATAAAGCTGGTAAAATCAAATGATAAAAACGACTCAAAACGTATTCAAAGGTTCCAGCTTGTAAACCAGTTTGCACTGTTCCTCGAGTTGGGAACCAACCTAGGTTGAATCCGAAAATCCAGATTAATAGAAGTGCAAATACGAATGTTGGGATGGCAAAACTAAAGTAGTTATAGAAACTGATTACTTTGTCTCCCCATGATCCATTGTAACGACCTGCGAACATTCCAAGTGGAATCGCAATAATATAAGTGAAAATTAAAGATACGATTGACAACCAAATCGTGTTACCCACACGTTGTCCAATAACTTCAGAGACAGGGATCTTATAAGTAAATGATTTACCAAAATCACCTTGTAAGGCATTAACAATCCAATCCCAATAACGGATATACCATGGATTATTCAAACCTGCTGCCTCGCGCAAGCGTTCAATTGTTGCAGGATCCATATCCGGCGTAATTAAACCTGTAAATGGGTCACCAGGCATAGCCTGAGCCATTAAGAAGACAAATAGACTAAGAATAATAATTTGCGGAATCATTAAAATTACGCGTCTTAAAATCGTTTTCCACATAATTAGTCACTCTCCTTTACTGAATTAACATTAATTGCTACTTGATGTGTTTCAGTTAGAGGTGATAGATCGTAAACACGACCATTTTGATCATAGAATTTCTCTTGATTTATTTCATATTCCTTCTCAACTGCAATTCTCTCAGCCTTGTGCTTCTTACGGTTGATTGGATCAATCGTCGGAATTGCTGACAATAAGCGTTTTGTATAAATGTGTTGTGGATTTGTGTAAATATCTTTTTTGTTACCATATTCTACAAAGCGACCGCGATACATGATTGCTAAGTCATCACACATGTGTTTAACAACGCCTAAGTCATGAGAAATAAAGAGATAAGAAATATTGTATTCTTCTTGAATACGTTTCATAAAGTTCAATACTTGTGCTTGAACAGACAAATCTAAAGCAGATACAGGTTCATCGGCAATAATCAACTTGGGATTAGTTGCAACGGCACGCGCTACACCAATTCGTTGTCTTTGACCACCTGAAAATTCATGTGCGTATTTAAAGAGTGCGTCTTCGGGCATATTAACAATATCCAATAACTCCATGACACGTTTTTTCGTTTCATCTGGTGATAAGCGTTCAAAGTTATCTAGTGGTTCTGAAATAATATCAATCACGCGTTTTCTCGGGTTTAAACTAGACATTGAATCTTGGAAAATCATTTGAACGTTACGATTGTAATCTGACGTTCTCTTACGTGCTTTGTTTGTTACGTCCTGACCTTCATAGATAACTTGACCCGACGTAATTTTTTCTAAACCAATAATTGATTTACCAATTGTTGATTTACCAGATCCTGACTCACCTACTAACCCGTATGTTTTACCTTCTTCGATTTCTAGGTTAATGCCATCAACAGCATATACATGGTCTGTTACAGTATTCCAAAAGCCACTTCGAATTGGGTAGTGTACTTTTAGATCTTTAATTTGCATAAAACTCAAATTATTCAGCCTCCCCTTCAAAGTGGAAATGTTCATGACACGTACATCTCACAAAGTGATTTGGAGAAACTTCGTGAAGAGTCGGATGGCCTTCATGAGCTTCAGCTGGAATCCACGGGATACGTGAAGCAAAACGACAACCAGTTCTAGGAAGATTTTTTAATGAAGGAACAGTTCCTTGAATAACATGTAATTCTTCTGATTCACCATTTATTTCATCTGATTGTGGCATAGAGTTTAATAATGAACGAGTATAAGGATGTTTAGGATTAGTAAACAACTCATCTGCTGTTGCCATTTCAACCACTTCGCCAGCATACATAACCGCAACACGGTCAGCTGTTTCAGCAACTACGCCCAAGTCGTGCGTAATTAAAATAATGCCTGCTTCAGTCTCATCTTGTAAATCATTGAGAAGATCAAGAATTTGAGCTTGAATTGTTACGTCTAAAGCTGTTGTAGGCTCATCTGCAATAATGATTGGCGGCTTACAAGATAAAGCAATGGCAATAACAACCCGTTGTCTCATACCACCTGATAGTTCATGGGGATATTGTTTAGAAACACGGACTGGATTTGGAATACCAACTTGCTCTAATAGTTCTAAAACGCGAGCTTTTCTTTCATCAGCTGTCATTTTAGTATGATAAATAAGTGCTTCTTCAATTTGATCTGAAATTGTCATTAACGGATTTAAAGCAGACAATGGATCTTGGAAGATCATACCGATATCGTTACCGCGAATACGGTTGTATAATGTCTCATTTAATTCAATTAAGTTTAGATCTTGATATAAAACTTCACCTGTAATCTTGGTATTTGCTTTATTGTGAAGACCTACAATTGTCGTTGCCAGTGTGCTCTTACCAGAACCTGACTCACCTACAATTGCTAAAATTTCATTTTTTTCCAGTGTCAATGACACGTCGTCTACTGCGTCATAGTAGTCATCCTTAATTCTAAAACCGGTATGGAGATGATTAATCTCTAGTAGTGGTTTCCCTGTTGACATGGGATACCCTCCTTCTAATTGTCTATACGTGACATTGTATTGTTCGTATATAGCTTATGTATTTTTAAAAACAACGATTGTTCCTTAGTCACAAACCTTTATATCTGAAGATTATTAGATTGTGAATAATGTTTAACATTAATCAATTATATACAGTAACCATTAGAAAGGCAACCTATTTTTCATTGTTTTTTAATTTATGCACCGCTATTTTTACGTTATTTTGTTAACTTTGCTTATGAAAAAGCAACATTGTCTTTTGTAACAAACGGCAATGTTGCTTTAGTTTATTATTAAACAAATGTTTACCTATTGATTACCGTCGATATAATCAACAGCGTCGCCAATTGTGGTTATTTTCTCAGCATCTTCATCGGAAATCTGGATGCCAAAAACGTCTTCCATTTCCATAATCAACTCAACGACATCTAATGAATCAGCTCCTAAGTCTTCTTGGAACTTTAATTCACGCGTTACTTTTTCCTCATCAACGCCAAAACGTTCGATAATCATTTGGGAAATCTTTGTAAAAGTACTGTTCTCAGTCAAAAAAACACCTCCTGATTGTAATTTTTTCAAAGTATAAAGATCTCGATTTTGAAAATTACATTATCAATTCTACCTTTCAAAATAAGCTTTGTCCATTATTTTTTTTAAGCAGTCATTCAACTATTCATTTTCTTTTTGTTTTTCAAAATGATGAACCAAATCATCAATCACATTAGAAGACAGAATCTTGCGAATTTGCTTAATAGTATAAAAGACCGCTGTCTTATCAGCAGAGCCATGAGTTTTAACAACTGGTGCACGCAGGCCAAACAAAACAGCCCCACCGTGTTTAGAATAGTCCATGATGTCTTTCACCTCACTGAGCGCTCCTTTAACCATTAAGCCACCAATTTTAGCTTTAGCACTACCGTTCATGATGCTGCTCTTCATCAACTTCATCAAACTTAATGCTGTTCCTTCAATTGTTTTCAAAACGGCATTTCCTGTAAAGCCATCTGTCACGATAACATCAGCGTCACCGGTTAGTAACTCTCTCGCTTCAATATTACCAATGTAATGAAGAGAATCATCACCTTCTAATAACTCGTATGCCTTCTTAGACAGTTCGCTTCCTTTACCAGCTTCTGAACCGTTATTAAGCAAGGCAACACGCGGATTTTCGATTCCTAAGACAAACTTGGCATAGTATGAGCCTAAAATTCCGAATTGGTGGATATTTTCTGGCTTGGAATCAGCGTTGGCCCCCACATCCATAAAGACAAATTGTTGGTCATCTTTTCCAATAACAGGTAGAACAGGCATTAGACCCGGACGATCAATTCCTTTAATACGTCCAATAATTAATAACCCTGCTGTTAAAAGAGCCCCTGTATTTCCTGCTGAGAATAAAGCATCTGCTTCTCCTTCTTTTACAGCACGAGCTGCAAGTACCATTGACGCGGTCTTTTTAGAACGAATCGCACGAACAGGTTCATCATCCGACGTAATTTTTTCATCCGTATGAATGACCTTAATGTTCGCTTGATTCACTTTATCTCCTAATAAGGGATTAATTTGTTTTTCATCACCGTAAAGAAGGAACTCAACGTCCGAGAATTCTTTCTCTGCCATTAAAATACCTTCTACGATTGCCTGAGGAGCGTGATCTCCTCCCATTGCATCAACTGCAATTCTCATCTAATAACCTCTTTTCTTTTTCTGTATTACATCTATTTTAAATAAACTCATCTGAAATGTCATCCTTCTATGGACATCATTGTAATTTTTTAGCGGTAACTTGCTCATTCATGACATACTCCTTTAATGGAAGATAACGTTCAGAAGAAAAGAAATCGTCTAAAGTCAACAAGGAAATAGCGTCACGGTTAGCTGCCTCTAAAACATTGGCGTGGGTCACAATATCACCGTATTTAAAATCAGGCATTCCCGATTGTTTAACGCCAAATAAATCACCTGATCCACGTAGCTCTAAGTCTTTTTGACTGAGATAAAAGCCATCGGTGGATTCCGTCATAATTTTCATACGTTCTTTTCCATTTTCAGTTTTGGGGTTGGCAAGTAAAATACAGTAAGATTCTGCACTTCCCCTTCCCACACGTCCTCTTAGCTGGTGGAGCTGTGACAAACCAAAGCGTTCAGCGTCTTGAATCACCATAACAGTGGCGTTAGGAACATTTAAGCCTACCTCAATAACTGTTGTAGAAACGAGTACTTGATAGTCGTTATTTTTAAATTGTTGCATAATGGCATCTTTTTCATCTGCTTTTTGGCGACCATGTAGTAAGCCAACTTGCCACCGCCCTTGATAGTAAGCTTCAACACGTTGGTGCATTTCAGTCGCATTCTTCAAGTCCATCAATTCAGACTCTTCAATCAAAGGCGTAATAATATATGCTTGACGGCCTTGTTGCAGCTGTTTGTCAATAAAATCAAGAGAGGTTTCCATTTGCTCTGATTTACTCCAAACGGTCTTAATAGGAATACGACCAGCTGGCATTTGTTTCAACACCGATACATCCATTTCGCCCATCATCGTAATGGCAAGTGTTCGTGGAATTGGGGTGGCAGTCATATAGAGAACATTAGGACTTTGCCCTTTTTCATTTAATTTTTGACGTTGAGCGACCCCAAATCGGTGTTGTTCATCCGTTACAACCAAGCCTAAGCGATGGAATAGAACATCATCTTGAATCAGGGCATGGGTTCCAATCACTAAGTCCAACTCGCCATTAGCAAGTTGTTCGAGCAATAACCGTCTCTCCTTGGTCTTTGTGCTACCTGTTAATAAGGCTACTGTGAATGGCGTATCACGAAATAAATCGAAAATGGTTTGAAAATGTTGTTCTGCCAAAATTTCTGTCGGTGCCATCAATGCGCCTTGATAACCATCCAGAATAGCTGCTACCAATGAAATAACGGCTACAATTGTTTTTCCACTACCCACATCACCTTGTAATAAGCGATTCATTTCGTAGGGTTCTCTCAGATCACGACAAATTTCATTCACAACTTGTTTTTGGCCATCCGTGAGTTCAAATGGCAAGCTTTGAATAAAATCTTTCAACCGATGAACATCGTATAGGATGGCCGTTCCTTTACTAGACGCCTTGCGATTATAGCGTAGAAGCTGTAATCGCATTTGATAAGTAAAGAATTCTTGGTAGACAATTTGTCGACCGGCTTGTTGAAATTCTTCTTCATTTTTAGGAAAATGAATAGCTCTAATCGCATCTTTGTGCGCCATCAATTGATACTGTTGGTTCAGCTCTTCTGGAATGATTTCAGGAATCAAAGGATAGTAGCGTTCAATAGCTGCTTCAATCAAATTCACAATGGTTTGTTGCTTAATCGACTTATTAGCATGATAAACAGACTCAAATTCTTTTTGTTCATCATCGGAATCGTAAGACCCTAATATTTTAAAGCCAGCTAAATTCTGTCTAATCGAGTCCCATTTTCCAAAAACAGCAATTTCTTCTTCTAGTTGAATGCGACTTTTCAGATAGGGTTGGTTAAAGAAAGTGACACTGACAACCGCATCTTCCATGGCTAATTTAAAGGAAAGTCGGCTTTTTCGGTGTCCATAAAAATTAACGACTGCCTGGGTAACGACTCTCCCCTTCAACGTAACTTTATCCTGATCTTCAATCTCACTCAACCGTTTGACTTGGATATCTTCGTAACGAAAAGGAAAGTGAGTCAGTAAATCATTGATAGTAAAAATACCTAATGAATGCAACGCCTCTAGCCGTTTTGGTCCGACGCCTGGAAGAACGTCAACCTCATCATAAAGGCTTTTTTGGATTAATTCTTCCATTTCTTCCTCCTCAATCTAAAAAAAGGCTTAGGCAAACGCCTTAGCCTTTTTTAGAAATCCTATTCTACAGATATTAAATAACTGTAAACTGGTTGGTTACCAGCTTGAACTTCAAATTCAATATCTTCAAATTCTGCTTCCATTGCTTCTGCAATTGCTTCGCACTCTTCAGCAGTTGTATCTTCACCATAGATTAGCGTTACAATTTCACTGTCTTCATCAATCATGGCACGAAGCGTTTCTTCAACAGCTGATGGACGATCTGGGTTTGATACAACGATTTTACCGTCGATAATTCCCATGAAGTCATCTTTATGAATAGATACGCCTTCAATAGCCGTATCACGCACAGCTGTTGTAATTTGACCACTCTTCACATTATTCAATTCAGCCGTCATAGCTGTCTTGTTATCTTCTAACTCTGCTTGGTCGGTAAAGGCTAGCATTGCTGCCAAACCTTGCAAAATTGTTTTAGATGGCACGACAACAACCTCTTTATCAGATACCGCTGCTGCTTGATCAGCTGCCATGAAGATGTTTTTGTTATTTGGTAAGATAATTGTTTTTTCAGCATTTGCTTCATCAATTGCTTTCATAATATCTTCCGTACTAGGGTTCATTGTTTGTCCACCATTAATGATTGATGATACTCCTAGACTCTTGAATAAATTATGAACGCCTTCTCCAGCAGCAACAGCAATAACAGCATAAGGTTTTACTTCTGCTGGCTGACTTGTTGCTCCTTTAACAGAAACTTCGTCATGTTGCATACGCATATTGTCTACTTTAATTTTAATTAATGATCCGAATTTCTGACCATAATTCATGACTTCGCCAGGATATTCCGTGTGAACATGAACTTTTACGATTTCATCATCAGCAACAACTAATAATGAGTCGCCCACTTCGTTTAAATGATTACGGAATGTGTCATAATCAAATGTATCCGTTACTGTTTCACCTTCACCAAGATTCACCATAATCTCCGTACAGTAACCAAATTTAATATCTTCATTGGAAACCGCATGGGCAATATTACTAAAATTCTCTTGATGAGCAATATCAGTTACTTCAGCCTTTTTAATAGTTGAAGTCGACATAGCCACTTTCTCACCTGTTAAAGATTCTAGGAAGCCTTGATAGATGTACAATAGACCTTGTCCACCACTATCAACGACACCTACTTCTTTTAAGACAGCTAATAGGTTTGGTGTATTATCTAAACTCACTTTACCAGCATCCACTACTGTTTTCATGATATCAATAATATCGTCTGTTTCATTAGCTGCTTCAACACCAGCAGCGGCTGATTCTCTAGCTACTGTTAGAATAGTCCCCTCAACAGGTTTCATTACTGCCTTATAGGCTGTTTCAACACCTTGTGAGAATGCTTGAGCGAACTCTTGTGCATTTAAAACCTCTCTGTCTTCCATAGCTTTTGAAAAACCACGGAAAAGTTGCGATAGAATAACGCCTGAGTTTCCTCGAGCCCCCATCAATAGGCCTTTTGCTAAATCTTTACTCATTTGGTCAACGCGATCTGTCTCAGAATAAGAAACGCGCTCTGCTCCTGAAGTAAATGACAGGTTCATATTCGTACCGGTATCACCATCGGGGACCGGAAAAACATTTAATGAGTTTACATATTCTGCATGTTCACTTAAACGCTCTTGCGCGACCTCCACCATCGCCTTTAAATCAATTGCAGTCAGTTCTGTTTTCTTCACCTTACATATCCTCCTTCACCATGTGGAATGGTGATCTCTCCATTAATCATTCAATACGCGAACACTTTGTACAAAGACATTCACTTGCTCCGCTGCAAACCCAAGTAATTTTTCTAAATTATATTTCACTTGCGTTTGGACATTGCGAGATATTTCAGAAATTTTAGTGCCGTACAAGGCAACGATGTAAACATCAACTGCCACGCCGTCACCATCTTGTCTGACGATAACACCTTTTGAATAATTTTCTTTTTTCAATATTTCACTGATATTATCTCTGATTTGGTTTTTGCTAGCCATACCAACAACACCGTAGTTATCAGTAGCAGCTCCTCCCACAACCGTCGCAATAACGTCGTTTGTTAATTCTATTTCTCCATACTTGGTTTGGATTTTTACTGTCATAATGATACAGCCTCCTTAGTATAATGGGAACAAACACTAATCATCATTCATAATAGCATATAATGCGTCAAAAAATAACTTTTATCTTGAATTTATTATAATAAACAATCAAATTTTAGTGGAATCCGATACATATTAAGTGGTTCTTTCATTAATCTCATTGATTTTTTAAATTAGCTGTCAAGTATTTTTGCTTGAATGGCTTGCATTCAACACAGAGTTATGATAAATTACTAAAGTGTATGAAATTGGAAAGCTAAAGCTCGTAAATCAGTTATTCTGAAAGACTGCTAAAGGAGGTCAAAATCATGTCAAAAGAATGTTACATCACTGGACGTAAAACTCGCTCAGGAAATAATCGTTCTCACGCTCTGAACCACTCAAAGCGTACCTTCAAACCTAACTTGCAAAAAGTTACTATTTTGGTTGATGGTAAACCTAAAAAAGTTTGGGTTTCAGCTCGTGCGTTGAAATCTGGTAAAGTAGAACGCGTTTAATACGCTTATAAAAAAAATCCTCAGATAACGTACGTATCTGAGGATTTTTTTATTTTAATCGTTACTTTGAATAAGAGCAATTAGCCCTTCTTCAAATGAAAATGTCATTTGTTCTCCTAAAAACTCATTGCTGACTAAGGCAATCGGAAACGAAAAATCATGACCAGTCAATGGATACTTTGCATCTTTGATAACAAGCTGTTTAACCGCGGTCATCCCTACAAGAGAAAGGTACTTTTTATCCTTTTCTTTTAGAATATGATAACGACCTGGTCTATAATAAGACAAACTATTGCGACTGTCGACAATGGTAATTTGCGCTAGCAGCTGCTGATAGCTTGGATGGTAAGCAATCCATAGGTTACTCATTAAATGGTCTAGCCGGCCCCCTAAGAGACCTACCATCTTGATTTGGGCATCTGGGTAATACTTTACCACATAATCAAGCGCAGCTTCTGTATCGGTCATATCCTTTTCAGCAGGCAAGATAATGACTGTTTCAACACAATCATTAATCTTTTCTAATTCTTTTGATGAGATAGAATCAAAATCGCCAATCGCCACATGACAATCAAGACCTGCATCAATTAAGCACAATGCTCCCCTATCAACACCAATGACTTTCTTACCTTGCTGAGATTGGCCAACTAATTCAGCCAACCCCTCTACTTGCCCGCCAGATACAATGACAACATTAGAAGTCATTGCTAACAGCTCCTTCTAACTTTTGAAAAGCACGTTCCATATCATCTGCACCGTAAAGATAAGATCCTGCCACAAAAATATCAGCACCCGCTTGGTGACACACTTTAATGGTTTGATCTGTAATCCCACCATCGACTTCAATTAAATAGCGATAGTTGTGTTTTTTTCTTAATTCATTAAGTTCTTTAATTTTGTCGACTGTGGACTCAATAAAGGACTGACCACCGAAACCTGGATTGACGGTCATCACTAACACAAGATCGACATCGCCTAAAACAGCCTTAATAGCATCTACCGGCGTTCCCGGGTTAATGACTACACCAGCTGCAACTTGTTCTTTTTTGATGAGTTGGAGAGCACCATGGATATGTTTGGTTGCTTCAACATGAATAGAAATAATGTCCGCCCCTGCTTTTGCGAAGCTCGGTATGAACTTTTCTGGGTTCTCAACCATCAAGTGACAGTCTAATGGCAGTTTCGTATGTGGTCGGATGGCTTGAACAATATTAGGCCCTAACGTTAAATTGTCAACAAAATTTCCGTCCATGGCATCGATATGGATGTATTTAGCACCTGCCTTCTCAGCACGCTTAACATCGCGTTCAAGATTTGCAAAATCTGCACTTAAAATAGATGGAGCTATTAACATTCTCTTACACACACCTTATTTTTTATTTTTTTGATAGTTAGGTTTTCGATTTTGAATTTCACCCAAGAACTGCAAATAATGATCATATCGCTCTTGATTAATATCGCCTTGAGCAACCAGTTCTTTAATACGACACTTCGGTTCGTTTAAATGCTTACAACCAGAGAATCGACAATCATCTCGATTAGCTAAAAATTCTGGGAAAAGATCTGGTAAATCTTGCTCGTCAATTTCAGTTAGTTCGACGCTAGAGAATCCTGGCGTATCGGCGATAAGTGCCTCACCTACTGGTATGAGTTCAACGTGACGGGTGGTATGTTTACCCCGCCCTAATGCCAGTGATATTTCACTAGTTTCAAGTTCTAAATGCGGAAGTATATGATTTAGTAAGGTTGATTTACCTACTCCTGATTGTCCCATAAAGACTGCTGTTTGATTATCAATCGCTGTTAATAAGGCATCAATAGCTGTTTGATTCGTATGCTGGTCGGATAAAAACACCTGATACCCCAACGACTGGTAAAGCTCCTGATATGTTGCTAACTCTTCTTCCTCTTCAGCATTCAATAAATCTGTTTTAGAAATATAGATAACAGCGGCCATATGCTGCCCTTCTAAATAAACTAAAAAACGATCTAATAAATAAGTTGAAAATTTCGGTTCAACCGCAGACATGACAATCACTCCCACATCAATATTAGCAATGGGTGGTCTCACGAGCTCATTTTTTCTTGCTTTAATGGATTTTAAAATACCTTCTGAAATGGTTTCACTTTCAAATGTAACAAAGTCACCGACTAAAGGCGTTGTATCCTTCACTCTAAAGTTTCCTCTACCACGAGTTTGGTAGGTTTCGCCATTTGAATAAACATAATAGAATCCACTTAGAGCCTTTCTAATCTGGCCTTCTCTCAAGCTAACGCCTCCTTCTCTTTTTATTTCTTTATAATTATAACAAAAACTGTTTAGCTTTGCTTGTTTAGATAGGTGGCCTAAATAAATAAAGGCCGGAACAACTGTTCCGGACCTTACCTCTCGTTACTCTGTTAGGTTTTTCTCTTCTAAAATGATCTTCCCATCTCTCTCAACAACAAAGGCACCACTTTCGCCTTGAAGGATACGGAAGTTTAACGTTGCTTTTGTATCACCTGTAATATCAAACTCCCTAAAGACATCACTGATATTATGATCTGCATCCGACATATAGATGATAATATGATTACTGTTTTCTTGACTACTCTCTGAGCCACTATTATCATCAGAGTTTGATGATATTGTTTCAAATGGAATCGTAATGTCCCGTGTGAAGGTTAGAAACTCAGGTTCAGCTGGTCCTTTCGATAGAACAACGGTTAAGGAGTCACCGCTTGTAAAATTGCTCATAGGAGAAATAGACTGTGAGATAACTAAACCTTCTGCTACATCGTCAGAATAGTCATCTTTGAATTCAACATAAATGCTGTACTCATTAGCAAATGCTTCAACAGCTTCTCGATCTAGTCCCTCAAGACTATCCATCGTAAAGGTTTGTTCCCCCATACTTACCGTTAAAATAACAGTTGTCCCTTTAGGAATAACTTCTTCATTCGGTTCAATGCTCTGTTCTAAAATCGTACCTTCTTCAGCACGGTCATAAGCAAATTCTCGTTCAACAATAAACCCTAACTCGCGAAGCTCTGCTCGAACCTCTGCGTACATGCGATCAATATAGTCATCGAATAGAATGGGCTCAATCCCTTTACTAATATACAAATCAACTTCTGACTGGTCTTGTATCAAACTTCCTGCTTCTGGTTCTGTTTTTATAACGAATCCTTCTTCAATCTCATCGCTAAACTCTTCACTGACATCACCCAGAACAAGATTATGTTCTTCAAGGATTAAGCGAGCCGCCTTCTCACTAACATTGACGATTTCTGGCATTTCAATCGGATCTGGTTCTTGGTTGTTCATAACAGCATAACCAATCACAGCTGCAAGCAAAAGAAGAATGAAGAAGATGGTAAAGCTGATTATTTTTTTCTTTTTATTGTTTTTCTTCGATTGACGTTCCTTCTTCTTATTACCCTCAGTTTTTTCTGCCACCGTCTGTCCAATCGTTGGTGCAGCTTGTGCGGGTACTTTGACAACTTCCAACACCTTAGTTTCGTCTAACATAGCAGCTGGTGTAAAAACAGCTTCATTCAAACGGCTACTATGCAACGATGTTTCTAAGTCATGGAGCATGTCTTCACAAGATTCATAACGATCGATCGGTTCTTTAGCCGTTGCCTTTAAAATGACATTTTCCAAACTTTGTGGAATGGAAGGGTTTTGCTCTCTAACAGACGGTGTCGGTTCTTGGAAATGCTTCAATGCAATAGATACTGCCGATTCACCATCAAAGGGCACTTTCCCTTTTAGAAGTTCGTATAAGACAATGCCTAATGCATAGATATCTGACTTAATCGTTGTCATACTGCCCCTTGCTTGTTCAGGAGATATGTAATGGACGGATCCGAGCAAAGTATTCGTTTGCGTAATTGATGTATCAGAAAGTGCTACAGCAATACCAAAGTCGGTTACTTTTATTGTATTATCTTGATCAATCAATAAGTTTTGCGGCTTAATATCGCGGTGAATAATACGATTACGATGAGCTAACGCCATTGCGGATAGCACTTGACTCATAATATGAACAGCTTCCTCAGGCGTAACATTGCCGTTTTTTTCGATAAATTTCTTAAGGTCTGTTCCTTCAACATATTCCATAATAATATATTGGAGGCCATTGTCTTCATCAACATCATATACGCCTACAATATTTGGATGGATGAGTTGAGTTGCTGACAAGGCTTCTCTTTGAAAGCGTCGTAGCGCCTCTTTATTATTTTGAAAGTCATAGCGTAAAACCTTAATCGCGACGTCGCGATCAAGAATTAAATCATGCCCCAAGTATACATTTGCCATTCCACCCGTTCCGATGTGTCTAATAATTTTATAACGCTCACCAATTTTTCTTCCTATTTCTAACAATCTCAACCCTCCTCTCTATCTGAAAAAGCAGCTAAAATAAGTGAAATATTATCTAAGCCACCTGCATCATTTGCAGCATTAATTAAAGTTTCTACTTTATCATCTAGACTTGACCAATCTTTTAAAATATCTCTTATTTGGTCTTCTTCTATCATGTTACTCAAACCGTCCGTACATAAGATTAATAAATCTTCTGTCGCTAGCGGCATTGATGTTAAATCAACTTGAATGGTCTCTCTTGTCCCTACTGAACGCGTCACAACATTTTTTTGTGGGTGTTTTCTCGCTTCATCCACTGTTATTTCACCTGATTTAACGAGTTCGTAAACTAGAGAATGGTCTTCTGTTAATTGTTTTAACTGATAATTTCGATAAAGGTAGGCTCTGCTGTCACCAACATGAGCGATAACTAGCTCGCGATCAACATAGGTTGCTGCAACGAGTGTTGTTCCCATTCCATCTAAATCAGCATAATCAAGTGATTTTTGGAAAATGAGACGGTTAACTTTTTGGATGGTATCTAAAAGCCAACGCGATACTTGTTCACAATCTCTGAACTCTGTTAATTTCCAAGCTTCTCCCATATGAGAAACAGCCATTTCACTCGCAACATCACCAGCGCGGTGCCCACCCATGCCGTCACACAGCAATAGTAGTGGTTGTTTCGCTCGATTAGCAAACCAACTGACATAGTCCTCATTTACTTTTCGGTTTTTGCCCCTATCGCTTCCATACGCAATTTGCATGTTTTTCTGTCTCCTCTGTTAGTCTTGTTTTTCCAATACACAAATGAAAAAACCATCAGTGCCAAAATCATCTGGAAAAATTTGAATGTATCCTTCAGACGTTACAATTTGTTCAGGAACAGCGACATTATTCGAAGCAGTTCCACTCTGGTTGGCAGGTCGCACACGATAATGAGGAAAGAGAGTTAAGAAGGTTTCAATCACCTCTCGGTTCTCTTCCTTGGCTAATGTACACGTACTGTAAACTAGTCTACCGCCAGTCTTAACCAGTTTTTCAACTGTATTTAAGATGTTTAGCTGTTCTTTTTGTAAATCTTTAATGGTTGTTTCTGTTACACCGTATTTAATTTCCGGTTTTCGTCTCATTAAACCAAGGCCAGAACAAGGCGCATCCACAAATACTACATCAAAGGATTGAGCGTCAAACTTACGATCTGCCTCTTTAGCATCTAACAAATGCGTTTGAACACGGTCTGATACATTCATTCGTTTGGCATTTTCTTCAATCAAGCCAATTTTATGTTCATGAATATCTAACGCATGAACGTGGCCATCCTTTAGGTAACTTGCCATATGAACCGTTTTACCACCTGGTGCCGCACAGGCATCTAAGACTTGATCTGATTCTCTTAGTTTACCAAATAAAGCAACCAATTGACTAGACTCATCTTGGATCGTCACATCACCATTTTTAAAGAATGAACTATTCGTTATTTTTCCTTTTACTAGTCGTAATCCGTTTGGTGAAATGGGACTTTCTTCTGTTTCAATGCCTTCTTCCTTAAGCCCTGCTATGATTTCTGATCGTCTAGATGCATCATGCAAACGAATGGCCACATAAGGTGAGTGTTGTAAGGACAGCAAGATACTTTCCGCTTTTTCTGATCCAAAATCAGTCGTAAACTTTTTAACTAGCCATTCCGGGACACTAGCTCCAATGGATAAGCGTTCAATTGGATTTTCAATCGTTTGCCAATCTTGCCAGCCTTTTCTTTGGAAGTTTCTTAAAATCGCATTGACTAGCTTGGCGATACCTTGATGCCCTTTGTATTTGGCAATCTCAACAGCATCATAAAAAATAGCATGATCCGGAATCTTATCCAAATAAACAATTTGATAAATAGATAGGCGGAGTAAATTAATAACCCAGCTCTCCATTTTTTGTGGTTTACGGACAAATGGTTTCATATAAAAATCTAAGGTTAATTTGCGTTGAATAACACCATAGACTAATTCAGTTAATAAGCCTGTATCAGCAGGACTCAATTGTTCTTTTTCAATCGTCGCATTTAAAAGGATATTAGAATAAGATCCCTCTACTTCTACAGCATCTAAGATTTCCATCGCTAAATAACGAACGGAATGAACAATTTTTGATGGTTTCTTTTTACTCATATTACTCAAATCCTATTCTTTTCACAGCCTCAATATCAACGCCGTTGATAAATTGATGAACAGCCATTTTTTTCTTGCCTGCTTGCTGTAGTTCGGTAATCTCAAGAATACTGCCTTGACCACAAGCAATATATAAGGCTGTTTTTGAAACATCGACAATCGCTCCAACAGCTTGTGTCGTTGTCATGGTTGTTGCTTTGGCTTGCCAAATTTTGCATCGTTGACCTTCCAACATAGCATGGGCAACTGGCCAAGGACGCATCCCACGTACTTTATTGGCAATTTGATAAGCTGTTTGATTCCAGTCAATTCGTTCTTCTTCGCGTGAAATATTAGGCGAAAAAGAAACCTGTGTTTCATCTTGTTCAACAGCCTCAATCTCTCCCGCAAAGAAAGCTGGTAAAGTCGCCATTAATAACTCTTTTCCTAACAAGCTTAATTTATCAAACATACTTTGAACATCATCATCTTCTTCAATTGGAATGGCACGTTGCGCTAACACGGCCCCTGCATCCATTTTTCTCTCCATATACATAATGGAAATCCCAGTTTCTTGATCCCCATTAATAATAGAATAGTGAACAGGTGCGCCACCACGATATTTAGGTAATAATGATGCATGAACATTGATAGCACGATAAGTTGGGGCATTTAATAATTTAGTCGGTAAAAACTGTCCATAGGCAGCAGTCACAATTAAATCAGCTTTTAAGGCAATTAAGTCATCTAACTCTGGAGAGCCGACAATCTTTTCAGGTTGATAGATTGGTACTTGGTGTTTCAAGGCAGCTTCTTTGACAGGTGGCGGAGTTAACACGCGTTTTCTACCAACTGGGCGATCTGGTTGTGTGACAACAGCCACCACCTCATAATCACTCTCAAATAAAGCTTCCAAAATAGGAACTGAAAATGCAGGTGTTCCCATAAAAATAATACGTTTCATTGTTTCGGCATCTTGCCTTATCGCAGATACCTTCTCCCCTTTCATCCACTAACTTACACAATCAAAAGAAATTAACGGGCTCTGTATCAATAGAAATATACAAACCTCTCGCATTATCCTTTTGTGACTGGTCAAGTATCGTTTTTAAAACCCCATGTAGCTGTGGTTCACTCTTGTACTTCACTAATAATTGGAAATAATAACGGTTATTCATTTTAGCAATGGAACTTTTGGATGGGCCAAGAATAATGGTTTCTTGACCCATTTTATTTCTGATTAAAGCATTGATTTCATGAATTTTAACTTGTGCCTTTTTCTCATCGGAATCACTGACTGTTATTTGCGTTGTAAAGTAATAGGGCGGATAGCCACTCAGATGCCTTAGACTCATCTCCTGACGGTAAAACCCATCATAGTTATGGTGTTTAGCATAGGAAATAGCGTAGTGTTCAGGATTAAAGGTTTGAACAATCACCTCTCCTGTTAACTCTGCTCGACCTGCTCGTCCACTCACTTGAGTGAGAAGTTGGAAGGTCTTTTCTGATGAACGAAAATCAGGAAGGTTCAAGGATGTATCGGCATTAATGACACCTACTAGGGTAACAGTTGGAAAGTCTAAGCCTTTTGCGATCATTTGAGTGCCTAGCAAAATATCAGCTTCGCCTTTTCCAAAAGCTTGCAACAATCGCTCATGAGAGCCTTTTTTTCGAGTCGTATCAACATCCATCCGAATAATACGCGCTTCCGGAATAAGCTCTTGTAATTCCTGTTCAACTTTCTGTGTACCCGTTCCGTAATAACGAAATTGTTTGCCAGAGCATTTTGGACAATGACGTGGTTGTGGTTTTTCATGACCGCAATAATGGCATTTCATCGCCTTAGTATCCATATGGAAGGTCATACTAATATCACAATTTGGACATTCCAAAACATAACCACAATCACGGCACATAATGAATGACGAGTAACCACGTCTGTTTAATAGAAGAACACTCTGTTCTTTCTTCATCAAACGATCTCTTAATTTATCTTGCAGGACCTGCGAAAAACTACCATGGTTGTTATTTTGAAATTCTTCTCTCATGTCCACCACTTCAACATCAGGCAGTGGTTTCGCGTTCACTCGTTCTGGTAGTTCCACTAATTTATAAACATTTTTTTGTGCCCGTGCACGCGACTCTAGTGAGGGTGTGGCACTGCCCAAAACAACCGGACAGTTATGGTACTGCCCACGATAAATAGCGACATTTCGAGCATGATAACGAGGATTATCTTCTTGTTTATAAGTCGTTTCATGCTCCTCATCAATAATGACGATTCCTAAATTCTCTACCGGAGAAAAAACGGATGAACGGGCGCCCACTACAACATGAGCCTTACCGCCTTTAATTTTACGCCATTCATCATATTTCTCCCCTGCAGATAACCCACTATGCATAACTGCAACATCATCACCGAATCGCTCTTTAAAATGACGCACCATTTGCGGTGTCAAAGCAATTTCAGGAACCAACATGAGAGCGGTCTTCCCTTTTAAAAGCACATCTCCTATTAGTTGCAAATAAACTTCCGTCTTCCCACTTCCGGTGACACCTTTTAATAAAAATACATCATGTTGGTTCTTGTCACTGGACGCTTTGACTTCATCAAAGGCGCGTTGTTGTGCAGCTGTTAGCTCTTTATTTTGAGTTTGTTTAAATTGCTGATTTTTCAATGGATCACGAAAAACTTCCTTGTTTGCTTCCTCTAGCCAGCCTTTTTTGACAGCTGTTTGAAGGGTAGCGGCAGTCAAATCGAACTGCTCTTGAAAGTCTTTTTGGCTTAGCCATTGGTCTTTTATTTCTTTCAAGGCCATTAATAGGTCTTTTTGTTTACGAGCATTCTTTGCTAGCGAATGATTGGCTTCTTCAATCTCATTATCGGATAATCTCGAACGATAGGCCTTTATCTTTTTACTCTTTGCTTGATTTTTAAGTAGGTAGCGTAAATCAACTGCTCCCTCTTTCTTTAAGTCTAAAAGTTGTGGCAGCAAGTCTCTTTCGATCGCCTTTTCCCACGCTAGATGGTCTTGCCCTTCAAAAAGATCAAGTAAATAGTGGTCGTGACTATCTTCAGTGATGACAAATTCTTTTTCGTACTTGGCCTTTAACATGGTAGGCAACATGGTTTGATAGCAATAGATTTGATAGGAATAAACCTGTTCTGCCATATCTTTTCCTAATTGAATCAATTCATCAGTGAGAACAGTCTCCATATCTAGTGGCCGGATGATTTCCTTTAAGTCGCCGCTATAGTCTGAATCGTAAACAATTTCCGTAATAAATCCTTGAATCGAGCGCGGGCCAAATGGTACTTCAACTCGCATACCTTTTTCCAACTTCTTCATTAGATTGAGAGGAATAGCATAATCAAATGGACGGTTCGTTTGCATCGCTGGTACATCAACAATGACCTTGGCAATTTGTTTCACTGGTTTTCCTCCTTCTCCAATTGTTTCACTATTCATTCTACTAGATTAGTAGATTAAAGTCTTGTTTATTTTCCGAAAATAAACGGACTACAAAATAAAAAGTTGCTGGATTCGACAAGCAAATTCAGCAACTCATATGTCATTTTTAGTTTTGTGAACCGTCTTTAACCGTTAACTCGCCTGCAACGATTTCTTCTAATGCGCGGCCAACATTTTTGTAAGATTTGTATTCATCTAGTAATGGCTCTGCCTTATCATGTAATTCATGAGCACGCTTTGCAGAGACGATGACCATTGAATATTTAGAGTTTACTTGATCTAGTAGTTTGTCAATTGATGGGTATAACATCATTTGTAAATCACTCCTCTTCTTTTGATTACTTACTATCTAAAATACGAGAAACTTTTAAATGCTCGCTTTTAATAATGGCTAATACTTTATTTACAGCATGATTTACTGTATCATTTTCTACTGCATAATCATAGTAGCGAATTAAATTAAGTTCTTCAACTGCTTTTTCCATGCGTTCACGAATAACAGGTGATGCATCTGTACCGCGATTAACAATACGTGATTCTAATTCATCCATATTTGGAGGCGTAAGGAAGATAAAGATACCTTCTGGCATGCGTTCTTTCACTTGCATAGCGCCTTGAACTTCGATTTCAAGAAAGATATCGTTCCCAGCTTCAAGTGTTTTCTTCACATAATCGATTGGTGTCCCATAGTAATTACCAACATATTCTGTATACTCGAGCAATTCATCTTGTTCAATCATTCTTTCAAATTCTTCTCTTGTTTTGAAGAAGTAATCAACGCCATCTACTTCACCCTCACGTTGCTGACGAGTTGTAGCAGAAATTGAATACATAAATTCTTGTTCACCCTGTGAAAAAATCGCTGATCTTACTGTTCCTTTACCCACTCCTGAAGGACCAGACAACACAATTAATAATCCCTTTTCGGTCATTAGTAAATCCACCATCCATCTAATTTGCTTACCTTTGTTATTTCCCACTGAAAAAACGTGTAAGTTATTTCAACTAGTGTACCATAAATCAAGAAGACTGAAAACAATCTAGGCTCTTTTCACATCAAATTTTCAATTTATACACAAAGGACGACAGGAAATTCACCTGCCGCCCTTTGTGTTACCATTATTTTCGGATTGTTTTTTTATTACCCATATCTTTTACTTTCATCATCCGAACAATTGATGAGCGCTCATTTTCTTCAAGCTTCAATTGAATATAACGAATGGTCTCTTCCAGTTGCGGAATCATTTGATATTCCAAGGCATTTACTCGACGTCTTGTCTTCTCAATTTCATCCGCCATTAGTTGGCAGGTTTTTTCAATTTCACTCAGCTCTAGTAAATGAGGAAGAACCGACTCAATCTTACCAATCGATTCATCTAGCTCACTACTTGAATTCAAATACCCGTATTGAATATCCGAACTTACTGCTGATTCCTTGATATTAAAATCCATTTTCGGAACACTAACACTCATAATATTTTTTTCTTGAATGTGGAGCTCCACATTCGTTTCTGCTCCTACAAATAACTCTTCAATAAATTGTTCATTAATCAGTGATTTCGCAACCACAAATTCTCGCATAGAATCCGTCAAATCCGCTTCTACTTGATCTCTTAATTGGTTATTTGATTTAATTAAACCGATAAACTGGCGCATTAATTCATCTTGTTTGTCTTTTAAAAGCTTATGTCCTCGCTTGGATAGCTTTAACCGTTCTTTCAAGTTAGCTAATTCCATACGAGTGGGCTTCACATTTAAACGGGCCATCGGATTACTCTCCTTCCGGCATGAACTCTTCGATCATATCATTCTTGATTCGTTTCAATTCCGTTTTCGGCAAAATAGATAACAGTTCCCAACCTAAATCAAGAGACTCCTCAATCGTTCTATTGGTATAAAAACCCTGATTAATATACTCTGCTTCAAAGCGGTTAGTAAACTCAACATACAGCTTATCAGTATGAGATAGAGCTGATTCTCCAAGAATGACAGCTAACTCTTTGGCTTGTTTTCCTTCTGCGTAAGCAGCAAATAACTGGTTCATTGTCGCTGCATGATCCTTACGCGTCTTGCCTTCTCCCGTTCCCTTATCTTTCAAACGGGATAAAGATGGTAGAACATCAATTGGCGGTTTCACATTAGCGTGATCCAAATCTCTTGATAGAATAATTTGCCCTTCAGTAATATAGCCCGTCAAATCTGGAATAGGATGGGTGATATCATCTTCTGGCATCGATAGTATCGGAATTTGCGTAACTGAGCCCTTCTTACCGATCAGTCTTCCGGCACGTTCATACAAGGTTGATAGGTTCGTATAGAGATAACCTGGATAACCACGTCTTCCTGGCACTTCACGGCGAGCTGCGGAAATTTCACGTAAAGCTTCACAGTAGTTCGTCATATCCGTCATAATTACTAAGACATGCATATCTTTTTCAAAAGCCAAATATTCAGCCACAGTCAATGCCATTTTGGGTGTAGCAATTCGTTCAATAGCTGGATCATTAGCCAAGTTCACAAACATAACAGAACGGTCAATAGCTCCTGTTTTACGGAAATCTTCCATAAAGAACTCTGCTTCTTCAAAGGTAATCCCCATTGCTGCAAAAACAACGGCAAACTTCTCATCACTGTTTAAAACAGATGCTTGACGCGCAATTTGTGCTGCTAGTTCTTTATGAGGCAGCCCTGAACCAGAAAAAACGGGTAATTTTTGCCCACGTACAAGGGTGTTCAGATGATCAATAGCTGAAATCCCTGTTTGAATAAATTCATCAGGATAGTCACGGGAAACGGGATTAATCGCTTGTCCATTAATATCAAGTGATTGCTCGGGGATAATTTCTGGACCCTCGTCAATGACGCGTCCCATCCCATCGAAAATACGGCCAACCATATCTTCAGACACATCGATAGATAATGGTTTCCCTCTGAAACGAACCTTTGTATTCTTGATATTAATACCTGCTGGTCCTTCAAAAATTTGGACCATCGCTTTATCTTCTTCAACCTCTAGAACTTGCCCTGTTCGAATATCACCGTTTTGCATTTGTATTTCAACAAGCTCGTCGTATTTAACGCCTTCTACTTGTTCAATAGCCATTAGAGGTCCGACAACTTCTGTTACTGTTTTATATTCTTTAAGCATGGTCTGTCATTCCTCCTTGAGCTAATAATTCTGTCATCGTTTCTGATAAATCTGTTTTAATTTGCTTAATAAGAGCTAGTTCTTCTTCTGAAATAAACTTGCTTCGAGCAATACGGTCCCGAATATCTTCTGTTCCCGCCATAATTTCAGCAAAGTATGCCCCCAACGACATAGCTTGTTTTGCCTCTTGTTCAAAAGTCAAAATAAGGTCTAACATTAAGAATTGTTTTTCTTGTGATGTGTAGGTATCCACATCATCAAAAGCATTTTGTTGTAAGTAGTCTTCACGAATCGATTCAGCAATTGACATCGTTAAACGATCTGTTTCTGATAGCGATTCAATTCCTACTAATCGAACAATTTCCTGTAATTCTGCCTCTTTTTGAAGAATACTCATCGCATGATTAACCATATTGGACCAATTTGAATCTAGTGTTTCATCTAAGTATTGACCAACTTCGGTATTATATAGCGAATAAGAATCCAACCAGTTCATTGATGGGAAGTGGCGTTTTTGTGCTAAGAGTGCATCCAAGGCCCAGAATACTTTAACAACACGGAGTGTGTTTTGAGTAACTGGCTCTGACGTATCTCCTCCTGGGGGTGACACAGCACCAATGGCTGAAATACTGCCCTCTCTACCCTCGCTACCTAATGTAACAACACTACCAGCACGCTCGTAATATTCTGCAATACGGCTACCTAAATAAGCAGGATAGCCTTCGTCTCCTGGCATCTCCTCTAAACGACCAGACATTTCACGCAACGCTTCCGCCCAACGTGATGTGGAATCGGCCATAATGGCAACACTGTAACCCATATCGCGGAAGTATTCGGCGATCGTAATCCCCGTGTAGATAGAAGCCTCGCGTGCTGCTACTGGCATATTAGATGTATTGGCAATCAGAATCGTCCGTTCCATCAAAGATTCACCAGTGTGCGGATCAACTAACTCAGGAAATTCGTTCAGAACGTCTGTCATCTCATTTCCACGTTCACCACAGCCTACATAGACAACTAGGTCAACATCCGCATACTTGGCGATTTGGTGTTGAACAACTGTTTTCCCAGCACCAAAAGGACCAGGAACAGCTGCTCCTCCTCCTTTTGTAATAGGGAAAAAGGTGTCAATGACACGTTGACCTGTTTTCAAAGGAACATGAGGATTCAATTTTTGTTTAATCGGACGGCCTCTTCTCACCGGCCATTTTTGCACCATCGTAAATGATTTCAAACCATCTTCTGTTTGAATAGTGTAGATTGTATCGTCTAAGGTAAAGTCACCAGACACTTCTATTTTTTCAATCGTTCCTTTTAGACCATAAGGGACCATAATACGGTGCTCAATCACTTTTGTCTCTTGAACAACCCCTACAATGTCTCCAGCTTCCACATAATCCCCCACTGATTTCATTGCTTTAAATGCCCATTTTTTTTGTCGATCAAGAGCATCGACGTGCACACCACGTACAAGGTAGTCACTTGATGTCACTGTTTTAAATGTATTCAAAGGTCGTTGAATACCATCAAACATTTGTGATACGATTCCTGGTCCTAGTTCTACAGATAATGCTTCTCCTGTTGTTACAACGGGTTCGCCCGGTCCAAGACCTGACGTTTCCTCGTAAACCTGAATAGAAGCAACATCCTTACGCATTTCAATTATCTCACCAATCAAACCCAATTCACCAACTTGGCAAATGTCTTGAATGTTTGCGTTCTCCATGTTTTCAGCCATAACTAAAGGACCGGAAACTTTAATAATTCTTCCTTTATTCAAACAAGTTCCCTCCTATTTATAAGATATTTTGACCAACAGCTTTTTCAACATTTTCTTGTATCCGTTGTTTCCCTATTCCTAATGACCCATTTTGGTTTGGAATGAGAATAATAGCCGGTGTCAAGCGATCATCATATCGCTTAATGGTATCTGGTATTTGTGCTGCTAGTGTTTCTGTTAGATAGATAATACCATAATTGTCTTTTGCCAGTTGATCGATTGTTGTTCTCGCTTCTTGTTCGTCGTGACAACCAAAAACGGAAAAACCTAAAATTTTAAAAGGCAGGATGGAATCTTTGTCTCCGACAACACCAATTTTATGCGCCATAAATGGTTCTCATCCTTTCTCTTAATATCGTTTCATCAATCTGATTATCTTTCCCAACTAAAACCAATCGCAGATTAGTAATTTCGGTTTCTTTTGCATAAATGTAACCAAGCAGCGGCATCGGTCCAAAAGCTTGATAGATTCCTTCAGATACAATCTCACTAATTAACTCATCCATGATTTTATCTAGTTTGAGGGTATTAATTTTATTGTCTTCAATAACAACTTCCAACTTACTACCATATACCTTGCTGCTATAATACTTCTTCAATACAGAGACTGCCCCATTAATTGAATCGTCAATTAAGTCCTGTTTAGAAACAGTTCCTGATGAAGATAGGAGCGCATATAAATGACTACGCGGTTTACCTTGATTTAAACTACGGACTAGTGTTGTTAAATTGTAAAGATCAATCAAGATATCTACAATAGCAGAAATATCCTCATTTTGTAAGTCATCAGAAATAGCTCTTAGGTGACGCAAGTAGTAGGTATCCATATAAACCGTCACTGCCTCAATTAATTGCCTCTCTTCGAAATCCTCTTTAGTCAGCCTCACTGCTTCAACCATAAGTGGGTGGGCATTATCGTTCTTTCCACTTGAAACTAAGGTTTTTAGTTGGTCTACAGATAGGCTGCCAATCGGAATTAATAAAGTCTCTTGGTTTGACTCAAGGAATAAATCTTTCAGCAATACTTTTAAATTGTGGTAAGTGTATCTCAGCGTAAATAAATCAAGTAACTGTGGTTGTGGTGCAACTTCATACATTTCTCGATAAACATCTGCTAAGTGAGCCATTAACATCTCATTAAATTGTTTAGTTTGCAAAAGTTCTTCTTGATCAAATTCATAGTCTGTTGCCTTTAAAGTATCTAATGTTGCCTTCAAATCATCTGCTTTCAGCAGCCGTTCAAAATCATCTTTTTGAAGCAGCTTTAATTCGTATGTTCGAATTAACGTATTGATTGCTTTATAATCAATATCTTTTATCAAGATGGCACCTCCTATTCATTTTTTTCAAATGCTAAGGATGCTAATTCGGGAGAAAACTCTTTTTTAATCTCCATTATTAACTGTTCAAAGAAAAAGTTGTAGTCAATCCCATCAATTTCAACAATAAATCCTGCTTTGTTAGGAACTGTTTCCTCTGAGATAGTCATTTGACTATAGCCGTTTTTCAAATGTTCTTTAAACTTTTCTGTGAAGTACGCTCTAGACTGTTCTCCAACAGTCAATTTAAAGTCCTCTCCTTCAAAATGCTTCAAAATACTTTCGGTAAACTGCTGAAATGTTTCATCATCCCAAGCACTCATCTTATCAATAACAGCTTGATAGACAGATTCTAAAATCATTTGCTTTTCTCTTAAGATGGCATTTCGCTTTTTATTTTGTAATGATTGAAGTTGACGATCATAATCAGCTTCACTAGCAAGACGTATGTTGTGCTTACGCTGTTTCTGCTGTTCAACTAAGTGCAAACGACTATCTTCTAATTTTTTTTCCAATTCAACTTCGTGTTTAGCAATCCGATCTTCACCGGACTGTTTAATACGACTTAATATTTGTTCAGAAAGTGCGTCAAGTTGTTTCATCTCTAGTCATCCCTTCGTCCGTATTTTGTTATTTTAGAACGAGTAAGAAAGAAATAACAAATCCTAAAATGGCATATGTCTCAACCATAGCAGCGTAAATAATTCCTTTAGTCGTATGTTCTTCACGTTTAGCTAGAATTTGAATAGCTGCCGTTGCAACACGTCCTTGCGCAATCCCTGATGTCAATCCTGTAAAAGCAATTGGCAATGCAGCCATCATCATATAAAATCCATCTTGCAAGGCCATATCTGAACTCATATTTAAGTAGATAAGAAATCCAACAACAAATCCATACAAACCTTGTGTACCTGGTAGTAATTCTAGAATCAATGATTTACCAAATTTATCTGGTTGTTCTTTAATCAGTGCTGCTGCAGCCTCACCTGTCATTCCCACGCCTCGTGCTGATCCCATTCCAGAAAAAATAACTGCTAGAGCTACTCCAATAGTAGCAAAAATAAATCCTCCGTTGTTTTCGATAAAAAATTGTAGCCATGTTTGGTTTTCCATTATTTTATTCCTCCGATTTATATATAAATATGTTTTTTAAATCAATATGTTCTTCGGATGTCTTTAAGGGGTTTAAGGCTTTGCCGCCACCCTCATAAAACTTACCAAAGAATTCAACAAAAATTAAACGTGCTCCATGAACATAGGCACTTAAGGCTGATAAGCCTATATTCACAAGATGTAAAACAATAAAGAGTACGATACCCACCGTAAACTTAGCAGTCGGTGGTAGGAAATCAATAATCATATTAAATGCAAGTCCGATACTTCCACCTGATACACCTAAAGCCATCAGACGTGTATATGAAACAATATCGCCAAGATAACCACTAATACCATAGAGATTGTAAAGTCCAATCCCAACACCTAGTACTTTATTTGAAGTTGCCATTACCGTTGCAATAATGATTAAGGTGGCACCCGCAATAGCAATCCCAATTCCTATTGTAGATAATAGCTGATTAGGAAAAATCAACTTAGAAACGATTAGTAATATGAATCCAGCTATAATCGTTAGCCAACCAACCCCATCACCCAGTGCCCCATAGATGTTCTTATCTCTTAACATCATATAGGTTTTTAATCCTAGACCAAAAATAATTTGAATAACACCAAATACTACTGATATTAGCAGAATAGTATTCACATCATCCATGGTTGATAACAACATAATTGGCAGTTCTAAGCCAAAGAATGACCCATAAATAATTCCCCATACAATGCTAGCAAGACCCAGTAGTTGAAAGAACGTCATACTACGCTTCAAGGATTTAGAAAGAGGGAATCCTTTCAAAGTAATAGTTGTTACAAGGAACATCATTAATCCGTAACCAGCATCTGCCATCATCATTCCGAAAAAGATCAAGTAAAATGGCATTAAGAATGGTGTTGGGTCGATTTCATTATATTTAGGCAAACTATACATTTCTGTTAATATTTCAAATGGCGCCACATACTTATTATTTTCTAAAACAATAGGAATGCTCTCTATATCATCTGTTTCGACATCCTGAACGACAAAGGCATAGTCTGCTTCGCTTAGATTATCTTGTAAAAGACTTTGAACAACTGACACTTTCTTCGTCTCTAACCAACCTTCTAGTACAAATAAATGTGTTTCATCGATTAAAAATAATTGTCCTTTTAATCGTTGTAATTCCGCATAGGACAACTCTATTAAAACTTTTAACTGCCATTCTTCATAAGTTAAGTGAGATAACTGCTCCCGAGTCGATTTCTGTCTTTCTAACAATTGAGTGTAGTCTTTTTGATTTTTCACCAATTGCTCTTTCGGAGTAAGCTGATAGGGATAATCAAGCTTAAAGAAATGATTAGCATCTAATAAACGCTCAACTTCTTTTTCATTATATTTATCAAACACAACTGCTATACCATATTCATCTCTTGTTTGGAAAATGTCTTCGATAACGATTAAATCTGATTCTCTTAAAGAGCGGATAAAATCATCTGAAGCCGTCTGAGGAATCGTTCCAACTCGCTTTTGAATGTAGCGATAATCACTTTCTTGATTAGGAACCACAGTCAATTTTTCCCATTTTATGAGAAAGTTTTCTTGTTCTCTTAAATCATTCATAGATGATTCATAATCACTCAAATTTCGAATGGCCTCTTGTATGGTCGTCATCAAAATCTCTTGATTAATTTTTTTCCCTTCAAGTTCTAACTCCTCGATTGTTCGCTCCGCTTTCTTTTCCTTTAATACGTTTAAGAACGGTTGCTTAGGTAAATGGATCTGAAGAAAAGATAAATGACTACAATACTCATCATACTTTCGCTCGAGAATCTTTATTTCTTTAACAATCTCTTCTTTTTGAGATGGAGCAGCTAACGATGACGACTCATAGGCTTGAGACATATCTACTAATTCAACACTACCCAGCCCCTGTAATAATTGTAGAATGTCATTCTTTTTTTCTTGCAGGGAAATGAGTTTTATTTTATTCATTTTAGCTATTGCCATATTGTTTCATCACCTCTTCAATGACACGATCAACGAGCTGGTCTTTTTTAGACAGATACTGCTGGTTTAAGTCGACAATTTCTTTTGCTTGTTGTTCTTCTAAAATTTTTGCGCTATCACTGATTTTTTTATTTTTTAGCACTAGTTGCTCTTCTTGGTAATCCTTTATATTTAAATTAATCTGTTCTTTCATTTCTGAAATATTTTGCTCTGATTGTTTTAGCAGATGCGTAACCTTTTCTTGATAGAATGCTTCCAAATCTCTTGCAGCCTGTTCAATTTTATTAACTTCATCAAGTGTATTCATAACCATCACCCCGTTTTCATTAGAAAATTACTTCTTTATTCTAACACTCTTTTTGATAAAAATAAAACTTGATTTTTCGAACAAACGTTCTATAATGAATATATACAAACAAACGTTCGGAGGTATTGAATTGGAAAATTATTATGATGCCCATTCACTAAATATAGCAAAGTCGTCTTATCATCAATCACATATATCTCTTGCTACTAATCCTGAACTCAGTCACGCCGTCATGCCCCTTTATCAAATTATACGCTTCGCTAACCAAGCTGCTGGTCTAAAGAAAAAAGTTTCTATTACTATTGAACGTAAACTTGGTCATGCCCAGTACGAACGTCTTGAGTTAATTGGAACGTTTGGTTCATCAGTGAATACTAACAAACAAATCACATTTAAAGCTGACCAAGGTATGGTCTATATCCTAAAAATAGATCAAATATTGGCCATTCAACAACTTTAATAACCATTTCTTAGAATAAGACCCAGCTGGCTAGGCCAACTGAGTCTTATTCTTTTTTCATTACAAGATTGGCGATAACAAACGTGAAAAATACTGTTTGAATTTTCGCCAAGTTGACTGGGTTTCAAAATAGGCTTCATCAGCAATAAAACTTTTTTCTAAGTCATTGATAAAGTTCGTTTGCAATTCCATCGCTATTGTATCGTCATAAATAAATGAATTAATTTCAAAATTCAATTTGAAGCTTCGAACATCCATATTAGCTGATCCAATGGAAGCAACTTCACCGTCGACGATTAAAACTTTCGAATGGAAGAATCCATCATCATAGACATAAACCTTCGCGCCATACTTAATAATATCCTTAGCAAAATATTCGGTTGCCCGATAAACAAACGGATGATCTGGCTTGCACGGAATCATGATGTTCACATCCACTCCTGACAAGGCAGCCATCTTAAGAATTTCATGAACACTATTATCCGGAATAAAATAAGGTGTTTGAATATAGATCGAGTGTTTAGCCTGACTAATCATCCTGATGAATCCCATTTTGATAGATTGAATATCATCACCTGGTCCACTGGAGACAATCTGCATTGCCGTATCACCTATTTTGGGTGAAATAGGAAAATACTCCTCATCATAAGCACGCTGTTCATGTTTAGATGCAACGGCGTTCCAATCCATAAAAAAACGACTCTGTAAGGTTAACACAGCATTCCCTTGAATCCGAATATGTGAATCACGCCAGTTCCCTAATCGTCCTTGTCCAATATATTCATTACCGATATTGTAACCACCCATATAGCCTACTTTACTATCAACAACTATAATTTTACGGTGATTACGGTAGTTCATACGTAAATTGACAAATGGGATACGGGAGCCGAAGAACACAAGTGTTTTTCCGCCCAACTCTTCTAGTCGCTTAAAGAATTTCGGGTGATTCCCTCTACATCCAAGAGCATCAAATACAACTAATACCTCTACCCCAGCAGCTGCACGATTTTCTAAAGCTGCTACAATACGTTTTCCAAGGTCATCTGATCTAAACGTATAATATAACAAGTGAACATGATGTTGTGCATTCATAATATCTTCGATAATTTTTTCGAACTTAGCTACATTATCAATCATTACTTCAACTTTGTTTCCACTCGTTAGAATTGATTCATTGCTCTCTAAAAACAAAATTGCCGTATGACGTTTAACTTCGCTCTCGTCATCGGTTATGACTTGATCATTTTCTTCCAACATTTCCTTTTGGTAACCTGCAAGTTCGGACATTCCTAAACTCTTTTGCGTTTTAATATCATATATTTTATCTGCAGGTATTTTTTTACCTATAAATGTATACAGGATAAAACCAAAGACTGGTATAAATGCGAGCGTCAATAACCATGCCCAAGTTGTCGGAACATCCCGTTCTTCGTGAAAAACAGTGTAGATTGCTCCGATAAAGTTTATAGCAAATATAATGACGATAATCCATTGCCAAAGATTCATAATGCTACTCCTTTTCCATTATAAAGTACAGAAAAGAGGTGAAAATCATTCCACCTCTTTTAAATCGGTTATTTAGTGTTAAAGTTAATCATTTAATAATTTAGATTTTTCTTTTCTACTTAAAAATGGTGTGTCTCTTGGAATAAATACTTGAGGTAGTACTTTAGCTAGCAATAGGAAAATAAGGATTGCTGCTCCTGCAATTAAAAGGAAGGATAGACCTTCTCTTTTTAAAGCATCAGTAAAAGTAAGCGTAGCATCATCTGATGATACTGATCCGATTAACACCCAAACAAAACTTACTACGGTTCCTAAAACAGATGCTGTTATGATATTTAAGGCTGCATTAGGGAAACGTTTGTTATTTAATGTGCGTTGTGTAAATTTGGCAAAAAAACCAGCAATACCAACAAAGGCAAAGGGACCAAACTGATTAACAAGATTAGTCATCAAGTCTGCATTGCCATTTAGGAAAACTGCAACAATAGCCGTTACAATCCCTGCAAAGAAGCCTTGTAGCATGCCTCTTCTTAAACTGATAAATAAAATTGGTAAGATTGATAGGACAAACTGACTATCGCCTACCGTAATCGGTAAAAATAATAGCCCAATACCAACCCCCGCTGCTATAACGCCTTCTATCCATGCTTTTAAACTAGCTGAACCCATATAACGATAACGCTCCTTTAAGTCTTGAAATTTAAACAATCATCCGTTTATTTTTTTAAATAGCTAGATGCTTCCATAATGATCGGAAGAATAACAGGACGACGTTTAGTCTTATCAAACAAGTAACGACTCAGTGAATCACGAATCTCTTGTTTTAACGTAGACCATTCAAAATCCTTGTTTTCTAGATTATCTTCTACTACTTTTTTCGTGATTTCGGTACTTTCTTTTATTAAATCTTCACTAGCTTTCATATAAACAAAACCTCGAGAGATAATTTCTGGACCTGAAACGATTCTGCCTTGACGACGAGAAATCGTCACAACTGCAATAAATACGCCATCATCTGCCAATAATTTACGGTCCCTTAAGACAATATTTCCAATATCGCCTACGCCAATACCATCAATCAAGACATTCCCTGCTGCTACCTGACCTGCCATTCTCATACGACCATCCTTATATTCAATCACATCGCCTTTACCAGGAATAAAGATGTTTTTATAAGAAATACCCACTTCATGCGCCAATTCAGCATGAGCTGCTTGAACACGGTAGTCACCTTGGACAGGTATAAAGAAAGTTGGATGTAGCAAATTCATCATTAACTTCAAGTCATTTGGTGTAGCATGGCCAGATACTTTAAACGTATCAGAAATTTCTTTTACGCTTCCTCCAGCACCGTATATCATGTTTTTAGTCCGTCCGACAACTTTTTCCATCGATGTTGATGGTGTTGTTGTAATATAAACCAAATCGCCGTCTTTAATGTTGACTTGTTTATGTTTACCTTTTGACATTCTTTGCAGTGCTTCAAAGGGTTCCCCACTTTGTCCTGTTTCTAAAATAACTAGTTCATCATCTGAATATTGATCTAGGTTTTTCTCTGTTACAATAACATTTTTAGATGGTAATATTAGTTTACCTAGGTTAATAGCTGTATCAACCACTTGAACTAGTTTGCTGCCTGTCATAAAGATTTTGCGTTTCGTTTGGTGAGCTGCATCAAAAACTTGTTGAATACGCATCACATTGCTTGCTACGCAAGAAACAATAACACGCCCTTCTGCATTATTAAAGGTGTCGATGATTTCTTCCGTAACACGCATATCACTAACATTTTCAACGTAAGATTCAGCATCACTTGAATCACTCATCAATGCTAAGACATTTTTTTGACCAATTAAAGAAATCGCTGCAAAGTCAGTTTTATACATATCAGAAGCACTTTGATCAAACTTGAAGTCACCCGTGTAAACAATAGTGCCATCTTGTGTATCCAAACAAATAGCAACTGAATCCGGTATAGAATGTGTTGTACGGAAGAATTTAACCGTCACATTATCAAATTCAATTTCTGTTTTTTCATTAATAACATGGTAGTTATTGAAATTTGGATTCAAACCTGTACTTTTCACTGAAATTTTCGCTAATTCGATGGTTAGCTCTGTACCGAAAACTGGTGCATCAATATTTTCTAAGAAGTAAGGCAATGCACCAACCGCATCTTCATGACCATGCGTTAAGAAAATACCAGCAATACGGTTTTTATTTTCTTCTAAATAGGTAAAGTCTGGAATCACCACATCAATACCTAATAATTCATTATCTGGATACATTAATCCACAATCTAATACAAAAATTAAATCGTCTACTTCGACGACATACATATTTTTTCCGTTCTCACGGACTCCACCTAACGGAATGATTTTTATTTCACTCATTCTGACACCTCTTCTATTTATTCATCATTTATTTGCTTATTTAGGAGTTAAGGAAATCTGAGACTATGCTCCTTTAAAAACGACTATCTGTCTTTCTTTCAGAAAGCTCCATTGAATGACTAGTTGGTGACTGACAAATTCTAAATAAAATAATGTCAGTCTTCAACCGTATTCCAATTAGCTATCATGCATGGCGTTCTTTTCTGTTTTTAAAAAGATGATAAAATTTTTTAATAAATTGGATATCACGTTGATATCACTAACCGAAGTTCTCCTAAAATGATTATACCTTATAAAGCCATGTTTTGTAATCATTAGCATTTATTTTGTTAATAAAAGCAAGTGGGCAATAGAAAAAGGTTGGGCTAAACTCCCAACCTCGCTCTTGATTATTAAATAGGATTAAATGAGTTTCATTTTTACCATCGTTTCAGCAATTTGAAGGGAGTTCCATGCAGCCCCTTTAATTAAGTTATCCGATACAATCCATAAATGGAAGCCATTTGCAACATCTGGATCTTTACGAATTCGTCCCACAAATGTTTCTTTCTTGTCTTCTGACTCTGTTGCGAGAGGATAGAGTTGGTTGGCCGGATCATCTTGTACAATCACACCATCTGCTTTTGCTAACAAAGCTTGAAGATCAGCTACCGTGATATCATCTCTATCTATTTCGATATAAACGGACTCTGAGTGACCATATTTAACGGGTACACGCACACATGTTGCCGAAACTTTTAAATCAGGTAGTCCCATAATTTTTTTCGTTTCATTAATCATTTTCCATTCTTCGAATGTATAGCCTTCTTCTGCAAATAAATCAATTTGCGGAATGACATTATAAGCAATCTGATAATGTTTCTTGTCGCCTGATGACGGTAAGATTGCCGCTTGTGGTTTTTCACCTTTTAGAAGGCTGGCATTTTGTTGGTCCAGTTCTTCAATGGCTTCAACCCCAGCCCCACTAACAGCTTGGTAAGTTGAAACAATCACACGGTTTAACCCATATGCTTCATGAATCGGTTTTAAAGCTACAACCATTTGTGTTGTTGAACAATTAGGGTTAGCAATCAATTGTTTGTGGCTTGCTAAGGCCTCTGGGTTTACTTCTGGTACAACCAGTGGTGTTTCAGGATCCATACGGAAGGCACTCGTATTATCAATCACAACTGCCCCACTCTGGCGTGCTGCTTGCTCGAAACGTGTTGTGATAGAGCCACCCGCACTAAATAAAGCTATATCAACACCTTCAAATGATTGATCGGTTGTTTCTTCAATAGTCACGTCAGTTCCTTTAAATGAAACAGTCTTACCAGCAGAACGTTTCGACGCTAATAATTTAACTTTTTTTAAAGGGATTTCTGTATGTTCTAGTAGTTGGATCATCTTTTGTCCAACGGCTCCTGTAGCACCTACTACAGCAACTGTATATTCTTTCATGCTATTCACTCCATCTTCTAAGCCTTAAAAAAGCTCGTTCTAAATGATATGTCACTCATTCTAGCACATAAATGAGATTTTTTTAATCTATTTTATAGATTTATTTTTATTTAAACAAAAAAAAGCTGGGAATCTTATCGATACCCAGCTTTTTGATTACTCTTCGCCTTCTTTTTTCAATAGAGCCTTACGTGATAAGTTAATACGTCCTTGACGGTCGATTTCGATGACTTTAACATCAATCTTATCGCCAATTGCTAGTACATCTTCAACTGCACGAACACGTTCGTGGGCAATTTCTGAAATATGAACAAGGCCGTCTTTACCTTTAATAATTTCAACGAATGCACCGAATTTTTCAATACGTTTAACCGTACCGTTGTAAATTTCGCCTGCTTTAACTTCATGCGTTAATTCTTCGATAATTTCTTTTGCACGTTGAATCATTGCTGCGTCAGCAGAAGCAATACTTACATTACCATCTTGATCGATATCAATTTTAACGCCTGTTTCATCAATTATACCGTTAATAGTGTCGCCACCTTTACCGATAACTACTTTGATTTTATCAGGGTTAATTTGCATCATTTCAATCTTAGGTGCATATGGTGATAGCTCAGAGCGTGGTTCTGCGATTACGCTTGTCATATGATCTAAAATTTCAATACGTGCTTTTTTAGCTTGTGTTAAAGCTTCTTCAAGAATTTGGTTTGTAATTCCTTCGATTTTAATATCCATTTGTAAGGCAGTGATACCATCTTTTGTTCCAGCAACTTTAAAGTCCATATCGCCTAGATGGTCTTCCATACCTTGGATATCAGTCAAGATTGTATAATCGTCGCCATCTTTAACGAGACCCATTGCAATACCTGCAACTGGTGCTTTAATCGGAACACCTGCATCCATCAATGCTAACGTTCCAGCACAGATACTTGCTTGAGAAGAAGAACCGTTTGATTCTAATACTTCAGCAACAAGACGGATGGTGTATGGGAAATCTTCTACATCAGGAATAACTTGTTTTAAGGCACGCTCTCCAAGAGCACCGTGACCAATTTCACGACGACCTGGTGAACCAGCACGACCCGTTGATCCAACTGAGAATTGCGGGAAGTTATAGTGGTGGATGAAACGTTTGCTTTCTTCCACTCCTAAGCCATCTAAGATTTGATGTTCGCCAAGTGGTGCTAATGTTGCTGCAGAAACAGCTTGTGTTTGCCCACGAGTAAACATACCTGATCCATGAACGCGTGGTAGTAAACCAACTTCTGAATCAAGGTCGCGAATTTCATCTAATTGACGGAAGTCAGGACGGATTTTGTCAACCGTAATCAATTTACGGACTTCTTCTTTTTCAATGTCTTCAGCAATTTGTTTCGCATCTTTTAAGATCGCAACAAAGTCTTCAGATTCCATATATTTTTCAGTGAAGTAATCAACAATAGCTGTCATAACAGCTTCAATGTTATCATTACGTTCTTGTTTATCTTTTGTTAAAATCGCATCTTTCATTTGAGCGCTGAAGTTTTCTTGCGCTTCTTTATGAAGGTCTGCATCTGTTTCTAATAGGGTTACTGTCATTTTTTCTTTGCCAATTTCAGCAATCACTTGTTCTTGGAACTCGCACATTGCTTTAACAGCTTCATGTCCGAATAACAATGCTTCTAACATATCTGCTTCTGAAACAACTTTAGCGCTACTCTCAACCATGTTGATCGCTTCTTTTGTACCAGCAACTGTTAATTCAATATCTGATTGTTCTGCTTGTTCAGGTGTTGGATTAAGAATTAATTGTCCATCAACACGACCAACGTTTACACCTGCAATTGGACCTGAAAATGGAATATCAGAGATTCCTAATGCCAATGATGATCCTAACATTGCAGCCATTTCTGGTGTACAATCTTGATCAACAGACATAACAACGTTTGTTACTTGCACTTCGTTACGGAAACCGTCTGGGAACATCGGACGAATTGGACGGTCAATTAAACGAGCCGTTAGTGTTGCATGTTCACTTGGTCTTCCTTCACGTTTAATAAAACCACCTGGGATTTTACCTACTGCATACATTTTTTCTTCATAGTTTACAGTAAGTGGGAAGAAGTTTGTATCTTTTGCTTCCTTGCTTCCTACTGCAGCAGTTAATACAGCTGTGTCGCCGTATCTTACTAATACCGCTCCGTTTGCTTGTTTGGCAACTTGTCCAATTTCAACTTGCAATGGACGACCTGCCCAATCCATTTGGAATACTTTCTTTTCTGTCATTCCTACATTCTCCTTTTAGCATACTTCCCTTTTGCTGACTACTAAACAAAGGTCAACCTTCTCTATAAAAAGGCTCACATTTGTATAGTAGTGCCATGCTCAGGGAGCTAAGTATTATTATAAACGAAATCGCAATGCTTTTGCACACAATTAGTTAAATTAAATAAAGAAATACATAAAAACATGTTAATCGCAAAAAATAAAACGGATTCTCCATGAAGAATCCGTTTTATGATCTATTATTAAGATAGATTAACGACGTAGACCTAATTTTTGGATAAGATCGCGGTAACGTGCAACGTCTTTTTTACGTAGGTAAGCTAGTAAATTACGACGGTGACCTACTTTTTTCATCAAACCACGGTATGAGTGGTGGTCTTTCTTGTGAAGACGAGCATGCTCGTTAAGTAGATTAATTTCATAAGTTAATACAGCAATTTGCACTTCTGGAGAACCAGTATCTCCTTCGTGAACAGCGTATTGACTGATGATTTCGTTTTTCTTTTCTTTTGAAATTGCCATTCTTTTCACCTCTTCGATAAAGTATTCCTTAGTCTGAGTAACACGTTGGTGACTCGTGAAACCAAGAGTAAGGTATTGTGTTTTACACAAAAATAAGATTACCTTATTTTTAGTAAGATTGCAAGTGATAATTCTTATTTGTAAGCAGTTTGTAATTCTAAAATCACATCGCGTAATTCAGCTGCTTTTTCGAAGTTTAAATCCTTAGCAGCTTGACGCATTTCTAGCTGTAACTCCTCAACTAAAATCGCCCGTTGTTGACGATCCATTTGTTTGTAAACCGTCATCGTATCTGCCTCAGGTGCCACATCTTCCGGCGCATGGGTAATGCGAATTAAGTCCCGCACTTCTTTAATAATAGTCTTTGGAACGATACCATGTTCTTCGTTGTAGGCTTCCTGAATCGACCGTCTCCGTTTGGTTTCATCGATTGCCTTTTGCATGGAATCAGTGATGCGATCAGCATACATAATAACCTTCCCATTTTCATTTCGGGCAGAACGCCCAATGGTTTGAATCAAGGCCCGTTCGCTTCGCAAGAACCCTTCTTTATCGGCATCTAAAATCGCTACAAGCGACACTTCCGGAACATCTAACCCTTCCCTCAACAAGTTAATACCGATGAGGACGTCAAACTCACCTAATCTTAAATCACGAATAATCTCTGTCCGCTCTAGCGTTTTAATATCACTATGGAGATACTTAACCTTAATACCGACTTCTTTCAAATAATCTGATAAGTCTTCGGACATTTTCTTCGTTAGAGTTGTAATAAAGACCCGCTCATTCTTTTCAGAACGTATATTGATTTCACTAATTAAATCATCAATTTGACCCGCAATTGGGCGAACCTCAATGATTGGATCCAATAAACCGGTTGGACGAATAATTTGTTGAGCAATCCGATTTGTTTTCTCTCCCTCATAAGGGCCTGGTGTTGCTGAAATATAGATAATTTGATTAACATGGCCTTCAAACTCTTCTAGGCGAAGCGGGCGGTTATCTAAGGCTGATGGTAATCTAAAGCCGTAATCAATGAGTTGTTGTTTACGCGCTCGGTCACCGTTATACATCCCTCTAATTTGAGGCATCGTCATATGCGATTCATCCACAACAATTAAATAATCATCAGGGAAGAAATCCAGTAACGTATAGGGTGCCTCGCCTGGTTGACGACCATCCATATGACGAGAGTAGTTCTCAATGCCGTTACAATAACCCATTTCTAATAACATTTCTAAATCATAGTTAGTCCGTTGTTCCAAGCGCTGTGCTTCCAAGAGTTTGTTTTCTGACCGTAAAAACGTCAGTTGTTCTTTTAATTCTGCTCGAATGGTATCAACAGCACCTAATGTCTGTTCCTCATTCGCCACAAAGTGAGTGGCTGGAAAAATCGGATAATGTTCGACATCATTTTTAATTTCTCCGGTTAAGACATCTACTTCGCGAATGCGATCAATCTCATCACCAAAGAACTCCACCCTAATGGCTTCACTATCGCGTGAAGCTAGGAAAATCTCCACAACATCCCCTCTCACTCGGAAGCGTCCCCGTTGAAAATCAATATCATTTCGTTCAAACTGCATATCGACTAAACGTCGTAATAAATCATTACGAGAAATCTCCATCCCTTGACGAATCGATAGGACGTGCTCTCGGTAGTTTTCTGGATTAACGAGACCGTAAATACAAGAAACTGAAGCAACCACAATCACATCGCGTCTTTCTAATAAAGAACTTGTTGCAGAGTGACGAAGCTTATCAATTTCATCATTGACGCTAGCCTCTTTTTCAATATAAGTATCACTAGAAGGAACATAGGCTTCTGGTTGATAATAGTCGTAGTAAGACACAAAATACTCCACAGCATTATCTGGGAAAAATTCCTTAAGCTCGCCATATAGTTGGCCGGCTAAGGTTTTATTATGCGCTAAAACAAGGGTTGGTTTGTTAACTTCTTGGATAACATTGGCCACTGTAAATGTTTTACCTGTTCCGGTAGCACCTAATAAGGTTTGAGCATGGTGTTTTTCATTCAAGCCCTCCACTAAATAGCGAATTGCTTCTGGTTGGTCTCCACTAGGTTTGTAATTTGATACTAACTTAAATTGATCTTTCATATGCGTACTCCTTATAGTAAGAAATAATAGCCATTCATCTCTCGCTCCGTTCTAGTCTAGTTTACCACCACAAGGCTTTTTCACCAAATAAGGCGATTTAGCTCATATTAATGAAAATAAAAAGTCGGTTTCTTAATTTTTATTGCATTTGCAATCATCTTTAGGTATAATATTGCGTGTTGGTAACAAACATCTGACGTTTTTAACCGAAATACTGAAAGAGGGGTGAACCCATTGCCAAATATCGATTCAGCAATCAAACGTGTTCGTACAAGCGAAAAAGCTAACGAATTGAACAACGCTAAAAAAAGCGCTATGCGTACTGCAATCAAAAAATTTGAAGAAGCTGTAGCTGCAAATGCAGAAAACAGTGAAGCTCTATTACAAGATGCATTCAAAGCTATTGACTCAGCAGCATCTAAAGGCTTAATCCACAATAACAAAGCGTCTCGTGACAAATCACGTCTAGCTAAAAAATTGAACAAATAATAAAAAAACAGACCCCCTTAGGTCTGTTTTTTTATTGGTTAGCATATTTCAGCATAAATAATTCAAACTGGATATCCTTTAATCCATCGCCCGTCTTCATCTTCTTCTCTGCTTCTACGAGGCCTAAATAGGCTGTTTGCAATCGTTTTTCATCCATATTTCGAATTTGCCCACTCGCTAACTTCACCCGGTAAGGATGAATTTTTAATACTTTAGCAATATCAGGCTGTTGGTAGCCTTTCTTAGCCAGCAGTCGAACTTGAATTAACAAGCGAAACTGCCCAAGTAAAATAGCATTAATCTTAATGGGTTCTTCCTTTTGAAGCAATAAATCACGATAAGTTTGAATAGCTTTTTGACTGTCTTTCTTCAACACATAGGTTACAATATCAAAGATATTTTGCTCTAAATTTCGAGGCACTAAGTCTTCTACCATCTGTTTCGTTATCTTTTTATCCGTCATCGCTGCTAAAAATAACTTCCGAAGCTCAGCTATTCCCTTAGACAGATTGTTTTCAATCCTTTCAAAGAAAAAATGTAGGCTTTGACGGTCCATATGATAGCCTTCATTTTGAATGACTTGGTTCAAGTAATTTCTAGTATCTGTTTCCTTTAATGGTGCCACACTAACAACAGTCGCTTTTTTTTGAATGAGCTTACTAATTTTCTTACGATTGTCTAACTTCTCGTAAGCTGCAAAAAAGACAAGAATTGTTGAGTCAGAAGGATCAGTTAAATAACGTTCCAACCACTCCGTATCGTGCTCTATCCCCGCCTTAGCTTTTTCACCAGTTAAAAAAACGGGCTGGTCGACAATAACCAATCTACGATCACCAAAAAAAGGGATTGATTCCGCATCTTCTAACGCATGGCTAAGTGGTACCTCATCTAAGTTATACGTTCCCACATTCAAATCCTGATCTTCTTCAGGCACGGCATGTTCTAATAAGAGCTTACGCGCTTCTTGAATAAAATAGGTTTCTGTTCCTAAAAAAAGATATACGGGACTAAATTGTCCTTTTTTTATTTTTGCTATTTCTGCTGCATAGGTCATTTGCTCACATCTCATTCTGATAAAGTATCTATTCTTATTGTACCATAATCTTGATGGCTTTCTTATCTGAAGTATAGACAAAATGAACAGCTCCATCACGATCAGTCCGAAATACAGAGATCTCTTTTTTTGCTAAACGATCAATTACATCAGCATGTGGGTGTCCGTAATGGTTATTTTCGCCGACTGATACAAAGGCAAGCTGAGGAGATAGTTGATTGATAAAGGCATCGGTCGTTGATGTTTTGCTGCCATGATGGCCTACTTTTAAAACATCTACGTTTAAGTTAGGATAGGTGTTCAACAAGACTGTCTCTCCTTCTTTTTCTAAATCACCCGTAAAGAGCCAATCCAGCCCACCAATTCGACTGAACAAAACTAAGGAATCATTATTTTCGCCCTTACCTTGTCCGTAAGGTGCTAAAACATGAAAGTTAAAACCATTCAATTGAATATTATCGCCTGCTTTCAGCTCGGATCGCCTAATAGACTTATCTATCTGCTCCAACAGCGATAGAAAGTAAGCATCTTTTGCCATTCCATCAGCATAGTAAATGTGGTCAATCGCTAATTGTTCTGATAAAAAAACGAGATTGCCAATATGATCAATATCGCTATGCGTCAAAATAAGAGCATCCAACTTTCTAACCCCTTGCGCTTTAATCGAAGCTGTTAATTGCTTAGCATGGTTTGTTTGATTTACCCTTTCTTGCCATTTTTCGTCCCTTCCAAATAATAGTTTCCCACCAGTGTCAATCAGCACACAACTACGATAAAAGGGACTAATCAAAAGAAAGGCGTCTCCTTGCCCCACATCTAGCATGATGAGCTGTCCATAGGGGGTTAAGTAGGGTGACACATAAAAAATGAGCATTGTCGCCATCAATATGATGGTCGATTTTGAAACCAGCTGTTGCCGTTCTATTGCTATTAAAAAGACTAGACTAGCTAACGCGACTAGAAAATAAAAAACGTGATAAGGCCGTCCCGTTACAACTGAAAAACCATTATAGCTAGCTAAGAAGTGAGTCACCCTTTCGACCATCTCAATGGATCGATCTAGAGCTGTAATCAATGGCTGATAAAACGTGATAGGAACATTCAAGCTAATCAGTAAGGAAATTAACCAAAATAAAGGGAAAAAGCAGACAGAAAAAATAAAAGAAAACACAATATTCACAAACAACCCTATCCAACTCACCTCAAAATAATGGTAACTTAAAAATAAAAAGGATACTGTTGTCATCAAAAACGATAAAACCAAATCATTTAAAAGTCGAATAGAATGGTTATTTAGCCGTTTAGATAGGAGATATAAGACTGCTGACAAACTATAACTCAGCTGAAACGCAAGCGAAAAGACCACATAAGGATTTATCCAAATCGCCAATAAAAGAGTCCATGCGAAAGCATCTAGGGGCTGAAAATCTTTTCTTAAGATTTGAGCGATTAGTAATAGGCCGTTCGTTACAATTGCACGAAAAATTCCCACACTGTAACCAACGACTAGTCCATAAAACAAAATACTAAGGAGTAAGATCGGAACAGTTGTCTCTCTACTAATGCCCAATCGCAACAACACATAACGAAGCAGCTGGATTAAAAAATGAATATGCATCCCTGATATTGAAAATAAATGAATAACCCCTATCTTTTGATAATCTGCCATCGCCTGACTATCAATATCGTCCGTCACATTAAACAAAATTGCCAATAAGTAGTCAGTCGTTTTACCATCAGCCAGTTTCTGTTTAACGGCATGGATGATGTTGAGTCTGAGTCGACTAAACACAGTCGCTATACGTTCATCTTTAGTAATCTGTTGAAGCTCACTTAAGTTAGCCGTCCAGTGAATTTTTCGCCTAAATAAATATGTTTTATAATTGAATTGATAAGCATTTCGAGCAACTGATGGTTCTTTTAACTGCATTGAAGCAGAAAAGGAAATGGGATAAGTTAGGAATTCCCACTGCTTCTTTTCTTCTTCTGAAGGGATTTGGTAGTAAAAGGCTAAGGATTCGTTTTTACCAGCTAATTGCAACTCAACGGTTCCACTAAGTAAATCCCCATCAACCTTATAAGACTCAGGGTTCAAATAAAATATGCCAGACGTCATTGCCTCGTCTAACTGAGTGCGATTGTCTTTTATATGCCATACAGTTACAGCTAGTGTCACTGTAGCAATAACGAGAGCCACTATTAAAAATGCCGGTTCTTTAAAGCTAATAAGTCTTAGTAGTAAAAAACAAAAAAGACCCCAGACATAGCCATTTTCGGGTAGCAAAATGAGTAGAATGAGGTTGATTGAAAATAGAGCAAAGAAACTATAATAGCCTTTAATGATTTTAAAACGTTCTTTAAACTGTTTAACAGCAGTTGTGATTGCCATCTTTCTCCCCCACCGATTCATGATTCGAATGGGTCGGTTTAACAAGCGTTGTAAAATAGCTTGGATCTAATGATACTTTTTCATAGGGTATAGCCATCTCTTCAAGCAAATGAATAGCGTAGGGATCATTCCGATAATCTTCAAGATAGTAAACTTTTTTAATACCCGCTTGCAAGAGCATCTTCATACATTGCAGACATGGAAAATGGGTTACATAAATTTCAGCGCCATCTGTTTGAACGCCTAGCTTGGCACATTGCAAAATAGCATTCATTTCAGCATGAATCGTTCTTAAACAATGTCCATTAATGATATAGCAACCGTCATCAATACAATGAACATCACCTGATACTGACCCATTATAACCGCCAGCAATAATTCGCTTATCGCGGACAATCGTTGCGCCAACTTCCAATCGTTTACATGTACTTCTTAAAGATAATAAGACAGCCTGTGCCATAAAATATTGATTCCATGGAATTCTTTCTTGCATCAATGACCACTCCTTTTACATGTTATCATACACTATTCAGCCTACTTTAACAGATGTTTTTTAGTTGTTTGAAATGGTTATTTTGTCAGCAATGGCTTCAAATGTCTTACTCCCTATACCACTAACGTTCATTAAATCTTCTATTTTACTAAACAAGCCGACATCCTCTCGATATTGAATAATCATTTCCGCTTTCTTTTGACCGATACCATTCAGTTCTTGCAGTTGGCTAGTATCCGCCGTATTAATATTAATTTTATTGCTTTGTTGTTGGAGTTGACCGGGCGTAGAATCCGTTGTAACTGTCGCTAAGTCAACTTCTTCTCCTTCTAATGGCACATATATCAGCATTTGATCACTTAAGTGCTGGGCAAAATTAAGGTGTTTGGTAACTGCGCCATCTGTTAAGCCACCAGCCAATTGGATGGCGTCATAAATCCGCATTTCTTGGTTAACTTGGTAGATACCCGGACGTTGAACAGCCCCTTTAATATCAACAATCCAAATGGTATGACTTTCTTCTAGTGATTCTGGTTCTTCCTCTTCCCAACTTTCTTCAATCATAGGCGTTTCTAGTAATAAACTGGACAATTCTACTTCATCACTCTCCTCCTTATCAGACATTGGAAAAATCCATTGCATCATTAAAAATAATGATTGCACGACCAAGAGAACAACTAGCAATAACCATTTATTGTCTATTAACCACTCTTTAACTGCTCTCATGTTTATTCCTCCTCTACTAATAATATCCGCAAAAGAATTAATTTCCGTTTTTTTATTTTAAAATCTATTTTTGTCTCTTATGGACGTTCAGATGATCATTTACACCTGAACTTTCTCGTCTTATTTTTACTGTCAAAAAAGAGCCCGAAATTTATGAAAAATTTCGGGCTCTTGCTATTTCACTGCTTATATTTTTCAATAACAGCTTGATTAATGGCTGGCGGAAGGAGTTTCGAAACATCTCCGCCAAACATAGCGACTTCTTTTATCAAACTTGAACTTAAAAAGCGATATTCAGCTGATGCCATCAGAATAACTGTTTCAAGTTCTGGATGCTGGGTTTTATTCAACAGAGCAATGCTCTCTTCATATTCAAAGTCCTTAACATTGCGGACTCCTCTTAATAAGGCATGACAGTGATAGTCCTTTGCCATATCAACCGTTAAGCCACCGCTATGCTTCACAACTTTTACAGAGGTTAAATCCTTTAGAACAGACTGAATCAATTCAAAGCGTTCTTCACCATTAAACAAGGATTTTTTAGATGTATTTGTTGAAACTGCTACAATAATTTCATCAAAGACGCGTAAGCCTCTTTGAATGGTATCAATGTGCCCATTCGTTAGTGGATCAAAGCTACCCGCAAATAAAGCGACTTTCTTCAAACTATCCCTCCTATAATGCTTCAAATATTTCTATCGCAATGGTGCCATATTCTACCCGTTTTATTTTTTGATAACCGGCAATTTGATCAGTTAATTGAGTATGTTTATCCATTTCACAAACAAAGGTAGTACGGTCGTCGACTAACCCTTCTTTAACAAGCAATAAAATATCTTCTTCTGTTTTTTCTGCTTGATAAGGAGGATCAATGAACACTAAACGAAACGTTAGATTGTCTTGTTGACTAGCTAACTTCACAACATTTCGTCTAGAATCACCGGCTAAGACCGTAAACTTATCTTGCTCTTTTGTTATTTCAATATTAGTACGGATAACGTCTTGGGCTTTTCTATTTTTCTCAGACAAGAAGGCATGGTCAATGCCACGTGATACAGCTTCAATAGCAAGTCCACCACTCCCAGCAAACATGTCTAAACAACTCCCACCAGCAAAGTAAGGCCCAATAATATTGAACATAGATTCCTTTACTTTATCGGTTGTCGGTCGTGTTGAATCACCTGGAACAGCCTTTAAATGTCTTCCTTTATATTCACCTGCTACTACTCTCATAAAGTTCCCCTTAACCTTCTACTTTCTCTTCCTGATTGCCTTCAAGTGCGTGTTCAAATGTCATATCAATTTCTGGTCGATGCGAAATCTCTACTTTACGCACATAGTGTAAACTGTTTAATCGATCAACTGTATCCGATACTTCTATTTGATCCACATACATAACAATATATTTAAGGCGGCTTGATACATAGTGAATGTAGCCAATACGCTTTAAGTTTTTAATTTGACGTAAGGTGTAAACCCATACGATGATGCCTTGACGTTTCCTTAGTTCAAAGTTCAATGTCTTTCCTCTTTCCTAAATGAATTTCACAAGCTGTTGGCAGGCCGATTAATGATAGCGAGAACGCATCACCTGCGGACACTAGAATATTTGTAGAAACTGATTTTGCTAGTTTATCAGCAATCAAATCCAATTGGACTTGTAGTTGCCGCTCTGCAATACGAAACTCATAGACGACTTCATCTAAGTCCATTTCTCGCTTAGCTTGATATAATTGCTGGCGGTAGCTTAAAAAGTCCGGTGCATATTCACCATAAGGTTCTATCAGTTCAAATTGTTCTTGCTTGCGTTTAAATTGTTCAATTTTAAGTTGTGCTTCTTCAGATGATTCGATTCTTTGCTTGGCTTCTAAATAACCTACCATTGCCTCGCTTTCTAAAATTCGAATAATCAATTGATCACATTGATCTTCCAAAGCTAATAAAGCTTCGTCATAAATCATCTCAATCACCTTTCTTATTTCGATTCATTTACAAATAAGAGTAGATTATCATCCTCTATCGCGATACTCATATCTTGATTATTTTCATTAAGGACAATTCGTTGATTTTCTTTAGTTGAATAAAACAAGCCAAATTTCATAGCTGGGTCATAAACTTGTGTTCCACTCATATATTTAAGCTTAAATGCTTGATCTGGAAATTCAGGATGTCTGTAAGACGTTAGTTCTTTATAGCTTTGGAAGTCAATCGTGTCGTCTCTTAACAAGTCGTTTACGATCGATCGTCCCTCATCAATGTGAGGATAAGGGGCCAAATTAGCATTTAAGCGTAGCACATTGATATACTCTTCGAGCATAGCTTGGTTAATCTGATCATTCGCTAGTCTGTTTCTATTTTTGATTGAAATCCCCTCTTCGTCACTATTCATTTCTTCAATGAAATAATAATTTAATCCTAATATCTTTTCATAAGTCAAATAACGGATTGCATAAATTTCATCACGATCAGGATAAAAATAAAGAATAGCAAATGATTGGTTATCAAATTCAACTAATGGGAAGAGTTCCATATTTCTCTTAGATAACGTCAGTCGATACATTCGGTCACTGTGACTAAACATAAATTGTTCGCCTAATTGCGTTTCATCTAACACATTTTCTCGGCTCATCCCAATTTTCAATGACCCCGTATTAATCGCATCACCTAAAACAAATATGGATTGAATCTCTTGATTGTTAACTTCTATTTGAACATATTCATGACTGTTTTCCAGATAAGACCACCAACTTGTCTGTGGGTCTTGTTCGGACGTTATCATGTGTTCAGGATCGCCATAGCGACTTTGGTAATCAGCTACCGATTGTCCAAGGTAATGTTCATAGCCGCTTACTGGTAATGGGTAAACACCATCTATTTCAAGCGACATAGTTTGTTGATTTGTTTCAATTTTAGGTTGGCTATAGTCAGGTGAAGACATGAAAATCGGTATATAGTAGAGCGCCAATAAAAAAAATAACAATGATGCAATAAATCTTTTAATCATAACACCCGTCCATTTCTAACCGTCTTTCTTATATAAGTTTTATTTTACCAAAAAGGAAGCGCTAATTGGCTTCCTTTTCTAAAATATGCTGATTTAGTCGTTGATTAATGAAAAGGTTATTCATAATTCCAACGGCAATAGATGACACTAACATACTTGACCCACCGTAACTAATAAACGGGAAGGTCACACCCGTTAATGGCATAATACCAACGGCTCCACCTAAGTTAATGGAACCTTGAATTAAAAACATGGCTGCTATACCGATATAAACCAATTGGCCAAATGAGTCTGTCACTTGTAAACTTGTCCGGAAAATAACATAAACGAAGTAGAAGAAAATAGCTAAAATAAAGACGACTCCGACAAGCCCAATCTCTTCTCCCATGATTGGAATAATAAAGTCTGTGTAGGATTCTGGCAAATAGCCCGATTTCTGGATACTTTCACCGATCCCTACTCCAAACAATCCTCCCCTTGCCAGCGCATAGAAAGAATTGACCAACTGAAAGGAAGAATTTTGTACATCTCCAAAAGGATCTAAATACGCAGTGAAGCGATTCAACATATACGAGGGTATAAATGGAATGGTGCCTACTAGTTGAATAAATAAAATAAACACACTGTAGGCTACGCCAGCAATCCCAAACGTTGATAAACTTATTTTAAAGGGCACACCACTCAATAAAATCATGACCACACAAATACTCAGGAGAATAATCACCCCACCTAAGTCTGGTTGAATAAGGATCAAACCAATAAACAGCCCTAAGCAAAGAATAGGCTTTTTAACTACTGTAAAAATTTGGGAAATAATCCCTCTTTTTTTACCGTTCTCTTTAGCAGGACCATCATAAACTCGACCAATATTAGCCAACTTACGTTGATTATTAGATAGAAAGATAGCTAAATACAAGATCATCGCAATCTTGAAAAACTCAGAAGGTTGAATATTAATCGGACCGAAATCAATCCACGCGCTCGCTCCATTAATCGGATCAACTCCAAACGTTACTAAGTAGATCAACATAAATAGTAAAACAAAGAGAACTGAACTAATAAGACCGATTGATTTTAACAGTTTGGTATTAACGACGGAGAATAATAAGACAACAATCAAGCTAATCATTGCATACATCAACTGACGTTGAAAGAAATGCTCCGAATTGTTAAATTGTGTCATAGCAAAATAACTGCTTGAACTATATACCATAAAAACGCCCATACCTAACAAAATAAGGTAAGGAATCAATAAGTTCCAATTAAAATTCGCTAGTTTTTGCTTGATGGAGTGGCTTATTGATTGGTTTACTTGTTGCAACTTTAATTGCCCCCTTCTCTAAGAGGCTTCGTTGTCTTTTGAGTGAAATAATCGGAGTACATATGATTTAATGATGTTTCAAGGTCCGATAAAATTAAGTGCCCTTCTTCTTGTCCCAAAATGCCCAATTGAACTGCAAAATCAATTTGTTTCGATAAGCCAAATAATTGCGTGTCGACCACTTCTTCAAAAGCAGGACAGGCTGCAAAGCATAGGTGTTCTTTTTGACTATTGATCAAGGAATAAATTTTTTCAGCATCTTGCTTCAAAATTTGGCGAGCTTGGTCTTTATTTTGTATAGTCATATGAATCCTCCTTGATTCGAATTTAAAAAGTTTCGTTTATTATAACACAGAACGAGCAGACATTAAGCGCTCTTCCTTAGAAAATAAACAAAAAGTGTACCTTCCAACAAGGAAGACACACTTTTTAAATAAATTAGTCTTGTTCAAGTGCTTTTTTCTTACGTTTAGCAGATTTTTCACGTTCATTTTTATCTAGAATTTGTTTACGTAGACGGATGCTTACTGGCGTAATTTCACAATATTCATCTTCATCCATGAATTCAATCGTTTCTTCTAGTGTTAATTGACGTGGACGTTTGATAACATTCGTTTGGTCTTTATTAGCAGAACGAACGTTAGTTTGTTGTTTTGCTTTCGTAATATTAACGGCAATGTCATTTTCACGGGAGTTTTCTCCGACAACCATACCTTCATAAATATCAACACCAGGCTCGATAAAGATCGTTCCACGGTCTTCAACACCCATGATACCGTAAGTTGTTGATTTACCAGTTTCTGTTGACACGAGTGCACCATTACGACGGCCACCAATTTTTCCAGTTAATTCTGGTAGGTATGCTTCAAACGTATGAGACATAATACCATAACCACGTGTCAATGAAAGGAATTCAGTTGAATAACCAATTAATCCACGAGATGGCACAAGGAAAATCAAACGAATTTGACCATTTCCTGTATTTTGCATATCTTGCATTTCACCTTTACGTTGGCTCAATGATTCAATAACAGATCCCATATATTCTTCCGGTGTATCAATTTGTACACGTTCAAATGGTTCACAACGTTCGCCATCAAAATTCTTGATAATTACTTCTGGACGCGAAACTTGTAGTTCGTAACCTTCACGACGCATATTTTCAATTAAAATTGACAAGTGTAGCTCTCCACGCCCAGATACAATCCAAGCATCAGGTGAACCTGTATTTTCAACTTTAAGTGACACGTCTGTGTGCAATTCTTTCATCAAACGCTCTTCTAATTTACGAGACGTAACGTGTTTACCTTCACGACCTGCAAATGGTGAGTTATTTGTTAAGAATGTCATTTGTAGTGTTGGCTCATCAATATGTAACACTGGTAATGCTTCTTGATGATCAAGCGGTGTGATTGTTTCACCAACGAAAATGTCTTCCATACCAGAAACAGCAATTAAATCTCCTGCTACAGCTTGATCAATCTCTACACGGTCTAAACCGAAGAAACCAAATAATTTTGTAACACGGAAGTTCTTCGTTGTGCCATCAAGTTTTAGAAGTGATACTTGATCGCCAACTTTAATTGTTCCTCTGAAAACACGACCGATACCAATACGACCAACAAAGTCGTTGTAATCTAGTAAAGCTACTTGGAATTGAAGTGGCTCTTCAGAATTATCAACTGGAGCTGGAATATGTTCCAAAATAGTATCAAACAAGAAGTCCATTGTATCTTCTTGATCAGCTGGATCATCTGTCAAGCTTGATGTTCCGTTAATACCAGATGCATAAACAACTGGGAACTCCAATTGGTCATCATCCGCACCCAATTCAATAAACAATTCTAATACTTCATCAACCACTTCAGCTGGACGAGCTGTTGGTTTGTCAATTTTGTTTACCACTACGATTGGTGTTAACTTTTGTTCAAGTGCTTTTTTCAATACAAAACGTGTTTGTGGCATTGTACCTTCATAAGCATCAACAATTAAAACAACACCATCAACCATTTTCATGATACGTTCTACTTCTCCACCAAAGTCCGCATGTCCTGGTGTATCCAAGATATTAACGCGCGTTCCTTTGTATGAAACAGCAGTATTCTTAGCTAAAATTGTAATACCACGTTCTTTTTCAATGTCATTTGAATCCATTACGCGGTCATCTAATTGTGTACGTTCATTCAATGTTTCTGATTGTTTTAACAGTTCATCTACCATAGTCGTTTTACCATGGTCAACGTGGGCAATAATTGCAACGTTTCTGATATCATTTCTTAATTTCATGTTTTTCCTCCAAACATTCACATCCCAAAAAGAAAGACCCAAACTGAATCTAGTTTAAGGGTCGGTCCAACGGTCTCTTGAAAATACTTTTCATCAATTTATCTTTTTATTGACGGTCCATTTCAACTGTTCTATTGTATCATGGCTCTTTTCATTTGGAAAGAAAAAAGATCACTATCAAGTGAAATTAATTATTCTTTCATAAATTTAGAGATAATTTCTTGGTGTGCTTTCGGATTAGCCACAACAATTGGATTCTTAGTCAATAAGTTAACAGCTTTTCCTTCTCTTGTTGTAAACGATAAACCTAATTCGGTTGCCATCATATAGCCTTGAGCAATGTCCCAAGCATTTAATTCATTAGTAACGTAGGCAGATACTCGGTTCGTTAACACTTGTATCATTTCCAAACCAGCAGACCCAATGAGGCGAACTCCCAATGTATCATTGACTAATTCCTGAGTGATTGCTGTTTCTTTAGTCACCATCTTAGTAGAGATTGCAATTAACCCTTCATTTATTGAATGATCAGGGATAGGCTTAAGTTGATCGTCGTTACGAAAAACACCATGACCTTTCACACCCATATAAATGTCGTTGTTAATGACATCATTAATAAATGAAACAACGCCCTCACCATCTTCAAACAAGGCAATCATCGAACAGAAATTACTCTTTTGCTTTACATAGTTTAATGTGCCATCAATGGGATCAATAATCCAAATAAAGCCACTCATGTCTGTGATGTCATCATACGTTCCCTCTTCGCCAAAAATTTTATGGTGAGGAAAGTGTTCTCTAATTTTCTCAACAAAAAAAGCTTCAATCGAACGATCCATTTCTGTTACTAAGTCACTGGCATTCGTTTTTTCTTCTATTTTAATTGATTGATTAGATAATGATTCTCTCAACAAGTCACCTGCCTCTTCTACCCATTGTTTAGCTAGCTCAGCAATCGCTCCATATGTCATGATATCTCCTACTTTCCACTCATTTTAATCGTTTTTAACGTCTTGTCTTGAGCCTTTTTTACCACTTGATATAAGGAATAACCACTATCTTTTTCAAACTGATTAGCGTAGCGTTTCTCCTCGCCCTTCGAAGGGATAACCTCCTTAAAGGCACGGTAGCGGTTTAAAAACACCTCACGTTCAATTTTATTTTCGTAAGCTTCTTCTACTGCATTCCAAAGCTTGATAACTTGATCCATTTCTTGGTATGTCCAATCCAAATCGATTGGGTACTGATAATCTGCCACTAAACATTCTCCTTAGTTCTTTATACCACTATCATATGAAAAAGAGACCTTGAAAACAAGTTCAAGGTCTCTTTTTTAATTTTACAGATTAGATATGGATTGGTAATCCTAATGCTAATTCAGCAGCATCCATAACGGTCTCTGCCAATGATGGATGAGAGTGGATGGTTAATGCAATATCATCAGCGTTCATGCCAGATTCAACCGCTAAACCAAGTTCAGCAATCACATCACTTGCACTTACACCGGCAACTTGTGCACCAACAATAACGTTATCTTCTTTAGTTGTTACTAAACGTACGAAACCTTCAGTAGCGTTAAGAGAAAGAGCACGTCCATTTCCAGATAATGGGAATTTAGATGCTTTAACGTTCAAGCCTTTTGCTTTAGCTTCTTTTTCTGTTAAACCAACTGACGCTAGTTCAGGATCTGTAAATGCTACAGCAGGCATCGCCACGTAGTCAATTGCAGATGGATGTCCAGAAATTGCTTCAGCAGCAATTTTAGCTTCATAACTTGCTTTATGAGCAAGTGCAGCGCCTGGTGTGATATCACCAATTGCGAAAATGTTTGAAATGTTTGTACGACCTTGGTTATCAACTTTAACTAAACCACGATCTGTCATTTCAATGCCAACAACTTCAAGTCCTAAATCATCCGTATTTGGACGACGACCTACAGATACCATTACATAGTCCGCTTCGATCGATTCTTCCTTACCGTTAGATTCATAGTTAATTGTTACACTGTCGCCGTTGTCAATCGCTTCTTTAGCCATAGCATTTGTTACGAAGTTAATGCCTTTTTCTTTGAATGATTTTTCAACAAGTTTAACCATGTCTTTTTCGAACGATGGTAATAACTGTGGTGAACCTTCAAGAATTGTTACTTCTGCACCTAGGTTAGCGTAAGCTGTTCCTAACTCAGAACCAACAACCCCACCACCAATAACAACAAGTTTCTTAGGAACTTCTTTCAAGTTCAAGGCACCAGTTGAATCGATAACGCGTTTTCCAAATTTAAATCCTTTGATTTCAATTGGACGGCTACCAGTTGCAACGATAGCATTTTTGAATGTATAGGTTTGTGCAGCGTCTTCAGTGAATACACGTATTGTATTTGCATCATTAAAGAAAGCAGTTCCCATAATGATTTCAACTTTGTTTTTCTTCAACAAGTATGAAATCCCACTTGTCAAAGTATTAACAACTTTGTTATCTTTCCATTCTTGTGTTTTTGTAAAGTCTAATTTAACACCTTCAGCTGTTACTCCAAAAATTTCTGAGTTCAGTGCTTCTTGGTAACGGTGTCCTGCAGAGATCAATGCTTTAGAAGGAATACAGCCAACGTTTAAACAAACGCCTCCGATGTATTCTTTCTCGATTACTGCAACTTTTTGTCCTAGTTGAGCAGCGCGGATAGCAGCTACATAGCCACCAGGTCCTGAACCAATTACAACTGTATCTAATTCTACTGCGAAATCGCCTACTACCATTCTTCTATCATCCTTCCATTAATAATAATTCTGGATCAGCTAATAAACGTTTAATATTGTTCATAGCTTTTTGAGCAGTTGCTCCATCAACGATACGGTGGTCGAAGCTTAATGAAAGTTTCATTACACGGCCAACAGCAAGTTCACCTTCAGCATTAACGATTGGTTGTTGAGCGATTGTACCAACACCTAAGATCGCAACTTCTGGGAAGTTAATAACTGGTGTAAACCAGCCACCACCAACAGAACCGATGTTAGAGATTGTAATCGAACCATTCTTCATTTCAGCTGCAGTTAATTTACCGTCATGAGCTTTAGCAGCTAATGCGTTAATTTCGTCAGCGATATCAAACATACCTTTTGAATTTGTATCTTTAACGTTTGGTACAAATAAACCTAAATCTGTATCAGTTGCAATACCGATATTGAAGTAGTTTTTGTATACAATTTCTTGAGTTGCGTCATCAATTGATGCGTTCAATACTGGGAAGTCACGAACTGTAGCAGTCAATGCTTTAACAACGTAAGGTAAGAATGTCAATTTAGTTCCGCGGTTAGCAGCAACATCTTTGAATTTCTTACGGTGATCCCATAGTTTAGAAACTTCAACATCATCATGCAATGTTACGTGAGGAGCAGTATGCTTGCTGTTCACCATTGCTTTTGAAATTGCTTTTCTCATTGGTGTTAATTTTTCACGTCTTTCAAGCTCTTGAACATTTGAAGTGTAAGCTTGAGGAGCTGCTACTGCTTTTTCAGCTGGAGCTGCTTGAGTTGTTTCAGTAGCTACTGGAGTTGCTGCTTCTTGTGCTGGAGCCGCTGGTGCTGGAGCCGCTGGTGCTGCTGCAACGCCATTGAAGTTATCGATATCTGCTTTAATGACACGGCCACCTTTACCAGTTGCCGTAACTTGTGTAATATCAACACCTTTTTCACGTGCATATTGACGTACTGAAGGCATCGCTAGTACACGACGGTTAGGGTCTGCTGCTACAGGAACAGCTTGTGCTGTTGGAGCTGCTGCTTCTTGTGCTGGTGCTGCTTGCGCTGCTGGAGCAGAAGCTGGAGCGTCGTTATGACCAGGTGCATCAATTTCTACTAACACATCACCGATAACAGCTACTTGGCCTTCTGGAACAACGATTCTTACGATTTTACCTGTTACTGGAGATGGAATCTCTTCAACAGATTTGTCGTTTTGGATTTCTACTAGCGTATCATCTTCATTGATTGTATCGCCTTCTTTAACTGGCCAAGAAGCGATTTCGCCTTCTATAATTCCTTCGCCTAGTGCTGGTAATTTGAATTGGAAAACGCCAGCTGATGCTGCTGGAGCTGCTGCTTCTTGTGCTGGAGCCGCTGGAGCTACTGGTGCTTCAGTAGCAGGTGCAGACGCTTCACTATCTTCGTAACCAGGTGCATCGATTTCTACCAATACATCACCGATAACAGCTACTTGACCTTCTGGAACAATAATTTTAACAATTTTACCTGTTACTGGAGATGGGATCTCTTCAACAGATTTGTCATTTTGGATTTCTACTAATGTATCATCCTCATTGATTGTATCGCCTTCTTTAACTGGCCAAGAAGCGATTTCACCTTCCATAATTCCTTCGCCTAGAGCTGGCAATTTGAATTTAAAAGCCATTATATTAACATCCCTTCGTATAAAGATCGATTTGTTTTATCCATGTTTAACAGAATAAGAGAAAATACAGTTCTAGTGGTCAGAACCGTATTTGCTCTTTTATCTTGTCATCCATTAATTAGAAGTTATAAGTTTCTCTAACTTTTGCTTCGATATCTGCTGCGTTTGGCAACCATGCGTTTTCAGCTTGTCCGAATGGGTAAATCGTATCAGGAGCTGCAACACGACCGATTGGTGCTTCTAATGAAAGAACTGAACGTTCAGAAATTTCTGACATAACCATTGCACCAACACCAGCTTGACGTTGTGCTTCTTGAACAACAACAACACGACCAGTTTTTTCAACTGTAGCTGTGATTGTTTCAATATCTAATGGAGAAACAGTACGTAAGTCAACAACTTCTACAGAGATGCCTTCTTTTTCTAGGTTTTCTGCAGCTTTAACTGCTTCACGAACCATTGCACCGTAAGTAATAACTGAAACATCAGTACCCTCACGAGTAATAGCAGCTTTTCCTAGTGGAACAGTGTATCCTTCTTCAGGAACTTCTTCACGGAATGAACGGTATAGTTTCATGTGCTCTAAGAAAATAACTGGATCGTTATCACGAATAGCTGAAATTAAAAGTCCTTTTGCATCGTATGGGTTTGATGGAATAACAACTTTGATACCAGGTGATTGAGCAATCAATCCTTCTAGGTTATCAGAGTGCAATTCTGGTGTGTGAACCCCACCACCGAATGGAGAACGGATAACTACAGGCATGTTACGAGATCCACTCATACGGAAACGTGTACGTGCCATTTGAGCTACGATTGAATCCATAACTTCAAATACAAAACCAAAGAATTGAATCTCAGGAATTGGACGGTAGCCTTCTAATGCTAAACCGAAAGCTAAACCACCGATACCAGATTCTGCAAGTGGTGTATCGAATACGCGATCTTCTCCAAATTGTTCTTGAAGTCCTTGAGTCGCACGGAATACACCTCCGTTTTTACCTACGTCCTCTCCAAAAATCAGGACATTTGGATCATTCTCAAGTTCATGAGCTAACGCATCTGTGATAGCTTGAATCATTGTTAATTGTGCCATGATTATTTATTCTCCTTTGCTTCAAAAGTTTCGATTTGTTCTTTAGCAGTTACAAAGCTGTTATCTTCATACATGTTTTTCAAGAATGAAGAAATTTTTTGTTTAGGTGCTTTATCTGCATCTTGAATAGCTACTTTAATTTCTTCTTTAGCAGCTTCAATAACTTCGTTTTCTTTATCTTCTGACCATAGACCCTTTTCAGTTAGGTATTTACGCATACGGATTAGAGGATCTTTTGCTTGCCATCCTTCTAACTCTGTATTATCACGGTAACGAGTTGGGTCATCTCCTGATAGAGTATGTGGTCCAAAACGGTAACAAATTGTTTCAATTAAAACAGGTCCGTTTCCAGCAATTGCGTATTCACGCGCTTTCTTAGTAATAGCGTAAACTGCTAAGAAGTCCATACCGTCTACTTGGATTCCTGGGATTCCAGCTGCAACAGCTTTTTGAGCCAATGTTTGAGCTGCAGTTTGAACATGACGAGGTGTTGAAATCGCCCATCCGTTATTTTGAATGAAGAATAGTGCAGGAGCTTTGTAAGAACCAGCAAAGTTGATTCCTTCATAGAAGTCCCCTTGTGAAGAACCGCCATCACCAGTATAAGTGACTGCAACATTTTGCTTACCGCGTTTTTTAAGTCCTAGCGCTACACCAGCAGCTTGGACGTATTGTGCACCAATGATAATTTGTGGTGGTAATGCTTTAAGATCCTCAGCGAAGTCACTTCCACCTGCATGGCCTCTTGACCATAGGAATGCTTGAGATAATGGTAAACCGTGCTTAATTAATTGTGGAACATCACGGTATCCTGGAAGCAATACATCTTCTTTTTCGATTGCTGCAATACTTCCTAATTGACTCGCTTCTTGACCAGCAGTTGGAGCGTAGAAACCTAAACGTCCTTGGCGGTTCAACGCTGTTGAACGTTCATGTAAAATACGTGACCAAACCATGTCAGACATAAATTGAACAAGTTCTTCGTCTGTAACGTCTGGCATTAAGTCAGGGTTAACGATTTTTCCTTCCTCGTCCATAATTTGAACCATACGAAAATCTGTATTCGTTGGGCTCAGCAATGCGTCAATATCAAATGTTGTTTTCTTTGTAGCCATGCTAACACATTCCTCTCTTTTTCAAATGAATTTCCATTCTACAATGGGTTTTTATACAGCCTGACGAACTGTATTATTCTTGTTACCTCACAACATAAATTTACCACTGACTTGTAGTTTATGCAAGGTGTTGATTCCTTTTTTTATAAAAATGTTTGTCTTAGCAAGGATGGAAACGGTTATTATTTTCGTATTGCTCAATTATTAACAGGTTTGAAACGCTTGGATTTTTGCTGATTTTTATCTTTTTATAGTTCTCTAAAGCACTTTTTCTGTTCTAATCTGTTTTAGTATAGGATTAAAACTGTATTATTATCGAAATTAAAAACGTTATTTTAAGATAAGTTATGTTATAACAGTCTAAGATAAGTTAATTTTAGCAACACATTGGCCTATTTCAACTATTCTTAAAGAAAAAAGGACTTTGTTTTTTTATTTTTCCAAAAAAAACCATTAGATAATTATATCACAAACAAAAATTATACAAAATAAAAGAGGTAAGAGAGGCTATTTTCTGACAAGCAGCCTCTTTTACCTCTTATTTATTAAACGACACCTTGAAAGACCATTGCATTTGCTACATTTAAAAATGATGCAATATTAACGCCAGCTAAATAATTACCCTCTAAATCATATTCTTTAGCTGTTTCTTCAACGGTTTTAAAGATATTTTTCATTATTGCTTTCAATTCTTCATCAACACGTTCAAACGTCCAATGGCCGTGCTGTGCATTTTGCGCCATTTCTAAAGCACTCGTTGCAACCCCACCAGCATTAGCTGCCTTAGCAGGTCCATAGTAAACGCCATTTTCTAAATAAACATGAATAGCATCCAAGTCACTTGGCATATTTGCCCCTTCACTAACGCAATACACACCATTTTTAACAATCTGCGTTGCTTGATTGCCACTAATTTCATTTTGTGTTGCACACGGAAGAGCAATAGCAAACGGAACATCAATATCCCAAACACTACCTTCTACATAGTCAGCACTGTCTTTTCGATCAGCGTACTCAGTTAAACGCTTGCGCTCTACTTCTTTTATTTGCTTAAGTAGTGCCAAATCAATGCCTGATTCATCATAGATATAGCCATTTGAATCAGAACAAGCAATAACAGTACCACCAAACTCATGAACTTTCTCAATAGCGTAAGTTGCCACGTTACCACTTCCAGAAACAACCACTTTTTGATCTTTAAATGATTTACCGTTTGCTTGAAGCATTTCTTCTGTATAATAAACTAAACCATAACCGGTTGCTTCTGTTCTAGCTAAACTACCATTCATACTAACAGGTTTTCCAGTTAATACGCCTGAATGTGCCCCGTTTAAGCGTTTATACTGACCATACATATAGCCAATTTCACGGCCTGAAACGCCAATATCTCCGGCCGGAACATCTTGGATAGGACCAATATATTTTTGTAATTCAGTCATAAATGACTGACAGAAACGCATGATTTCTTCATCTGATTTCCCTTTAGGGTCAAAATCAGCGCCACCTTTACCACCACCAATTGGTAGTCCTGTTAAACTATTCTTAAACATCTGCTCAAAGCCTAAAAATTTTAGAATACTTTCATTTACAGTTGGGTGGAAGCGAATGCCACCTTTATAAGGCCCTAGTGCAGAATTATATTGAACTCGAAATCCCTTATTAATTTGAACAGTTCCATCGTCTGCTACCCAAGGAACTCGGAATGAAACCACTCGTTCTGGCTCAGCCAGTTGTTCTAATATATTCCATTTGATAAATTGAGGATTCTTTTCGATAGCCGGTTCAATTGTATCAAACATCTCGCGAACAGCTTGTAAAAACTCTGCTTGGTGAGGGCCTCTCTTTTCGACTTTCTGATAGACAGTTTCAATATAGTCTTTTGCTGCAGTCATGGCATTCGACCTTCCTTCTTTTGTTTTAATCTAATTCTCATTTTATTATTTTACATTTTTTTGACATTAAGTCAATTAATTTTTAATTCATTTTAAAGAAAACCTTATAAATAAGAGAATATTAACCTTTTTCAATGAAAATAAATCAAATTCAGTTGAAAATTAATTTGTAATTCTATACTATTTAAATATTATATAGTACTATAGTAATGGTATTTTTAAGAACACCACCTGTTCTTTTTTATTTAATGATTCTATTATTAAAGGAGCTATACATGATGATTACAATGGATGACATCGTTCGGGAAGGCCACCCTGCTCTTCGTGAGAAGGCAGCTGAGCTAACGTTCCCCTTATCAAAAGAAGAAATGATACTAGCTAATGACATGATGACGTTTTTAAAAAACAGCCAGGACCCTGAACTTTCTGAAAAGTATGAACTTCGTGCAGGAGTTGGTCTAGCAGCACCACAACTTGCCATTTCAAAACGCATGATTGCTTTACTTATACCGGGTGAATACGAAGATGATCCTCCTGAAATTGAAGAAGTTATGATTAACCCTAAAATCGTAAGCCATTCTGTTGAAGGTGTCTGTCTGAAAGAAGGCGAAGGTTGCCTATCAGTTGATCGTGAAGTGCCTGGTTTTGTTGTCAGACACAGCCGAATTACACTAACTTATCAAGACGTCACAGGCAAAAGTTATAAAAAACGTTATAAAGGTTATAATGCCATCGTTATTCAACATGAAATTGATCACCTAAACGGCGTGATGTTCTATGATCACATCAATGAGAAAGAACCATTTGAACTGGATGATCAAGTCAGTGTCATTGGTTAATATAGGATAATAACGAAAGCCACAAGTGGAAAACATCCGCTTGTGGCTTTTTATTAGGCTTCTTCTTGGAATTGACTGTTATATAAATTGTAATAAAATCCTTCTTGACTCATTAGCTCGTCATGATTACCTTGTTCTATAATTTGTCCTTGATCCATTACCAATATCAAATCAGCATCACGAATCGTAGATAAACGGTGGGCAATCACAAAGCTAGTCCGTCCCTTCATAATCTTAGCCATCGCTTTTTGAATTAACGCTTCTAGTCGCGTGTCCACTGAACTTGTTGCTTCGTCTAAAATTAATACTTTAGGATCAGCAATAAAGGTTCGGGCAATCGTTAGTAATTGTTTTTGACCTAAGGAAATATTAGATGCTTCTTGGTTGATAACCGTTTGATAGCCTTCCCCTAAGGTTTGGATAAAGTGATTCACGTTTGCAGCTTCTGCGGCACTTACAACGTCATCGTCTGTTGCATCCAAACGTCCAAATCGAATGTTTTCCTCAATCGTATCTTGGTACAACCAAGCGTCTTGTAATACCATCCCAAATTGAGAACGATAATCTTGGCGACTAAAATCACGAATGTCATGACCATCTAACTTAATTGCACCTGAATCCACATCATAAAAACGCATCAACAGATTAATCATGGTTGTTTTACCTGCACCCGTTGGACCGACAATCGCAACTGTATCCCCACTCTTCACATCAACATTAAAGTTTTTAATTAGTGTTTGATTTTCTGTATAACTAAATGAGACATTTTCAAAACTAATTTGACCTTCAATCCTATCAGGAAGTGATTGGTTATTCTCTTCCATTATTTCCTCTTCATCAAGGAAACCAAAAATACGTTGTGTTGCTGCTGCTGCGGACTGAATAATAGCCGACAGCTGCGTAATCGTCGAAATCGGTTGGTTAATTTGCCATACATATTGGGCAACTGCTTGTACATTCCCAATTGTCATGCCACCAGCAAGCACTTCTAAAATTCCTAAGACAGCAACCACAATATAAGCACTATTAGAAACAAGAGCAGTAAATGGTGTCATCAATCCTGATACAAAGGCTGCTTTAAATCCGCTCTTTTGTAAATTACCATTAATTCTCTGGAACTCTGCAACAGAGTCGTCCTCTTTACTGTACAATTTGACAACTGAAAACCCAGTTAAATTCTCTTGTACAAAGCCATTTAGTTCACCCAAATATTTCGCTTGTTTTGTAAAATAAGGTTGAGAAAGTTCTGTAATTTTACGAGAGATGACATAGGCTGCTGGAATCATAATAAGCGCCACTAGCGTTAGCTTCCAACTAATTAAAACAAGCATCACTAATGCGAAACTGATACCTAAAATAGCATTCACAATTTGTAGTAACGATTGTTGCAAAGCATTTGAAATAGCGTCAACATCATTGGTTACACGACTCAGCACATCACCAAATGATTGACTGTCAAAAAACGAAACCGGTAGACGATTTATTTTGGAGTCCAAATCACATCTCAAATCACGCATAGCGTATTGGACAACACTCGTCATCAAACGCTGTGAAAAGAGGTTAGTTAATTGATAACCTAAAGCACGTAAGAAATAAAGAATCAAAATATTTCTTAAATAAGGATAGTTAATACCCGCTCCTGGTAAATTTTGAAGCATGGCTGCAGCATTGTTTCCTAATTCAGTAACAGCCAAGCCCAATATAAATGGCTCTAGTACATTTAAAATTGACATCAGAACTGTTAATAGAATTGACGTAATAAAGCGTCCTCTGTAAACACCAACGTATTCCCAAATACGGAATAGGTCATTTAATTTTCGTTCATTATTCATGCGAGTTCCTCCTCCCTTAATTGAGAAGAAGCAATGTCATAATAAATATCACTTGTCTTCAATAACTCTGAATGCGTTCCTTCAGCTACTTTCTTACCTTCATCCAATACAATAATTTTATCAGCATGTAAAATCGTGCTGACACGTTGCGCAACAATAATAACAGTAGACTGACCTGTTTCTTGTTTTAAGCGCCCTCTTAATTTCACATCAGTCGCATAGTCCAAAGCAGAGAAACTATCATCAAAAATATAAATATCCGGCTTACGAACAACGGCACGCGCAATAGATAAGCGCTGCTTTTGGCCACCGGATAAGTTACTTCCCCCTTCAGCCAAATGTTCCTCAAAGCGATCACTTTTCTTTAAAATAAAGTCTTTCGCTTGAGAAATATCAGATGCATCAATTAAATCATTTTCCGAAGCATCCCATTTTCCATAACGCAAGTTATCAGCAATCGTTCCTGTAAATAACAGCGATTTTTGCGGGATGTAACCAATCTTATTTCTTAAGGCATCAAGGTTATAGTCCCTAATATCATGACCATCGATAAGGATTCGACCGTCCGTAACATCATAGAAACGTGGAATCAATTGCAACAATGTTGATTTCCCACTCCCCGTACTTCCGATAAAGGCGATGGTTTGACCCGGTTCAGCAGAAAAACTAACCTGGTCGATAACAGGCGTGTCATGGTTCCCAGGATAAGAGAATGACACGTTTTCAAATTGAATGTAACCATGCGTCTCAGTTTCAGTAATACCATCCTCATTGATTGAAATTGAACTCTTTGTATCGAAGACTTCTTGAATACGGCCAGCTGAAACCGCCGCACGAGGATACATCATAAAGACAATGGCAAAGTTTAAGAATGAGAATAAGGCATGAAATGAATATTCAATATAAGCAACCATATTACCAATTTGCAAAGTCCCTGCTTCTAGTTGAGAAGCTCCAAACCACATAATCCCAATAATAATCCAATTAATAACATGAGAAAAAATTGGCTGTGTCCATGCCATCAAATAAAACAATCGCTTGCTGACATTGCTATAAGCTTCATTTACAACGGCAAAACGTTTCATTTGAAATTTTTCCCTAACAAATGCCCGAATTACTCTTAAACCAGACAATGCTTCTCTTAGAATTAAGTTAATATCATCTAAATTAGATTGTTGGGACTCAGATAAAGGACGTGATTTCTTCCCTATAAGCAATACTGATCCTAATAAGATTGGAAATGCCGGAATCAGCACAGCAGATAAAGAGCGACTCGTCTGAAAAATCATATAAAAACTTGAAAACAACATTAATAAGGTTGCTAGTCCCATACGCAAAATCATTTGACTAAATTGCATTAAAACAAATGCATCATTCGTGACGCGAGTAACCAGAGATGACACACCCAACCGATCAAATTCTTCATGAGAGAAAGTTTGGATAACGTGATACATATCGTTACGCATTTCCTCAATCATTTTAGTTGTTAATTGACTCGTGGCATATGAAACAACACTGCGGCCAATAAAACCGAGAACTGTAAAAGCAAGCATAACTAAAATTGTATTTATAAATAACTCTCGACTCATCCCAGCTATTGTCCCGTTTATTAAACGAGCAAGCATAGTTGGTAAGCCAAGCTCAACGAAAATAAATCCGAATGAACCAATCACATTAAGCAGCAAAAACAATTTATAGCGCTTAATATATTTCCAGATTAAACCCACTTTTTCATCCTCCATTACATTTTATAATAATCATCATTATACATTAGCCAAAGTTGCAACAAATGTCTATAGTCAGATCATATTTTTTGTTTATTTTTTTAACTATAACATTTCCACCCCACATTACGTTAGATTTCTATGCGCATTTAGATGGATTGTGGTAAACTTATACTAACGATTGTATCGAAAATACAAAAAAGACCAGTTTGGCGTTAAATTGTTTTTTCAATGCGAAAAATATAGAAATACCAGGAGTGATCATATGTTATTTAAAGTGACTTATCAAGAAAACAAAATTGTGATTCCGACAAGAGAATCCACAGAATCGCTTTACATCGAAGCTGAAAACCAAGTTGAAGCAAGACGTATATTAGAAGAAAATACCCCCTATAATATTGAGTTTATACAACCATTAGAAGGAAAGCATCTGGAGTATGAACAACAAAATCCAGACTTCCAAGTAACGGTGTTTCCTCAATGAAACCAAATATTCGTAACAACGAAGTAGGAGTATTCGCCTTAGGGGGACTAGGCGAAATCGGAAAAAACATGTATGCCGTACAATACCAAGATGAAATTATCATTTTGGATTCCGGCGTAATGTTCCCAGAAGATGATCTTCTAGGAATCGATTATGTTATTCCAGATTATTCTTATTTAGTGCAAAACCAAAGTAAAATTAAAGGTCTTTTCATCTCTCATGGTCATGAAGACCATATCGGTGGCGTACCTTTCCTCTTAAAAGAGCTGAACATCCCTATTTATGCAGGTGAAATTGCGCTTGCATTAATCCGTAATAAACTTGATGAACACGGCCTTTTAAGAGATGCAGAATTACATGTTATTAAAGATGAAACAGTTGTAAAGTTCAGAAAGACAAGCGTTAGCTTTTTTAGAACAACTCACAGTATCCCAGACACAAGAGGTATTGTTGTAAAAACACCACCAGGTAATATTGTCTTTACAGGTGACTTTAAGTTCGACTTAACACCGGTTGATGGCAAACCTGCTGACTTACATCGCATGGCAAAGCTTGGCGATGAAGGTGTGTTACTTCTAATGAGTGACAGTACTAACGCTGAAGTGCCTGGCTTCACGCAGTCTGAACGAACTGTTGGCCAATCGTTATCCAATATTATTCAACGTATCGATGGTCGGATTATCTTTGCCTCTTTTGCTTCTAATATCTCTCGTCTACAACAGGTAACCGAGGTAGCATTGGAGACAGGAAGAAAATTGGCGGTCTTTGGTAGAAGTATGGAGAATTCGTTCCAAACAGCTAGAGAATTAGGTTATATTGTTGCACCAGATGATACGTTTATCGATGCTCGAGAAATTAACCAATACCCTGCTGATAAAGTTTTAATTCTATGTACAGGTGCTCAGGGTGAACCGATGGCTGCGTTAAGTCGTATCGCTAATGGCACTCACCGTCAAATCAGTATCCAACCAAGCGATACTGTTATTTTCTCAAGCTCACCAATTCCAGGTAACACTGGTAGTGTTAATCGCGTCATCAACCAACTTTTAGAAGCTGGTGCACGTGTGATTCACGGTAAAGTAAATAATGTCCATACTTCTGGACACGGTGGACAAGAAGAACAGAAATTGATGCTTCGTCTAATGAAACCAAAATACTTTATGCCGGTCCATGGTGAGTTTCGCATGTTGAAAATCCACGCTAGCCTAGCTGAGCAATGTGGTATTCCAAAAGAAAATAGCTTTATCATGGAAAATGGTGACATTCTTGCCTTAACAAACGATACTGCTCGTCCAGCGGGTAACTTCCCTGCTGCTGATGTTTATGTTGATGGTAAAGGAATCGGCGATATCGGAAATATCGTTTTACGTGACCGTCGCATCCTATCACAAGATGGTTTGGTTGTTGTCGTCCTAACAGTCGATTTTAAAACAAAACAATTAGCTGCTGGTCCAGATATCTTATCACGCGGATTCATTTATATGCGTGAATCGGGCTCTTTAATTAGCGAAGCACAGTCATTGATTAAACAAGAAGTTAATCGGACACTATCACATGATGATAAAATAAATGAAAAACGTCTAAAAGATGCCATTATCGATGTTGTTCAACCTTTCTTATTCGAGAAAACAGAACGCCGTCCAATGGTTGTACCGGTTATCATGCCGTTATAATGACAATAAAAAGGTTGGAGAATTTTTCTCCAACCTTTTTTGCTATTCAAAACTATAAGAAAAGCGGACAAGTCCGCCTTGGGACCTAGACATTGATGGCTGAACTTATAATCCCCTAGTCTATAAAAAAAGCCATCTTTTTAAGACAGCCTCGTTTACATTTATTCTGTTATTTTGTGGAAAAGGTAAGCCGGTTCATTTAATTTCTCATCAAAGGCAACTTCCAAATTATACCCTGCAAAAAACCATTCATCATTCTCTTCGATAAAGTAAGAGATATCATTCACTCTTTTAAGAGCAACGACATTTTCTGGTTCTGCAACTTGGATACCAACAGAAAAACCGTCATGAATCGGGCTATCGCCATAAATCTTTGCTAAAAAACGAACACCATTATTGTTTGTAATAGCCATTTCTTCTTCAAACCATTTTTGTGCTTTTTCTGTAACTGTAATTTCCATATGCTTACGCCGGATCAAACACTTCCGACTCCTCCTCTCAATTACTTGCTAAATCAATTATAACACAGATAAACAAACTGTATCAACATTATGAACTTATCGTAAAACAAAACTTATTAAAACAAGGTTAACAAGAGACGTAACAGTAATTAAACAAAACAATAACAGTTTACTTGATTAGCTGATGTTTGAAGGCATAAATAGTTGCTTGTGTCCGATCTTCCACTTGTAGTTTCGATAAGATGTTCGATACATGAGTCTTAACGGTCTTCAGCGTAATGAAGAGTTGATCAGCAATATCCTGATTGGAGTGTCCTTCTGCAACTAATAGGAGCACTTCCATCTCTCGAGATGTTAAATCTTCATGTAAGTAATGCTTTGCTTTTCGTGTTAGTTTTTCAAGCATTTTATCGGTCACTTCAGGTTCTAAGACACGTTCACCTTTATAAGAAGATCGAATAGCATCCGCAATTTCATGAGCAGATGAGGTTTTTAACAGATAGCCTGCTGCACCTGCTTCTAAAGCAGGATAAACCTTCTCATCATCAATAAAGCTCGTTACAATAATAATCTTTGCTTCTGGCCATTCCTTTAGAATTAGTTTTGTGGATTCTATCCCATCCATGACGTCCATCACCAAATCCATCAAAATAATATCTGGACGATGTTCTAGCGCCATTTCATACCCTTTTTGACCATCGCTCGCTTCTCCGATTACCTCAATATCGTCTTGAATCGATAGGTAGGCTGAATAGCCTAAGCGGACCATTTCATGGTCGTCTACAATTAACACACGGATCATTTCATTTCACAACCTTTTCAATCATTCATCGTATTAGGAATTCGAATTTCAACAATAGTCCCTTGAGATGGGAAACTAATTATCTTACAAGTCCCACCTAGACCACTCACTCTCTCTTGAATATTTGCTAAGCCATAAGACCCTGCTTTTTTCACTTGGCTATCAAAGCCAACACCGTCATCAAAAACGCGCAAACTAATTTCGTTGATAGTCTGAGTCAGGTATACTTCTAATGTTTTTGCCTTAGCGTGACGAAGGGTATTCGACAATAGTTCCTGGATAATCCGGAAAAGATGGTCTTCGACACCAGGAATCGTATCAATCGGCATAATCTCCCACTTAATTTTGATTTGTATTTTTGTTTTCAGTTCGTTTAATAATTGCTCAATTCCCTTTTTAAGGGTCTTCCCTTCAAGCTTAACAGGTCTCAAATGAAGCAGTAAGGCTCTCATTTCCGATTGTGACTCGTTGACAATTGACTCCACCAATCGCAACGATTGTTTGATCTTTTCAGGTAAGGTATCAGAACGTTCATTCAATGCCGATAACATCATCATTGCTGCAAACAATTGTTGACTCACTGAATCATGCAATTCTCTTGCAATCCGATGACGCTCATTTTCTAAAATTTCTTCTTTGCTTTCTTTACCGATTAATTGGGGTGCACTGCTCAATTCTTGTACTTCCCTTGATAAATGAACCAACTTGTTTCGCAACTGGCTTATCTCTTCCCTAATGGCACTAGACCCATCTCTCGAAAGGACTGAAGACTCCGAGCCATCTAATTGCTCGTCCAAATTATAATTACCTATATTTAAACGATGTAGTCTATCAACAACGTTGCGTTCGATCCGAGTTAAGTTATAGTAAATAACCCATGAAAAAACAAGCGAGAAGCCAATAATAAATACCGGCATGACCATAAAAATAGGCACTTTAAATAAATTTTCAATATCAAGTAAGTCTCTAAAATTTAAAAGAGGTCGAATCGAGAATAATGTTGCAAAAACAGTGACTAAGAGTATGGATAAACTAATGAGAAAGGTTTTGAAAAAAAGTTTTCTTCTCATAAATAAATCACCTCAAAATCACCAAAAAAACTATTTGAGACAATTTTTATTTTCCGACTCGCTTCAGCATAATCATCACTATAAAGAATTAAAGTCTCATTTGATAATTGATAGGTTTCATGTTGAAACGTCACCTGCCCTTGAAGCGCAGCATGATGAAGAGAAACCCCTACACCTGCTGGTACGATAATCCGAGTCTGTCCGAAACCTTTTCTAATCAAGATTATGTTTTCTTCGGCCGGCAATAGTGTATTACCCAAATCAATAATCGTATCTCCCATTAAAACAGACATATTGATATTATTCCATTCAAAAATGTGGTTACCAATCGTTTGATTGCCCATCCACTTTTGCTTGAACCGTTCGCCTGAATGATCAATGGGCCTTTCAACTTCTATTCCTGTATAACTTTTTTTATTCCATGGAAAATCAACCCAATTACTAATATTCAAATCTGAGAATAATTGATCCCCATTCATAATTAAATAGAAGACTGCTAAAATCAGCATAAACCAAACTGTAAAAACAGATAGTAGACTGAAAATGATCAAGGATAGCCCGATCCAAAACAACAGACCATTTTTACGGCCTTTTCTACTGCCTAATTTTAGCAAAATGGAACCACCGATAATAACTGCTAACAATTCGTTATTTTTAATCAATAAAAATAACGTTAATAGGAGCAACATTGCTTCCAAGAAAAGAAATAGTTTAAATGTTTGGCAGCGCAAATGCTTCCCCTCCTTCACTTTTTCTTTTATTATACCGAATGATGACACATGAAGATGTGCACCTAAGATGGAAGCTGCTCTCAGCCTAAAGTCTTAGTCAACTTAATCTTATCATTAAACGAAAAAAATCAGAACAATAAATGTTCTGATTTCTTAATCTAAGGCTATAAAATCATTTTCACGTCAGTAATTTTTACAATCATTTCTCCACCCGGTGTTGCTATGCTGACTTCGTCACCAACTTTTTTACCTAATAAAGCTTTTGCAATAGGTGAATCGTTTGAAATTTTACCTTCTAGCGGGTTAGCTTCTGCACTACCAACGATTGAATAGGATTCCTCATCATCGTAAGGTAGTTCAACAAATGTCACTGTACGTCCCAGTGATACCACATCTGCTTCAATATCTTTATCATCAATAATTTCAGCAAAACGAATCATTTTTTCAAGCGTTGAAATACGACCTTCAACAAATGCTTGTTCATCCTTAGCTGATTCGTATTCTGAATTTTCGGATAAGTCACCATTGCTACGTGCAATTTTAATGCGTTCTACGATTTCTTTTCGTTTGTTAATTTTTAAATCTTCTAATTCATCTTCTAATTTACGTTTTCCATCTAAAGTCATTGGATAAACTTTTTCAATCATACTACCTTCTCCTTTTTTGCCATGTTTAATCCACAATAAAAATGATAGCGTTTTAATTCTTTCTACTGGAAAGAGAGTTTATTTTTACGAAATCAGGCATTCGCAAGGCTATGCGAATACCTGTATCAACGGCTATTTTTACTGTTTCTTTGTTTCTGCTTAACAATGATAATAAAATAACATCATCTGCATAAAAAAGCAATTATTATTTTATTTTTTCTAGTCTTTTGATGACTCTTGAAGAATAGAGGCAATTTTCGTCGTCATTAAATCAATGGCAACCTGATTCTTACCACCTTCAGGAATAATAATATCGGCAAACTTTTTAGTCGGCTCAATAAATTGGTGATGCATTGGCTTAACAACTGCTAGGTATTGATTAATAACACTATCAAGTGTACGGCCTCTCTCTTCAATATCACGCTTAATACGACGAATAATACGAATATCGTCATCCGTATCAACATACACCTTAATGTCCATTAAGTGACGTAATCTTTCGTCCTCTAGAATCAGAATTCCTTCAACAATAATAACTTCCTTAGGGTCTCTTGTAATTACTTGATCACTTCTTGTATGGTTTGCATAATCATAAACAGGTTGCTCGATACTCTTATAGTGAATCAAGTCTTCTAAATCCGAAATAAAGCGATCATTGTCAAAGGCAAACGGATGGTCATAGTTTGTCTTTAAGCGCTCCTCAAACGGTAAGTGACTTTGATCCTTATAATAATAATCTTGTTCTAATAGTAATATTGATAAGTCCGAAAACTTCTCAAAAATCGCTCGGCTAACCGATGTTTTCCCACTACCCGATCCACCGGTAACCCCAATCACGATTGGTCTCTTCATATTTGCGTTCACTTCCATCTATCTTAATAATTATTCTGCTTCTGATTCGCTATCGGGAACTTTAATGTACTTGTCTGAAAGCTCTAGGTGTTCTTCGTAAGTTTCAGCGAAGTAAACTTCCCCTGTCTCTAGATCAGCCAAGAAGTAATAATAATCCGTTTCAATTGGATCTAATACCGCTTTAATGGCGTCTTCTCCTGGGTTATTAAATGGCCCTGGCCCCAAGCCTTTGTTAGCATAAAGGTTATAAGGTGAGTCAACTTCTGTATCTGCATAGGTTACAAACTCTTTATGTTCTCCTAATGCGTAAAGAATACTAATATCTGATTGAATAGCCATATCCGTTTCTAAACGATTTAAGAAAACATCCGCAATCATTTGACGGTCTTCATAGCTAACACCCTCTTTTTCTACTAGAGAAGCGAGTGTTAATACTTGATGCACGGTCATTCCAGATTCTTTAATCTCAGTCAAATAGGGTTTAATAACCTCATTCGTTTTTCTGACCATTTCATAAATGAGATCTTCAACTGTATAGTCTGACAAAATATCATAGGTCGCTGGGAACAAATAGCCTTCTAATCGATAATAATACAAGTCTTCTTGCTTCAAACCCTCAGTTATAAGCTCTGGAAAATCAGCTGCAAGTTTATCGATAAAGGTAACATCCGCAATGACTGATAAAAATTCTTGTTCAGTATAATCTGTTTTTTCTGAAAACTCCTGAGCAATTTCAGCAACCATGGCTCCTTCTTTCACCAAGATTTTATTATCTTCTGATAATGGTGCTGATGTTCCACCAGCCTCTAGCGTTGCAATCACTTGGTCTAATTCCATAGATGGAGAGAATTCATAAAAACCAGCTTGAAAATCAGATGCATTTTGTGTCTTCATATAATAATTAAAGACCGTTGCATCTTTAATAATGGTCTCTTCTTCCAATATCTCTGCGATTCGTTTTGTTGAAGAACCCATGGGTATTTCGACTTCTACAGTCGTTTGATTATTAGAATCAAGCGGTTTAAGAGCAGTCGTGATGTAGTTGTAACCTACAATTCCGACAATCAAAATTAAGAGAATACCTACAAAAATAATTGAAAAAACAATTTTCTTAATTAGTGAGTTTTCTTTTTTTCTCATAACCCATTTTTCCTCAAATTCTGTTTGTGGCGTAGCTGGCTTCTTATTCTTGCTACGCATCTTTTCGGTTTGTCTGGTATCGTCTTTCACCAAATACGAACCTCCTTCTCCAACATTTTCAGTCATAACATACTTAACTCAAATCATTATACATGAAAACTATGAAAAGTGAGTAATTTTAACTATTTTTTATCTATTTCTAAAGTTTTCACCAAAATAAAGGGTTGGGATTTTTGTCCCAACCCTTTATTTCATAGTCTTTAGTTCATGTCTTCGTCTTCGATAAATGTGTTTAGAACTTCTTCAATCATATCCCATTCTTCTTCGGTTTCGATTGGTTCTAAATCGCCCTCAGTTCCGTCAGCATTTTCAACGTAAGAGTAAGCTTGTAATTCAATTTCGTCACCTTCAGGAACACCTGCTGGGTAAACTAAAACGTATGATTTACCAAAATCATCTGATTCAAACGTAAATAATACTTCGTATAGTTCTTCATTACCATTTTCATCTACAATTGTAATATGTTCATGGTTATGGTGGTCATGGTCGTGATCATGGTTATGATCGTGATTATGGTTGTGATCGTGATTATGTTCTGTCATATTAACACCTCGTTATAGTATTTAAGTCATTTTAACCTTATTCAGATTCAATTGCTAATGATATTTCAATGTGCATCCAAATAATTTTGCAATAGAATAACCGCAGCTAGTTTATCAATAACTTTTTTTCTTTTCTTACGTGATACATTGCCTTCATTAATCAGCATCTTTTCAGCTTGAACTGTTGTTAGTCGCTCGTCAACATAATCAACTTCTAAACCAGTCTCAGCCTTAACTAAATCGCCATAGGCTATAGAAGCTTCTGCTCTAAAACCGATACTGTTATCCATATTCTTAGGAAGGCCAATCACGACTTTCTCAACTTCATATTCAGCAATGAGCTCTTTTAAACGGTCCATGCCAAACTTTTCTTCTTCTTCATTGATTTGAATCGTTTCAATACCTTGTGCGGTCCATCCCATTAGATCACTTACAGCAACACCTACTGTTTTAGACCCCACATCTAATCCCATTATTCTCATGATTGTTCACGATTAGTTACTGATAAATAACTTTTCAGTAACTCTTCCATAATTTCATCACGTTCAAAACGACGGATCATGTTTCTCGCATCGTTATGACGTGGAATATAAGCTGGGTCTCCTGACAAGAGGAATCCTACAATTTGATTAACCGGGTTGTAGCCTTTTTCCTCTAGTGCTGCATAGACTGTTGTCAAGGTATCTCTCACATTCTCTTTTTGATAGTCATCGAAGTTGAATAACATCGTTTCGTCTTTTGAATTCATTTAGACACCCCATTTTTATGATATAACCATATTTTACAGGACTTAAACTCAAACTACAACCGAATCTGTCAAAGAAATGAAACCATTATCATAGTCTGAATGCTATTTCTCTGATAAGTAAGTGACCGCTCGTTTTAAGGCATCTGAAATACCAGCCGGGTTCTTTCCACCAGCTTGAGCCATGTCTGGGCGGCCTCCGCCACCACCACCTACTAGAGGTGCGATTTCCTTAATGAGGTCACCCGCCTTAATACCTGCTGCTACCTTATCTTTAGAAACAGCTGCGAGTAAGCTAACTTTTCCATCTAAGTCTGATGCGACAACAAAAACATCTGAAACGGATTGTTGACGCCATTGGTCAGCTAATTGACGCAAGGCATTCATATCTTGGTTTTGAATATGATACGTAATCACACTTACACCGTTAGCATCTTGAATATCATCAAAGATACTTTGTGATTCTGCCTTCATTAATTTTGCATTAAGTGAGTCATTTTCAGCTTGAAGGTCTTTTAGTTCTTCCTTCAAGGTTTCAATACGTTTCGCTACTTCTTTAGTTTGTGGTGCTTTGACTAAGTGCGCAGCTTCTTGCAGTTGCATTTCTTTTTGTCGGAAATATTCATATGCTCCTTGACCTGTGACAGCTTCGATACGTCGTGTTCCAGCGCCAATTCCTGATTCAGATAGAATTTTAAACAAGCCAATATCTTGACTGTTTTGAACGTGGACACCACCACATAATTCAATCGAGTAGTTCCCAATTTTAACAACACGAACTTCTGAGCCGTATTTCTCACCAAACAGTGCCATCGCGCCTAATTCTTTCGCATGGTCAATGCTTGTTTCGATTGTTTCAACTTGTAAAGCATCCCAAATCTTTTGGTTAACTTGGCTTTCCATTTCGATAAGTTCATCAGCTGTTACTTGTCCAAAATGAGTAAAGTCAAAACGTAAATGATTTTCTGATACAAGTGAACCCGCTTGGGTTGCATGACTACCTAAAACATCACGTAATGCTTGGTGTAACAAGTGAGTTGCTGTATGGTTTTTCGTAATACTTCTACGACGACCTGCATCAACTTCAAGTGTGTAAACAGTGTTTGCTGTCATGGTTGCCTTAACTTCAACAATATGTAAGTTTTGACCATTTGGTGCACGTTTAACATCTGTTACAAGAGCAACAACTTGATTGTTATCGTCTTTGATAACGCCTGTATCAGCTACTTGACCACCCATTTCAGCATAAAATGGTGTTTGATTGAAAATGAATTGTGCTGTTTGGCCATCTTCAATTTGTTCTTTTAAGTCATCATCAGCAACTATAGCAGACAACTCCGCTGTTAATTCTGTACGGTTGTAACCCACGAATTCACTCGGAACAATAATATCAGCTAAGATAGCTGATTGCACGTTAAATGAATCTTCCACTTGTCTAGCCGAACGTGCACGGTTACGTTGGTCTTGCATGGCTTCATTGAAGCCCTCACGGTCAACAGTAAAGCCTTTTTCCTCCGCATATTCTTCTGTTAATTCAAGCGGGAATCCATAAGTATCATACAGTTTAAAGGCATCTTCGCCAGAAATAACAGTTTTCTTACGATCAGTTATTTTTGCAAAAACGTCTTGTAAAATGTCTAAGCCACCATGAATGGTTTCTTGGAAACGTTGTTCTTCGTTAGTAATCACTTTGATAATAAAATCTTGGTCTGCCTTAACTTCTGGATAATAGTCTTCCATAATTTCAGCGACAACAGGAACCAACTCAAATAAGAATAAACGATTGATACCCAGTTTTTGGCCGTGCATGACAGAACGGCGAATTAAACGGCGTAAGATGTAGCCTCTACCTTCATTAGAAGGAAGTGCACGATCACCAATCGCAAAACTAACGGCACGGATGTGGTCTGCAATAACTTTGAATGATGTGTCAACTATATTATCTTGTCCATAACGAACACCGTTGCTTAAAGCTTCAATCTTTTTGATAATCGGCATAAATAAATCGGTTTCGAAGTTTGTCGGTGCATCTTGAATAATGCTAACAACGCGCTCTAATCCCATACCCGTATCAACGTTTTTGTGTGGCAATGCTTCATAGCTACCATCTGGTTTGTGATTGAATTCAGAAAATACTAAGTTCCAGATTTCTAAATAACGCTCATTTTCGCCACCTGGATACATTTCTGGATCTTCATCCGGAAGATCTTGGTAAGCTGGTCCTCGATCATAAAAAATTTCAGTATCTGGACCACAAGGGCCTGCACCAATATCCCAGAAGTTATCTTCAATAGGAACAATATGGTCTTCTGATAATCCTACTTTTTCCATCCAAATTCGCTTTGTATCTTCGTCTTGCGGGTAGTAAGTCACATAAAGTAATTCAGGATCGAACGCTAACCATTCTTCACCTGTTAAAAACTCCCATGCCCAAGGAATAACTTCTTCCTTGAAATACTCACCAATTGAGAAGTTACCTAACATTTCGAATAACGTGTGGTGTCTTGCTGTTACCCCAACATTTTCAATATCATTAGTACGAATACTCTTTTGTGCATTGGTAATTCTTGGGTTTTCTGGAACAATTGTACCATCAAAATATTTTTTAAGTGTTGCAACACCTGAGTTAATCCATAACAAGGTTGGATCATTAACAGGTACTAAGGACGCACTTGGCTCAACCTGATGACCTTTTGAAGCCCAGAAGTCTAAGAATAATTGACGAACCTCACTACTTTTCATTTGTTTCATTTATTTCGACTCCTTATATTTTCTTATTTTGAAGAAACAAAAAACACCCCACAGCATTCAAGGGCGTTTGACCGCGGTACCACCTTGATTGCAATGGAATGTTACCATTCTTCATTACTTCTTAAAAGCCGATATCGCTGGCAGCGATGGTATTTCTACCACATTACTAAAAGGGAGCATCATCTAGACTGTCCCCTTTCACCAATGGCAGACTCTCTACTGTTTCTAAATGATATGGCCTTTTATAATCGTTATAAGTATAGCTAAAATAAAGCCTTGAAGCAAGCATATTTTGACATTTCAACCCACTATTACAATTTGTTAATAGTTCATAATCGTGATAAGATTAGGCATTATATCTTACGTTTATTAAAAGGAGTATCAGATGACCATTCGCTATCATATCATCGCCAATCTTCATTCAGGATCGGGAAAAGGTAGAAAAATTTCCCTAGATGTTCACCGTATTCTGGATAAACAAGCGATTCCTTTTACCTTTTACCAAACTGAATACCGTAAACACACTATTACGCTTATCCAAACTATTGCTAGACAACTTAAACAAGACGAGCGATTCCTCATTATTGGCGGTGACGGTACCTTACATGAAGCTGTCACAGGGTTAATTCAAGCTAATTTAAAGATTCCAGTTGCCTACTTGCCAGCAGGAACTGGCAATGACTTCGCACGATCGATTGGGATGAGCAGCCATTATAAAACTGTTTTGAAAGCTATTCTAAAAGCTGACCAACCTACTCTCGTTGAATGTTTTATTTATCATGACGAGGAGAAAGACGTGAAAGGCATCGGTCTTAATAGCTTAGGTATGGGCTTTGATGGTAAAATTATTCAAATTTTGAATGACAAACACACTAAGAAAACGATACTATCAGCTGTTGGCTTAGAAAAACTTATTTACTTAAAGAGCATTTCGTCTGCCTTTAAAGACAGAAAAACCTTTGACATTTCTGTCATTGTTGACGGTGAGACCTATACTGATTCAGATATTCTTATTGTAGGTGCAATGAACCATCCTTATTTTGGAGGGGGAATTAAGATTGATCCTGAATCCCGATCCAACAGCCATGAATTAGCAGTTATGGTTATTAAGAACATGGCTTTTCCAAAGCTCGTTAAATTATTGACTAAGGTACTAACAACTGGCAGCCATATTCATTCTGAGCAGTTCCGCCGGATGAGTGGCAAAAAAATTGCTATCCAAGTTATGGCCACTGCCCCTACCCAAGTGGATGGTGAATCCCTAGCAGAAGATGACTACCACTTTAATTTTGAATTAGCATCATTTTTACTGTGGCAGTAAAGAAAAAGCGTTAGAGAATCTTATTCTCTAACGCTTTTTATATTAATGAATAAAGTCATATGGTGAGATATCAGCCATCCCAATCATTGGATCAATATTACCCTTTTGGATTTTTTCAATTGTTAGCTGATAATCAGGTTCAGTTACAGTGGTTTCAAACTCTTCAACGACTTGACTAATTGTTTCTTGCTTAATCGGTTCAGCTTCAATAATAAATTTATCGCTATTTTGATGGCGAACAACTTTCTCAATCAACATGGTTTTTCTCAAGTCACCAGTGTTCTTAATAGCATATTCAAATGCTTCTACTTCACCACACAAAATCAACTTACTTTTGCTACGAGTTACGGCTGTATAAAGTAAATTTCGCTTTAACATACGGCCATATTGACGAACCATGGGCAAAATAACCATTGAAAACTCGCTACCTTGGGCCTTATGGATGGAGCAACAATAGGCTAATGTAAATTTGTTCCAATCATTCTTTTTATAGGTGACTTCCACGCTATCAAAAACAACCGTTATCTCATCTACTTTATCTTCTGTTTCCTTCGCATATTGAATGCTAACAATTTCACCAATATCACCATTAAAAATATTTAATTCCGGCTGATTAACTAACTGAAGAATTTTATCGCCTACTCGGTATAAGGCATCGAAATACTGCGCTTCTCTTCTTCGTTTATCAGGATTTGGATTTAGAATATCTTGCATCATAACATTCAAAGCATTAATACCAGCCGGCCCCTTATACATAGGTGCCAGTATTTGGATGTCCTTAGCAGTATATCCTTTGGCCTTAGCTTTTTCCACAACAGTACGAATGAGTGGTTCAATTTGATTCGCCTGACAAGCAAAAAACGACCGGTCACTGTGATTACGAGTAAAGTCAGGAGCAAGTCGCCCTTCTTTAATTTCATGAGCTAAAGGAATAATTGAAGACCCACCCGCTTGGCGATAGATACGTCTTAGTTCGACTTGAGGAATAACTTGGCTACTCAATAAATCAAACAAGACTTGTCCTGGTCCAACTGATGGTAGTTGATCTTTATCACCTACAAAAATAACTTGCATACCGGCAGGAATAGATTTTAACAAACGATTCATCAGCCATGTATCGACCATAGATGACTCATCTATAATAAGCAGTTTCCCCTCTAGCTCTTGTGTATAGACGTCATCATTGGGATTCTCTTGACCGGTTAATCCTAGTAGACGGTGAATGGTACTACTTGGAATACCAGTCATTTCATTCATCCGTTTAGCAGCCCGACCTGTTGGTGCTGCCATAATAATGGGATAAATACCATTGAGGTACTCCATTGAATTAACAGGAAGATCATTCAATTCACAAAACAGATTAACAATCCCATTTAATACCGTCGTTTTCCCCGTACCAGGGCCACCCGTTAAGATAAAAAAAGGCCGCGTTAAGGCTTGCTCAATCGCATCAGCTTGAATATCGTCATATTGAATGTTCAGTTTATCTTCCATTTTACTAATTTCTTTTTTGAAATCGACACCTGGATAGTCAATACTTTTACCCTTCTTCAAAAAGCGGTACAGACTAGATGCAATTCCCTCTTCTGCAAAAAATAAAGAGGGTAATGCAAAGCGTTTTTGATCCTCGACAAGTTCCATATTCTCGACCATTTCAACGACACTTTCAATCAAGAGTTGATCCTCGATAACGAAACGGCGGCTTGTTTCAAGCAGTTGTAACGATCGTTCAAATAAGTCATTACTTTCAACATAAGTATCACCATTGGACAAACATAGATCTTGAACGGTTGAAATAATAGCCCCTTTAATTCGGTTCTTATCGTCTGCTTCAATATCAAGCTCCATAGCGAGTTGATCGGCTCGTTTAAAGCCAATACCATCGATATCTTGGATTAACTGATAAGGATTTTCTCTCACGATTTGCAGTGTTTCTGTTTTATAAACTTGCATAATAGCCGCAGCTTGATGATTCGTAAAGCCTAAATTAGCAAGTTCAATAATCGTCTTTTCAGTCCCTTGAACTTGTTGGAGGACATCGTAAATCATCTGTCTTTTTTTCTCATTTAAACCTGAAACCTGCTTCAAACAATCTGGATGATCTAAAATAGCATCTATGGCTTGTTCCCCAAGCGTATCAACGATTTTCTCAGCTGTTCGATTACCTATTCCAGGGAAACGGTCACTAGATAGGAAGGCAATCATCCCATTTTTCCCAGTCGGTTTCTCTCTTTCGTAACTGATGGCTTGAAATTGAATACCATACTTTGGATGAGTGACAGCTGTACCTGTAAAACGATAAACGGTATCCAAGCTAATGTCACCAAAATTACCAGTGACAACAATTTCGTCCTTATCAATAGGGAAATTATTTTCATGAAGTTCGATTAAGAGAACTTTATAAAAGTTCGATGGATTTTCAAAAAAGACAGCTTTTAATTCTCCTAATAAATAAGGCTGCTCATTGTTTTCCATAAGTCGACCTCTCCTTTCCCTTTGTTATCATAGTTTTCATTATAACCTAAAATCAGTCTTAAAAAAACTGCCTCTCACCTAAGTCTTAGCTATAAAAAAAGCTAGGACTCTTGTCCCAGCTCGATAATGATTAAATGTATTGTAATTCTTCTTGGTTTTGGAATGCTTTGTCAATAATACCGCCACCTAGACATTCCATGCCATCGTAAAATACGACTGCTTGCCCCGGTGTAATCGCACGAACGGCTTCATCAAAGACAACTTTTGCTTCTGTTTGATCGTCACTTAACGTTACGGTTACTTTTGTATCTTTTTGACGGTAACGGAATTTAGCCGTACACGTAAATGTTGTTGGCATTTTTTCAGTACGCGTAAAATGAATGTCTGATGCTAATAAGTAGTCTGCATATAAACGCTCATGGTGATAGCCTTGCCCAACTAATAAGGTATTGGTAGCTAATTCTTTACCAACAACAAACCAAGGATCATCCGTTTGGCCACCGCCACCGATGCCCAAACCTTTACGCTGGCCAATCGTATAATGCATCAAACCAGCATGTTCGCCCATTTTCTTACCATCTAAAGTGACCATATCACCAGATACAGCTGGTAAATAAGTCGATAGAAACGTTTTAAAGTTTTTCTCTCCAATAAAACAAATACCTGTTGAATCTTTTTTCTTAGCTGTCGCTAATCCTGCAGCTGCAGCGATTTCTCTTACTTGTGATTTTTCCATGCCACCTAATGGGAACATTGTTTTTGATAATTGTTCTTGCGATAGTTGATTTAAGAAGTAGGTTTGGTCCTTATTATTGTCTACCCCTCTCAATAAATGAGATACACCCTCTTCATCTCTTACCACTTGCGCATAGTGTCCTGTTGCAACATAGTCCGCCCCTAAATCCATGGCATAATCCAAGAAAGCTTTAAATTTGATTTCTTTATTACACATAACGTCTGGATTAGGAGTGCGACCTTTTTTGTATTCATCTAAAAAGTATTGGAAGACTTTATCCCAATATTCCTTTTCAAAGTTTACAGAATAATAAGGAACACCAATTTGTTGTGCTACAGCTTGAACATCTTTGTAATCTTCAGTTGCAGTACAAAATCCAAATTCATCCGTGTCATCCCAATTTTTCATAAAAATACCAATGACATCATAGCCCTGTTCTTTTAGTAATAAGGCTGTTACTGAAGAATCGACGCCACCACTCATTCCTACTACAACTCTGATGTTTGCATTGTTTTCCATTGTCACATCCTCCTCCCTTTCTCGCTACTTCCAAAAAATAAGTAGCATTTACACAAGATAAAATTTTACACTATTCATCTCTATATTTCAAGCCTTTTTACTTACTTTATAAAAGTAAGTAGCAATAATACCCATTGGTGCAATGGATAATAGCTGTACCCTAGCCACTTGGGAAAAGGCGGCAATCGCCAATTCATTTTGACAAGAATCGGAATCAATGCCAACAAAGCAACAGATTGAATGGTTGATGCGAAGAAAACGTGTAAAACTAGTAAACTGACTATGCCCCACCATTTATTTTTATAGAGCATGATATAAATACCCCATCCCATTAAAAAACCATAGATCCCATATTCTGTTAGGTTGCTTAATAACAATGCAATCGGAAATAGTTTTATATGTTCTAAGGAAAAGGCAAAAATCGCTAATGTGAATAGGATATTAAACGGATTGCCAATCTGGATTGTAACGACCATACTGATTAGCCCTGTAACGACTAGCCTAATTAAGTAGTGGGTCATATTTTTTGTCCTCTGAACCCCTTCTATCGTCGTGTAAAGGAATAAGGGAAATGCCATCCGGCCAATAACCCTTAGCCATAGTTGAGAAGGAAATAAAAAGTATCCAATATGATCAATTGTCATTGTTATAATGGCTAGCCATTTAATGCTATTCGTTTTTTGATTCATAACGTCTCCTATCTAACTAAAAAAGGAGAAGACAGCTGTCCACTCCTTTTATCTTTAATCAAAGTATACTGTTTCTCCCTTATTAAGCCAAGAATAAAGCAAACCAATTAGCAAACCGCCACCTACATAATTACCAATCAAAGCAAATAGCCAATTTTTCAAAACAGCTAGTACGCTCATTCCTTCAATCATGCCTCCATTCGAAAAGAAAGCCATGGCAAATGATGAGAAGTTGGCAATAACGTGCTCAAATCCTAGAAAAGCAAAAATAAAAACAATAAAGACTATTGCAAATAATTTTCCGGCATCATCTTTCATACGAGCTGATGCAATAATGGCTGTATTAACAATAATATTAGCAAATATACCTTCCGCTAGTATTTGAGAGGTTGTTTTAGAGAGTTTAGCAGTAACCGTTGTATATAAATAGTGATCACCTGCTAATTGTTGAAAAGTTGACGTTTGAGAGATTAACCAAGCCGAGATAATTCCACCAACTAGGTTACAAACAATACACGTCAATAAGATTTGGCTCGCTCGTTTAGGAGAAACAACACGACGGTGCATGCCGGCTGTCATGTACATCATATTACTTGTTCCGAGTTCAGCATCCATATAGATAATCATCACTAACGACCACGAGAACATAAATGAATAGAAAAACTTACCTAATGAGGGATCAATATGATTCCCTTTATCGCCTACCATCACTGCTATAGCTGTTCCGATGGTTAAAAACATACCTGAAAAAAAAGCTCTTACCATATATTTAGGAATAGAGTGTGTAAATAGGTGGTCTTTCTTTCTTGCATTTTTATCAATGACTGACATTAGACCTTGGTTATCCAGTTCCAATCATGCCAACTCCTTTTTGTGATTTACTGAATTAGTATAGCATATTTTAAGAAAACAGCAATAGAGATATTGACAATGAAAGCTGAAAAGACAATGTTCGTTCACATTTAATCTCTATGTGACAATAAGAACAGATTAGTCTATATTGTATGTAGATACAGCTGCTAAAAATCGGCTGTATCTTACATTTCCACCCTCGAACGTAAGATACAGCACCCCTATTAGTTTCTGTATCTTACATTTTGCCATCCAGGTGTAAGATACAGCCTATCATTTTAAATTGTTTCTTACACCTGCAGAAAAAAACGAGCAGCAAAACGTTTAAATAACGTTTTGCTGCTAGTTTTAAGCTTCTCGTATGACGTTTTCTTCAATCAAACTTGCTAAAATATAGTTAATGTTTTCAACAACTGTTTCCATATTGGCTTTACCATAGACATCTAAAGTTTTTAATCCATTAGCTGTTGTCGTTGACATACGTAAGCTGTCTAGGTCTTTAGAGACAAGAATTTTTAACATAACCGACTGATTACTATTTAGTGGGCTCACGTCACGGAAATATTGAAAATTCCCTGTTTTCGATTCCTGAAAGCCATTATCTCTTAGTGTGTAGCGTTTGACATCATCATGAAGACGGTAGCTTTTTGATGACCCTTTTAAAGTTGTTACTTTATCATATGCCATATTGCGACGCCTGCCTTTTTTATTTTATTCTAGCACAGGACTAGGCAACTTGCTAGTTGTCTGAGTAACGACTTTGAACTTGTGCGATTAAATCAGCCACTAGGACCATGTCCTCTTTCGTATTTTCTTTTCCAAAAGAGAGACGAATAGATTCAAGAATGCGGCGGCTATCCTTGCCATACATGGCTGTTAAAACATGGCTAGGTTCAAGACTGCCCGCTGTACAAGCTGATCCCGCTGAAATAAAGATTTGTTTTAAGTCGCATTGAATCAAAAACTTATCAGATTGAATGTGAGGTAAATAAAGACTTAGAATATGTGGCAAGCCACCTTCTGCCATCCCATTCACCTGGTAAGCAACATCTCGCTTAGTCAGCTCATCTAGTAAATGTTGTTTTAATTCAGCTTTATAGCGGTTATTTTCTTGACGCTTAGTTAGCATATTCTCAACTGCTTTTGCAAAACCAACAATATAGGGTGTATTCTCAGTTCCTGCACGGTGGTCATTTTCTTGTGTGCCACCATGAATATAATGAGGTAAATGCAAATCATTGCGACGGAATAAAAAGCCAATGCCTTTTGGTCCATTGATTTTGTGGGCAGTCACTGATAACAAATCGATATGATAATCCCCCACTGCTATCTCTTGTGATCCGTAAGCTTGAACAGCATCCGTATGAAAAAGCGCCTGATGATCTCTCACGGTTTCACCAATTTCCTTAATCGGATTAATCGCTCCGACTTCATTGTTCCCATAAATAATCGAAACTAAAATAGTATCCGGTCTTAGCGCTTCAGCAACCTGTTGCGCAGTCACGCAGCCTGTATCATCAACTGGCAAATAGGTCACCTCAAAGCCGAGTGTTTCTAAATACTGCATGGTATGTAGTACAGAATGGTGCTCGACTGCCGTCGTAATAAGATGCTGACCTGATTCTCTTCTAGCTAAAGCAGTGCCAATAATTGCGGTATTATTCGATTCCGATCCACCACTTGTTATAATCAAATCTCTTGCCTCAGCACCAATCGAATTCGCAAACACCCGTCTAGCATCTTCTACTAGCTTACGAGCGTCTCTTCCTTTTTGATACAGGCTTGAGGGATTGCCATATTGATGGCGTAGTGCTTCTTCTATCACACTGACCACATCTGCATCAATCGGTGTAGTTGCGGCATGGTCTAAATAAATCATCTGATTTCCTTCTTTCTCTTCAATTAGGCAGTTAAGGTATAGCTCTTAAGCCACTCCGATAATTGACGGTTCAATTCAAGTTCTGCTTTAGTAAACAAGCGCTCTGCTTTCTCATCGATTGTTGGTATCAATTGATGGGCTTTCTCAATGTCTTTTTCAATAAACAAGGCATAGGCAGCTTGCGGAATCGCTACACGACTATAGTAATTCTTTAAAGCTGGATACTCTTCAATAATCGTCATATCTGCCTGAACGGCGTCCTTACGTCCAAAAATAGCATTACAAAATACTTTTTCTACCATAATAATTCTGACATAAGGAGATTTTAAATAGCTCTCTTTAGAAGTCAAACTCGTTAAAATTTTGTCTGCTTCTGGAAAATCTAATTTTTCTAAAAGCTGTTGATAATAAATAAGAACAAGGTACTCCCCTAATAAGCTTGTTTGCGCTTGGCCAGATTTAACTTCTGTAAAGTAATCAGCATCCAATTCCCCATAGGTTTTCCCTGATTTTAACAAAGCCACAACAGTCATTTGCTTAAAGTACAACTGTTTTTCTAGGGGTGATTTGCTAATTTGGCTGATTGTGAGGCCATCTGACAAGCCATATGGCAAAGCATTGGCTAAAAATAAATACATGGGTACCAGTGAGAAGATAAACGCAAATACACTCCATTTACCTTCTAGGAAAAAGGCACCACCATATAAAAAGCCAGCAGTTAATAAGTTTACAATTAACCCACCTGCTAAATAAAGAAGGTAGGGTTGTTTATCTGTCGGAGGCGCCATCAAACACTGACCAGCTAAACCAGGTGACTGACGATTTTTACGCGTCGGCGTTTTAGAATTGGCATCGTATTGAAAAAATGGCAGTTGTAAATAAAGTAATTTATAACCTGTTAACCAACCAAAAAATAAATGTCCCAATTCGTGTAAAACAAGATGAAACATTACTGAATAAAGGGCTAATAAGAAAACTAAAAATAACTCTAAAAATGGAATATCTTGAAAAACTACCGTAAAGCTCAATTGATTAGCGATAAAGTAGGCAGCTCCCATAGCAATTAATACCATGAATACGAGCAAACGTTGACCGATTTTCATTCTTATTTCCCACCTTTTTCTTTAATTGTCATTTCCGGGAATAAGCGATCTAGTATATCACGTGTTAAGCGTCGTGATTCCCCTTCAAATGGATAAATATGCATCATCATCATGGGGTTGAAGTTCGCTTCGATCACACCATAGCCTGGGTTTTCTTTTGTTGATGGTTGCTGATAGTCTTTAATCATCATATCCATGCCTGAAATGGTTGCGCCTAAAACAGTTGCCATCTGTGCTGCTAATTGCTTGTATGACTCATCCATCTTATCCGTATAATCAATCGAATCGCCACCGGTACTCACATTGGAATTATCTCTTAAATAAACACGACTAGCTGCTTCAGGAATATCATCTACTTGATAGCCTTGTTCTTCCAAGGTCATCAACTCGATGTCTCCTAGTTCTATTTTTTCAAGCGGGCTGCGGTGGTTTTTCCCTCTTAATGGGTCTTCATTTTTCATAGCGACTAATTCCTTAATCGTATGAATGCCATCTCCTGTCACATTCGCCGGTACACGAAGCAAAACAGCCTTGGTTTCTTCACCAATAACAAAGAAACGGTATTCTGTTCCTTCAACAAAATCCTCTACTAAGATGGTGTCGTCCTCTTTAAGAGCAATAGCAACGGCTTTAGTAAAGTTAGCTAAATTCGCTCCTTCTTTAAAAATAGAAATACCTAACCCATAGTTTGTAGACTTTGGTTTGACAACAAAAGCTTTGTTGGCAAAGAGTTGATAGTCTCTAACCGCTTGCTCTTGATTTGTATATTCCATACTAGCTGGCACAGAAAACCCATGTTGAGCTAGTATTTTTTTAGTGACCACTTTATTCTCCATAATGAGTGGTGATATGTAGCTATCAAGAGCCGTCATATTACCATTTTTAACGTACTCTAAATGGTCGCCATATTTCAACGAAATAAATTGGTCGCTACGGTCAAGAATAGAAATCTCTAACCCTTGTTGAATGGAATCAAATAACAAAATTTGAGTCGATAATTCCATATCCTCAAATCCTGTTAAGGCATAAGGACGCTCTAATGATGTCTCTTTATAATGAACAGCTGATTGAATAGCCCACTCAGATAAGTCAATCCCCTTTTCTGCCATAGTGACTATTTGACCGCTAATCGTTTTTTCAGGTTGAAGAAAGGCTTGGTATTTGTCTTTAGCAATGTTAAGCAAGTCAAGGGGTGCGTCTATGTCTTCCAACATAGCTAACAACCCTGTCATCATTTGAAGCCCCTCTTCTTGGAAGGCAGATAGCTGTAAAGGGTGTTCAAAGGCAGTTTGACTATTCATGTCACGACCCTTTTGCCAATCAGCTTCATTAGTTGCTTCGTCTATCCATAATAAATACATAAAGAAGCTATGAACAAAGGACATGTCTGCTTTAGAAATACCATATTTACTAAAGGGGTTCAGGTCAAACAAACGGAACTCCAGATAGGCAACGCCATTTTCAAGAACTTGTCTAGCTTTTTTACCACCACGAAAACGAACGGGTGAATAGAATTCTTTTTCTTCAATTAATTTTCCTTCTGAAACCATTCGTTCAATGCTTTCAACATATTCTTCTAAACTATTAAACGATACGTTGACATCCTCGTTATTGACATAGCCATACTTGCTACTTCTTAAGCTTCTAATATAACCACTTGGAATATCATCTGGGATGGTATGATCTTGGAAGTAGTTATCTTTTACTTCAACAGAAGCACCTAATAGATAAGTCAGCATCCACTGGTATCTTAGAAAATTGTGGGTTAATTTAAAGTAAACCGCTGTTTGAAATTCACGAAATGTTTGTATATCATTTTGTTTTTCATAGAGTGCTTGAAGAAAGTCAGGATGAAATTCAAAATTAAAGTGAATGCCGCTCATCATTTGTTTTTTCTTTCCATAGACTTTTGCTAAATAATCGCGGTAGCGAACGTCTTCTTTATTATCCAATTTAGCAATTTGAATCATGTCTTCTTCAGGCATGTGGATCGGCAAACTGAAAGGAAGCATATACTCATCTTCATTAAGCGAAGCATGGACCACATCATGAATAGCAGCCAACCAATCTTCAACTTCTTGCACACTCTCTACTGGTGGTGTAACAAGTTCCAACTGACTTTCTGCAAAGTCCGTTTGAATATAAGGATGAAACGTTCGGTTACCAAATAAATGAGGGTGCTCACTCTCCGTAATCGTTCCGTCCCTCAAAATGCGTTGAGATTCTTTTTCTACCCCAAAAATCGCTTTTGTAAATAAGTTCTCGAACTTATTATCTTTGATGATTGTTTTGATATTCATCTACACTACTCTCTTTCATCTACATTTTTACACTAGTTCTATTATAGCTATAAACCATGCATTTGATAAGTCACTTACTTTTTTTATTTAAAAAAGCTTAAAAACGAATATTTGTTCTATTTCATTATGTCGCTTATAATAGTATCAGAATGAATGAAAGGAATAACCATTATGAAAAAACCACTCGCCTTTCGCATGAGACCAACCAACATCGACGAAGTTGTCGGACAGCAACACTTAGTTGGTCCAAACAAAATTATTAGACGAATGGTAGATGCTCGCATGCTATCATCGATGATTCTCTATGGTCCACCAGGTACAGGGAAAACAAGTATCGCAAGTGCCATTTCAGGATCAACACAGTCTGCCTTCCGCCAATTAAATGCTGCAACTGATTCTAAAAAAGATTTACAAATTGTTGTTGAAGAAGCTAAGTTTTCAGGTCAGGTTATTTTGTTACTCGATGAAATTCATCGTTTAGATAAGCCTAAACAAGATTTTTTACTTCCTCATTTAGAAAGTGGCCTCATTGTTCTCATTGGCGCAACAACAGAGAACCCTTATATTAGTATTAACCCTGCGATTAGAAGTCGAACGCAAATTTTTGAGGTCAAACCGCTTGCTATAACTGATATCGAAGTAGCTTTACAGCGTGCCTTAACAGATGAAAAAAATGGTCTTGGCCACTTAGCGATTAAACTGGATGATAATGCTCTCCAGCATTTCGCAAGAAGCTCTATGGGTGATTTAAGAGGGTCACTTAATGCATTAGAATTAGCAGCTCGTTCAACTCCTGAGAACGATGAGGGCGACATTCATATTACGCTTGCTATTGCTGAGGAATGCTTACAAAGAAAAGCACTGGTCCATGATAAAGATGGCGATGCTCATTATGACGTTATCTCTGCTTTTCAAAAATCATTACGTGGTAGTGATGTTGATGCTTCTCTTCACTACTTGGCACGTTTAATTGAAGCTGGTGAATTGGTTATTATATGCAGAAGACTATTAGTTTGCGCTTATGAGGATATTGGGTTTGGTAATCCAGCAGCCGTGGCACGAACAGTATCTGCCGTTCAAGCTGCTGAAAAATTAGGTCTACCGGAAGCACGAATTCCACTGGCACACGCAGTCATTGATTTAGCCCTATCTCCCAAATCAAATTCAGCGATTGATGCCATTGACGCAGCTTTAAATGACGTTCGTCAAGGAAAATCAGGAGATGTGCCCTTACACCTCAAAGACGCCCATTATCAAGGTGCTGGAAAATTAGGCAGAGGCGTTAATTATAAGTACCCACACGCTTACGACAACCACTGGGTAGCGCAACAATACTTGCCAGACAGTCTGAAATCTTCTCAGTATTATGAAGCCGTAATCACTGGTAAATATGAAAAAGCACTTGCTCAACAAGCAGATTCTCTAAGAAAATCATCCGAAAAATAAAAAAAGAGGTTACGCTTACATCCTTATTAAAACAGCTTTTTAAATAAAAATTAAGTAAGAATTCTTGCATCCAATTCAGGTGTGTGCTACTATACTTATAAGAAGTTCTGAGGTGTACGATATATTCTCAATGTGTTGACCGAACAAATAATTACTATATTGGGATCCTTGATTTATGTTGGATAGCAAGCCATGTCATGTGGAAGCTAGCAAGACATTCTGTGGAGCCCACCTGCTAATACTGCGGGTTCAAAACTAGTAGAATAACATAAACCGGCACCATCGGATTTTCTCTATAAAGTTCTATACTTTAGAAGCCGCTCTTTGAGCGGCTTTTTATTTTTGAAAGGAGTTCTTCTTCTGATGATTAAAGGATTAATAATCACATTTGGCATACTCTTACTAGTCGTTAGTTGGTTTTTAACTCAGAAAGCTAGCGATGCCTTTCTTTTATTTCCAGAAAAATTCACAGATGCTCAAAAACAACAATTAAATCAATTCTTTACGATAAATGGGATGATTTTTGCAGCCTTTGCCCTATCGTCAGTCATTACCTTAATTGTCGATCAAAAAATTGTTTATCTTGTTTTCATCGTAATCGTTTCGCTCTATTCAGCTTATTTTTCAAACAATCTATCTAAGCGGTTAAAATAACGTTTTCATTACTTTCTTTTTATTTCTTTAAAAGTGCGTTACAATAAAGATGTAAGCAAAGAAGAAATGGAGTGATCGTTATGTTACAAGAATACACAACAATTTTGGCCCCTGTCGATGGTTCAAGTGAGTCAGAATTGGCATTTCGAAAAGCAATTGAAGTTTCAAAACGAAATCATTCAAAGCTGGTTATCATCCACGTTATCGATACCAGAGCCATCCAAACCCCTTCAGGCTTCGAAGGTAGTTTTACAGATGAAATTATCCGTCAGACAAAAGTTATGATGGATAGTTATGAAAAAGCCGCTCGTGATGCTGGTTTAAGCGACATTGAAAGTCGTATTGAATATGGCTCACCTAAAGTGATGATTGGTAAAGACTTACCTGAAGAATATCATGCTGACTTAATTATGATTGGCGCTACAGGCTTAAATGCTGTTGAACGTCTCTTCATCGGCTCGGTTTCTGAATATGTGATTCGCCATGCCACATGTGACGTCATGGTTGTGCGAACTGATTTAGAAAATAAAAAAGTAAACTAATCAAAAAAGTTGGGACTGGGAAATAACTAGCCTTAAATAAAAAAAGCGTAATGAAATAATCATAATTCTGATTGTTTCATTGCGATTTTTATTTTTCACTGGATTTTTGTAAAAAGCTTCCGCTTTTCTTCTAGCCTCAAGGGCTAGTTTTGTAAGATTCATGCTCATAAGCATGATCCCGATGTCATTATGAACGGCTTGCTTGCCTCTGACATGAGTTCTGCGCATGCCAAATACACCTTTCATACGACCAAAAACAGTTTCTACGTCGATTTTTCGTTGTGCGTAGATTTCTTTTCCACGATCGCTCTCAAGGCTTTCTTTTACATGCTGCTTGAAGTATTCCCAGTTATAGTTGACCGCTGTCTGGCGCTGGGCACCTTTCGGTGTCTTGGCTAATTGATTGCGCGACTCGTCCTGTTGTTCCACATCAGCCTTGTATACTTTAAATTGTCTTTGAAAACCATTCTTATCATTTCGCGTACTGTAATGCGAGAAACTAAAGCGTACACCGTCTAAATCTGTATAGGCATCCTCGATCTCGTCATAATCCCAGTTATAGCGGTGTTTAGGATTAGAGCGATAGGCTTTAGTGTTTTCTTTATGATACATGCCGTATGGGATGAGCGGAACCTTACCAAAGGTATCCAGAACCGCCTCGTAATTTTCTTCGCTGCCATAACCGGCATCTGCAGCGATATACGTGAATAAATCCAACGTTTGAATGGATTCCAAAAAAGGGATAAACGTGCGTGTATCCGTCGGATTTGAAAAAATATCATAGGCGATGACAAACTGATTGCTCGATGCGACCTGAAGATTATAGCCCGGTTTCAACTCACGGTTCTTCATCGGATCTTCTTTCATGCACATGAACGTTGCGTCCGTATCTGTTTTAGAGAAACTGTTTCGGTCTTCAAATGTGGCGTTTGCTTCTTCATAGCGTTGCTTACGCGGTAAGAAATCTTTTTTACATTTATTCCGGTATTTTTTGAGGATGCGACGACGTCGCTTCTGTTCCGAACCACCTTTAGGAACCACTTTTTCTTCTGTAATCGCAGCTTCGACGGCCACAAGTTCCTTGTCGAGAGAACCGATTATTTCTTTAATACCTTCTGCTGTTTTCAATGTCTCTTCCGATAAAGCGAGGTTTACTTTTGCTTGGACGAGTTCATCATACAATTTCGAAACGTTATCATTGAGTTTTGCTTCATAGCGTTCGATTGCTTTCTTCCAAGTAAAACTATAAATATTTGCATCGGCTTGTATCTTCGTACCGTCGATATATAACGCATCTTCGTGAATCAAGCCGTTGTCACTCAAGAGTGTTGTGAAAAGAATGAAGGCATACTTAATAAGCTTTGATGCATGCTCGCTTGAACGGAAATTGTTGATTGTCTTGTAGCTAACAGAAGTGTCGCCTGTCAACCACTTCATGGGAATCGATTCTTCATTCATGCGTTCCATTTTGCGTCCGGAAAATGTGGTGCGGCTATAGGCAAATAAGCACATCTTCAAAAGCATCGCGGGATGAAAGGCAGGGCGACCTGTATGAGACGTCTCTTCCAGGAGAAATTCCGAAGGAATCGAATCGACGAAACGGCTGATGAGGCGTGCTTCGTGATCACTCGGGATTGTAAAATCCAATTGTAGTGCTAAGGCCGTCTCCATTGTGTTATAATTTTGATACATGGTGAGTCACTCCTTTGGTTTTTGGTCGTACTTAAATTATAAGGTATTTGGCTCACTATGTCTTTTAAAACAATAAAATCCCCAACTCCTTCAATTTAGAAAGAGTTGGGGATTTTCTTTATTCAGGGACTGAGTTTTTTCCCAGTCCCTTTTTTATGCCTTTTTTGTCGATACAGCGTTTAAAAACTGGCTGTATCTTACATTTACATAGCCAAATGTAAGATACAGCACTAAGATATCGAACTGTATGATACATTTGAGGGCAGAAATGTAAGATACAACTCTTTTATTAACTTATTATCTTTTTATTATTACTGCTGTATCGTACAGCTGATCATAAAAAAATGACGGAAGGACTTATGCCCTTCCGTCATTTTCTATTTAGCTTATTTGCTTAAACGAACAACGTCATTTAAGATAACTTTTTCTTCATCTGTTGGAATAAGAAGAACTTGTACTTTAGCAGCATCTGTTGAGATGATTCTTTCTTCTCCACGAACATTGTTTCTTTCATCGTCAATATCACAACCGAACCAGCTAATACCGTCGATAAGGATTTTACGAGTCATAGCAGAGTTTTCACCAATACCAGCAGTGAAGACAATCGCATCAACACCGTTCATTGTTGCAATGTATTGACCAATGTATTTTTGAACCCGATTGTAGAAAATATCCAATGCTAGTTGTGAACGCTCATCACCAGCTTCAGCTTTACTTTCAACGTCGCGCATATCACTTGATACACCTGAAAGACCTAGTAAACCTGATTTTTTATTTAAGATATCAACCATTTCATTAATATCAGTAATTTCAAGTTTATTCATCAAGTAGGGTAATAATGACGCATCGATGTCACCAGAGCGAGTTCCCATTGTAAGACCAGCTAGTGGTGTGAATCCCATAGATGTATCGATTGATTTTCCACCATCTACTGCAGTAATAGACGCACCGTTACCTAAGTGACATGTAATGATTTTCAAGTCTTCGAGTGGTTTGCCTAATAACTCAGCTGCGCGTTGAGAAACGTATTGGTGGCTTGTTCCGTGAGCACCGTACTTACGTGCAGCGAAATCTTCATAGTACTCCATCGGAATGCTGTATAGGTAGTTTACAGCTGGCATGTGCGCATGGAAAGCTGTATCGAAAACAGCTACGCTTGTAATTTCTGGTAATAATTTTTTGAAGGCACGAATTCCTGTTGCATTTGCAGGGTTGTGCAATGGTGCTAATTCACCTAATGCTTCAATTTTAGCAAGAGCTTCGTCATCAATTAATGCTGATTCTTTGAAGTCTTCTCCACCAGCTACAACACGATGTCCAACGCCAGTGATTTCGTTAAAGTCTGTGATAATTCCTAGTTCTGCCAATTGAGTCATTAATTTCTCAACAGCAATTTCATGGTTATCAATATCTTCTGTAACGGAATACTTTTTACCTTCACCATATTTAATTGTGAAAATAGAATCTTTCAAACCAATTCTCTCAATAATACCTGTTGAAATAACGTCTTCTTCTGGCATTTGGTATAAAGTAAATTTCAGACTGGAACTTCCAGCGTTAATTGCAATAATTTTTGACATTCGTTTTTTTCGCTCCTAACAAAGTTTTATGATGGTATCAAACGTATTATAACATCTTTTCACGCCAATTGTTAAAATTTTCTAAAAACTCTTTCATTCGACGCGCATCTTTCAAGTCTGGCATATTAGCAAGTAAAACTTGTTTAGCTTGCTTTGATCCGTTGCCTTTCTTTTGAATCATGACAATTGATTTTTGCATTTTTTCAGACTGGAACAAGGTTTGAGGTAAATGAAGCATAGCTTGTAAGTACCCCGCTCCCTTCAACCATTTCATTAGAACGCCTTGGTTATCACTTTCAAACAGGTCTTTCGGGACAATAAAGACACCCCATCCGCCCTCTTTTAAGTATTTCAAGTGCTGTTCAATCAACAAATAATGGGCAAAGGAATGACCTTCTTTAAATGACGTTTGGAATTTCTTCGCACGATCATCGACTGGATAATAACCAACTGGTAAATCAGAAACTGCCAAGTCAGCTGGCTGAATCAATAGTTCTTGAAGGCTATCAGAATGTGTGAATTGAACGTTTTCTCCCCATCCTTGCAGATGCAACCCATTGGACGCTAGCGAGATTAACAAATCATCATTATCAACTAATTCAGCTGTAACGGACTTTCCTTTACCTTCAAGAGCTTCCATAACAACGGACAAGAGGTTACCTGTTCCAACTGCTAAGTCGTGAACATGAATGGCTTCCTTATTATCTCCCAGAACTACTGCAGTGAAATAGGCAATTAAAGAAGCAATGGTATCCGGTGTAATTTGGTGATTGACTTGGATTTTATCTTCTTTAATAGCTTTGATATAGCTTAATTGTAAGAGTTTGTGTGTCACTTCTCGTGATTCTTCATTTAATTTTAGTTGACGGTAAAGGCGATTCAACTGCTTAACTGTTTCTTCTGAGGGTAAACCATCCATTTGTTGTGCTTGGTTATCGTAGGCGATATTCTGAATTGTTTCTGCTAATGCTTCGATATATGAACCATCTAATTCCTCTTGTAGAAGAAGAACGGCTTGATCGAGTGTCGAAAATAAGTGTTCAAGTTTTGTTGTGTCCATAAAAGACCCACCTTTCGCCTTTCTTTGCTAGAAAAAAAACTTGCGTCAGGAATTACCTTCGCAAGTTCTTTTGTGTATGTAAATTGGAAAAACATTTATTTATTATTGAGCAACAGGGTAAACTGATACTTGTTTTTTGTTACGTCCTAGACGTTCGAAACGTACAATTCCGTCTGTCTTAGCATACAAAGTATCGTCTCCACCTTTACCAACGTTCAATCCTGGATGGATTTTTGTTCCGCGTTGACGGTACAAAATAGATCCACCAGATACGTGTTGTCCGTCTGCGCGTTTAGCACCTAAACGTTTAGCATGAGAGTCACGGCCGTTAGAAGTAGAACCGCCCCCTTTTTTCGTAGCGAACAATTGAAGGTTAAGTTTCAACATGAGTTTGCACCTCCTTGGTTTTAGATTTTATTTAAGTATTAATGGTTTAGTTTAACATAATCAGGATAAGTCTCAGAGACATCCTCTAGCGATAAATACAAATGCTTCAACAAAATTTGAGTCACGCTATCTTGTTGATCCGTTAGCCCAGTTTGAACTTCCGCATACAAGTAACCGCCCTCTTTATCTGCTTGTTCGACAATCATTTGATGATTAGCCATTTTATCTAAACTATTGACAGTTTCAATAGCTAGAACAGAGACAGCAGCACAAACGATATCCTCACCCATATCTGCATAACCAGCATGACCCGTAATCTCAAATGAGACAATGGCGCCTGATTCATTATGGTTAAATCTTGCTTCAATCATAGTTAATCACTTCTCTTATGCGTTGATTGCTTCGATCATAACCTTAGTGTAAGGTTGACGATGACCTTGCTTACGGTGAGAGTCTTTTCTTCTCTTGTAACGGAAAGTCGTAACTTTTTTCTCGCGGCCTTGTTTTTCAACAGTTCCAACGACAGTTGCGCCTTCTACTAATGGAGAACCGATTTTTGTATCTTCTCCACCTACGAAAACAACTTCTTCAAAAGTAACTTTGTCACCTTCGTTTATGTTAAGTTTCTCAACGTAGATTGGTTGACCAACTTCAACTTTTAATTGTTTACCACCTGTTTTGATAATTGCGTACATATTTCTGCACCTCCTTATATACTTAGACTCGCCGAATGAAGTGCCGTAAGGACTTGTAAACTTCAAATCGAGCGGTTGTAGCTGTGGTGCGCACATTTACAACATGAATAGTTTACCAAAATACCGATAAGCAGTCAACAAAAATATTTATAATTCAAAAACTGGACTCTTTTCAGCTGTGTGGTAGTTTAACTTTGAGAATTCTTTTATCGTCATCATGACAACAAAACTTGATAGGTAGGCCGCTGCTAAGAAAATCATGACTGTCTGAACAGTTCCCACATCCATTAAAAATTCAATAATCATTGATGAAAAACCACCTACCGATCGCCCTACATTAATGATTAAATTATTGGCCATTGAATAAACATGCTTTGGATAAAGCTTATTTACAATTGCCCCATAGCCTGCAAACATACCATTTACAAAGAAGCCCACGATTGCTCCACCAATTAACATAGCAAATTCATTTGTCACTAAAGTAAATAAATAAACAGCTGAAGCAGACGTTATTAGGAAACTACCATAAGCAATTCGTGGACCTACTGCATCTAATAATTTTCCAAAAATTAACATCCCAATAGACATACCGATAATCGTTGAAATCATCCATAACGAGCTTCCTGATACTGACAAACCTAGACTTTCTTGCATGATTTGTGGTAACCAGTTCATCAATCCAAAGTAGCCACCGATTTGAATGATTGCCATAACATTAATGATACCGTCTGACGGATGAGTTTAGCTGTTTTAAACAACTCTTTATAGGAAACCTTCTCCTCTGTAACAACGGTTTGTGGATCTTTTTCAGTTGTTTGCTCAATCATCTCATCCGTTACAGTGAACTGTACCCAAGTAACAATCAGTAACGGTAATAAACCTAATAAAAATAAAGCGTTCCAACCAAACCGAGGTAAAATAATAGAAGCACAAAGTGCAGCTACACTATTCCCTACCATACCGGCTACTCCATTATAGGCAGACATCTTACCCATTTTATAACCTGGTGTCACTTTAGCTAGAAGGCTTATGGCAATGCCATACTCCCCACCCGTTCCTACTCCAGCTAAAAAGCGAATAAGATAGACAGTTGGCAAGTTAGTCGCAAAATACATGGCTGCTGTTGCAAAAGAGAATAATAATAACGTGGTCTTAAATAATTTCAAGCTACCATACTTGTCTGCTAAATAACCAAATAATAGACCACCCAATAACATCCCAAAGTTGGTAATCGTCGAGATAGAGCCCGCCTGTGTTTTACTGATGCCTAGGTCTAAAATAATGGTAGACAAAGAAAGAGACAGAAACATATTCGTTAAATCGTCTGTTCCTGACCCTATGATTGCGGCACGTTGCACCCGTATTTTATTTTTATCCATATTTATCTTTCCTTAAAATGAATGCTCTCGTCATTCGTTATTTTATTCCTGACTCATTATACAGCTCAGCACTTATTTTGCAAGAAAGAAATAGGTTGGAACTTTTGTTCCAGCCTATCAACTCTATTTAGAAAATTCTGATGATGAAATAAGTCGTGTGCCGAATTTTTCACCAAAATCAATATCATGCGTCACAACTAAAATCCCTGTTCCGCTTGCGGCTATATCTTGAATGAGTTTACCAACACTATCAGCAGACTCTCGGTCTAACGCAGACGTTGGTTCATCAAAGCAAAGAATTTTAGGATTTAACATCATCGCACGCGCAATGGCTACACGTTGTTTTTGCCCACCTGATAACATAGATGGCATTTTATCCAACTGATCTGCGATTCCCATTTCTTCTAAAAGTTCTTCTACTTTTTGGTTGAGTTCATTTTTAGAACCTAATTTTTGAGCAAGTGGTGCTTCCATCAAATTTTCACGAATCGTTAGATTTGGAAATAAAGCGTAATCTTGAAAAACCATCCCAATTTGATTTTGATAAGCACGACGCTCTTTGCGAGAGACATAGTCTGCTCCTTTTTCACCTTCACGGCAAAGGTAATTTTGATCAATCACAACTGTGCCTTGGTCAGCAGCTTCTAAATTATTTAAAATACGCATCAGAGTTGTTTTTCCTGTACCCGATTTACCTGTCAAAACGACAATTTCACCGGCATCAATACTAAAAGAGAATTGATCAAGAACGGCTTGATTTTGAAATTTTTTAGAAATATTGTTTGCTTGTAATAACATTCTTAATCCTCCTAGTATTTTCCTCTGGCTTCAAACCAATTCAGACCGACTGTAATAAGACCTGTAATGGCTAAGTACAGCAGACCCACTCCTAAAAACGGCACAAGTGAGGCATAGGTATTAGCAGCGATTTGACCAGCACGTAACAATTCGCCGATACCTAGAATATAGACGAGTGACGTATCCTTCACTAAAGAAATAACTTCATTTCCTACTGAAGGAAGAACAATTCGGAAGACTTGTGGAATAATAATACGGAAAAATCCTCTTATTTTACCAATGCCGAGCACTTCAATTGATTCAAACTGCCCTTGTGGAATAGCCATAATTCCGCCTCTAAAGATTTCAGCATAGTAGGCTGCATAATTAATAATAAAGGCTAGAATAGCAGCTGTAAATCGGTCCATTACAATACCAACGAATGGTAGTCCAAAGAAAAAGAACATCAATTGTAAGAGTAAAGGCGTTCCACGCATAACATATACATAGAGTTGTATAATAGCACCAACCCATTTAGGTGCATAAACCCGGATAATAGCGACTAAAAAGCCCAAGGGAATACTAGTGATTCCCACGATAAAAAATATTTTCATTGACATGATGAGACCATCTAATAAAGATGGCCAAATCGTTTGTATTAGTTCCATGATTATCCTTCTTTCATTTATTCAGAGAAGAACCAATTTTGATCAATCTCATCATATGTTCCATCTGCCCGCATTCCCTCAATTGTTTAATCAATTTGAGCTTTTAAATCTGTGTCTTCTTTTCGCATGGCAACCCTACGTGATCTTCACCGAAATTCTCTTCAATAATGGCAAAGAGGTCTTCGTTATTACCTTTCTTAATGAAATAACGGCCATAGCTTTCTCCAACTACAATAGCGTCCACTCGTTTCGCTTCCAAATCAAGAAAATTATTACTATTAGATGGGTAAAGGACCCGGTTTCCATTTAATTTATTATAAATACCTCATTCATCGTTTTTAATCTTATCAATTGAGCTAGATGATTGTTGCATTGAAACGATTTTCCTTCTAAATCAGCTTTGACTTTAATAGCACTGTCCTTACGAACAACAATCGTTTGTGAGTCTGATAGAAAAGGTTCACTTAAGAGAACCTTTTCTTCTCGTTCAGGTATGATCGCATAACCGCTCCAGATTAAATCGATATTTCCTGTATTTAATTCAGTCTCCTTCATTGCGCAATCAATCGGTTGGAAAACAACCTCGTAACCTAATCTGCCGAGTGTTTCTTTGGCTAAGTCGACATCAAAACCAACGAGTTCATTATTACCATCTCTAAATCCCATTGGCGCAAATGTTTCATCCAGACCAACAGTAATTGACTTTATTGACTCGGTTTCTGAAGCAACGGATTCTTATGTTTGGTTTGAACAACCAGCAAAAAGTAAAATACCACTAGCCAGTAATAATCGTTTTTTGATTGGCATTAGTTGGACTCCCTTTTAGGAAGTGGCTTATTCAGCAAACCATGTTTGGTAGATTTCTTGGTATTGACCATTCTCTTGTAAATCAGCCAATCCTTGGTTAATCGCATCTTGCAAGCGAGTATCTTCTTTTCTCATCCCAACGCCGTACTCTTCTTCACCAAAGTTATCATCGAGTACCTTATAATTGTCTGCACCTTTTTGTTTCATAATGTAACGCCCTAAAACTTCGTCAACAACAATAGCATCGCTTCGACCACTGTCTAAGTCATTAAAAACGTCAGTAAAAGTCGCATAAAGGACTGGTTGTCCACCTTCAATTTCAGCGATAATACCTGATACATCGGCTTCAATTGCATCTTGAGATGCAGAAGCTTGTTGCGTTGAAACAGTCTTTCCTGCTAGATCAGCTTTTGTTTGAATATCACTATCTGCTAATGTGACGATAATCTGTTTATTTTCTAAATAAGAATCAGAAAAGGCTACTTTTTCTTTGCGCTCGTCTGTAATCGTATAGCCATTCCAAATCAAGTCAATATTCCCTGTATTTAATTCAGTCTCTTTCATTGTCCAATCAATGGCTTGGAATTCAAAGCTAACGCCAATATCTTCACCGATTGCTTCTGCTAAATCCACATCGAAACCTACAATTTGACCATCTGTATCTCTAAAGCTCATTGGTGCAAAGGTGTCATCTAATCCAATAATATATGTGTCTTTCAAAGCTGCATCTGTTGTCTCATTGGTTGATTCATTGACTTCACTATTGCCACATGCTGCCAGTAATCCTGCTGTTACGAATAATCCTAATAATTGTTTTTTCATTTCCTTTTCCTCCTTGGGTCTGTTTGTTTTCCCTATGAAATGACTATGGCTAACCTGATATTACGTTAGAGGCTGCAGCACAATAACATAAAAAAAGTCCTTTGATTTCCTAAAAATTATAGGAAATCAAAGGACGATAGCTTTTGCTTCGTGGTTCCACCTTTTTTTACATAAGCCTTACAACCTATGCCTTATTGTGTTCAAAACATCTAAACACTAGTGCTGTAACGGGCACTACCGAAAGAACTTACTCGCGACAGGAGTCTTTTCAATTCTTTTGCTCAGAGATGTGTGTTCATTTTACTCAACCACTTGCTTCCACCAACCGCAAGCTCTCTATTGATCTTGAAAAATTACTTTTTCTCTTCTTCGCATTTCTATTAGGTAAAGTTATCATATCACAGCTTTTTCAAATTGCAAGACTTTTTTCTCATCTTTCTCTCATTATCTTTCGTACATCCATTGGCTTAGCTTATAAAAAGGATAATAGACAGCGATAAAAAATAAAACATTGAGAAGTAAGGTCGGTCCTAACCGCAGTGATACAAAATTTTCAAAAGTGAGCTGAGTATACCCTAACATGCTATAACACGCAAAAATAAAACTCTCCAAAAACGATTGGGAAAATACAAACAACAATAAAGAAATAAGTACTGATGGATTCAGATATTTCTGTACTTTCTTCAATAAGTAAATAACCAATGCAAATCCAGCAGCATACAGGCCTATAATACCTGCATAGTAGCTGTCATAAATGACACCAAATAACAAGGCATATAAAAAAAGCGGCTGTTTTGGAAATAATAAGGTAAATAAAACGAGAACGAGTAAAAATAACCTTGGCGTTAATATGTAGTTAGCCGTAATAAACTGCCCTGCAAATAGATTCATTAAAACCCCATCAAGAATTAGGGCTGAAAACAAAAAAATCGGGATTAAATAAGCATGGTTAAGGGAACGATTCTGACTCATTCACTCGCCCCCTCGCTTTTTCTAATAATAACCGTTACAAAACGAATATCTTTTAAGTTTCCAGCTGGTTCAATCGTTACCTCTTGGAATAAGCCGTACTCATCCATGCGAACTTCCTTCACTTTACCAATTAATAATGAACTTGGTGAAACACCGCCTAAACCAGATGTCACTACATTTGTTCCTACTTCAATGGTTACTTCGGGGGCAATTTCAGACATAATCATTAACTCATTTTGGCTATCATAACCATCAACGATACCATGAATCGATTTATCTTTCATTTGTATTTCGGCAGAAAAACGATTAACCAATTCATTAGTTGTCGACATCAGTAACACTTTAGCTGTTGTTGGACTCACTTCTGAGACACGACCAATCAGCCCATTACCTGCCATTACAGACATATTAACGGCAATACCATCTTCGCTACCCTTATCGATAATAATCTGCTCTAGCCAATTGTCAGGATTTCTCGAGATGACTGTTGCAACTGTTTTATCATAATCTGTTAAGACGCTTTGGAGATCAAGTTCTTCTTTCATCGTTGCCTTTTCATTCTCAAGGCTAACAATACGTGCTTGCATCTCATCTAAAGCATCTATCTTTTCTTTTAATGATTGATTTTCTTCATAAGTATTGAGTAATTTATCGACTGAATCGACAAATTTATTTACTACCTCCGCTGGTTTTGCAAAAATACCCGTTGCTAAACCTGCCATATCATTGGCAAACAGTTGCGGAATGGATGCATCTTCCCGGTTACGGGAAATTGAAAACGCAACTGTACTTATAAATATTATGACTGAAATCAACAGTACAATCATCCGCTTGTTGTTGAAAAACTGTTTCACCTTAATTCCTCATTTCTTTTTTATTACCGATCCTCTTCTTGGTAACGTCTGTTTATTAATTGGTTAATGGTCTCTAGGGATTTGCCTATTCCTATGACGACACAGTTCATAGGATTATCAGCAATCATAACAGGGAGTCTCATTGCCTCCGCTACAACACTGTCGAAATCTCTTAATAAAGCTCCACCACCTGTCATAATAATACCATGACTAATGACATCAGCGGAAATTTCAGGAGGTGCCTCTTCTAATAAATGTTTTATCGTATCGATGATTGCATCTACAGGTTTTTGTAAAGCATCCGCAAGGTCTTCAGACATCACACGAATCTGTCTCGGCATACCCGTATCGATATCTCTTCCCCTTACTGACATAACACCATATCGGGCGTCAGCAGATAGAGATGCCGTACCAATTGCGATTTTTAGTTCTTCTGCTACCTTATCACTAATCGTTAACTTAAATTTCTTTTTAATATATTGAATGATTGCCTCATCCATAGCATCTCCAGCCACTTGGGTCACTTGACTCGTCACAATGCCGCCCAAGGATAATATAGCAACATCGGTTGTTCCGCCACCAATATCAACAACCATATTTCCTACAGGATGGTGAACGGGTAGCTTGGCACCGATTGCTGCTGCGAATGGCTCTTCAATTAAAAATGTTTCCTTTGCGCCTGCAGCACGCGCAGCATCCATAACTGCTCGTTTCTCTACTGCCGTAATACTGCTCGGTACACAAATCATAACATAGGGTTTCTGGAGGGCAAACTTACTTGCTTTTTTTAAAAAGTATTGAAGCATGTGTACCGTCGTATCATAATCGGTTACGACGCCTTCTTTCATTGGACGAGAAGTTACTAATTCAGCCGGTTGGTTTTTTACCAACTCAAGTGCTTGATTACCTACTCCTAAAATATCGCCCGTATAAATAGATCTTGCAACGACAGAAGGTTCGTTATAGACAATGCCTTGTCCGTCAATAAACACAATGGTATTAGCCGTTCCCAAATCAATAGCGATTCGTTGCGGCCTAAAACTAAATACTGCCAAACATCCTTCAATCCTTCCATCGTTTCCTACTTTTAACAATTAAAAGTCCATAACATTTTACCACAAAAGCAACAAGGAAAAACTCAAAACAGGAAAACTATAAAATATTTTAAGATCTTGTTTTTATTTTAAAGAAACAGAAAAGGCTGGAACAAATGAATGTTCCAGCCCTTTTATTAGCTAAAGTTAAATTAGATTTTTTCTACGTTAGCAGCTTGTGGTCCACGGTTTCCATCAACGATGTCGAAAGATACTGCTTGACCTTCTTCTAAAGTTTTGAATCCGTCAGTATTGATAGCTGAGAAGTGTACGAATACGTCATCTCCTGCTTCGCGTTCGATAAATCCAAATCCTTTTTCTGAGTTAAACCATTTTACTGTTCCATTTTCCATGAAAAATTCCTCCTCGTGCGTTTGCACAATTTATTATTGTTATTGCAAATGGTACGATCGGAATGTTCATGACATAACTTTCCTTACCTTACAAAAACATATATTAAGTATAACGTAGATTTCAACCCATTGCAAGCGAATCAAAAATTCTTTTTAAGCTTTTTTTAATAAACACTTATCTGTTTATTTTTCTAATTTTTCACCGTTGCTTTCAATAATGTCTTTGTAGCAGTAGAATGATTTTTTCTTATAACGCTTTAATGTACCGCTACCATCATCATGACGATCGACGTAAATATAACCATAACGCTTGCTCATTTCAGCTGTAGAAGCACTCACTAAGTCAATACAGCCCCATGACGTGTATCCCATAATTTCTATTCCATCTTGAATCGCTTCTTCCACTTGTACAAGGTGGTCGTTCAAGTATTTAATGCGATAATTATCCACCACTGTTAGCTCCCCATCAGGCCCTTCAACTAGTTGGTCCTTTGCACCTAAACCATTTTCAACAATAAATAACGGCAGTTGGTAACGATCATAGAAATCATTTAAAACAACTCTCAGTCAAACAGGGTCTACCTGCCACCCCCCATTCAGAGGCTTCTAAATAAGGGTTGGGAATGCCACCTAGAATGTTCCCTTTTGTTTGTTGGTATTTTTCAGGTTCAGATGTTGCTGTTGTAGACATATAGTAACTGAATGAAATAAAATCAACGGTATGCTCTGCTAATACGTCATTTGGATGTGGTGTCATTGGGTAAGCAGGCATAGAAATAATCATGCAGCCTATTTTAAAGTCAGGATTAATCTCATGTCCAATTTTAGTAACCGATGCTGAAGCTACTAATTCATAGCGCTTTTTTATTTTTATAACTATTTTACGTCATAGCTGTACTATACAAAAAGGCTAGGACAAAATCGCCCTAGCATGTCAGTCATTAAATGACACCATATTCTTTTAAACTCAAATAGGTTTTATTACCAATAATAAAGTGGTCCAACAATTCAATGCCCATCATATCCCCACACTCCACCATGCGTTTAGTGAAAACCAAATCCGCTTCTGATGGATCAGGATTCCCAGACGGATGATTGTGTGCCAGAATAATCCGAGCAGCTGAAAAGCGAACTGCTTCTCGAAATATTTCCCGAGGATGAGCGACACTGCTATTCAAGCTGCCTATAAAAATGGTTTTCTTTTTGATAATTTCATTCTTAGTGTTTAAGTATAAGGCAACAACGTGTTCTTGCTGAAAGTCCCGCATCTCAGCCATGAACAAGGTGCCCGCCTCTTTAGTTGAAGTAATCGTCCCATCTTTTAGCTGTGTTGCTTGCGCAATACGAAGTCCCAACTCAATACAGGCTTTTATTTCAATGGCCTTTACTTTGCCTATCCCTTTGACAGCATTGAGTTCTTCCAAGGTTGCCATTTTTAAGGCATATAAGTCCTCAAACTCCATCAGTAAGCCCAATGCCAATTGAACAACATTACTCTCTCTCGGGCCAGTCCTCAACAAAATTGCGAGTAACTCATGTGTTGCCAATGCTTTTTCACCATATTTTTCAAGTCGCTCGCGCGGTCTCGAGGTTACTGGCATTTCATTTAATAAATTTGTCTTTTGCATAATTCCACTCCTTTAACGTCTCTACTAATAGATACGCAAATGATGGAATTATCATTATTTTTCTAGTAAGAAATGTCTCACTTCTGATAAAAAGTATAAAGAACCGGTAATGAGGAAAATATCCTGCTCACCCACAGCTTTGCTTATGGTTTGAATGGCTTCTTGCCAATTTCCATGCTCACCGACAGCTTCAATTCCTAACCCTCTCTTCAGCTCTTCAATTGACGCCACTTGATCAAAATCAAAGGTTGTTAAATGAATAGATGCCTGTGGGAGTTTATTCAACCACTCACCAATTTTATCGAGCTCTTTGGTCGTTAGTGATGCATAGAGAATGTGTAGACGACGGCTAGGAAAATGTGTTTCTAAAGCATTGACTAAAGCTTCCATCGCCGGCTCATTGTGAGCCCCATCTAGAATCGTTAATGGTGAGTGGGAAACAACTTCCATCCGTACTGGCCAAAAAGCACGTTCAAACCCAAGCTTAATTGATTCTTCATCATAAGCAAACTCATTTTGACGACAAAACACTCGAAAAGCATGCAAGGCAGTTGTCGCATTATCAACCTGGTGCTGCCCCATCAAGGAAATCGTAATATCTTCTATAAGACAATCATCTGTTTGATAATCAAACCGTTCGTGGAAGACATCTACAGATGGTTTGCTTTGTTCATGAAAATCAACGTGATATTCTGCAACTTCTGAGTGTTGTTGGTTGGCAATATCTAGTAACACGCTCTTAGCTGCTGGTCCAATATTACCCAAAACAACCGGAACACTTTTTTTAATAATCCCTGCCTTTTGAAATGCAATAGCTTCAATGGTATTACCGAGAATTTTAATATGATCTAAGCCAATCGTTGTTATTAGCGATAGGTTTGGTGTAACAACATTTGTACTATCAAACAAACCACCTAAGCCCACTTCAAGTAAGACAACATCCGGTTGAACTTCAGAAAAATAAAGAAACATCATGGATGTAATGACTTCAAATTCTGTTAAACCACCTAGTTCCGTTTGAGCTATCTCATCATATAGCGGTTGGATGCGATTAGCTAAAGCCAAAATGTCTTCATCTGCTATCGGTTGACCATCCACACTAATACGCTCATTAAACTTCATAATATGAGGTGAGGTAAAACTGCCTACACTATAGTCATGAGCTTGAAATATTGCGGTTAAATAAGCCACTGTTGAGCCTTTGCCATTCGTTCCAGCGATATGAATGGATTTAAATTTTTGTTGGGGATGATCTAATTTCTCCATCATCCATTCCATACGACGAATACCAGGTTTTGGTCCCATGCCTCGTCTTGTATGAATCCATGCTAATGCTTCTTCATATGTCTTAAACATCTTATCATCACCTTACATAAAAGCGGCTAAATTACTTCAGCCGCTTAAAATTATATATCATCGGTTAATCGATTTGTTTTTTCAATGTTGCGATACGTTCCTCGACAATCGTTAATTTCTCACGATAGTCTTTTTCTTTTGCACGTTCAACTTCGACAACTGCGTCAGGTGCTTTACTTACAAATTTTTCATTTGCTAATTTTTTAACAACACGGTCAACTTCTTTTTGTAGTTTCTCAGCTTCTATTTCTAAACGAGCAATCTCATCTTCTAGTTTTACAAGTCCTGCCAACGGCATCCGTACTTCACCACCAGAAATAACAGCTGTTACTGTTTCGCCATCTACTACTAGGTTTTGACCAATCTCTAAATCAGATGGGTTACAGAAACGGACAATATAGGCTTTGTTACGAGCGAAAATAGCTTCTGTTTCTGTATCTATGGCATTAATTTGCATAGGAACTTGCTTAGAAATTGGTGTATTCATTTCGTTACGGATGTTACGAACGCCACGAATTAAACCAATTAATTTTTCCATCGCTTGTTCTGACTCAATATCAACAAAGCTAGCATCGGCAACTGGGTAATCTGCCACAACAATTGATTCACCTTGGTGAGGAGCATTTTGCCAGATTTCTTCTGTTACGAAAGGCATCACTGGGTGTAATAAGCGTAAGATATTGTCTAGAACGAATGCGAGGATACTACGAGCTGTTTTCTTAGCTGCTTCGTCTTCACCTTGCAAGACTTCCTTAGTCATTTCAATATACCAGTCACAGTACTCATCCCAGATAAAGTGGTAGAGGATACGTCCTGCTTCACCAAATTCAAATTTCTCATACAATTCCGTTACTTTCTCTATCGTACGGTTCAGACTAGATAGAATCCATTTATCAGCTAATGTCTTCTCACCTGACAAATCAATCTCTTCATAAGTTAAGCCATCTAGATTCATCAATACATAACGGCTGGCGTTCCAAATCTTATTAATAAAGTTCCAAGCAGCATCCATTTTTTCATAGCTAAAACGAACATCTTGTCCTGGTGACGATCCATTTGCTAAGAACCATCTCAATGCATCGGCCCCGTATTGGTCAATCACTTCCATAGGGTCGATTCCATTACCGAGTGATTTACTCATTTTACGGCCTTGCTCATCACGGATTAAACCATGAATCAAAACATTTTCAAATGGACGTTTTTCTGTAAATTCAAGCGATTGGAAAATCATTCGACTTACCCAGAAAGAAATAATATCATAACCCGTTACTAATGTACTGGTTGGGAAATAACGTTTAAAGTCTTCTGATTCTTCATCTGGCCAGCCCATTGTTGAAAATGGCCATAGAGCTGAACTGAACCATGTATCTAAAACGTCAGTATCTTGTTCCCAGTTTTCAACATCTGCTGGTGCTTCCATACCAACATACATCTCACCTGTTTCTTTATGATACCATGCTGGGATACGATGTCCCCACCATAATTGACGAGAAATAACCCAATCATGAATGTTAGCCATCCAACGGGTAAAAGTCGCTTCAAACCGCTCTGGGAAGAATGTTACTTTTTCATCGGTACTTTGATTTTGAATTGATTTTTCTGCTAATGGAGCCATTTTAACAAACCATTGTGTTGAGATTAATGGTTCTACAACAACATCTGTTCGTTCAGAGTGACCAACAGAGTGAACCATCTCTTCGATTTTAACAAGGTAGCCTTCTGCTTCCATGTCGTTAACAACTGCTTTACGTGCTTGGAAGCGATCCATACCTTCGTATTTTCCAGCTTCAGCATTCATAGTTGCATCGTTGTTCATCACATTGATTTGTGGCAAGTTATGGCGTAAACCAACTTCAAAGTCATTAGGGTCATGGGCAGGTGTAATTTTTACGACACCAGTTCCAAAGTCTTTATCAACGTAATCATCTGCAATAATTGGAATTTCACGGTTCATTAATGGCAATGTAATTGTTTTTCCAATCAAGTGAGCGTAACGTTCATCTTCTGGATGAACAGCAACTGCTGTATCCCCTAGCATGGTTTCAGGACGAGTTGTTGCTAATTCAACAAAGCCTGAACCGTCTGTTAATGGGTAACGGAAATGGTAGAACGCACCATTCACATCCTTATGGATCACTTCAATATCAGATAATGCTGTTTGAGCTTTAGGATCCCAGTTAATCAAGTATGCACCACGGTAAATGAGTCCTTTTTCATATAAAGTCACAAATACTTTACGTACAGCATCTGATAAACCATCATCCAGTGTAAATCGTTCACGGTCATAATCAACTGAAATACCCATCTTTTCCCATTGGTCTCGGATAAAACCAGCATAGTCTTCTTTCCACTCCCATACTTTATTAACAAAGGCTTCACGCCCTAAGTCGTGCCGAGAGATACCATCTTCTGCTAACTTTGCTTCTACTTTAGCTTGAGTGGCAATACCAGCGTGGTCCATTCCTGGTAACCATAAGGTATCATAGCCTTGCATCCGTTTCATACGGATGAGCATATCCTGTAAGGTCACATCCCAAGCGTGGCCTAAATGCAATTTACCTGTTACGTTTGGAGGTGGGATAACGATAGAATATGGCTTCGCCTCTCTATTTCCATTTGGTTTAAATCGTTTCTTTTCTACCCAATTTTTGTATTTTCCTTCCTCAACCGTAGTTGGTTGATATTTAGTTGGCATTGATTGCTCAATTGTCATCATTTACTCTTCCTTTCTAAATTAAAAAACGCCCTACATCATATATGTAGGACGATTTTATCGCGGTACCACCTAAGTTTACAGACTGAATAAGCCTGCTTCTCATTTTTTGTAACGGAGATATCTCCGAATAGTTTATGGCAACCGTTTAGGGTCATCATTCTATTTGCTCGCAAGGCTACCTTCAACTCATGTCCTAAAAAAGCTTTCAGCAAATGCTTTTCTCTCTAAGTAGTGACAAGTCGTTTACTCTTCCCTAGTCAACGCATCATTATTCTTATTTAGTTTATCATCAGTTCATCAAAATCTCAATATTTAAACTAAATCTTTTGCAGCTTCTACTGCTGCTTCATAGTTTGGTTCTGGTCCGCCTGCTTCAGGTAAAATTTCCTTATAGCCAAGTAGACCTGTCTCGTCTAATACAAAGACACTACGTGCTAATAAATCAATTTCTGGCATGTAAACACCGAATGCTTTACCGAATGAACCATCATCAACAAGCATCTCCATGTCTAAGCCTTCAGCTGCACACCAGTCGCTTAGTTCATCTTTATCATTTTTTGAAATCGAAATTAAACGTACGCCTTCAATTGTCGATGCCATTTCGTTAAAACGACGTGTTTGTTGGTCACAAACGCGTGTGTTAATTTTTGGGAAAACACTAATAATGGTTACTTTTCCTTTTAGACTATCCGTTGTGATTTGTTTACCAGCTAAATTTTCTAAAGCAAATGCAGGTGCTTGGTCGCCTACTTTTAATTCAGAACCTTCTAGTTGAACAGTTGTACCTTTAAATGTAATTTCCATTATACTTCCCCCCTTTTATCAATAGGTCTATTATACCAATTCCACTTAGAAAAAGAAGCTATTTCTCTTTTTACAACAAATCTGAAAAATCAAGCTCCTCTTGAACGTCTGTTGGATAGTCAGGCTTAATGTGTGTAATGACAAGATTCGCCATCGCACGATCAATTAACCCTTCTACATCAAGACGGCTTTCATAGTAACGGGCTTTTTCCAGTCTCGGTTTTGTTTTGGGTGCAGTCGGTGCAAATATGGTGCAACAATCCTCAAACGGCTGGATGGATAAATCAAAAGTATCAATCTGTTGAGAAATCTCAATAATCTCTTGTTTGTCCATAGTTGCAACAGGACGAATAATTGGCGTGTTAGTGACATCATTAATAGCAGTCATACTTTCCATCGTTTGTGACGCCACTTGACCTAAACTCTCACCATTAAAAATAGCTAAGGCGTTTCGTTTCTCACGAATAGCATCGGTTAAACGTAACATCATTCGACGGGTTACGGTCATCAGATAACCTTCTGGAACATGTTCTTTAATTGCTTCTTGAATTTCAGTAAATGGCACTTCAATAAATTGAATGCTACCTCCAAAACGAGTGACTTTAGCTGTTAAGTCTTTCGCTTTTTGTAAAGCTTGTGGGCTTGTATAAGGTGGGCTGTGGAAATGAACAGCTTCAATTTCAACACCACGCTTTAAAGCTAGGTAAGCTGCTACTGGCGAGTCAATCCCACCCGATAACATCACGACTCCGCGACCACTTGTTCCAACAGGCAAACCACCTGCTCCTTGGTAAGTCTTCGTTGAAATAAAAAAGTGCTCTTTTTTCACGTCAACTCGAACGCGTATATCTGGCTTTTTAACTTCTACGGCAATGTCAGGAATAGCGTCTAGAACAACTGCACCTAGTTCTGCATTCAACCAATTAGTGTCATGTTCATAGCTGTGATCAGCACGGCGTGTAGCAATTTTAAAGGTCTTGCCGCTTGGCTCCATTTCTTTCACTAGATCGATAATAACTGATTTAGCAAGTTCCAAATCACGCTCAATAATATAGATGGGTGAGAAACTTTGGATACCAAAGACATCTTTTAATTTTTCTTTGACACCTGCTTCATCAGCACCATTTAGATCAATAAAAATAAAATCATGATCGTATTTCACCTTAATCTGATCATATTCTGGCATTGCTCCGCGAATATTTTGAGCTAGTTTTTGAATAAATCGTTTTTTGTTACGTCCTTTTGTTGAAAGTTCACCAAAGCGAACTTGAATACGTGTTTCCATAATATGACCCTCTCTATTTTTGAATGACTTTGAATTTTTCGTGTAGTTGTTTAAAGACTTGAATAAACTGATTGGCTTCTGCAAGTGTATTTCCTTCACCAAAGCTTAAACGTACCGCACATTTGGACCATTTTGCAGGCACGTGCATGGCCTCTAGGGTTGCAGGTAATTCACCCTTTTTACTTGAACAAGCACTTGTCGTAGATATAATAATATTTTCCTCTTCCAATGCATGAACCATGACTTCTCCTCTTACATCCTGCAAAGCAAAACAAAGGATGTGAGCCGCTCCATCTTCTTGACTATAGATTTGCACATTATCGTAAGAAGATAAAAATTGACGAATGTGGTCTTTTATCTGACCTTCATTCTGTTTAGTCGCTTCTCTTATTTCTAAGGTCATTCTCAACGCCTTAGCGGTTGCAGCAATACCCGCTATATTTTCAGTGGTGCTTCGTTGGCCGGATTCTTGGCCACCTCCTGTTAGCAAGGGTGCTAGTCTTCTACCTTGTTTCTTATAAACAATACCTACCCCTCTAGGTCCATGAAATTTATGAGCAGACAACACTAAAAAATCGACCCTTGGATGGGGAATTAAATGATCAAATTCGGTAACTGCTTGAACGGCATCTATATGGAAATGAATAGTTGGATAATCTACTAATACATCACCAATTTCTTGAATCGGTTGAACAGCGCCCACTTCGTTATTAACAGCAATAATAGAAACTAAGATCGTATCTTCTCGAATTGCATCTTTCAAATCTGCTACTGAAATAAGTCCGCGTTCATCAACTTCTAAATAAGTGACATCGAATCCCAACTGCTCCAGTTGTTGCATTGATTTCGATACAGCGGGATGTTCTATCGTTGTTGTAATAATATGACGACCGAATGCTTTCTTTTCAATAGCAGTACCTTTTACAACCCAGTTGTCGCCTTCTGTACCACCACTCGTAAAGACTATTTCTTGAGGTGATACCTGTAATAAATCTGCTACTTGTTGGCGAGACTGTTGTAGCAAACGGTCAGCAACCGTTCCTAACTTATGCAAACTGGACGGGTTACCATAAACCTGTTGGCTAACCTTTACAACTGTATCCAGTACTTGGGGATATAGTTGCGTAGTGGCACTATTGTCAAAATATATCATTTTTTCACTCTTCCTTTTTTAAAACAAAGCTAAAGCTGAGACATAGGTAGAAATCTACGTCTCAGCTTTTTATAAACTACATCATGATTCAATTAAAAAGATTTACGTGATTTATCTTCCAAGTAGTTATTTTCTACTCGTTTTGCAGAACCGGGTTCAACACGGTTAAGAATATCTGTCATCACTGCTAAAGATTTTTCAAACTCATAGTCTTCTTTGAATAAACCGAGTGCTTCTGAAATCGCATGCTCTACTTCTGGATTAGAATGACGATAACGGTTTGCGTATTGAATCGCATACTCCGTTAAGTTGGCATTATCCAAAATATCTTGTGTACGATTTTCAAGCATCTCAATATCTTCTTCACACATTTTAACAAGCGATTCAATCTCATCGACATCAATTTTAACTCTGTTTAATTTTGCTGAAACATCTTCAATACGATCCGAAACAGCAAAGAATAAATCTAAGTAAACTTTAGGTAGACCAGGCAAATGTTGTTTTTCCAATGTACGTTTCATGTTACGCATATCCATCTCAAACAAATCGATAGCATCTTTAGCTTCTTTTTCACGATTGCGCAAGTTGCTTAGTTTAGCAACTAAATCAGATTGTTCTTTATCGATTTCATTTAATTTTTGGTTTAACTTTTCAAAGTAACTTTTTACTGAGCTATAAGCTATTTCATGCTCTGCTAACACTTTTTCATAATGGCGTAATGCTTCATTTTCTTTTAATAGCTGTGTTTCAAAATCTTGCGAACGTGCAAGCTCATTTTGGTTTAAGAAGAAGTTCTGAGACACACGATCAATCTCCAAAAGAACATAACGATTACTTTGTATAACGTGATCCATTTTGCGAGACAAATTTGTCTGATGGCGGTCAACAAACTCCTTTGCTTCCATTTCTTTTTCCATGATAGCGTAAGTGTCATCAACCTGGCGCTCAACTTTGTCCATTTTCTTTTGGGCTTCGTTCACATCAGCAAGTTTAATAGAATCTCTGATTTCTTTAATAACGGCTTCAATATCTTTAATCTTTTCTGGTATATCAACTTTGTCAAAGACATAGTTATCGTTGATTAGTCGTTGATACCCTTCTTGTAGATCTTTAATTTGCTCTTCATACTCTTCATTAATTGTCTTATTTAATTCCGGAATCGTTTCAATTAGACCTTCCATCAAAGTTAAGTCTTGAGAAATACGAACTAGAATTTCTTTAGCTTCCATATGATCGCCTTCGTTTGTTAGAGAATTAAACTTAGTGAAATCAAGTTCCATATAGTTGATGTTTTTCTCTAATGTTTCTAAAGAAGGACCAAAAGTAAAACTATGTGCTAATAATTGTTTACGAATCACATTGTAGCGTTCTTGAACGTCTTCTAATTCTTTACGATTTTTTTGAGCACTTTCTAACAACTCTTCCAAAGCTTTATTGATTTTCTCAACGCTACTATTCGTTTCATCAAGCAGTTTTTCTGCCCCATCAATTGTTTTTTTAGCTTTAACAAAATTCATTTGCTGAATGCTTTGTTCTGCACTTAAAAGGGTTGCTTCAATTTCAGGAAATTGGAAACGAGTGACCGTTTGCCAAGTTGCTTGCCAATTTTCATAAGTTCGTTTCGTTTGTCCTGTTAAGTTAAGGTGTTTTAATGTATATAAATTGTCAGCAACTGGTATTGCCATCATTTTATATTTCTTCTCGTCTAGCTCTTTTATGCGATTTGCTTCTTTTCGATTTAAATAATATACAACGCCATATCCAATCAAGACAATGATGAATATACCTGCTAACCAATAAAGTAAGTTCATTTAAGAATCCTCCGTCTATTCAACTGATGCCCTTTTTGTAAAAGAGGCCACGATATCAACAACCAGTATATCATAGAAGAATTCATAAGAAAAGCGGACAAGTCCGCCTTGGCCTATGAAAAAATAGGAAATTTGACCCTGAATGAGCAGCGAAGCGCGCAATGGGGCAAATTTATCTTTTTTTCAGTAGGCCAGGACTTGGGAGCTAGACATTGATGGCTGAACTTATAATCCCCTAGTCTATAAAAAAAGCAAGCTGTGACGTTTTTTATGAAAGAAGCCATTTTTTTATTTCTAGCTTTTTTAGGCGCTGTATTATGATTATCTTGCATTATTCTACTAATCGTGTTAAGATAGTCTTCGTGTAAAATAATGCAGCGAAAGAAAAGCTTCCGCGTCAACAGTTTATCGCCCATAGAGGTTCAATTGTGTACCCTGTCGGCTGCATAAGGTGAAGATTGAAGGATAACCTGCACGTAAAGCTTCGCTTTCAAACAAATTATTTTACTCCAAACAAACATTATTGGAGGAATAAAATTATGTCACGTTATACAGGACCAAGCTGGAAAAAATCTCGCCGTTTAGGTATTTCACTTTCAGGTACAGGTAAAGAATTAGAACGCCGTCCATATGTTCCAGGACAACACGGACCAACAAACCGTAAAAAACTTTCTGAATATGGATTGCAATTGCAAGAAAAACAAAAACTACGTCATATGTATGGTATGAACGAACGTCAATTTGCTACTCTATTCAAAAGAGCTGGTAAAATGACTGAAGGAACTCACGGTGAAAACTTTATGATCCTTCTAGAACGTCGTTTAGATAACGTTGTTTACCGTATGGGATTGGCTTCTACTCGTCGTCAAGCTCGTCAATTAGTAAACCACGGTCATATCACAGTTAACGGCAAACGTATCGACATCCCTTCATACCAAGTGGAAGTTGGTCAAGTTATCTCTGTTCGTGAAAAATCTAAAGAAATGACTACAATCCGTGCTGCTGTTGATGCACTATTTGGTCGTCCAGAATTCATCACTTTTGATGCAGAAACATTAACAGGTTCTCTAAACCGTCTTCCATTACGTGAAGAGTTAACTGCTGATGTTGATGAGTCATACATCGTTGAATACTACAACAAATTAGGTTAATCACCTTTCATATGATTGGATACGTTGGTATATCGTTGATATATCAGCGTTTTTTTTATATTTCGATTTCATGACATGGCATTCAAATGCCACAAATGGCATTTTTCATGGCATTTAATTTTGAATGGACCTATCAACTGACTGCAGGGCAATGAGGCTGCCTCTCTCAGACTTTGAGAGTGGTTTTTTTTATACACAAAAAAAGCCATACAGTACAGAACTGCTGGCTTAACTATTTTTATTTTGTATTTTTGCTTTCTCCATGAGTAGGACTTTTTCATCCCATTCGAGAGACTTTATCTTAGCTCGTTTAGAATAAGGATAAGCGGTTCCTTTTGATTTGCTAACAAAAAAAGTTACTGGAGTATATACATTACGCTGATTTGATACTTTTCTTAAGCCTAAATTCAAAACTCTTTGTATAGAGTCCTCCATAAAAACAATATCTAAGCGCATCGAGTTCTTGCTATCTTCTTTTGAAACACAAATACATTGTCTTACTTCACGTGTTAGAAAAACACGATTAATAAAATCAATATGTTTAATTCTATCTTTTATTTGATGGAAGCCATCTCTTTTCTTAATTACTTGATACGTTAATTCTCCACTTTTGATTTTATCAAGTTGTTTCGAAGCGCTATCCTTATCAAGTTTATGCAAGCCTAGAAGATGAGGCAAGTCAGTTTCATTAAAAATAATATCGAACCTTAAAAGAGGTTTGTAACTAGTTTCTATTGTTACTTTCCGGCCATGATAGTTATCAAAATAATTTTCATATATAGAAAATAAAGAAGGGCTTGAATTTGCCCTATTAGGTGCTTCTTTTTCCAATAGTGCATATCCGCCCTTCTGTAATTATAAAAAAAACAGGAGTGCAAACATGAAGACGTCTCATGTGGGACCAACGATCGGATATAAAGCCTCCGTCGGGCAACGTGGCGCACTCGTTACCACGTCTGTCTAAACTGGACATCTAGAGATCTGGGCGAAGACAAGGCGGAATGAGAGCTTTATCTTCATCACTATAATACTACTTAAAGTGTCAAAAATGCAACTTTTATTTACTTTTTATCACATTATGTTATATTTTAACACTTTTTTAGACACATAATTATCTGATTAAATACTCAAAAAAACGTATTTAAATTTCAAAAAGAGTACGTTTCTCGGTGATCTGATATGCTGATGCTAGTAATATTATTTTTTGCTATTAAAATGTAGTCGCCATAAAAATCTACTAGATGATAAAACAATTCGTCTCTAACGGGTTCTATGGCGCTCTCCAGAATTTGATACTTTTCTAAACTGGCAGAACCTTCAAATTCTTTTTTCACACTTTTGCCGTCAATTAAATTAAATACAATATCATACTTTTTGATTTCATTACTCATTTTTTACACCTCCTTATTTTTATTATCATATCAAATATTAAACATTTAAGAAGTCACTTTCATAAAATACATATAAAAAGACCAGAGGGAAGCCCCCTGGCCATAAAAAGCTATTTTTACTGCCGGTAACAAGTAGCCTTAAGCTTGTGGTATTAAATCATTTGACGAGTGCTCGACAATCATTTTCTCCATGAGATGCAGTAGCTTCTTAGCATCTGTCTCTGTAGATCCAGAACCGTTGAGGTTAACGGTCGCGCTAGGTGTTACTTGTTGGTACTTGATAATGAAATTACGTTCAGCAATATCGCGCATCAGCTTGATGTCCTCTTCGGTGATAGACACCTCAGACTTAATCTTGCCAATGTCCCCGATCTCTTTGCCTTTACCAAGTTTATCACCAGCGCCGCCATCGTCTCCTGCTCCTAATAGGTCGGAGTAATCTGCTGGCGAACCCGTTAAACCATCCATAACCTCAGCCATTAATCCGTTGTTCTTATCCAGCATGTTCGTGAAATCGCCCAAGCCATTAAAGTCCATATCTCCGAGGTTCTGAACAAAGTTATAACCTGTATCAAAAGAAGCCCCAGGATCCTTAAGATTGTTTCCGATAAACTCGTAACCAGTAAAGGCTGCAAGCTCCATCTTCGGAGCACTCCAATAGTTATCTGGAGCCTCGCCTGGGTTGAACATCTCACTCATGCCCCGGATACTATCGCCAACGGTATTGTTAGCACCAAAGCTTGCCAGCTCTCCCACTGTTCCGATATTAACGCCTGGTATCTTGTTAAGCAGTTCGATCAAACCATTTACGGCTCGTATGGCAATGTTAGCCCCGTTCACGAATGCATTACCCAAAGCCGTTGCTGCACTGCCTGAGCTATCTGCAATGTTGGCCATATAGTCCAGTATGTTCTTGATCAAGTTGTAAAAGAGCATCTGCGTACTATAAACAGGGTTTCGCCAGACGTTCGCAAAGAACTCAACGAATGCAGCGACCACGTTCCACGCATAGGCAAAGATGTTGTAAATGGTCTGGGCAAGCTGGATAAAAATACCGATTGCAAAGACGACAACGTTATAAATCACAGTGCCGACCCACATAAAACCTCCCACGATCCAGCCTGCTACCTGGATGGCTGAAAAGCCCATCTGGTTAAGCGCCCAGGCAACCAAAGCAATCGCCCCAATGAACAGGACTGCCCCGGCGTGCGCATAAAGCCATATCCCTAAAGCGATGACGGCCACGGCAGCCAATACACCGCCTAGGATAACAAAGGCCGTCTGCAGCATATTCGCATTCTGTTGTGCCCAGGTAATGCCGGCTACAATGATATCAAACGCCCAGGATGCGACTTGCGCCAGGATAAAAATGCCATTCGTGATGGATGCAAAGAGCTCCTGCCCAACAGTCGAGTTAATAAAATCATTAAATGTCTGGATGAGCGGCTGAAAAGCATACACCGCTGTATTTTGTATTTGTGTCATCATGTCCGCAAACGTGAGTGGCATTGTCGCAAACTTCGCATTAATCTCGTCTGCAGCGTTAAACATGGCTCTCTTAATGATGTCGGAGGAGATGGCTCCTTCAGAGGCCAGTTCCCGGAGTTCTGCGCGCGTGATGCCCAGTTCGTCCTGGATGGCTTGAATGACAAGCGGCGCCCCTTCCATGACGGAGTTGAGCTCCTCGCCTCTCAAAGCCCCAGCGGCCAAAGCCTGCGTTAACTGCAGCATAGAGCTGGCTTGTTCCTCAACGCTGGCCCCGCCGATCTTGTAGGCCTTGTTCAGTGTCTCAGCGAAAGCGATCAACTCATCGTTATTGGAGAACGCATCCCCCGCATTGATCCCCAGCCTGGCCACAAAGTTGGCCGTATCGGCATAGGCAGAACGGGAACGAATGGCGGCAGCGAGTATCTGGTCTGATAATTGCGCTGTGGTTCGCATGCCGTCATTGATCATGTTGAGTCGGGCCATCGTATTGATAAACGTGTCTGCTTTACTGATTAAGCCGGTCATCATGCTACTGATACGCTGGAGCGCTGCAATGGCCACCCCAAAGTTCATGAGCCTGCTGATACTGTTTAGCTTCTCCTGGGAGGCCGTTGTCCGGTCTATGGAGCCCTTGAAACGGTTCTGATTGTTCAGGTTCCTGAGTATCGCGCCCCCGCCTTTCGTGACAAGGCTAATAAATTTCGTTACCGGCGCGTTAACCCTGCCAAAGATGGAAACAAAGCGCATCGTAGTTGAAACAAGTTTGTTCTGCGATGTTGAAGCGCGCTGCATGGATGCCCGCATTTTCTCCAGCATCTGGACAACGCGGGACTGTCTCAGGTACATATCGCTCCAAATGGTCACGTTTGCGCTCAGACTGGCTTTCAACTTATCGGACAGGAACGGCAGGCGAACCATCCGCGTCGTTACTGCATCGACGCCAGCGGCCAAACGGCTGTAAATTACGTTCGTGCTGTTCAGTTGATTGTTTACCGCTTGCGCTTGTCCCAGGGAGGCAGTCATACCAGCCAACGGGTCAATACTTGCAAGCTGACTCATGGTGCTGCGTGTTCCGGCCAGCTCAATCTCCAGCGTGTTTAGTTGCTGCGTTGCCTGCGTGATGTCGCTATGATCAACAGCTACAGCCGTTTCCATGTCTTGCATCATAAAGCTTCGGAGCTTCTCGGCCTCTTGCATGGCATCCCTTAAAGATGCGTCCTGTGCGTTAATAAAGAGGTTGTAGTCATTATCCACTACATCGGCAAGACGGTTGGATGCAAGGAGCGCATCTTCCACCTCGGACGTTTCTGCACTCATGCGCAAGTCATACCCGCCGCTCATGACTTTGTCCAAAGCAATGAACGTTTTAAGCGTATCCTGTGTCATCTTATTGATCTGCAAGAGCGGTTCAGAAAATTTATCTGTTAGTTGTAAAGATTGTTCTAGTGTTGCCACTTAATCACCTCTTTCTTATTCTGTTTGTTGTTTGGTTCCGTTTTGGTGTACCTCTATCCCCCTACCAAAGAAGATAAGCCCGCCGATCACAAAGCTAGCGGGCTTTCAGGTATTAGACGTTTAAGGCAACGTCCAAGCTTGAAACGTCTGTCATGGACTCCATCACTCCAAAATTTAAGCCTGTGCCAGAAACCACGCTTTCAATGCCTTGCGTTAAGCTTTGGCTAAAATCATCAAAGGCCGCTAACTTTAAATCGGCACTAACGAGTACCCCGCCGCCTGGCGTTGTAAATTCTACTTTGTTCGCTGCTGCTGAGTCCATAATGGCGCGCAGCATGGTTCGATTATCTTTATGTTTCTCCAGCAGTTTTGTGTAATCGGACTCCGCTAATTTAATAGGGCTGTTCAAAAGGTTGACGTCGCTGGTCAGCTTCTCAGGGTCCAGCGTGTCCCACTTAGCAGCTGCAGCTTCATAGCTTCCCCGAAGAGAATGCATCTCGTTGTAAAAGGCATTTCGCGCGTTAGCGATATTGCGATCTAAGTCCGCAAGAGTTTCATAATGCACTTCGTCCGTTATCCGTCTGTTGAAATGAGCTGTGTTAGCCTCTTGTTTTTGTGCCTGTAGTACCTCGATTTTTATCTTTGCTTTCTGAGCTGTTTCCATTAATTTCGTTGCGTAGTTCATTAGTTTTGTCCTCCTTTAGTAAATAGTTCTGCGGGTTGTCTATTGCCATTCTCGGCATAATTGCTTAAAAATGATTCTGGTGTATTAAACATTTGGCGGGATCCGTCCGGGTTAAAGAGATTCTCCGGCAAGTAGGGACGCACTTCTGAAATAAATTGATGCATCGCTGCTTTTTCTGCCCGCTCACTTTGGTTGATCGTTTCCTTGAGCGCTTCTATTTCTGCCTCTTTCTGTCTGATCAAAGCATAATCATCTAAATGTTTATCTTTGATAGCGTTACGATGCTCTCGGATGATATGGGTCGCATCTTCCAATACCAGCGGACCGTTTTCCTCATGAATCCTGTCGTAGTTATCCTGAGCTTTTCTAAGTATTTCCTGCAGCAATGCTACTTTTTCAGCTTGATCATTGCGTGCCTGTAGTTCTTCCAGGGTGCTGCTGTCTGCCAGTGCAGTGAGTTCTGCGTTGGCAATGTCTAGCGCCTCCTCAGCCTGGGCGATTGTCGCATGTAAAGCCTCAAAAGTTGATTGCTGTGCCTGTAGTAGTTCTGTTGCTCCTGTAATGTTTATCATAATTATTCACTCTCCGCATTTTTTAATGTGTCATCAATAATCTTGTTCGCGATCCGCCACTCGTTTTCTGTGAGGTTTCGCTTCATCTTCTCCAGGAAGATCGTTTCAAATATATCTTGCAGCGGTTCGCGTTCCAGAGCGACGGACTCCGGGGCTTCCGGGTTTTGTTGATGCATCCATACGGCAATGCGGCTAACAAAATCATCTTGAAAGGTTTTGGGGTTCTTCACTTTCTTGATAATCGCTGCTTTTTTCTCTTTTTTCTGTCGTTTATATGCTTTGATGATGGCTTTCTTTTTCATTGTTTCACCTCCCAGGCTAGACGCCCATTTCTATAAAATGCCAGACAACCATCGCCCCATAAATTAAGACCCCAGCCACCAGGGCAAAAATAGCCAGTATGGATGCAATGAGTAACAATGCAGCGATAAAAGTAACTGTATACTGCAGGTACCGCATCCGATCACCTCTTTTCTTCTTAATCAAATACTTCTGAGTCCATTCCGAACAAGATAACTGAAAGGTCCTTCGTGGCTTTGTCCAGCTGTCTATAAAAATTAGAGCGGTTAATTCCGAAAGGATTCTCAGTTATGCGCGGCTTGTAGGTTGAGTAATAATCTAGGTAGAACCACTTCATTACTCTAAAACTGTCCTCAAGTTGTGGGTTGTTGCTGAACGTACCATCCCACTGATACGCATAAGATGTACATATCTTTTTATAGGCAGCAATGGATGCATCCACGTACTGCAGCATGGCCGCACTCTTCTGTTTTGACTGCAGGATTACATCAATGTCTTTGTTACCTCCGAAAATCACTGTTTCTATATCAAAAAGCATTTGATCCTCAATGATAGGGAGGTGCTGCGCATCTTCTTTCATCTTCCTGTAGTTCTGCAGGAGGAGCTTCGTATTGCGGAAAAACTTCTCATGTTCTTCTTCCTTTTCTCCTTCACTTTTTGTCTTTGCAGTAGGCAGGTCATAGTCTTCGGCCACTAACTCCACTACTACCCTTCTGATTGTTGCCAGGTCCGCCTCTGTCACTTCATAGCCCATGCATCCTTTTCCCCCTATTTCTAAAACTCAAATATGTCTGCTATGGTGTTTCGGTAATGGAAAGCCGCGTCCTCAAGTTCTTGCCAGTTCTCATCATCGGATCGTTTAGACGTGCTGACTGCTTCTTTAATATGCTCGACTTCGCTGGCAGGAACAGAAAAGCTTTTGCCTTTCAGCATTGAAACGGTCACAGACTGAAGCTTTCTACAGTCTTCATCTTCATAGGTTGCAATCAAGGCACGCACGCCGCTTGCTCCTGGGCGCAAAACCATATCCGGATACTCTTTCAAGATAACGGCCACAACGGGGCGTACTGCTCCGAAACTAGACTCTTTCATCGTCGGCTGCCTCCTTCGTCAAGCGGATCAAGTTCACAACTTCGGTCTGTAGGAGATCCTCCACAATTTTAATGCGTCGGTAGCAATTCCGCTGGACGTCCATGATTTCAGGCAGTCCAATCTTCGCAGCGCGTTGTAGACTTTTAGCCGCATCCTCGCCAGGCTTTTCTGCTACTCGGTTCATGGCATTGGATGCGATTGTAGCCAATTGCAAGGAGCCAGCTAATCCTTTCAGCTCATCTAAAGCAAAGTCCAGGCTCTCTTTGATGTCGTCTATTTCTGTTGATTTTTTCAAGTGTAATCCTCCTCTTCTGGCCACAATTCTGCAGCTGTTGCGTTCAAAGCTTCCATAAAGCCGTCATTTTCGTATGCTTCGCCCGGATCATCATCCCCAAAGTCAAAGCGTTTCAGTAGCTCGGCGATGGCACGCTGCTTATCAGGAAGCTTCACGCGTAAGCCGTCACGGCCGAGGCTCACCTCTTGGATGAGCTGGCCATCTACCTGCTCCGAATTCTTGAAGCGCAGGAACGGCTTTATTTTCTTGTGTTCAATCTTTAGACCCTCGGCGGTATACTCCTCGGACGTTATTTCTTCAGTACCCCATTCAGCAAACTGCCTCATATCGGCCATAGCCTGCTTCAGGAGTTGCGCGTCCAGGTCCATAGCAGTAAAAAAGAGCTCGTTAGCCTTTGCGTCGCGTAGTTCGGCCAGGCGTTCCTGGACTTTATCTTTTTGGAACAACCGCTGTGCGCTGGTTGCTGCTGAGTTATAAGCTGTTCCAGGTCGTGCCCGCATGTATGCCTGGGTTTTGTTGAAGTCCACCATATACTCAAGACAGAACCTTTCTTCTATGTCTGAGAGATCGGACTCACTGAGAACCTCCTCCGTCTCCCGCTGCAGGTCACGCGTCACTTTCTTAGTCACGTCCTGTGTGACTTTTTCCCAGTTGTCACGTGACTTTCTTTTTCGGAGTGTCGCGGGCTTGATGCCGTACTTGTTGGCCAGGTCTGTCATGTTAATGGCCGTCTCTTCATATTCCTTACGTATTGGATCCCAATCAATCAATAACTTTTCACCTCTGTTCTTTAATAAGTTGAGGGAGAGCCGCTGTCTCCCTCTTATTGCGTATTGCATACGTGATCTAACTTAAGGCTTTATTTGCATCCACTGCACCACCTCCAATACTTGAAAAATGAACCTTTGCCATCTAGCTATGCATAACTAATCTTTTGCTATCGAAAGCAGCTTCTATTACATCGTCTTCTGAAAGAACTGGGGAATGACTATTTTTAATTATTTCCACCCCCTAAAATTTGTTGTTACACCCAACCCAACCAACCTCATCCTTTACGATGTAACGATTCCATATAGCGCATTTTTCAAAGAATCGAATCAGCTTCTCTTCTTGCTTTAGATAGGCTATCAACTCATCATCAGCATATATATGAAACTTATGTGTTTTCTGTGGTGGTAACAAATCAATACCACTGGCTTCTATGTTGGTATAAAGATTTACGCTCCATCCAGTCGTGCAACCTTCTGAATATAATTCTCTTTCATCTTTACCATAATTTACCCCTTGCCATTTACGAGTGCCTGGATCATATTCCATCATCTTAAAAGCCATTTTTTTAACATAACTTAGAAATGATTCATTATTCTTTAGCCACTCTAATACTTCTGCCCGGTCTTCTTTGTAAGGCATGTACTGACTTTCCATGAACCTAACATCTTTAATTTCCCTAAATCGTTTTTTAATCTCCATATTCCTCACCTACCTTTTTAGGACAAACAAAATTGTCGCTGTCTTTTTTCTTTTTATTTTCGCCTGTTAGTGTTTCATGAACATAGGACCCTTTCGGCAATTGCCTAAGCCGAAAGTCCTTTGTTCAAACTAACTGACACACGTTTTCTGTCTCCGAAATTACAAACATGGAATGTTGTAATTGGGGTTCACAGTTGTCTAGCTTTAATTGTCGCTATTTGTCTAAAAGGCTATATATAAAGGTTTGTCCCTTATTTGTCCTTGTCTAAATGCGACAATTTATAATGTTTGTCTCTAGTTTGTCCTTGTCTTAAAAGTTCTCTAAAAATATGGACAAATGACTTTTTGTCCTTTGCTATGTCTTACTTTTGCCTTTAGTTTGTCCTTGTCTTACTAGATAAATTTAAATATTTTTCCTTTTTCCATATAAAATATATCTGATTCTTCAACTCGTCTTTCTACTGTTTTTTCACTCATTCCTATAATTCTGGCAATATCCTTCTTATGTGGGGTTTCGCCCGTACCGTTTTCTTTTTCAAACTTTTCACAAGCTGCCGTTAATTCTTTATTAGCTTTTTCTGTTTTAATGTACGACACCTCTTCTGGTGGTGACTCTTGTGATGATTTGCTATCCCAAAAGGCGAAAACTCCCGTACTATAATTCGTTAATAAACCGTCTGCATCCTCTTTTAATAGTGGATAGCGAAAAATATACTGTTCTGTTTGTGGATAAAAAATTCCGCTTGAATAAGCTACCATCTGCCAATACGTATCGTTTTTTATTGGGGTAAATAAGCTGTCGAAAAAATCAAGTGTACGTTTTTCCTCACTTTCACGGATGGCAATTTCTAAATGCCTTCTTAGCTCGTCAACGCTCCTTTCTTTTTTAAAGAAATTATCAGTTATATTCTCCTTGTAATAATCAAATCGATGTTCTTTTAAGACTTCTGTAAAATAATTCTTTACCTGGTTAACCTGTAAATCGTTTAAGTGCTTGTCCTTTAATTTTATTTCTACAAACTCAATGTATGTATCAAATAGTGATAAGAGAATATCGTTATGAATAACATTTAAGTTATCGATGTAAGACTTATCTGAAAACTCTCTTCTAACCGTATGAGTAACAACCACAGAGCAATTACATTCAATCGTTAATCTATCTAATGCTGCAATAGTAGAATGTACTGAATACCCCTCTAATGGCTGCACATAATCGATTGAGTCCAAAATAATTAAGCGGTATGTTTTGCCTTGTTTTCGAACCGAATCAATAACCTGATTAATAACAGTTGGCATTGATGTTTCGCCTTTAATGGTCACATAATCAATGAATTCATAACTTTTGCTCTCTTCCACTTTCTCATACAGTCGTGAAATCCGATTTAACATATTTTGCTTATCAGCACCACATCCGACAATGAGGACATCTCCTTGTTTAACTTCCCAACCTAGCCACTTTTCACCGTCAGCAATCGCTTTGCACAACTGAAGTGACACACTTGTCTTTAATGATCTAGGCGGTGCAGCAATCATCATTTTTTGATTTTTTCTTAATAATCCTTTTATTAAAGAAGCAGATAAAAGGCTAGCTTGATTCCATCTGCTAGAAGAGTTCTCAATCGTTAATCCTTGTTCATTTTGCACATTTTCACCTTCTTTCAACTATATTCACTCTCATAAAGTTAATAGCTCCTCATTAGCATCATTCATGGCACTCACTAAACGATGAACTAAATTGAGTAGGTCAGCTAAGTAAGCTACTTCTTGATAAACTAAGTCTTGAAGGTCTGCTACTGAAATTGGTGTCCCATCTTCATTTGTAATTTCTGATTGTGTAATTGAATAAATACTTTGTACTTGATCCTTCACTGTTTCAGCCTTTGATTGTTCCATTATTTTTTCCTCCATTTTCTGTTATATCCTCTTTCAATTTCCATGATATTGGCCACCCAACTTATACGATCATCAATTTCATTCATCTGTTTATACTCGGCAACTGTTTCGCTTGTCTCAGTTGGTTTATTTAAGCGCTGCAAGAACTGTGACCAGGTTGTTTATCCGTTCTTCCACTTGCTAGCTTTACGTGAGTAGGCCGTCGCAATGGCTAACTGGCCATCGTGTGTTAGTTTTATTTCTTCCAAAAGTTTCCCACCTCCTGTAAAGGTTCTATACTTTACATTTTGAATATGTTATAATGACAGAAAATAGGTACACAAAAAGTACCCACTTTCTAGTCTGGATGCATCTGAGTTTCGTCGGCTCAAAGGGATGCATCCATTTTTTGTAGTTTCTGCAGCTTACTGTTATTAAGTTTTGCTTGTTCCAGTTCGTTTGATTGATTCATTAAAATCTCGCTCATCAAGTCAAGATAAACCTCATGGCGCTGAGAGAGCTTCATCATGGCCATCTTTACATAAACGCCTACACTATCCTCTGGCGCTGCCTCTATTTCATCAGCATACTCTGACCAGTCTTCTGTCATCTGATCGACAAGCACACGCATTTTTTCTATGCTTCCCTTTGAGTCTGAAAGAAAGACGTCTACATCATCCTGGGCAGACCAGGCCTGTTTTTTAATAGCTTCTTTTTCCAAAGGTAACCACGTACCAACTTCTCTGTTCCCCATCATCATCATCATTACCCCCTATTTTTTTGTTCTTCTACCATTTCCAACACTAGGAGCCACATTTTAAGAGCTACAAGCGTCACAGTAATACCCACCAACAAACCACCCAGAAACGTTTCTTCTAAAATTGTCATAACTAACACCCTTTCACTTATACTCATGTTTAAGCTCTGCTGCCCTGCGGATGCTTATTTTTTTGTTTATCTTTCTAAATCAGCCATGAATTCATTGATAGAGTTTTTTGCGATGAGCGTCATATTATCTACCTGAACCATCGGTAACCCCATGAGGATGAGTTTCTGGAGACTTTTGTAGGATATGCCCAGGTATGCGGCAGCCTCTTTCTTATTGAAATAGTCTTTCTTATGAAGCTCGTTGCTTGATACCTCTTCGATGACTTTAAGAGCCGCTTGCCTTAGCAGGCCCTCTATTTGATGCTGTAGGTCATCAGATACATTAAGCGTCAGCTCTGCCATTTTGTTCACCTCCTTATAACGTAACTTTTATAACCTTTAGTCAAAAAAAATTTCATCAATAGTAATATCAGGGAACAAAGTTTTCAATAATTCCTTAAACCTTGCTTTTTCTGAATCCTTAAAAGAAGTTACACCTCTTTCTTTCGCTGAGTAGGCTTGTACTGATATGCCAAAGTCCTTAGCAAGATCCTTTTGATTCATTCCTAACATCCTTCTGTATCCGGCTATTCTGTTAGCCATTTTATAGCCCTCCTTTCTACAAAACGTAACTTTTATAACTTCATACTAATATAAATCTCAAGCAAAGTCAATTAAAAAACGAAACTTTTATAACTTTTTGTTTAATTCCGATTTAGTTTAATGTATAATCAAGTTAAAGGAGGTGCTACATAAATGAAACCTGATTTACGCAAAGTTGGTCGACGAATCTTTGATATACGCACTAAATTGGATTTAACTCAAACTGAATTTGGCGAAATGGTAGATGGCGCTAAAAAAGGGATCGTTTCACGCTGGGAAAGCGGACTCAATCTCCCTAACAGAAAAAGACTGGATATCATTGCAGACGCTGGAGGTATTTCAGTCGATGAGCTTTTATATGGGGATATCGGAGAGTATGCCGCTACATTCTTGGATACTTTTATCGAGGATTTAATAAAAGATGAAGATCCTGACAGCTTTGTCACCCTGCTACTTAAAGACCCATCTCAATTAAAAGAGTTGAAATTTCAGTTTACAACCCTGGTTAAAGAGTATGGTTTCAGCCACTCAGAGATTGAAGCAATGAAAAAGCTTGCCAATGAAACGATTTTCCGCTTTCTACGCGGAGAAGACGACTCAAATAAAGGCGCCATTAATATTACTTACAACACCTTAAAGGACTTATTAAGTACTGTTGACAATATGTTCTTGGACTTAAAAGCTGGCCATGATGTAACAGTATATAAAGACGGTATGGATGCAACCCTGCATGAAAAGCTCACTGAGATTTTGACAGAGGCGATCAACAAAACAGATAATATTAAAAATAATCAATAATATAATGGCCCACCCCGTAACCACTCGGGATAAGGCCACCTCTTTAAAGCCCTGTTGCCCTGCGGTGCAAGAGAAGAGGAAAAGAATATGGCAAGCATTACAAAATACACGAAAAAAGACGGCTCTGCGGCATACAAGTTCCAGGCATACTTAGGCATCGATCCAATGACTGGAAAGCCTAAAAAGACAACGCGCTCCGGATTTAAGACGAAAAAAGAGGCCGACCTTGCCCTCTCCAGGTTAATGCTGGATATAGACAAGAACGGCCTCAGTAAAACGGATAACGATAACATCACTTTCAAGGAAGTATATGAGCTGTGGGTGGATCAATACCGGCACACCGTCAAAGAGAACACGCTGCGCATGACAAAATACTACTTCAATGACTACATTTTACCATCGTTGGGCAAGTACCGCATCAACAACATAACGGTCGCCCAGGTTCAAAAAGCAGTCAACAAATGGGCCGGTCAAGTCGGTATGTATAAACTCATGAACAGTTATGTTTCCATGGTTTACCGTTTCGCTAATAATAGCGGGATCAGTAATATAGACCCTGCTAAAAAAGTTATCATTCCTAAGAAGAAAAAGAAAGTAAAGGCGCAATATGAGCAGGAGGATGGCTTTTACACCCGGGACGAACTGCGGACGTTCATGGATTGCGCCTCTAAAGTAAAAGACCTGAAGAAAGTGGTGTTTTTCCGACTTGCAGCGTACACTGGTGCCCGTAAGAGTGAAATACTGGCGCTGAACTGGACCGATATTGATTTCACACGTAAACAGCTGCATATCAATAAAACGCTCGCAATCGGCTTAAAAAAGGTCATTGTTAACACACCAAAGACAGAGGCATCCATTCGCTCTATCAGTTTGGATGATGAGACGCTGGCACTGCTAAAAAGATGGCGTAAGGATCAGCTGGAAAAGTATCTCAAGCTCGGCATCAATACGAACAGGCCTAACCAGCCAATCTTTACAACCTATCGCAATACGCACATACGCCCGTCTGCTGTGTTCTACTGGCTGAGGGATGTTCTCCAAAAGAATGACCTGAAGAAAATAACGGTTCACGGGTTCCGGCATACGCATGCCTCCCTGTTGTTCGAGGCGGGTGCGTCGCTCCAGGAAGTAAAAGAACGGCTCGGGCATGCGAACATAAAAACAACGATGGATATCTATACCCACGTAACCGAAAAGACTAAGGAAGAAACGGCTGACAAATTCCTCAAATTTATGGAAAACTGAGACAATGGCATTTTTTATGGCATTAATTTTTTCCAGGCATTTGAGAGAACGGCTTAAAAGTCCAGTCATACCAACGTTTATAGACTATCCTGTGAAATGATTGAACCTTACAACAAATTAGGTTAATCTTAATTTTAACCCCCCGTCTTGGATATCCAAGACGGGGGGTTTTTATTTGAAGGTCATTGGTTTACTTATCTTTTCTAGACCATCTCGGTAAGATAGTCGTATGCTGATTTCACCTGTTAATTCATCATAGGATACCACCTTAATTTTTATATTAAATCTATTTACATTTGAGTCAACATAAGAAATAATATCTTCTGTTTGCTGACCAATCGTTAAGCTAATTTTACTTTCTCCACTATTAGTATCTGATGCTATCTTTTCAGAATCCATTATAATTGTTGGATGTTTGTAAAGCACTGTTTCCCCTTCTGAATAATGCCTAATCACTTCAATTGATTGAGGAATATCCTGTTTAGATACGATGAAAATACCATCTTCACTTTTGTCGATTAATGTAACACTGACAATTAGAGCAACAAGTATGATGATGCATCCAACTTTCCTTTTCAGCATAGTCATTACCTTCTCTCTTTTACTAATGAATGATGTATCTATTATAGCTCAGATGATGATTATAAAATATGTCGCGTGAGGGCTAAAAAAATGGATATTAATAAATCGCTACTGGCCCATGTGGCCCTTCAATGACTTCTATGGCTGTTCCAAAAATATCCGATAAAACATCTGCTTTCATAACCTCATTAACAGTTCCAAATCTGACAATTTGTCCATTCTTCATTGCACAAATGTGTTCAGAATACTTAGCAGCAAAGTTAATATCATGCATAACCGTTACAATCGTACGGCCAAACGCCTTAGCTGCATATCTCAAATGCTCCATCATCTGGACTGAACTAGCAACATCGAGATTGTTCAAAGGTTCATCCAATAAAATATAATCCGTTTCTTGGCATAAAACCATCGCCACATAAGCACGTTGTCTTTGTCCACCAGAAACTTCATCGAGATAACGGTTTTCTAATTCTGTTAAACCTAAAAAATCAATGTACTTAGAAATAATAGCTTCATCTTCTTTTGTTAATCGCCCTTTTGAATAAGGAAAACGGCCAAAACCTGCTAATTGTCGAATCGTTAAACGGGTAATAAAATGATTTTCTTGGCGCAGTATGGTTAAAATTTTAGCCAGATCTGCTGATTTTGTTTGGCACACGTCCATATTAGCAATTTTGATATGACCGTCATCCATTTCTAGTAGCCGACCAATCATTAATAAAGTCGTTGACTTTCCCGCTCCATTTGGTCCAATCAAAGAAGTCAGACCTGCTTTAGGAATGGTGACAGTTAAGGGTCCAATTTGGACATCTTTAGAATATGCTTTTTTCACATCTGTTATTTCTATCATAATGAACCCTTCCTTAGTACGACAATTAAAAATGTTAAGCCACCAAAAATTTCAATAATGACCGATACGACACCTTGAGCATTAAATACATGATACATAAAGAAATAGGCAACTGTAATAATGACATAACCAATAACAAATGCCATTGGGAACACATACTTATGGTCGTAAGTCGGTGCTGCTTGATAAGTGAGCGTGGCAACTAAAAAACCAAAGAATGTCAATTGTCCAACTAGAGCTGTTGAAATAGACATCAACACGGCAACAATAACGAGTATAAAGATAACACTCGCTTGATACCGAACACCAAGGGTTTGACACATATCCTTCCCCAGTGCGACAACATTTAAACGCTTAGAATAAACAAATAACAGGATAACTGCAAGCATCACAATTGGAATTGCAATAGGAAAATAATCAGCATCAGCATTATTAACTGATCCCAGTAAACGCGCTTGTAACAGATCATATTCCGAAGGCGTTAAAATCCGCTTCATAAAGGATGACAGCGAACGTAATCCGCTACCGATAATGACCCCAACTAATAACATCAGCTGTAAATCACCATATTTTCCTGATAATAGCCAACCATAAAGTAGTAAGCAGAGTGACACCATAGCGACAACTTGAATAATAAATGGCACTAAACCTGTAAAGCCAACAAAGGCTGTCACTCCGAAGAAAAACATAGTGGCTGTATGAATCGAAACATAAAGTGCTTCAAACCCTAACAAAGAGGGAGTAACCACTCGATTCGTTGTAATAGATTGAAAAGCGACCGTTGATAAGCTTTGGCAAAGTGCAACAATCACCATAGCCGTTAGTGCTGTCGTTCGCCTTTTTACAATCGGCAAAAATGATGGTGATGTTACTGCTACCGGATTTTTATAAACCAATAGACCATAGGAAGCTAAGATAGCTAAGCTAAGTAAAATAATGAGCAATAGCCAGTATCGTTGTTCTTCCTTAGCAGAACGAAAAGCGCCAGTCGATCGGCTTTTAGTTGCTATTTGGTTATTCTTTCTATATGCCGATAACTTTTGCATCTTATCGTCTCCTTTGTCTAAGTAAAATAATGATAAAGATAACAGAGCCTGCCGTTCCTAAAATAAGCGATACAGGGACTTCGAATGGCGCAATAATTATTCTTGAGATAACATCACAAATCATAACAATTCCCATTCCCAATAACCATACCCATGGCAAATTACTTCGAATATCATCTCCACGATACATGGATACAATATTTGGCACAATGAGTCCAATAAAGGGTAAATTTCCAATAACTGCCGAGACAATTCCCACTGCAATTGAAATTAATAAGGTTGCTACTAAAATAATCTGGTTATAGTTAACTCCAACAGATGTCGTAACCTCTTCACCCAACCCGGCTAATGTTAATCGATCAGCATAGATAAAAATAATGACTGTCACTAAAACAATCAACCATAAATACTCATATCGTCCAAACTGAACAGAAGCAAATGAACCAACAAACCAACTTTCCACATTCTGACTCATATTAAAGGCTAAGCCAATAAAAGTAGAAACGGCGGAAACAATGGCTCCCAGCATAATGCCAATAATAGGGACGATTAAAGAAGATTTAAGTTTTACCTTTCGTAAAAAAAAGAAAAAGATTAATGTTCCAACAAACGAAAATATAATAGCCCCAGTCATCCTTAAGACAAGAGATGGTGCGGGGAAAAATAAATAAACAAATACTAATCCTAAACCTGCCCACTCAACCGTTCCAGTTGTTGATGATTCAACGAGCCTATTTTGTGTAATCATCTGCATGACTAAACCAGTCATTGACATAGCCGCTCCAGTTAACATTAAGGATATGGTGCGAGGAACTCGGGTAATAAAAAACATAGTCCAACCATCATCATTCCCTCTAATATCATAAGCACCTATCATTAACGATAGAAGCGCTAGCAACAGAACCAAGATACAAGTCAGAGCAAATGCTTTCGTAAATACTTTTTTTCGACCATGACGCAAGGACTGAGCAAGCTCAGTACTTGTCATGTCTTTAATTGATTGCTTATCCATAAGCAATCACTATTTCGCTAATATTTCAGCTAAGTTGCTAAACAGTTCAAGGTAAGTTTGAATTGATTCATTGTTGTAAGTATCATTTGGTGCGTAGACAATTTGTCCTTCAGTAATAGCTGTTACATTTTGCAAAGCAGGTGCATTATCAATCACGTCTTGCGCAGGGACAGCATCTTCGTTGGATGATACTGCTGCATCACGGTCAAGAACAAAAATCCAATCTGGATTACTTTGAGCAATTGCCTCAACAGAAACGTCATCCCCCTCATGATCAGAAGAAAATTTCTCAACTTCTAGTGCAGGTACCCAACCAAAGATCTCATACATTGGTCCCCAAACACGTCCAGAATGTGGTGCAGAGAATCCAATATCCCCGCCTGAAACAACTAAACTCATCACTGTGTCTGTTCCATTGTATACTGACTTAGCAGCCTCAATTGCTGCATCAAAGTTTGCAATTAGTTGTTCTGCTTCGGCTTCTTTTTCAAAGATTTGTCCTAGGGATACAGTAGAATCTTTTAATCCATTAACAAGATTTTCACCAGGTGTTTCTGAGTCTTCAGAAACATCAATATTCAAATCAATAACAGCTGCATTCGGTACAAGTTCTTTTATTTCCTCGTAATAACTAGCAAAACGTTGTCCAACAATAACCAACTCTGGTTCAACTGCTGCAATAATTTCAAGATTAGGTTCGCGGTGGTTACCAATATCCTTCACATTTTCGTCACTCACATAAGGAGAGTCTGCTGGCATGACACCTTTAGGTACAGCAGCTAATTCAATACTCCAATCAGCTAATGTTTCAAAGGTACGGTTATCTAACACAACTACATTTTTAGGGTTGATTGGAACTGTTACAGTACCATGTGCATCGGTAATAGCCACTGTTGTTGCAACTTCTTCAACTGATGACTCAACAATGGATTCCGTTGTAGCTGATTCTACTGCTTCTGTTATTTCATTCGCTGTTGAACACGCCCCCAAGAATAAGGCTGCTACAGCCATACTATATGACCATTTAACCAATTTATTTTTTCCCATCTGTCTCTCTCCCTATCTCTATAACTCAAATGATTTATTTTTTAAGCCCTATTAGAATGGCTTACCTTTTTCCCACAATACCTTTTCTGATAACTCTTAATGAGAATGATTCTAATTGAGAATCATTCTCAATTAACTTAAGGCTTATTCTACTGTATGTTTATACAAAAAACAACAAAGATATTGATTTAAAGCGCTTTCTCATTAAAATAATATTAAATTAGTCTGTTAATTATGACATTCACATTCTTTTTTAACCAAAAAAAAGAGGCTTTTCGCCTCTTTCATTCTCAATGAGAATAACGCTTCACATATTCAATAACCATTTCAGCTGATTTTTTTCCAGCTTCGATAATAAAGTCATCAAAAGACATAGATGCTTCTTCATCTGCACTATCAGACATCGCTCGTACTACAACAAACGGAACAGACATATTAAAACACGTTTGGGCGATTGATGCTCCTTCCATTTCCGTTGCTGCTGCTTCTGGAAATTCTGCCTTAATACGGTTCATTTCTTCTTTACTAGCGATAAACGAATCACTGGATACAATAAAGCCTCTAGATGGATTCAACCCTACCACTTGAGCAGCAGCCATAATAGCCTCTACACTTTTCACATCGCTCATGTAACGGGCAGGCATCTGAGGAACTTGTCCTTTTTCATAGCCAAATGCCATCGCATCAACATCATGGTAAGCCAATTGCTCAGCTACAACGACATCTCCCACAGCTAATCCTGACTTAATCGCTCCTGCTGATCCCGTATTAATAACCAAATCAGCTTGATAACGATCAATTAAAAAAGCCGTTGCCAATGCTGAGTTTACTTTTCCTATTCCTGATTGGGTAATGACAACATCTGTTTCGCCAATTTTGCCAGAGGTATATTCTAAATGATGAATTTTTTCTGTTTTTTTATTCGACATTACACCAAGTAATACACGTGTTTCTTCTTCCATTGCGCCAATAATACCGATCATAGTTATTCACATTCCTTAACGTTTATTTAAATGACAAATGCCAATACAAAAACTAAAACAATCGCGATAATGAGACTAATAATAGCGATATTATAAAAACGGTCTAATCTTCTTCCTTTTTCTTTAACCGTTAGTCGTGTTTTTGTTTCCTCGGCTGATTTTGTTTTTTTCTTGAGTGATTTCCCCTTTTCCTTACCATTAGTCTGTATATACTCTTGATAATTTTTTCGAGTAATCAATTGTTTTTTTTCTTTTTTTGCCATATTAAGCTTCCTTTTCTAATAAGCGAAGTTTCCAATAGAGCAGCGCATATAGCGTCTTAGCATCACAAATTTCACCACTTTCTCTAAGCGCTAATGCTTCTTCGTAGCTACATAGGACAACTTCAACAAATTCATCCTCATCCTGAGGTAGTGGATTTTCTACAATCTCCAACCCTTCTGCGAGATAGATTATAAATTTTTCATCTAAGTAAGCAGGTGTTGGATACATAGTCTCAATCTCTTCCCAACGACTTGCTGAATAATGGGTTTCTTCTTCTAATTCTCTTTTAGCTGCCTCTAATGGATGAGTATCATCTTTTTCTAGCTTACCTGCTGGAATTTCTACGACTGTCCGTTCTAGGGGTTTGCGATATTGACGGACCAATACCATCCTTCCATCGGCCGTAAAAGGCATCACTGCAACAGCACCCGGATGACGGATAATTTCTCTCACAGATGTTTTTCCATTAGGAAGTAGAACTTCTTCTCTCTCTAAATGAACAAGTACGCCATCAAAAATTATTTCTTTCGTAAGGGTCTTTTCTTCAAACTCCATTTGTTTAGCCTCGCTTTTTATCATTCATTTAAGTCTATCATACCCTAATTCTTTTCTTGAAGACAAGATTCCATTCAATTTTAATGAAAAATCATCCTTTTGACCGATAGTTGTCTCAAGCTGTTATGATAAAATAAAAACAAAGTAAGATTTCACTACTTAAGGAGGGTGACTTATGTTTCAAACAATCAAAAAAAGCTTTATTTATACATTTTCAAATGTCGGATGCTTAATCGCTTTAGCTGTTTTTTTCTTCGTTTTTGAATTTGATTTCATCACGTCATTGGTTCTCACGCTTGTGATGGGAGCTATTTTATTTCATTATCAATCAAAAACAACCACTAAGAAAAACAAGCAGCCACTTGCTAAGCTATCTAGCCAAAAAGAGGAATTCTATCATTCTAAAGGCCTAACAAAAGATGAAATACAGCTATTCCGAAAAACAATGCAGACAGCTAGAGAGCATATTTATGCCATTGAAAAGTCTACCAATAAGAGTAATAAATTAAAGGCAATTGCTATACGTCATAATACGATTGCGATTATAAAAGACTTTTTTAAACATATTGTTGAACAACCTAACCGTCTCCATGAGGTTAACCACTTCCTCTATACCTATTTGCCTAACTTAAAGGAAATCACCGAATCTTATGTTGAAATTGATAGTCATCTAGCAAAAACTAAAGAAACCTATCAATCATTAGAGACTGGTTCGAAGACGATGGAAGATCTTTGCCAATTGATTACGAAAGATTATCTATCCTTCATGTCAAATGATATTGACGACTTAGATATGGAAGTGGAACTTGCTAATCATGTTCTGAACAGAGATAATAAAGAAAATGAACCATTAAGCGATGACTATTAGGAGGGATTATATGGAAGATAAAGATCAAACTGTTAATAAAGAACTAGAAGATTTACTAGCTAACCCATTTGCTGATCCGTATGCTAATCCAGCTGCCCAAGTAGATGTTAAGCAAGAACTAAAAGAAACCGTCGTGGCTGACAAGCTAATTGATCGTTTACCAGAAGAACGTCAAAAACAAGCGGTTGCTCTGGCTGGTCAAATTGATGAAAAAAATATGCAAGCGATCATTAGTTATGGCGCTGCTGCTCAAAAACAATTAGGTGAATTCTCACACTCTATGCTCTCTCATGTCCAAAACCAAGATACTGGTGAGATTGGTGACTCATTAAATGAGTTGATGTTTAAACTAAATGAGACAAGCCCTTCTGATTTAAGAGCAGAAGATAACAATATTTTCCGTAAGATGTTTAGCAAAGTAAAACAAAGCGTTTATGAAATGACCGCGAAATACCAACAGATTGGCGCTCAAATCGATAAAATTGCCGTGAAGCTAGAACGAGAAAAGAATGGCTTGTTAAATGATAATATTATGCTTGAACAACTTTACAAAAAGAATGAAGATTACTTTCATGCCCTTAATATTTATATTGCTGCCGGCGAAGTAAAACTGGAAGAACTGTCGAGTCAGACGATTCCGGCTGCGATTGAGTTAGCCGAACAGTCAAAAAGCCAGATGGATGTCCAAATTGTTAATGACTTAAATCAGTTTTTAGACCGTTTAGAAAAACGAACACATGACTTAAGACTAGCACGACAAATGACCATCCAACAAGCACCACAAATACGTTTAATTCAAAACACCAATCAAGCTTTAGCTGAGAAAATACAAGCGTCAATCCATACCGCTATTCCGTTATGGAAAAACCAAGTAGCCATTGCCATGACCTTGCTTCGTCAAAAAGATGCCGTCACTGCGCAAAGACAAGTGTCGCAAACAACTAATGATTTAATGCTGAAAAATTCAGAAATGTTGAAAATATCAGCTATTGAAACAGCGAAAGAAAATGAACGAGGTGTGATCGATATCGAAACCTTGGAACAAACGCAAAAAGACTTAGTTGAAACCCTTCAAGAGACTTTGAAAATACAACAAGAAGGCCGCATTAAGCGTCGCGAAGCTGAAACAGAATTGTCACACATGGAAAATGAACTGCGTGATCACCTACTCAGCCTTCAAAAAGAAGAAAATCGCTTGAATCAATAAACAAAAAGCCATATCATTTTGAAAATAGCTGATATTCATTTATAATAATGATAGTTAAAGTAATCAATCATTACTTTATATATTTTTTTAAAGGAGGAAACAAAGATGGGATTAATTTGGACGTTAATTGTCGGTGGTGTACTAGGTGCAATCGCTGGAGCAATCATGGGTAGAGATATACCTGGAGGCATTATTGGAAATATCATTGCTGGTTTCGTTGGTTCATGGCTAGGTACGATGTTATTAGGCGAATGGGGACCAGAAATTGGTGGATTCTTCATTGTACCTGCTTTGGTTGGGGCTGTCATTTTAATCTTCCTAGTATCATTCATTCTAGGACGATCAAAACGAAATTAGAATAGTTAGAGTAAAGGCATCAGGGATTGACCTGATGCCTTTACTCTATTTAAAAAGCACACTAATCATTGATCAGTGTGCTTTTGATTATAAGTTTATGAAGTAAGTTATAATTTTTGAAGATTATAATTTTACAACGTTAGCTGCTTGAGCTCCGCGGTTTCCTTCAACAATGTCAAATTCAACATCTTGACCTTCTTCAAGTGTTTTGAAGCCGTCGCCTTGAATTGCTGAGAAGTGAACGAATACGTCGTCTCCGCCTTCAACTTCGATAAATCCGAATCCTTTTTCACCGTTAAACCATTTTACTTTACCTTGTTCCATAATAAAACAAAACCTCCAAAAATTTTTCTAATAACTTGAACCATAATCTTTATGCTTATATTTCAAATTACATATTTAAGTATAATAAAGTTCACTATAAAATGCAAGTTTCTTTCGTAAAACGGTTTCATAAGCAGGATAATAGTTAACATTTTGTTCATAATTAAAAGAGCGTGTAGGAATTCCCCTACACGCTCTAATCTCATTGCTCTTCTTCAGTTGTTAATGCTTCTGGAAAATCATTAATAACAATGTCCGCACAACGGCTACATAATGTTGGCGCTGCTTCAATCGTTCCTACTTCTTCTTTAATGATACGGCAACGGTCGCAAGTTTCGCCATGAGCGTGTTCAACGACAACTCGCATACCATTTTCAGCATCTGCTTCATCATGAAGCGTCACTTGAGACACGATAAATAGTTGAGCTAAGTCAGTATCAATCGATTCAAATAAGTCTTTTACTTCTTGTGAAACAAATAGATTTAAATGAGCTTCAAACGATTTACCGATGACTTTTTCGCTACGTGCTTCTTCTAGTGATTTTAAGATGCTCTGACGTAATGACATAAAGCTATTCCATTGTTCAAGAATCTCATCTTTATCAGCTGCAAATAAAGCTTCAGGTAATTCTGCTAATTGTGCATACTCTTCTTCTTCTTTCAAGTATGTCCAAATTTCCTCTGTTGTATGCGTAATAATTGGTGTCAACAGTTTTGTGATTGCTACTAAAGCATCATAGAAAACAGTTTGCATAGAACGTCTTACTGTATCGTTTTCACGTTCAATATAGACCACATCTTTAGCAAAGTCTAAATAAAATGATGATAGCTCAGCAGTACAGAAATTCATAATCGTTTGATAGATTGTTGAGAAACGATAATCTTCATAAGCTTTTAGACATGTTTCAATAATTTGATTTAGACGGATTGACATAAACTTGTCAACTGAACGTAAGTCTTCATAAGCCACTCGGTCTTCTGCTGGGTTAAAATCTGCTGTATTTCCGATCAAGAAACGCATCGTGTTTCGGATTTTACGATATGTTTCTGATACTTGTTTCAAAATATCATCACTCACACGTACGTCTGATTCATAGTCCACACTCGAAACCCATAGACGAATAATATCTGCTCCCATATTTTTTACAACTTTTTCAGGTAGAATCGTATTCCCTAGTGATTTACTCATTTTACGGCCTTCACCATCTAAGACAAATCCTTGTGATAAGACGCTCTTATAAGGTGCTTCACCGTTAATGGCAACACTTGTTGTTAAACTAGAGTTAAACCATCCGCGGTATTGGTCAGAACCTTCTAAGTACATATCTGCTGGGAAGGTTAAGTTCTCTCTGTTACGTAAAACTGACTCATGAGAAGAACCTGAATCAAACCATACGTCCATAATATCTGTTTCTTTAGTAAAGAGACCATTTGGACTACCTGGATGTGTAAAGCCTGCTGGCAATAAGTCTTTCGCTTCACGCTCAAACCATACATTTGATCCTTCTTGACCAATCAAGGTTGCAACATGGTCGATTGTTTCTGGTGTAATAATAGCTTCACCATTTTCTGCGTAGAAAATAGGTAGCGGCACACCCCAAACACGTTGACGAGAGATTACCCAATCGCCACGGTCACGAATCATATTATGGATACGTACTTTTCCTGATGGGTGGATCCAGTCTACTTTTTCAATTTCATCAAGAATATCTTGACGGAACTTACTGATTGATGCAAACCATTGTGGTGTAGCACGGAAAATAACTGGTTTCTTCGTTCGCCAGTCATGTGGGTAGCTATGTTCAAAGAAATCTAGTTTCAATAGCTGTCCTTTTTCTTCCAATAATTCGGTAATCATTTTGTTTGCTTTATCGTAGAAAACACCTTCAAAACCAGGCGCTTCATCAGTATAGCAACCACGGTCATCTACTGGTGATAGAACATCTAAGCCATATTTTTTACCAATAATGTAGTCATCATCACCATGTCCTGGCGCAGTATGAACTAAACCAGTACCTGCTTCAAGTGTGACATGGTCTCCTACCATAACAAGTGATTCACGGTCATAGAATGGGTGTTGAGCAGTCATGTATTCCATTTCTGCCCCTTTGAATTCTCTCAATGTTGTTACTGATTCCCAACCGATTTCGTTTTTAACGGTTTCTAGCAGGTCAGTTGCCACAATAAATTTACGTCCATCAGCTTCAACTTCAGAATAATTGAAATCAGCATGAACAGAGATACCTAGGTTTGCTGGTAATGTCCATGGTGTTGTTGTCCAGATAATAAATGATGTATCTGTATTTAAAAATCCTTTACCGTCTTTTACTGGGAATGACACATAGATTGAAGCTGATTTAATATCTTTGTATTCAATTTCGGCTTCTGCAAGTGATGATTCACTTGATGGTGACCAATAAATTGGTTTTAGACCTTTGTAGATGTAGCCTTTTTCAGCCATTTTACCAAACACACGGATTTCGCCTTCCTCGTATTCTGGTGTTAAAGTCACATATGGGTTATCCCATTCACCGGTCACACCTAAACGTTTGAAAACAGTACGTTGACCGTCAATTTGTTTCCATGCATAATCTTCACACAGTTTTCGGAATTCTGCTAAACTCATTTGTTTACGGTTAACACCTGTATTGGTTAGGGCTTGTTCAATCGGTAAACCATGTGTGTCCCATCCTGGCACATAAGGTGAACGGAAACCAGACATTGATTTTGAACGAACAATAAAATCTTTACTGATTTTGTTTAAGGCATGTCCCATATGAACAGCACCATTGGCATATGGTGGGCCATCATGTAGGACAAATGTTGGTTTCCCAGCATTCTTTTCTTGACGTTTGTCGTAAACCTGTTGTTCTTCCCACTCTTTTTCACGTTCTTGTTCGCGAACCGGTAAATTTGCTTTCATTGGAAAAGCAGTTTTTCCCAATAGCAAAGTATCTTTCATTTTCATGAACTATATTCCTCCATTTTATTATTATTGTTTAGCCTTCTTTTTACAGCAAAATAAAAAGACTCCGTCCTCAAAAGGGACGAAGTCTTCGTGGTACCACCCAAATTCAAAGCAAAAAATTCATAATACTGCTTTCTTTAGGAACCGTTAACGCTGTTCAGGCGATTAACCTACTAATCCAATCATTGGATGTTCAGCTCATATTTCATGGATGATCCGTTGATTACAGGGACTATTGGCCTTTCACCAGCTGCCAATTCGCTTAAAAGTATCTAATCATTGGGTGTTCCAATCATCAATTAGTTTGATTTTACTTGTTTTCTACTGAAATATCAATAGCTTCTACTTGACCTTCTTCTGATTGCTCATCTTTTTCTGATGATCCTGTCGTTTCAAAGCCAGTTTCTGCCATTAAATCATCCACCTTACGCGTACGATTATTCAAGACATCATCCAGTGTCGGTGTTGGGACATACTTTTCAGGAACTGTGTTTAATACTAATTCCCACTCTTCATTCTTAATTAAGTTTAACTGTGATTCTACCAATACTTGCAGTTTTTGTTTAAAGTTACGGCTCTCACGACGAACATTATCTGTTTCGTGATTAATTTGAGTTGCTTTTTCAGCAGCTTCTTTTAATAAACGGTCTGCACTTTTTTCTGCTTCAAATAGGATAATTTCTGCTTCTTTACGAGCGTTTTCTTTTAAGCGATCCGCTGCATCTTGTGCGACAACAATTGACTTATTAAGAGCATCTTGAAGATTTTGGAAATGTTCAATTTTTTCTTCTGCAAATTTCACTTGTTTCTCTAAATCTTTGTTTTCTTTTAGAACTTGCTCATAACTTTTTTTGATAAGGTCTAGAAAATCGTCTACCTCATCTTTGCTGTATCCCTTAAATTTTGACTCGAATTCTTTATGTTGAATATCTAATGGTGTTAATGACATTCTTAATCATCCCTTTCAACTTAAATTACTTGCGTAGAACGCCTATCTCAATTCGCCACTTGTCTTTTTTAGACTTTCCTTGAATGGCTCGTATTTGTATACGGCCATAGCCACGAATAGAAATAATATCAAAAATACCCAGTTCAAAATCTGGTCGATCGTGTTGAGTCCAATTTAATTTGACCTTGCCAGACCCTACTAATTCCTTAGCACGCTGTCGTGAGATATTATAGACCGATGATATGACGGTATCCATTCTCAACGAACTAACGGTGTCTTGTTCAATGGTCCAATCATCAATGGGTTGGATAAGGTCAGTATAATCACGTTCCTCTATACGAACAGTGATATTCCCCATTTTAGTGACTTGGAGTTTTAAAAACTGAAAGACTGACGCTACAGTAAAAAATTGCCATCTTTCACCGTCAGACATGATGTCACCAAATACTTCACGTTTAACACCTGCGCCAACTAAGGTGCCCAGAATTTTACCATGAGTTAACTGTGTAAATTTAACAGGATAGTTAATCTCTACTAATTGAAGCTCATAATCTTCCTGTTTCGGCTCGAAATATTCCGGATAGAGAATCGCTCGTTTCCGTTCTGCTGCCTCATAGCCGCCAAAAAAAGAAACACGAACTTCTCCTTTTTTTCCAACAAGCATTTCAATAATATATTGTTGTCTTGGATCTAAAAAATCAGTTAGGTAAGGTGAATACTGCTCCTGAACTTGAATAATCCAAGATTCAACTAAATCAATAAAGCTCTGTTCTTCTTTACGAAAATGTTGATACAGCTGCTCCATTTACCCGCCTCCTTTTCGATTAACTAAATAATTGAAGAAGGAATAATAAAACAACATATGCGCCATAATCGACTAGGCGTAAAAATAAAATAGCAAATAACACACTGAAACTTACCATGCCGACTGAAGGAATCAATCGATAGAAGATGCTGAGATAAGGTTCAACGATCCGTGTAATTAGCTGGCCGAATTTTGAAGATAAGGCATTTGGCAACCATGTCATTAGAGCATATATAGCTAAAATTCCTGAATAAATATTAATGACTCGTGGAACGAGATCCATTAAAAATAAGATAATCCTTACCATTCCATCCTCCTTTCTCTTCCTTGGAAGTACAGTTATGATTCTCAACTAGAAGTAGTATTCTGTCTGACTTTCTTCTACTTCTCTGTTGGCAATTTCAAAATTTACTGGTGTACATAAGAAAATACCTTCGCCAACTTGCTGAATATCACCATTTACGGCATAGACAGCCCCTGCAATAAAATCAATGACTTTAGATGCTTGATCCTTTTCCATTCGTTTAAAATTTAAAAGGACTGAATCATTATTTAATAAGTAATCTGCTATTCGCTCTGCTTCTGTAAAGACTCTCGGCTCGATTACATGAATACTTGCTTTTTGAGATTGACTTCTCTGGTTCATTGAAATAACTTTTGACTTCATTTTTTGTGATGGAGCAGCGTGTCTAGTCGGTTGTTCCTGTTGAAAATGAACAGTGTCATAGTGTTCTGATTGTTCTTCCCATTCCGGAGTCTCTTCATCTAAACCAAAAAAGTTCCTGATCATATCTTTTAGGCCCAAGTTATTCCCTCTATTCTTTCGTGATTATCTGCTTTTAGTCAAAAAAAGCAGATCCAATGCGAACAAATGATGCACCTTCTTGAATCGCAATTTGATAATCTCCACTCATGCCCATACTTGTTTGCGTACAAGGTGCAAAAGATAATTTTTTAGCTGCTATTTCTTCCTGCAAACTCTTTAAACGTTTAAAGTAAACACTTAACTCATTTGCATTAGCTTCAATAGGAGCCATCGTCATTAATCCTACTACCAAAACATTGGGATAGATAGCCAGCTCATCAATAAACGATTCTAAACGTTCAGGAGAAACTCCACTTTTAGAAGTCTCTCCTGATACGTTAACTTGCACAAAACATGCCACTGGACGTTCTGCTCGTTTATTTATTTCTTTAGCCAATGACTCTCTATCCAAAGAATGAAGATAATCGATTTGATTGATAATCTGCTTCACTTTTCTCGTTTGCAATGAGCCTATAAAATGCCATTTAATATCTTCTTGCTGGCAAGCAGATTGCTTTTCAAGAAGACCTTCTGGCCGATTTTCTCCAAAATGACGATAACCGACTTCGTAAAGGGCTTGTAAATCTGCAACAGGTCGTTGCTTCGTTACTGCCACACAAGTCACTTCGTCAGCATGACGATTTGCTGTTGCAACGGAGTCTTGAATACGAGATTCAATTCTTTGACAATTCGAAATAATAGTCATTTTTATCTACGTCTCTTACGGAAAAATGGTGGTGTTTCTAATTGATCGTCATTTGAATCTGATACATCTTCATGTTGTTGGTAGCGTGAGTAGTTTTCTTGAGTGGGTTCTGGGCTTACTTCTCTTGACGTTGTTTCTCTCGGGCTGTGATCTCTACGGATATCCCAATCTCCAAACAAGTCTTTTTCTTTTTCTGTTTCTTTTTCAGTTACAGCTGGTTCTTGAAATGTTGGTGCAGGGGTTGATGTAACATTAACATCTTTGCGTCCTTTAAAAGGGCTCCCTCCACGCGCGTTGGACTTTTTTTCTTCTTTACGTTTCTCCGAATCAATACCAGTAGCGATAACTGTAACAACAACTTCATCGCCCAACGCTTCGTTAATTGACGTACCAAAGATAATATTAACTTCAGATGTTGATGCTTGTGCAACAATGTCACTTGCATCTTGTGCTTCGAACAATGTTAAGTCCGCACCACCTGTAATATTCAATAGGATTTGTTCTGCACCGTCAATTGAAACTTCTAGTAATGGTGAAGAAATTGCTTTTTTCGTAGCTTCTGCTGTACGATTTTCACCAGATGCCACACCAATACCCATCAATGCTGAACCTTGGTCCTTCATAACTGTATTCACATCTGCGAAGTCTAAGTTTACGTAACCTGGTGATGTAATTAGGTCTGAAATACCTTGAACACCTTGACGTAATACATTGTCAGCTTCATTGAATGCTTCCAACATCGGTGTCTTTTTATCAACAATTTCTAATAAGCGGTTGTTTGAAATAATGACTAATGTATCAACATTGGCTTTTAATTCTGCAATACCTTCTGCAGCGTAACGTCCTCTTTTTGGTCCTTCAAAGCTAAACGGACGCGTTACAACACCTACTGTCAATGCCCCTTGGTCTTTAGCAATTTTCGCAACGATTGGTGCTGCACCAGTACCAGTACCGCCACCCATTCCGCATGTTACAAAAATCATATCAGCACCAGAAAGTGCTTCTGCCAATTGCACTTCACTCTCTTCAGCTGCTTTACGGCCTACATCAGGAATAGAACCTGCTCCCAACCCTTTTGTTAGTTTAGGTCCAAGTTGGATTTTTGTTTCTGCTTGGGAAGCATTTAATGCTTGTGTATCTGTATTTGCTACGATAAACTCTACACCTTTAACGTCGTCAGCGATCATACGGTTTACGGCGTTTCCACCAGCTCCACCTACACCGATTACTTTTACTTTAGCGCCGCCGCTCATGATTGAATCAAATTCAAGTTCCATTATATTTCCTCCTACTTATCTATCGTTTCTTATTCAAAGATTGATTGAATAAATTGTTTAAATTGATTAACAATTGAATCTTTTTTGTTTTTTTCTTCGTAGTTGTATTCTTCTTCTACAGGAGGTTCCGAATAAACTGGTTCTTCTTTTTGTTGCATAGGCACAACATTTTGTTTGATTTGCTCTGCTTGAGCTGTTGGTCGTTGAACGACTCTATTTTTAGCAACTTGGTATATAGAATCTTGCTCGCCAACATACTTGATTAGCCCAAGACTCGTTGCAAAAATAGGATTTCGCATACCCATTTGTTCTGGAATATACATTTTGACGCTGCATCCAAACATCTCTTCTGCTAATTCCATCACACCCGGAAGAGCAGCACCACCGCCTGTTAAAATAACACCACCTGGCAAGTCAAAGGCTTCAACTTGATCAAGTGCTCGTTTAACGTTATCAAGAATTTGGATCACGCGAGCCTCGATAATTTCTGAAAGGTATTTTTCATCAACACGAACGGGCTCTTCCTTACCAATCACATCTACTGGGAAGTATTCCACATCGGATGTATCTGCAGGAATCGCATAACCGTATTCACGTTTAATTTTTTCAGCATTTTCTAAAGTGGTATTCAAAATGATTGAAATATCTTTTGTAATTAAGCTTCCGCCTTCTTGATCAACATAAACAAATTTCAATTGGTCATCATGCATAACAGATGCGGTTGTTTGTCCGCCACCCATATCTACTAAGATTGTTCCAAAATCGCGTTCACCTTTGTTCATTGCGATACTTGAAACAGCAAGGGGTTGAACAACCATATCTTGAATAATAAGACCTGCACGTTCAACGCAACGTTTGATATTATGAACAATCGTCTTTGGTCCTGTTATCATACTAGCATAAAGTTCTAAACGAACCCCAATCATACCAATTGGGTCTCTAATACCATCAAAACCATCGACAATAAATTCTTCTGGAATAACAGAAATGATTTCACGTTCCGGCGGTAATGCTCGCACTCTAGCTGCATTGAAGACATTTTGAACATCTCCATTAGTTATTTCTTTATTCTCACTTACAACACCATACATGCCGTGGCAAGGTTCGATACTGATTTGATTGCCTGGAATACCAACAATAACGTCTCTTATTTTAATATTTGCTTTTCTTTCTGCTTGCTCAACCGCACGTTTAATTGAATTAACCGTTTCATCAATATCGACGATAATGCCACGATTGAGGCCTTTCGATACTTCATTACCTACTCCAATAATGTTTAATTGATTGTTTACATATTCTGCTACAACGACTTTTATTGAAGTGGTTCCAATGTCTAGGCTGACAAACAAACCTTGATTTTTCATATCTTATTGAAACCTCCGATTTCCTATTGCATTCACATACTGAAGCAACGACTTACGATTTTTTATGACTGTTCAGTATGACTTCTGTTCGTCATTTTTTATCTTTTTTAAAATTACTTATACCTTACCTATTTTAGCACAACAACCTTTTATTTTTAAGGTTTTTAAAGATTAATCCATTAAAAGTTTTATTAATTTTAAAACTCTTCTATTCTTCGTTTAAATCTTCATTATTGACCGTTTCATCACTGTCTTCCTGAGGTCGTTCTTCAGATACAAAAGGTGTGAAAAACACTCCTACTTCCATGTCAATAATGCCTTTTTGGCCACCCAACTCCTCAAGTATAACAGGATAATAGTTCATCTTGCTAATAAACTCATTGAGGTTGGCTTTCACTTGATTGCCATCATTCATATGGATTGTAATAGAATACGGATTTTCCTCGCTTCCTTTATAGGTTATTTCAGATATACTATCTTGAATATCACTAGATGCCTTACTAAATTCTGTAATAAACTTATTTAGTGTAGAGCCGGACTCGAAGCCTTTAATTAACGGGCGATTTCCTATTGGAACCGTTAAGTCATCTAATAAAATGACACCATTTTCTAAAACACTCTGATAGCGATTGCCATTGTCAATGTAAGCCACCGTTTGATAATCAGCTACGTGAACTACAATATCATTTACGCCTTGGATACCAACATCTGCCATTCTGATTTGAGGTAAAGTAGCTTGGATTTGTGCTTCAATAGCAACGCGATTAGACAATGTTCCAATTACAGTCTGTTTGGCTGTAATCTGGCTCGCTTCTATAATCTGTTGCTCGGGAACAATGGTATCCCCTTCAATATAGAGTTGATTAACTCTTCCATAAGGAGAAATCAAATATCCGCTTATCAATAAGCCAAGCACAAAAAAAGCATAAAGCCATAAGTAATGAGGCTTTTTAGATATCGGTGAATCGTTCTGATTAGCTACCTCTCTTAGAGAAGAACTGTATACCGGCTTATTATCTATTGGTTTCCTTTTTTTCTGCTTAGCTTGCTTATTTCGTTGAAACACCTTCCTACACCTCCTCAATCATCAGCCTATCTTAGTATCATTATCTATTCTATCCTAAGATAGGTCCTTTTTGTTGTTAGTATTGTTTCGTTCATTTTACATTATTGTGTCATCAGTTCATCTACTAGCTGGTACAGACGGTCGGCCGCATCAGGAACACCCAAGGCTTTAGCACGATCTGCCATAGTTGCTCTCTTTTCATCATCCGACAACAAATCAGCAATCAAAGTAAACAGACTACTGCCGTCTAAGTCTTTTTCTTCTAAAATTTCAGCAGCATGGTTAAAAGACAAACTCTGTGCATTTTTCAACTGATGATTATTGGTAACATAGGGACTCGGAATTAAAATACTCGCTACCCCTAAAGCTGTTAATTCAGTTAGTGTGGTTGCACCACTGCGACAAGCAACTAAATCAATGCTCTTAAACAAAGCAGGCATATTCTCAACATAAGGAACAACCTTTACATTCGTAACGGTTGGCTGAATCATCTCAATTTGAGCTTGTATAGCATCAAAATGACGCTCTCCTGTCACTAACAACGCTTGATAATCTTTATCTTGGAAATGCTTAGCAGCTTCAATCATTGATTGATTGATTTTTTCTGCTCCCCGACTGCCCCCAAAGACAAGTACAGTAGGAAGCGTATCATCTAAGCCAAATTCAGAAAGCGGTGTTGTTTCGCTTATTTGAGCAACTTCTTGGGCTCGTGGATTTCCTGTGACAATTAGTTTGTCGCTATACTTTTGGAAGTCATCTTTAGCATCTTCAAAACAAAGCGCAATTTTATTAACATAGCGAGCTAAAAATTTATTTGTCACCCCCGCAACTGAGTTTTGCTCGTGAATAATCGTTGGGATATTAAGTTTAGCAGCTGCGTATAGAACAGGTGCACAAACGTATCCACCAGTCCCAATCACAACGTCGGGTTGGAAATCTTTAATGATTTTTTTTGATTTAGAAACACTGGTTAACATTAAATAGACTGTTTTGAGGTTATCTAATGATAAGGAACGTTTTAAACCTTGAATCTCAACAGACTTAAAGGCAATCCCTGCTTTAGGGACTATTCTACTTTCTAACCCTTTGTCTGTACCGACATATAAAAATTCAGCATCTGGGTGCTGTTCTTTAATCCGTTTTGCTAATGCTAACGCTGGATAGATGTGACCACCTGTTCCGCCACCTGATAGTAATAGTTTCATAAGTATGAGAGCTAAATTAGCTCGTCACCTCTTTTCATAGTTAAATTTATTCTAAGCCTTCAACTGCTTCAATAAATTGGTCTCCTCGAATTTCAAAGTTTTTATATTGATCCCAACTCGCACAAGCTGGTGATAGGAGGATGATATCATCTTCTTGACTAATCTGATAAGCTTCTGCTACAGCAGTTGTCACATTGTCAGTTAATATAATCGTTGAAATACCGGCTTTTTCACCCGTTTCTTTTAATTTATCTTTTGTTTCACCAAACAGAACCATTGCTTTAACAGCTGTTAAATGAGGTAACAGTTCATCAAAGCCATTGCCACGATCAAGTCCACCTGCTAGTAGGATAACGTCTTTATCGGGGAAACTAGTTAATGCTGTTTGAGCTGCGATGATATTTGTTGATTTTGAATCATTATAGAACGAACGACCATTCACGTTTTTGACAAACTGAATGCGGTGTTTAACGCCGCCAAACTGTGACAAGGCTTCTGCAATATAAGCGTTGTTCATTTCTTTCAATTTAGCAACGGCTACTGCTGCCAATGCATTTTCAACATTATGGCTACCAGGCACACGAAGTGCTGAGAGTGGACAGACTGCTTCGTCTTTGAAATAAATCATGTCATCTTTTATGTAGACACCGTTCTCGACTTCAGTTTGACGCGAAAATGGAATAATCTGGGCTTTAGATTGCTTAGTTAGTTCTCTTAATTCCTCTTGATCCCAATTTAAGATTAAGTAATCTGCTTCAGTTTGATTTTCAGTGATTCGTAATTTTGCCTTTACGTACTCTTGTCGCGTGCCATGGTAGTCAAGGTGTGCTTCTGTAATATTCGTAATGACAGCAATTTTTGGATGAAGTTGGTCAATTCCCATTAATTGGAAACTCGATAATTCCATAACAATATCATCACCCGCTTTAGCTTCTTGGGCTACAGCAGAAGCTGGAATACCAATATTCCCTGCTTTATAGGCCTTCCCGCTTGAGCGTTTATAGTCTAATAATTCCTGAATCATCGTCGTTGTTGTTGTTTTCCCATTTGTTCCTGTAATAGCAATTAAGTCTGCTTCCATAATAGCAGCTGCTAGTTCAACTTCCGTTAAAATAGGAATCTCTAGTTCGGAAGCACGTTCTAACATAGGATTACTGTAAGGTATGCCTGGATTTTTAATGATATAAGAAAAATTCTCATCTAGTAATTCTACTGGATGGTGACCTGCAATCACTCGAATACCTGATGCGACTAATTCTTGAGCATCAGGATTATTTTCAAGTTCTTTAGCATCATTGACGGTTACGAGTGCGCCTAATTTTAGTAATAATTTTGCAGCATGAAAACCACTTAGGGCAAGTCCTAGAACCAGTACTTTCTTATTTTTAAACACTGTATCTTTCATCCTATGCTTCCTCCATTATACGATTAGTAATAGGCCTAAAACGGCTGCAATAAGTCCCACAATCCAAAAGGTTGTAACGACACGCCACTCACTCCATCCACTCATTTCAAAATGATGATGAATCGGGCTCATTTTAAAGATTCTCTTGCCAGTCAGTTTGAACGATGTCACTTGCATCATCACGCTAGCAGTTTCGATAACAAAAATTAAGCCAATTAATAAGAGGCTCCATTCTTGATGTAACGATATAGAAACAACCGCAAATCCCGCTCCTAGTGCTAGAGAACCGACATCTCCCATAAATATTTTGGCTGGCTTTTTATTGAAAACAAAGAAGCCTACTAACCCACCAATAACAGCTAGACAGAAAATCAATACTTCTACTTGATTTTGTAGATAAGCAATATAAGCATACGCAGCGTAAGCAACACTAGCTGTTCCAGCTACTAATCCATCTAATCCATCTGTTAAGTTAACCGCATTTGAAAAACCAGTAATCCAGATAATAGTAAAGACAGCAAAAAGCACCCAACTTTCTACACGCCCAATAAATGGCAATGCAATTGTTGGTGCAGCGCCGCTTAAATAAAACAAACCAACAAAAAGAATGGAACCCACGATTTGGGCCAAGAATTTTTGTTTAGATGTTAAGCCTTCATTCTGTTTTTTAAAGATACTAATAAAATCATCCCAGAAACCAATAAGTGCAAAAAATAAAAGAACAACAATCAGCATGATCATTGAATAGTTAAAAACAGTTTTCCATACTGCTGTCGCAATCATAATTAAAATGGCAGCAATAACAAAAACAACACCACCCATAGTTGGTGTTCCACTTTTAGCTTCATGCCATAAAGGTCCTTCTTCTCTTGTCGTTTGACCAAACTGTCTAATCTTTAAATAGCCAATATAAATCGGCATGATGCTGATTGTCAGTGCAAAGCTAAAGACAAACGGTATCAGCATTTCTGTCCACTCCATAATATTCCTCCTCGAAATGTTCACGAAACAGGAAGCACTACTTGCTTCCTGTTTCGTATGACATTATAGCCTAACATTTCCTATTCTAAAATAATTTTGATTGATTCTTCAACATTAATTAATGAACCAGCATTTAGTTGTTGGTAAACGACATAACCGTCTCCCTCAAATTCGAAGCTCACACCTGTTAATTCGGCAATTTTTAAAACATCGTCTTTGGACCAACCACGTACATCTGGCATAGTCATTGCGCCTTCAGTCATTAACACAACTTTTTGGTTGAAGAGCGCTTCAGTCTCATTATAAGGAAACTGTTGGACAATTCTACTTCCACTACCGATTAGACTAACAGATGAAAAGCCTGCTGCTTCTAAAGTTGAAATAGCTTCCTCTTTTGATTGACCTGTTACTTTTGGTATCATACCTTTTTTAGTTGTAGCATCCGTTTCAATTCCTAACTCGCTGTAAGAAACTGCTCGGGTCATCATCGGATTAAAGACATCTGTTAAATAGTTGACAAAATTTTTATCTGTATTATTTTTTGGCATTTTTAAAGTGACATATAGAATGTAATCAGGATCCTCAGCTGGTGCAAAACCAACTGCTGAATACAGATATTCATATTGTCCTGTATAATATAATCCTGTCTCCGGATTAACTAATTCTGCTGTCCCAGTTTTAACACCGACTGTGGCATTATCAATCGCATAAGCAGAGGCTGTTCCATAGTCTTCATAAACAACAGTAGTCAAATAATCTAATACGACACTAGCTGTCTCAGCTGTAATTGGAGAGGATAGTTTTTCAGGCTCAATGATCGTTTCTTCTCCTGTTTCAGGATCAACAATTTTATGAATATAGTTTAGCTTCATCATGTCTCCACCATTAGCAACGGAAGTAAAAGCTTGGATAAGCTGGAATGGTGTTACGGTTACCCCTTGTCCAAATGAGGTATTTGCCTTTTCCAATGGGTAGTCATAGTTATAATGACCTGTAGCTTCATTTGCTAGCTTGGATTCTGTTGGTGTTGTCATACCAAATGCTTGCATGTATTCTTCCCAAACATCATAACCCATTTCTTGAACGAGTTTCACAACCATGACGTTACTTGAACGTCCAAAACCTTCTAAGTATGAAATTGGTCCCCAACCAACTAAGTTGTAGTCGCTAATCTTGCCGCCTTCTACCTCAATCGAACCTGATTGATAGGTATCATACGGACGAAAAATACCTTCATTGATTGCAGCAGCAATCGTTAATATTTTAAAGGTTGAACCCGGCTCAAACGCTTCTTCCACTAAAAGGTTTTGCCATCTCTCATCGATGCCTTCCATTGTAGTCGCATTGAAGGTCGGGCGTTGTGTCGCTGCCATAACAGCTCCTGTTTTAGGATTCACTAGCATGGCAACCATTTCTTCTGGCTCCGCCTCTTCATAAACCTTTGTCATCAATGTTTCCAAATAGGTTTGTAGCCTCATATCTAAGGTTAGATAAATCTCTTTCCCATCAATCGGTTTTTCAAGAACCACCTCTGTCCCTGGGATACCATAACCTTGCGAATCTTTTTGATCGGTCACTTTACCATCATGACCATTTAATAAATCATCAAAGGCTTGCTCAATTCCCATCATCCCTACCAAAACGCTATCTTCTGATTCAGAATCAACAGCAGCATAGCCGACAAGATGAGATGCAAAGACACCATTTGGATAGAGACGAGATGGCGTTTCTTCAAAGAAAATACCATTTAACTCCTCTTCTTCAATAGCGGCTTTTATACCATAACTTAAATTAGTACCTGCCAAACCAAATTCAACTTGGTCGACATTTTCTTGATTTAATAGAGATAGAATCTCACTGTTTGACATATCAATATGCTTCGCTAATGCTTCAGCTGTTTGTTCTTTGTCAATGATGTGCTGTGGATTTTTTTCGTCTTGGCTCCATTTATCTGTTAAAACGCCAACTAACGAATAAGAAGTAGCATCCATAGCAATAGGATTGCCACCAATATCATAGATGGTTCCTCTTTTTGCAGGCAGGATGCTACTTCTTGAATACAAGTTATCAATTTGTTCACTTAAATCTACACCGTCTACCTTTTTAGTTAACATAATGGTTGAGAAGCGAACAACAAAGACCAGGAACATCAATCCCGTCAGCAGCATCATAATTTTAGTCATTATACGACGGTTCTTTTGGGGGTTATTCTTATCCTTCATTCGTTTACATTCCTTATGTTAGTTTCATTCATTTTTAAACCGAGTTTTTCTGCAATCTCCATAACTCGGTTGTAGCGTGATAATTCTTGAACTTCTTGACTTAAATTATTATTTTCAGTTGTAATCATGACATTTGTTTGTTGTAAATCTTGATAGCTACGATTCTGGTTTGACAGTGTGACTTGTGTAATCAAACTGCTAAATAACAATATAATTGCTGTAATCCCAATCACTGTCATCGTCATGATTTCTTTTTTTGTAATGATGCTTGTTTTTTTACTAGGTCTAACTATCTCAGGAGACTTTGGCTCTTGGCTTGGCTGCGGACTATAGTTCGGTAGCGTTTGGTTGTAAGTAGACTCTGCATATTCTGGTGTTGCCAAATATCCCACTCCTTCTATTTCATGCGCTTAAGTCCTATTTCACTCGCTCAATAATACGTAATTTCGAACTTTGTGAGCGTCTATTCTCAGATAATTCAAAATCTGACGGTAAAATAGGTTTACGGTTTACTAAGCGGAAGTCAGCCTCAATGTCTTTTGGTAAAACAGGTAGATTAGCTGGTACATCCATAACAGATGATGCTTCCTTGAACATAACTTTAACAATCCGATCTTCCAATGATTGGAAGGTAATAACGCTAACACGTCCCCCGATGCCCACCATCTCTAATGCATCTTCTAGTGAATCTGAAATAGCTGATAGCTCATCATTTACGGCGATACGCAACGCTTGGAAAATACGTTTACCCGGATGTCCGCCCTTACGTCTAGCAGAAGCTGGAATACTCTCACGAATAATATCAACAAGTTCTCCAGTCGTTACAATCTGATGGTCTTCTCTCTCGCGTTCAATTCGTCTAGCGATTTGTTTTGAAAATTTCTCTTCTCCGTAGCGGAAAAAGATTTTTACTAAAGCTTCATAAGGCCATTCATTAACAATTGTCATAGCAGTTAATTCTTGGTCTTGATTCATTCTCATATCGAGTGGCGCGTCAAAACGGTAGCTAAAGCCACGTTCTGCTTGATCAAGTTGCGGTGATGACACACCAAGATCATAGAGAATACCATCAACTTTTTCAACGCCTCTTGTTTCTAATTCTTCTTTTAAATAACGGAAATTTTCTTTAATTAAAGTGACTTGCCCTTTTTCAATATAAGGAGCTAGTTCGCGTTCTGCGTTCTCAATAGCGATACGATCTTGGTCAAAGGCATATAAGTGACCGTTTTCGTTTAATTTTTCTAATATTTTACGACTGTGGCCTGCGCCACCTAGTGTGCAATCAACATAAATACCATCTGGCTTAATTGCTAAACCTTCAATTGATTCATCAAGAAGGACACTGTAATGTTCAAATTCAGTCATATTTTCACCTACAATCCAAAATCAATCATACTCTCAGCAATATCTTCAAATGAGTCTTCTGCCATATCAGCAAAATCTTCCCACTTCGTATTACTCCAAATTTCAATACGATCTGACACGCCGACAACACGACATTCTTTTTCAATTTTTGCATACTCAGCTAAATTGGCTGGTATATTAATTCTTCCCTGCTTATCAATTTCTGCTTCAGTTGCGGCAGAATAAAAGAAACGGACGAATGCACGAGCATCTTTTTTTGCTAGGGGCAATTGTTTTAGCTTTTCTTGAAGGATTTCCCACTGTTCCATTGGATAACCAAATAAACACCCATCCAAACCTCTTGTTAGGATGAACGATTGACCAAGTTCTTCACGGAACTTAGCTGGCATAATAATACGACCTTTTGCGTCCATATTGTGTTTATATTCGCCAATCAGCATGAGAAATCACCCCACTTTACAATATGAATTTAGTCTACCACATTCCCCCACTTCCCACCACCTTATTTCACAAAAATGCAAAAAAAAAATCCTTTTTCTGATTAATTTCAGAAAAAGGATTGATTTTACAAGCTTTATTAACTTTTAAATTGGTGGGGACTTTTCCCATTTTTTGATTATTTTATGCTTTAGACATATCTTCCAATTGGAAATGCGTAGTTTCAACAGCCTGTAATAATGCTTCTGCAGTATCCAAGGACGTCAAACACGGAATATTATTTTCCACAGTTTCTCGACGAATAAGGAACCCATCTGTTTCACTCGTTTGCCCTGTTGTCATCGTATTCACTACTAAGTTGATTCTTCCATTATGAATCGCATCTAAAATATCATTATTACTAGCATTGATTTTATCAATCGTTTCTACTTCAAGTCCAGCTGCTTCTAAGGTTTGCGCAGTACCTTTTGTTGCAATTAAGCGGTAGCCAGATCGAGCAAAGCGCTTGGCAATCGCTATCGCTTCTTCTTTATCTTTATCAGCTACAGTCATTAAAACTGCCCCATAAGCCGGCACACGAATGCCTGAAGCAACGAACCCTTTGTATAAGGCCTTTGGTAAGTTGATATCCTTCCCAATTGCTTCACCAGTTGATTTCATTTCTGGCCCTAATACGGTATCAACCTGTTTCAGCTTGCTAAAACTAAACACTGGCATTTTTACATAGACGCCATCTTGATCGTCTACAAGGCCTGTTGTATAGCCAGCCTCTTTTAAACTTAGCCCCAAAATACCCTTCATAGCTAATTTCGCCATTGGGATAGCCGTTACCTTACTTAAAAACGGAATGGTCCGGCTAGAGCGCGGATTTACTTCAATAATATAAACACGTCCATCACTAATAACAAATTGAATATTCACTAAGCCTACCGTATTGAGTCCTTGCGCCACTCGAATCGTATAGTCTTCAATCGTTTTCCGTAACTCTTCACTTAGTCGTTGCGGTGGATAAACAGCAATCGAGTCACCAGAGTGAACGCCAGCACGTTCAATATGTTCCATAATACCTGGAATCACGACTGTTTCGCCATCACAGATGGCATCCACTTCTAACTCTTGCCCTACTAAGTAGTGGTCAACTAGAACTGGTCTGTCAGGACTAGCAATAACAGCTTCCTTCATGTAACGCTCAAGGTCAGCTTGATTGTAGACAATCTGCATCGCACGTCCACCCAGTACATAAGACGGTCTAACTAAAACAGGATAGCCAATCTCATCAGCAACAGCTACTGCTTCTTCAACAGTAACGGCTGTTTTACCAGGTGCCTGAGGAATATCTAAATCACGCAATAACTGTTCGAATAACTTACGGTCTTCTGCTCGATCCAAATCTTCGAGACTTGTTCCTAAGATATTAACACCGTATTTAACCAGTTTGTCAGCTAGATTAATAGCTGTTTGACCACCGAACTGAACAACAACCCCTTTAGGTTGCTCCAAATCAATAATAGTCATAACATCTTCTTCCGTTAACGGCTCAAAGTAAAGTTTATCCGATACCGAGAAGTCTGTTGAAACAGTCTCTGGGTTATTGTTAATAACAATCGCTTCATAACCCGCTTCTTGAATCGCCCAAACAGCATGAACGGTCGCATAATCAAACTCCACACCTTGTCCAATACGAATCGGTCCTGAACCCAAAACAATGATTTTTTCACGATCACTTGGAATTGATTCCTGTTCAGTTTCATAAGTACTGTAGAAATAAGGCGTCGAAGATTCAAATTCACCCGCGCAGGTATCAACCATTTTGAAAACAGGCACGATGCCATTTTCTTTACGCAAGGTATAAACGTCTTCCGTTGGCATGTTCCATAGTTCAGAAATAATTTGATCGCTAAAGCCATATTTTTTAACGTCAGCCAATAGCTCTAAATCATTTGGATGCTCAACTAATTCTTTTTCAAGATCAATAATATGTTTAAATTTATAAAGGAAGAAGAAATCAATGGTACTCCACTCATGAATAGTCTCAACGGTTACACCACGACGCAGTGCCTCTCCTACATAGAACAAACGCTCATCACAAGCAAGACGAATATGAGATTCAATCTCTTCCATGCTTACTGATTCTGCTTGAGCTTGTGGCAACCCTAAATGGTGCACACCGTATTCTAACGAGCGAACAGCCTTTAACATCGACTCTTCAAAGGTATGGCCCATTGCCATCACTTCACCAGTTGCCTTCATTTGTGTTCCTAAACTACGGTCGCCCTTTTCAAATTTATCAAATGGAAAGCGCGGAATTTTTGAAACAATATAGTCTAGTGTTGGTTCAAAAGCAGCGTATGATGTCCCTGTTACTGGATTTTTCATTTCATCAAGGGTTAGGCCAACAGCGATTTTTGCTGCCATTTTAGCAATCGGATAGCCGGTTGCCTTGCTGGCTAATGCTGACGATCGGCTTACACGCGGGTTCACTTCAATAACATAGTAGTCAAAGGAATGTGGATCGAGTGCGAGCTGCACATTACAGCCACCTTCAATTTTTAGTGCTCTGATAATTTGCAGTGACACATCACGTAGCATTTGATGCTCTTTATCTGACATGGTTTGAGCCGGTGCAACAACGATCGAATCTCCCGTATGAACGCCAACAGGATCAACGTTCTCCATGTTACAGACCACAATGGCATTGTCATTGCTATCGCACATGACTTCGTATTCAATCTCCTTGAAGCCTGCAATTGATTTTTCAAGCAAACATTGGGTTACAGGTGAATAGCGTAAACCATTTGCTACAATGTCACGTAATTCTTCTTCATCGTTACAAATACCGCCACCAGAACCACCCATAGTAAAGGCAGGACGCACAATCAGCGGATAGCCCACTGTTTCAGAGAAAGCCACTGCTTCCTCAACCGTATGAACAATATCACTTTCTGGAACTGGCTGATTTAGCGTCATCATTAATTGACGGAATAAATCACGGTCTTCAGCCTGTTCAATAGAACTCAACTTCGTTCCTAATAGTTCAACTTGAAATTGCTCTAAGACGCCGGCACGGTCAAGTTCAACAGCCATATTTAAGCCTGTTTGACCGCCAAGCGTTGGTAATAAGGCATCGGGTCTTTCTTTACGAATAATATTGCTAATAAATTCTAAGGTTAAAGGTTCCATATAAACCTTGTCTGCAATTTCAACGTCCGTCATAATGGTCGCTGGGTTCGAATTCACTAAGATAACACGGTAACCTTCTTCTTTTAGTGCCAAACAGGCTTGTGTACCAGCATAGTCAAATTCTGCGGCTTGTCCAATAATAATTGGACCAGACCCTATTACTAAAATGGTTTTAATATCAGTACGTTTAGGCATGAACAGTTCCTCCTTGAGCTGGCTGTAAAGCAGCTATAAATTCATCAAACAGATAGTTTGCATCGTGCGGACCTGGTGCCGCTTCTGGATGGAACTGAACAGAGAAAATCGTTTTATCTTTATGTTTTATACCTTCATTTGTACCGTCATTTAAAGCTGTATACGTGGCGATAAAATCAGTCGCTTCTAAACTCGATTCATCTACCGCGTAGCCATGGTTCTGGCTTGTTAAAATAATGTTGTTTTTTTCTAGATTTTTAACAGGATGATTGCCGCCACGATGACCAAATTTTAATTTGTAGGTTTTAGCTCCCGCTGCTAAGGCGATTAACTGATGTCCCAAACAAATACCAAATAGTGGCAAATGGTCTTCTGTAATCAGTTCCTTAACGGTTCGAATCGCTTCTGGAACAGCTTTAGGGTCCCCAGGTCCATTACTTAATATAACACCATCTGGCTGGTAAGCAAGAATAGCTTCTGCTGTTGTGTTCCAAGGAACAACGGTTACGCGACAGTCACGTTTTAACAGTTCAGATAAAATGTTTTCTTTTGATCCGAAATCAATTAAAACGACATGTTTGCCGTTACCGTCATAGGTTTTCGCCTCAGTTATTGCTCGTTTTTGAATCTCATCTTTCGGTAATTGATAGCTTGTTAAGGATGCAATCGTCTCTTCTAAATGATCAATCGTGTTAACTAATGCCCCCCGCATAACGCCAGCACGACGAATTCGTTTAGTAATACTTCTCGTATCGACACCTTGGATCCCTGGAATACCAAAATCCTTTAATGCATCATCTAACGTTTTGGTTGATCGGAAATTACTAGGGTGATCGGCGACTTCGTGAACAACCATTCCTTTTAAGCCAGGATGAACGCCTTCATAATCGTCCTCATTGACACCATAATTACCAATCATTGGATAAGTAAATGTAATAATTTGTCCTGCATACGATGGATCTGACAATGTTTCTTGATAACCAGTCATACCTGTGTTAAAAACAAGTTCCCCAATCGTCTCCCCCCCGGATCCGAATGCGTAACCTGGGTAATAACTACCATCTTCTAAAACTAAATATCTGCGTTGCTTCATATTGTTCCTCCCGACTTTAATAGTAACAGTCCAACTTTCAGCCTCGCATGAAACATTTGAATGTAAGAAAAACGCACCTATTCCAGGCGCGTTTTAACGGTCGTCTAACATCAATCGTTTAGCATGCCTTGTTAGCCTCTCTGTGCTAAGTTAAAGACTTTCGCTATCTTCATATCACGTATGAGAGATAGCTGAGATTAATTTTAGAATATTATCACTTATATTTCAATTGATTTCTATTAAAAAGTGAAAAAAGATTTATTTTTCAACTTTCCTATCTATTTTTAAAGGATTTGCTTTGTTTTATCTCTGTCGCATCTTGATAAGCTTTTTTTAATTGTTTTCCAATTTCTTTAATGTCACGTTGTTGCACAGCTTGTAAACTAGCTTGTTGCAAGGATGGCCATTCCCCTTCTAAAATATGGTTAATTGCCGTATAAAATTCTTCCTGATTACTCGCTTTATAAAGGTGACTACCATCTTGATAATCTGAGTATATAGGGATGTCACGAATAAGACAGGTCTTCCCCATCGCCATCGCCTCTAAAAGGACAATGCCTTCTGTCTCCTCATAAGTAGGGAAGAAAAATAAATCGGTCCCGGCATAAGCTTCCTTTAAGTAATCGGCTGGAACATAACCCGCGAAGGTTAAATTCGGTAACTCTGTTTTTACAGCCTGTCTAATTTCTCTTGGTACTTTTTTTAAATCGAGATAACCAAACCAGATAAACTGATAGTCGGGCATTCGTTTGGCTAAGGCGACAAAATCAAGGATGCCCTTCCGTTTAATGTAAAGTCCTACTGACATAATTATTTTATCAGTCGATGAAAAGCCATAGCGGTCTCGAAATCGCTGGTTCATCTCATTTGTTGATTGATAAAAACTAAGGTCAATCCCGTTGGAGATGGGATAGATCGGAGATTTGACGCCTTCTTTTTCTAAGAGTTGTTTAGCATAAGGTGTTGGTGTTATAACAATGTCACCCAAGTTATAACACCTGATAATCCATTCCCTAAATAACGATGATAATACATTAGAAAATAAAAAAGAATTTTTAAAATCTTCTTCTGTTGAATGCGCATGGTAAACAACTGCTATCCCTTTTTTATTCATCCGCTTGGCAAGTAAGATTGATTTGAAAAAATAAGTATTAATGTGAACACAATCAAAAGAATCATTAGGATCAGTCGTATAAGCCACTTGATTCATTGCTAGTGCTTTTTTTTGATGGCTAATCGCTCTTCCCAGGCCTGACTTTTCAATCCATTTCATTGCTTCTGAATATAACAGTATCTTCATCTTAACCACCTCTGATTCATTGTCAACCTAGCCTCTTATTCGTTGAACAAGTCTTGCAATAACAATAGCATAATACATGATAAAACCAATTATAAAGGCAATCTTTAACCACACTGAAAATACTTTATTTGATTTAACTGTTTTTTTAGAAAAATCAAAATAAAGTGTGATCAATAATCCTAAAGCAAAAACAAGAAGGATATAATGTGGTAAGAGACTGTATGTTAACAAGCGTACACTCAGTAGGTGAATCCCTAACAAGAGTATCGGCATAGTTACATCTGTCACAGATAATTTAAATGTTTTATAGTGTAAAAAAGGTTTGTAAAACAGGGAGATGATGATAATTTCTAAAAGCGGGAAAAGATATAAAAATACTTCAAACAAATCAATGGGTTGCAAGCCATCACGTCCTTTCGTTCATTTATTTTAACCGATACCGTTATTATAAGCTAGGTTTAAGCTGAAAGCTTAATGAAATGACGTAACAGCAATTTTTGGTAACAAAAAAACCGAGGATATACTATCACTCGGTTGAATCGTTTTGGAATTATGCTTCGTTTGATACAACTTCTTTGCCGTCATAGTGACCGCATGAAGCACAAACGTGGTGGCTCTTTTTAAGTTCACCACAATTTGGACAAGCATTCAATCCTGGTACTTCTAATTTAAAATGAGTACGTCTTTTAGCTTTACGTGCTTTTGATGTTCTTCTTTTAGGTACTGCCATTTCCTTACACCTCCCCATAATGTTGCTGCTTTAGCAGCAGGTAGAACTTTATCTTTCGTTTTCTTCGTCTTCCAGAAGAGCCTTTAAATCTGCTAAACGCGGATCGACTTGATCTTCTTTTTCTTGCGCCCGTTTTTGCTGGTAATCATCTTCAGACACAACTGACCAATTAGCGCCTTTCGGCATCTCTTCAGAGCTAAGCTCTTCTTCAGTGAAAACTTGAACAGGAATATTCAACAGAATCATATCTTCTATTGCCGGTGTCAAATCAACTTCATTATTCTCAATTGGAATAATCACATCGACTGACTCTTCTGAAACGTCATATGACGATTCATCTTCCACGTAAGTCTCAAAAATTGGCACAGTTACTTTCAATTCTACCGGCTCCAATGAACGTGACGAAGGCAGGGTGATCGTATAATCGATCTGGAAATTGGCAAGTACTGATCGATTTTCATATAATAGAAAACCAGTTGCTTTAATATCTGAAACTGCCAGGATTTCTCTATCCCTTTTCATCAGTGACGCTTCACAATTGACTGTTTCCTCAAATTGTAGTGGTTCACCACGATGTTCTTGGATTTCTTTTAAGGTCCACTTCATTTCCTTCACCCCTAAAATAACAAATTGAATTATACTAGTGAAAAAATTGTTTGTCAATGGCTTTTACTTTACAAGCTATAGAAAAGTTTCTCATTTAACTCTTAATAACAATTGGTGCGCGCGTATAATTTTGTTCAGATTGTTTTAACTCCAAGCCGAATTGATAAATTTGATCGGCTTGAATCTCTTTTTCATAATAGCTATGATTTTTTTGAGACACATTTGTCAAAATCAGACTATTGGTTGTTTTTTTTATCGCTTTTAAATGGCGACGCCCTTTTTCTGTAAAACCTAGTACACGGATGAGTGGTGGTTGCGAAAAAAAACTCGCAACCGTTTCTTTTCGAATATCGAGTAAAACATACACCGCCAGTCGTTGTAGTCTAACCCAAGTCCAACGTTTATTTTTTACTAGATTGATAAATAAATCAAAAGAATCTGCTTGAGCGGCATATTTTTTTAAGCGATGCTCAATTCCCTCTTCCATTTGATAAATCAAACGTAACTCTTCTGGACTAAGAAGCAACAAACGATAGCGTAATAATGGCCAGAAGTGTACCCAACTGGCAGCTGGACTATGAGCAACGGAACTCTCATCCTTTAGCGGCATCCATTGTTTGGCTTCAGCAAACTTTCTGCTATGAATTAATTGACGAATAGCTGTCCCGCTAGCAAATTGTTGTTCTCGATCAAGCTCCCCTTGATGACCAGCACCCATGCGTTCCACAAGATAGGCTTCAATGGGTCTAGTTGCCCTCAGATTTGCTTTCAAGTAGGCTAAACCTAATTGGCTGTTTGCTTTCCAAAACGTCTCTGGTAGGCTACTAGGGCCTAAGACAGCTTGAATCGCATCAGTCATTTGGCTCGCATATGTCCGTCCATCGTTTCGAACACGTTGAAAAACATGGTTAATAGCGGCTTCTTGTTGAATCAACTGGTCAGCTAACTGAATTAATCGTTCACCATCAGCCGTCTCTGCTCCAAATGAAAAGCTGTCACAACCAAGCGCATCAAGCAGACGAATGCCCGCCTCCGCAAATAAATCTGATGATTGAACACTTCCTAAAACCGACTGTTCAACAACTAAATCGGCACCATTTTCTAGTGCTGCCTTAGCTCGCTCCCACTTATCAAAAATGGCTGGTTCACCTCTTTGAGTGAAATTACCACTCATCGCAATAATCATCACATCCGCTTGAGATTGCTTGCGCGCCTGTTCGATCTGATAAGCATGCCCATAATGAAAAGGATTATATTCCGCTATAATGCCACAACTTTTCATTTCATTCATCCTAACGCATTTACTATTTTTTCGCTGCGAAGAACCAGCGCGTTGTTGTTTCATCAACAGGTGATTCCCCAAAATCAGCTGTTAGTTCTACTGAAGAAAATCCAGCTTCTTTTAATAGTCGTTGATAGGTTTCAAGCGGGAATGAACGCTCTTGATGAATTTCCTGCAGTCGATCGAAACGACCATCTTCATTTTCCACAAAGAAAGTCAACACATGCTCGACCGAATGATCATAATCACCGATGAAACTCTCCCACAAAAAGACCTCTGACTCTTCCTGATAGATATACTGATACCCTGGAAAAACGTGGTCCATTTGAAAAAGCGAATGGACATCAAATAAAAATGTCCCACCTTCACTCAAGTTACGATGAACCCCTTCAAAAACGTGCAAGAGGTCTGATTCTTGGTGCAAATAACATAACGAATCAGAAAAACAAGTCACCATATCGAAAGCTTGAATGTCTGGTAATTCCCTCATGTCACCTTCTATAAGTTGTATCTCTTGATCAGCTTCCTCTATCCGATCTTGAGCAAGTGACAACATATCAGCAGACAAATCATAGCCTGTCACATCATGACCCGCCTCAGCCAATTTAAGCGCAATAATCCCTGTTCCACAAGCCAACTCTAAAATGGCTAGCTGTTCTTTAGATTGATGGTAGCGTTGACGGTAACCTTCCACAAACGACAACCATTGATCGTAGACGGTTTGATCCATTACCATATCATAAAAATGTGAAAAAATGTGATAGCTCATTACTTACTAATCATAGCGCTGATATCAACCATCGGCGCATCACTCCATAGTTTTTCCAAATTGTAATATGACCGCTCACCGGAACTAAAGACATGGACAACCACATCTGCCAAATCTAATAATACCCAGTTTCCTGAGTCTTTTCCTTCTTGGTTTTTAATCTCGATTTTATTTTTGTGGGCTTCATCGACAATGCCATCAATAATCGCACCCATTTGACGCTCGTTACGACCGTTCATAATCACAAAGTAGTCGCCTAAAGTGGTTAATCCACGTACATCCAAAACGGTAATATCTTCTGCTAGTTTATCATCTGCTGCTTTCACAACGACGTCTAAGATTTGTTCACTGTTCAACATATGTTTCCTCCTATTTTCCCATCCATTTATTATAGACATGGAACGTTTCTGGGTAAATCACAATTTCTTTTTTTATCAAGTACAGTAGTGTTTGTTTGATTTTATAAACAACTGCTGATTCTAACGTTTGATCAGCCAGTCGTCTTGCTTCCTCTACACCTGGAAACTGGCGACCTGGTTCAATATAATCTGCTATAAAAACAATCTGACTCACTAATGGCATCATTTGGCCGCCAATGGTATGTTGGGCTATAGCATCCAAAATTGATTGGTCCTGAATACCAAATAGTGTTTGGGCATAATAAGCTGCTGCAGGCCCATGCCAAATTTGACTTCCGAAGTCTAATAGCTCGGGAGGCAAATGGCCTTGATCAACTAAGACTTCAATGTCTGCTCTCGGAATATCTTTGGCGTAATCATGTAAAATGCTCGCAAGGCTAGCGGCTTCAGTTTCTGCGCTATAGTGATCAGCTAATCTGATAGCTGTTTCTTCTACTCTTAAAATATGCTCGTAACGAGCTTCAGTAACACGACTCTTAACTGCCTCTAAAATGGCATCGCGTGTCCAAGTCGTATAACGGTTTGAATACAGTAGCTTAGTCATTGACATATAGCCCCTCTTCCCTAATATAACGCTCTACACTCTCAGGAACAATATACCTTAGCGGACGGCCACAGTTAACCATCGTTCTAATCCTAGTAGAACTAATATCCACTAAAGGAGAATCCACCCAAATAATCGGATAAGGGCTCGTATCTGGATAACCAGGGCGAACAACCCCAACAAAATGAACGAGCGTCATAAGCTCATCAATTCGTTCCCACTTTGGTAAATAGGCAACCATATCGCCACCAATAATAAAATAGTAGTCTGTATCAGGGTTTTTCTCAATTAGTTCCTTCATCGTATCAATGGTGTAGCTTTTACCGCCGCGCTTTAATTCTACATCTTCTAATGCAAACAAATCATTATCCGCAATCGCACGCTTAACCATTTCTTCTCTATGCTTGCCGTCAATAAAAGGCTTCTCGTCAATGTGAGGCGGTTCCGCATCTGGCATAAAGTAAACCTTTTCCAAAGCCAACTGCTGCCCAACTTGCTGAGCAATGATCAAATGACCTAAATGTGGTGGATTAAATGTCCCACCAATAATGCCTACACGCTTGCGCTCTGTAGTCACCTCTTGTGGCTCAACACTCGTCTTTTCCACTACAATAAATTCTGGTATCTGAACATCAAACAACTTGACCATGACTGAAAATTCCACCTTTCTAGAATACGATTCGCTTATATTTTCTTAACTAAAAGAGATAAACGTTGGTTCTTCTCTTTTGATGATTCACGGAAAAAAATAATTGTTTTACCAATTTGTTGAACGACAACTGCGCCAACACGTTCTGCCACTTCAAATGCGACGTCAGCAGCTACCTCATCAGTATTTTGAAGCAAGCTCACTTTAATTAATTCTCTTTTTTCTAAGGCTTCATCAATCTGTCTAACAATTTCATCAGACAAACCACCCTTACCAATTTGGAAAATCGCTTGTAAGTGATGTGCTTCTTTCTTTAAAAATTGTTTTTGTTTTCCTCTTAATTCCATAATAAACCTCTTCCTTAAATAATCTGCTCTCTAATAACAACGTCTACGCCTTCCGGCACCCAAGCTGCCACTTTACCCGGTTTTTGAACGGCTACCCATCCTAAACCAGAAAAGACAATATCTGACGGTTCTTTAACTTGGAATTCTTTACGAACCAACTTCGGAAAATCACCAATGTTAGCTTCATTAGGCGGCTGCAACACCCCACCCTTATGCTTATCGTAGAAGTCAGTGGCTTTTTCAAGCTTAGTCCGATGAATCTTCAAATCATTAGCAAAATAACAGGTAAATGAAGAGCGTTCGCCCTCAACAAAATCAAATCGTGCCACCGCACCCATAAAGAGTGTTTGTGCTGGATTCAATTGGAAAGTGACAGGTTTCATTTCCTTTTGTGGAGACACAATCGTTAAATCTTCTGCCGTTAACACATGAGCCATTTGGTGGCGGTGAATAATTCCCGGCGTATCGATTAATGATGCACCATCATCTAAAGGAATCTTAATTAAATCAAGTGTTGTTCCAGGGAAGCGTGATGTTGTAATCACATCTTCTTTACTTCCGGTAGCAGCTTTAATAATTTGATTCATAATAGTTGATTTACCTACGTTAGTTACACCAACCACATAAACGTCACGACCTTGACGGTTTTCTTCAATAATTTCTAACAAACGATCAATTTGATTAGCCGTCTTACCACTCACAAGTGCCACATCAAACGGACGAAGCCCAACTTGGTGCGCTTGTTGTAACATCCAATGTTTCACACGAGAATGCTTCACTGATTTTGGTAAAACATCTACCTTGTTGCCAACCATCAAGACAGGATTAGATCCTACAAAACGGTGTAAGCCTGGAATCATGCTGCCGTACATATCAAAAATATCCACTACGTTCACAACTAAGGCATTTTTCTCACCAATTTGGTTTAGCATCTCCAAGAACTCATCGTCTGTAGCAGAAACCTTTTCCAATTGGTTATAATGACGCAAACGGAAACAGCGTTGGCAATATAATTCGCCACTTTCAAGTCCTTTTTTCAAGGCACTCATCGGCGTATAACCACGTTCCGTTTTATGGTCTGTTTGAATCTGTGAACCACAGCCAATACAAAACAGTTCTTCTTGTTCTAATTCTTCTATTTCTTCCCTAGTCAAGTCGTTTCCTCCATTTCATATCTGGGTCGTCTTTTAGTAATTTTTTCATAATAATCCGTTCGAAGAAGCGATTAATACGTGTATTCCAAGCATCCGAATTCAAAATCGGTATCACCAAAATCGTTTTCAGTCCTAAACGATTAGCACCGAAAATATCTGTAATCAATTGGTCTCCAACCATCACACATTGGTCCATTGGCACACCAGCTTGTTCTATTGCTTGACGGTATCCTTTCTTTAAAGGCTTAAGTGCTCGCGGAATATAGTGAAGCTTTAAATGCTCTGCTACCTTTTGAACACGGTCTCCCTTGTTGTTTGAAACAATCGTAACGTGAATATTATTTTCTTTCATTTCTTCAATCCATGCTAGTAACTCTTCTGTACCATTTGGATTATTCCACGCAATCAGTGTGTTGTCTAAATCACAAAAGACTGCCTTGATATTGTGTTTTTCTAATTGATCAGCTGAAATTTGATAGACACTTTCTACCATCCACACAGGCTTAAATTTATTAAACATATTGACTCCTTCTCATAAAAAGAAGAGGCTAGGATAAGAAATAAACACAGCGTTACTATAACGCATTCTTTTAGTGCCAATCCAACCTCACGCTCTATTTTTTTAATGATTATGAACACATTATTTTACCTTAATTATATAAGAATAGCAAAGAAATACAAGAAAAGCCTGTTTCTTCTGAGTAGTCGCTCATAAAAATAAAAAAGGACTGATATCCTATCGCTAATGTGAGATACAGCCTCCAAAAAAGTGCTGTATCTTACAGTTAACTGCCCAAATGTAAGATACAGCTTCAATCCAATAGTCTGTATCTTACATTTCTAGCATCGAGTGTACGATACAGCCTGTTTTAAAAAGCTGTATCGTACACTTACGGATAGAAAAAGAGATTAAGCACACAGCTTAATCTCTTTTGGTCTAACTATTCGATTCGAGATCCTTCTTTGTCTATTGTCGTTAAGAAAACGTGGCAATCAGGAAATTCATCTTTAATGCGTTCTTGAATTGTTTCGGCAAGTATTGGCTTGGCCAGCGTCATAATCGTTGTGCCAGCACCACTTAAGTAAACACCGTATGCCCCTTCTTGATTTGCTAGTTGGCGAATCTGATTGAGCTCGGGAATCAAAGTTTGGCGGTAAGGTTCGTGAAAGACATCCTTCTCCATCAAGCGAGCAGCTGTTTCAATGTCCCCTTGGTAAAGTGCAGCTACCATAACATTGGCAACGGCACTACCTTCAACGGCATCTTTTAAAGAGAGACTTTCTGGCATGACTGCTCGACTAGCCGATGTCAAGAGTTCTCGTTCTGGCACCGTTACAATCAATGCACAGTCAGGAAAATCAGTTGTTTTCCAGATGACTTCTTGATTAATCATCGTTCCAATCGCTAAATCACCTGTAATTGCTGGCATAACATTATCTGGATGGCCTTCAATGCGACTAGCTATTTGAATTTTCTCATCAGTTGTCAATTGTAAGTCTGCCAAATGATTAGCTAATTCGATTCCGGCTACAATCGCTGCCGAACTGCTACCTAGTCCTCTTGCTGGTGGAATAGCTGATGTCATTTTCAACCGCTGCGGTGTTAATGGTGTAGCTGATGTTAGTATGGCAGTTTGAATAATAAGGTTTTGATCATCGGACGGGATAGCTTCCCCCATCTCATGGTCAATGAACCACTCTTCAGAAGGTCCTAAAATTTCCAACTCCAAATAAACAGCTACAGCCATTCCAATCGAATCAAATCCCGGTCCTAAATTCGCTGATGTAGCAGGCACTTTAATGACAGTCATAAAGAAACTCCTTTGTATAATTAAATAGATTGATAAACAGCTTCAAATACAAGCTGATGGTCCTTTTCAAGTTGATCTTTTATTGCTTCCAATTCTTGTTTGCTTACTTGCGAAGCATGGATATAATCTTTACCATCTGCGCCATCTAATTGTGTGAGTTGTGGATGAGTAATAGTTAAACCTTGATTCTCAACTTGTTTAAAACGCAATAAGACATCTGTATAAGTCGGATTAGCTTGTCCTAAGACCACATCTGATGTAATCGTTGGTAAACCTTTGCCTGTACGATCTTCTTTAATATTTTTTGCAACTTGTAAGATATCAGCAACCACACTATTTGCAGTTGGCATACGACCTGCTCCCGGTCCATACATCATCGTTTCACCGACAGCTTCTCCCGTCACATAAACGGCATTGTTTTCATTTTTAACATGCGCTAGTGGATGGTCAAGTGGAACTAACATCGGTGCTACTTCAACATTAAGATGGCCGTCAACGACTTTTGAGCTACCGATTAGTTTAATCGTATAGCCGAGTGCTTTTGCACGCTCAAAATCAGCTAAATCAAGAGCAGAAATACCCGTTGTTGGCAGCTGCTCCATTGTAATGGTTTTGCCGAACGCTAACTTAGTTAAAATAACTACCTTACGTGCTGCATCCAACCCTTCAACGTCTCCTGTTGGATCACTCTCTGCAAAACCTAATTGTTGAGCCAAAGCCAATGCATCTGCGTAGCTATAATGTTCTTCTTGCATTTTTGTCAGCATAAAGTTGGTTGTTCCATTAACAATCCCCAGCACTTCTTGCAAATTATCACCAATGTAACTCTCGTTAAGGGCGCGCAAAATCGGAATACCACCTGCCACACTCGCTTCGAAGTAAAGGTCTTTACCCACTTTTTCAGCTAGCGCATAAAGTTCTTCACCATGAACAGCCAATAAATCTTTATTTGCTGTTACAACGTTTTTTCCACTATTAAGAGCTTTAGTAATAAAGTTTCTTGCAACATCAACTGTTCCCATTACTTCAACAACAATTGAAATGCTGTCATCTTGAGCAATCTCCTCAAATTGGTCCGTCAAGGGAATCCCAGCTGCTAGCGCTTCAGGAAAAGCTGCCGTATCATGAACAAGAATTTTACTAACTTCAATATTTATTTGTGTTAGCGATGCATATTTCTCTTGATTGTTTTTCAAAATATCATAGACACCGTAACCAACTGTTCCAAATCCTAATAACCCTATTTTCACTGTTTCCTTCACTGTCGTCTCCCCTATCCCTAATCTATTATTCCCCAGTATACTTAATATTTTTAAATTTCTCTACCCAAAAGTTAAAAATAAATTAGAAACCTTCAATGATAACGCATACATTATAAATAGAAGAAAAAAATCCCGCAAAAGTCAGAATGACTCAGCGGGATTTTTAGTAGACATCATTTTATTTTAGTCTTGTAGTAACTCAAAGATTTCAATTGCTACTAAATCTAAATCATCAAATTGATAAGTTTGATTACTTGCGTGCTCTTCTAACTCAAATGTTTCAGCATCTCGGTTATATTTAACAACGCATCGCTCGTTTCCATCTTTTTCAAAACGGCGAACTTCGATTTCTCCGTTGTCTTCCATCATCACTTCTAGTCGTCGGATGATTGCAGATAATTGTGAAGGTTTCATAGTTTTTCCCCTTTCCAGACTGACTTCTTATCTATTCTAGCATTATTTCGTTTTCATCGCATCAAATTATGCGTAATTTTAGAATTTTATTATCAGTCTGAGGATTTCCTTTACTCTCCCCACCAAAGTTTAATCAAAGCCTGCGTGCCATCATTTTCAATGCCCTTATCTGCTAATTTTTCATAGAGATCTTTAGCTAAAGTTGTGCTTGGTAAATCAATCCCCATTTTATCTGCTTCATCCAAGGCAATCTTCAAATCTTTAATAAAGTGTTTAACAAAGAACCCTGGCGTAAAATCTTTTTTCAAGATACGTGGTGAATAGTTACTCAACGACCAGTTTCCCGCACTACCAGCCCCAACTTGTTCGATTACTTTTTCAATATCCAAGCCTGCTGCTTTAGCATAAACCATTAATTCAGTCATTCCTGTCATTGTTCCAGCAATCATAATTTGATTAGCCATTTTCGTATGTTGGCCACTTCCGGCTACTCCTTGCAACATGACTTTACTTGAGAAGGTATTTAAAATTGCTTCTGCTGCATCAAATGTTGCTTGATCGCCACCGACCATGGTTGTTAATGTTCCATTTTTAGCACCCATGTCTCCACCTGAAACTGGTGCATCAAGCGCTAGTACGCCTTTTTCTTTAGCAGCTTCATAAATTTTAACCGCTAATGATGGTGTACTTGTTGTCATATCAATCACAATATCGCCTGCTTTAGCAACATTCAGAATACCAGTTTCACCAAAATAAGTTTCTTCCACATCGGTTGGGTAACCCACAATTGTAATAATGACATCAGACTGTTTTGTTACTTCTGCCGGTGTATCTTGCCAAATAGCACCTTCTTCAACTAAGGCATCTGCTTTATGTTTTGTACGGTTATAGACATTGACTTGATAACCTGCTTTTAAAAGGTGTCTCACCATCGAAGACCCCATTACACCCGTTCCAATAAATCCAATTGTCTTTGTCATATCCATTCCTCCAATAATCAGTTCTTATCAATTAGTATAGCATTGAACCTCCTAAAAAGTTAACTGTCATGCCAAACAGTCTGTTTAAAGGAGGTTCAAAATTATAGAAATTAGTTTAATTCTTATTTAAAAATGTTTTTAAGTTTTTCTGTTTAACGCCGTTAACTCCCCATACAATAGAAATGATAAGCATGATACAGACTAGTAGGATGATAGAAATCATATTTATTGATTCAAAAATATTGTCAAACAGCATAAACCTTGGTGTTTGACTAAAGTAAAGTAAATTAGAAAAATAGGCGACTATGATGGAAATAAGGAAATAGCCACTAAATAATATGACGTTTTCTAGTGAAATGATCATAAATATATCTTTTTTTCTATACCCAATACTATAGAGTATTGCCAACTCCTTACTACGATTGTAAATATATCCTTTATTTAAAAAGGATATTAAAATACCTGCTACAACAGCAATGATCGTAGATCCTATGACAAGTATATTTACTAGTGATCTATAAATAGTTGAAAGTTCTCCTCTTTTTAAATCATATTGTGAAACGCGTTTATAAGAAGGATAGATTGCTTGTAATTCTTTATTAACGTATTCAATGTTTTGAGAGCTATCGACTTTGACTATCATGGTCATTAAGCCTGTCCCTACAGCAGTCTGATAGTCTTGATAGGTCTTAATCAGTTGTTGATTGAATGTTTCTGTTTGCGGATTTTCTGACAGAACTCGTCTATAGAATTCATACGATTCCTCTGTCCGATATATTTGAGATGCATCTTCCAAAAAATAACCGGTATAAATTGGATACTGACTCTCTACAACATTTCTAAAATTTGTATTATAAACACCGCTAATCTGATAGCTATATTGCTCTATTTCATTTTGAGCGTTTCTAACTTCTAAATTAATTGACTCTCCTACTACTTTACTGAAGTCTTCATTATTAAATGCTAGTAGCGAATAGACATCTGGAATTGCTAGTTCATTACTATTGTCTTTAGGAAAATCACCTGAAATAAAGGTAACATTATCTTTATTATAATCATGAGCTATGTTAAAAGGTACATGATTTTTAACAAAGTTGAATCCTATATTTTCTACTGGTGACACAATGCCAACATATTTTTTCACTGAATCTGTGAAGTCTATCTGAGAAAAGGTTTGGTTAAATGTATTAAAATTAAAATCATAGTTCGATTGAATATCCTCCGACACTAGAATGACTTCCTTTACGTAATCAATATCATTTACACGTTGAACATCTGCAGTTGAAAAACCAATACGCTCACCATCAAAAGAACTTAATATACCCTTATCATTATACGTTTCTACTGTATCTGAGTTTAGTTTTTGCGTATCCAAAACAATCATATTATCTCCGATTCCAGCAAATATTTTCTGAAAAGACAACGTTGAATTAGAACGGTATGCAGAAAAAGCTAAGATGAACATCGTCATAATCATAATTGTTGGGATGGCTGTTAAAAATATTTTCTTCCAAGTCCGTTTCAAATTATTGGTTGTATACTCCCAGACATGATTGCTAGCTTTAGCGTCCTTTAAATTAGTTATTTTACTCTCTTTTTGGGATTTTTTTGTTGAATTTTCATGTTTAGTCTTTATTAAGGTGATTTTTTTATGCTGAAGTTTGTATACAACGTCAGCAGCCTCAGCTAAGGCCTCATCGTGAGTTATAACAACGATTAAAATCCCTTTTTCCTTTAATTTATCTAAGTAAGTCATTATCTTATCTGTTGTCATTCCATCTAGATTGCCTGTCGGTTCGTCCATAAGCAAAATTTGTGGTTCTGTAATAACCGCCCTTGCAATGGCAACTCTTTGTTTTTGGCCCCCACTTAATTCAGATATTAAGTGGTCTTTAACGTCATAGATATCTAAATCTTTGAACACCAAATTGATTTTTTCTTCAGAAAACTGTCCTGAAAGATAAATATTTTCATAGGCAGTAAAGTTTTCCAATAATTTATAATCTTGAAAAACCATTCTCATATCATGTGACCTTATTGAAGCCCACTCATTATTTGAAATAGTAGAAGATTGTTTTTCAAACAACTTAAATTCCCCTGTATAGTCATTATCTAGTCCGAAAATAATATTAAATAATGTTGTTTTTCCACTACCGCTTTCTCCTATAAGCACATGAATTTTAGAAGAATCATCTAAGCTCATTGTAACATCTTCCAATATTAGTTCGCCGTCATACCTCTTTCAGAGATTATTGATTTCAAGCATTTATACTCCTCCAAAAAAAGAGCCAATGTGTTGACTCTTTTTAGAATTAAAAACTTATATATCGAACCATGGCGTATGATAGTACCTAGCTGAAACTAATACTTGTCCTTGTCTATCTAATAGCGGTTGCCCCCAAAAACTTGTAGAAGCGCTCTGATTTGGAGCTAAAAGAACATTTTTATTTCCAATAAACTGATTTCCTGCGCGAATAACTCTTAAAGAAAAATAACCACTTTCATTTTGAGCATTTGCTGTACCAATACTTGAAACTCCATTAGCATCCCACTGCCAACTTGAGTTCCAAGTGCCTTGTGCTGCTTGTACACTAGGTAAAGAGAGACTAAAGATAACTAATAGTCCCAAAATCATTAAAGATAGTTTTTTCTTCATATTTTTCCACTTCCTCTCAATATATTAATATAAATATTTCACTCAGATACTTTCAAAAACTTACAATTTACTTGGCTTCTTCAAGTTCTTTAATTTCAGAATACTTTGTTATATCATAATAGTTCTCTCTAGGGTTATCTGTTGGCTTTACTTCAATACCCTCGCCACTAACGATATAATATTTTTCAGGTTCGATTTCCTCATCACTTATTAATATATTCGAAATATTTTCACTCACTTCATTTTTTCTGACAATAGCCTTTGTCTTTGTAATGTAAATATATACTGAATTCCCGACTTGAATTGCCCCGTAGTTAGCAACTCTTTCGAATCGAGATAAATCTGCGATTCCAACAATATACAGTTGTCCGTCTTGATTCACCATAGTAATATCATTTAAATCCGTAACATCTATAAACTCCCTAGTCTTATCTTGATAGATTTTCCAACTAAAAAAGCCACCAATTAATACAACAAGCACTAAGATACTCAATAAGATACTTTTTTTATATTTCATATTACTTATCCTTTCTCATCCGAGGATGTTTGTCATAAAAATAAAATACTTTTTTATTCTATGATTATATTTAATATAACACAGAATAGTTAATTTCTAACCAAATAGTCATATATGACTATTTGGTTAGAAATTAACTAAAAAGCGCACCCTATTGGGTAAATTGAATAAGAGAATCTATATAATTATTTGTAGTTAACTATACAAGCTAACATCAAAAAAGCCGTGTAAATGTATATAACATCTACACGGCTTTTTACCAATCTTTTATTATGATTTCAGTCTTGAGTAATACTTCAATAAGGACATTGGCTCGTCTTCGGTTTCAAAATAATAATTTTCAATGACATGTTTATAATAGCTAATGACTTTTTTTCCGAAGGTTTCTGAAGATAATTCTTTGATCAATTCTTGTCGCTGGTCTACCCACTCTTGATTTATTTCAGCCTGTTTTTGTTCGATCACATGGTTAACAGCAGCTGGCAGTTCATGATCATCCTTGTAAAGTGATCCTAGCGTCGGATTTTTAATAATACCCTTTAGGTAATCATTTTCCTTCGCTACGACTGGACAATCGTTCATAATGCTCTCTAAATAAGTGAGTCCCTGTGTTTCACTTGCAGACGCACTCACATAAACATCTGCCATTTGATAGCATTCATAAACAGATTCGTTGTTCACTTCGCCTACAAATGTCACAACTTCCTCTAACCCTTTTTCTGCCACTAATTCTTCTAGTGATTGTCGCGCAGGACCATCGCCAACAAATATTAATTTGGCATTTGATTGGCCTTCTAAAATACTTGGGAAAGCGATAATCATTTTATCAAGGTCTTTTTCAAAAGCTAACCGTGATAAGGATAATAAAACAATATCCTCTTCATTTAAGCTTAGCTTTTGTCTTAATTCTTTCTTTATAGAGGGATTTTTTTCTACTCGTGTCACGCCAGTTGGAATCACTCTTATTTCTTTAGAGACATGATACGAACGTAAGGTATCCTTCATGAGTTGGCTAGGAACAATCACGCCTTTTGTTCGGTTACAGAACGCACGCGAGACTATTTTAACATCTCTTACCTTAATAATTTTACCATTGGCAATGTAATGCAAATATTTTTCATACATCGTATGGTAAGTGTGAATGGTCGGTATTTTTAACATATAGGCAACAAATTTCCCAGTCAATCCTAAACTAAATTCAGTATGGGTATGCACAATATCGATCCGTTGTTTTTTCGCTTCTTTTAAAGCCTTAGAAAAACCTTTTATGGCAATTCTTCGGTCCTTAAATGAGAAAAATGGAATACTTTTCAGTCGAACAATACCGTCTTCGCTATCAGGAGCGTTGGGATCTGTTGTTGTAAAGATAATCACATCATGCCCCTGTGCTTCAAGTTCATCTTTCAGAACTTTGATCGAAGTCGATACTCCACTAATTTGTGGGAAATATGAGTCCGTAAACATTCCTACTCGCATGTTTTCACCCTCTATCACTCCAGTAAGTTTTTTTATAAATTAAGTATATAGGAACCCATTCAAAAAAAACACTAGACTTTAGTCCAATAATCAAAAAAGGAGCTAGACAATTACGTCCAGCCTCCACCCTTTTTAACTTAATGATTCTGTTAGTTCTTCAACTAGCGCAATAACTTCTTCAACAGTTGAACACTCATTAATTGCTTTGTGAGCAAGAGCTTCCATTTCTTTTGAATCTAGTTTAGCTAGTAAGCTTCTTGTTTTTAGGATACTTGATGCACTCATTGAGAATTCATCTAAGCCTAGTCCTAATAACAATGGTACTGCTGTTTGGTCTCCGGCCATCTCGCCACACATACCAACCCACTTACCTTCAGCATGAGCTGAATCGATAACGTGTTTCAATAGTGTTAAGATAGCTGGGTTATATGGTTGATATAAGTATGATACGCGTTCGTTCATACGGTCTGCAGCCATTGTGTATTGGATTAAATCGTTAGTACCAACACTGAAGAAGTCAACTTCCTTAGCGAATTGGTGCGCCAATACAGCAGCAGCTGGAATTTCAATCATAATCCCTACTTCGATTTCATCAGATACTGATTGACCTTCAGCAACTAATTTAGCTTTTTCTTCTTCCAACATTTGTTTTGCTTCTCTAAATTCATTTAAAGTTGCAATCATTGGGAACATAATACGAAGTTTACCATATACAGACGCACGTAATAACGCACGTAATTGCGTACGGAACATATCAGGTTCTGCTAAACAGATACGGATTGCACGGTAACCTAAGAATGGGTTCATCTCTTCAGGCAATTGAAGATATGGTAATTCCTTGTCACCACCGATATCCATTGTACGAACAACAACAGCCTTGCCATTCATACCTTCGAGAACGGCTTTGTAAGCTTCGAATTGTTCTTGTTCAGTTGGAAACTGCTCTGAATCCATGTATAAAAATTCAGTACGGTATAAACCAATTGCTTCTGCACCGTTATCATTAACACCTTGTAAATCTTTAGGTGTACCAATGTTTGCGGCTAGTTCAACATGCTTACCATCTTTTGTGACAGTTTTAGCATCTTTTAGTTTAGCCCATTCTACTTTTTGCGTTTCAAAAGCTGTTTGTTTTTCTTTGTATTCTGCTAACGTTGCTTCATCTGGATTAACAATAATGTTCCCATCTAATCCATCGATGATTACCATTACGCCATCAGCAGCTAACTCTGTAATCGTTTTTGTTCCAACGACAGCTGGTATTTCCAACGAACGAGCCATGATAGCTGAGTGAGATGTACGTCCACCAATATCGGTTACAAAACCTTTGACATATCGACGGTTTAATTGTGCTGTATCACTTGGTGTTAAGTCTTTTGCAACAATAACAACTTCTTCTTTAATTGTTGCTGGGCTAGGAATTTTAACCCCTAATAAATGCCCCATAACACGTTCAGTTACGTCGCGAATATCAGCTGCGCGTTCTTGCATATATGGGTTATCAACCATACCTTCGAACATAGCGATAAACAGTCCTGATACATCTGCTAATGCTTGTTCAGCATTTACTTTGTTATCAGTAATATTTGATTTGATTGTATCTAACATTTCTGGATCCGAAAGAACCATCACATGTGCATCAAACACTTGTGCTTCTTCTTCACCTACTGCAATAGCAACATGATCACGGATTGCCTGAACTTCACGCTTCGCATTCTCAAAAGAATCCAGAAGTCGAGTAATTTCGCCTTCTGGATTATCTATTGTTTTTTTAGCAAAGGTTAAATCAGGTTCCGTTAATAGATAGGCTTTACCGATTGCGATACCATCGCTAGCAGCAATACCCATTAAACGGTTTTCCATATTATTCAGCTAACCCTTCTTTTTTAAGTGTTTCGACGATACCAGCCATAGCTTCAGCTTCGTCTTGACCTTCAATTGTAATTGTTACATCTGCGCCTTGGCCAACACCAAGTGACATAACTCCCATGATTGATTTCAAGTTTACTGATTTACCTTTATATTCAAGGTTAATATCAGAGTTGAATTTACTTGCAGTTTGTACAAGTAATGTTGCAGGTCTTGCGTGAATCCCTGTTTCAGCAGTAATATGAAAATCTTTTTTCTCCATTGTGCTAATCCCCTTTTTTATGAATTTATAGGTTAAAAGACCTCTCCTTTTACTCCACAAATTTTTTAAAAATAAGCAAAATAAAAAAACAGGAAATATAACCCTTTCATAGAATAAGATTACCATTTTTTCTCAATAAGAACAACTATTTTCAAAGTAAATCTCATTTTTGATGAGAAAATCTCATCAATTATTATAAATCGATGATTTATTGATGACGCTTATCCTTAAGCCTTTCTCATCTTGCTTGTAAGACATCTAAGTTAAAAAACTTGAAAGTCAAAATTGGTCAATGTATAATAAGATCACAAGGTTAAATGACCTTGAATTGATAAAAAAAGTAATTAAATAACAATACTCATCAGAAAGGAAGTTAAGCCCATGAAATGTATGAATTGTGAAAAAAATGAAGCATCCATTCATTTGTATGCAACCCTCAATGGTCAAACTCAAAAATTAGACCTTTGTCAAAATTGTTATCAACAGTGGCAAGCTTCACAAAATAGAAATCGCGGCGGTATGGGATTCTTTGGTTCGTCTGCTAATAACGGTAACCCTTTTAATATGGGTGATTTGGAACAATTCTTCCGTCAACTCCCTAATCAAAATCGTCAACAACCATCACAAGACCCTGCTAGTCGTCCTAGTAAAGGACAAGGCGGTAGCGGCTTGCTAGACCAATTTGGTGTTAATTTAACGGAGCTAGCTAGACAAGGTGCCATTGATCCTGTTATTGGCCGTGACAGTGAAATTGCTCGTGTCATTGAAATTCTAAATCGACGCAATAAAAACAACCCCGTCTTAATCGGTGAAGCAGGTGTTGGTAAAACATCCGTTGTAGAAGGACTTGCTCAAAACATTGTCGATGGCGATGTGCCTCAAAAGCTACTCGATAAAGAAGTCATCCGATTAGATGTTGTTTCACTTGTTCAAGGAACAGGTATCCGTGGACAATTCGAGGAACGGATGCAACAACTGATGAATGAAGTAAGAGAAAACAAGAAAATCATTTTATTTATCGATGAAATTCATGAAATCGTTGGAGCAGGAAGCGCTGAAGGTAGTATGGACGCAGGTAATATTCTAAAACCAGCCTTGGCTAGAGGTGAACTACAATTAATCGGTGCCACAACCTTAAATGAATACCGTAAAATTGAAAAAGACCCTGCCCTTGAACGTCGTTTCCAACCCGTTCGTGTTAATGAACCTACACCGGAGCAAACCTTGATTATTCTACAAGGTTTACGCAACAAGTATGAAGACTATCACAAGGTGAGCTATTCAGATAAAGCTCTAGAGGCTGCGGTTCATTTATCACATCGCTATATCCAAGACCGTTTTTTACCGGATAAAGCAATTGACTTACTTGATGAATCAGGTTCTAAAAAGAATCTATCACTAAAATTAGTTGATCCCAAAGAAATTGATGACCGTATGGAAACAGCTGAGCAAGAAAAACAAGCTGCTCTTCACGCAGAAGACTATGAAAAAGCGGCCTACTACCGTGATCAAATTACTCACTTAAAGAATATGAAAGAAAATCCCCAAGCAAGTGGTGAAGATAATATCGTTACTGAAAAAGACATTCAGACTATTATCGAAATCAAGACTAATATTCCAGTTGGTGATTTACTTGAAAAGGAACAAGAGCAATTACGAAACTTGGATAAAGACTTGAAGACACATGTTATCGGTCAAGATGAAGCCGTTGATAAAGTTGCCAAAGCAATCCGCCGTAACCGTATTGGCTTTGCTCGTAAAAACCGTCCAATTGGTTCCTTCTTATTTGTCGGACCTACAGGTGTTGGTAAAACAGAATTAGCTAAACAATTATCGATTGAAATGTTTGGCACAGAAGATGCCATTATTCGCTTTGATATGAGTGAATATATGGAAAAACATGCTGTTTCAAAACTGATTGGATCACCTCCTGGTTATGTTGGCTATGAAGAGGCTGGACAATTAACCGAACGTGTCAGAAGAAACCCATATAGTATTGTCTTACTTGATGAAGTAGAAAAAGCTCACCCAGACGTGATGCACCTCTTCCTACAAATTCTTGATGATGGTCGCTTGACTGATTCTCAAGGTCGTTCTATTAGCTTCAAAGATACGATTATTATTATGACCTCTAACGCTGGCACAGGTAGTCAAGAAGCTAATGTTGGCTTTGGCGCTGCCCTATCTGGTCAAACAAAATCGATTTTGAATCGTTTAAGTGATTACTTTAAGCCAGAGTTCATCAACCGCTTTGATGCGATTGTCGAATTTAACTCTCTATCTAAAGAAAATCTATCCGAGATTCTGTCGTTGATGTTGGAGGATGTTAATCGTATTCTTCAAGATAAAGATATCACTATTATTATTAGCGATAAGGCTAAGGAGAAACTAATAGATGTCGGCTACAATCCTGCCATGGGTGCTCGTCCACTTCGCCGTGTCATTCAAGAACATATTGAAGACCGAGTAGCTGACTATTATTTAGATAATCCGCACATTAAAACGATTCTATTTGATGTCAATGAAGATAATGACATTGTTATTAAGGAGAATGACAGCCAGATAGATGATTAAAACTAAAAAGCACTCAAGATTGTACCGACCCCCAAAAGTTAGACCAAAAATCTAACGATTGGAGGTCGGTACATGAACTTGGGTGCTTTTTAATATCAATAAACCTTTTTAATCACTATAATCTATGTGTTGCATCACGTTCTCATCTCATTTTCAAAAAAACAATTGACAGTTTAACAATTTTGATACTATTATAATTTCAGTAAAAGGTTTATAATAGTTTTAACAATACAATTTAACTTAGCGAGGGGTGTGTCACATGAAATTAATCGATGTAACAAACAGCCATTTTGACTTGGTTCGTGAACAATTAGCGAATACTGACGCTTCAATGGTGAAGGTATTCTCACTTGGTCAAACGACAGTCATTTATACTGGCGCCCCGACACACGAAGACATTATATTACTAAATCGTAATCGCCGTGTAAAACAGAATGAGATTGATTTTGTTTTAAATAAGTTATTACAAATGACAGTAGATGATGTTGAAGTGATGCCTGGACACAACTTTGTAGAGCTTTCATATATTAAGTAACATGATAAGAGAAAAAGGAGTGGGAAAATTCCCCACTCCTTTTTTATCGACATTTTATAGTAATGCTTTTAGTTCGATATCTGGATACTTATCTGCAAACCAACGCATTGCAAATTGGTTCTCAAATAAGAATACCGGATGATCAAAACGGTCCTTACATAGTAGGTTACGACTTGAAGACATATTCACATCTAAGACATCCTCATCAATCCAACGGGCAATCTTAGATCCCATCGGCGTCATCTCGACTTCTGCATTATATTCATTCTTCAAACGGTACTCAAAAACTTCAAACTGTAATTGTCCAACCGCACCTAGGATAAATTCTTCGGTATGATAGGTTTTATACAGTTGAATGGCTCCTTCTTGAACCAACTGCTGAATACCTTTATAGAATGATTTTTGTTTCATCACGTTTTTAGGTGTGACCTTCATAAATAATTCAGGTGTAAATTGCGGTAGCGCCTCATATTGAAGAGCTTCTTTCCCTTCATAGATGGTATCACCAATTTGTAAATTACCTGTATCGTATAATCCGATAATGTCACCAGCAACTGCACTCTTCACGCTTTCTCTTGAGTCAGCCATAAATTGTGTTGTATGCGCTAACTTCATTTTCTTACTTGTGCGGTTAACGATAACATCCATACCAGGCTCAAATTCACCTGAACAAATTCTCACAAAAGCAATACGATCACGGTGAGCTGGGTTCATATTAGCTTGGATTTTGAAAACAAAACCTGTTAATTCTTCCTTAGCTGTATCAATATAGTCGCCTTCTTCTGTCTTATGGGCACTTGGACTTGGTGCAAAATCAATATAAGCATCTAGGAAAGTGTGAACGCCAAAACCAGTTAAAGCTGACCCAAAGAAGACAGGTGTTAATTCCCCTTTAGCAATCGCTTCTTCTGAAAAAGCATTTCCAGCTTCATTCAATAGCATTGCATCTTCAATTGCTTGAGTGTAAATCGTTGATTCTTTGATTGGGAAATCACCATCAATTTCACCATCTTCATTGAGTGGTAAGAAATCATTGCCGCCATTTTGCTCAGGATGCGTTAATTCAACACGTTTGTTGTAAATATCATACAAGCCTAAGAATTGTTTCCCCATCCCCATTGGCCAATTCATTGGATAAGCGTCGATTTCTAGCACGTCTTCCAATTCAGCAATTAAATCCAACGGCTCTCTACCATCGCGGTCCAATTTATTGATAAACGTAAAAATAGGAATACCACGCATCCGACAAACTTTAAATAATTTCTTCGTTTGCGGCTCAATTCCTTTACCACTATCAATAACCATGACTGCACTATCAACTGCCATCAAGGTACGATAAGTATCTTCTGAGAAGTCCTCATGGCCAGGTGTATCTAAAATATTAACTTGGAATCCATCATAATCGACTTGCATAACGGAACTGGTTACTGAAATCCCACGTTGTTTTTCAATCTCCATCCAGTCAGATTTTGCAAATTTCCCTGTTTTTTTACCTTTTACTGTACCGGCTTGACGGATTGCACCACCAAAAAGTAATAATTGTTCAGTTATTGTTGTTTTACCAGCATCCGGGTGAGAAATAATTGCAAAAGTTTTTCTTGTTTTCACTTTATCTAATAATGTTTGTGTCATGATATGTCCTTTCTGTCTTTCATTGTCTTGGATATGAGTTCTTATCACATATTGTTCACTTTAAACATGCCTTTGTCATTATATATGAAAGGACATCTTCTAACAAGTGAATGAAAGTATAAAAACACCAATCTCCTAGTTGGAAACTGGTGTTCAATCGCTATGATTTTTGCTTAGGGATCTCTTCGACAACTAAGCGGTCTTCTAATTTAATCGGTTGCTCTTTTACGTACTCGACGCCAATTTTAGCTAGACGTCTGTTATCAAATTCTAAGGCAGACAAGCGTAAGCCTTCAACTTCAATACTCTTTATTTCATCACCATCTGGAAAGTCACCTAATTCAGTCAGAACAAAGCCAGCAATGGTATCTACAAAAGCTGTCTCGATGGTTGTTTTAAAGAAATTGTTGAAGCGGTAAAGTGGTGTCGCCCCATCAACCTCATAGTAACCATCGCGAATCTTTTTAATTAAAGTGTACTTTTCATCGTACTCATCAGCAATGTCACCGACAATTTCTTCTAGAATATCTTCTAAAGTTGCGATACCGACAACCCCACCATACTCATCATAAAGGATAGCTAATTGGTTATGGCTCTTCTTCAAGAAAGCCATCAATTCATCGGTTGAGATGGTTTCTGGAACAAATAGTGGCGGATTTAAAATCTTTCTTAAATCAATTTTTTCTAATGGGGTGTGACGTGATTCTTTTAATAGGTTTTTCAAATGAAGGACACCGACAATATCATCCTTATCGTCATCATAGACAGGAATACGCGTATACGGCGAATTCAAAGTCTTTTGAATATTCTCATAAGTATCTTCTTGAAGGTCTAGCATGAAAGTATCTGTTCTTGGAACCATAACTTCTCTCGCCATTTTATTATCCATTTCAAGAACACCTTTTAGCATATTAAATTCAGCTGCTTCAATGGCTCCTTCTGTACTACTTCTCTCTAATAAACCGCTCACTTCTGAACGTGTGTAGACATCACGGTTATCATCAAACTTAATTGGTGTTATCTTTTGTAACAGACTGGTTGAAAAAGAAAGCAACCGAATAAATGGTTTTAATACTTTTTGAATGGTTGTAATAAAACCTGCTCCGGCATAGGCAATCTTTTCAGGTATTTGCATACCAATTTGTTTGGGCAACAACTCTCCAAACACAAGCGTGATATAAGATAATAACAAGGTTACAATCAGGATAGATGCTTGTTTACCACCTGGAATATTGGCCAATAATGGTTCAAGTTTGCTGGCAAACGTATTGGCAGCAGCCGCACTGGATAGGAATCCGGCAAAGGTAATGGCAACTTGAATTGTGGCTAAAAAGTCATCAGAGTTATCGAGTAAGGCTAATATTTTACGAGCTTTTTCGCTACCTTTTATTGCCTCATTGGCAATCTTATTTTTATTCAATGACACAAATGCAATTTCTGACGAAGCAAAAAAAGCATTGATTAATGTCAGCACGATTATTAATAAAATTTGCCATAATAACGTCTGACTATCAGGATCAGCATTCATAGATCGTTTCCCCTTTTAAAATAGAATGTGTTATTCGTATTATGCCTTCATTTTATCAAAAAAACAAGGACGAATCAGTAAAAGCCTGAATCGTCCTTGCTGTTTATTGGAATTTTATAGATTAAGCTTTGTCAAAACTTTCGACATCAACTGCGTTTCGTGTATTTTCTTGTTCTAGTGCTTTTTGAGCAACTAGGTTCAAGTAGTTCCAAGGACGGTCGAAGTGTGGTTGGAAGAAGAAGTCTACCAATGCCAAATCTTCTACTGTCATGCGGTTTTGAATCGCTAATGATAGCGTGTTTGCAGATTGTGTAACATCGTATTTAGACATTACTTGTCCACCAACAATACGTAATGTATCTTTCTCATAAACAAGTTTTAGCAAGATTTTTTCGTTTGTTGGCATAAATTCTGGACGGTAGTTGTCTTCGAATAATACTGAATTTGTTTCCAAACCAAATGCTGCAGCACTTGCAGCATTAACACCAGTTGATCCGATGTTGAATCCAAATAAATGGAGACCTGAAGTAGATTGTGTACCACGGTATTTCATTTTTGGACCAGCAATGTTTTTACCAACTAAAAGTCCCATACGAACTGCATTAGTTGCCAATGGAATATAAGCATGTCCACCAGTTGGATTGTAGTTTACTGCACAACTGTCTCCAGCCGCAAATACATCTGGGTGGCTTGTACGCATATAGTCATCAACGATGATTGCGCCATTTGGTAACATATCGATTTGACCTTTAACTAGTTCAGTGCTTGGACGGAAACCAACACATAGAATAACAAGTTCAGATTCGTAAGCTCCACCACTTGTTACAACAGTTGTCATATCTCCTGATTGGCTGTCTTCAAATCCTTTAACCATTTCGTTTAGTTGGATTTTAACGCCACGATTTCTTAATTCATCTTCAAGAACTGATGTGAATTCGTGATCTAAGTATTTGTTTAAGATGCGGTCTAAACCATCAACAAGTGTTACATCTTTGTTGTCCATAGCAAAAGCTTCTACAAGCTCGATACCGATGTATCCACCACCGACAACAGTGATTTTTTGTTTGTCTGTTTTACGCGCAATAATTTCTTGTGCTTGATTATAGTTTTTACATAATACAACGTTTTTGCTCTCAATTCCTGGAATTGGAGGGATAATTGGCCATGAACCAGTTGTTAAAACAAGTTTATCAAATGAATCTTCAAATTGTTCACCTGTTTTTAGATTTTCAACAGCCAATGTTTTATTGTTAATGTTAATGTTTGTAACATTGTGTTCCATGCGAACGTCTGCACCCATTGCTTTTAATTCTTCTGGGTTTGAGTAAAATAGCTCTTCAGCTTTCTTTACAACGCCACCTACATATAGTGCAATCCCACAGGATAAGAACGAAACATTATCGTTTCTTTCGTATACTGTTACATCCGCCCCCGGATTTTCTGACAAGATTGTTTTGACTGCTGATGTACCTGCATGCGTACATCCCACTACTACGATCTTCATTTATGTATGTCCCCCTAAATTATAATTGTTCTATTTCGAACAAAAGACCCCAAAATGCTCCCCACTTTGAATCTTTCACATATGATTTTTTTAACAAACTTGGATATTCCTCGCCTGCAAGTATAGATTCTACTCTATTTTTTTACTTTTGCAACTAAAAAGACTTGAAAAATAAAAAAATTGTTTATTAAGATTCTTCCTTTCATTTTTTATTAATGTTACCATAATAATCATCAGATTTTTGAAAAGGAGATTGCTATGCTAGCCTTCAAACAAACACGAGATACACAATCGTCAACCTATCAAGACTCACTTATGATTAGACGACTTGTCTTTATAGAAGAGCAAAACGTTCCAGAAGACATTGAAATAGATGAAAATGAGGCAGCCTGTTTACACGTTGTTGCCTACCAAAGTGATAAAGCAGTTGCAACTGCAAGACTTTATCAATTAGACGACAAGTCTTTTAAAGTACAGCGTGTAGCTGTTTTAGCTGAAGAGAGAGGGAAACATTATGGTAACCATTTGTTGTTAGCCCTTGAGCAAGCTGGAAAAGAACTTGGTGGTGAGCGCTTTATACTTGGTGCACAAAGCTATGCTATTACATTTTATGAGAAATTAGGCTATGTGATTAACAGCGATGAGTACCTAGAAGCAGGAATTTCTCACTACGATATGGAAAAAAGGTTATGAAAAAAGAAGTGGAACTAGTCCCACTTCCTTTTTCATCATTGCGTTAAAATAACTAAAAAATGCTTAGCGATATTAAAATAAATCAAAACACTCGTTAAGTCACTAAAGGTCGATATAAATGGTCCGCTCGCTACGGCAGGATCAAATCCTAATTTATCCATTAAAATTGGAATTAAGCTTCCTGCTAAATTGGCAACTGTAATGGCAACCATCATAGAGAAGCCAATAATCCCACCTAATAGTAAACTTTTCTGCCAAATGCCTACAACCAACATAATTGTCGCTCCTGTAATGATACCTTCGATTAAGCCTGTCATTGTTTCTTGAATAACAACAGCTAACCAACTTCTCTTTTCTGCATCTGGCAAACCGATTTTACGAACGGCAACCGCTAGCGATTGAGTACCTGCGTTCCCTGCTGTTCCAGTAATGAGCGTCACAAAGACTGACAAGATAGCTGCATTAGCAATCAACCCTTCATATTGACTAATTAGAGTGGACGTTCCCATTCCTAAAAATAATAAAGTAATCAACCACGGCAAACGTTTGGATGCCGCCCGAAACGGATTGAGCGTTGTTTCATCAACGTCAACGGCAGCCAAACCAGAATAGTCACTAGTCGCTTCTTCGTGCATAACGTCCATAATATCATCAATTGTAATAATACCTAATAAAACATTATTATCATCCACAACCGGTAATGCTAGGAAGTCGTAGTCACGAGCAACGTGAGCAACAGCTTCTTGATCATCATCCACATTAACTCGGACGATACGATCACTCATGATATCGTGGATCATCTGATCCTCGTGAGAAATAATTAAGTCACGTAAGGAAATAACCCCCAACAACTGCTCTTTATTATTAATGACATAAATATAGTAAATTGTTTCTGCTTCAGGTGCCTTACTCTTTAATATTGCCATAGCAGAACGAACAGTCTGATTTGATTTAATGGCAATATATTCCGTTGTCATAATCGCACCAGCTGTAGCATCCTCATAGACCAAGACCTCACGTAAGTGGGCGGCTTGCTCATCATCCATTAAACGTAAATATTTGGGAACCATATCAGGTTCAAGCTGTTTCAACATATCAACCGCATTATCGGTATACATATTGGCCAACATATCAGCAGCATACTGCTTATTCATCTCTAAAATATAAACTTCAATGGATTCGACATCTTCCTCCAGAATTTCAAACATATCTGACATTTCTTTAGGTGAGAGGTAGTTATAAATTTTCAAACGATTCTCAGAGGGTAGATTACGATAAACCTGGGCTTGGTCATAGAGTGGATAGCTAAAAAAAGTTTCTCGAAAAGCCTCCATATCATCTAAGTCTAGGACTGATTGAATGTGATTAGTCTCTAGCTCCAAATCAAATTCGTATTGCGGTTCCATCATATGATCTCCCTTCTTTCTCTTCTTCTTGTGCCAACCAATCTTTAAAATCAGTTGGAAAATCAGTTTCAATCGTCAATCTTTCTCCCGTTAAGGGATGATTAAATACTAACGCCTTACAGTGCAAGGCTTGACGCTTAACAATGTCATTCTCAGGGCCACCGTATAACGAATCACCAACCAACGGTGCTCCCATATGGGTGAAGTGTACGCGAATTTGGTGAGTCCGTCCCGTATGCAGCTGAATCCGATAAAGATGACCATCTCGGTATCTTCTAGCTGTCCAATATTCAGTTAAGGCATCTTTCCCGCCCTCTTTCACCTGCCGTGTAATAATTGAATCATCAGTTCGAGCAATAGGAGCATTAATAAAGCCATGCTCTTCTTCTAAGCGATTATAAGGTGACGTTAGAGCATAGTAGTATTTTTGAATTACTTTATGTCGTAATTGCTGATCCATTAATGCATGGGTATAGCGATTCTTTGCAAATAACATCAACCCTGTTGTATCTCGGTCAAGTCGTGTAACAATATGAATGACTTGATCAGCATAATTCTGTCTTTTGTAATAGCCTTTTACACGGTTTGCCATTGACAGATGCGGATTTTTCCGAGAGGGAATCGATGCCACACCAGCTGGTTTATCAACAATTAAAATGTGGTCGTCTTCATAAACAATCGCAATCGGAATATCAACTGGCACTGTCGTTTCATGCTCGCCTTCGTCCGGAATTTGAACCCAGATATGATCTCCTTTTTGCAATTTGGCCAATACATTTTCGGTTTTATTATTGAGGCGAATTTCGCCGCCATGGAATTTTATTTTTGCTAATAGGCGCTTAGAAATGCCTTGATTTCTTAAAAAAGTACGTAATAGAATTGATTGTTCATCGTCGTAGTGCCATTCATAAATCACATTAACTTGCTCCACTTCTCATTGCTTCATTAAATAAAACCTGCGGACTAACAGATCAGCAGGTTTAAGCGTTTATTTTTCTCTTAATAACGTTTCTCGTAGTCTACCATATTCAAGCTTGGTTTTCCATTTTCACCATAAGCTTGGGCATTAGGACCAACAACTGAAAAGAGAGCATCACGAAAATGTTCCACCATCCCAGATACGTGAGGGGTAATAAAAATACGGTCGTGTTGCCACAATGGACTGTCCGCTTCTAACGGCTCTGTTTCAAAGACATCGAGAGCTGCAAAAGCGAGCTGGTTTGAATCTAGAGCGGTTAATAGGGCCTCCGTATCAACGGCGTTTCCTCTACCTACGTTAAAAAAAGCTGTTCCTTTTTTCATAGCTTTAAAGCGGTCGCTGTTAAAGAAATCTTTTGTTTCGTCAGTTTGTGGTAAAATATTGATAACATAGTCAGCTTGTTCTAAATAGCGATTGCTCTCTTCTTGAGAAACAGTCTGATCAACCTCTGCTACTTTGTTACCTCTCGTATTCACACCGATTGTGTGAACCCCAAAAGCTTTTAGTAAAGTTGCTAGCCGTCTTCCAATATTTCCAATACCAAAAATAATAGCCGTTTTACCCTCTAATTGTTGAACAGAAACTGCTTGATCCCAATGATTATTCTGTTGATTCAGTTTGATCTGATTAAACGAGCGTGCATGATATAATATTAGACCAATGACATGCTCACTAATTGTATCTTTATGGATGCCAGATGCATTGGTTAACATAACACCATGCTCTCTTAGGCTATCTAAGGGTAATGAATTCACACCCGCAGAAATCGCTTGAATCCATTTTAAAGATATCAAATCGCCTTGCTGCCAGAGCTCGGTCAATTCTTTTGTCCACCCAACGACAATCTCAATACGAGATAACTGACGTTTATCCTCAGGAATGGTCCTAATTAATTCAAAACCCGCTAACGAGTCTTCCAGTTCTTTTATCTGATGATTTTTTAAATCAGTCATTAACAGTAATAGTGGCTTATCTGACAAACCAATCATCCTCTCTTCAATTAACGCTTGTTAGCAATCCCAATAAAGGCATTTTCAACACGATTCCAGAAATGCATATGACGATAACGGGCAAAATGAACTTTTTCATTTGCTACACGGTAAACTAGTTTTTCAATATGTTTATCACGGAATGTCAGGTGGTCAACCGTCACAATTAGCCCATGTTCTTCAATGGGTTTCACGACAATCCATTCATCTTTAGCAATAATCATCGGTGAACTGAGCGTTCGGTAGACCCGATTATTAACAGAGGCCATCTCTGTTAGCTGAATGGCTTCGGTACGTGGGTGAATGACTGCTCCACCCAATGATTTACTGATACCCGTTGAACCAGTTGGTGTCGCAACACAAAGGCCATCTCCTCTAAAGGTCTCGAATAATTCATCTTTAACGAAAACTTCACAGACCATTGTGCCGTCAACCTTCTTTAAAACAGCTTCGTTTAATGCAATTAACCTGTCTGACTGGTCGCTATCACGGTAGTCAATTCGTATATCGAGTAACGGATAACTCACGCTCTCGCCCCGATCATGCTCCAAACTTTCAATAAGATCATCAATTTCATAGTCACGCCAGTCCGTATAAAAACCAAGATGACCCGTATGAACCCCAACAAAGCGGACAGTATTTAGTAACTGTTGGTATTTATGAAAAGCAGATAATAACGTGCCGTCTCCTCCAATAGTAACAACCAAGTTTGGGTTTTCATCGTCTAATTGAATTCCTTTGGCCTTTATTTTACTTAAAAATTCTTCAGCCAATTCTATGGATTCAGCTGTATGGTTATTAACCAACGCGACTCTCATGCTCAAACACCTCTAATTGATATTCTTTTTCTTATCACTGAAATAAAACTGAGCTTCCTTAATTTCTTCTCTTATTTCTGACATTTCATTATCTAATAGGAAGGCAGCCTCTGCTGCACGAATTAATCGGTTATGCAATTCATTTGGGTATTCGCCCTTGTACTTGTAGTTTAAGGTATGTTCAATCGTTGCCCAAAAATTCATCGCAAGAGTCCTAATTTGAATTTCACATAGAATAACTTTTTCTTCCATAATACGTTGGACAGGATATTCAATCACTAAATGATAAGAACGATAACCACTTTCTTTGCGGTTAGTCACATAGTCACGTTCGATAATCACTTTAAAATCATTTCTAGCTTTTAATAATTTAACAACTTCATGAATGTCATCAACAAACTGACACATAATTCGAATGCCAGCAATATCTTGAACATCTTCTTCCAAACGATCAAGGCGGATATTTCTCACTTCCGCTTTTTCTAAAATACTTTCTTTGGTCTTTACTCTTCCAGTAATAAATTCTATTGGTGCGTGTTCTTGATTATCTCGGTACTGTTTTCGTATACTTTTTAACTTTACTTTCAATTCCTCAACTGCTTGTTCATAGGGAGCAAGAAAGGAATCCCAATCTGTTACAAATTTATTTTCCATACTCAAACACCTTATTTATCAGTTTTTAACTATCATTAGTATTTTAACATAATTCATTCTTTTCCTGAAACAGAAGATGATTCAATGTAATCTTTTTACTATCTTAATACTTATGTGATACTATTTAGCTAGGCTTACTCAGAAAGGACGGAGCTGTCATGAGTACACAAATTGAAAAAGAATTTAAAAATTTACTAACAAAAGAAGAATACGAACAACTATTGGTCCACTACCAATTAGATGAGTCAGCGGCTATCCATCAAACCAACACTTATTACGATACCGATGATCGTCAACTGCAATCCTTAAAAATGGGATTAAGAATTCGAACGTACGATGACGATGCAGAACTAACATTAAAAGTTCTCATTCAAGAAAACGAACAACTAGAAATTACGGACGCCCTTTCTTTGGTTGAAGCAAACCAATTGATTTCAGATAAAAAAATCAAAAATGCTGGTCATGTCGCTTCCATGTTAAAAAAGGAAACCATCGATCTTGATCGATTAAAACCAGTTGGCCAATTATCAACCGTTCGTCATACGTTCTCTGGTGAGGGTGGCGTTTACTTTTTAGACAAGAGTTATTACCAAGATCAAAAAGATTATGAACTCGAATTTGAAACAGAAGACTTAGAAAAAGGATTAATCCTCTTTAACACCTTCTTAACCCACCATGAAATCAAAAAGAGAACGACCACTCAAAAAATACAACGCGCTCTTCAATACCCAAACAGCGAAAAAGCAGAGTAAAATAGAGCGCCAGCTGAATAGTTGGCGTCTTTATGAACTTAAATTTACTTTTATTAGCTTTGTTTAACTCTATTACCTGTTGTTATATTGCGCATTAGAAAGTTTTATGTGCTCATTTTGACGAATGTGTGAACATCTGCCTTCTTAGTAAAAGTAAGAAAAGCAAGATATTTTACTTTTGTTTACTATTACGATTATAATAGGTAGTGAATAAAGGACGAAAGAGCCTTTTTGTTCAAAATAAAGTGATAAGAAGGGATATTATGTACAGAAATCAAAATGCCGTTCATGCTCTCTCTTCTTCGCCGAAAATTTATGAAGTTTATCTTTTTGTTAATCCTATTGGGTTAAAATGCTATCGGGCAGAACAAGAAGTCTTGAAGATTATTGATAAGTTGACAGATATTAAAATTCATTTCCGTTTTGTCACGTTCCATAACTTCAATACTGTCTCTCATTATATGAAAAGAATGAATCTACCTTCTAATAATTTACAACTTCGTAATCAGACTTACCATACCATATATGATGCTTGTCTCGCCTACAAGGCTGCCCTCATGCAAGGTAAAAAGCGTGGAAGAAGTTTCCTGTTATTACTTCAAAAGGAACTAACAACTAATCCCATTGAATACAGTGATGACTTATTAGCTACTGTTGCAAAAGGTGCGCGGTTAGATGTTGATATGTTTTTTGAAGATAAGAATTCAGAATTTGTGAAGAGTGCTTATGAATCAGACCAACGTATTGCACAAGAAATGAATATAGTTAGAACACCCTCTTTGGTCATCTTTGATAGTATGAATCAAAACTACGGTGTGCTCATCGATGACAAGTTGACAAGCGATTTAATTGAAGAATCCCTACATCATTTAGGTATTCAAAACCAGCAACACAACAAACTCCTCCAAAAAAAGAATGTCCATGCCATCGGCAAAGACTACTTAAGAGTTATCAAGTAAAAGGGTTCTGGCAAAAAAACTAGTCTCAAATAAGAAAATTGCAATGAAACAATCAAAATTCTGATTGTTTCATTGCAATTTTTATTTTATTCAGGAGCTGAATTTTTTCAGCTCCTTTTCATTTACTCAAGTGTGCGATACAGCTTCAAAAATTGAGCTGTATCGCACACTTTTACCTTGAAATGTAAGATACAGGCCACTTAAAACAGTCTGTATCTTACATTTAGGACCTTGAATGTAAGATACAGCTGATATTTTTAGACTGTATCTTACATCTCGACAAAAAAGAGCTGGGGAAAATCCCCAGCTCCCTGCGTTTCTTTTTTTATTACAGTTCCGCTTCAATTAACGCTTCTAGCTCGTTTAGACGCTCTTCAAAGACTTTCATAGCATCTTCAATATAAGCCGATTTCGTCATATCCACGCCAGCTTTTTTCATCACTTCGATTGGGTAATCGCTGCTACCAGATTTCAAGTAAGTAATATACTTGTCTAGCGCACCCTCTTCTCCATCAATGATTTTCTTAGCTAATGCTGTTGCTGCAGAGAATCCTGTTGAGTATTGGTACACATAGTGGTTGTAGTAGAAGTGAGGGATACGTGACCACTCTAGAGCAATTTGGTCATCACGTTCTACTGCTGGACCATAGTAACGTGCATTTAAGTTACCGTAATAGTCTGTTAATAAATCTTGTGTCAACGGTACGCCTGCTTGTGCTTGTTGGTGAATATAATTCTCAAACTCAGCAAACTGTGTTTGACGAAAAACAGTTCCTTTGAAGCCATCTAAGTAATGGTTCAATACATAAATACGTACTTTTGGATCTGTTTGTGTTTTTAACAAATAGTCCGTTAAAATATTTTCGTTAGTTGTTGATGCAATCTCAGCTAGGAAAATAGAATAATCCCCATAAGCATACGGTTGGTTATGACGTGTATAGTAGCTGTGAACGCTATGACCAAGCTCATGAACCAATGTATACAATTGATTTAATGAATCTTGCCAGTTCATCAAAATGTATGGATTTGTATCGTAGGCACCAGAAGAATACGCACCTGAGCGTTTTCCTTCATTTTCATACCAGTCAATCCAACGGTTATCAAAGGCTTCATTCAAAATACGTTGGTAATCATCACCTAGTGGTTGTAACGAGTCCAAAGTTTTTTCTTTCGCTTCTTCAATATTGTACTTGATTGGCGCTTCCCCTGTTAGTGGCGTATACATGTCATACATATATAACTCATCCACATTCAATAATTTCTTACGCAATGCCACATAACGATGCAACAACGGCAGATTTTTATTCACAACATCTAATAGTGTATCGTAAACACTTTCGGGAATGTTATTGTTTGCCAATGCTGCTGCACGAGCAGACGGGAAATGACGAACCTTAGCTTGATAGTTGTGCGCTTTAACGTGAGTTCCTAAAGTTGTTGCAAACGTATTTTTCAAGCCATCGTATGTTTTATATAAGGCTTTATAGGCTTGTTCACGGACTTCACGGTTTGAACTTTCAATTAACTTACCGTATAGACCATGAGACAATTTCACATCATTGCCCTCTTCGTCTTTAACAGTTGGAAACTCAATATCAGCATTATTTAAAATAGAGAATGTACGGCTAGCACCTGAGAAAATTTCAGCGGCTCCAGCTAGTAATTCTTCTTCTCTTGCAGACAGCACATGATCACGTTGAGAGGTTAATTCTTCCAGCATATGACGATAAGCATTCAACCCTTCATTTTCTACCTCATAAGTGTTCAATGTCTCTTCTGGAATAGCCAATACTTCTGGATTAAACCATGAACTTGCTTCATTCACTTGCGTCAACACTGCAACTGCTTTGTCATGCAAGGTTTGGTAAGTACTATTAGCTGTATCTTGGTCATTTTTTAAATGAGAGTAAACGTAAGCACGCTCAAGTTTTTGGTTAACCGTTAAGATCGCTTCAATAGCCGTTAATAAAGCTTGGCTACTTTCCCCAACCGTTCCTTGAAGAGCCTTCACTTCCTTAGCAAGCTCTGTTATTTCTTCTAATTCTTTTTCAAAAACCGCGTCAGATTCAAAAATGGCACTTAAATCCCATGTTGTTTCTTCAGCTAATTCATGACGTTTTGATAATTGTTTAACTTCTGACATCCACGTTCCTCCTCAAAATAATGGTTCACTCCTATAATCTTATCATAGTCTAAGTAAAATATTAAAAATAAATGATTAAAAAAAGCGCTTTTTCTGCTGCCACACATTTTCAGCCACCCCAGCACAATAACCTAAAGCCACTAAATCAGCCATAAAGGTCTGAAATGGCTGTTCCAACACTTCTTTTGAAATAAAAGGCATTTGGAAAACTGTTAATGTTTCTAGAATAATAGTCCAATCTGACAATGTGATGCTGCCCTTTTTTTCAAACTCACACAAGACGTGATACTTCCAAATGTAGGCAGATTCTTGCAAGCAAAGTGTTTTAGTAGGGAGATAAAAGAGACAGTTTGGTAATTCGGCTAATGGATGACGATTACAATACAACTGCTCTAAAAATGCTTTATTTTCGTCTCCTTGCTGTCTTAATAAAGCCATCCGTTTTTTATTGGATAAGTAATACCGTTTTTTATCTTGTTGTTTTGAGCAAGCTCTCTTACTCCCTGTTTGATAAAGGTTTTTAAAGACTTGCCATGACAAGCTATTGAGGGAATAACGATAACAAACCGCTACGAGATGATTATAACGATTGTAATGTATATAGTCATAAACGTAGAGATCACCGGAGTGACAGTCAAAATAAAGGAAATGAAATCTCCTTTTATGATGACGTAAAAATAAATAATGACTATTCTTCAATCGTTTCTTCAATTGATAATTTGGTCCACATATCCAAATGACTTGATAACCATTTTGTTCATAGCCACTTGTCCGTTTCAATAAATCCCCATAGGAAATGGGACTGCATTGGTATTCTATCGCAATCTGATTGCCTTCTACTGTGGTGACGAGTAAATCCGGACGTTGCTTTAATTTGGGCAACCATGCTTCTAGTTCGACATTTAACCCTTGATTAACGAGCCATTCATAAATCACTTCTTTACCCAATAAATGAGTGGCGGTTTCTCCTTCTGAAAATTGTCGGCAGTCAGACTGTTGGTAATGGGAAAAATGGGCTATTTTTAGTTGCCCTTGTTTCAGAAAGACAGGCGATTTACAGCCTGGACATCTGAACGATTGCTGATTGCTGGCGTCTCCTGCTTTTATTTTTAAGCCGTTTGCGGTTTCTGCATATATCATAGACTCACCCTCCTACTTATATATCCGCAAAAAAACGACATTCCCGTTTTTTAGGAATGTCGTTTTTGGATTATAAGTAACGGCGAAGTGTTTCAGCTAATGCTTCGTAATCATCATCTGTTAAGGTCACTTGACCTGGGTTCATAGCAAATGGTGCATGCCATTCAAATTCATCTTTGTATTTTGGTACAAGATGGAAGTGTAAGTGATGACCTGTGTCACCATAGGCACCGTAGTTTACTTTATCTGGATGGAAGGCTTGGTGTTGAACGTTAGCAACCTTAGCAACATCGCTAAAGAAGCCATTTCTATCTTCATCACTTAGTTCTGTCAATTCACTAACGTGTTGGTTCGAAGCGACAATGACACGTCCTTTATGACTTTGTTTTTTAAACATATAAACCTTGCTGTGGTCCAGTTCAGCGCACAGATACCCAAATGCTGCTAGTAATTCGCCTTCTACACAATATGCACAATTTTGATCAACCATTTTTCTAGCCTCCAACGATCCATTTTTATTGCATGATAACATAGTAAGCGTTTAATCGAGTTAACTGAAAAAAGGCTATTCTTTTTAAATTAGACTGTGAGAGCTTTTCGTCAATAAGAAAAGCGGACAAGTCCGACTTGGGAGCTAGACAGTGATGGCTGAACTTATAATCCCCTAGTCTATAAAAAAAGAGCAGCTGAGCTGCTCTTTTAGAAATAATGTCTTGCTGTATTTAATGCATCGTCACTCATAACGACTTGCCCGTATTCTGAGAGGACTTCTTTCGTTAGTGGTGATTCGTCACCGAATTCAGCTAAGATCATTAATTGTGCTTCTAAATCCGTTTCAATCATCTCATCTAAATGGAAGTCTACTGTTAAGAAATAATAGCCTTCAAAGAAATGAAGTTGTGATGTACCACTCTCTAGTACAAGACGTTTTGATACTTCTAAAAAGTTTTCAAAATTGTAAAATTCAGTTGTTATTTCTAAGTGACTGGGTTGTTCTTCTTCAGTTGGTTTGTCGTCTTTATCAGTTGCTTCTGTGTGTTTTTTTATGTAGTCAATGACTTGTTCTGTCGGGTCAAAACCTTCAAACGAGTTAAAATCATTGTGTTCACCCTTACTAATATACAGTTCAAGTCCATTTCCTTTAGGCAGCACCTGGAATGTAATGGCATCTGTTTCTTGAAATTGATTTTCGACATCGACTTCTTCCAAAATACTATAAAAGAAACTTTCAATTTGTTTTTGATTACCTAAGAGATCTAAAAAAGTAATGCCACGTTCTTCTAAATCTTCATTTTCAATCAAAACACGAATGGTATTCTCATTAACATTTTCCATTTCCATAATGCCACACCTCTTTTCCTTGTTCTTATTGTACACTAATAGCTAGTGAAAGAGAATGAATTCATCTCTTTTTATATCTAGCTGTACAAATTAAAATTATACAATAAGCGCTGAGCTTTTGCAATGAAGCTGCTTACTTTAAGAAAGTCTTGATGATGTCTGCTCTAACTAAGCATCAAAAAGGGAACCTAGGTGTAGGTCCCCTTTTTCGACTATTGGATTAGTTTTTATTATCAAATAAAGTTGTATTTTTAACGTCTTCAATGGTTTGTGTTCCAGCTAATTGCATCACACGTTTGAAATCTTTTTCAAAGTATTCAAGAACAGAGCGAACACCTTTCCAACCACCTAGAGCTAGTCCGTAAAGAACCGGACGACCAATGGCAACAATATCAGCACCACTTGCTAGTGCTTTAAAAATATGTTCGCCACGACGGATACCACTATCAAAGACGATTGGCACCCGACCCGCAACTGCTTTAGAAATACCTTCTAATGTTTCAAATGAACCTGGTGCACCATCTAATTGACGACCACCATGGTTAGAAACCCAAATTCCATCAGCCCCAGCGCCGATTGCCATCAAGGCATCATCTGGTGATTGAATCCCTTTAACAAAGACAGGTAATCCAGAGTATTCTTTCAAGAACTTCACATCATCACGATTAATTTTTTGCTTCGACTGTGAATAGATGTTATTTAATGACATATTTTTACCCGATCCTGTTAAGTAACGAGAAACGATTGGCATACCGAATGGGTAAACAAATTTGTTACGGATATCTGTCTCACGGTTACCACTTAATGTTGCATCAGCTGTTAAGATAATGGCAGTTGCACCATCTGCTTTTGCTTCATCAATAATATTTTTGTTAAACTCGTCATCTTTACTCATATAGATTTGGAACCAACGTGGACCCCCATTTAATCCTTCTTCAATTTCTTCAAACTTAGCACCTGAATAAGCACTAATCGACATAATTGTTCCAAATTCTGATACACCTTTTGCAGTTCCTGCTTCTTTTGTTTCATGGGCTAAACCATGAGCAGCGATTGGGGCCATAATGAATGGTACTTTAATATCATGTCCTAAAATTGATGTTGATGGATCTGGATTTTCAACATCTGCTAATACACGCGGCACAATCCCCTTGTTATTCCAAGCGTTTGTATTTTGTCTTAATGTATATTCATCACCTGATCCACCAGAGATATAGCCAAATCCTCCTGCAGGAACAACCTCACGTGCGCGATCTTCCAATTCATATGTATTAACGACTTCAATATCTTGCACAACAGTTGGCGCTTCATATTTAATTGTTTGTTCGATTGTCATAATTAATTCCTCCATTTTTAAACGTTATTATATGTTATCCAAAAATAAGTTGAATGAGGGGTTGGGCAAATGGTGCTAAAACAACAACCACAATCCCCGTTACTACGATTGACAAGCCCGACATAGCACCTTGAACTTCTCCAATTTCAATGGCTTTAGCCGTTCCCATAGCATGTGCTGATGATCCAAAGGCTACACCTTGTGCAACAGAATCTGTTACCTTTGTTAAGCGAAACAAGGCTGGTCCAATAACTGCCCCAACGATTCCCGTGAAGACAACGACTGCTACAGTTAGGGAAACGATACCACCTATCGATTCAGATACCCCTACAGCGATGGCTGTCGTAATTGACTTTGGAAATAAAGTAGATATCATTTCAACATCAAACTTAAACAGTAAGCCGAATCCGATAATCATTAGCGTATGAATAACGATACCAGATACAATTCCACTTAAAATAGCAACATAGTTTTTCTTTAAGTAAATAAAGTTCTTTTCCAACTTAATTGCTAGAGCAACAGTTGCTGGTGTTACAAAGATTGAAATGAGAGAACCACCTGAATGATAGGTTTCATAAGAAATATTCGTAATCAACAATAAGGCAATAATGACGACAATTGAAAACAGCAAGGGATTAAACAAGGGTATCGGCCACTTTTTATGTAGCTGAGCTGCAATTAAGTAAAAACCGGCCGTCAAACTCACCCATAGATAAGGACTCGCTAACAAAGCATCAAACATTAGCGTCACTCCCTTCTTGAAGCTGCTGATTTTTTTTATCTGTGACAGCTTTAATCTTTTGAACGAGACTACCAACGAACCACATCATAATTGCAGTAGTCACCACCATAGTGATCAATAACTGATACCATACGTCAGCTAAAACATCGAAGTTAGTCATTAATCCTACACCAGCTGGAACAAAGAAAATCGCCATGTTATCCGTTAACCAAGTCCCTACCTCGTCTACTTTCTCCATTTTTAGCCACTTAAAATGAAGGGCTATAAATAGTAATACCATCCCTATCACACTGCCTGGAATCGCAACAACACTTGCAATGGTTTTAGAAACAAGTTCACCTATCAGTGAAAAGAGAAAAATCCAAAATAATTGCTTAATAATTTTCACAACAATCTCTCCATATCTTGTATGACAACTTTATTTTGTAAACGTTTTTCTTCACACATTTATCTTAGCATGGTGCTTATAAATTGTCTCATATCACTTCTTTATGATATGATAAATAAAACTTATATCTTACCGCACTCTTATATATAATGCTTATGTTAATAAAATCACAAAAGGAAGATTACTTTGAATTTACAAGACTTAATCTATTTTCATCACCTATCCGAAAGTCTCAGTTTTACAGCAACCGCTGATTATTTTTATATTTCACAGCCGTCCATATCAATGGCATTAAAACGTTTAGAAACTGAATTAGACACTATTTTAATTGACAGAAGAAAAACTTTGAAGCGGATGGAATTAACAGCTAGCGGTCAACTATTATATAAAAACGCTGAAACGATTCTTGAAATTGTTGAGCAAACAAAAAAACAAATCAAAGATATCAAAATGGAAGCTGTCTATTTTGGTTTTTTACCTACGATTGGCGGCCACTTTTTGCCACAAATTTTACCAAAAATAAGTCGGTTTACTCCCTCTTTAAAATTTGTTGAGGAAGAAAGCTCAGACGTCATGTTGAAATTAATTCTACAAGAAAAGGTCCCCATTGCCATTCTTGGACACCAGACACCGTTTATTGTGCAAAAAAAAATCAAGCAATTACTCTTGCGCGAGGAAGAGATGAGCTTGTGGGTATCATCCAACCATCCTTTGGCTAATCGAGAGATTGTTTCTGCAACAGATATTAACGACCAAGTCTTTATTTCCCTTTCAGAAGGTTACACTCATCAACGTATTTTTGAAAAATGGACGCAAGCCAACCACATAAAAGAACCTAATATCGTTTATGCAAAAGAAATTAAAACCGTACAATCAATCGCTGCATCAACTCACATGATTGCGTTTATGTCTGAGATCCTACTAGATGACCGTAAAGGTTTAGTGAAAGTAACATTGAAAGATGCGCCTAAATTTTATGTGAGTCTCGTTATTAATATTGAGGCTAAACACTCCCTAATTCAACAGCAATTCAACGATGCACTAATGGCTGTGATTCAAGAAGACTTTATGATTCACCCTTAATAAAATAAGAAAAGCGGACAAGTCCGCCTTGGCCTATGAAAAAATAGGAAATTTGACCCTGAATTGTCAGGAGACTTCACGCTTCAGCGGGTTAGTCGAATGATATGCGTTAGCGAGCAGCGAAGCGCGCAATGGGGCAAATTTATCTTTTTTTCACTAGGCCAGGACTTGGGAGCTAGACATTGATGGCTGAACTTATAATCCCCTAGTCTAAAAACAAAACCATGACCGACTTAACGGACATGGTTTTTATGCTTTATTTAGTAGAAGTTTGCCAACTCTTGGGCTTTTCTCAATTCAATTGCACGTACCTCACGAGGTAAGAAACGACGAATCTCATCTTCGTTATAGCCCACTTGTAATCTTTTTTCATCCAAAATAATTGGACGTCGCAACAGACCAGGATTCTCTTGAATTAACGTAAACAAAGTATTTAACGGTAAATCGTCAAGATCCACGTTCATTTCTTGGAATGCTTTCGAACGTGTAGAAATAATTTCTTCTGTTCCCTCTTCTGTCATTTTTAAGATACCTTTGATCTCAATTTCTGACAAGGGTTCAGAAAAGATATTTCGTTCAGTGTAAGGAATGTTATTTTCCTCTAACCATGCTCGTGCTTTACGACATGACGTGCAGCTTGGTGAAGTATATAGAGTAACCATAAGTGGATCTCCCCTTTCATATTAAGCGATTGCTCATCTAGTCAAACCAATATGCTTTATGACTATTATTATACAATAAGAATTATCATATTACTACTCATTTTGTAAACTTTTTTCTTTTTTTTGTCAAACATCGTTCATAATTGCTTTTATTTTTTTTTTGATTACCCTAAGAACATTGTTATACCAACGACAATAAATAATTTGAAACGTTTTTAAAAAAATCTAATTAGAATGGTTATAATTAAGGCATTTGAAAGAACATTTAGAGAAATAACTGCTCACTTAACTAAAATACGTTATAATAGATAAGAAGAATTAAGGAGAGTGATTGATAGTGAAGAAAAAGGTATTTTCTGGAGTACAACCAAGCGGTATCCCAACCATCGGAAACTATGTGGGCGCCATGAAACATTTTGTAGAATTACAAGATGAATATGACTGTACATACTGTATTGTAAACCAACATGCGATTACCGTTCCTCAAGATCCGAGTGAACTAAGAAGTCGAACAAGAGAATTAGCTGCTTTATATTTAGCGCTTGGCATTAATCCAAATAAATCAACTATTTTTGTTCAATCTGATGTCCCTGCTCATGCACAGGCAGCATGGATTGTCCAATGTCACACGTCGATTGGCGAATTAGAACGTATGACCCAATACAAAGACAAATCTGGCAAGCAAGAATCAGTTTCTGCTGGTTTGTTAACTTACCCGCCACTAATGGCTGCTGATATTATTTTATACGATACAGATTTCGTGCCCGTTGGCGATGACCAAAAACAACATTTAGAGTTAACACGAAATTTCGTGCAACGCTTTAACAACCGTTATAGTAAAAAAGATGAGCTTTTAGTAATGCCAGAACCGATGATTGCTGAAGAAGGAAGTCGTATTATGAGCTTACAAGAACCAACGTCAAAAATGAGCAAATCGGATACTAATCAAAAAGGCTTTATTTCCTTATTAGATCCACCTAATGTGATTTTGAAAAAAATTAAGAGTGCTAAAACTGATTCAAGTGGCGTCATTGAATACGACAAGGAAAATAAACCTGGTATTTCAAACTTACTGACTATTTTCTCTGCCTTTAGCGGAAAATCGATTAACGAACTAGAGGCTGAATTTGCTGGCAGTGGCTATGGTGACTTTAAAGTTCAATTAGCAGAAGCCATTATCGCTATATTAGAGCCCATTCAAAATCGTTATCAAGAACTATTAGTATCAGAAGAATTAGACCATGTATTAAAAGAAGGAGCAGAGCGTGCCAATAAAGTGGCCCACGCAACCCTTAAACGCATGGAAACCGCAATTGGTCTTGCATAAAAATTAAAAGGAGCTAAGAAAGAATTCAGCCCCTGAATAAAAAAATAGCAATGAAACAATCAGAATGGTGATTATTTCATTGCTATTTTTTAATTTTTATTGTTCAAATAAGGATTCAGCAAGCTCATCTGCTGTAATGTTACCAAAGTACTTTTTCAAATCAAGTGATTCAAGCTTTTCTTTTACAGCTGCTTTTGTAAAATAAGTTCCTACTAACGCTTCTTCCACATCAGCGATTTCTCCTAGACCAAAGAAATCACCATATACTTTCACACGTTTAATGGTTGATGATTCAATGTTAAAATTGAAATCAATCGTGCCAATTGGGTAACGTTTGCGAATTTCAACATCAAAGCGTGGTGATTTTCCATAGTTCCAATCCCAATTTCCAAAATACTGGTCTCGGATTTCATAAACGCGTTTCCAGTCTTCTTCTGTTAACTGATACTCTTTCACATCCTGACGATCTTCAACATTAAAAATGTAGAGTAGCATAAGGTCACGGAATTCTTCGGTTGTTAGCTCTTTATAGTTATCATCAACAAACGGTTTGATATTTGTGACACGACTACGAATTGATTTAATCCCTTTTGATTCGATTTTTTCTTTACGTGGTTTTAATGCGCTCGTTATAGCATCTAAATCGGAATCAAACAGAATCGTACCATGAGCTGTCATTCGACCATTTGTTGAATACATAGCATTGCCAGAAAACTTTTTCTCTCCAATGGTCAGATCATTGCGCCCCTTTAAGGCAGCGTCCTTCACTCCAACACTATGTAAGAAGCCAATTACTGGCTCGGTAAATTTAGCAAAGTCTCGGAAAGATTGTCCATCATCTTCTGTAATAAAGCAGAATGAGAAGTTTCCTAAATCATGGTAAACCGCTCCGCCACCTGACATTCGACGTACAACATGGATGCCTTGGTCTTCGACATAACCTTGGTTGATCTCTTCAATTGTATTTTGATTACGTCCGATAATAATGGACGGTTCATTGATATAGAAAAGTAGAATCGGCTCATCTAATTTCTTTTCTTTTAGCAAAAACGTTTCAAGTGCAATATTCACACTTGGATCTAAATTATTTTGATTGTCTACGAAATACATTGGAAATATCATCCCTTCTTCACATCTTTGATTTTATAGTTGAATCGTTAAATCTTCTTTTGCTAACGTTACTTTAATATGGCCGGCTGCTAACTGAGCTTCGTCTAACAGACGTTGCCAATCGCCATCTGGTGGTAAGTGAGTCAAGACTAATGACTTAACATCGGCAGCTTTTGCAAGCTCGCCTACTTCCTTAGAAGTCATATGGACTGGATGATTTTCATTTCCTGCATAAAAATTTGTATCGGCTAACAAGAGGTCAGCATTTTGAGAAAATTCAATTAAATCGGCTAAATAACCAGAGTCAGCTGTAAAGACAAACTTTTTACCACTGTCTCTCTCAACGATTGACAAGGCATAGCAAACAACGGGATGAACAGTCCTTAGAAATTGGATATCAAATGGTCCCAACTGCAAGGTTTCGCCCGCTTGATAGTTGATAGCTTCTGATACATGAGGAAAATTTCGCAATTTTTCTAGTTCTGATTCCTGGTGTCCATAGATTGGTAAAATAGTTTTTTCTTTACCATCTTGCCTTTCTTTTAGCAAGAATGTATGTTGCAAAACGCCCAAATCCGCAATATGATCGGGATGATAATGAGTTAGAATCAACGCATCCAAATCTAAGGGATCTAAATGTCTTTCTAAAGCGATAACTGCTTGGCTACCCACATCAATCAACAGTCTAAAATCAGCTGACGTTAGTAAATAAGAGGTCGTACCAATTCCCTTTGACGGATAACCACCCATAAAGCCTAATATTGTTAATTCCATCTTCTAGCCCCCTCTAAAATCTTTTTATGTATTATAACATGATAGGACAAGAAGATAGGAAAGAAACAAGATGTAACAGTAACCACCAAAAGATAATACAGATTTAAAAAATATAAGTAGCTTTCTATTTTATTATACATAAAAAAAACTTTTTAACCTATCTCTTTTTAAAAAACAGGTTAAAAAGCTGTTCCATTTTTATCTTTCATGTAGGCGATTGCTTGCGCTGCTAACCGCTTGCCTTCACCAATGGCATTTCTTAAGCCATATCCTCTCAGACCATTTCCACCAATAAATAATCCTTTATCAGCAAACAGTTGATTGTAAGTTTCTCTGTTCTTTGTTAATCTTTGTCGATCATCTACGGACATATGAGGAATCACATCTGGCCAGCGATAAACGCGTGCATAATGATAGCTTGCTTTTAAATTTATTATTTCTTGTAATTCCTTCTCAATGAATTCCAATATTACCTCGTCTGGTAACTCGATAATGGTATCCTCCTGACGGCGACCTATATCAACAACGATATTGTCATACTTAGCATTCTCAAAAGATGGCCATTTACGGTTGAGAAAAGTAGCTTTGGCAATTTGAAACTCACTTCGTTTAGGAATAACAAAACCATGTCCTACCGGATATGTCCCAATAGCCCCTTTTGGAAACTGAAAAAATACAGTTCCCATACTGGAACTAATTGGTTTAGGTATAAGCAACTGATCATCAATTTGCTCTGAAAACAAATCATAGTTCTCTGAAAGTGGTAAGGTGGAAATGACACAGCCCACTCGTAACTCTTCTTGTTTATTTAGAGTGAGTAAATGATTACCTTTATCAATTTGTGTAATTTTTTCTAATTTTTTATCTGTTTGAATAAATCCCTCAACATCCCTTAACAAACGTTTTACTAAGGTCGACATGCCCTTTTTAAAGGTATATTCTTTCCCCGAACCGTCTGTATAGAAGTCAATTTTTTCAGGATCAAGCTTCATTTTAGAGTCTGTATACTCAAATAAGGTGATAAGATTAGTATCAAAGAATTCAGGTGGGCTGACTTCAATTGATCCATAAATATTTTCAGGATAATTGGGATAGGCAATCAGATCACTAACTTCTTTGCAGAAACGATAGTCTAAAAAACTCGCTGTTGAGATACATAGATTGGCTCCCCTTCCCATATTATTAAACGAACTATTAACAATAACAGTCAATTTATCCTTCAGCGAAAGTTCTTTGTCGTGCATAATATCCTTTAATTGCATAGGAATCCCATGGTAGGTTGGTTTTTCGGTATGAATAAATTCATGACCACTGAATCGATCCATTTTTTCTCCAATACTATATTGAAGTTCATCAGACAAACCTAATTCTTCTATAAAAGGCCGAACATCGCTGTGCCTCAGGTCAAAGCTACTTGCCCCCACGTCAACATAGCCATCTTCCGTTTCAACCGTTTTAATCGTGCCACCCGGACTTAGCCTCTCTTCTAAAACGATAAATTCAAAAGGCAGCTGTTCTTTTTGAATATACTTATTCACTTCATAAGCTGCAACTAAACCGCTAATACCGCTTCCGATAATTGCTATTCTATTTTTCGCTCGCTCCATTTACTCACCTTTTCCATAATCACTACCTATACAAGTTTTGCTTTACCTTATGATACTCTAATACAAACTTTTTTGTGTGACTAAACTGTTACAAATTAAACAAAAAGTTAAAGATAGTAAAAAAAACCTCTTTTAATAAACGTATCGTCTATTAAAAGAGGGCTTTTTATTTAATTTAAGTATAAAGTATGAACAAATTTTGTTTCGATAAACTCCTCAACGCCTTGTCTACCATTTTCTCGTCCTAATCCGGAAAATTTCACACCGCCAAATGGAGCTTCTGCAAACGATACCCCTGTGTTGTTAATAGCTACTAAGCCGTATTCAAGGGTGAGTGATAAGTTTTCTGCCTTTCTTAAACTATTTGTAAAGACATAAGAAGCTAAACCAAAGTCACTATCATTGGCCTTTTCAATGACCTCATCTTCCCTTTCAAATTCGATTAAAGGAATAACTGGTCCAAAAGTTTCTTCATAGAATATGTTCATATCTTGGGTCACACCATCAATAACAGTTGGTTGATAGAAAAAGCCATTTTGATAGTTACCCTCTGTAAGACGATTGCCACCTATTAATAGCTTAGCACCCTTTTCTAAAGCATCTTTCAATTGTTGATCAATCGTACCTCTTGCTTCATCGTTAATAAGGGGACCAACATCGCTCTCTTCTTCCCAGCCGTAACCGACTTTAATAGCTTTTATCTTTTCGGTTAGTTGCTCAGCAAAGGTTTCTTTAACTGATTTTTCAACAAAAATGCGATTAGGCGCTGTACAAGCTTGACCATTGTTTCTAAATTTCATTTTTACAAGAGCATCAACTGCTTCATCTAAGTCACTGTCAGCAAAAACGATATAAGGCGCATGACCACCAAGCTCTAATGATAATTTTTTAAGTGTTTGGCCACATTGTTCATAAAGTAGCTGACCGACTTTGGTGGAGCCCGTAAAGGTTAATTTTCGAACGTCTTTGCTTGTTGTTAACACGTCACCAATATCACTAGCTGATCCCATCACTAAGTTTGCAACTCCAGCTGGCAAGCCTGCTGCTTCGAATAATTCAAAAATAGCAATTGCTGATAGCGGTGTGCTGCTCGCAGGTTTTAATACGACGGTACAACCTGCTGCTAATGCAGGTGCTATTTTCCTTACAATCATACTGGATGGAAAATTCCATGGTGTGATGGCACCAACAACACCAACTGCTTGCTTTTTCACTTCGAATTTATGGTTATTGGGCGCAGGTATTGTTTCACCATAAATACGACGCGCCTCCTCCGCATTCCAATGGATACTTTCAATATTAGTTTGAATCTCACCTTTTGCTTCTTTTAGCGGTTTGCCTTGCTCTAAAGTCATAATAAGCGCCAAACGGTCAGCGTGTTCTTCTAATAGATCGCCCACTTTATGCAAAATACTAACGCGGTCTTTTAGTTCCATTTCTGACCAAGTCTTAAATGCTGCTTTAGCAGCTACCACTGCTCGTTCTGTGTCTTTTTTACTAGCTTGGGCTACTTCTGCGATTGTCTCACTTGTTGCAGGATTAATGACAGCAATCCGTTCTTTCTCGCCATTTTCCCACTTCCCGTTGATGTAGAGTTCCGTATGAACATCCGGTAAGTTCATTTTCTTTTCAGTCATCATACTACCTCCTAGTCTGATATCATTCATTCTTAGCCTAACATACTCTTTCTAGCGTTCAAACCATTTATACTTTTAAAAGATTAGGAAAAAAACAAAGAATATTGACTCGTGATGTGAGATAGACGTTCATTTTTATGGCTGTATCTTGCATGTCCTCACCTAAATGTGAGATACAGCGCAAATTTTCAGCTATAAGTCACATTTGGGTTGCTAGATGTAAGATACTGCCGTCATTCCTACTTTGTATCGACAAAAAAAGAGTTTTAATATGTACTTATCACAAAAGTTCGAATTACAGCTTATAAAAATGGTAAACTAAACAGGAGGAAGGTGAAAAAATGAACCTACAAGAGGCTCGTTCTATTATTCAAGATATCGCAATGAATAAGGAGATTTCAACGGTCGAAAAGCACACTCGTACGGCCGGCGTGATTACCTCATACGTAAAAGAAAAAATTAATGTCACACTAATTGTTGTGGGTGGTCTATCTGTTGAGATGTATACACAGGGTAAGTATATGACTAATGATATTGATTTTGTAGGCCCTGACCATCAAGCTATCATGGACTGTTTAGCCGACTTAGGTTACATCAGCATGGAAGAAGCTGGTATCAATATGCTAGGTGGCAACGTGATGAGATTCCATCCAAAACTAGAATCTTTGGTTGAAATTCCTGATAGTAAGTTAAAAAATGCAGATGAAGACCGGATTATATGCATCCAGACAAGCGATGGCCTTTCTATCAATGTCATTGGTTTGGAAGACATTATTGCTGATCGAATTCGAGCAACTATCCATTACAAAATAGGGATTCACAAGCAACATATTGCTGATATGCTCATGAATAATTCGGTTGATATTCCTTACCTGCAGTCAACACTTTACGGCGAAGAGGTGGACTTACTTGATGCTTATCTGGAAGAAATAGTTAACCCATTTTCTCCAAAAAGTCAGTTAGCACAGCTGCGTCGTAAACTTAGTCTTTCTGATTCCACATTACGTCGGATTTATTCTGATTTTGATGACTTAATTCTCTTCATGATTAAACCTGATACATATATCGGAATGACAACCAATCCGTATTTAATGGTCTACGTCTATAACGAAGATGAAGATGCTATGGAACCTCTTTATGATATCTCAGAAAAGTCTGAAATGACGATGGACGAGATGATTGCATGGTTTTTAGAACCTATCAATACTAACGAGATTGACTTCACATCTTTTACAAAAATGTTAAAAAGTGTGTTAAACGCTGCAGAATAATGTATAATAGATGTGTAACAGATATATAATAAATATCAAATACTGTTACAAAATCAAAAAGGAGGGACACGCATGAAGGTATTAGGACCTGCTGGATTATCACCGCACATGAAACAAGTGCTTTACGTAGAGAAAAAAATCGACGAGAAGTATGGATCGGTGTTTACAAAGCCACGCTCACGTAAACCTGTCAAACGTGAAGCCTTACTTATGATTGAGCGCCGCACAGGAAAGAAAGTCGGCGCTATCTAATCCAAAATCAAACCAGCCCCAAAGGTGTACTCCTTTGGGGCTTTTTTCTATCCTCATATAGATTTACCTACTTATGTGATTATCAAAAATCTTACAGCCGTCATTTCTACTTTGTATCGACAAAAAGACAAAAAAAAGAGAGAGTAGGCATTCGCCTGCTCTCTCAAATTGGTTTAAATTATTTAGCTAGTGCTGCTTTAGCTTGTTCTGCAATTGCAGTGAAAGCTGCTGCATCGTTAACTGCTAAGTCAGCCAACATTTTACGGTTCATTTCATTTCCAGAAACTTTCATACCGTGGATTAGTTTGCTGTAGCTTAGGCCGTTCATACGAGCTGCTGCGTTAATACGAGCAATCCATAGTTTACGGAAGTTACGTTTTTTCTGACGACGGTCTCTATATGCGTACATATGAGATTTCATCACTTGTTGTTTAGCTGTTTTAAATAATGTATGTTTTGAACCATAATAACCTTTAGCCAATTTCAATACTTTTTTACGACGTTGGCGTGTTACTGTTCCACCTTTTACACGTGGCATGGTAATTCCTCCTTATGAGAACTTTCGTCTCTTCTGTATTCGTTAGTGTATACTTATTTCATTTGTGATAACTGTTGGCTGATACGTTTCATATCAGATGCAGATACCATAGATGGGCGACGTAATTGACGTCTTTGTTTCTTAGTTTTTCCGTGGAAACGGTGGCTAGTAAAAGCACTGTAGCGTTTCAATCCACCATTACCAGTTCTCTTAAAGCGTTTCGCTGAGGCACGGTGTGTTTTTTGTTTTGGCATTAGTCTTTCCTCCTAAATAAGTTACTTCTCTGTTTTTGGAGCCAGCATCAAGAACATGCTTCTGCCGTCCATACGTGGATGGGATTCGATTGTAGAAACATCTGAAAGTTCAGATGATAGACGATCTAGGACTTTTTGTCCGATTTCTTTATGAGTAATCGCACGTCCTCTAAAGCGAATAGATGCTTTTACTTTATCGCCTTTTTCCAAGAACTTACGCGCATTACGCATCTTCGTTTGGAAATCATTCTCATCGATGGAAGGACTTAGTCGCACTTCTTTGATGTTGACCACTTTTTGGTTTTTACGAGCTTCACGTTCACGTTTTTGTTGTTCGAAACGGAATTTTCCGTAATCCATAATACGGGCTACTGGCGGGTTTGCATTTGGCGAAACTAATACAAGATCTTGATTCGTTGCTTCAGCTAGTTTTAAAGCTTCTGCTTTCGTTACAACTCCGACTTGTTCACCATTACTACCGATAACTCGCAGTTCACGAGCACGGATGCCGTCATTTACCATCATATCTTTAGCTATGGTCATACACCTCCATAATTTTTGAGAGAAAAGGGCAGAAAAAAATTGACGGGCACATAAAGTACCCGCCAACTCAGTTACAGTATTCCATACTGTAACAAACTTGTACATATCAAGCCCAAGGACACAATTATCAACTTAGGCGAGAAGCGGGTGCTTCTGCTTACATTTCTCAACTTGTATATTATATAATGGACTTCCGAAGATGTCAAATGTTTTTACAATTTTTTCATCCTTAGACGATTTTACTACTCTTACAGTCTTTCTGCAAGAGTTATTTATTATGATTTAATCTTGTTCCCCTAAAACACTTAAGGCAATATCACCTACTGCTTTTGCAGCAACTAAGAGAGCTTTTTCATTTAAATCAAATTTTGGATGGTGGTTCATGTAGTAGTCTTCTGTGTCTGGTTTACAACCCACATTAACAAATGATCCCGGTATTTTTAATAAGTATTGACCAAAGTCCTCTGCTCCATTTGAAGCAGGTCCCGCTACAACCTTATCCATGTAGTCGCCTACACCATATTTTTCTAAAGCTGCAACAACTTTTTCTGTTTGCTCAGGATGGTTGTAAACAGGTGGATAGTCCCACAAATATTCAAATTCTGTTTCAACGCCGAAACTTTCTTCCAAACCACGAAGTAACTGTCTAATTTCTTTCTCGATTTGCTTACCAACTTCAACGTCCATATAGCGCGCATCGCCACGAAGAATCAGACTATCTTTGATGACGTTACTTGCGCCTACTCCTTCAAACGAACCAATTGTGACAACGGCCATATCGTAAGGATTCACACGGCGAGAAACAACCGTTTGTAAATTCATCACTAATGATGACGCAGCAACAATGGCATCATTACTTAAGTGCGGCATTGAACCATGACCGCCCTTACCTTTAATCTTAATTGATAAATCGCTACAGCCAGCAAATGCCCAGCCGCTTGTATAATTGATTTCACCAACGTCAAAATTGGGGAAGAAATGGATACCATAAATTTCATCTAAGTCATCTAAGACACCTGACTCAGCGATACTCTTACCGCCGGATGGTGGAACTTCTTCAGCATGTTGGTGGACAATCTTAATCGTTCCTGACCATTCATCCTTTAATTCAATCAAGCTATCTGCCAAAATCATTAAATAAGCCGTATGCCCATCATGGCCACAAGCATGCATCGCACCCGGATTTTTAGATGAAAAAGCCAAACCTGTTTCTTCTTCTATTGGAAGAGCATCAAAATCGGCACGTAAACCAATTTTTTTGCCTGGAGACTTTCCTTCAATCGTTACAACGATTCCAACACCATTTCCCACATTACGTTGAATATGGACATCTTTACCTTCATAAAAAGCAGCAATCGTATCTGCTGTTTGAAATTCGTGGTGAGAAATCTCCGCATTCTCATGGAAATGACGACGCAATGCAATTATTTCTTCTTCTCGCTCAGTCAAGCGTGTCATTAATTTATCTCGTAACACCTTATTCACCTCTCTATTAAGAAAAACCCCTTAAAAAAGTGAGGGGTTTTTCTTATTAGCGTCTATTTTATTTGAAATTTCTAATTTCGTCCACAACAGATTCTAAATATTTAGCTTTTGACAGAGTATTCATGTCTTTTGAACCATAACGACGAACAGTCACTGTATTTTCTTCCACTTCTTTATCACCAATGACGATTTGATATGGAATTTTTTGCGTTTGTGATGCACGAATCTTATAGCCCATTTTTTCGTTGCGATCATCAACGTCTACTCGCATACCTAGACGCGCCATTTCAGCCTTCAATTCATAAGCTTTATCAGCATGAAGATCTAAATTAACCGGAATGATTGTTGCTTGAACAGGAGCCAACCAAGTTGGGAAAGCCCCCTTATACTCTTCAATCAAGTAAGCTACAAAACGTTCCATTGTTGAAATAACACCACGGTGGATAACAACTGGACGGTGGTTATTTTCACCATCTTCACCGACATAGGTTAAATCGAAGCGTTCTGGTAATAGGAAGTCTAATTGAATTGTCGACATTGTTTCTTCAAGGCCGATAGCAGTCTTGAATTGAACATCTAATTTAGGACCGTAGAAGGCTGCTTCGCCTACTGCTTCAAAATACTCTAGTCCCATTTCATCCATTGCTTCTTTTAACATGCTCTCTGCTTTGTTCCACATATCATCATCGTCAAAGTATTTCTCTTTGTCTTCAGGATCACGGTAGCTCAAGCGGAAGCGATAGTCTGTAATACTGAAGTCTTTGTAAACTTCTAATGTTAATTCAAGTGTACGTTTAAATTCTTCCTTGATTTGATCCGGACGAACAAAAGCGTGAGCATCATTTAATGTCATTTCTCTCACACGTTGTAAACCAGACAATGCGCCTGATTTTTCATAGCGGTGCATCATACCTAGTTCAGCAATTCGAATGGGCAATTCGCGGTAGCTGTGAACATCATTTTTATAAACCATCATATGATGTGGGCAGTTCATTGGGCGTAGCACTAACATTTCACCGTCACCCATATCCATTGGTGGGAACATATCTTCATGGTAGTGATCCCAGTGGCCAGATGTTTTATATAAATCAACATTCGCCATAATTGGTGTGTAAACGTGTTGGTACCCTAAGCTCACTTCTTTGTCGACAATATAACGTTCTAATGTACGACGAATGGTTGCCCCTTTTGGTAACCAGAATGGCAATCCTGAGCCAACTTCTGGCGAAACCATAAACAAGTCGAGTTCTTTACCTAATTTACGGTGGTCACGTGCTTTAGCTTCTTCACGCATTTTCAAGAACTCAGCTAACGCTTTTTTATCAAAGAATGCTGTTCCGTATACACGTTGCATCATTTTGTTGTCTGAGTTTCCACGCCAATATGCACCAGCTAATGATAGTAATTTAAAAATTTGGATTTTCCCTGTCGACGGAACATGAACACCACGACACAGGTCAGTAAAGTCTTCTTGAGTATAGACAGTAATGACTTCGTCTTCAGGTAAAGCTGTAATTAATTCAACTTTATATGGGTCTGCTTTAAACAGTTCAAGCGCTTCTTGACGACTCACTTCTCTGCGAACGATTGGGTAATTTTCGCGGATAATTTTCTTCATTTCTTCTTCAACTAATGGTAATTGCTCTTCAGTTAATTGTTCAGCCATATCAGTATCATAATAGAAACCTGACTCAATCGCTGGCCCTACTCCAAAATGAATACCTGGGAACAAACGTGTTAAGGCATGAGCCATCAAGTGAGCTGTCGAGTGGCGCAAAATAAAGAGCGCATCTTCATGATCAGCTGTTACAATTTCAAGTGTCCCATCTTCTTCAATTGCACGTGTGTAATCAATCAATTCACCATTTAATTTACCAGCCAAAGCTTTTTTAGCTAAGCTATTACTTATACTTTTTGCGACTTCTTCAACAGTCACACCTTGTTCAAATGACTTTATATTGCCATCTGGAAAAGTAATTTTAATTTCTGCCATCATAATTCCTCCATTTTTTATTGAATGAGTGTTTAATTTGGGACCAAAAAACAAAAAAGCCCCATTTCTAAGTGCATTGACACCTAGAAATGGGACGCTTCAATTTTAACGTGGTTCCACCCAAATTCAGTTACCGCCAATTAGGCTGATAACTCTTTAGACGCTATAACGGGCGTGCCCGGCCTTTCCTACTCAATTCAGAAAGTCTTCTCGAAAGTGGTCCAATCCAAAGCTTATTGAGATGTTTCACCAAGCCATCTCTCTCTACAAATAACACTTTAGTTGTGTGTCTTTCTCAACGATTTTTATTATAATCTGACCATATTAAACCACTATCTTTTTTAAAAAGCAAGTTTATTTTTATATTAAGATTCCAAGCGGCGATTTTTACCCGTCATAGTGACTTGCTTAGACAAGTATTTCACCCGTTCCATCAAGCGTTTTGCCTTAATCGGCTCATCTTCACCGCGGTTACCAATTCGTAAATGGTGTTCCAACTCTTCAAAGGTTAAATTCGAAGAAAAGAAAGTCGGCAATTTTTCTTGCATACGGTGCTGCAGAATAACACCTAACACTTCATCGCGAATCCAAGTTGAATTAACTTCAGCTCCAATATCATCCAGCATCAATATTTCACTGTTCTTAATAATTGTTAATTTCTCTTGAACAGTTTGATCAGCGATTGAGGCCTTCATCTCTTGAGTAAAGGTTGGGTAATGCATTAAGGTCGTTAAATGCCCGTGCAAAGATAATTCGTAGGCAATTGCACCAAGTAGGTAGGTCTTCCCAACACCAAAAGGTCCGTGTAAGTATAGCGCTTGGTGGTGGTCTCTAGGATTTTCATGATAGGCTTCAACGAAATTAAAAGCTAATTCCAAAACTTCCATTCGGTCAGAAGTCTGTAAGAACTTCTCCATTGTTGCAGAACGCGCATCCTTAGAGATATTAATCGAGTTAATACGATTACGCAATTCTTTCTCACGTTCCTTACGTATCGTATCTGGACTTGGTTTATAAACCACATCGATATAGCCCGCATTAATCGCTAATTCAGGAATATAACCAGGATTTTGGCCCTCTTCCCCTCTTGCTAACTTTCTTTTTTCTTGAACAAATTCATGCAATTTTGAGTAACTATTGGTTACCACTGCTTGCGATAATTGGTCTTCATGTTTAGACAAAAAGAGTTGAACATCGGAGTCGGCAAGAATGGATTGAACCATTTGTTCAAATTTTTCACTGTTACCGGGACGGTTCAAATAATTTCGAAATCCTTTTCCCACATGATCCATCATGAATCCCCTGCCTTTCCACTATTTCTAAATTTCTTCAATCGTTCATTAAATTTCTTCTGAACATCTTCTGGTAATAATTCTTCCGTAACAGGACCTTGATTGTCTTTGGCCCAATCAGGTAATTTCTCAACCTTTCGGACCACATTTTTACCGTAGTAACGGGCTGAGCGATTTTCTTCTCGTTTTTCTGCAGCAGCTTTTTTCTGACCTACAAACTGTTTGGTCTTTTCAATGGCTTGCTCAGGTCGAGTCACATTAGACTGTGTCCAGTCATTGGCAATCGCCTCAACGATATTTTTCACCAAGGTCGGGTGCTTTTGAATGACTAAGGAATAATAAATAAGCATATTCAAAACAGCTGGCTCTAATTTGTGATCTGCCAGTAAGACAGACACTAATTTTTTCTCAGCAGACGTAACCGTTCCATTTTTTTGCTTCTTTATCCCGCTAATAAAAGCCATCGGTGTCATTCGTTCGCTTTGAAGAACTAACGCAATTTCCGCCGGTGTATAACCTGCTTGTGTTAATTCTTTTTGGCGATCATCAGCTTTTTGGCTCTGTTTCTCAATTGTAGACATCACCTTGTCTTGCAGTGGCATAGCAGGATAAACGAGCTGGTCTCTTTCATCTAAGACACTTTTTTCAAGTTCTCTTAAGTTAATGTGACCTGTTTCCAGGTTAGCTGCACGAAGTAAATAGTTAGCCATTGCCATTTCATCCAGACCATACATGTGGTGATAAACGACTATGGCAGATTGAACCTCGTCTGTTAAAGCGTCCTGGTTAAAAAATTCCTTTTGTAAGAATTGCTTTAACAATTGAAAATCAAATGTCGCTGTACTTAGTTTAGGTGATTGGCCATTTTTAGCTTGTAGATAAGCCTGCCCTTGTGGCAATGCTTGAGCTTTATTGCTATAAGCTTGACTCGATAAATCATAAACCTCTAAAAATGATTTGGTAATCTTTTGAAAATGTGCTTGATCAACGAGTGGATAAGTAAACTTTTCTTGTAGTAACCGTAGTTTGTTCTCTCCCACATATTCCATTAACAATAGACGCATTAAATCATCTTCAAAAAATTGCTTACTCGTCAGAGGTGGGCATGGTTCATAAAGATAATGCTTATCGCCCTCTTTTTTAAGATAGGTATTTAATAATCCAATGGCTTCCAAACGAACCCGAGCCTGATAAAGCTCTGGAATACCTAGCCCTAATGTGCTCAACAAATCAGCATGAAGACGGTCTTCACTCTTATAAAGGCCACCCGTAACTTCAGCTAGCAATAGCATATATAAACTATAGGCATGAGGCCCAATAATGGGTTGATACAGGAGAGTGACAACCTGTTTATCACAATCAGAAATAACGGCAGTTTGGCGAACCGTCAATGAATCTTTTGGACTTAATTCTTTCCACGGATAAGTCATGGTTAAGAATCCTCTCCATCTTGCCCTGATGCTGGGGCATCCGCTTCACGGGGGTCTTTCTTTTCCAATTTTTTCAGCTCATCTAAAAAGGTTTGACGGTCTGAAAATTGGCGGTAAACACTGGCGAATCGAATGTAAGCAACATCGTCAATTTTTACCAATTCATCCATCACATACTTGCCAATCTCTAGAGATGAAATTTCATTCTCACCTTGTGAGCGGATTTCTTTTTCAACGGTATTGACTAAGTCTTCTAATTGTTCCAGTGCAATTGGGCGTTTCTCACATGACCTTACGAGACCACGTAACAATTTTTCACGGCTAAATTCTTCACGCGTGCCGTTCTTTTTAATAACCAATAATGGTGATTGTTCAATTCGCTCAAATGTTGTAAATCGTTGGTGGCAACTCTCACATTCGCGTCTGCGACGAATCGAGTTATTATCATCGATGGGGCGGCTGTCCACAACCCGACTTCCACTATAATGACATTTTGGACATTGCATCTTCTTAACCCCTTTCTAGTCTTCTTTATTACGGCAATTATACCATATTTATCAAGCGCTCGGGCTAGTTTTCAACAGATCTTTTAGCTAGCCATTGATCAACTTGTAAGTAGGTTTCTGCCAAATTGCCACTATTATCAATGACAATATCTGCTTTTTCTTTTTTTATTTCTATCGATAGTTGGCTGTTCATGCGGTCAATGGCTTGAGCTTTGGTTAAGTCATCACGTTGCATCAAACGCTGACACTGTAACTCCTTTGGCGTATAAACAACCATAATAGCATCACAAAGAGGGGCGTAGCCTGCTTCAAATAAGAGCGGAATATCTAATACTAATAAATCAACGCCATTTTGACGATGAAAATCAATTTGATCACGCATCCATTGGCGGATATACCCGTCCAATAAGCCATCGAGGGCTGCTCTTTTTTCAGAATCTGAAAAAATAAGGCTGCCTAATTTCTTTCGATTTAAACTGCCATCCTCCAACAACACGTCTGGACCAAAATAGTCAGCAATGGCCTGTAAGCCAGGACTACCAATTTCAACCACTTGACGAGCTCCTAAATCGGCATCGACAATAGCAATTCCCTTAGAGGCTAAATAGCGCGATACGGTTGATTTTCCAGTTGCGATACAACCCGTTAAACCAAGTACAAACATTTATTTGTCCCCCTCTTGTTCACTAGCGTAATACTGGCAGTTGGGACAAAAATGAGTGCCTCTTTGGCCGACTTTTATTTTTTCAATTGGCGTGCCGCAACGTGGACAAGCTTGATTCTTTTTCCCATAAACATTTAAATAAATTTGGAAATGCCCTTCTTCACCAAAGCTGTTTTTATAGGTTCGGATAGTCGAACCGCCTGCTGAAACAGCACGGCCAATAACCGCTATAATAGCTTGATGAAGTTGCCGACTTTCTGTTTCATTCAGCTCATTGGCTGGTTTTTGAGGATGAACACCTGCTTCAAATAACGATTCATCCGCATAAATATTGCCGACACCTGCCACCACGTGCTGGTCTAAAATAACCGTTTTAATGGCACGACTAGTACGAGATAAGCGCTGTTTAAAATCTGAAAAACGGAAACTTTCTGCTGTTGGTTCTGGACCTAATTTTTTAAAGGGTTCGTAATCATCTTGCTTATCAATGGGTACAAGTGAAAAACGACCAAATTTCCTCACATCAAGGTAACGCAAATCCCTGCCGTCACTTAGATGAAAAACCACATGGGTATGCTTTTTATAGTCTTCCTTACTGTCAACGACTTCGTATTTGCCTTCCATTCTCAAATGGGACACCATAACCCAATTATCCAATAGGAAAATCAAATATTTGCCTCGTCTCTCAACCGTATGAATGGTTTCACCAGCTAATACGTCTTTAAATTTTTCAGATGAAAATGGTGGTGTAATCATGCGACTCCAAAAGACATCCACATGACTAATCGTCGAATGGGCAATCGTTTGATTTAATCCTCTGCGAACAACTTCTACTTCTGGAAGTTCTGGCATACTTATCTTCTCCTTATAAGAACAGAAAAGAAAACAGGCACGCCTATTTTCCTTTCTGAATGATTATTTATTTTGCTTCGTACCAGCTATCACCGTAATTACTATCGACAATTAGCGGCACACTTAATTCAACCGCATGCTCCATCACTTGCGGGACAAGCTCTTCTAAAATAGCCACTTCTTCTTCAGGGCATTCAAAGATTAACTCATCGTGTACTTGTAGGAGCATTTTTGCTTGTAAGCCACGTTTTTCAATCTCATCTTCCATACGAATCATTGCCACTTTAATAATATCGGCTGCTGATCCTTGAATAGGCGAGTTAATTGCAGTTCGTTCTGCAAACGAGCGTAGATTGAAGTTACTACTCGAAATGTCGGGTAAGTAACGTCTACGATGGAAGAGTGTTTCCACAAATCCTTTTTCCTTAGCTTCTTCAACAATATCAGCCATAAATTGTTGGATGCCTGGGTATTTCTCAAAGTAACGGTCAATAAATTCTTTAGCCTGTTTACGTGTAATATTCAAGTTTTGTGACAGTCCATAATCACTAATCCCATAAACGATTCCAAAGTTTACAGCTTTTGCTTGGCGGCGAATATTGCTGTCGACATCCGCTTCATGTTCGATACCAAAGACACGCATAGCAGTTGAGGTATGGATATCTTGATTTTCAACGAAGGCTTCCTTCATATGAATATCACCTGAGATATGAGCCAATACGCGCAATTCGATTTGAGAATAGTCAGATGCAAAAATCTTCCACCCTTCTTTTTCAGCCACAAAGGCTTGGCGAATCTTACGCCCCTCTTCCATGCGAATCGGAATATTCTGCAAGTTAGGATCCGTTGAACTTAAACGTCCAGTTTGGGTTAATGTTTGCACATAACGTGTATGTACCTTACCTGTTTCAGCTTTAATAAACTTCAATAACCCTTCCACATAAGTCGATTGTAGTTTAGCTAACTGTCGATAATCTAAGATCATTTGAGCGATAGGCGCTGTCGCACTTAATTTTTCTAACACATCAACGGCTGTTGAAAAACCTGTCTTCGTTTTCTTAATTGGTGTCAGTCCCATTTTTTCAAATAAAATAACACTTAACTGTTTTGGTGAATTAACGTTAAAGGGTTCGCCAGCCTCTTCATAAATGGCCTCTTCCATTTCATCTAATCGTTTAGAGAATTCTACTTTCATTTTCTCCAATTTCTCTGGCTCTACCTTAATTCCTCTTAATTCCATTTTGGCTAAAACTTTAGCAAGTGGTAATTCCATATCAAAATAAAGGTCATGCTGATTATTTTTTTCCAGTTCGATTTGTAGCGGTTCTTCTAGTTTCAAGATCGCTTGAACTTTTCGAGCTAAATGCTCAAATAAAACTGATTCATCTTCAGGTACAGCTAACTTAGCACCCTTCCCATAAATGGTTTCATCAAAAGAAACATCGGTATAGTTATACTCTTGAGCCACAGCTGCAATATCACTGCCACTATCATTGGTATTAATGATATACGATGCTAATAAAACATCAAACGATACGCCTCTTAAGCTAATACCGCCATAGTGTAACATCGCTATCGTTCGTTTGGCATCATAAACGAGTTTCTCTTTACGATCATCTGCCGCCCATTTTTTAAAGGCTTCTGATTCTAGGACTCGTTCAATTGGCGCGACATATAAATGATTGGCATCTCCCCAAGCCACACCTATCATTTTGCCGTAGTGGTAATTGTCGTCTAGCATTTCAACATAAAGACCCATTTTATCGCTAAAATGTTTATCTGTAATGTCTTCCACACGTTCATAATGGATGTCTTTAAAGGCTTCAGACTGGTCTTCTTCTGAATGACCGAGATTGTCTAAGAAACTATTGAAGTTCATTTCACGGTAAAAGGCTACTAGTTTCTCATGATCTTTCTCACTAAGCGCTAGTTCTTCAAGGTCCATTTCAACTGGTGTAGCGATATCAATAGTTGCCAATTGCTTCGATAAGAAGGCGTTGTCCTTATCTTCAATAAGATTATCCTTCATTTTACTTTTTTTCATGTCATCGACATGCTCATAAAGGTTTTCAACAGAACCATACTCTTTGATTAATTTAAGGGCTGTTTTTTCGCCAACTTTTCTAACACCTGGATAATTATCCGATGTATCGCCCATCAAGCCTTTTAGATCAATGATTTGAAGGGGCTCAATTCCCATTTCCTCTCGAATAGAAGCTGGTGTATAAGCCTTTAATTCAGAAACTCCTTTAACCGTAATATCCACTCGCGTTTGGTCTGAAGCTAATTGAGTCAAATCTTTATCACCAGTTATAATAACAACATCAAAGCCTTGCTCTTCTGCTTGCCTTGCGTAAGTTCCGATAATATCATCAGCCTCGTAATTAACCAATTCATAGGTTTTACTTCCTAGTGCATCAATTAATACTTTAAAATAAGGCCATTGCTCAGCCAATTCTGACGGCATCGATTGACGGCCACCCTTGTATTCTTTGTAAGCTTCTGTACGGAAAGTTGTTTTCCCTGCATCAAATGCAACCAACATATGTGTTGGATTTTCTGTTTCTAACAATTTATCTAAAAAGCGATTAAAAGCAAATAAGGCATTGGTATGCAAGCCATTTTGATTTTTAAAACGATTTAAATCTAATAAACCGTAGAACGATCGAAAAGCCAAACTGCTTCCGTCTAATAATAATAATTTCTTTTTTTCTGCCATCTGTTTAAAACCAACTTTCTCATTTTTATTCAATGGTTTCCGGATGTGAAACAATCAGTTTTTCCGGTGTCTCAACAATTAATTCAGCTTCCAACAAGCGATCACCTGAAAGTGAATTTCCTTCTACCGCAATCGTCACTTGCTCTCTTCGTTCATCTACCCGTTTTACTTCAAACTCAAAGGTAATCGTTGTACTATGGTGGATGGGTTCTAATATATCGAGTGAGACATCAACCACATTTGAACCTGGTCCTGGAAGATGTTTGGAAACATTACTTGTTAAAATTCCAATAATCAAGACAGCTGGCACAATTGGTTTTTTATATTTTGTCAATTGCGTGTAATCATATTGAAGATAGAGCGGATTGTTGTCATTTGTCAATCCTAGATAGAGTAAAATATCTTTCAATTCAATGACTTCCGTTACACTCAGTGAATCCCCTTCTTCAATCTCATCAATCGTTTTACCGATTTTAATATCCTCCAACGCCATCGCTATCGTTCCTTTCTGCACACTTATGATTATCTTTATTTTAGCAAACTCTAACCGACTTATCTATCACAAGCGATTCTACCAGCCTGTTTAACAAGAAAAGCGGACAAGTCCGCCTTGACCTATGAAAAAATAGGAAATTTGACCCTGAATTGTCAGGAGACTTCACGCTTCAGCGGGTTAGTCGAATGATATGCGTTAGCGAGCAGCGAAGCGCGCAATGGGGCAAATTTATCTTTTTTTCACTAGGTCAGGACTTGGGAGCTAGACATTGATGGCTGAACTTATAATCCCCTAGTCTACAAAAAAAGACGGGGATTCTCCCGTCTTTTAGTATCAATTAGTTTGTACGTTTTACACTGTGGCTTAAAAGTTCTTCATATGAAGCAGCGAATTTTTGAATATCGCCAGCACCCATGAAAATCACCACTGCATCTTTATAGGCTAATAATGGTGACATATTGTCAATAACAAGAATTTCGGCCCCTTTTTCTACTTTTCCAGCTAGATCAAGGATAGAAACATCTCCTTTTTGCTCACGAGCAGAAGAGAAAATGTCGCATAAGAATACGGCATCGGCCTCATTCAAGGCTTCCCCAAATTCACTCATCAATGCCACGGTACGCGTAAAGGTATGTGGCTGGAATACGGCAATAATATCACGTTGTGGATATTTTTGCTTAGCTGCATCCAGAGTCGCTTTAATTTCTTGTGGATGGTGGGCATAGTCGTCAATGATGACCATATCTTCCACCATTTTTTCAGTAAAGCGACGTTTCACACCTGTAAAGGTTGTTAATTGGGCTTGAACAGCTTCTTTGTCTAATCCTTCTAAATAACAGAACGTAATCACTGCTAAAGAATTCAAGATATTATGGTCGCCAAATGATGGAATACTAAAACGGCCGTAGTATTGGCCTTTAATAGTTACATCGAAAATAGATCCTGCTGTCGTTTTTTCAACATTCGTTACTACAACATCATTGTCGCTGTTAAACCCATAAAACATAACCGGATAATCTGGATTAAAATGGCGGATATACAAATCATCTCCGCATGCAATAATCCCTTTTTTCACTTGAGAAGCAAATTCTTCAAAAGCTGAAAAAACATCTTTAATATCGGTATAATAATCAGGATGGTCGAAATCAATATTCGTTACAATTGCATAATCAGGAGAATATGCTAAAAAGTGACGACGGTATTCACATGCTTCCAATACAAAAAAATCTGCATCTTCACGGCCGTAGCCCGTTCCATCACCAATTAAGTATGATGTGGGTTTAATGCCACCTAAAACATGTGATAATAAGCCTGTTGTTGATGTTTTTCCATGTGATCCTGTAATGGCAATACTTGTATAGTCATTAATAAATTCGCCAATAAAATTGTGATAGCGAATGACTTCAAGACCAAGCTCTTTTGCTCGGACAATTTCTTCATGATCATCTGAGAAGGCATTTCCTGCAATAACAGTTAACCCTTCTTTAATATTGTCGGCTCCAAACGGATAAATGGTGATGTTCGCTTCATCGAGACCCTTTTGAGTAAAAAAGTAAGTTTCTACGTCTGACCCTTGCACTTGGTAACCTTTACCATGAAGAATCAAGGCTAATGCACTCATACCCGATCCTTTAATCCCCACAAAGTGATAAATTCGTTCATTATTCATTATATTCCTCCACTAACTCGAAACACTTGCCTCTTTAAAATAACTCGACAAGAAACTTATATACGTAAATTTATAAAAAAACACACCTCGAAAGTATACCACTTTCACTAAAAAAAACAAGTCAACTGCTTTGTGGATGACTCTTATTCAAAAAACGAATGAAAGCCACTATGATTCGGTTTAGCTGGACGAGCATTATTTGCTAGTGCTTGATTAGCTAAGCCTTCTTCCTCCATAATCCCTAAAAGCGAGCGATTGAGCGCTTTTTTGGTCTTATTTGGTAATTCAGCTTCAACCTCTTCTTGAACGAGAGGTTTGCTTGTTTTTGAGGGTGGTAATGGCTGTTTAGGATTCAAATCAACCAAAATCAAATCATCATCAGCGACTTGTAGTTCTTTTTTTAGACGTGAATAATCTAGTTTATCATCGGTTTCGGTACGGTAAGTTAAACTATTCCAAAGGGAAGGAACTTCGGTTGGCTTAAACGGTCGACGACTCTTATAAAGCGAAAATGATGTTGCACTAGCCTGTGTTCGTTTTTCCTTTTCGAAGCGTTTTTTTTCTTCGACAAAATAGTCTTTTTGGACAACTTTTTCTTCTTCCTTTTGCTCAAAAAGATGGTCATTAAAGCTGTCTTTTGACTCTCTGAGGAAAGGAATAGTTGGTGTTGCATCCAACATACTCTCCGCTATAAAGGAATCAGCTTGTTTTGTTTCCTTAACCTCTTTATTTTGGTCATTATCTGTTTGTGTGATTAAATAATTAGGAAATGCTTTACGCTGCAAAGGATTTGAGCGTTTTTCCTCATCAAAGTGATTGCGTACCATGGAAGCAACACCCCTTTCTTCTGTTTAGATTATAAGTCGAAAAATGCTTTTCCAGTTTCTGCTTGCTCATCTAGCACTAGGATTCCTTTTTTACCTGTCGGATTTTCTACACCTAGCTCTTTAGCCGAACAAATCATACCATTACTCTTCACGCCACGTAGTTCACCAGGCCAAATAATTAAACCGTCATTCATAACAGCACCAGGCTTAGCAACAACGACTTTTTGACCTTTACGAATATTAGCTGCGCCGCAGACAATTTGTAACACTTCACCATTATCAACTTCTGTTTGTGTCACTGATAAATGGTCAGAATCTTCGTGAGGCACACATTCGGTTACATAACCGACTACAAATTTAGCTGAACGGTCTACAGTAATCTGATCGTCAAAACCAGCTGTTTTAATCACTTGATTAACTGCTGCTTCTTGTTCTTCTGTCAAAATCACTTGTCCATTACCAGTTGGCGTAAAGTGCTCTGAAATACCAAATACATTAAAACTCACTGTTTCATTTGTCTCTGTATTAAATATACGCGTTACGGATCCTTTTGATTCAGTTGATAAATCGTCGCGCGAAATATCCCCTTTTGTTAATGCTAAAACATCCCAACCAACTTGGGCATTATAAAAACTCAACCACATGTTACTGACTCCTTCATTGATTCATTATTTTGATAGTTTTTGATTAATTTCCGTTAAAAAGGCTTCGATTTCTTCTTGGGTTTTGCGGTCAGCGGAAATAAAATCGCCAACTTTTTCGTTTTGGTGGTAAACCACAAAACTAGGAATCCCCATTACTCCTAATTCTTGAGCGAAGTCCATAAATTGATCACGGTCTACTTCAACAATAGTGAAGTCTGGAAAATGTGCTTCAATTGATGGGATAAATGGCTTAATGTACGTACAATCGCCACACCATGTTGTTGTAAACATAAACACTGTACGCTCACTTGCTTTTAACTGATTTAATTGGTCTATTGTTGTTAAAATTTCCATTTCAGTCGCCCCTTTTCTAGTTTCTTTCCATAATCGTTTCATAAGTGCTCTTGTCTAATGACTTGGCAACTTGAATCACCATTTCTTTAGCAGCATCATAGTCATCAATGTGGAACATGGTTTGATGAGTGTGGATATAACGCGCACAAACACCAATAACGGCACTCGGTACACCCTTATTCATTTGATGAGCAGCACCTGCATCTGTGCCACCTTTTGATACAAAATATTGGTAAGGAATCTTATGTGTTTCTGCCGTATCAAGTAAGAATTCACGCATACCACGCAACGTAATCATACCTGGGTCTTGTAGACGTAATAAGAATCCTTCACCTAAATGGCCAAAGGTATTGGTTTTTGTTTGTAGATCGTTGGCAGGTGAACAGTCAACAGCGAAGAATAAATCAGGTTTCAACATATTAACAGCACCTTTTGTTCCGCGTAGGCCAACTTCTTCTTGAACGTTACCACCTGCAATAAAGGTGTTTGGCAATTCTTCATTTTTTAAAGCTTCCAGAGCTTCAATAATAACCGTATTTCCGTAACGGTTATCCCAAGCTTTTGAAATAATTTTCTTTTTATTGGCAGTCCAAATGGTTTCGACTTCCGGTACAATCGCATCTCCTGGACGAACGCCAAATGACATGGCTTCATCAAAGCTATCAAAACCAGCATCAAATAAAATGTCTTCCACTTTCACATCAGCTTGTCCTGCCATACCTCTTAATAGGTGTGGCGGTACAGATGATGAAATAACGGGAATATCTGCTTCTCGTGTTTGTAGTGTAAAGCGTTGCGCCGATACCACATAAGGGTTCCAGCCTCCCAAGGGTACTACTTTTATCATACCGTTTGCTGTGATTTGAGAAACCATGAAGCCCACTTCATCCATATGTGCAGCTACCATGATACGGGGTGCGTCTGCTTGTTTACTTTCGCGGACACCAAAAATGCCACCTAGGCCGTCTGTTTGGATGTAATCAACTAGCGGTGTCATTTTTTCACGCATATAATTGCGAACGCGGCTCTCATTGCCACTTGTTCCTTGTATTTCAGTGAGTTCTTTAATTAATTGAAATGTCTTGTCATTCATGAATGCATAGGAAAGACGTCACTTTCTCGTCTTTCTTCCTCCTCTATTTTTGACTTTATAACTAATCTCTTAACCATTATACAGAAAGAGCCATAAACCGGCAATAAGTCCACTTTAGTCTTTATCTGGTCATGGTAGAATAATCCCCCGCCTTTGTGCTATACTGAGTAAAGAAACGACCTAGCGGGAGGTAATCATCATGCTATTTGAAAAACGCTCTTTTTATGATAAGAATAAAGAATCCATTCTAGCTGGCGTCCTATTTGGATCAGGCCTAGTGATTGGATCGACATTAACGGCACTCTTTTTAAACCGTAATAAAAAAGTAAATGGCGACCATATTTTAGACAATGTCAAAAAAATGTTTTTAGCTGAAGGACCAATCGAAGGGTCATGGATTGAACTTCATCCTGTGCCACTAACGCGTTTCTCATCAGAAACAGACGTATACTACGGCGGTATTTCCAGAAAAGAAAACGGCGAATTGATTCAATACGAATTTATCGCTGATGCCTACACAGGTACAGTTTTAGATATTTATAAGCTGTAAAAGATTGAGCGCTATGCTCAATCTTTTTTTTTGCTCTGAATTTTGTGCGGCATGTAAGATACATCTTGCTAAAAACGTCTGTATCTTACATGGCATGCCCTAAATGTGCGATACAGCTAACGACTTAAGTGCTGTATCGCACATTTTGAGACCTAGATGTAAGATACAGCCCAATTTTTGGAGCTGTATCGACCATTTGCCCATATAAAAAGCCAACTGATCAAACAGACCAGTTGGCTTTTTGAATGATTTTTAAATTAATCTTTAAATTGCGCTTCTACTCGGTAAATCGGTTGCCCTTTTGCAGCAAATTTTTCTTCATATTCAGTTCGAACATTCACTTCATAGTCTGAGGCATGTAGATCAAGCCAAACTTGATTTAAAACCATACCATATTGCGAGAATGAACCAAGCGAATATTCAAATAAGCCTTGATTGTCCGTTTTAAAATGAACCTCACCGTTTGCTTTCAAAATAGTTTGGTAATTTTCTAAAAATGAACGGTACGTTAGTCTTCTTTTTTCATGCTTGTATTTTGGCCATGGATCAGAGAAGTTTAAGTAAACGCGGTCTACTTCGCCAGCTTCAAAATAATCTGAAATCAAGCCACCATCTGTATTTAATAATTTCACATTAGGTAATTCAGATTCTAAAATTTTATCTAGAGCCATAACAGCAACACTGGTTTGGCGCTCGATCCCGATGTAGTTAATATCTGGGTTTTGCTTAGCCATTCCTACAATAAATTGGCCCTTACCAGATCCCACTTCAATATGAATCGGTTGGCTCTTTTCAAAATGGTCATTCCATTTTCCTTTTAATGCTTCTGGATTAGTCACAACATAATTGGTATGTTCAGCTAATTTATCAGCTGCCCATGGTTTATTTCTTACTCTCATTCTTTTTTCCTCCGTTCATTCAAATAGCCCCAGCCAAACAGCTGTGGGCTATTGGTCTTGCTGGTGAAGGCGGTCTTCATAGGCTTCCTTCAAAAACAAGATTTGTCCATTCATCTTAATATTTTCGCCAGCTGAGTGGTATCGTTTAATCAAAATTAAGCGATTCATCATGCTGTACCATTCAATACTATTTTTTAATTCTTCCGGTTGCAGTAAACCATAGCGTTTCAGCCAGTCATACCATTGATCAGGATTAACATACTTCACTAAAATCATGGCTAAATCAGACATCGGATCAGCAATTTTCACCATTTCCCAATCCACTAAATACAAGCGACTGTCATTCGTTAAAATGAAGTTCTTACGATTCAAATCACCGTGACAAACAGCATACTTAGCCCCTTTAATGATAGGCAGACTCTCCTCTAAATAAGTAGCTACCATCGTTAAAAAGCTATTGGTCCGCAATTCCTCATCCAAATCAGCCAAGTAATCCATCATAAACATTTCTGGATCATACACTTGTCCTTTTACCTTACGGAGCATATTGAGTAAATGGTCAGAATAATGGATTTTCTTAAGCAAAGAAAGAATCTCTTCCGATTGCATCTCGTCCCCATTTAAAACACGGCCATTCAACCATTCTTGAGCTGTCAGAACATCACCGTTACCGATTCGTTTCGTCCAAATCAGACGCGGTGTAATACCTTCAACCGAGAGCGCAGCTAAAAAAGGTGACGAATTGCGTTTCAAGAAGACCTTCTCTTCCGCTCGTACCCCCATATAAGCATGCCCTGTATCTCCTCCAATGGGATGAAGTTTCCACCCCGAATCCATCTTATAGTCCATGTTGTTCATTCCTTACTCATTCTCATTTCTGATTGACGCATCGATGCTCAATGTAGTGAATTGGAGAACGGAATGCCCAATCCTCAATCATATCCGTATGGAAACGAAAGTGACCTTTCCGCGCTTACGCACTTATATACGGGAAAAGTCACTTCATTCCATTCTACAGCTATCCGTTCTAATCGTCTTTAATCGCCCTGCCTAAGCAGGCATAATAGTCTACCATTTATTTTAGGTTCATTTCGTCATTCCGTCAAGGTAAACATAGTTACCATTTATTTACATTTTATCAAACATTTATTTTCCTAGACGATTATCCACGTAAAAGAAAACAAAAAAGACTGTAAAACCAAGGTTTGTGCCAACGGAAATGATAGCAATCAGCCAATCTGCTCCCACTAGAGTGGCTAATGAAAATAACACACTAGCTAACCCTAATAAATAAAACAGAATCCGTTTAAAGGCCTGACGCTTTTCTTTGACTGCTTTTGGATACAATTGAGCGAGAATATGCTGGTCTAGCTCGTTGTAGAAAGGAATCAATTGAAAACCGATTAAAAATAATACTAGCGCATTTATGAGCAAGCTCATATAAATTTGGGAAGAAAAAAGTAGAATGCCCATACCAATGACAGCTAAACGACTATAAAGCCCAATATAATCAGCGCCTCTAGCAAACAAGCGGGCATAGAGATACTGATAGGTGTTATTACTTCCCGACATTAGCTTCACTAAGCCATCTAAATACAACCGTCGCTTCGCTTTGTTTTTAACTAGCGGAACATCGGTAAATAGATTAATCAGTCGATTAACTTTTGAAAGACGGTTTTCTTCCATGTTCACTAAATTTTCCCAATCAATGAGTGGGTGGTTTTTAAAAACTGAGCGACTCAGCCACATATGTAAGCCGATTGCACAACCTAAGCTAACGAGTGCTGCCACTAAACTATTCCAGAAAAAGGCTAGTGATAAACCGACAACAGTCACCATGAATAGTCCTTTTTTTAGATAAGCAGCTTTCGGTCTTGCTTCTTTTCTAATAGCAAGTTCTTCTAGTGTTAAGTGACTCCATTTTAAACTCATTAAACTGAATGCTATCAACAGATAATCCATTGAGCCATTACGACCAGCTAATATCAAAACAGGCATAGCCATTCCTAATAACAGCAATAAGAAGGTGGTTGGTAAAACCATACTTCTCTTTTTGGATGCCTTGATATAGGATTGCCAGTTCTCTTCTTTAACAACTAAAAAGACTTGGTCTGCTGCTTCAGCTAGAGTCAGTAATTTTCCAAAAAAGACCGCAAAACTTAAGGCAATAATCCAGACTATCTTCCCAATAACAAGTTGATCAGACCATGTTTTTAACAGCTCAGAATATTGGTAAGCTAATGCTCCTAACAAAAAAACAAGGACAAGCACAAAATGGTCATTAAAGACATACTTGGCGTAGCGACTGAGTTTGCTAAAATATTTTTTACGCCGTTTAATCAGTAAGTCGTCAAAACTCATAGGCCAGTCTCCTCTTTTGTTAACTGGATATAAAGGTCATCCAGTGTCGCTCCTGGCATCTTCATATTAGCTTGCAAATCAGCCAGAGTCCCTGCTACTTTGACTTCTCCCTCATGAAGGAGAACAAAATCATCACATTCTCTCTCAGCAGAACTGAGAACGTGGGTAGACATTAAAATCGCTGCACCAGCTGCTTTTTTTTCTTTAATAATATCTAAAAAGGTATGAATGCCCAGTGGATCAAGTCCTAAGAACGGCTCATCAATCACGTATAGCGGAACGTCCACCATAAAGGCACAAACGAGCATCACTTTTTGCTTCATTCCTTTTGAAAAATAGGCCGGAAACCAATCCATTTTCGCTTCAAGGCGAAAGGCTTTAATATAACGCTCAGCCTTTTGCATGGCTTCTTCGTAAGGCATGTCATAAGCAAGCGCAGTGACTTCGATATGCTCTCTCAAGGTTAACTCTTCATAAAGAACTGGTGTTTCTGGTACAAAGGTAAACTGCTTGCGGTAAGTTTCTGGATCTGCTTTTAGTTGGTTGTTATTAATGGTCACGTTGCCTGAAAAAGGTGTCAGCAAACCGATAATGTGTTTAATAGTGGTACTCTTTCCTGCTCCGTTCAAACCAATTAAGCCGGTTAATTGGCCAGCTTTGATTTGAAATGAGACGTTTTTTATAACAGGAATAGCAGTGTAACCACCTGTTAGGTCGTTTAGTGTCAGTGTCATGCAGGGTCTTCCCTTCTCTTTTTTACTGCTATAATTATAACATAGGTCGGTAGGTAAATTGTGTCATTTAAAAAACAGATGTGGTAAAGTAACGTTAATACAACAAAAGAAATGAGGTAGTATTTGATGACCGATTGTATTTTTTGTAAAATAATTAATAAGGAAATTCCCAGTTACACCGTTTACGAAGATGATGATGTTTTAGCTTTTTTGGATATTTCCCAAGTCAGCAAGGGACATACGCTATTGATTCCTAAGACACATGTGGCGGATATTTTTGAATATGATGCTGAGCTAGCAGCTCGCGTTTTTAGTAAAATCCCTGCTATTGCAACAGCCATTAAACAGCATGATCCAGCTATTAAAGGTATGAATCTTTTAAATAACAATGGCAAACTTGCTCACCAAACCGTCTTCCATTCGCACATTCATTTGATTCCGCGTTATGAAGACACTGCGGTAGATGGCTTTGGTTTGAAATGGCAAACTCATGAAGCTGACTTCGACCAAGAAGCGTTCCAAGCAATGGCAACTGCTATAAAAAATAGATTGGAGGAAGCATGATGAAGAACTTCACTCAAGGGTTAATTTTCGGAACGATTGTTGGTGGCCTCGTAGCCCTATTAAACACACCGGAGAGTGGTGAGGTAAACCGTCGCCGCTTACAAAGCTATATCAAAACCAACACAGATTCTGTTAATGAACTGGCAGAAAGCCTAAACGATTTACAAGGCGCTGTTTCTCGTTTATCAAACGAAGGCATGTTAGTAGCTGACACCTTTTCAAAGGAAGTGACCACATCTATCGAGGACTTTTCACAACGAAATCAACCTCGCATCAGACGAATTACTGACCAAGTTGCACAACTATCAGACACTGTTGAAAAAGAAACTGCAAAATTACAGAAGTAACATGCATGATGAAGCTGGTCAGTGGCCGGCTTCTTTTTTTTCATAATTCAGTCTGTTCGTGAAGAATGTGTGAAACTTTAGAGCATTTTTAAAGATTTCTTTTCATTCGAATTCTCAGTATGTTATAGTTAGAAAGGTTCGTTTTATAAATAAAATAGATACAATTTAAGAAATGGAAGTGTCAATCGAATGAAGAAATTTACAGCATCAGCACTTGCCCTATTGGCAACAATAACGTTAGCAGGTTGTGCATCTAGCGATACCGTAGCAACGGTTGGAGAAAATACAATTACAAAAGACGACCTTTACGAATCAATGAAGTCATCTGTTGGGGAAAGCACCATTCAACGTCTTATTTTAACGCAGGCCTTAGAAAATGTCGTTGGCGAAAATGAATATAAAAAACAAGCTGAAACTGAAGTTTTAGCATCAATCGAATCAGTTGGTGGCATGGATGCATTCCTAGGCTTAATCCAACAAATGGGCTTCACTTCTCAAGAAGAATATACGAGCCAAATTCACTTAAACTTATTAATGGATGACGCATTGCGCGCAAGAACAACCTTCACTGACGAAGAAGTGCAAGCTTTCTATGAAGAATACGAACCTAACATTACAGCTTCTCACATCTTAGTAGAAGATAAAGCAGTCGCTGAAGACTTAATCAAACAAATCAATGATGGCGCAGACTTTGCAGAACTAGCTGCAGAACACTCAACTGACGGATCGGCTTCAAATGGCGGATCACTAGGTTCATTCGGTCGCGGTCAAATGGTAGCAGAATTTGAGGAAGCTGCTTTCGCACTTAAAGAAGGCGAAATGACGCAAACACCTGTTGAGACAGAATATGGTTTCCATATCATCCTTTTAACAGAAAAACCTGAAAAAGGAACATTCGAAGAGGAAGAAGAAAACATCAGAGAAATGATGATGTCAGAAAAATTGTCTGACTCAACTTATCTTGATGAACAAATGACTGCTATCCTAAAAGAAGCTGACATCTCTATTAAAGATACAGATTTAAAATCAGCAATGGATGCTTTCCTAGCTAAAGAAGAAGTTATTGAAGAAGATGCTGTTGAAGACGCAGCATCTGATGAAGCTGCAACTGAAGAATCAGCAGAATAATTTAGTTAAACCAGACTTGGGTTCTTCCTAAGTCTGGTTTTTTATGGTTGGGAGTAGGATATGATCGATACAAACTAAAAAAGTTGGCTGTATCTTACATTTGAGGAGCAATATGTAAGATACAGCTCCCTCTAGCTAGCTTGTATCGTACATTTACGAGTTGAAATGCGCGATACAGCCCTTTTATCCGAGCTGTATCGTACATTAGCCTACAAAAAAAAGAAGTAGCTCCCTGACGAGCTACTTATTTTTACTTATTCAGCTGAAGTTGGGTGACTTGGGTTTGGTTTGTAGAACATTCGATTATCCAATCCAAAAATACGTTCACTGAAGCTACCTTCAGCTGTCCGTTGCAAGGCTGTATCAATCATATTGATTGAAGCATCCAAATTGTCCAAATGATGAATAATTTCAGCTTCAAGCAAATACGGTTTAACTGGCGAACCAAATTCCATTTTCCCATGATGAGCTAAAACTAAGTGTTTCAATAAAATAATATCTTCATTGTCGTCACTAATTTTCAAAGCTTCACAGGCTTTAGTAATTTCTTCATCAATTAACACAATATGACCAATCAGGTTGCCTTTCAACGTATATTCCGTTGATAAACTTCCCGTTAACTCGATTGTCTTTCCAATATCATGTAAAATCACGCCGCTATATAGAAGCGATGGATTAACAGACGGATACAACTTAGCCACTGTTTTAGCCATTCTTAAAATCGAAATAGTATGGAAGCCCAATCCACCTGGAAAAGCATGGTGATGGCGTTTTGCAGCCGGATACTCAAAAAATTCTTTTTGGAATTTCTTTATCAAGAATCGAACCACACGATTAATCGGTGCACTTGTTATTTCAAATAAGGTTTGATTGATTTCTTCAACCATATCCTCTGTCCGAATCGGCGCACGTTCCATATAAAGCTCAGGAGATGATGGCTCCCCTGCTTGCGCTAAACGCATTTTATTAATGCGCAATTGCGGATTATTTTGATACATCTCTCGTTTACCCGTAATATGCACTACCACACCAGCTTGGAAACGATTGATTTCTTCTTCCTTAGCATCCCAAAACTTGCCGTCAATTTGACCACTTTTATCTTGGAAAGTAAAAGCGATAAATGGTTTATTATTTTTTGCCTTACGGACATCAGCGCCCTTAATTAACATAAACAATTCAAATGGTTCATCTAGGTTATATTCAAATACTTTTTTAGTCACAGTAACACTCCCTTTTTACTCGCTATTAGTTTAGCACATTGATCTGCTCTTGACTCATTATTTCGCCGACAGTGTCATCAAATGTAAAAAAGAAAACTTGGATAGACTGGCTGAGTTCCGCCATTAATTCATACATAGTTGCTTTTCGACTGCTGTCAAAATTCACAAAGCCATCGTCAATCAGAATGGGTAAATTGGCGATATCAGCAGTGTTTTTTATAAAGGCAAACCGCATGGCAATATAAAGTTGCTCCACTGTTCCTTGCGATAATTCAAACGGCTCATAAATTGTTCCACTTGCATGTTGGACCTTAATGCCTGATTTTCTAAAAATAATTCGACGGTAGTTACCTGCTGTCAGTCGGACAAAGTAATCCGTCATATCATCTAATAATAATGGTAGCCGATCATCCTTGCCGTAACGCAGTGTTTCCTCTAACCATTCGGCCGCGACTACTTTTTTGGCCCAGTCAACAATCATGTCGCGCATTTCTGTTTCAGCAACCGCGTACTCTTGTAGAAGCGTGCTATAAGTGCCACCCTCCTCAAGCAAACGAATCTCATGTTGGCAGCTGACTTCTTCTTTTTGAAGCCGTTTAATGTCCTCTTGAATAACAACTAAATGATTCTTATGATTAGCCAGACGCTTCAGTGCTTGCTCTTTATCAGGATAACGCTTGAATAGCGCCTCTTTATCATGCAGCTGCTCATCTAAAAACTTCTGCCGTCTCTTTTGTTCAGCCTGTTGGTCTTTAGCATGAAGCAAGTTATAAAATTCCGCTTCCGTTTCGACCTTAGCTGCTTCCAAAATATCTTGTCGTTCTGTCAGATGCTTAGCTAAACTCGCTTCTAAATCCGCTTTTTGTTCGGTAATAGCCGCTAACTTTTCTTCAGCATGCTTAGCCATATTTTCTTCTAAAATGAGCGCTTGGCGTAGCTCCGTAAACTGCCCGACAAAATCACTGCGAGATAGGTGAGTTAAGCCTAGCTGCTGACGAATAAAATCAGCGTCTTCAAACCATTGATCTAAGCTGGCCTCAATAAGAGCTTGCTTTTCACTGATGGCACTTAACTTCTGCTCACGCTCCGCAATTTTTTGAGCTGGTTCTTCCCTTACTACCGTTTCCAGTGAAAAATTCAACGGATAAGCCGCCTGATTGAGCCACTCTCGTTGATTATCTTTTTCCTTTTCAAGCGCCAATTCCAATTCTTCTTGGCGGTTCAGCAGTTGAATAAAGCTCTCCTGTTCGCCTTGCTCCTCCACTGTCAATTCCTTGAGCCGCTCTCTCAGAGCAGCTTGCTGAATGTAATCAGCCATATTAAATTCATCAGTTGGATGATTAGTCATCACCTTAGCTTTTTTAGAGAAATAAACCCCTGCACCAACAGAAAGTACAGCAGCTCCAATCGCGACCAGTCTTAGTGCCGGCGCAAAAATAGCAATCATAGTAGCGATAATCGCCACTACGAAACTAACCATCATCGGAATAGATAGGCTATTTGATTGCACGTCAGCCTTTCCTTGTTCTGCTTTCGATTGCCAGTCTTTAAAGCGACCTTCATCCCAACGGTCAGCCGAAAGTTCTTTTATCTTCATTTCTAAAGAAGCTAACTGATTTTCTTTTTGACTAATCACTTGGTTGAGGTTAGTTAAGTCATGATAAATCTGCTTTTCTTTTTCAAGTAAGGTCTCTGCTATTTGCATCTCTTCTGCCGTTAATGGCTGAAGTATTTGCTCTGAGTGAAGTCCCATTGCCCGCTTAAAGAGAATCAGCTCAGCTTCTTCCTCTTTTCGGTTCTTTTCTAAAAAGAGACTCTCATTGAACGCGCTGGAAATTTTAGTAAAAGCATGATTAAGACTATCCCATTCGGCTTGATGGTCACGATACCACTTAGCTTGGCTGAAGTCGTCTAATTCTTTCAAACTTTGTTTTTCTTGCTCTTGCAAGGCAGTTTGCTTGTTTAATTCCTCAGCTATCTTTTCTTGCAGCCATTCCCAACGTTGACGAACATTGGGTGGCAGATGACTAGCATCCACAGCTGAAATCTCTTGTTCAAGTTGGCGCCATTCTAGATAATAATCATTCAAACGAATGGCTTCACTTAAATCACGATTTTCCGCTTCCCATTTTTCTTGCTTTTGACTTAACTTAGCTAGCTCATCTTGAATGTCAGCTGCTCTTACTAATAGGCCTTCATAATCGCGATTTTTTGCTTTCGCATCTTGCAATTGAAGCCATTTGTTCTCCGTTTCCTTAATTTTCTGATTAAGGGGCGGCTTCGTTCCTGTTGGTAAAAATTCTTTTTTAGCATCTTTACGGTAATCTTCAGCAATTTGTAAGAGCTGTTCACTGCCGCTAGTGCCAATGCCTAATAAATAACGGTTCAAATCTTCTTTCTTAACACGTGACAGATCCAGCAAACGGTCAATTTTAAAGACATAGAGCAACTCATAGGTTTGACGATCAACACCTAACAAATAAGAGGCTAAATGATCGACAACTTCTTGTTGACCATTTTCATGGGTAAGAACTGCCTTACCACGGTTGCGATCCTTCATCCGTTCGACAATTACCTTGCCAAACCGTGTGCCGCTGAGAAACAAGCGGCCACCATAGCTGTCTCCTTGTTTAGGCAGATACAGATTGCTATCTTTCTTACGGGCAGATGGAAAACCAAAAAAGATGGTTTGGATAAATGAAGACAAGGTACTCTTACCAGCCTCGTTATCCCCAAGAAAAACCTGTAAATCAGTTAGCTGATCGAATGTCTGTTGTGACCACTTACCGTAGCCGTAAATGTCAATGGATTCAATTTTCAACTTGTTTCGTCACCTTCTTCAAACGCAATGTCTTCAAACAATAAGTTACGTGCCGATTGAATAATCGTTTCAGCTAACTCCTCGTCCTGTTCCAACTCACTAAACCGACCTCTCATACTTGGATGTTTAAACAGGTCTTGTAAAATTGTCTGTAAGTAGTCCTTTTCCCTAAATGCATGACCACTTTTTTCAAAGCTAGCTTGCATGGCCTCATCATAACGGAATAAAAATTGCTCCTTTAGCGGATTGAGCGACAAATGGTAGAGATAAATGCCTTTGTCCGATTGCTGTTGGTTAAATCCTTCCAACAAGTCGCCCTCTTTAATTCGTTCCAATAAGTCTTTAGAGAGACCATCATAATCATCGAAACGAATCGATAACAAGACTGTCTTCTTCGCTTCTGATGCTCTTTCTAAACAGCCTTCAATTTCAGCGTAAACGCTTTGTAAGCTAGATAATCCTTTCAACGACAACTGTTGTTCTTTCCAAACGATAGGAGCTGTTTCGATAAAGGTCATGGTTGGTTCGCTGCCTTTTTCCAACTCAACTAAATAAACGCCCTTATCGCCACTTTCATTCGGATTTCGCCCTTGTGTATTACCTGAATACGCTACTATTGGCTGCTGGTTCAAAACTTCCCGCTTATGAATATGCCCTAAAGCCCAATAATCATAAGAGCGTTCAAGTAAATCCGCCATAGAAAAAGGCGCATAAACGTCCTCCTTTGAAGCGGATCCTTCAAAGAAACCATGCAACATACCGATATGATAATCGACTGCTCGTTTCCGACTCGGATAATGGTTAATCATCCGCTCTTTCACCCAACGTGATGGGTAACTAAAGCCACTAATAGCAACCCGTTCTTGGCTGGCAGTCGTTAATAATTGGGTTTCCACCTCTGTTTTAAAAATAGAGACATTATCTGGCATCTGAATTCTTAAACTGTCTCTCCCCATAAAATCATGATTACCGTGTAAAAGATAAACCGGAATATGTGCTGCTTGAAGTCGTTTCATCTGTTCTCGAAAGAATGACTGTGCTTTGACACTTTGATTTTCCCCGTCATAGATATCTCCGCAAAGTAAGACGAAATCCGTTTTTTTTTCGATAGCTGTTGTGACAATTTTTTTAAAAGACGCAAATGTTGATTGATGAATAGCGTCAAATAAAGAAGGATGCATTTTTTTCAGTCCTTTAAAGGGACTGTCCAAGTGCAGGTCAGCTGCATGGATAAAACGAATCATCTTCTCACCTCTTTCAATTAGATCTGTAGTCAAATAAAAAAGCTTTGCCTTTTTAACGAAACTGGCTTCTCCAAGCCAGCTCCGTATCAAAAAGACAAAGCCTAGATGTTTATGTTAAGCTATTATGCTTCGTTTTGTGGTGCATTTTCTGCATACATTTCTTGCAATGGGCGAACAATAATTTTGTTGATATCTTCGATAACAACGCTCAATTGTTGTTCTGCAGTCATCATGCCTTTGATCAATTCATTGGTTGATGCACGACCAGCAATGTCTTGTGCTTCTTGAATAAACTCATCAGTTAGTCCTTCACCGCTCATTTGTTTCATTTGGATTTCTTGTTGAACACGAGTGAAGTCTGCAAATAATTGTGCTGCTTCCTCATCTTTAGTAACTGCTTTGTATGACTCTGTGAGTTCAGCAAATGCAGGTTGTTCACGCAATGCGCTTTCTAATTCGTAGGCGATATCATAAATATTTTTCATCATGTCAGTCCTTTGCAATTTTCTTTCTTAATCATACCATTAATGGTAATCAATTTCCATAAAAAAGCCGAAAATATGTTCGTTTTTTCTTTTTTTTTAGCGGAAGAAATCAACAGCTCGGTTAAACCATTCTTTTGATTTTTCCTCTACTTTTCCACCAAACTCCGTAAACTGATCAATGAAGCCATCCACTCGATCAACCCAACTGCTTTCAGGGGTTTGATTACCCAATTCCTCATCAACAGTTCCGACTGCGAAGGTCGTACTTGGGCTCACATTAAGTAAATTCCCCATCTCATTACTAAATAAGTTGTAGAACATCATCCCAATGTCACTCAAGTTATTTTCTTTAGTTGTTTCGTCAAAACCAATCCATGTTGCCACCGTAATATCTGGCGTATAAGCGATCATCCATTTCGTCCGATCGTAAGGCCCATCTTCTCCAATAGCCTCAGACGTCCCCGTTTTACCAGCGACTTGCATGCCATTATAAGGTTGCGCGCCATAACCCGTTCCACCCGGCGCATAAACACCAAGTAAAATCGACGTCATTTTATTAGCGATTTCCGAAGATACCACACGCGTTGTTTGAACAGCCGTATTGTCGACCACCACTGCACCAGTCGCATCCACAATTTTCGTAATAATACGCGGATCTGCTCGCAAACCATCATTAGCAAACGTTGAATACGCACTCGCCATTTGAAGTGGCGACACCCCATCCATATCCCCAAGGGCAATATCGCCGTAAATTTTATCTTCTTCACGAACAGGAATCCCAAACTGAGCCAATTTGTTAACGGCCTTGTCAATGCCCATTTTATCGAGCAAATAAACTGCCGTCGTATTTTTACTTTCTACAATCGCTCGGTGCATGGGAATTTCTGCATACGCACTGTAACGGTCATAATTCTTAACATCATAATCAGTTGGCCCATATGTCAGCGTGTCATCATCCATAATCATACTGTCCACATCATATCCTGCTTCTAGTGCAGGTGTATAAATAGACAATGGTTTAATGGTTGAAGCTGGTGGCACACTCATTTGAGTGGCACGGTTAAATCCACGGAACGTGTGCTCACCGCGCCCACCTACCATTGCTAACACGTCACCAGTTGACGGCTCAATAGCAACTGACGCACTTTGCATCAGTGTACCATCCGCACCGTCAATAAAATAAGCATAATCATAGGTTTGGTCCATTTGGTATTGGTAATCTTGATCTAAACCTGTATAAATTTTATAGCCACGATTCAATAAATCTTCCTCATCAATACCGTAAGTGTAAACTGCTTCTTCAATAACCGCATCAAAATAATAAGGATAATTATAGCTAGAGTATGAGGCATAGTTATCATAAAGATAGATACCTTCCGCCATAGCCGCATCCGCTGTTGCTTGATCAGTAAAGCCATTATCAGCCATCAATTGTAAAACTGTATCACGGCGGTTAATGCTCGCTTCATAATCATCAATTGGATTATACAAGCTCGGGCCTTTTAACATAGCGGTTAAAACAGCCGCTTCTGAAAGAGTGACCTCTGAAGCTGATTTACCAAAGTATTTTTGCGACGCATCTTCCACACCCCATACCCCGTTTCCGAAGTAGGAATTATTCAGATACATCTCTAAAATCTCTTCTTTTTCATACTTTTTCTCAATTTCAAAGGCTAAGAATAACTCTTTTGCCTTTCGAATTAGTGTCTGATCCAAGGTTAAATAAGCATTTTTCGCTAGCTGCTGGGTAATAGTTGAGCCACCACCTGTAATCGCTCCTCGGTTTAAAACAATGCCAACTGCGGCACGAGCAATCCCAATCGGATCGACCCCTTTATGGGTGTAAAACCGTTTATCCTCTGTTGAAATAACGGCATCCTGAATATAAGGTGAAATGTCCTGTAAGGTAGTAAACGTGCCTTTTTGAGAATAAAGTTCCCCTGCTTCTTGGCCGTAACGGTCGTAGACAACAGTCGTTTGTTCTAAACCTGCCCTTAAGTTTTCCACATCAGCAGTTTTGGCTAAATAAACCAAATAACTGCTCCCTATTAAAACGCCTATTAAGGAGACAAGTACCACTAACTTATTAACACGATAGCGTCGCCAAAAGTTTTTCAATTTAGCATACAACTGCGACAGCCATTTTTTTATTTTTTCTTTCCATTCATTTTTCATCATCGTCATCCTTTAATAAAAAACAATCTACTTACCTACCATCTATTCTAGCCCTTTTTCCTCGACTTTCAAACCGACTTTAGTTGTATGTGACTAATATTTTCGCTGAATCAATGAGTCACCATTGCAAATTTATCGATTTGATTTATAATTTTATCATAGTTTATATTAAATAAGGCTAATTTTTTGTTAAATTGTTGATAGGTGGGTGATGACATGGGGCAGTGCCAAACAAAAGTAAAAGAATGATAGACCAAAACCAAGCATGGAAGATGTTTGCTTTTGGTCGTTTCCACACCCTATCTTTACCTACCAGAAGCTTTCTTACACCTATTTCATAAATTGAAATAGCACTATTAGGAGGTGACGCTCAGTTTCTGAGCCCAACATATGTCAATAACAAGTGGATTAATTTTGTTTTTTGTTATTTTATTTATCGCATCATTTTTCGTAATGTCCGAGTACGTCTTAGTAAGGATTCGTCCGTCACGTCTCGACTTTTTAATTAATAATGGAAACAAACAAGCTCAAATCTTAAAAAATATGACCGTTAAACTCGACACTTATCTATCTGCCACCCAACTCGGTATAACGATTACATCATTAGGTCTTGGTTGGTTGGGTGATCCAACCTTTAAACGGATTTTTGATCACTTACTAGAAAATTTTACTCTGCCACGTCAAGTATCAACGTTTTTGTCATTTGTCATTTCCTTCGTGATTTTGACGGCTATTCAAGTTATTATCGGTGAACTAGTTCCAAAAAACATTGCCATTACAAAAACCGAACAACTTGGGCTAAAACTAGCACGAGCATTAAATAGTTGGTACAAAGTGATGTATCCCTTAATTTTCATTTTAAATAAAACGGCCAATGGTATTTCAAAAGGACTTGGTTTCCAAACGTTCTCAGAATCTGATGATAATGTTTCCGAAGAGGAGCTACGTATGATTATGAGTGAAAGTTTGAAGAGTGGCGAAATTAACCATGAAGAATACCAATATGTTGAAAATGTGTTTGACTTTGATGAACGTATGGCTCGTGAAATTATGGTACCACGTACAGAAATGGCTGTATTGTGGGCTGAAGATTCCTTAGAAGATATTGCAGCAACTGTTCAAAAAGAGCGCTATACCCGTTATCCCGTTGTTGAAGGCGACAAGGATAACATATTAGGAACTATTAATGCTAAGGAAATTTTCGCTGCTTATATTGAAGCCGTTCAAACTGGCACGACTGAACAGTTTGATATTCACGAATATGTTCGTCCTGCCATCACTGTTTTTGAAACACTGCCAATTAAAGAATTGTTAGTGAAAATGCAAAAAGAACGTAATCAATTAGCTATTTTAATTGATGAGTATGGTGGAACAAGTGGCTTAATCTCTATTGAAGATATTGTCGAAGAAATTGTTGGTGACATTTCAGATGACTTTGAAACGGAAGAAACACCTGAATTTATCCAACTTGCTGAAAACCACTACCGCATCAGCGCTCGTATGCTGATTGACGAAGTAAATGAAGTCTTTGGCTTAGCGATTGAAGAAGATAACGTCGATACAATTGGCGGCTGGATTCTCAATGAAAAATACGACATTCAAGTCGGTCAAGATATTCACTACAAAGGGATTTTATTTAAAGTCATTCAAAAAGAGAAAAATTCAATTGAATTAATTGATGTCTTTATCAATCACAAACCTGCTATCGAAGACGACGCAGAGTAACTAAAAGAGCTTGGGCTAACGTCCCAAGCTCTTTTTATTTGTCTGGCTGTACGATACAGCTAGATTTTTTTGGCTGTATCTTACATTCACGGTCCAAAAGGTACGATACAGGTCACCGACCATATGCTGTATCGTACATTTGACTAGCTAAGTGTAAGATACAGCTGTTTTTTTCGAACTGTATCCCACACCAGTCTACAAAAAACTCCTTCACCACTTAGAAATGGCGAAGGAGCTTATAATCGTTACTTATTTTGATGTCTTTTCAATAAAGTCATGGTCATTTGGTTGGCGACCAAAACGAGTTTCCACATTAATGTCAGCAATTTTCGCCATATCCTCTTCCGTTAGCGCAAAATCAAATAAATTAATATTTTCCGCAATACGTCCAGGATTCACAGACTTAGGAATAATGACTGTTTGGCGATCAATGTGCCAGCGCAACACAACTTGTGCAGGTGTTTTGCCATAGCGATCACCGATTTCTTTCAATACGGGATGCAATAGCAAGTCACTCTTGCCTTGGCTTAGTGGTCCCCATGCTTGGTGAACGATGCCTTCTTTTGCCATATACTCATGTAATTCATCTTGTGGGAAATAAGGGTGGGTTTCAACTTGGTTAATCATCGGTTTGATGGTCGCGTACTCTTTCATTGATTCCAAATGCTCAATGGTAAAGTTAGACACACCAACCGCCTTAATTTTGCCAGCTTTGTACAATTCTTCCAAAGCTTGCCAAGTCCCTTTCACATCCAAACCGTACCAATGAATCAGATATAAATCTAAATACTCTGTTTGAAGCTTATCAATACTTTCTTGGAAAGCTTGTTTGGTTTTTTCATAGCCTTGCATGTTGTTCCAAACTTTTGATGTTAAAAATAAGTCTTTACGGCACACATCGCAGTCTTTCAAAGTTTGACCTAACACTGCTTCATTACCATAAGCCGCTGCCGTGTCAAAATGACGGTAGCCAACTTGGATGGCTTGTTTTACTGCCCAAGCCGTTTCATTTTCATCTTCCATTAAAAACACACCTAATCCGACTTGAGGGATCGCTATGCCGTTATGTAACGTAATTGTTGACACTGTCATATTGTCCACGTCCTTATTACTTAATGATTATATGTTTATCAAGTTCATCTTGCTGGCTAAAGAAAGGCACTAAATCTTCTATTAATGTTGGTAGTTTTCCTCTTTCATCGCTCTCCATCGTCCAAACCAATAATGGTTCATGTAAACTCAAACGCAGAATAAACCAGCCTTCACCATATTTTCCACTGAAGTTAGCACGAACACCTTCAAGATGATCTTCAATTAATTCAATATCATCTTTTCCTCTTAAAAAGTCCTTAAAGTCGCTAATAATCCGGTTCCCGTTTTCAACAATCGGACCCTTCTCAATGACAAAGCGGTACTCAGTTGTTTCAACCGCTTGTTTCAAATCAATAATCAAATCGCTTAGTGATTTGCCTTCTGCCAACAATGCCGCGTCCGCCATCAGTAGCTTTGCAACTAAATAAGCACCATCATCTAAAAAATAGTTTTCTTTCATAGCAGCATGTCCGCTTGTTTCAATCGCCAAAACAGCATTATCGCCAGCTTTATCCAGTGCAATAGCACGGTTAATCACATTACGATAACCCGTCAGGTAAAGGTCGTGCTTACCACCGCGGTCAGCTAAGAACTGCCCTAGATGTTTGGATGTCGCCGAGTTTGTAACAATTGTTGCACCAGCTTGTTCCTTTAATAAAACAGCTGAAATTAAGGCAATTAGATTGTTACGGTTAAGCGCTTGGCCGTTAGAATCAACGAGCGCTGAACGGTCAACGTCAGTATCAAATATAATACCCAAATCGGCATTCGATTTCAAAACAGCTTCTTTTAAGCTGTTCATAGCTTCTTTATTATCTGGATTAGATTCATGATTAGGAAAGCGACCATCTGGATCTAAAAATTGACTGCCACTTGTGTCAGCTCCTAAAACGTTCAGAACTTGCTCAACGAAAAAGCCGCCTGCCCCATTTCCTGCATCCACAACAATGTGGCGACCAGTTAATGGTTTATCTGGATTTTCAGACTGCTTAATTCCGTTACGGATTTTCTCCACTAAGTCTTTGGCATAAACAGACAAGAGGTTTTGATGACTAACTGTCGCAAGTTGCCCAGTAGTTTGTTCCTCTGAGTAGTCAGCCGCCAAGGCTAAAATCGCTTCGATATCCTCATGCTCTGCCCCACCTGTTGGTGTAAAGAACTTCAATCCGTTATATTCAAATGGCAAATGGCTAGCTGTAATCATAATTGCGCCATCAACCTTAAACTCATCATAGAGAGTTGCCATAAACATAGCCGGCGTCGTCGCTAAACCGCAATCAATAATATGCAAGCCTTCTGACTGCATGCCCTCGATGAGGCCCTCTTTCAGCTCATCGCCTGATAAACGGCTGTCCTGACCAATCGCAATCGTTAACGAATTAGAGTGACCCATTCGACTCTCTAACCATGTTACAAAGGCATAACCAATCTGGCGCGCCCGTTCTTTTGTTAGATTAGCCTGATGTTTCTCCGTACTAATCGCAATTCCTCGAATATCTGATCCATTTCGTAAAGCAAGTAAATCTGTGTCTACTGACATCCATCCATCACTCCTTTGAAAATAGTAAATCCATTATACCTCTTTTAGGTGGCGATTTCATTGCAAAGATTAGCTAAGAGACTTTATAGGATCCTCCAATAAAAAAAGACGTTAGGAAATCATTCCTAAACGCCTTTTTTCGTCTTAAAAACGTGCTTCAAAAGGCAACCCCGACATGCGTTTCCCAAATAATGCTCGGATGGTCTACGACCACCCTGTGATTATTCGGTCCAACGATTCGGGGCTAAACACCTTTTATCGCACTCTCTATTTTTTTAATTTATCATTTTCATAGACATGGCTTTTTTCTAATTGAGGAAAGCCTTGTTGGCGAAGTGCTTCATAAACAATCATACATGCTGTGTTTGACAAGTTTAACGACCGTACATGCTCGTCATTCATCGGAATACGTATGCAATCTGCTTCATGCTCATGCATAAATTCTTCCGGCAGACCGGTTGTCTCTTTCCCAAAAATAAAGAAAACATCTTCATCAGCAGTATAATCTACATCTGAATAGGTCTTTTCAGCAAATTTCGTAATCAAATACAATTTGCGATGTCCAACAAACTCTAAAAATGCTTCTAAGTTGTCATGAGTGTAGATTTCAACCTCATTCCAATAATCCAGTCCCGCACGTTTCAAATGCTTATCATCAATCGAAAAGCCAAGCGGTTTGATTAAATGCAACGGACTGTTTGTAGCAGCGCAAGTTCTTGCAATATTCCCAGTATTTGCTGGGATTTGTGGTTCAAATAAAACGACATGGTTAGTCATTAATACAGTCTCCTTCATTGCCTATTCGGCTAATTCTTCCAATTTATTTAATGCTTTCTCAATTTCAAGACGGGCCTCTTCATCAGCTTCTTTTTCCAATATTTCCTTGAAAAAATCAAGCATATCCGTCGTCACCTCTCGTAAAATCTGACTAATCGCCCAAGCCGATGTTGCCCGAATGACAGGTCGACTATCTTGTTCCATCAACTGCAGTAGCTGCGGGATAGCTGTTCGGTCTCGGTAGTTTGCTAGAGCAATAATGGCGTTTCGTTGCAAGGGTTTCTTGCCGCGCCAAGAGCCTGCTAAGCCACCAAAACGCGCTTTGAAATCGCGGTTAGAAATAGTCAGCATCGGTTGTAAAACTGGTGTTTCCCGGTCTGGTTCGGGCTCCATTTCTGGATGCAAGTGGAAATCTTTGCCCCGATTATAAGGACAGCTTTGTTGGCAAATATCACAGCCATAAATTACATGGCCCATTTTTTTACGGAACTCTTCTGGCATATTACCCTTCGTTTGCGTTTGGAAGGATAGACAGACTTTAGGGTTCAACTCACCGTTGCCCAGTAAGGCACCCGTCGGACAAGCAGTCACACATCGCATACAGTCCCCACATCCAAAAACACCCGGTGCATCTGGTTCGAAGGGAATATCGGTAATAATTTCTCCCAGATAAACGTAAGTTCCAAACTCCTCCGTAATTAAAAGTCCGTTTCGACCAATAAACCCAAGTCCTGCACGTTGAGCAACAACCGTATCAATCAATTCTCCCGTATCGACCATTGGCTTAAAGCGAGCATCTGGAACCCGTTCTTGAATAAATGCAACCAGTTGATTCATCTTATCCCTTAAAATCGTATGGTAATCTGTTCCCCACGATGCTCTAGCAAATGATCCACGCCTTTCCCCTTTTACTCGTTCGGGTTTTTCAAGTGGCTTACTTGGATAAGCCAAAGCAATCGACATAATGGATTTAGGTTGATCAAAAATAAGTTCTGGATAGAGTCGTTCGTCTATAACTTGATGTTCGAAGCCAGATGTATGACCTTTTGCATGTTGTTCCAAAAGAGGTTCTTTCATATAATCAAAAGGATCAGCAGTTGTAAAACCGATCTTATCAATACCGATTTTCTGACATGCTTCCTTAATTTCTTCTTTCAAAACAGCATTCATCATTGACTCACCTTCCTTCATATTCTTTTTCAATAGTATATCATTAATAAAAACACAAAAAAACGTACAGATTCGGTGATAGACACGGCAAACCAATACGTTGGATGATTCATTTTGTATTAATGTATAATGGCAATGATACTAGAAACAAAATGATAGTAACAGTATAGCAAGCTAACATGAACTTGTAAATATCTTTTATGTCTATACATAACTTTTATCAATGTCAGCGTCAAGCTTTTTTTTGCCCCACGAGAATTGACATCGAAACCGTCATGCTTTCCAATGGATTCTTCAACAAAGCTTGTCGCTTGTCCTCCGTTATGTGCCAAGTTAATGGTGTCATATCAACTAACCAAGAAAAAGCTTCTTTTGTAACAGGGACTTCATAAGTCACATGATCATGTAAGCAATTTGGATAGGCCTCTTTAAAGCGATTAATCACCAAATCATTTTCATAATGCTGCTTGTCATCGTCTGCCCCATATAAGCGTTGACGTAATTCAATCAAGTAGTCCGAATCAGGAACCACCTTCACCACTAAACCACCTGGCTTTAACAAACGATCGAACTCTTCATAATGAGATGGCGATAAAATATTGATGATGGCGTCAAATTGCGTTTTGGCGAATGGTGACTGAGCCAAATCAGCTACACAAAAAAAGCCGTCGTCAAAGAAATGACTGGCTGCCAATTGAATGGCATCTTTGGAAATATCAAAACCAATTTTAGCCCCACTCAATCCTTGTTGGTTTAAATAATGTAAATGCGACCCTTCTCCACAACCAACATCTAACACAGCTTCAATCGATCGACTTTCTAGTTTTTCTTTTACCACATTCAACATCGGATGGAAAAAGCCAGTCGCGGCTAAATTTTTTCGACTCGTCAGCATGACTTTATCGTAATCATTTTGGCCGCCTTTCATCAATAGATGGAGGGTGCCTTTTTTTGACAAATCAAACTGGTGATTGGCCACACAATTCAAACTTGTTCCAATGACTGCCTCAAACGCTTGTTGGCAAACCGGACACTGGAACAAGTCTAAGTGTTCTTCTAAAAATAACGCACTTAATTCAATTTTTTTCACCTTAAAACTCCTTCAAAAGCAATTACATCTATTTTACTATACTTCTTCATGATAGACAGAGAAGTTTTCCCAAACTTTTGGATTAGCTGTATTGAACCAGGTTAATACAGCTAATACAAAAGTAAAGGAAACAGCGATGACGATCAAAACTTTAATTAAATGACCTTCGTCATTTTGGAAAGAGAACAAACTTGCTAGTTTAGGATTCTCTAAATAAAAACATTGCAAACCTAATAATCCAGCCGCCCCGAGAGCTGCCATTACAAGACTTGCACCTAAAATATAACAGAAATGAGCTCGAGAAACCATTATACGAGGTCTTTTTATAAATAAGAAAAGCGGACAAGTCCGCCTTGGCCTATGAAAAAATAGGAAATTTGACCCTGAATGAGCAGCGAAGCGCGCAATGGGGCAAATTTATCTTTTTTTCAGTAGGCCAGGACTTGGGAGCTAGACATTGATGGCTGAACTTATAATCCCCTAGTCTATCAAAAAAAATGGACCGAGAGTAGAATCTCAGTCCATTTTTACTGATTAGTGAGTTGCGCCGCCTACTGCTTTTAAATCTTCCTTACCATGAAATTCAACCATGGCTTCAAGAGCAGCTGTCAGCCCTTTGGCAATGTCTTCAATACTCATCGCCGGTTTTTCAGGTTTATCGACAACTTGTTCTGGAATAAACGGAACATGGATAAAGCCTGCTTGTGTTCCTGGCAATTCCTTCTCAGTCAGATAAAGAGCTTGGTACATGATGTGGTTGCAGACAAATGTTCCTGCTGTATTCGATACTGCTGCTGGTATACCTGCTGCTTTTATACGGTCAACCATAGCTTTAATCGGTAAGGTTGAGAAGTAAGCAGAAGCCCCATCCGCTTGAATCGGAACATCAATCGGTTGATTGCCTTCATTATCTTCAATGCGGGCATCATCTTGGTTGATTGCCACACGTTCAGGTGTTAAAGCAAAGCGTCCACCCGCTTGCCCTACACATAGAATCATATCTGGATTAATCTCCAAAGCTTTTTCACGCATCGTTTCAGCAGATTTATGGAAAACAGTTGGAATTTCCAATTTAACAATTTCTGCGCCAGCAATCTCGTCAGCTAATAATTTCACCGCTTCAAGAGCTGGATTAATTTTTTCTCCTCCGAAAGGATCAAATGCTGTTACTAAAATTTTCATGGTCTATTTCCTCCTTTAATTAAAATGCCCAGAAATACATCAAGGCAATATGAACAACAATTAAGACTAGGGCGATTGGTGTTTGAGCTTTAATAACACCATTTGGATTTTTCATTTCCAATAAGGCTGCTGGAAGTGCATTGAAGTTAGCTGCCATTGGTGTCATTAATGTTCCACAGAATCCAGCCGTCATCGCTAAGGCACCGGCAATAACTGGATCTGCTCCTTGCGCAATCACAAAAGGTACCCCAATACCCGCTGTAATAACCGTAAAGGCTGCAAAGCCATTCCCCATAATCATGGTAAAGATAACCATACCTAAAACATAGGCAATAACGCCAACGAAACGATTTCCTTCCGGTACAAAACCAGAAATCATTTCCGCAATCACATCGCCTACACCAGCTGTCGTAAACAACACACCTAAGGCTGCCAACAATTGCGGTAAAATACCAACAGTTCCCACTTGTTGAACCATGCGGTCAGATTCTTTTAAGGTTAGTTTCGGCGAAGCTTTGAAAATGAGCATAGCTAATACAAGCGATAACACGGCCGCAAATCCAATCCCAACTTGACCGCCAAACGGTGTGAATTGGGCAATTAAAACAGCTGCGATAGCGAGCATAACAGCTGGCAAGAAAACCTTGTTGGAAAATTTCTTAGCATAAAGAGCCTGTTCTTCATCAGAATTCGATTCAATCTTGCCAAGTTTTACCTGTTTAAATAAAGTCAAAGCACCCATAGCTAGCAAGAAAGCACCGCTAATAGCATTTGGAATGATTTTTCCACCTGCAAACAATAAGCCGAGTAAAATCCAAAATGCAGCCGTTCCTAGACGAGCAGGATGATCTTTTTGACGTAAAACACAAAATGCCGTGTAGAACAACTGTAGTCCAATTAAAATATAGAACAATTCAAGCAATAACGGTACTAACGTTTCTGTAATGTATTCTGCAGACATAATTAGTCATCCCCCTTTTGATTGTTAGCACGTTTTTTATATTTACGTTCTAACTTTTTATCAATTCGCAAATAATTTAGGGATGCTAAAAGTAACGCAATCAGTGCCACAGGAATCGAAGCTTGTGCCACCGCAACCGGAGAAATATCGTAACCTAACGATTCCATCGTACCTGAAATTAACAAGACACCTGACGCTGCAATAAAGGTATTTTGAGCGAAAAAGTTCCCAAAGTTTTCTGAAGCAGCCGCTTGTGCTTTTAATAAATCCACATCATCTTCATCTAGCTCACCATATTTCGTTTGGGCAGCAGCTTGAACCATTGGATCTACAATAGGACGTACAAACTGCGTTTGCCCTTGAACACGAATAGAGAAGAAAGCAGCAATCTCACGAATCACTTGATAAATAATCAACATAATCCCTGATGTTAACCCATTAATTTTTTGAATCAAATTAGTCGCTTGCGCCTTTAAGCCAAAATGTTCGGACAAACCGATCATTGGCAAGGTTAGTAAAAACAAAGTAACTAAGCGATTATCAACAAATGCCTTCCCTAAAATTTCTAGAATTTCAACAAAGGAAATCCCCGATACTAATCCTGTTACAACTGCAGCAATTAATACAACTGCAATCGTATCTAACTTTAATAAAAATCCTATGACAATAATGACAATACCTATTAATTTAATCCATTCCACGGTAACCCACTCCTATCGTTTCTTAAACAACACACTGGCTAGAACGCCGAATAAACACCCAAACACTAAGCCCAAGAGCATTTTGTCTATTGCAACACCAACAGCTAAGCCGATTCCAATCCCAATTGGCAACCAGTAAGTAGTTGCTGACCCAGTTTGTTTATTTTCAGTAATATCTTCAATAGAATGATCCGTTATAAGTTCATCTTGTTTGACTTGGTCAGCTGCTTTCTCTTGTTCAGATAATTTATTGTCGTTCTTCCTCATCACACTTCCTCCTTTTCTTACTAGTTCAATTATAACAAATTCATTAGGACTTAAAAAATAATTAACACCTAGAATCCGAATGTATGAAAATAGACAAAAAAAAAGCTGGAAACCCAGCTTTTTGACTACTTATATTAATCTAGAATTCGATCACCCATCATCGCTTCCATAAAGCCCCATACCCCATTTGTCAGGGCTAGTTTTTCTTTATCATCTAGCGACACTTGTTTCCGAATCTTATCCTCATTATTATTCAAGACCTTGCTCGCCCAGTTAGGATCAATCAATAGCGAACGCCCAACTGCTACGATGTCCGCATATTCTAGAAGAGCTTCCGCATCCTTTCTTGTTCGGACATCACCAACACCGATCAACGGCAGACGCCCATTTATTTTTTCATAAACGTAAGCTAGCATGCTCTTGTCTTGATAGTCGGTGCTCTGTGATATTTTTGTATAGTCGTTCAAAGAAATATGGAGGTAGTCGAGCGGTTTGTTGGCCAACTGATTCACCAAATATAAGCTGTCCTCGAAGCGAATCCCCGGTGTTTCATACTCTTCAGGTGAAAAACGATAGCCAACGATAAAATTTTTCTGTCCGCTTTCGTCAACAGCCGCTGTTACTGTATCAACTAAGTGATTGATAAAGTTAAAGCGCTTATCTAGGCTACCTCCCCACTCGTCATTTCGTTGGTTAGAGTGTGGCGAGAAGAACTGCTGAATCAAGTAAGTATTAGCGCCGTGCAGCTCAACACCGTCAAAGCCCGCCTTCATCGCACGGATCGTCGCTTCTTTAAAGTCCTGAATCACTTGGAGTATCTCATCATGCTCTAGTGCTCTAGGTGTCTCAGCATCCGGACGTTCTGCTGCTATAGCGCTGGCTGAAACAACTTGAAGCCCTCTTGTAACAGTTGAATTGGTCATACGACCACCATGGAAAATTTGGAGAATCGCTTTAGTACCACTTTGTTTAATGGTAGACGCTAAACGAGACAAAGCTGGAATAAATTTATCATCATAAACACCAAGCTCGCCTTCCCAACCTTTCCCTACTTCTTGAACATTAGCTGCTGCAGTAATGACTGCTCCTAGTTCACCAGAGCGAAGCGCATAATAATCCAGCTCATCCTTGGTCACAACGCCATCATAGAAACTCATTTTTGTTGTCATCGGCGCCATAACAAGCGGATTTTTTAATTCTAAACCACGTGAAAACGTTACTTTTTGATTAATATTAGTCATCCTCAACTCTCCCTATTTAGTTCTTACTTACTATTTTATCGTGAAAGAGCTAGGATTACCAATTGAGTACTAGTTAATTTCGGTTGACGTTGAAAGACTTGCTTTCAGATAGATCTTAACGGCACTCATAGCCGCAATAACAATTAAAATCAGCGCGCCACTAATCAATAACCCCACATTCCCATCTAGTGGATTAATAGCCTGCAAAGCAGCAATTTTAATCGGAGCAGACGCAATCGCAATATTATTCCCGATCAATAAAAGCGAGGTATTACGCTCCTTATTCCCATCATCATTTTGATTGACCTGATTCATCAAGAAAGGGAAAAAGGTTCGTGCCGAAAACCCACACAAAATGACTGCCACCCCATCAGTAAGAAGATTTGATGAGTATGCAAATAACAACATCCCTAATGACAAGCTTAATAAGGAAATCGGTATCGTCCATTTTTTAGTGGTAAGTGTGACTTTTGAAAATAAAAGTCCAGCAGCCATTGCTCCTAAACCGATTAAAGCGAGTAAATTACTACTGCTTGTCGCACTTCCATAGCCTTTCTCCATTAAAATAGCCGTTATTTTGACACCAACGACCATATATAAACTCATCGCTACGACTACCAATAACATTTGTCTCCAAATTGGAGATGACGATTGATCAGCTGTTTTATGTTTCATTACTGGCTTATCCTTTACTTGAATACGAGGTACAAAAATCATGAACAAGACTAAAACTGGAATCGCCAATAGATGGACAAAAAAGGAATTGCGCCAGCCATTAACGAGCAACAGTCCTACTATAAAGGTTGAAAACATCCCACCTAACCCTTCACAAGCACTCTGTAAACCAATTACCTTCGCTAATTCATCACCTTCAAAAAAAGTTGTCGCAAATGAAAAAAGCAAAGGATGAAACAAACCAATCCCAACACCGAATAACACGCGACTCAATGCTAATAACCAGATCGAATGGAAGTAATATGGTAAGACACCTGCAACTAATAATAAGACGATTCCAAAAATAACAAGACTCTTATAGCCCACTATTTTGGCTAATCGATGACTAAATAATACTGTTAAAATGGTCAATAATGACGGCATCGTCATCATAAATTCAATCATAACGCTGTTGATCTGTGGATATTCTGCAATAATAGACGGCAAGTTAGCTGTGATAGCTCCAGCCGTTGTAACCAATAAAGAAACTGATAATAAACCTACTTTTAATAATAAGCGCATCTCATCATCTCGATTCCATTTATAATAAAGCGTTTTCTTTATTATAAATGAACGACCCTATAGCTCGACAATAGCTACGAATCCTTTTCAATTGACCCAAACCTCTTACATCGCTTAATTTTGTCGATTGGAGGAAGTTCAGGGACTATTTTCAGTTTCTATTAACTCATTTTGCTGTTTTGAGTGAATAGAAGTGATTTTTTTTGATTTCTATTCACTTTCATTCTATCTTTAAACACAAAAAAAGACTCAGAAAGAGAAATCTTCCTGAGTCTTACCGTTATATTATAACTGGGGTAGCTGGATTCGAACCAACGAGTGACGGAGTCAAAGTCCGTTGCCTTACCGCTTGGCTATACCCCACTAAAAGAGGGCGACTGATGGGAATCGAACCCACGAATGCCGGCGCCACAAGCCGGTGCGTTAACCACTTCGCCACAATCGCCAAAATTCAAAACAGGGGTAGCAGGAATCGAACCCACACCAACGGTTTTGGAGACCGTTGTTCTACCTTTAAACTATACCCCTATTATGAGTAAAATTATGGAGGGGGGCAGATTCGAACTGCCGAACCCGAAGGAGCGGATTTACAGTCCGCCGCGTTTAGCCACTTCGCTACCCCTCCAGATGGCTTGGGACGGAATCGAACCGCCGACACCTTGAGCTTCAATCAAGTGCTCTACCAACTGAGCTACCAAGCCTTAAATAAAAATTTACTTGAGTATTAATTCTAACATAGTCACTGTTACGAAACAAGTAAAGACGGTTCCGACGGGATTTGAACCCGCGATCTCCTGCGTGACAGGCAGGCATGTTAACCCCTACACCACGGAACCAATGGAGGTTAACGGGATCGAACCGCTGACATCCTGCTTGTAAGGCAGACGCTCTCCCAGCTGAGCTAAACCTCCATGATATAAACAATTTAAGGAAACACTATGAACTTTGTCCAAGTGTATCATGTCTGTAATGTCGCTAAAGCGTCAACAGCCATGATAATGACCCGTACGGGATTCGAACCCGTGTTACCGCCGTGAAAGGGCGGTGTCTTAACCGCTTGACCAACGGGCCATATTTAAAAATAAGCTAACGGAGAGTAAGGGATTCGAACCCTTGAGACAGTTTCCCGCCTACACGATTTCCAATCGTGCTCCTTCGGCCTCTCGGACAACTCTCCAAGTATAAAATGCCAAAACTTAAATTTTTCCAAAAAAAAAGAAAAACTCCGCAAGTAGGACTCGAACCTACGACATCTTGATTAACAGTCAAGCGCTACTACCAACTGAGCTATTGCGGAATAATATATTAAAAAAATATATGCGCGGCAGCGTCCTACTCTCACAAAGGGAAACCCTTCACTACAATCGGCGCTAAGAAGCTTAACTTCTGTGTTCGGGATGGGAACAGGTGTGACCTTCTTGCCATCGCCACCGCACATATTGTCATGGCTGTTGCTGCTAGCAGTTTACAGACATGATACACTTGGGCTATGCCCACAGTGTTTTTTCTGAGGTTGTTCCCTCAAAACTGAATAGTTAACATGAAACCCTTGGTTTGAAACCCATTTTACGTCATTACCGTTTTATTATTGGTTAAGTCCTCGACCGATTAGTACTAGTCCGCTCCATACATCGCTGCACTTCCACTTCTAGCCTATCTACCTGATCGTCTCTCAGGGGTCTTACTCATTTAAAATGATGGGAAATCTCATCTTGAGGGGGGCTTCACGCTTAGATGCTTTCAGCGTTTATCCCGTCCACACATAGCTACCCAGCAATGCCCTTGGCAGAACAACTGGTACACCAGCGGTGTGTCCATCCCGGTCCTCTCGTACTAAGGACAGCTCCTCTCAAATTTCCAACGCCCGCGACGGATAGGGACCGAACTGTCTCACGACGTTCTGAACCCAGCTCGCGTGCCGCTTTAATGGGCGAACAGCCCAACCCTTGGGACCGACTACAGCCCCAGGATGCGACGAGCCGACATCGAGGTGCCAAACCTCCCCGTCGATGTGAACTCTTGGGGGAGATAAGCCTGTTATCCCCAGGGTAGCTTTTATCCGTTGAGCGATGGCCCTTCCATGCGGAACCACCGGATCACTAAGCCCGACTTTCGTCCCTGCTCGACTTGTAGGTCTCGCAGTCAAGCTCCCTTCTGCCTTTGCACTCTACGAATGATTTCCAACCATTCTGAGGGAACCTTTGGGCGCCTCCGTTACATTTTAGGAGGCGACCGCCCCAGTCAAACTGCCCGACTGACACTGTCTCCCCACCCGATAAGGGTGGCGGGTTAGAGTGGTCCTGCTACAAGGGTAGTATCCCAATGACGCCTCCATCGAGACTAGCGTCCCGACTTCAATGGCTCCTACCTATCCTGTACATGTAGCAGAAACAATCAATATCAACCTGCAGTAAAGCTCCATGGGGTCTTTCCGTCCTGTCGCGGGTAACCAGCATCTTCACTGGTACTATAATTTCACCGAGTCTCTCGTTGAGACAGTGCCCAAATCGTTACGCCTTTCGTGCGGGTCAGAACTTACCTGACAAGGAATTTCGCTACCTTAGGACCGTTATAGTTACGGCCGCCGTTTACTGGGGCTTCAATTCAAAGCTTCGCCGAAGCTAACCTCTCCTCTTAACCTTCCAGCACCGGGCAGGCGTCAGCCCCTATACGTCATCTTTCGATTTTGCAGAGACCTGTGTTTTTGATAAACAGTCGCTTGGGCCTATTCACTGCGGCTGACCTTGCGGTCAGCACCCCTTCTCCCGAAGTTACGGGGTCATTTTGCCGAGTTCCTTAACGAGAGTTCGCTCGCTCACCTTAGGATGCTCTCCTCGACTACCTGTGTCGGTTTGCGGTACGGGCAGTTGGTTTCTAACTAGAAGCTTTTCTTGGCAGTGTGACATCAGGAACTTCGGTACTTAAATTTCCCTCCCCATCACAACTTGTCCGTATAGTAGAAAGCATTTGACTCTCTACAAGACTTGTTGCTTGGACGTGCTCTTCCAATCGCACGCATTTCCTTAGCCTCCTGCGTCCCTCCATCGTTCAAACAAAAACAACTGGTACAGGAATATCAACCTGTTGTCCATCGCCTACGCCTATCGGCCTCGGCTTAGGTCCCGACTAACCCTGGGAGGACGAGCCTTCCCCAGGAAACCTTAGTCATACGGTGGACGGGATTCTCACCCGTCTTTCGCTACTCATACCGGCATTCTCACTTCTAAGCGCTCCACCAGTCCTCACGGTCTAGCTTCAATGCCCTTAGAACGCTCTCCTACCACTCAACCTAATGGTTGAATCCACAGCTTCGGTGATCTGTTTAGCCCCGGTAAATTTTCGGCGCAGGGTCACTCGACTAGTGAGCTATTACGCACTCTTTGAATGATGGCTGCTTCTAAGCCAACATCCTAGTTGTCTGTGCAACCCCACATCCTTTTCCACTTAACAGATACTTTGGGACCTTAGCTGGTGGGCTGGGTTGTTTCCCTTTCGACTACGGATCTTATCACTCGCAGTCTGACTCCCGGACTTGAATCCATGGCATTCGGAGTTTATCTGAATTCGGTAACCCGAGAAGGGCCCCTAGTCCAAACAGTGCTCTACCTCCACGATTCGTTTATCCGAGGCTAGCCCTAAAGCTATTTCGGAGAGAACCAGCTATCTCCAGGTTCGATTGGAATTTCTCCGCTACCCACACCTCATCCCCGCACTTTTCAACGTGCGTGGGTTCGGTCCTCCAGTGCGTATTACCGCACCTTCAACCTGGACATGGGTAGGTCACCTGGTTTCGGGTCTACGACCACATACTCATTCGCCCTATTCAGACTCGCTTTCGCTGCGGCTCCGTCTTTTCAACTTAACCTCGCATGGGATCGTAACTCGCCGGTCCATTCTACAAAAGGTACGCCATCACCCATTAACGGGCTCTGACTACTTGTAAGCACACGGTTTCAGGTACTATTTCACTCCCCTTCCGGGGTGCTTTTCACCTTTCCCTCACGGTACTGGTTCACTATCGGTCACTAAGGAGTATTTAGCCTTGGGAGATGGTCCTCCCGGATTCCGACGGAATTTCTCGTGTTCCGCCGTACTCAGGATACTGGTAGAGCTGCGTTAGATTTCGCATACGGGGCTTTTACCCTGTTTCGCGTGGCTTTCCAGCCAGCTTCTGCTATCCATTGCAGTCTCACGTCCCAGTCCTACAACCCCAAAGAGCAAGCTCTTTGGTTTGGGCTTTTCCCGTTTCGCTCGCCGCTACTCAGGGAATCGAATTTTCTTTCTCTTCCTGCAGGTAATGAGATGTTTCAGTTCCCTGCGTGTACCTCAAACACGCTATGTATTCACGTGTTTGTAATATCCTATCAAAGATATTGGGTTTCCCCATTCGGAAATCTCCGGATCATAGCTTACTTACAGCTCCCCGGAGCATATCGGAGTTAGTCCCGTCCTTCATCGGCTCCTAGTGCCTAGGCATCCACCGTGCGCCCTTATTCACTTAACCTATGGTCAAGTTTCAGCCATTGCTGGCCTTTACTATCAAACTGTTTTCGTTAAAAAACTGTTCAACGTGTAACGCGGTAAAATGTTTTGGTTTCTTACTTTATATTTCATGTTATACTATTCAGTTTTCAAGGAACAATGCGTTTGAGAGTTAACCTCTCAAAACTGAACAAGAATGTGAACATCGGCAGGTTCCATATAATTTCCTTAGAAAGGAGGTGATCCAGCCGCACCTTCCGATACGGCTACCTTGTTACGACTTCACCCCAATCATCTATCCCACCTTAGGCGGCTGGCTCCCATAAGGGTTACCCCACCGACTTCGGGTGTTACAAACTCTCGTGGTGTGACGGGCGGTGTGTACAAGACCCGGGAACGTATTCACCGCGGCGTGCTGATCCGCGATTACTAGCGATTCCGGCTTCATGCAGGCGAGTTGCAGCCTGCAATCCGAACTGAGAATGGCTTTAAGAGATTCGCTTGCCCTCGCGGGTTTGCTGCTCGTTGTACCATCCATTGTAGCACGTGTGTAGCCCAGGTCATAAGGGGCATGATGATTTGACGTCATCCCCACCTTCCTCCGGTTTGTCACCGGCAGTCTTATTAGAGTGCCCAACTGAATGCTGGCAACTAACAATAGGGGTTGCGCTCGTTGCGGGACTTAACCCAACATCTCACGACACGAGCTGACGACAACCATGCACCACCTGTCACCTTGTCCCCGAAGGGAACGTCCTATCTCTAGGAGTGTCAAGGGATGTCAAGACCTGGTAAGGTTCTTCGCGTTGCTTCGAATTAAACCACATGCTCCACCGCTTGTGCGGGTCCCCGTCAATTCCTTTGAGTTTCAGCCTTGCGGCCGTACTCCCCAGGCGGAGTGCTTAATGCGTTAACTGCAGCACTGAAGGGTGGAAACCCTCCAACACTTAGCACTCATCGTTTACGGCGTGGACTACCAGGGTATCTAATCCTGTTTGCTCCCCACGCTTTCGAGCCTCAGCGTCAATTACAGACCAGAGAGTCGCCTTCGCCACTGGTGTTCCTCCATATATCTACGCATTTCACCGCTACACATGGAATTCCACTCTCCTCTTCTGCATTCAAGTTCCCCAGTTTCCAATGACCTTCCACGGTTGAGCCGTGGGCTTTCACATCAGACTTAAGGAACCGCCTGCGCTCGCTTTACGCCCAATAAATCCGGACAACGCTTGCCACCTACGTATTACCGCGGCTGCTGGCACGTAGTTAGCCGTGGCTTTCTGGTTGGGTACCGTCAAGGTAAGAGCAGTTACTCTCCTACTTGTTCTTCTCCAACAACAGAGTTTTACGATCCGAAAACCTTCTTCACTCACGCGGCGTTGCTCCGTCAGACTTTCGTCCATTGCGGAAGATTCCCTACTGCTGCCTCCCGTAGGAGTTTGGGCCGTGTCTCAGTCCCAATGTGGCCGATCACCCTCTCAGGTCGGCTACGCATCATCGTCTTGGTAGGCCGTTACCCTACCAACTAACTAATGCGCCGCGGGTCCATCTCCAAGTGACAGCACAAAGGCCGTCTTTCCTTCGGCTTCCATGTGGAAGCTGAAACTATGCGGTATTAGCACCCGTTTCCGGATGTTATCCCCCTCTTGAAGGTAGGTTACCCACGTGTTACTCACCCGTTCGCCACTAACGTCATAAGGAGCAAGCTCCTTAATCAATTCGTACGACTTGCATGTATTAGGCACGCCGCCAGCGTTCGTCCTGAGCCAGGATCAAACTCTCATGTTAAGTGTGGGCTCTTGTACAGAAACCCGACATGAAAAGCTGAATAGCTCTTTTTTGCTGACTTAATGTTTTTGCGATTATTATCGCGATTCGTTGTGTCATTCTTATTAATAAGAATGACCCTGCACGTTTGGTTCGTTCATTCTTTGTTCAGTTTTCAAAGGTCAAATCCGTTATCACGTGTTACGTTGAGTTCGTGTCGTGACAACTTCTATATATTAACACGGTGTTAATTATGTGTCAACAGTTTTTAAAAACTTTTTTTAAAAGTTTTTTAAGCTGCTTTTTGAGAAGCAACTTTTATATCCTATCATCTTGAGAAACCTTTGTCAAAACATTTTTAAAAGTAGACAGGTCTTTCAGACAACTTCTAAATGATAGCATCTGCCTATACAAGTGTCAACAGATTTTTTTAAAAGATCTTAAAAGATGACATAAATAATCATAGCACAGAGCTGGTAACGCTGTCAAACAATACAGTTCAAGAAAAAGGAAGAGCTACAATTGTAGCCCTTCCCCCTTCATCTTAGTAAACAAAGTTCCTTAAACTAAGTACCAACACTACATCCGTTGGTAAATTTTCATTTAACTTCGGTTTGATGTTCCACTTTTAGGGGATCCGATTTTTAATTATCCTTTTTCGGCTTTCCCGTTTATAAAGGAACAATGCCACTAAATGAAGTTGTATAATGCGAAAGTCTTTTACCATCAAACGGGCATCTCGCCTCTCATTTGATTAGACTTTCTTTGATATAGAACTTACAGTGTTCTATACCATACATGAATCGTAAGGTTCCAAGAAACATCTTCAGTAAAAACAAACTTCTAATCTCTTTTTCTGAAATTGTTCTTTCATTTAAACGTTCTTCTTGTCCTGCTACTGACTTTTTCTAGATTTTCATCTCTATACTTAAATCTCTTACATTACATAGAAAGAAGACGTTTCTATTAATAGAACCTTTACGACTCTACGTAAAGAAAGATTTGTATACACTTCTCTCATCTTTACTGCTTTTGTTTCTTACGAAATGTAATTTGTATCCCTCTCTACACTTGTATATTAACATGAAAACGTTTTCTTGTAAAGCGAAATGTCTATTTTTTATGGATTTATATAAAAAATCGAAGACTTGCTAGTCTCCGATCTTTCTCTATTTATTATTAACTGCTTGTAAAATAGCTTCTAAGTTTAAATCCGCAGTATGTTCCACAAATAGATCTGCTGCCTTCATTGATTCAGCGTTACCTACTCCTACAGAGAACATGCCGGCTGCATTAACTGCAGCAATTCCTGCTTCAGCATCTTCTACACCAATGCATTCCTCAGCTTTCAAACCTAATAGTTCAGCACCTTTGATAAAGATTTCTGGATCTGGTTTCCCTTTTGCCAACGATGCAGGATCAACAATCGTACCAAATTCTTCTTTTAGACCCAGACTCTCCAAAATGGCAGGTCCATTTTTACTTGCGCTTGCTAGAGCTAGCTTCAACTGTTTACTTTTACAGTCCTCTATGAATGTCGAAATTCCCGGCAAAATATCTGAAGGTGTAATTTGCTTAATCAACTCTTTATATTGCTCATTTTTTTCGTGGGCAAGAGCTTCTTTTTCTTCCTGTGAATAGTGATTTTGCTTGTTACCTAATTCTAGAATGCGTTCTAAAGAATCCATTCGACTAATTCCTTTTAAATTTTCATTGAATGCTCTATCAAAAGGAATTCCAATTTTTTCACCAAGTTCTTTCCAAGCTAAATAGTGAAATTCTGCGGTATCTGTAATAACACCGTCTAAATCAAAAACAACACCTTTAATCATCTGACATTCCTCCTAGTTATCTGTTTAAAAATCAGCTTGGGAAAAATCCCAAGCTGATTTTTATTTTAATGGTTGTTTAATTGAATCACTTAAAGTAACCACATCGTCCCATAAGAGAACATCTATTGACTCGCCCTCTTCTAAAGATAGACTTAAGCCATCTTTTGCGACATGAACATCCAACAAGCGATCACGGAAGTTAATCTTAAAGTCATAGCTATCCCATTGTTTTGGTAAGAATGGTTTGAATGATAGACGACCATCTACAATACGCATGCCAGCAAAGCCTTGAACAATTGCTAACCATGCACCACTCATTGATGTAATATGTAGACCGTCTTCTGTATCATTGTTATAGTTATCTAAATCTAAACGCGCTGTACGAGAATATAACTCAACTGCTTTATCTTCCATACCTAATTCAGCAGCTAATACTGCGTGAATACTTGGAGACAATGACGATTCGTGAACAGTTAGCGGTTCATAGAAATCAAAGTTAGCTTGTTTTTCTTCTTGTGTGTAGCGATCATTTAAGAAATATATACTTTGAAGCACATCGGCTTGTTTAATGTATGGCGAACGTAAAATTTTATCCCATGACCAGTTTTGATTTAGCGGGCGATTCTCTGGATCTAATTCTGCTACCGGTGTCAAATCTTTATCTAAGAAAGTATCATGTTGAACAAAAATACCTAGCTCATCATCATATGGGTAGTACATTTTTTCAATAATATCTTGCCACTGTTGACGTTCTTCATCAGAAACGGCCAATTCTGCCGCTTTTTCATGAGATAGTTTTGCTAAAGTATCTAGTGTATATTCTAGCGTCCAAGTAGCCATGCGGTTTGTGTGATAGTTATTATTAATATTATTCTCGTATTCGTTAGGGCCGGTTACGCCATGAATCATATAGCGGTCATTGCGTTTAGAGTAATGCACACGATCTGCCCAGAAACGTGAAATCGCAACAAGGACATCCACACCTTCATTTAAAACGTATGACTCATCACCCGTATAATTCGTATAATTGTAAATCGCATGAACCATTGCACCATTACGGTGAATTTCTTCAAATGTAATTTCCCATTCGTTGTGACATTCCACACCTGTAAAGGTAACCATTGGATAAAGAGCGCCCTTCAATCCTTGCATTTGAGCATTGTGAACAGCCCCATCTAGTTGGTTGTGACGATAAACGAGCAAATTGCGAGAAATTTCTGGGTCTGCAACGGATAGATACATCGGTAAAATAAATGCCTCTGTATCCCAATAGGTTGCACCACCATATTTTTCACCAGTAAATCCTTTTGGTCCAACGTTTAGTCGGCTATCTTCACCATAATAAGTAGAGAATAAGCCATATAGGTTAAAACGTAACCCTTGCTGTGCTTCATCATCACCTTGAATTTTCACGTCTGCCTTATTCCAACGCGTTGCCCAAGCTTCTGTATTTTCAACTAAGAGCTGGTCAAAGCCCTTATGAGCTGCAGCTTCTACTAATTGACGAGCCTGTACACCTTGCTCAGAGTCCGCAACATCTCGACTCGTTACAATCGCTACATATTTATTCAATGTTACTGTGTCACCCGCTGCAACTTTTCCACTAAATTCTTCTGCGACCAGCAAAGACTCCGAAGAACTAGCAGTATAATTAACAGCCGTTACTTGGTTAACCATTGCGCCAGTCACTGTAAAACGATCGATACCAAAATTATTTGGAACTGTTTTAGCTGTTAAGTAAGCTGGTTTTTCAACACTCGTTTCTACAGCTTCCCAGAACATTTCTTCATAGTTGGCATCTTCATTTTGTACATTATTATCTAAAGCAGAAGTCAGTTTAATTTCTGGATTTCCTTTTAAAACGTCAGCAGAAATTTGAATAGCAGCAATCTCTTTGTCCACAATACTCAAAAAACGTTTGAAGTTAAAACGGATTTCAATCTCTTCAGATGCACTTTTCCATGTGTAATGGCGATTTAAAACACCTGTTTTCATATCAGATTCGAGATAGAAGTCACTAAAGTTATCGGTCGCTAAATCTACGGGATGTCCATCGACTTCAATACCTACCTTAATAAAGTTCATAGCATTAATCACTTTACCAAAGTATTCTGGGTAACCGATTTTCCACCAGCCGACACGCGTTTTATCTGGGTACCAGACACCTGCTAAATAGGTGCCTTCATGGGTATCTGCAGAATAGCCTTCCTCAAAGTTTCCTCTCTGCCCCATGTATCCATTTCCGATTGATGTTAAACTCTCTTGCAATCGTTTGTCCTCTTTATGTAAGGTTGTTGTTTTTAACTTCCAAGGATCAATATCAAATAATCGTTTCATCGAAATTTCTACTCCTTCCAAGTTATATTCCTCTCGAAGCGAGGATAAGGTTCTTCCTATGATGCATGATCTGTTTGATGACTTGCTTTTTTCTTTCGTTTTGCTATATAGTCCTCTGAAAACTGTGTACGGAAGTAAATCAGTACTAATATCAGCACTAAACCAAACGTTTGTACACTCATAATCATTGAAATATCTGGCATTACTATTCCTAATAGGAAAGCAAGTAAAACGGGAATCCCCATCGCATTCAAAATTAAATTAACACTTTCTTTGTATGTATCGATTTCTATCATCGCACTGCGTCCAGCCAAGCGGATAAAGAAGGCTGATCCAAATACTAATAAAAAATTCATCAAGAGGATCATCCCTGTTATCATGAATGAATAAGTCGCTACAATAAACACTCTGTTGTATTGGAACCACTGGCGGTTTACTTCAGCTTGCAAATCATCCACAGTCTGCCAACCACCCAGTTGGACATCAGCTGTATAGGGAATCTCGCTAACTGGTAAGTCCCCTTCTTTTAGATAGAATCGGTCTTCTGCAAACACGAGAGCGTTTGTCATCTCTAAAGCCTCTTCAATTTCCTGTTCGTCTACGCCACCTAATACGATTCCCGCTTCTTTTTCAAGGATAAAAGGCTCTGTAAAAGTGACCTGCCCTTTTTCGGAAGTGGTTTGATTCAGACTATCAACGACGTCTTCATCAATTAAGTCGTAAATAGCTGGAAAGGTGGACTTTAATTGAATCGCTTCAGTTTGAGTAACGTTCATAACAATAGGAATCATCATGATCCCGTTTAAAAATAGTATTACAAATAGTAGCTTTGGCCAGCTGAGTTGTTTTCGTCCAATAAAATTCTTCACAGGCGTTAAGACACTATTAAAGTAGTTTATAGGAAAGGTTTTGTTTTGCATGTTCATCCATCCTTTTTTAAATCAATTCATTTTATTCTAGTTGAAGCATGCAATTCAAGCAACACGGCAGCCAGTGATTAACCTTTTGTTCCCCCTGCTGTTAAACCAGAAACAAAGTTCTTTTGTAAGAAGAAGAACAGTGTTGCGATTGGAACAGCAATTAAGATTGCCCCCGCAGCAAACAGTGCTACACGTTGGTCTCTTTGGTTATTAATAAATGTTTGTAAGCCGTTAGCAACCGTATAGTTTGCCGGTGTACGGAGTAAGAATCTCGCAAGTAGGTATTCTCCGAACGGTGACATAAATGCCCACAATGCTTGAACAGCAATCATCGGTCTCACTAAAGGTAAAATAATTTGCCAGAATGTACGGAAGTGTCCCGCCCCATCTAGGCGAGCTGATTCATCCAATTCAATTGGAACTGTATCAAAGTAACCTTTCATCAGCCAAGTATTCATTGGAATACCACCACCGATATAAACAAAAATCAAGAACCAGTGTTGATCTAATCCGCCAATTAACAAGGCCATAACATAGAAGGCAGTTAAAGCAGCAGTTGTCGGTACCATTTGAACAATCAAGAAAAACTTCAATGATTGTTTACGTCCAATGAAACGATAGCGACTGTAAGCAAAGCCAGCTAATGTAATAGCTGTTACTTGAATAACCATTGTAGTAATAGCAACTTTTAAGGTATTCATATACCACTGTGGGTACAATGTTTCTTGGAATAAGCGTTTAAAGTTATTCAATGTCCATGGACCTGACAACTTCAAATCGAATGCCATAATGTTTCCCGCACGGAATGCCGAAGTTGCTGTAATCAACAGTGGGTAAATAATAATGATGCTTAAAATAATAAGATAAGCATAGGTAAATACTTTGTTGAGACGACGACTTGTCTTTTGTGTTCTAATTTTCTTTGGTTTAGTCTGTGTCATTTCCATCAATCCTCCATTTCAAATGCACGTGTGCGGCTGAAGATAAGCATTGAGATTGTAATAACAACAGCTGAAATAATCAATGTTACCGCAGATGCAATATTAAACTGTGGTGACTGGCCAGTTGTTAACTTGTAAATCCAAGAAATCAAAATGTCAGTTGAGCCTGCACCTGAGCCGACACTACCAGGTCCCCCCTCGTTAAAGAGGTAGATCATGGAGAAGTTATTAAAGTTACCGGTATACTGTGTCACAAAAATAGGTGCTGCCACAGCAAAAATTTGCGGTAGCGTGATGTAACGGAATTTTTGAACGGACGTGGCACCATCAATAACGGATGCTTCATACCAGTCAGATGGAATAGATTGTAAAATACCCGATACTAATACATAAATATAAGGGAATCCTAACCAACCTTGAATCGCAATAATGGCAATTTTCGTCCAAAATGGATTTGTTTTCCAAGCAATAGCCGGAATATCGACAAATGGTAGGTTATTGATAAACGGAATAACTTGAGAGTTGATTGCCCCCACACTATCATTAAACATATTAGAAAAGGACATAATAGTAATAAAGGCAGGAACTGCCCAAGGTAACAATAAAATTACCCCAAAAATTCGTTTTCCTTTAATAAAGGGTTGGTTTAATACAACCGCGGTTAAGATACCAAGAACCAGCTGTAATGTTGTAGCCGATACGGTCCAAATAACTGTCCAAGAAAAGACATCAAAGAAGGTATCGCGGTAGGTACTCAATGAGAAAATACTTGCAAAGGTTTCGAACCCTACCCAATCCACGAGATTAGCTGGTGGAATATGGTAGAAATCATAGTTAGTAAAGGAAATAAAAATGGTTACTAACACAGGAAAGAGAATAGCAAACAACATGACTAAATAAGCTGGTATTGTAAGCATATACGCGAACCCATTGTTATAGGCATTTAGCAAATTACTTTTCGCTGTGTAATTAACAGACTTAGGATCTAGCGCACGCATTTTCGCAACGCGACGTGCATCATAAATATTAATGGCGTAAATTAAAATAAATACCACCATAATGAGAATTTGCATGGAACCTTCAATTAGCATAAACAGGGAGTGATCTTCCCTTGGGACTGTTCCAAGAGTAACTAACCCTTCAAGAGCCCCTCCTCCAAATACAACCATTTCAATAATAAAAACAATTAAAATAGCAAAAAAGACTAGAGCTTTAAATACTTGCTTATTGTAAAGCTGTCCGAGTCCTGGAATAAGTGAAAGAAGCGTCGCTTTTTTTATATTTTTTTCTTGCTCCTCAGTATAAACAACCGTTTTTTTCTTGCTTTCTTTATCAGCCACTTTAATTCCCCCTCCTCTAAAAATAAAAGTTGTTTTTCAATAAAATTGGCAGAGACAGAATGTCCGTCTCTGCCGATAATGTTGCGTTACTTAGTTTAGCCGCAGATTATCTTAATATTTTTGTTCAATATTTTGTTTAATAATCTCTACAGTATCATTTGCTGATTCTTCAGCTGTCTTATTATTTGATCCCGCGTCAAACATCATTGTTTCTGCACCAGTCCAAACTTCTGCCATTTCTGGAATATTTGGCATTGGAACAGCAGTATTGTATTGTTCGATAACGGCTACAGCTAGTTCATTATCACCTGCATCACTAATTTGTTTGCGTGCTGCTTGGTTAGCAGGAATTTCATTTGTGTAATCTGTGAACAATGCCATCATATTTTCTTCATTTGTTACATAGTTCAACCACTCTTGTGCTAATTCGCCTACTTCTGAGTAAGAAGAGATAACCCAAGCCTTACCACCCGCGAATGGTGCGTATGCTTCACCATTTGGTAATGATGGAACTGGTGCAACACCATAGTTCACGCCACCATCACGGTAGCTAGCAGCTCCCCATGGCCCGTTGGTAATCGCAGCAGTTTTCCCACTAATAAATTGATCATCAATGAAGTTACCTGACGTTGTTTTATCTAACATCCCTTGTGGCCAAATTTCTTGGAACCATTTTTGAGCGTATTCAATCGCTTCAATGGCTTCTGGTGTATTCAAGCCGACATCAGTAACGTTTGTTCCTTCTTCACCAAACACATAACCACCAAACCCTGCTAGTAAACCATATGAGTTATAGAAGTCTACCCAGTTTGCTAAAAAGGCCGTTGATTTACCTGCTTCAGATGCAAATGCAAAGCGCTCATCTTCTGTTAGTGCTTCCAATTCTGCAAACGTCGTAGGAGCAGTGTCAATTAAATCCTTGTTGTAGTACATTACTAATGCTTCAATAACGAATGGTGAACCAAAGTAAGTAGCATCAGCAGTAACTTGAAGTTCATCCGTTGAATCATAACGGCCATCGTCTGGCAATTCAACTTCTAATAAGTGACCTTGTAATCCCAAACCACCTACACGGTCGTAGGGTGCAATCATAACGTCTGGACCTAATCCTGCAGGGCCATCCAATGGCAATGCTTCTAAGTTATCAAACATATCGATCTCTGCTAACTCAATTGTGACACCATACTCTTCTTCAAAAGCTGGAATAATTGATTCAACAAATGATGTATAGTCATCCCCCACTGTTACTTTCAATGTTTGTCCAGAAAAATCTCCTGCTGCATCACTTGTCTCTGTTGTGTCAGCTGTATCTCCTCCAGCTGGTGCTTCGCTTTCAGTAGAATCTCCGCTTCCACCACAAGCAGCTAATAAGAATGCTGCTGACGCTGTAATCAAACCTAATTTTGTTTTTTTCCAATCCGAAACCATTGGACATCCTCCTTTAAATATATGTACTAGTTTTTTATTACAACTCTATTATGTAATTGTTACACCTTTATTGCAAGCGTTTACTCATTGTTATCGGTAACAGAATCATAACAATGAGTTTTTTCTCATTAAACTTGGCTCAACTGAGCCTCGTGAAAATAAGCAAAGATAATTGGCTTTCCACTCGTCAACAAAACGCCATCACGAACAACATACTCTTCATCATGAAGTAGATTTTTATAACTACCATCTGGTACATCCACTTGAATAACATGAGTCCCACCGTCAAGGTTAAAAATACCTACTATAGTTTTTTCGTTATGGATATAGGAACCAAGCACCACTTCCACACCTTCAGCAGCCCTTAAAGAATAAGCACCTTCCCGAACTGCAGCATCCTGTTTGAAACGATAAAGTTTTTGGATCAATTGTGTTAAATCAACATTAGCTTCATTCCATTTCACCACGTCTTTATTAAATAAGTCGGGCAAATGGTCAAACCCTTTTTCTTGTCCTGCAAACAATAAGGCAGTTCCTTTTTGGAAGTAGGAGAAAGCCGTCCAGTTTGCAAGGGCATCAGTGTCTTTAATATAACTCCTAATACGAGGTTGGTCATGATTTTCCAAGAACCTCAACTTCACATAATTTTCAGGATAGATACCATCTTGGAACATCAAAATATCCAAGTAATGCTTCAGCGTAATCTCCTTCCACATATATTGTTCAAAGAAATGATGAACATCATAGTCGTAAGTCATATCAAATGCACGGTAAACTTCGCTATCAGAAAGTCCAACGTTTTTACGATCACGATGTTGTCTTAAAAATGACGTATGCACAGATTCGGCTAGCCAAATGGTATCAGGATTAACTGTAGAGACGGCTTCTCTGGCTTCTTCCCAAAATGCAATTGGAACAAGACTAGCGACATCACATCGAAAGCCATCTACTTTTTCCGCCCACATTTTTAGCGTGTCGATTAAATAGTCCCATAATCCGCGGTGGCTATAATCAAGATCGACAATGTCGTACCATTCTCCTACTTTATTTCCCATCTTGCCGTTAGGTCGGCGGTAGAACCATTCTGGATGCTCATGGACTAAAACAGAATCCGGTGATGTATGGTTATAAACCACATCAATCATCACTTTCATATCATGTTTGTGCACTTCAGAGACAAACTGTTCGAAAGTTTCCATCGTTCCATATTCAGGGTTAATACTGCGATAATCCTGGATAGCATAAGGGCTCCCAGCTACCCCTTTACGCATCACTTCTCCAATAGGATGAATTGGCATCAGCCAAATGATATCGACACCCAGCCCCTTGATTCTTGACAAGTCTGGAATAATTGATTCAAATGTTCCCTCTTGTGTATGATTGCGTACATAAATGGAGTAAATCACTTGATTGCGTAAACGTGTATCAGTTTGAATAGCCATCTAACCTTCCTTTCTTTTATTCATGAGTATCTTCAAAGTCTGTTAATAAAACGACTGCGCCGTAAGGACTTAGCTTGGCATGGTTTTTGATAATACGAACACCTTCATTTTCTAGAATCACCCGACGGTAGTCATTCTCTCCTTCCTCAGAAAGAGGATAGAGTTGTGGTTGATCAGTGACATTACAAATAACGGTCGCTAACTTATTATGGTACTCGCGCTCGTAAACATAGAGCTCAGGACTTGTTTCAATCAATCGATAGTCCCCATAGATAAAGAGCTCGGTCCGTTTTAAATCAAGAACTTTTTTATAATGAACAAGAATACTAGTAGGGTTGGAAGTTTGTGATTTCACTGTATAGGACGGTTCAATATTCACACCACTCCACGGTTTTACTTCTGAAAATCCAGCAAACTCACTATCATTCCACTGCATAGCACCTCTTCCAGCGTCTTTTGACGTTTCCCTCATATTATGGAGCACCCACTCGCGGGTGTAGCCGTATTCAAGTGCTTTTTTATAAAAATCATCGGCTTCTGGTGAATTGAAATCTTCAATCTTATCGATATAAAGATTTTTCATGCCAATTTCTTCTCCGTTATAAATAACAGGTATGCCCTTTTGAAGGTACATCAAAGTGGCTAGCATTTTAGCACTGTTATCTCGGTAAATATGATCATCGCCAACACGAGAAACAACACGGGCCATATCATGGTTGTTCCAGTAAAGAGTTGGGCCGCCAATGTCAGACATTTCCTCTTGCCATTCGTTCATCGTTTCTTTGAAACGGTCGAAGAGTAGCGGTGCACGCTGCATGTTGCCATTTAGGCGCCAGTCCTTACTTTCTTCGTCGACGGGGAAGTAGCGGAAGGTAATCACTGAATTACAACCGCCTTCATTTGGATCGCTGTAGGTTCTCGCTAAGTGAACATCAGCTGATGCGGCCTCGCCAACAATAAAAATATCAGGGAATCGTTCACGTAAACGCGATGTAAACATCTTCATGTAAGTATTTACTTTGGGCAAATTAGCATAGTACTGTTCAGCAATTGCAATCTCCCCTTTTGGTAAATCAAGATCTGGGAATCCATCTTCCTTTTGAATATGGATAAAGGCGTCCACCCGGAAGCCATCAATTCCTTTATCTAACCAGAAGAAACAAATATCTTCTAGCGCACGATGAACATCTGGATTTTCCCAATTTAAATCTGGCATTTCCTTGGCGAATAAATGGAAGTAATACTGGTCGTCACTCGGCTCTTTTTCCCAAACAGAGCCTCGGAAAAATCCTTCCCAATTATTAGGTGGTTCTTGGCCATTGTTCTTACCATCGTGCCAAATGTAGTAGTCACGGTAAGGATTGTCCCTACCTTTAATGGCTTCTTGGAACCAAGGATGTTGGTCAGACGTATGGTTGAGAATGAGGTCAAAAATGACTTTAATCCCTCTAATATGGGCTTCATGAATTAATTGCTCCACATCGGCCATTGTGCCAAATTGTGGATCGATTGCCATATAATTCGAAACGTCGTAACCGTTATCAACTTTAGGTGAAGCAAAAATGGGATTCAGCCAAATCATATTGACGCCTAGGCTTTGAATATAATCTAATCGTTTAATAATGCCTGGAATATCGCCAACGCCGTCTGCGTTGCTGTCTTGAAAGCTCATGGGATAAATTTGATATAGAATCGTTTCGTGCCACCATGGTTGGTGCTCCATTACAATATCCTCCTTTTTATGTTTTTCTTAGCTATAGCTTACCTTGAAATCGGTTAACTTACAAAGACGTTTTAGCTGTTACCGATATCAATTTTAGGCGTAAAAAGTTATAATAAAACTATTGAGGCTGGAAGGAGTGGCAGAATGGATAAAAAAATAGGTTTTATTGGAACAGGTAATATGGCAACCGCCATTATAAAAGGCTTAATTAAGACAGGATTTGCGACAGCAGATCAGATCATTTCGTCTCGGAGAAACCAAGACTTACTCAATCAGTTAAAGAATGACACGGCAATTCAGGTAACGACAGATAATAAGAAAGTCGCTGCCCAGGCAGATGTTTTATTTTTAGCAGTGAAACCACACGTTTATGAGAATGTTATCGCAGAAGTGAAAGATTTAATAAAGGATGACGTCATTGTGGTCAATATTGCAGCTGGAAAGAGTATTGCCTTTATTGAAGAACAATTTGGAAAAAAAGTGAAAGTAGCACGAGCTATGCCGAATACCCCTGCCCTCGTTGGTGAGGGAATGGTCGGATTGTGCTTTAACGATCAACTTACTGCTGATGAAGAGCAGTTAATGGCATCATTATTTGCTAGTGTAGGGAAAGTTGAAATCATTGATGAGGGGTTGTTAGATGCGGTTGTCGGTGCTAGCGGTTCATCGCCAGCTCTCTTGTACATGGTCATTGAAGCGATGGCGGATGCTGTGGTTAGAGCGGGAATGCCGCGCCAGCAAGCTTATACCTTTGCTGCCCAAGCAATGGTTGGAACAGGTAAAATGATTTTAGAAACAGGCACTCATCCTGGTTTGTTGAAAGACCAAGTTTGTTCTCCTGGTGGTTCTACTATTGAAGGCGTTATTCGAGCTGAAGAAACTGGCTTAAGAGCAGCTGTCATGGCAAGTGTGGATGCGACTATTCAAAAATCAATTGAGATGAATAAGTAGAAAGAGTGCGACAAAAGGCGTTTAACCCCGATAGATTTTAGAGGCTGGGGATTTTCCCAGCCTTTTTTTGTCGAGATGTAAGATACAGACTAAAAATATCAGCTGTATCTTACATTCAACGGTCTAAATGTGCGATACAGACTGTGCGAAGCGGCCTGTATCGCACATTTCAAGCTACAAGTGTGCGATACAGCTCATTTTTTGAAGCTGTATCGCACACTTAAGTAAATAAAAAGGCGCTGGGAAAAATTCAGCCCCTAAATAAAATAAAAATCGCAATGAAACAATCAAAATTTTGATTGTTTCACTGCGATTTAGTTATTTGTTAATAACTCTCGTACTATTACGAATGACCAGTTGTGGTGAAAAGGCAATATTTTCAATTTCTTTATCAGGATAGTTGATTTTTTCTAACAAGACAGCCGCACAACTTTCTCCCATTTTATAGACGTCTTGCTTAATAGTCGTTAATTTCGGTTCTGATATCTGGTCTAAAAATACCCCATCAAAGCCAATCACACCATAATCCTCCGGCGCACGCATTCCTGCCTGCCTAATCCCAGTCGTCACACCAATAGCTAAACGGTCAGAACTGCAGACAAAACACGTATCTTTTGGATAATGAGTAAGGTTTTCGCGAATAAAATTGCGTGATAGCGTGGAATGATTACCAAAACGAATAATTTCTGTTTGCAAGCCAGCCGACTCCATAGCTTGCAAATAACCTTGTTCACGCGACCGTTCAAATCGTGCATCCACATCAATTCCAATAAACACAATCTTGGAATAACCATTGGCAATTGCGTAGGAGGTAGCCTTGCGGGTTCCTTCTCTATTATCGGAATCGACATAATTGAAGCCGTAGTCATTCTCTCCAAATAGTACGACCGGTTTGTCAATCTCTGCTATCCAAGCATAATCTTCTTCTCTCATCCCCATTATAATGAAGCCATCGCATTCAGTACGATCGTTGCTGTATGGTGTTACTAATTGCAGTGCGTAATGGTTATTATTCAACTCATTTGCAATACCAATTAACAAATTCATATAGTAGGGCTCGGTAGTATCCAATTCCTCTAAAATCATTACTTTGACAACAAGTGTCCGATTCTGCGCTAAAGCTTTAGCCACTTTATTTGGCCGATAGTCCAGCTCCGTCATCGCCGCATAAACAAGCTCACGTAATTCTTCTGTTACTTGTTCAGGGTGATTGATCACACGTGAAACTGTCATTTTCGACACATTAGCGACTTTAGCCACATCTGATAAAGTTGGCATGCGATTCTCCTCCCTCATCTAGTTCAATGAAGAATAACTTTAATTTGAACTAACATCTTCTATTATAGCTTAGAAAAAAGCTATTTCCTATAGTGGAAACAGCCTAATTTTCGAACTTTTGTTCACTTTTGAGACAATCTGGACAGCTACCATAAACTTCCATTTTATGATGAGAAACTTCAAAACCAATCAAGCTATGTGCTACCTCATCAATGTCATCTAGAACAGGATAATACAAATCAACAACGACACCGCACTTTTCACAAATAGCATGATAATGCTGCGTGTTGGTAAAATCGAATCGGCTGGACGTGTCACGATGGGATAACTCCTTAACGAAACCAATCTTACTAAATAAGTGTAAGTTATTATAAACCGTTGCCTGACTCATATTTGGAAAATCAGCATGCAAAGCGCGATAAATTTCTTCAGCTGTTGGATGGGTATCCGATTCAGCCATATAATGGAGAATCGCTTCTCTTTGCGGTGTGATTCTTATTTTTTCATTACGTAACTTATTAAGGGAATCTCTAACAATAGCGTGCACTCTCTTCTCCCTTCCTTCTGTTGCTTATTGACGAAAACATTCTTTATAAATTGATTATAGCAAAAATACTTTCAATTGGAAATACGCTCCAAGATTGTCTTTATGATCGATGTCGCTTAAAATAGGAGTAAATGACTGATTGGTCTTTCTATTCTCTTTGTTTAGATATATAATATCTGACGTACTTAAATAAAGTGAAAGATTACAATTTAATCTAAATATATATTCCGGAGCTGAAAAAAATGAAACTTGGAGCCCGATCGTTCAAAACAGGACTCGCTGTCGCACTATCCTTATTACTTGCACAATTTTTATTTCCTGAAAGTGGTGTTATTGCAGGTATCTCTGCCGTATCGTCTACGCAACCTACTGTTGCCAGGTCTTATACCTTTATGAAAGAAAGATTATTAGCCAATACCATCGGTGGTGTGCTAGCAGGTCTCATTGCCTGGTCTATCGGTTCCAACCGTCTCATTATTGGCCTTTCCGTGGTCTTACTGATTTCACTTCTTAACTACCTTAACCTAGGCAAGGTGATTTCACTATCCGTTGTAACCATGATCATTATCATGATGTCGACAAGCGACAATCTCTTTTATACAGCGGCTATTCGCGTAGCAGAAACCTTTATTGGTGTTGTGGTAGCCTTTTTGGTCAATTCATTTATTCATCCACCAAAATATGACGATCGCCTCTTTCACACAGTGGACTATGCGACCAGTGAATTTTTAGTTTGGCTACGCGCAGGCCTTCGTAAAAACACAGAATTTTCTATTATGAATAAAGATCTGAAATGGGCTCGCCAACAATTAAGGCTGATGGATAAATATTTCCAACTCGTGCAAGAAAGTCATATGACTTTTAGAAAAAAAAGAATGTTAGAGCTCAAACAGTTAGTTATCTACCGACGCATGCTAGCGTGCTCTCGTTCAGCTTATCATGTTTTAAAAGTCCTACATGATCACGAAAATGTCTTCTTTAGTTTCTCACCAGATATGAGGATTATGATTCGAGAACGGCTTGAAACCTTGATGAGCGGCCACGAACAAATTATGTTGAAATTTAGCGGGCGTGTGCCAGCTGAACAAGTTAACTTCTTTGAAGCTAATAAAGAAGAACGCCAACTATTGGTGAAACGCTTCTTCGATCATACCCGCAAAGAAGGCGAGCTCAGCGACTTTACTAACCAAAAAGGTTACGGTCCCATCCATTTAATGAGTGCCATACTCGCTTATGAGGATGACCTCATCCATTTCAATAAGTTAGTGACTAATTACCGCTCACATGTAACTGACCATGGCTTTTCACCATTGGATAACGTTTAAATAAACCGAGACTTCGCCTCTCGGTTTATTTTTTTGGCTCAATTAGGAGATACAACACTATTTTTTCGGCTGTATCGTACATTTGTTAGGCGAAATGTACGATACAGGAATCTTTCTTGGTGTTGTATCTTACATTTAGGTGCTTGAATGTAAGATACAGCCTTTATTTTCTAGCTGTATCGTACATTTGCGTGGGCACAAAAAAAGTTGGGGAGCCCCAACTTTTTGTTTTATCTAATAACCCACTTCTCAAAGGCGTGAGCAACGCCGTCCTCTTCGTTTGAAAGAGTGACTTGATTTGCGATAGTGAGCAGGCGCTTAGTACCGTTCGCCATCACGACACCTAGGCCGGCAGCGTGAATCATTTCGTAGTCATTTTCGCCATCTCCAATTGCCATCACTTCATCCATAGTAAATCCCAGGTGGTTGGCTAGTTTTTCAAGAGCGGTTCCTTTATGAGTACCCTTCACCATGATTTCGATTAAGAAATCTTGGCTTCTAACAATGTAGAAACGGTCACGGAATTCTGATGGAATGGCTGCTTCAATAACATCTAGATCTTCTTTCGCCCCTACATATAATAACTTCAGTAATTGCGATTGCTCATTCAAGTCATCAATTGTAACCAAGTCAAGCTTCATATTAACAGTATCACTCTCGTCACTCATACGCTTTGAAATTGAGGCAGTTTGTGGATCCTCTACTAATAAAAGAAAATCTTCTTCGTTTAAGATACAAATATCGGCTGGAAAGTTTTTCCCAAATTCATATAATTCATGAAGATCAGCTAGCTGCAAAGCCACTTCTTCTAAAACTTCATGACTGTCTGTCCGTGTTATACAGGCTCCGTTATGTGAAATCACATAGTCTTCTTCGTTTTGAAGTCCCAGTTCTTCTAAATAAGGACGAATTCCTTCCATCGGTCTACCTGTACACAAAACAATTTTTACTCCTTGGTCGATGGCAGTTTGAATGGCTTGATGAACCTTTGGCGTGACAACTTTCTCCTCATTCACCAACGTGCCGTCGATATCAATCGCTACTAATTTGATCATGGCTGCACTCCTTTTCTCTTTCATTCATTGTACCAAAAAACCAGCCCTTTTCACTAAAGGACTGGTCGATTTAATTATTTTTTCAACCGTAGAATAGTTGTAGATAAACCGTCCACGACGATAATTGAACTATTTTTTAACTGTTCTGGATGATCTAAGTTAACAATTTGATTGTTTACCAACACTTCGTAATCCCCTAGCTCCATGTCAAAACTAATCGCATTTCCATTAGCATTAAATAAAACGTAGTAAGCATGATCCTCATCTTCCAGCTGCCAAACCACTTGATAATAGTCCGCCTTTAAAACCGACATATGACGGATGATTTGATCAGCTGTCTGCAGGCGAAAGAGTGGTTCAGACCGGCGCAAGGCAATAAGACCCTTCATATAATCCACCGCAAATTGGTTCTTATCTTTCAACTCCCAATCAAAGAAATTAATTTTATCTGGCGATTTGTATGAATTTTCTACACCATGTTTTGTACGGAAAAATTCTTGTCCAGCATGAATAAACGGAATTCCTTGAGCTAAAAAGGCCATACTTTGCGCGAGCAGATGACGTTTCGCTCGAGTCGATTCATCATCGCCAGGCATATTCAGCTTTAGTTTATCATATAGGGTAAAGTTATCGTGAGCTTCGATATATTGAACAACCTGGTCTGGTTCTTGATAAGTCGCCACATCTTGAGGGTAGTAGGCCCCACCCTGTTGGTTAATTGCCACCCACTGCTCCATAAAACTCTTACCTGTCACAATCCCTGTATCATGACCACCATCCATATCTCGCCCTTTAATAGCAGTGCGAAGGGCATCGTTAAAGTGCGCAATACGTAGCATTTGATGGGCATTTTTAGCATTTGCTTTTTGATCTGCAGGCAAGTTGGTATTCAAATCCCAGCCTTCCCCAATCATGATAATTGATGGATCAATCTCATCAAGAGCTGCCCGTATTTCCACCATTGTTTGCACATCATGAATCCCCATCAAGTCAAAACGGAAACCATCAATATGGTATTCTTCTACCCAATAACGCACACTATCAACGATATAACGGCGCATCATCAGGCGTTCAGATGCCGTATCGTTCCCAACACCTGTTCCATTCGACGGTGACCCATCCGGATTTTGTCTAAAATAATAGCCTGGCGCCACATTGTCAAAGGGATGCCCAATCGGCTCATAAACATGATTGTAGACGACATCCATGATAACGCGAATCCCCGCATCATGTAGCCCTTGGACCATTTGTTTCATTTCACGAATTCGTGTTTTAGGATCGGATGGGTCGGTGGCATAAGATCCCTCCGGCACATTGTAGTTCTGCGGGTCGTAGCCCCAATTATAGCTGGCGAATTGGTATTTTTCATCAACGGTTTGAAAGTCGTACATCGGCAGAAGCTGTAAATGAGTAATGCCCAGTTCTTTCAAATAGTCAAAGCCCGCTGTTTTTCCATTTGTCGTTTTCAGACCTTCTTCAATAACACCGAGGAATTTCGCCCGATTTGTCGCCTTAATCTGTTCAGAAAACGTAAAATCGCGAATATGGGCTTCATAAATAATAGCATCAGTTGGTGCACTGAAGGCGGTCATGCGATTTGTCCAGTTTTCAGGATTAGTAGAAGCTAAGTTAACAACGACCGAGCGCTCACCGTTAAGGGTTACAGCCGTTGCGTAAGGATCCACCGTTTCAATAAAGCTGCCATCTGGATAGTGAACCGCGTACATATAAGCTGTGTTATCTAAGTCATCGGTTACCTCAATCTCAAAGGTCCCATTGGCCACTTCCTGCATCGGCAAATGGCGCTTGCGATTACTATACAAACCGTCATATAAAACCAAATCAACACTAACAGCGACCGGTGACCACAGACGAAATAAAGACGCTTGCGGTGAATATTGCACACCTAACACACCATCGTATGCAAACAAGTCGTCAAAGGCTGGCCCGATTTTTAGGCTGTCAGTCTCTGGCGAATAGATGTCTGTAATGGGCATAGCATAAGAAGCTCCTGCATGGTCTCTATAGTGTCTCACTTTTTTATTCATGTTGTAATCCTTTCTAAACGGCAAAAACTAATTTAATGGTTTCTATCAGTATTTTATAATTATAATGATTTCTATCTTGGTATTATACAGCAACTTTTAGTGCTTTTTAAGCTTTTTTACCTAAATTTAGCAAATCGTTACTTTTGAACGTTTGCTTATTTTATAACACTTGTTCATTGTTTCTATTTCGAAACATTAGGTTTATGAACGATTGAAAAGGTTCGAAAGAATGCAAAAAAACAGAGAACGTTATTAAAAAACGTTCTCTGTTTGAGCTTAAAGACGGATATTTGATTTTTTGGTATTTATGAGAGTTTTTTCATTATTCAGCACTATCTTCAACCTCAGAGAACGCTGGAACTTCAGGCTCAGTTGGTTCTTCTGGCTCAGTTGGCTCCTCGGATGCTGGCGGTTCCTCGGATGCTGGCGGCTCTTCAGATGCTGGCGGCTCCTCAGATGCTGGCGGCTCTTCAGATGCTGGCGGAGTCGGTGTTGGTGTCGGTGTTGGTTGAGTCGGTACTACTGGCGTCGTTGGTGTTTCTGAAGATGCTGGCGGAGTCCAAGTTGGCTCTTCTTCCACAGGTTCTTCCCATCCCCAGTCAGTCTCTTCCTCTGACCATTCTTCTACATATTCTTCCTCAACAACTTCTTCAACACTCTCTTCCTCAGAAGACTCTTCTTCTTCTAAAACTTCGTCAAAAACGATATCTACTTCAGCTGGCTCGCCATCTAAATGGTAGGCAGTCGTCGAATTCACTTTTAACTCTTTTAAATTTTTAAAGAAGAAATCTTTTACTAATGTTTGACCTTCTTCAGTCAAACTACCATCTTCTGTGTATAAACTTTCAATTGTCGCATTATTGGTTGTCAGACTTTCCATCACTTGGTCGTGTAAGTTATAAACAGGCAAGCCATTTTCTTCGCTGATAGCGATCATCTCATTAATTTCAGGTTGGTGGTAGGATTCCACACCATTTTCACCTTCATAAGATTCAACTGGTGGAGGAGTAACGAGAACGACTAGCGTTTCAGGCAAACTCTCCTTAATCGCATCATAAGCTGTGAAAACCTCTGTGATGTTACTTTCGTAAACTGCTTCGCCTTCCCAAGTCCAATCAACGATCTCATTAACTGGCAATGGTGAAAAATAGAAAATAACATCTGGCTGACTTGCAACTAATTCGTCCGTTTTACTTTCTAATCCTTCATCTAAATCAAGGCTGCTCACAAAATTCATTTTCATTTCGCTGAACAAACGCTCGTTAGATAAGGCATTCATATTATCAACAATCCATGCCGCATCCGTTTCTACTTCACCGAAAAAGGTAATCGCTGTGTCGCCTTTACCGTATTTCACATATTGTAAGAAATCTGCGACCGTACTTTCTTCCCTATTTTCATCAAAAGCTGCAAGGAACGATGCACGTCTTTCTTCTTCTTTTTTCTTTTTACGTTCTTCAAATGAATCTGCTTGGCTGATTTCTTGATAGTCTTGGCTGTTTGCTATTTCTTGTCTTTGGTTGCGACTATAAATAAATCCAAAAACAATCACGCCGACTGTTAAGATTCCCATAGCCACTACAAGAAAAATTTCCTTTTTCTTCAATTATATTCGCTCCTGTAATAATAGTTAGTTTTTAATACCCTTCATATAATAATATAAAAACATCACAATTGCACGATAATAACTAAATATTTTTTTATCGTCTTTATTATTGTGCATTTTGTGAAAGGTCAAAGGTTTACTTGACGATGAACTCCTCCATTAGCAGTCTTAGTGAGTAGAAACTGATTTTACTATTTCTATTCACTCCACCAACACCTAATCATAAGAAAAGCGGACAAGTCCGCCTTGGCCTATGAAAAAATAGGAAATTTGACCCTGAATGAGCAGCGAAGCGCGCAATGGGGCAAATTTATCTTTTTTTCACTAGGTCAGGACTTGGGAGCTAGACATTGATGGCTGAACTTATAATCCCCTAGTCTACAAAAAAACAGCCTCGTCAGAGGCTGTCCATCTACTTCATCACTTGTTATTTTTCTGGTGCGACAGCTGACAATATCTTTCATACCAAAGTTCAACATACTCTTTTGAGAATGGACCTTTTTCCTCGTTGATCCAATCAACTAAGATTTTGACATTCTCTTTTAGGATATGGTCAATTTCATTTGGATAACTCATACGCTTGCGGTGCAATTCGTACTCATCCACATCCAACAATCGTTTTTCACCATCTGGGAATACTTTGATGTCCAAGTCATAATCGATATATTTCAACGCTTCTTCGTCAATCGCATAAGGAGATGCCAAGTTACAGTAATAAGAAACACCCTTTTGACGAATCATCGTTACCACGTTAAACCAGTAATGCTTATGGTAGTACAATAGCGCCGGTTCACGCGTTACCCAGCGACGGCCATCTGCCTCCGTCACTAAAGTATGGTCATTACAACCAATAATCGATTGATCACTTGTTTTCAACACCATCGTATCACGCCAGGTGCGATGTAGGCTGCCGTCATGCTTATAACTTTTAATAGTGATGAATTCTCCTTCTTTTGGATGATGCATCACGGTGCCCAACTTTCTATATCTTTTATGGATTAAAAGGCGAATCCTTTTAATCTAACAGTTTTACACTCACAAAGTAGTATAACATAAGATTGAAAGGCTGTGACCATTCTTATTAAAATGATTGCAAGAATTTTCGATTTTCTTTCCAGATTATTTCCCACATTTTCTGTTGCGGAACGGCAAAGGCATAGTCAGGAAAATCAAATCGACTCACCCACTGCATATTTTCTGGCAAGTCCTCTTTCATCTCTTCAACAGCCACATGATGAACCGTAATATCCCACTTACGGTGGCTGAAAACATGGGTGAATGACCCTACTGCCGGCTGAATCTGCTCAGCGGTCATCCTTAATTTTTCATCCAAAAACGTATTTAAAGCATGCATTCCTTCTTCGTTAAGAGGTGCGGGTTCGGCCACCAAAAAGTTAATCTGCTCGATTTTAGGCCAATCGCCCCAGTTTTCCTCGACGAGGGGGAAGGTCCAAAAGTTAGCTAGCAGGCCGCTCTCGGGACGCTTCTCCAAAAGGAAATGGTCGCCGCTTTGAATAACAATGCCCTGCATGGTTTTAGGAACAGGCTTTTTGGCCTTTGATTTAAAGGGATAGAGGTGCATAGTGCCATTTTGGTAGGCTTGGTTGAAATCCTTAATGGGACTTTCTTCCGGACGGGGATTTTTCGGGGCACAAATGTCCGTCCCCAAGTCCATAATGGCTTGGTTAAAATCGCCTGGTCGGTCTGGATCAATGAGGATCCGAACCAAACTTTCAAATATTTTCCGTGTTGCAGGTTTAGCAATATCGTCTCCAATTTCAAACACACGGCTAAATACGCGCATGACATTGCCGTCCACAGCTGGTTCCGGCAAGCCAAAAGCCATACTGGAAATAGCCCCAGCTGTATAAGGTCCGATGCCTTTTAACTTGATAATTTCTTCCGGTTGATTAGGAAAAACGCCATCGTAGTCAGCCATAATTTGTTGGGCTGCTTTTTGGAGGTTACGGACACGGGAATAATAGCCCAGCCCTTCCCATGCTTTCAATAAAACATCCTCTTCGGCTTCAGCTAATTCTTTAATTGACGGAAAGAGCGTCATAAAGCGGTTGTAGTAGGGAATTACCGTAATCACTTGCGTTTGTTGGAGCATAATTTCTGATACCCAAATGCGGTAAGGATCATTGTTCAAACGCCATGGTAAATGGTCGCGCCCTGCTGCGTCATACCAATCAAGCAAGGCTTTTCGAAAAGCTTGAATTTTTTCTTCTGGCCACATGGTGATGCCGTATTTTTCTTTTAATTCATTTATTAAGTCGTTTCTATTAATTGTCATTCTACATCCATTTCCTGTTTCTTTTCTTCTATGTATTGATTAATCAAATCACCGGGAAAGCCTTTTTGATAGAGGTTTCCTTTTACTTTCTGCTCGAGCTCACGGCCCTCAGCCTTGCGACTGTATCGCCGCCAAACTTTATCACCTTGAATGCGCAAGGCGAACAGCTCATCTTCTTCACTTTTTTCACTATCTAATCCTTCGAAGACCTGATTAATAATATCTTTGGGATAGCCTTTTTGTTGGAGATGTAGGCGGACTTTCATCTGGGCATCTTTCGAAGAGGTTCGGCTTTGCTTGTTCATGGCTTTTTCCGCCAGATATTGCGCATTTTCTAGTTGCTGGTTATCAGGATACTCCATTAATGAATGGGCAATCGTCTCATCATCCAACCCTTTTGCTTTCAAATCCTGTGCAATTTGACGCGGGCCCTTGCGGTTGATATTGGCAGCCGTCCGAGTATAACTTTCTCCATAAATCTGGTCATTGATATACATCTGATCACGCAGCCGCTCGAGCGTGGTATGAATATAACGCATCTCAATCTCATTATCCAGCAGCTTCTGCCGGACTTCCTTCTCACTTCTCAAACCATAAGATAAATAATCAACCGCAATCGTGTAAGCCAAATACTGAGAATTTTCCTCCTCGATGGTTTCCTGCCGCTCCTTGGTCAATGTCATCCCCTTATAGAGACCCGTCTTAATCAAAACTGCCTCCGAAATCGGGAACGCATACTCCCCGTCCAAATAAATATTAAACCGATCCTTACGTCGTTTCTGAACCTGAATCATCGTAATCTCCGGTAGCTGCTCAGTCTTCTCTTCCACAAAATCCCCCCTTCCAGTTCTTCTATTATATCAAACAAACGACTTTTAATAAAAGTAAGGCGTTTCCTGCCTCATTTTTGTTCCAGCTTCCTATTGGTATGGTGTTTTGAGGAATGTCAGACTGTTTTTTATCTCTGAACGCCATCGCCATTCAAACGCACCAAAAAACTACCAGCACAACACTGGTAGTTTTATTTTACTTTTTATAGTCGGGCTCAACGTTAGATGGATCGTCTTCTACAACGGTTTCGCCACCAAATGGGTCAGTCGAAATAGGTGTACCATCTTCTTCTACTTCAGGGTGGGAGTCCGAATGATCAAACTGCATATCGGCTAGATTTTGGTTGTCGTCAGCCATGGTTGGATCGCCTTCAACTTCTTCAGCTTCAATTGGTTGCCCAGTCACCTCTTCTTTTAAGTCTGGGGCATCGCCGCCAGCAGAAACTTCGGGTTGTGGATCTGGATGGGGATGGTTTGCTTTCTTACCAGCTTCAATTGAGTGCTGTTCTACATCACCTTTTACATTGTCGTCAGCGTCTGTCCAATCTGGTTTGACATGATTCATTGTGTCCTCCTCCTCTGGTAAGATGCCGTCTCGTACTAAGTATTGTGTGTGCTCTTGACGGACTGGTGGCGCACTGTCGATTAAGAGGACATATTCGCCATTTTCCAACGCATCTTCAAAGCGTTCGTAAGTGTCTTCGTCAATGCCGTAGTTCTCGAACAAATCTTCCTCATCATCACCGTCCAAATCAAGTGTAAAGAACGCTACAATTTTGTCCCATAAACCTTCTTCTTCGTCTGACGTCACGACAACTTCGACCGCAGACTCAGCTACCAATTGACGTGCTTCCTCGTTTCGGCTAATAACAACAAGCTGTTGTGCCGTATACCCCTGATCGAGCATATTCTGAATTGCTACCTGAATATCGTCGTAACTCGCAAATGAACCTTCCACTCTCTTTTCCAAACTTGCCACTCCTTCCCATTCAACTATGTCCATTTTAAGACAGGACCTAGCAAATAACAACTAATAACCATTTAACCATTAAAAGTAAGAAGGAAACTTTTTGGCCAGGAAGTCGTTGATGTCATCAACCAGTGGGTTTTCTTTGAAGGGCTCATCTCGAACAAATTCCCGCCATAAAGACAACATCATCAAAATAACCATCTCCTCCAAAGTGTGCTGCTTGTTAAGACGATTACTGTAATGGATTTGGTGCAATAACGTTGGATTCACTACCTCATCATGTGGCAGCGGAAACATCCCAAATAAATGACACGCCCTATCTAAAAATGAATGCTGGCAGGAAAATAAATAGGATGCCGAATCAATATGACGCCGAAATACATCCATAGCCATATCAATATCGATAGAATGCCGCTTTTTAAATTCAAGACGAATGCGCTTATGCTCTTTCGATAATTTTCTAAAATGAACCAAGTGTCCGAGACTAACCCACGTCACATCTTTTTTACTTGGACCTCTGAGCGGTAAATAACTCGCCTTACCTAAAACATACGGACTGCCGTGGTGAGCTTTACCCTCAATAGCCTGAATAATAAACCGAATTTGATTGTAGCCCACACCAGCTTTACAAAATAATTTTTCCATCACAGTATTAGACGACTCATTTGATTTAATCACAACACCATCTTCATAGAAAACCAACGTCTGATAATCATAATGATCTAAATAATCCGAAACATTAATCACACAAAATATCCCCATATCAATAAAAACTTCATCATAATCTTTCGCATAATTTAAATAATAACGAATACTTTCCTTGTCAGTAATCCGAACCATGGGCGGTAATGGGGACAAGCTTCTCGACTCTACACCTCCCTCAAAAAGATAGCTACTTCCGTTCAAGTAAGCGTATTCATTTGTTTGGTTAAAAAAAGGGATACGTTCTGGAAACGTACGGTACAACGGATGATTCAAGTCCTCTTGCTCTGATTTTTTATAATGAAGGTTTTTAAAATCAAAAAAATAGTCCATAAATGTCCTCCTCTTTTATCGCTCCCTTAACTATACCTCACTTGTGAGAAATAAACCACAATATGTTTAGTTTTTCACAAAAATAACCATATTTATTATGTACCACCTTTTTGGTAATAAATCTCATCTATTTTGGCGTTTTGTCTAACTATACATACTCGGACTATAGTTAGCTCGAACAGTTCTGAGGCCTCAGTAAGTTCATAAATTCACTAAAAGGAATGATTGAGATGAACAAGCTTACTGAAGAAACGATGCAAGCCATACTCCACCAATTCGAAGGCATCATTTATGCCAGCCTTAAAAAACTAACGATCCACAAAGGCAAGCAAGATTATGATGATTTTTACCAATTAGGCTGTTTGAAACTATTCGATGCTTACCATGACTTTGACAAAGACCCCTTTGATGAAACAAACCGTTATCCCTTTGTTTATTATGCCAGCCAACGCCTCCATTGGGCATTCTTAGATGAAATGAGAAAAGAAAATCGCCGAATTGACCGCCAAGAAGCAGATTCCGATGACATAACTGATTTGGCTAGTGAAGATCCCGCCTTTGATGAACTGATCTTTGCCGACCAATTGACACACTTAATGACCCTTCTCTCTCCTAAAGAACGCCTATTTCTAGCAGACCGTTTGCTGGGCCAGCTCTCTATAACAGCTATTGCCAAGAAACACGCTGTCTCACGAAAAACAGTTTATCGGTGGCGCCAGTCGTTGCAGAAAAAGGCTTTATTTTTAAAAGAGGGTAACACTTTTTAAAGTTAATTCGTTGTTATAAGTGTAGGCAGTCATGACACTACACACTAACAACTAGGAGGCATTAACATGATTAAACAATGGGAAGAAGCAAACTTAGAGCTGTATTTTAATGATTTTGAAAACGAAAAAGAAGTGAAGCAGCGTTTTAGTAATTTGAAAGAAAATGTATCTGAACAGCAAATTGGTAATTTTCAAGCAGCGGTCGCAAGTCTAGTGGATTTGCCGGATATGCATGCTGTTGTAACTGAAAAGCACCGCTACTTAAAAGCTTAATCACATTCGAGGAGGAATAAAAAATGACAACGACAACAACATTGGAGTTAAAATTCAAAACTGCTGAAGGCAAAAACCGTAACTTAAGCTTGAAAAACCCTGTAACCGACTTAGCTGCAGAGGACGTGAAGAGCGCGATGCAAACGATTGTAGATACAGACGCGTTTGAAGTAAAAGGCGTCAATCCTTATTCCGGTTTAGATAGTGCCCGTTATATTGAACGCACCGTGACTGATATTTTTGAAGTAGAAGCATAATAATTAATGAGCCGGGACTTGATTCCCGGCTTTTTTTGAAAGGAGAATGACCATGACTTATCCAATTGAAAAACAACTGCTGGCTATTAACCAACAGCCTCTAAGAAAATCGCTCTGTATTATCGCCCATGAATCGGGTAACCCTAATAACGTTGGCGCAAATAGTTTAGCTAATGAAATCGCCTATATGAGACGTCATGCTCATCAAGCATTTGTCTCTCACTGGGTTGGGGGTGGCGGGAAAATTATCCAGCTGGCAAAAGTTGGCCTAGTCCAATGGGGCGCTGGTCCCTATGCCAATCCTTATGCCTATGCACAAGTGGAGTTAGCAAGGACAACTAACTTAGCTACCTTTAATAAAGACTATGCCGCCTACGTTTGGCTGTTACGCCAGCTTGCTATTGAAGCTGGCCTTCCCGTTACCTTAAATACGGGCTATAATTTAGCTGAACCTGGCATCAAGACGCATTCTTGGATTAGCAAACATATCGGTGGCACCACCCATGTCGATCCCGATGGCTACCTCGCTTCTTGGGGCATTTCCATGGCGCAATTCAAGCAGGATATTGAAACACCCACTCTAACCAATCGTTATCTGCTTCACCTCGTCGTCAAAGGCGACACACTTTGGTCGCTCGCACGTAAAAATCAAGTGAGTGTGGCCGATTTGAAAAGGTGGAACAGTTTGAGCTCCGATTTTATTCTCATCGGCCAAATTTTAAAGGTGAAAGCTTTATAAATATGGCATTGAAATAGATTTTCCCTAGCCGAGAGGACGTTCGGACAATTGTTGGCGGCTGAACTTCCCTTCTCCAACTAAACAAACAAAAAGAAGCCCCAAACGGCTTCTTTTTATTTATAAATGATTCTTTTATAATTCATTTCAACAACATTTTTGTCGAGAAATTCTCTAAATAGTTGTTCGGCTTCAGTGACTTCGTAGTCTTCCATCATTTCTAGAAATCGTAGGCAGGAATCGTGGAATAGAGCCGCTTCTTCTTTACTTTTAAAAAGGTATTCTTGAGCTAGGTTGTCGTCTGATAAAAAATAGATAGCGACTGCTAGGCCATCATCTGTCAGTGTCATTCCTAAAAAACTGTTGTTATACATGTGTTCCTCCTAATTTAATCGCGCAGGTGACTGTTGAGTTCCTCGACCAGTTGAAAGACTGTTGTTGAGGGATTGTCCTTGGCTGGTGAATTCGACCGTTTCTCATAGAGTAGTTTGGCGTTTTCAATCGCTAGTGGCTGACGAGGCAGTAATTGCTGGTACATATTGGGTAGGTTCTTCTTATAGTAAGTTTTCATGCGCTTACTAAGCATAGCATTATAGTTAAAGCGGCTGATTGGTTTGGTAATGAGCTCGAAATGCAGCAAATACCACAATTCAAATGCTTCATTACTGTATGCAACCCTAAACCCCTTATCGTGATGAGCTTGACAGAAAAAAACAGCATTATTGAAGCTCACACTAGAAAAAGAATCCTTATCAAAAACCAACCAAACCTCATCAAACTCCTCATCACGCTCATCCAATAGCTGCTCCGCATAATGAACGAGGCTCAAGGTATTGCGACCAGTCCCCCTAATCTCAACCTTGGCAGAGAGAACTTCAAAGCTCCGAAAATAATTGGGCTCAGTCTTCGTCCCTTCGCACACAATCAAAAATGTTTTTCGTGGCAGTCGAGTAGCGACTTCACGTTCGTAGCTCTCCCGTTTTTCACGCCGCCGCTGTTGTTTATGTCGTTTCCCCATTGTCCAACCACCAATCCGTTGGCGGTAAATAAGGCACCGCCCCGTATTTGCCGTTCAAATAATGCCGTTCAAATGAAAAGGAATTTTTCCGCTCCTCTTGGTCAAACTGGTACTCCACCAAGGAAACCAATTCGCTGTTACCCTTACGTTTTTTCTCCACAAACCACACCTGATCGCGCCTGAACAACTCACTATCCAAATTCGAAATATCATGAGTCGAAAAAACCAATTGGGCACAGTGAGGATTAAACTCGCCCCGGAATAGCTCCAATACATAGCGTGTCATCAACGTATGGAAACTTTGATCCATTTCGTCAATCATTAAGAGACTACCTTGCTCCAAAGCTTCAATAATCGGACCCGCTAATGCCAGAAGTTTAACCGTGCCGGCAGACTCCACATCCTTAAAGCGGAAGCCCTCTGGATAAGGCTGAAGACTGCCATCTAGCAAACGTTTCATTTTAATCACAAAGAAATCATCCCGCTTTTTCAAACTCGTTGGATCAGTCGTTTCTCTCACTTCAATGTCGTGAATGGATGGGTCTGCGACTTGAATCAGAGCTAATAAATTATGTTTGTATTTTTTCAAATGCATTTTAGCTAAGGAAATCGAAAAATAAGGATGTTGCACGCCTACAATAATCCGCATTTGGCTAAACCACTTTTCAATTGACGTTATCTTACTAACCTTCATACTAATCAATTCCGCTAAATACAAACGATTCGTTGCCAAATCAATAGCAATAGCCCAACTCCCTTCCACATGACCATCTTGATTACGGTGGAAACAAACCGTCGATCCTTCATACAGGTATTCTTCGATTATGTCGCCCTTGTTGACATAAAAGCCATAGCGATAGAGGCTGTTGTCTATATGAAAACTAACCTCCAGCAAGCTATCCTCTTGTTCACTGCGTTCATCGAGATGGAAGGGTTGGATTTGCATAATCCATTTTTCTTCCTCACCTTTTTTGATAAATAGTCCCTCTTTAATAAGTGCCATCGCACGTAGCAAGTTGCTCTTGCCGCTAGCGTTTGCACCGTAAATACTACTCACTTTATTGAGTTGGAGGTTGTGATGGCTGGCGATCGTTTCTGGATGTTCGGGTATAGTCGTGGCCAACATGGAAAAGGTCGCTTCATCTCGAAAAGAAAGAAAATTCTCAACAACTAGTTCGATTAACATCATGATCCCTCCTTCCCGACTATTATAGCATAAATGAATCCGATTTCACTAAACGAAAAGGTGCTAGGAAAATAGCCTCAAAAAAACCGCAGTGAAATAATCAACATTCTGATTATTTCACTGCGATGTTTATTTATTTAGAGGCTGAATTTTTTCCAGTTCCTTTTCATTTACTCAAATGTGCGATACAGCTTCAAAAATTGAGCTGTATCGCACACTTTTACCTTGAAATGTAAGATACAGATCGCTTCAAACAGTCTGTATCTTGCATTTAGGCTCTTGAATGTAAGATACAGCTGATATTTTTAGTCTGAATCTTACATTTCGAAAAAAATAGAGTGGGGAAAAAAGGAACTTGGCGGTGGGGCTGGTATTATTTCCCCGCCCCTTTCAAACTGGTTACGAAAAAATTTCTTTTTTGCGCTAAATTTGTCCATATTCCTTTTTTTGGCTATGGTTTACGGCGAATTTGGATACTGAACCCATTTGGTCCGACAACCGATTGTTTATCCGATTCATTACTCAAATGATGATAAACCACTTTCGTTGATTCAGAATGGTCAACGACATAGTCTTCTGTTCCTTGATTAAAGTAGCCAACAATTTCGTCATCACCTAAATCACGGCGCACACCAACCACTTGCTCTTCATCCAAGACAACTTCCCATCTCAGCATACCGTAAGATAAAATCGGCTGATAGTCTTTACGCAATTGAATCAAGCCCTTAGTGAATTCATACATATCACGGTCTTGCTTGTCTTCATCCCAAATCATGCAACGACGACATTGCGGATCTGGGCCACCCTTCATGCCAACTTCTGTCCCATAATAAATGCATGGCGACCCGTGCATCAAGAACATAAAGGCTAGGGTTGATTTCACCAAATCAATATTTCCTTCTGCCATGGTTAAAATGCGGGCTGTATCATGAGAATCCAGCATATTAAACATGGTTTCATGGGTTTGTTTACGGTATTGAGCCAACTGTTCATTCATAACATTGGCCATTTTACGAGTCGGAATGATCTTCCCAACAAAGTAGTCGATAATATTTCCAACTAATGAATAGTTCATGACACCGTGGAACTCGTCACCTTCTAACCATGAGCGAGATGAGGTCCAAATTTCCCCTAAAATATAGAAGTCATCTTTCAAGGACAAACACGCTTGGTTAAACTTACGCCAGAATGAGTGGTCAACTTCGTTAGCCACATCCAAACGCCAGCCATCAATATCAAATTCCTTAATCCAGTAAGTTGCGATATTCAATAAATACTCCTGCACTTCTGGATTATGGGTGTTAATTTTCGGCATCATCGGCACATAGGAATAAGTCTCATAAGGTAGGCCTTCTGCATGCTCCATATACATTGGGCCATGAGAACGAATCTCTTCTGCACTTGGCACTGGATATTCCTTAATAAAGAACCAATCTTTGAAACGAGACTCTTCTTGATATTCAGCGACATCACGCCACTGCGTTGATTCAGCCCCAATGTGATTAAAGACCGCATCCAACATCACTCGCATATCACGGCGGTGTGCCTCTTCTACAAACTGACGGAATAAAGCCTTATCCCCAAAATGCGGGTCGATTTCATAATAGTCAGTCGTATCGTACTTATGGTTCGACGGCGCTGTAAAAATAGGCGTCAAATAAATCCCATTAATACCTAAATCTTCTAAATAGTCTAACTTGTCAATAATCCCTTGAATATCCCCACCGTAAAAATCAATGGTCGATAATTCTTCCTTGCTGTCCCATTCTAAAACATTGTCTGGGTCATTTTTCTTATCCCCATTGTTAAAGCGTTCCGGGAAAATCTGATACCAGACGGTTTCCTTCACCCACTCTGGCGCTTTAAAACGGTCAGTTTCATGGAAATAAGGCAAGCGGAAATACGTGCCTGAATTGGTCAGCTGCTCTTTCAAATAAGGGAAAACGCCACGGTCATTGTAAATAACGTCCGTACCATCTTTACCATAAACGTGGAAGGCATAAGCCATCCGCTTGACTGGTTCATCCGTATCAATCAACCAATAGTCATGCAAGTCCGTTGATGACAACAGTTCCATTTCCTTTTCTTCCTGATACCAATCTTTCAAATGTAAGTTAAAGGGATCACCTTGAATAAAGCCAACCTTTGCAACGTCACCCTTTTTCGTGCGAAGTCGAATGTGAACATGCCCTGGTGAGTAAATATAAGCGTACTCGCTCTCTGGACGGTGAAAAAATGCTGCAGTTTCCATTAAAAATCCTCCAATCAATCATTAAACGTACTTGTCGTTTCTTCTCTTATCATCTTAACAAAACACACAATAAGAACAAGCTGATATCTATTGATAGCGGTAACAAAAATAACAACTAAAAAAGCCCTCAGTTAACTGAGAACTTTTTTAGTTGGATGAAGTTTTGGCCATTTAACAGCACCAAGACGCTCTTCAACAAAGGTATACCAGAGTGCTGCAAACCCTAGGGCAAATGCCGGCGATAGCATTAGTGCCCATTGCGGTTCGATAAACTGTCCAACAACAGTAGTAAAGAGGACAATGGCTGTGGTGTGGGTTAAATATAGGCTAAAGGAAATTTTTCCTAAATATAAAAAGATGGGTTGCTTGAATAAGCGGCTTAGCCAAGGTGTTTCCATCACAACTAATAATAAAAGAACAATTCCTAGAGCGGTGACAGGCATGGCATCTCGTCTACCTAAGTCGATTCCCAAACCAGCTGCTACCCATTGGAATGGAATAAGAAATGGTAATAAGATTCCAGATACCATCCTTACCCATGGGCGGCTGGCGACAATCGCTCGCAGTTGTTCAATATGCTTGGACAAGACCGCACCGATAAAGAAAAAGATAAAATAATAATTCGTACGACTTAAGCTTTCGCCCCAATAGCCACCAAGTTGACTAAAGCTATCATTTAGCGTCCAGTTGGCCAATGCGACAACAGCCACCACACGCATGGTAGAGTAGCGAGATAAGGCAGCTGCAATGAAAGGAATAAGGAGGGCAATCCGCCATTCTTGGACGATGCTCCAAAAAGCACCGGCAGTCACATCCATATTCACATCAAAGGCTAAAAATTGCGCAAGGATCTCAAATAAAGACGGCATAATGCTCCACTTAATGTTGAATGAGCCGCTCAATGAGATCGTGCTTTTAAAGCTTGAAAACATAGCGATACAGATTAGGGTGACGATGAGAATCAACCAATAGGGTAGAATCAAGCGTGAAAAACGTTTTTTCACAAAGGCTATAAAATCAATTCGTCGCCCTTCTATATAAGGTTTAGCAATGACGAATCCACCAATCATATAAAAAAGAATCACGGCTTCATTACCTGCCCAAAGCAACTTCAAAGGAGTCAGTGTAAAGGTAGCCCACAGTTTATTTTTAAAGTCTAAGGATGCATTGCTGGCATGCCCCGCTTCAACCATTACAATCAGGTGAAAAACCATCACGATGATGGCCGCCAGCCCTCTCATACCGTCAAAAATCTCAATGCGACGGCTTTTAGTTGTTTTTGTTTGCATAAAAAAGTCCAGCCTCTCGTTCATGTTTATAACACATGGTAACGGGAAAGCTGGTTTAAAAGCAACTAAAAGCCTTTGTGTCACGGAAAATACATGGTGGTGACATCTGGGTGACATATTACTTTTTTAGCGTTTCATCTGTTTCTTTTAAAATATAAATCGGTCGCTTCTTCGTTTCTAGGAAGGTTTGCCCTAAATACTTCCCAAGAATTCCCAGACACAAGAGCTGCAAACCGCCCATGCCCAGAATCATGACTATTAAGGATGTCCACCCACTCGTCGCGTTACCAAACAACAACGTTCGAATAGTGAAAAAGAGCGCCAATAGAACTGCCACTACAAAGGCAATAAAGCCGATGAAAGACGCAATCGCCAGTGGAACCGCACTAAAAGCGATAATCCCATCAAAGGAATACTTCATCAATCCCCAAAAAGACCATGATGTTTTCCCAGCTGGACGTTCGATATTCGAATACTCCATATACTTGGTCTCAAAACCAACCCATGTAAAAATCCCCTTAGAAAAGCGATTATACTCCGTCAATTCCAGCACCGCATCCACCATCTGACGTGTCATCAAGCGATAGTCCCTCGCCCCATCGACAATATGATTATCCGAAATCCGATTAATTAATTTATAAAATCCCTTAGCAAAAAAGGAACGAATAACCGGCTCTCCCTGACGGTCCACACGTTTGGTACCCACACAATCATAATCGCTATTTTTCAAAGTCCGATACATGGTCGGCAGTAAATTTGGCGGGTCTTGAAGATCCACATCCATCACAGCCACAAAGTCCCCCTTTGCGTGCTTCAAACCAGCATACATCGCCGCCTCTTTCCCAAAATTACGAGAAAATGATAAATAATGCACACGACCATCTTTTTCTGCTAATTTTCTCACTTCGCCTAATGTTTCATCAGACGAACCATCATTCACAAAAATCAGTTCAAAATCTACAATCTGAGTGCCTTCCATTATTTCAAGCATCTCCTTATAGAAAAGTGGCACCATTTCTTCTTCATTGAAGCAAGGGATGATGATTGATATTAGGTCTTTTTGCACAAAATCAGCTCCATACGTTCAATCAATTTCTTTTTGTTAATCTTAACATAGATAATAGCAAAAGAACCTTCGAAAATTGAATCGAAGATTCTTTTGCTATATTAGTAAATGTCCATTTCCTGTTTTTCAAACTGCTCATGGGCAGTACCAATTATCTAGATAGCTAAATACGTAAAAAGTCTTACGCTTCCCACTTAACACCCTACTTATTCGATCCATAATTTTCTCGAAATAAAATTCCATCCCATAACCACAAGGGTCGCAAGAACCTTAGCGAGAATATAAAAAATATGCAACATGTCAACAAAAGACCACATTAATAATTGATTCAAAAACAACCCAAATACTGACAAAGCAACAAAAATCAGAAGCTCCTTGTTTTTTTCATCCGGTCCAAATCGACTCTTGAACACATAACGCATGCTGGCCAGATAATTAAAAATAGTCGATATGATAAAACCTACAGCAGCGGATGTCAAATAATGAACACTAAAAACTTCTGTTAATACTGTCAAAATACCAAAGTCAATGATAGTGGCAATGACACCTACAATACCAAACTTCAATACTTGTGCAAATAGTAATTTCACTCTAAATCATCATTCCGTTCTTTTAAGATGTAATGATTCGTTTTTGTTTTGCAAAAAACATCATTTCAATATCCATACATTCACGATATTTTTTTCCACCTTTAATTTAAAATTCCATCATTCAATTTAATTAGGTTATTTGTTAGGTGGAAACCTACTTCCCTTTTAATCGACTCTATCGAAAAAACTAAACTCTTCGAAATATTGCTGTCCTTCAAAAACATCATGGATAAGCATATCGTACTCCCCTAATATTTGCTCTGTTATCTTATCAAAGTTATGTACTCTGTCTATGCCAATATTTCCTATACCATTAAAAATATGAAATTCTTTTTCAAAAGCGGGCAAATAATTTCTTAACTCCCCTAGAAGTGCATAATATCCGGTTAATTTTGAATTCGTCATATCCAATATTTCATTCATATAATAAATTGGACTTATTATCTCTAAATCATTTTTAGGGGTTTCAAAATTTGTATGAATAAAAACAGGCGTTAAATATTTTTTAATTGGTTGGTTGATACTGGTAATACCATACCCTATTGCAGAAGGAAGATGATCTCCCCAAAAAACTGTTAATACTTTTTCATCCAAAGCATCTATTTCTTCTATATAATTTTTTAGCGCATCATCTGAATAAGAAAGACTAGATAAATAATTCAATATATCCATTTTTTCAACCGGACCTTCCACTTCAAAGCCCTGTAAGTTACCAAAGTACCCTACATAGTATGGACCATGTCCTTGCATAGTAACTAAATGAATGAAATCTTTTTCTTCAGATTCTTTCAATGTCTTGTATACTTGTTGATAGGAAGAATCATCAGATATATACAGACTGCTCTCTAATTTTTTTGTATAAATCATATCCTCTTCGAAAATCATTTCATCAAATCCAAAGCTCTCATAAACTTCAGGTCTTTTATACATACTTGATTGAAATGGATGTATAGCAGTTTTTCTCCGTTGATTCGTTTCTACATTATTAAAATAGGTTAGTAAAGTTGGCACATGTTTCATTTTTGAAGTTAGTTGTGTATAGGCACTTGAGATATTAGGTAACATAGGTTCCATTGATATTCCTGATAATGCTTCAAATTCTATATTGGCTGTGCCACCTCCGTAACCTTGCGATAGCATTTGACCAGAGGATGTTTCTTTAATAATTTCTCGATAATTGGGTAATGGGTCTGGCGTAATTGTCCACCCTTCAAATTGGAAGGGATCAGCAAAACTTTCGTTCATCACATATACAATATTAATATCCTGGAGTGATCCTGTCCGGTTTTTATTTTCTTCCTTAGCTATCTCCTCATACTTCATAACAATCTCTTTTACTCTTTCCTTGGAATAATCTATTGGTTTTTCAATAACTTCACTACTCAAATTATATAGTAAACCAGCAATCACACCATTTTGATTGTAATTCTTTATTTGGTTAAAAGGAATCCACTGTACCTCTCCATAAACTTCAAAAATATTTTTTACGATATTATTACTCTTTCCAAAGGTAGCAACCGGATACAGGAGTCCTATTGAAAAGAAAAAGACAGTCATTCTCAATGCAAAAATTTTCAGGCTTACTTCTCTTTTTGAATAAACCTTTTTTGACAAAACAAACAGAAAAACTATGATTGAAAATAAGCCAACTAACAGGAGAATCCGATCTTTATTTTCAATTGAAAATAATAAAAACTTAATATCCTTTAGCATTAAAACATAGGAGGGGTACAATGGTTCAAGCCGATATAGCATTTTTTGATAGTTTCCAAACCCGATAATAGAACTTAACAATCCTGTAATTATTGATCCCATGTATACATTCCCTACTAGGATGGTTATAGGAAGCTGAACTAGAAAAATTATGATAACAGATAAAATGGATAAACTAGTATGCTCATTCAAAAATACTAATACAGATTCTATATTTAAACCGTAGTGAAAGAACTGTATTATAAAAAACGAAAAAATACTTGTTAACCCAAATACTAAGCATTTTAGAATAAAACTCACTATGTTTTTGGCGGAAATTTTTTTCTAATCTATTAATATTCACTTAAAATTATCCCTCAATATCTTCATTTTGATTATTCCTATTAGCAATATAACAAACACTTCTCATTTTACAGTTAAGATTTTTCTTTGTCAATTAGTCTAGATTAATTGTCAAAGACCAAAGTATCCAATATTTTTCTGGATCAAAAAAGATTGCAGGAAGAATACTCTTTTATATTCCTTCTATGAAACTGTTAATGAAGTTGTGGAATCATAGATAGTAGTAGATTCCCTAAGAAGAAAATTTATACTCTCCTAGACCAAAAAACCAAAGCAAGAATTCTGCTTTGGTTTTAGATATATTCTTATCTGGCTTTGAAATATGCATCAATACCTCTTACTACTGCCTGAGCTAGTACTTCCTGGTAGGAATTAGTAGTTAACTTATTAAGTTCAGCTTTATTACTCATAAAGCCTAGTTCCAATAGAACAGCAGGAATTGATGTTTCTCTTAACACAGCAAAAGTGTCTCTTCTTACACCTCTGTCGAAAGCGCCAGTATAATTAATTAATGAGTTGTGAATCTCTTTTGCTAAGGCAGCACTTTCTAAAATCCGTGTAGGATTATTATGCATACTTCCATTAATTTGAGGTGGATAGTCAGGATCATATTCATAGTAGAAAGTTTCGATACCATTTACTCCTGAATTTCCTGGCATAGCATTGTGGTGTATACTAACAAAAATATCTGCTCCAGAATTATTTGCCATTTGTGAACGTTCTGTCTTATGATCGATAAAAACATCAGTAGTTCGCGGCATAATAACAGTATAACCTTGGGCTTCCAATTGTTTTTTCAACTTATTTGCTACTTGTAAATTAATATCCTTTTCCGCTACGCCATAGTAAGAAGCTCCGCTATCTGAACCGCCATGTCCTACATCAAGGAAAACAACTCGACTGGTAATGAGATCATTTTTATTAATCCATCCTATCAAAGTCCCATCATCAGTTCGAACCAATCTAGCAAAAACACCACTTTCAGTTATCGCTTCTTCTGTCACTCTGACTTCTTTGTTATTAAACAAATAAGAGGTATACAAGATAGCTCCATATGTTCCTTTAGGCGAAGTATAAATTCCTTTATTGGAGCTTGAAACTTTTGCTTTATAGTTAACACTAACTGTCTTGTTAATTGCGTCATAAAATGAGATATCAGACTTTTTGATCCAGCCTAAGAAACTATTATTTATAACATCTCTTAGTTTCACATATGTACCTTGATTTGTTTTGGCTTCTTCGATTACTTGTACATCTTTATTATTCATTAAATAAGAAGTATAAAGAACTGAACCTGGTGTACCTTTAGGTTTTGTGTAAATACCTTCATTATTGTACTTTACTCTTCCATAATCATTTAGTGGAGTAACAGAATGTATATTATTATCGATAGAAATATATTCTTTTCTAATCCATCCTAATGTTTGTTCGCTATTACTATTATTAATTTTAAGAAAAGTTCCATTTAGCGTATTAGCTTCCTCTACTATTCGTACATCCTTATTATTATAAAGATAACTAGTATAAAGAATTGAACCAATATCTCCCTTGGGTTTTGTATATATTCCATCATTTCCTGGCAATACTTTTCCGTAGTAGTTAACAGTCTTTCTACTCTTTATAAAATCAGTAGCAGTTAAGTCACTTTTTTTAATCCAACCAATAGTACTACCATCTTCGATTTTTTCAATTTTAACGAATACACCATTCAAAGTGGTTGCCTCTTCGGTAACTCGAACAGTCTTATTGTTATATAAATAAGATGTATAAAGGATAGAGTCAAAAGAACCTTTGGGCTCTGTATAAATTCCATCATTAGATTTTTTTACAACTCCAAAAAACTCATTGGAGAATTTTTCCTGATAAAAATCGTCTGCAGTAATGTCGGAAGCATTAATCCATCCTACTGCCACTTTGTCGTTTAGTGGAGTAATTTTGAAGAAGGTTCCATTTTGAGTAATCGCCTCTTCTGTAATCTTTACAGGTTTTTCGTTTAGAAGATAAGACGTATACAGAATAGATTGATAATTTCCTTTAGGTTGAGTATAAATACCTTCGTTATTTGATTTGACAATACCATACATCCGAACTTCTTGAGAACTTTGAACAAATGAATAAACAGAAAGATCATTTAGATTTATCCAACCCAATTCCCTATTATTTTCGAGAGAGACTAGTTTTGCAAACTGTCCGTGTTCTGTTTCTGTTTCTTCGACTACTTTAACATCTTGCTCATTATATAAATATGAAGTATATAAGATAGAGCCGTATATCCCCTTTGGAAGTGTATAAATACCCTCGTTATTCGTTTTAACTTTTGCATAGTAATTTACTGTCTGGTTATTAAAGCTAGATGAGTAAGAATCTATATATTGGCTATTAATCCAACCTAATATGGTTTCGCTCTCCATATCAGCAAGTTGGGCAAAAGTACCACTCTGAGTTACTGCTTCCGATATTACTTTGACATCCCTATTGTTGTATAGATAACTTGTATACAAGATTGAGTTCTGTGTTCCTTTGGGCTCTGTGTAGATTCCATCATTTGAAGGCTGTATACGAGCAAGATAATCAACATCTTTTATACTTTGGATTGTATCAAATTTATTTATTTGTGTAATAGACATTTCAGGGCTTTCTTCGATAATTTGTTGTTGTTCTTCTTCAGTTTCTTCTAAGCTTACTTCACTCTCGTCAGTTTTGCTTTCTTCCACTGAATTTTCTTTTATCGGTGCTTCTATCGATTCTTCGATAGAAGGTTGTTCATCTACAATGTCCTGCTGAGTTTCATCTATATTTTCTTCAGCGTCAGTAATTAGGGGGACCTCAGTACCTAAATCAGATCCAGTTTCAGCGGTGGCCAAAATATCATTATGGGAAGCAAGTGTCATACATGTTAACCCAGCTAGAAAGAAGCTGAGTTTTTTTATTCTCTGCAAAATAACCCCTCCAAATTATTAAAATTAATTATACCTTATTTATTGTAACTGAATGATCCAAAATAAGGAATGAACATTTTATAAAATCCACCTACATTTTTCTTTTTTAAAAATAGCGAACGATTAATTAGATAAAAAACTGGATTAATTATCAATAAGTTAAGTCAGTTTTTTTAATCCAACCGATTTCAGAACCATTTTCATATTTTACAATTTTTGCATATATACCGGATTGTGTTTCAGCTTCTTCAATCACTCTTACTTGCTTCCAATTATAAAGATAGCTGGTATATAATTTCGCACCATAGGAGCCTTTTGGTAAAGTGTAAATCCCTTGATTGGAAGATTTAACCTCACCAACATAGTTTACCTTTCTGCTTGAAGAAATAGTAGTATAAGCTGCTAGGTCTCTTTTATTGATCCATCCAATAAATCCTTGTGTATCTACACGGACTAATTTTGAATAAGTTTCATTACCAATGGCTATCTCTTCAGTAACACGGACATCTTTCCAATCATATAAGTAGCTTGTATAAAGTAGTGTTCCTGAAACAATTTTTGGTGATGTATAAATACCGGCATTTTTAGATCTAACTTGTGCATAATAATTGGTAGAACCAGAATTAAAGAGTTTTAGATCTTTTTTATTAATCCAACCTACTGTTTTTCCATTATCTGTCACTAACTTAGAATACGTTCCATTAGTCGTTGTCGCTTCCTCAGCTATTTTTACGTTTTTCCCATTATACAGATAGGAGGTGTAAAGGATAGCTCCATAAGTACCTTGAGGGGAAGTATAGATTCCACTATTAGAAGGTTGAACCTGAGCGTAATACTCTACTGATTTTTTCGATTGAATAACGGAATAAAGATCTAAATCATTCTTATTAATCCAACCTAAAACTTTCTTACTTTTTATGTCTACTATTTTGGCAAAAGTTCCACCTTCCGTTGTGGCTTCTTCTACTACATTAATATCTTTATTATTATACAAATAGGAGGTGTAGAGAATAGCTCCGTAAGTATTTTTAGGTACTGTGTAGATTCCCGTGTTATTAGATTTTACTCGAGCATTATATTCGACTTTATAGGTTTTTAAAACTTTATCTAAATCATAATCATAAAGCTTATAAGTATTGATAATATTTAGTATTTTTGATCCATACTTTGTATCAGTAGCGTAAGGACTCTCATTTAAAGCTTTTACTGCATCTAGATAAGTAGATGAATTTTTGACCCAAACTTGATCATAGTACCCTCTATAGCGAATTAAATCCGCATTTCCTTTTAACGCATCAAAATAGGACGGGAATTTTTTGAAATTAGCTAATACATAATATGATTCGCCATTTTTTGTTTCTTCTCTTGTCCACATCTTTACATAATTCCCATTATGCTCGCCCTTTATGCCAGTTAAATTGTAAAATGGCGGAGAAGCCAGTGCACTTTTTCCGTAACCACTTTCTAAGGCAGCTTGAGCTAACATTATAGAAACATATAGAGGTTCCTCACCGGGAAGATTTGCTAGTTCTTTCGCGTAAGGATATAGGTATGAAAAAAATTCTTGAGGCGTTTGGAATTCTCCATTTCCATTTCCTGTGTATAGATGTTTTTTTTCTTCTGTGCTTAACCTACTTTCCACAGCTTCTCTTGTCACAGCTAATTGACTTCCCACCGTAATAAGGTTTATATTTGTCACTTGAGGATTATACACTTGAAGTTGTAAGTTAGAAAGTCCAAACTGCTTTGCTATGGAATTAAAGGTATCCTTCGAACGCACGGTGTAAAAACCATTTACGATAACTGAAGCTGCATTAAGTGCTGTTCTTGTTTTTGTAATTTCAACATCTTTGGGTTCTTCTTGTTGGTCAGTATTATTATTTTCTTCAAAAACTGATTCCTCAACCTGTTCTTGTGGACTAGTAAGTTTTTCTTTATCATCTACATTTTCACTTTTTCCCGGTAATTCCAAAGAATCTTTTTCGCCCTCTGCTTTTTCAGATTCCTCTAATGGGTCATTAGTTTCATCGACTATATCCGATGCTTCATCATTTTCTTCTTTAGTTTCATCGACTATGTCCGATGCTTCATCATTTTCTTCTGAAGACAATAATATTACCTCTACAGATTCAATTTCTACTTTTCCATTTACATAATCAATATGTACTGTTATTGTATATCGATTACCTAGATGAGTATTCATTACTTCGAAGTTAAATGCAGACATACTTTCATCAACTTGAATGCAATAAGTATGTTTTAATTTATCATCCTTTTCGAATACTTCGTATTCCACATCATTGTTAATGATTATTTGATATTCTTGAAGGTTGGGAATAATAACTTCGATTGAATCACCATTTTTTTGATAGAATTCAATGTTTTTTAAAAATTCTTCATCTGATTTATTCAAATTAACAAGAGATGGCTCTTCCATTTCAAGAAAAATACTTTCCGAGCCTTCTTCCTCAACTTCTTCTATATAACTATAATTGTCTGCAATAGCATGTACTTGGGAGACATCTAAGATAGAAGTGAATAACACACTACTTGATAATCCTATTATAATTGCTTTTTTTTTCAATATACCTACCCTCCAAAAAGTTAACAAAAAAATTCAAAACTGTTCCAAATATTACTATACAGTGTTTCCTAATAAAGATGTAGGATAACTTTACTTTTTTATAGATTAAAAATCATAGTCGTCAAAAAGCTGTCATTTTTCAATAGACAGCTTTTTAACGACTATTTATTTAAGCCTAATTCACAATATTTTGGGAGGTCTGTACAACCTTCACATTTTTATTCAATCTCTTAATAAACTCTCTTTGATCGTTATACCACGATTTATTAGTTTCACCTTCGATGATCAAAACAACAACTTCTGAAATATTTTCTTCTGGATCCACTTCTAACACGTTACAAACTTCAATAAAAGTAGCAGAATCAATGGCATGCTCATTTAATTCTTCAAGTAATTTATTAGGAAGTTTCTTTTCAGAAACAAGTAATTTATTTCCTATGTTAGGTTCAACTACTGCAAATAGAAAATCATTTAGTATTTTTCTTTCGATGATTAGTAAATCTTCTTTTCCTACATAATAATTAAATGCATAATTTATTTTCTTAGTATAAATGTGGTAGAACGCAGCAAATACGATTCCTATAACCACACCAACAAATAGAGCTAACAAAATTTCTATTAAAATGAACATCAAGGAATTATCAATTTTTGTAGGAGATACTGTCTCAGCTTCTAAAATTTCTGCAGGAGTATATTCATGTAAATGTGGTTCTTCTATAATTGTAACTTTTTTATCTGAAAGTAATTCAATTTGGTCACTCTCGATAATACCAAAGAAGTATTCTGCAGTCTGCAACCGTTGCTCTTCCGTTCCAATTTTCGCTTGGAATACCAGCGTATCTGTCATAGGATCTCTTCCAAGACCCAATGCTCCCCGATTAGTAAGAGTTGGGAAAAACTCGTTAAGGATTTGTTCTTCTAATATAGGCTGAATTTCCAAACCAGTTTTTTGTTCAATCTCTTTAATGTTAGATTCCGTTAATAAAATATTTTCCAATAAATTATTGTTAATAAACACTGTGTCATAGGGACTTTCTACATATATTCTAAATTGTGCGTATCGTATAGAAGTATCGTTAATTTCTTCTGCAACACTATCAGGAAGATGTTCATCTTCACTAGTTTCCATTGAAAATTTAAGAAATACTCCAAATAGAACACTTCCTATGATTGAAACTAAAAAGATTAATTTTATATTTTCCTTTAGAAATCTTTTTACTTCTCGATAATATATTCTGGTAGTCATCTTACACCTCTTTATCTTTTATTCATTCTTTAACTTCTCAAATAATTTATTGTTGAAAAAATACTTTTGGTTGATGGTGTTCTCCTTGTTCACGTTTAGCTCCTCACAATCTTTTTTTACAACAAAGTATATATATACTAAGGTAAATGCAGTCCATATTACTGAAAGCTTTGTAAAAAAGAATACTTCAATAAGAGCATGAATGATTACGGATAAATATCCGATTAGTAAAGCAATCGATTTTTTTGACAATAATTTTACTTTGGGATGAATTAAAATTAATAAAGGAGCTGTCAAGAACACAATATAAACTACCCCATAAAATAATCCTAAATTCCTTAAGGAACTAAAAATATAATTATGCGGGTCATCTTTCCATACTACCCCAATTCCCAAAGGATTTTGAATAGACTCAGTAAATGCATCTTGCCAGAGAACTTGTCGTGAGCCTACTGTACTTGCTCCTAGCCCTGCACTCAACCCCTCGAGGAGTGTCCTGCCAGGAGGAGTAAAAATCATAAAAACGATAAACAAAGTAAATAAAAAAGCGAAACTTCCGACTAGAGCTTTCTTATTAAAATTCACGTTGATCAGCCCTACAATGAAGTAAATCAACAATGCAAGCACTAAAGAAACAATTGCTCCACGCGAAATTGTAGCAATCAGAGCCACTAAATCAACAATGAAAAAGAATAACCAGTGCTTATCTTTCGAGATAAATTCATAAAGTAAATCAAACGTAATAAAAATTGAAATAAAATTAGATTTTCCAATTAAAGTGGATGCATAATCTTTCAAGTCATAAAATCCAGTAGCACCACTTGCCAGCCCGACAGAGAAATTAAGAAATAATTGGGCGATCAAACTAATCACAAATACTCTAGAAGCAAGAATATATAAATCGTGATTATCTTTAAAATAATAGCTCCCGATAAGTATGCTCAAAAACCCATAAAAGAAAATCAAAGTTCCTGGAATAGAAGTTAATCCATAAGGAGACCACGAATAAGTAAAAATAGAATGGGCAAACAACAGAACATAAATCGCTAATGCTAAAGTTACATAGAAATCATACTGTATTTTCTTGTTGCCTTGAAAATAACTTACTAACAAAACAACAATAGTGCTTATTATCATAATTTCTGAATACTCAATATTGTAACTTAGTTGTTCTATAGGTAATTGTAGAGCCACGCCAGTACTTAAGGCTATAAAAATCAAAATAATGGCTATCAAAACTTCATCTCACCTTCTTCTTTTTGTTGTCAAACCACATTATCATTTTAATGATTTAATTGATTCTAATGATTTTTTTATTGAGTCTTTCTTTAAAAGAACATAAATAATATAAGCAACTGAGTACAATAGTACTCCCTGAATACCACCGATATTCCAATTAGTAAACATGAACAATACTGATAATAGTACTTCAAGAACTATGTCCTTAAATACATTGATTCTAAGAATTTTTCCAATATAGGCCTCCGCAATAATAGCACGAAAAGCTAGCAAAAACACAATCAATAGTATTGTAAGAGTGAGACTATTCCATATTTGTATTGTTAAATAGGAAAGTAAAAAACTTAAGAGTACCGTCATAACATTGTTATACAGCATAATTTTTTCTTTTCTTAGAGCTTTTAAATACGTGTTGATTAGTAAAGATGTCTTACTTTCAAATACTACCAACGGAAATAATAGCGCCATATACCTCAGAGATTCAGCATATTGAGGCAGCCACAATGAAAGTATAATCTGCATTGGATAATAGAATACCAGTATACCCAACAAAGGTAGCATGAGCAAATTCCTTATCGCGATATAAAGTGGTTTTAGCTTGTCCTCAGAAATTCTCTTCAACATAGGAAATATCACAATTCCTAATGAATTAATAAAAACCATTAGCAGATTTGATATTGTAAGCGTCAAAGAAATCTTTCCGAACACCTCTAATCCCCAGTTCCGTTCAATTGAAAATCGAATAATCCCAATTATCAAGGTGCTTGCTATATTCGCAATCATTAGCTTAATACCAGCATTCATATTACTAAATGCATCTTTTATACTAATCGAAAAAGATTCAAGTTTAGAAAAAACGATGTCCTTTGTTAAATATACGGTTCCTAATAGAGAAAAAAGTTTTCCTAATAAATCAGCGAAGATTACACTTTGTAAGGTACGAATCCCCAAAAAGAAAAAGATTAATAGCAAAGAAACAAAAGCTAATTTCTCCAGAATATTCATTTTGGCAAAATCTGAGATTCGATTCGTTCCCTGCAGGATATAAAAAAGTGTCGTTCTAGGGACTACAAATAGACCAGCTATAAAAACATATATCAGTATCTGTAAATTGAATTGAATCGAAAAAAAAGCTGCGATTAATGTGTAAATCCCCATTGAAAGAAAAAGATACATGATTACTAAATACCAAAACTGTGATGAAAACAAACGCTTATCTAACTCTTCATACCGTTTTCCTGCATATCGGAGGTAAATTCCATCACTCCATCCTAGATGGAAAATCCCTATATAAGAATAGTAGAGTAAGTAAAGTTGCCAATAGCTATATACTTCTACATTATAATATCTTGGTAGTACTAAAGTGACGATTGCAGAGACTACCATTTGGAAGATATTGGCGATAAAAGTATAAGAAAAATTGGCGAAGAATTTGAAGAAAGCAGAATTTTTATTCATAACATCCCTCATACTTAGCTATCATTGCTCCTAATTTCAAAATGTATCGTCCTTTCTTAATTATACCCTTTAATTTTAAATATTAGCTTGTTCTCAATGAGGGCAAGTTTAGCAATTCTCTTAAACCATTTTTTCTGACCTGATGAAGCATTATAGTACTTGTTAAGTACAAATAATCGGCTATTTAAATTCATTTTCTTCTTATTTATTTCTGAAGGGAATGATTTAGAAATGCTAACTGAATGCTCATGTATATAGGTTTCGTTTAATAACAAAACTGTTTTCAGATTTGCTTTCCTAAATTTAATAGCAAGCATTTCTTCTTCAGAATAAAGAAAATTAGCTTCATCATACATTCCATATTTCATCATATAATGTGCATTAATCATTAGTAAGGAACCCGGCACCACATCCACTCCTACCCAGTCCTTATTCTCCAAATAACTCTCTTTATAAAATTTATTACTTAAAAATTTTAAATAAAACATACTTGCCGAAAATGCATAATCCCATTTATTCTGAAGCTTCCAAGCTATCAAATTTTGCTTTTCCCCGGAAGGCTTAAGAGCTTTAGGCGCACAAATAGCTGTTTCCAAATTCTCTTTTAAAAAAACCACCATGCCTTTAACACATTCATTAGTAAAATGCACATCTGGATTAGCCACTAATACATAATCCGCATTTAAATTTTTATAGGCATATCGAATTCCTTCATTGTTTCCAAATCCGTATCCACCATTGTTTGAAGTTTGGATTACTTTAACTTTCTCGTCTGCTACTTTCAGAAAACTCTCATATGACTGATTAGTAGAGTGATTGTCAACTACTATAATAGAATTTAACATAGAGTAGTTTCTTATTTCATTTACCAACTGTAACGTAGTATCTGCATCATTGTAATTAAGTATAATACAACTTGTATGAGTCATTGTTAATCCTTTCCTTATATCCTTTTACGTAAAGCATTCCAAACATACCAAGAAAAATAGTAAGCTGCTTTAGGAAATGGTAATTTTTCCAACCTGTAATATGTATTCCATGTTCTTTTCAAAGCATCAACCTTGTTGCTAGATATTGAACCGGGTACCTTACGATAGGAAGTAAGTACTTCATTTAATCCATATGCATAAGGGATATTTCTTAATAACAGAAGCCATGTAGCTGTATCTTGTCCTTTCCGAACAAGCGGCATTCTAAAATCTCCTATAATTTCTCGATCAATTAACACAGTTGAGCAAGCAATCGCAGTATTTTTCAATAACCCGGTATAAGAAATTTTTTCAGGAACATTTACTGTCCCCTTTTTCAAATGTCCTTCTTCCGTAATCGTCTCATAAGAAGTGTAGGTAAAAGGATAATCATTTTCCTGCATAAAAGTCAACTGTTTCTTTAATTTATCAGCTTTCCACATATCGTCACTATCGATAAAAGCAATATAACGACCTTTCGCATTTTTTATTCCCGTATTTCTAGCTACGGCTGCACCAGAATTTTCTTGTAAACGAATATACCTTATTCTGCTATCATTTATTGCTAGACTTTCAATGATTTCTCTACTTAAATCTCTTGAACAATCATCCACAAGTAGCAGCTCGATATTTTCATAAGTCTGATTAAGTACTGATTGAATTGTATCAGCAATGTATTTTTCTGCATTAAAGACAGGGGTAACAATTGATACCAATTCTTCTGTCATTGTATTTCTCCGTTCTATTTTATTGCATTTCTCGTGATCCTTGATGCATAATTCTTAATATATCTGTTATGCTTTTATTTGTCTGATACTCGTTTCTTTTTCGTAATGCTAATTGCAAATTTAACAAGGGATAAAGCTTCGGTTCCATAGCTTTGAAAAGTGCTCCTTTATCTCTATAGAATTTCTCGTTATAGCCCTCGAACCAACTAGATTCGTAATTATAAACATCCGCAATAACCGTTTTTTCTGAATAGACTTTTAAGCCTTTTTTTAATGAGGACCATAAGAATAATGTATCTTCTCCAGAACTATACTTTGCTCCTCCTCCGAACAATAAAGAGAAACTCAAGTTTTTCTTTTGCACGCTCTCTCTCTTAAATGTAAAAGTAACTGTCCCATATCTTAAACTATTCCAATAATGTACGCGACCATTCTTTTTTACTCTTTCTTCTGTTCGATCCGTATAATGCACTCGCACATTAAATACGATAAAATCAGCGTCTGGATATTTTTGGTAAGTAGATTTCACAATTTCCTCATAATTATCAACATAGACCATATCATCATCTGCCATCATGCAAATATCAGCTTTAGCGCGCATTAGGGCGTTATTACGACTTAGCCCTACTCCTCTTTCAGCAAAAGAAAACATTTGTAAAGTATTATTAATACTATTTTTTTTTTGATAATAAGCTATTTCATTGGCTTGGTTGATGATAATTGCGTCACTTTGTATATTCATTTTTTTTGCTAAAGAAAAATCTTTTGAATCTTGCTGCATCGTAGATATTAGCACTTGAATAGTAGACATTTTTACCCTCACTTAATCTGTTATCTATAAATTATAATTTTTTATAACAACCCACGCTATTATAGCAAAAATATAATATGAAAAAAAGCTTAGAAGTAATGAAAACACTTTAGTATATATTAACGGATGTAGTTTTCAGACCTGCCAAGTCCCGATTGGGACAATTCCTTTTCTTCACAACCCATTTCGTTCCATTATAACAAACTTTTCTTGAAGAAAAAATACTGACAAACCTTTCCTATAAGAATCTTTAAAAACATAAAAGGCACAGGAATGTTTTTAAACCTTTCCTGTGCCTAAATTTAATTAAAAGATGATTCGAAACACTAGCGAGAACTGATTTTCCTATGGTAAAGTAGAAAGTTTTTTAATTTTTCAAGATCAATCAATGCCACAAGAAAACTTAGTATAGCAAATACAGTAACAGCTTGATTTCGATAAGTAAACCAATAATGAAAGACAGAGTGGTTTGCTAGCACAATATACCAGAAGTAAGGAAAGACGGAAATGAGAAGCAGCGGCACATACTTTCCTGATTCTTTCAAAGGTTTATGGAAGAATAACCACGTAATTAACCAAAACAAAAAAAACACTAATGCCAGTTTGAAGCCAGGACCTGCAAACATTAACTCAAAATTATCCTGCAGTGCACGTAAAGCAGATACCTCAACTGTCTCGCTGCTTCCTGTAGTCCGAAAAGCTGCCTGCCCTATCGCATCCCCTAATACATTTTTTTGGAGAATCAATGAAGAAAGAATCCATTTAGAAACCCAAGTGAACGCATAAGCAATTCCCCATATAAAAGAAGACGATATGACTAATTGGAGGTTGTTGCTCAAACGAGCATCCTTTTCATACTTATTTTTCAAAAGTATAGAATACACTAATGGAAGACCTAATGTGATTAATGGATACGTAAGAAAGTCGACAAAGTTAACCACTGAGCCAGAGATGAAGAAAAGATATCCCAGCTCCTCCATGCGTTGGTGCTTCGCTAACTGACCTACTCCTAATATAGCCAGCATGGCTACAGCAAAAGATGTAGTGAACTGCATAGACATTGGAAAAATTACTACATAAATCATGGCCATGGACAAGAGAAAGGAAAATGCATCTAGCGTGCCCAATCTCTTTTTAATATCGCTGAAAGCCAGAATAAGTAAGGTCAGTATAAAGAACATATTGATATAACGGATATTGGCATACCCCATCACCAGCAACAAGGGACGCAAAAATAGTTGATAACCATGCCAATAGCGAGGATAATTTCTGACATTATGACTGGCTTTCAAGATGCTAACTTTTTCATCTTTGATTGTACCTTGAAGCATTACGCGATCAGTGAAATTATCGAGCCTTGCCGCAGTGGTTCCACCAAAAGAAACCAACGGGTAATCTCCTTCTCGTTCAATAATCATCAGACTGTCTTCATAATTCCTTTGAATCGTTTCATTAGGCAAGCTATAGACGATAAACAGCGATACCAAGTAAAAAACAATCAAAGAAAGAAAAATCAGCAAGTATTTTTTTATATTATGGAGTTGCAGTCTCATTTTCTACTAACCGATCCTTTCTGTCATATATTTGTTTCAGGAGAGCCATTTCATTCAATCGAACTTCAAATTGAAGACGCTGATTATGGTTAATGACATCCAAAATCAAGCCCGCAAAAAAGGAAAGGATAGCTGTCAACATAATGAAGCCTGAAACGATTAAAGTAGGAAAGCGTAGGACCAGTCCTGTCTCTAGATATTCCAAAAACACAGGTACGAAAAAGAACAGACCGATAATCAGCATCATGATAGAAAGTGTGATAAAGAAAAAAAATGGTTTATAATTTTTGAATAATCTTCCGATAGTTCTTAACACCTTAAAACCGTCCGAGTAGGTATCCAGTTTCGATTCACTGCCTTCAGGTCGATCGCGGTATTCAATTATAACATTTTCAATATGGAGCTTCTTATCTAAAGCATGAATAGTCATTTCCGTCTCGATTTCAAAGCCTTCAGAGATAACCGGGAAAGTCTTTACAAAATTGAAACTGAAAGCACGGTAACCTGTCATGATATCCTTCACATTATTCTTAAAGAGCATATTGATAAGACCTCTAACCACGACATTCCCTATATTGTGAAAGGGACGCTTATTCTCTTGAAAGTAGGTTGAAGAAAGGCGATCTCCTACCACCATTTCGGCTTCTCCATTCAGGATTTTTTCCGCCATTTCAGGAGCAAATTCAGCCGGATAAGTATCATCTCCATCTATCATCACATAGCAGTCCGCCGTAATATCCTGAAACATGCTGCGAATAACGTTCCCTTTTCCCTGCTTCTTCTCATAACGAACAACAGCACCTTCTTGACGGGCTATTTCAGCAGTCCGATCCGTTGAATTATTATCGTATACATAGATAGTAGCCTGTGGAAATACCTGCTTGAAGTCACATATTACTTTCGAAATTGTTTGCTCCTCATTGTAACACGGTATCAAAACCGCAATTCTTTTTTGTTCCATTTCATCCTCCAGAATAAAAGTAGTAAGTTCTAATTAAGAGATAAATGAATTTTCTCTTTAAGTATCAAGAAGCTATACACATGGTGATTCACTAGTTTTCTAAACATAAAATATAACGATTAGTTCTCATGGAATAAATCCCGTGTGTAAACTTTCTCAATAACGTCTTCCAAATCTTTCTCATTACGGTTCGAAACAATTACATCTGATAATTGTTTGAATTCTTCTAAGTCACGAATGACACGTGACTTGAAGAAAGTCTCTTCCTTCAGTGCTGGTTCATACACAACGACTTCAATTCCTTTTGCTTTGATTCGTTTCATGATTCCTTGAATGGATGATGAACGGAAGTTATCTGACCCAGATTTCATTGTTAAACGATAAATACCAACGACACTTGGATTCTTTTTCAAGACCATATCAGCAATGTGATCTTTACGTGTGCGGTTTGAATCGACAACAGCTTGAATCAAGTTGTTTGGTACATCATCGTAGTTAGCTAATAGTTGTTTGGTATCTTTTGGCAGGCAATAGCCCCCATAACCGAATGATGGGTTATTATAATGCGTTCCGATACGTGGATCAAGTCCAACACCTTCGATAATTGACTTGGTATCTAATCCTCTAACTTCTGCATATGTATCTAATTCATTAAAGTAAGCAACTCGAACAGCTAAGTATGTATTAGCAAACAGTTTAACCGCTTCTGCTTCTGTTGATGCCATTAATTTAACTGGAATATCTTTTTTTACAGCACCTTCAACTAATAAATCCGCAAACTGTTGAGCTGTTTCTGAAACTTCTCCTACGATAATACGTGATGGGTAAAGATTATCATAGAGTGCTTTTCCTTCACGCAAAAACTCAGGTGAGAAGATAATATTATTTGTTTGATACTTTTCTTTCATTTCAGTGACATAACCAACAGGCACCGTTGATTTGATAAACATGGTTGCATCTGGTTTTAACTCTAATACATCTTCAATAACCGTTTCAACCGTTGACGTATCAAAGAAGTTTTTCTTGTCATCATAATTAGTTGGTGTCGCAATAACAACAAATTCAGCATTGCGGTAAGCTTCTTCCTTATCAGTAGTCGCTAATAAATCTAATTCTTTCGTTGCTAAGTATTCTTCAATTTCTTTGTCAGCAATCGGTGATTGCTTATTGTTAATCATGTTTACTTTTTCTTCCACAACATCTAAGGCAACGACTTTATTATGTTGCGCTAGAAGAATCGCATTGGATAATCCAACATATCCTGTTCCTACTACGGTAATATTCATTTTCCCATACACTTCTTTCGTCTATTTTTTTAATGTTTTTGCTAGCTCTATAATATGCTCTTTCATTTTATCTGACGTTTCCGCATGGTTTAACCCAATCTCAATATTAGCAACAAGCATGCCATATTTATCGCCAACATCATAACGAGTGCCCATGTATTTATATGCCAACAATGCGTTTTGCTTGTTCAAGGTTTCCAACGCATCTGTTAATTGAATTTCGCCACCTTGATCGGGTTCTTGATTTTCAAGAATCGTAAAGATTTCAGCGGGTAAAACATAGCGTCCAACAATGCCCAGTGTACTTGGTGCTTGCTCGGGTAATGGTTTTTCCACAAGGTGGTTTGTGCTGAAAAGATGTGGTTCAATTTCATCTTTAATATCAATGATACCAAAACGATCTGATTTTTCTTTTGGTATTTGGATTGTCGCCACAATGCCCTTAGCATATTGCTCAGATAAGTCCATTAATGTTTTAGTTAATGGTTGGTCGTTAGGCATAATATCATCGCCTAATAGAACAACGAATGGTTCATCTCCTACAAAGGGACGTGCTTGTAAGATTGCATCTCCTAGTCCTTTTGGATAAGCTTGACGAACATAATGAATAGATGGAATAGTCGTAGACTGCACTTTTTTCAATAGGTCGTCTTTGCCTTTTTCGATTAGGTTGTTTTCTAAGGAAATATTTGCATCGAAGTGATCTTCAATGGCGTTTTTTCCTTTTCCCGTAATAATCAGAATTTCTTCAATACCACTTTTTAGCGCTTCTTCAACTACAAATTGGATACTTGGTGTATCAACAACTGGCATCATTTCCTTAGCCATTGCCTTTGTCGCTGGTAAAAATCGTGTTCCTAATCCTGCAGCAGGAATGACAGCTTTTCTTATTTTTTGCATGCTGACCCCTCTTTCAATTATTATCCTTCTTATTATACCAAATGTTTATCTAAATGAAAAAGACCTCTGAGTAATCTTTAACATTACTTAGAGGTCTCTGCTTTCATTTAGATGTCATACCCATTTGGATTATTTTTTTGCCAGTTCCAAGAATCACGGCACATGTCTTCCAAATCTTTTTCTGTTTGCCAGTTTAACAACTCTGACGCACGAGACGCATCTGCATAACAGGTTCCGATATCACCAGGGCGACGCTCCGCAATTGTATAAGGAATAGCAAGGTCGTTTGCCTTTTCAAAGTTATGAACCAAGTCAAGAACGCTGTAACCAACACCTGTACCTAGGTTGTAAATACCAACACCTGGTAACTTATCAAAACTTTCTAGGGCTTTTAAGTGACCCTTAGCTAAGTCCACAACATGGATATAATCACGGACACCTGTGCCGTCTGGTGTATCATAATCGTTACCAAAGACACTTAATTGTGGTCGTTTGCCTACAGCTACTTGAGTAATGTAAGGCATTAAGTTATTTGGAATTCCTGATGGATCTTCTCCAATTAAACCTGATTCATGAGCACCAATTGGATTGAAGTAACGTAAGAGTGCCATATCCCATTCGTTATCAGATATATGAACATCTTGAAGAATTTGTTCAATCATCACTTTTGTATAGCCATAAGGGTTTGTTGCGCTAGTAGGCATATCTTCAGTTAATGGCGACACGTTATTCATACCGTAAACTGTTGCAGATGAACTAAAAACAATTTTCTTTACATTATTTTCCTTCATGACTTCTAATAACATTAATGTACCAGTAATATTATTGTGGTAATAATTAATCGGCATCGCAACTGACTCACCGACTGCCTTATAACCTGCGAAATGAATGACTGAATCAATGGTTTCTTTTTCAAATATAGCTTCTAAAGCTGGTTTGTCTAATAAGTCTGCTTCATAGAAGGTAAAATCTTTACCAGTAATGGTTTTAATTCGATTTAACACCTCTGGTTTACTATTTGAATAGTTATCAACAATGACAACCTCATAATTATTATTTAATAATTCGACTACTGTGTGGCTTCCGATATAACCTGCGCCACCTGTTACTAAAACTGCCATCTTATCACTCATCCTTTGTTAACTTATTCTAGTTCTAACTCAGTACGTAATAAAGTTTGAATTCGGTATAATTCTTCATCCGGAACAAAGTAGTACCAAATACCGTCTGATAATGTACCACCGCTACCTGATAATTGCTCAGATTGAATATTTCTCGCTGCCGCAAGATAGTCGTTACTCTGTAACTTCAAGTAATCTGATGATTGGAAATTTGTTTGAATATTATTCGACAATGACCCTAAAATATCTTGGTAATTAAACAAAGTTGATGGGCTAATCACTTTATCAATAACGCCTTCAATGATTAATTGCTGACGTCTTTGACGTCCCATGTCACCATCTAAATCTGCATAGCGCATACGAGCAAATGCCAGGGCAGCCTCACCATCCATGTGGTTAACTTGGCTCTCATAGAAGGTATAGCCATCTTGTGTAAATGTAAGTGGACTAACAACATCAACGCCGCCAACTGCATTTACAATTTCTTGAATCCCAGCCATATTAACCGTTACATAATAGTCAATTGGTATATTTAAGAAATTTTGAATGGAGTTAATTGACATACCTGTTCCACCAAAGGCATAGGCGTGGTTAATTTTATCCCAAGTCCCATATCCGACAATTTCAGCGTAGGTGTCACGTGGAATACTCATCAGTGTTGTTTTTTTTGTTGTTGGGTTAACGGTTGCGACCATAATTGAATCCGAACGGCCTTGTTCAGTACGACCTAAGTCTCCTGAATCAACGCCTAACAGTAAAATAGATATTGGTTCTTTACTACTTAAAGTGACCGCACTCCCACGAATATCATCCACTTCTTCTTCAGCAATAGGTGTATAAATATCATCTGTCGCATTATTTAAATGTCTAAAAACATTAAATGCAAATCCTCCTACAGCAATAAGTGCGACTAATAATAAAAATAAAACAATTTTAAGTCCTGTTCTCTTTTTCTTTTTTTTCTTTGACCGATACCGTCTTTCTTCTGCCATTTTTGCACATCCTATTCATTATATTGGTAATCTTCAACATAGTCGTCTTCACTATAATAGCTGTCATAATAGTAGGTATCTAAATAGTTCTTATCAATATCTGATAATTCTAAATCCTCGACATCAATTTCATCTAACTCAAGTTCATTTCTTAAAGTATTGGATATTTTCAATCGTTCATCTGGATTAACATAGAGATAGTAAATCTCATCCAACCATAACTCTTCTCCAATTAGCTTATCTTGCGTGATATTACCCAATGCTTTTCTGTAACCTATCAAAAAGTCAGATAGTTGTTTAAATGATACATTCATTTTCACGTTATCTTCCATGGTCTTTAAAATATTTTGATAATTAGTAATTGTATCAAAACTTAGTACTTTACTTATAATAGCTTCTATTACTAATTTTTCTCTTTTTTGTCTTCCAAAATCTCCTTCTGGGTCGTCTTTTCTCATCCTAGAAAAAGCCAACGTTTCGTGCCCACCCATAAGGTGTGTCTCTCCCTCTACGAAAGAAAATCCTTGGTAGTCAAAAGTTAATGGGCTCTCAACTTCGATTCCTTCTAGCGCATTGACAATATCCATCAGACCTTGCATATTAACTTCTACATAGTAATCAATCGGAATATTTATAAGTTCCTGTATCGAGTTTATAGCCATCTCAGCTTCTCCAAATGCATAAGCATGGGTTATTTTATCGTAGAAGAGCTCTCCTTCATACGTTTCATAGCCTTCCATAATAGCGTATGTATCTCTCGGTATACTAACTAAAGTTGTTTTATTTGTATTAGGATTAATAGTACCTATTATAATCGCATCAGATCTTCCCACTGTATCCAAACGATCAGCCACACCATTATCTACTCCTAAAAGAGCAAATGAAATTGGTTGAGTTGCATTAATTACAACGTCACTACCATCACGTTTATCCTTAATACTAATATCATTAAATAGATTTCCAATTGTTGAGTTGACCTGATTGAACATCACCCAGCCAACTGTATAAATGAGAAAAAATAATGCAATACTAGTAAATATAATTCGTTTATTTCTTCTTTTTTTTCTATGAATGTCTTTACGACTTGTGCTCATTTTGTTTTCTTCCTCTTTTCGCCTTAAAATAGGCCTAACGATTGATAATACTAATCAATAGTATAAGCGAATTGTGAGAATAACAAAAGTCTAAAGTGAACGATTTAACAGAATCGTAAAAAATAGGCTCGTCTTTTCAGACAAACCTATCTATTGTGTTATTTTTCAAAGATTTTTTGAACTGCTTCATAACTTTCAAGCGTTCCAATATCATAACGTTTGCCTTGGAATTGGAAAGCGTGAACGGCTTTATGTTTAATTAAATACGGTACAAAATGCCCTGGCGCATCTGGATTATTGCCTTCTTCTAGGTATTTTTGGAAGAAAGGCAATGTATCTTTTCGATAAAGATAAAAAGCAGGTACACAGAATGAAGATTTTGGCTGTTCTGGCTTCTCTTCAAAGGATAATACGCGACTCTCATCATCAATTTCAATCACACCTGCGCGTTTTAACTGCGCCTCATTAGCTTCATGATAAGTGGTGATGCAATCAGAATCTTTGTTGTAGAAGAAGGTTGCAAAATCTACTAATTCAAATTCAAATAAATTATCTCCTGCGATAATCATTAAATCATCATCAATCTTTAGTTGATCAATCACATACTGAATGTCACCAATAGCGCCTAGTCGTGTGTCGTTTGTTAATGTGCCATCATTAACCACAGTCAACAACTTTGAATAGTCCGCTGTTTTTTTCCATTCTTCAAAATGACCAGCAAATTTATCATTAGTCACAATAATCACTTCATCAATCTCTTTAACACGGTCAACCTTTTCCATTGCATGGTCTAAGATACTTTTACCAGCTACTTTTAGTAGTGGTTTTGGTTGATTCTCCGTTAAAGGATACAAGCGTGTGGCATAGCCTGCCGCTAAAATAACAACTTTCATTTTATTCCACCACCAAATCGTTTATTAAATGGGCACCATCTGCAGTCTTACAAAAGTTGACCGCATAGCTATCCTTGTATTCTGGATGGCGAGCAGGATAGATCTCATCAATTTTCGCTTTAATTTGTTCTTTATAAGCTGGATCAATCAGACCAATAACAGCTCCTCGGTAACCCGCCCCACTAGGACGTGCGCCATAGACGCCTGGGCAATCTTTTAAAATATAGAAGATTGATTTCATTTCAGGAATACCAGATTCATACTGATAGAACGAACTCTCACCCGATTCAAACATTAGTTGACCAAATGTATGTAAGTCACCTTCAGCCCAAGCTTGAGCCCCTTTTTCAACACGAGCCTGTTCGGTATAATAATGAGCTGCACGTTTCCGGAAGCGTTCGGGTAGCTGTTCATTAAACTCATCGTAAATCTTAGATGAAATCTGACGTAATTTAACGTCTTCTAAAGCTGGCGTGTAGCCTTCACCTTTCGCTTCTTGAAGCAACCAGCCAGCTACACGCAATTCATCGGTACGATTATTAAAGTCAGTCGAAATCAGTTGTTTGGAAATACCTGAATAGACAACAACAACTTCAAAGTCTGGCATTGCTTTGCCTTTTGAAACGAGCTGATGTTCGTTTGATAAGCAATCCATCACTAATAATTGATTATCCATACTTAATATATTTGCGGATTGGTCTAAAATACCATTTTTCAGACCGATAAATTGCGTTTCAACCCAGTGGCTATATTGAATTAAGTCTAACTTTGAAACATCAATATCATTTGCGTCACATAGTGCCATCAAATAAGCTGTCGTCACTGCAGCTGATGAACTAAGTCCACCAATGGGGAGTTTACCACTAACAATGGCATTAATGCCTTTTTTAAGGACATAATCTTGACGTAGAGCCATCACTGCACCACGGATATATGTTCCCCAAAAACCGGGAATATATTCAGAGTCATGAGTGACGTGGAACAACTCTTTATCAGGGAAGTCCATACTTTCGATACGCACATAACCATCTTCAGTCGGTGAATAAACCATATCAACACTAGCATCTAAGGTCATACCAGTTACTAAGCCACCCTGATGGTCCGAATGTGCACCGATTGGGCAAATGCGAAGTGGTGATTTAACCGCTCGGATATCAGTCTCTTTGTAACGCAACTTGAATGCTTTAATGAGTTCGTTCATACTATCACCTCACACTAATTAAAAAGTTCTGCAATGCTTCTTTCCAGCTAGGTATTTCAAAACCAGTTTCCTTAGCTTCACTCAAATCCATTACTGAGTGACGTGGACGGTAAGCTTTCTGTGGGTATTCTTCTGATGTGACGGGTGCTACCTCAACAGCTGTGTCTTTTAAAATCTCAGACGCAAATTCATGCCATGAACAGCTATCATCATTCGATAAATGATAAATACCATATGCCGCTTTTGTTTCAGAAAGATGAACTAAAAATTCTGCTAATGTTCGTGTCCAAGTTGGTCGGCCAATTTGATCAGCTACTACCGTTAATTTAGGGTAGGATTCTGCTAATCGTTTCATGGTATAAACAAAGTTAGGTCCAAACTCTCCAAATACCCAAGACGTGCGCACAATGTAGTAGTTGCTACAAATTGCTTGAACCAGTTTTTCGCCCTCTAATTTGGCACGTCCATACTCATTTTTAGGATTAGGAATAGCATCAACTGTATATTCTTCATCTGATGTCCCATCGAAAATATAGTCCGTACTAATGTAATATAGGATGGCTCCGTTTGCTTCTGCAGCTTCGGCGACATGTTTCGTTCCAAGAACATTAACAGCTTCGTTGGCCGCTTTCCCTTCATCTTCCGCTTTATCAACAGCTGTATAAGCTGCACAATGATAAATAACCGTTGGCTTCAACTCACTAATATAACGATCAACTGCTTCTTTATTGGTAATATCTAAATCTTTGTAGTCTGTTGAGACATAAGCTTGCCCGTTTTCATCAAGTAGCTTTCTTAATTCTGTTCCTAATTGACCATTTCCACCTGTTATTAAAATCATTTTCTTCTCTCCTAACAGAAAAAGATAGGATACCCTATCTTTTATTGATTATTTTCTGCATATTTCGCTTCGACTGCAGCTTTTTCTGCTTGCCACCACGCTTGATTATGACGATACCAATCAATCGTTGCTTTAAGACCTTCTTCAAAATTAGTAAACTCTGGCTGCCAGCCTAGTTCTTCGTTCAATTTTGTAGAATCAATAGCATAGCGTAAATCATGTCCAGCTCGATCTTGAACATGGTCGTAAGCATCTTTCGGTTGGTCCATTAAGGTTAAGATTAACTCCAGAACTTCTTTATTATTTTTCTCACCGTCTGAACCAATTAAATAGGTCTCACCAATGTTACCATTTATCAGAATTTCCCAAACTGCAGAAGAATGATCATTCGTATGAATCCAGTCACGAACATTCTTACCTTCGCCATATAGTTTAGGACGAATACCTGATAGGATATTTGTGATTTGGCGCGGGATAAATTTTTCAATATGTTGGTATGGCCCGTAATTGTTAGAGCAATTTGAAATCGTTGCCTTCAGACCAAATGAACGCACCCAAGCTTTGACTAACAAGTCAGAACCAGCTTTTGTGGATGAGTAAGGACTTGACGGATTATAAGGTGTGTCAGCTGTAAATTTCTCTCCTGGACCTTCACCATGACCCGGTAAGTCTTCACGTAGTGGCAAGTCGCCATATACTTCATCAGTTGACACATGATGGTAACGGACATCATATTTACGACATGCTTCAATCAAAACATAAGTTCCAATCAAGTTAGTCTGTACAAACGGATAGGGGTCTTTCAACGAGTTATCATTGTGTGACTCTGCTGCATAGTGAACAACTGCATCAGCATCTTTGACTAATTGATCAACTAATTCAGCATCAGCAATATCGCCAACAACCAATTCTACACGGTCTTTTGGTAGACCCGCTAAATTAGCTTCGTTTCCAGCATACGTTAATTTATCTAATACAGTGATGGTAGCTTCTGGATGGTTATCAGCAACGTAATGAACAAAGTTACTACCAATAAATCCTGCTCCCCCTGTTACAATAATATTCATGTTATTTCTCCTCCCAAACAAATGGATTATCAAACTCAGCTAAGGTAGGATGGTTTTTATCTTTATCTGATAATACTAATTTATCAATTGGCATTGGCCAAACAATCCCAACCGCTGGGTCATCAAAAGCAATCCCACCATCATGTTCTTTTGAATAATACTCATCAACTTTATATTGGACATTACAGTTTGGTGTTAGTGTCATAAAGCCATGCGCAAATCCTTTTGGAACAAGTAGCTGGCGGTGATTATATTCACTTAGAATGTAACCTTCCCATTTGCCATAGGTTGGCGAACCGACACGAATATCCACAAGGACATCGTAGATGACACCTGTTGTTGCACGTACTAATTTTGTTTGCGCCTTATCTGGTGTTTGAAAATGCATGCCACGCAAGACACCTGGTTCAACGGATAAGGAATGATTATCTTGAATAAACTCATGTGTAATCCCAGCATCAACAAAGGTTTTTGCTGAATAACTTTCTGTAAAAAAGCCTCGGTGATCACCAAAGACTGCGGGTTCAATCATTTTAACATCTTGTAAATTTGTATTTATTACCTTCAAACTGTCATCTCCTTAAGATAATGGCTGGTCAGCAAGACGCAATAAATATTGACCATACTCATTTTTCTTTAGTTCTTGTGCTAATTCAATTAATTGTTCCCGATTAATATACCCCATGCGATAAGCAATCTCTTCTAGGCAAGCAACTTTAAGATTTTGACGTTTCTCAATCGTTTCAATGTAAAGAGCAGCTTCCAATAGAGATTCATGTGTACCCGTATCCAACCACGCAAAACCACGGCCCATAATTTCGACGTCTAAATCACCACGTTCAAGGTAAACCTTATTGACATCCGTGATTTCTAACTCGCCACGCTCGGAGGGCTTGATATTTTTAGCAATTTCTACAACATCGTTATCGTAAAAATATAAGCCTGTAACAGCATAGTTACTCTTCGGTTGTTCTGGTTTCTCTTCAATTGAAACAGCGCGCATGTCATCATCAAATTCAACCACACCAAATCGTTCCGGATCGTTAACATGGTAACCGAATACCGTTGCGCCTTTTTCTTTTGTTGCATTTCGTTGTAGCATTGTTGAAAGACCACTACCATAATAAATATTATCACCCAGAATCAAGCAGACTGAGTCGTCTCCAATAAATTCTTCTCCAATGATAAAGGCTTGTGCCAAACCATCTGGACTTTCTTGAACTTTGTATTCAATGTTTAATCCTAATTCGTTTCCATTACCAAATAGTTGTTCAAATCTCGGTGTATCAGTCGGTGTTGAAATGATTAAAATATCTTTAATTCCCGCCAACATTAAGATTGACATCGGATAGTAAATCATTGGTTTATCGTATATTGGCATTAATTGTTTTGAAACAGCCTTTGTTAATGGGTATAAGCGTGTCCCACTACCGCCAGCTAATATAATTCCCTTCATTTCATTTTCCTCCTATTTTTTGTTATAGTATGCGACATACCAATCTGCGAATTTTTGAAGTCCATCTTGAATCGATGTTTGTGGTTTAAAGCCAATTGCTGCTTGCAATTTATCTGTTGAGGCATAGGTTGCTGGTACATCACCTGCTTTAATCGGTTCAAAAATCTTATCAAATTCAACCTCTCTGCCTAATGCATTCGTTAAAGCTGCTTCTAAGGCATGAATAAAGACCATTAATTTTTCAGGATTGTTGTTCCCAATGTTGTAAACTTCATGAGCCACTTTATCTTCTGATTTCTCTGGTGCATGTGGAATTAATTTAACAATCCCCGTTACAATGTCATCAATGTAAGTAAAATCACGATACAAGTCATTATCAAAGTCACCATTATTAAAAATGCTAATCGCTTGGTTATTAAAGTAACGGTCCGTAAATCCAAAGTAGGCCATATCTGGACGGCCCATTGGACCATATACCGTGAAGAAACGCAGTCCAGTAGCTGGAATATTGTAAAGATGGCTATAGGTATGAGCCATTAATTCATTTGATTTTTTTGTTGAGGCATATAAAGATACTGGATGATCAACAAAGTCAGTTTCTTCAAAGGGTACTTTTTTATTCGATCCGTAAACTGAGCTCGATGATGCATAAATTAAGTGGTCAACTGGATAGTGACGACAAGCTTCTAATATATTGTAGAAACCAATAATATTCGATTGGATGTACGCATCGGGGTTCTCAATAGAATAGCGTACCCCTGCTTGTGCGGCTAAGTTAACAACAACATCAAACTTTTCTGTCTCAAATAGGGACATAATGAAGTCTTTATCTGAAATATCACCTTTAATAAAAGTAAAATTTTCTTCTGGCAGCAATGTTTTTAGTCGCTCATTTTTTAGTGCTGGATCATAATAGTCATTTAAATTATCTAATCCGATTACGGTCATCCCATTACTTAACAAGGCTTTACTTAAATAGGAACCCACAAAACCTGCAGCTCCTGTTACTAAAATCTTTTTCATTATTCTTGCTCCTATCTTTTTAAAAAAGGATATGTATCAGCTACATATCCTTTCTTAGGTTAAACATTCACGTTAGCAAATGTAATTAGTTTTTCTCTCAATTCATCATCTGGAATACCTTTTAATGAGTGAACAAAGTCTAGAATGTCTTCTTGTTTATAGAGTGTGCTATTGCCAATAAAAATCTTCTCGTAAACTTGATTTTCTGATAACTGACCATCAACTAAGAGCTCTTCATAGAGTTTCTCACCAGGACGCATGCCTGTTTCAACAATAGGAATCTCACTCTCAGTGTAACCAGATAATTGTACCATCTTCTTAGCTAAATCTAAAATCTTAACCGGTTCTCCCATATCAAGGATAAAGATTTCGCCACCATTAGCCAATACACCAGCTTGAATAACTAAACGGCTTGCCTCTGGAATTGTCATAAAATATCGAATCATTCTAAAGTCAGTAACAGTAATCGGTCCGCCATTTTCAATTTGCTCACGGAAGACTGGAATGACACTCCCACGACTCCCTAAGACATTACCAAAACGGACAGCAGCAAATTTGGTCTTTCCTGCTTGATTTAATGTCGTTACTAAGATTTCAGCAATCCGCTTCGTTGATCCCATAACATTAGTTGGTCGAACTGCCTTATCGGTTGAAATCATCACAAAGTTTTTGACATCAGCATTCAAAGCAGCTTCTGCCATATTCAAACTACCAAATACATTATTCTTTACTGCCTCTGTTGGATTATATTCCATTAATGGCACATGCTTATGAGCAGCTGCATGGAAGACATAATCGGGCTTAAATCGTTCCATCAATTTAAAAATCCGATCACGGTCTTGAATGTCAGCAATGATTGGAACAATATCAATAGTCCGACCATAGAGGTTACGAAGTTCTTTATCAATCAAATAAATGGAGTTTTCACCGTGACCAAGTAAAATCAATTTTTTCGGCTCAAATTTAGCAACTTGACGGCATACCTCTGATCCAATAGAACCACCAGCTCCACTAACGAGAACAACTTTCCCTTCTAATTCGGAAGCTATCATTGTCCTATCCAATTTCACTTCTTCTCTACCTAATAAATCCACAACATCAATTTCTCTAAATTTATTAACACTCAGTTTTCCCTTAATGACGTCTTCAATACTTGGCATTTGATTGACAGTTACATCAGCTTGATTACAAAATTCTAAAATGCGTTCTAGTTGGTCCCCCTTAATAGAGGGAATCGCAATGGTTACTTGATCGATACGATGTTTTTTGACTAGATCAGGGATATCTTCTTCAGTACCTAGAATAGGAATATCGTATAAGTATGAATGCTTTTTATTTAAATCGCCATCTACTAGACCCACAACCTCAATTTCACCTGGATCTTTTAGAATACTACTTAGAAAAAGATTCCCACCATCACCTGCTCCAATTACAAGCGTTCGAATAATGTGATCATAAGTATCATTTTTATTCATTCTGTTTGATAGATTCTCATGATAAAAACGCCAAATCACTCTTGAACCTGGAATAAAAACGAGACAGAACATATACATGAGGAAAATATAGCGAAAACTAACACTTTTTATAAAAATAATTGTTAGAAAAGCAGAAACAGCAAATGAATAGGTCATTAATTTTGTCGCTTTCATTATTTCATAAACACTTGTATATCTAACAATGCGCGTAAACAAGTGATGCCTAAATCCTAAAATCAAATAAAGACAAATACATATCCCAATCATTGCATAATAAAATTTTGTATCTGGTCTAACATACAACTTAACAATATAATGAGCTAAAAAAGCAGATAACAGAATAAAAAATGAATCTACAACCATTAAGATGGATGATTTTTGTTTGCGAGATAACCTTTCCTTCAAATCCTCCAACTCCTTTTAAAATAAGCCAAATCGTTTTTTTCTCTTTTTACTTACTTCTGTAGGTGTTAATAATTGAAGCATATCACCATTAATTAGATCTTTCGCATTTTGTTTATATGCTAGTGTTTTTTCATAGCCAAATTCCTTTTCCATTTTCTTAAAAGCTTCCTTCATATTAAACGCACGGCCTCTCGTATTATGAGCATCTGAAGCCAAGACATGAACCAAATTAGCTTCAATTAATTGTGAACTTAGCTTTGCTATTTCTTTTCCAAAAACCCCTATATAACTACTTGCGGTCAATTGAGCCACTGCTCCTCGTTCAACGAATTCTAATAGCCGATCCGGGTTATCAATAATCTCTTGATTGCGTTCTGGATGAACAATAACTGGCGTTATACCAGCTTGTTGAATTTGGAAAAATAAAGTTTCAGCGTATGCTGGAATCGTCATAGTTGGAAATTCAATTAATAGGTAATGATTTCCTTCATCAGTAAACAAAATTTCATCTTTTTCGATGTCATCTAACACTTCACCGTATAAACGTACTTCTTGACCTGGAAAGACGGTTAAGTCAATATGACGTTTATCTAGTTCATCTTGCAAGTCATTCACATGCTTAATAATATCATACTTTATATTTTCGAATTTTCCATTTTTATGATGTGGAGTTGCTAGAATATGAGTGATTCCTTCAGCAACAGCTAATTCAGCCATTGCCAAAGAATCTTCTAACGATCGTGCTCCATCATCAATACCATGTAATATATGAGAATGGATATCAATCATTTAATCACTCCTCGTCTGTATAACCGTAGCCGTAATATGAATATGAACGATCATTTTTCTTTTCTGCTCCGTTAAAGACTACTCCTAATACATTCGCATGAACCATATCTAATAGTTCTTTAGCGTGTTTTACATCATCTGTATATGCAATACCACGGCGAACAACAAACACAACACCATCGGTCTTAGTCGCCATAATTTGTGCGTCAGTTACTGAAACAACTGGTGGCATATCAAATAGTACTAAGTCATATTCTTTTTCTAATTCTTTAATTACTTCATTCATACGATTAGAATTTAAAAGTTCTGACGGATTCGGTGGTATAGGACCGCTTGTTATAATATCTAAGCCTACTTCTTCAACTGATTGTGCTACTGCACTAACAGTTAATTCTCTGCTAGTAATTAAACTACTTAAACCTATTGTATTTTGTAAACCAAATGTCTTGTAAACTGTAGGCTTTCTCATGTCTGCATCTATGAGACATACCTTCTTACCTTGATCTGAAAACACGGAAGCAATATTGGCTACTATTGTTGATTTTCCTTCGTATGGTCCAGAAGAAGTAAAAATTATAGATTTCAACTCTTTATCGATCATGGAAAATTGAATGTTTGTACGAATAGTACGAAATTGTTCTGCAATTATAGAGTTTGGTTTTGTAACAGTTATTAAAGTTGTTCCTTTTTTTTGTTGCTGATCTAACTTTTGTATTTGTTTTCTATTTTTTCTTCCAAACATTATCATACCCTATACCCTTCTTCTACTTCTAGTCACTGTTGAATTTTTCTCTCTAATAGGAATATTTATCCTAGTCTCATTAATTTCGTTAACTGACATTTCTAAAACAGAACCTAAATTAGTTAAACCCAAATCCTCAAGTGCCTTTATATCCTTAACTCTTTTGTCGGTATACTCCGTGATAAATGCAAGTAAGATACCCACTATAAATCCTAAAATAAAACCAATAGAAACATTGAGGACTGGTGTAGGAGAAACTGGGTTTAAGTTAGGGGTTGCTTCAGACAGTATAGTGACAGATTGTACATCTAAAATGCTGCCTATCTTATCTTCGAATGAATGAGCGATTAGATTGGCTAATTCTGAAGAAGTATAGGGATTATCATTTTTTACACTTATACCGAAAACCAATGAATTGGTCTCAGTTTGAACATTTATCATTTCTCCTAACTCATTTATTGTTAGAGAATTGCCAATTTCATTAATAACTGCCTCTAATATGATAGGTTCTTTTATAATTGATTGATAGGTGTTTATTAAGTTCAAATTAGTCTGAATGTCCGTATTTGTAATATTCTGATTTGTATTTTGTGTTTGATTTACTACAATACGAGTAGTAGATTCGTACATAGGGGTTACAAAGAAAAACGTATATGCCCCTGATATAAATATGCCTAATAAACTCATAAAAACAATTAACTTACTTTTATGCTTCAAAATAACTGCTAATTCTTCCAAAGATATTTCTTCTTCCATTTTCTTCCTCCACTTTTTTTACTCTTTTTCATATTTTACTGCTTAACTAAACCATATATAAACAGAGTGATGTTTTTAAGTTCTGATTTTTTATTATATATATATATAAAATAAAAAATTAAATATATTATTAAAGCAAAAATATTTTCAAGTGACCAAGCTCCTACAATAAATACAGCTATTAAAATTAATTCAATTATGATGTCTCTTAAGACAGACACATTTAAAATTTTAGTCAAAATTAATTCGGCTATAATGGCTCTAATAGCTATTACAAATGTAATACTAAGAATAGCTCCTGTTAAATTCTTAAACACGCTAGTAGTAAGGATTGTTAAAAAGATACTGAATAAAAGTACACTTATATTAATCTTTAAAATATGATTTTCTAATCTCAATGTCTTCATGAAAGAATTAATTAATAAAGTCATTTTACTTTCAAAAATGATTATTGGAAATAATACTCCCATATATTTTAATCCTTCGCTATATTGAGGTAACCAATACAACATAAACGATTTAATAGGAATGTAAAAAACTAATATACCTAACATTAGAATCATTAATCCATCTCTTAAGTTTAGATATAATATTGACAGTCTATCTATTTCTACTCTCCTTAACATTGGGTATACGACAAGCCCAAGTGCATTTATGAAAACCATAAACATATTGGAAATACTGAGTGTCAAAGATATTTGTCCAAAAACCTCAACATTCCAGCTTCGTTCTATTCCTAACCTAACTACTCCTATAAGAAACATATTTGCTATATTTGCAAACATTAGTCTAATTCCAATTTTTATATTTATTTTTATTTCTTGAAAGACATTTGTAAATACATTGCTTCTAATGCTTATGATATCTCTACAAATAAACATAGAATAAATTAAAGAAAATCCTTTACCAATTAAATCTGAAAGAATTAAATTTCGAAAATTTGCACTCTTATTTGTAACTATCAAAATTATAACAACTAAGTAAATCAAGCGATCTGATATTGTAATAAATGAATATTCTTTTATACGATTAGTTGATTGAAGTATATAAAGCAGCATATATCTTGTATTGACAAACAACGTTTGTATTCCAAGCATTTGAAAAACAAACATTCTATCTAAATTTTCAATAAAAAAACAACTAAATATATAAAAAATTAAACCAAAAGCAAGTTGAGATATAAATAAAAAATAAAATTGACTAAAAAAAACAGATTTATTTAAATTCTTATACTCTTCACCACCATATCTTAAATAAATTCCATCATTCAATCCAAAATGTAAAAAACCAATATAAGATGAATAGAATAGATATAATTGCCAATAACCATAAGCAGTTACTCCTATTAACTTAGGTACAACAAATATAACCAATGTTGATATAACTAAAGATACTAAATTAGAAGATAACGAGTAAGAAAAGTTTTGCATTAAATTAATGACATTTTGCTTGACTGATGATTCTTTTTTATTATTTTCCAATTTTATATCCACCTTTTTAGACACTAACCATATTTTAAGTTTTAACGATAAATTTTAATATGTAACAACCTAAAACCTTTTCTTTCTTAAAACTATCCTTGGACAAGATTCCATAAAAAACATTGAAATAGACAACACCCAAAAAGCCATAAAGGTATTAGGAGTAGATAAAACTACATTATTACTAGGCATATAAAAAAATATAGATAATAATAATGATAAAATTATTATCGCAAGCTGGTTTTCTTCGTAAACTGATTTTTTTATAATATATCCGCAATAATAAGAGAAAATAAATACTACAAACAATGCTCCAATAAATCCAACATCATTTGCAATCCATGTAAAAAAAGTATGATAATAAATAGTTGGATGCCAACCTATGCTAGCTAATTTCATTTGATAGGTATTCAAGAAATATTCTTTATTAAAAAGCTCACTAAAATTTGAAATTAAGAAGTTTGAATGACCTATACCAAGCATACTCATATTTTCTAAAGGTAATAACATGGACAGTGCATAGTAGCCTTGTGTAAGATAGCTGGAAATTAATATAACTCCGGTCCCAATAAAATCTGGAGTGTATTTAACAAATATATTTTCCATATCAGGATATATTCCACCAATATGGAAGTTAGCTACAGAATTTATCCTATCACTAATAGATAATATGAAAAATATTATACCAAATAATATTAACATAAAGATTAGAAATCTTAGAAATAGCTTTTTAAAACTAATTGAAATCATTTTGTTAGACTTATTCATCAAGTTATTTCTTAAATATTTTACTAAAAAAACTGTGATAAAAATAAATGCGACACCTATGATCCCTTGATTTGTTCCAATTGATATCCATCTTGTTAATTCAACTAATATTGTCAATACTCCTAGGATTTTAAACAGTGGTCTTACCGTTTTATAGTTGTATAGAAATAGCGGCGTTGAAGAATAGGTTAACGGAGCCAAAACAACCCATGGAGCTGCTGATATACCAAATGCAATAGGTATATTTCCTATTTTTTCATAATAGGAATCACCAGGTTTTGATAGCCCAAGCGACAAATTATTAATTATGTTAGAAAATGACAATGTTTCTATACTTGTATAACTAACTATCCCCCATAATTGATAAAAAAGATTTAGTATAATTAATGTTTCAATAAAAAAAATGAAAAATTTACCTTTAGATTTATATTGTAAAGAACCATTTAATTTTCTATATGCAAGATAAAATCCAAATATTATTAACAGAAAAAGAACCAATAAATATAACGTTAATAACGTAAAATTATCACTTGGCCAATTGTATGGTCCAATTACATACATAATATATGTAATTGATAAATAAATTACTATCAAATTTGGAATCAACCATAATTTTTTTTTCAATTTTTAATCCATCTTTCTAAGGGAAATTTATTATCGAAATAATAATATACAATCCAGTAATATTCTTTTTTTGCTAAGGTAAAATTTTTTATATTTAAATATTACTTTTAAAAAATTTTTGTATTTTCTTTTTTCGAACATCTCAAGTCTTAATAAGTAAAACATTTTTTGATTTTGAAGTAATTTTACTTTTTTATTGTAATTTTCAATTTTATTACTATAATTCATGATTAAATCAAGTAGATTATCAGAAACAGTTAACATTTGTTTTATATTATGAATCATACTTTTTTTATTTCTACTTATTAATGGTGTGTTATTCTCCTCATGTCTTCTAAAATAAATTTTAGGAGAAGAGTAATTATAAAGACCATCAAATAATAGAGATATATTCCATAAAATAGAATCATGTGAAGTATTATCATATGAATACTCTCTAAATAATTCAATTAATTCTCTAGTTATGCAATAAGTACACCCTGGTCTGAGCACAGAATACATTTTCTCAGAAATATTAATTTTGTGAACTGTATTATCATTTTTCATTGTTCTCATAATATTTTTAGATATCTTTATTGTATTTTCCCCTTCGTAAATAGGGGTATAATCTGTTGTTAAAAGTTTTATTTTTTTGTTTTCATTCATTATCTTTAGCATATTTTCAACCTTATTTTCATACCATATATCATCTTGATCGCACAAAAATATATAATCTGCTTCAAATTCATTTAAAATACTACTGAAATTTTGCCTCCATCCAATATTTTGCTTATTTACTCTTATAAACCATTCATTATTTAGTTTGTTTCTCTCAATAAAACTTTGAATTATAGAGTAAGTTTTATCTGTAGATTTATCATCGGAAATTATTACTTTGTCTGGACGTAAAGTCTGATTATATATTGAAATTAGTTGTTCTTCAACATACTTCTCTCCATTATAAGTTGTCATAATTACTAAGGTTTCCATAACTATCCCCCTTATACTTGAATATTCTTCATATATTTTATGAAATATCTAATAATTTCTTATAGAAGCAATCTCTACGCATTTGCAACTTCTCGTAAGTATAGCCTTTAGCAGTCTCAATATTTTTTGAGCTCATTTCTTCTAATTCTTTTGGACTATTTATAAGCTTTATAACCTTATCTGTAAATCCATTAACGTCTTCTGGTTCAAATAAGTACTTACTTTCAATTAATTCTGGAATTCCACTTATCGGAGTCGATAGGCATGGTAGACCTACTGCCATAGCTTCAATAATTGCTCTAGGCAATCCCTCTGCTTTAGTAGGAAAAATAAAAATGTCTCCCTTTAAAAGAATTTCTCTTACCTCATTTGAATCTGGTAATAGTCCTGTGAATGATACATATTTATCAATTCCATATTTTTTTGATAACTTTTCAAACTCTACTCTCTTAGTACCATCTCCAATAAAAATTACATTTGCATCTATATTCTTTTCTCTTAAATTTTTAACTACATCAATTACTATTGAATGACCTTTGTTATCGTTATTTATGCTATTTGCTGTATGTACAATCGTAATACTATTTCCTATATTTTTGTACATACGTTCCTTATAAAAAAAATCCTCTTTCAAATCAATAGTAGAATAATAAGATTCGAAATTATATTTATTTTCACCCGCTATTTTTGCTTTAGACGGATATATATTTTGTAAATATCTACTCGTTACATACGATACACCATTAGCTGATAGTATATCTTTCTTCATTTTTCTAGTAAAATACCATTGAGCTAGCTTATTGTTAGAATAGGCATCATGTGGATCAGCAACTACCTCAATAGAATACGGTTTACCAGTCTTTTTGTATTCATCTAACACTACACTGGCTACAATTGAGGGTAATCTAAAAATAGCTACTTGAGCGTTATCAACAGACCGTTTTGCTGCATTTTTAAGCTTAAAAAAAGATTTCAGATAATCTTTCGTTCCTCTTAGATAAGGTAATTCTACGACATCAACATTATCCCCGTTAACCTTTAGATAAGAATTGGTGTCAATACTATCAATATGCATAGTTCTAGAAACTATTTTTACCTTTTGGAATACCGATAAATACCTAGTCCAAAAATTGTATCCGTAAATAGTCTTAGTCCAATAATTTCCATCTGGTGTTCTAATTATATGAGAATCTGCGACAACTAATATCTCCATTAGATTTCACTCCAAATCATTCTATTAACATAATCTGTATAGCTAACTATTATTCTCAGAACCTTTTCAGAGACATTTGGCATACTATAGTCTACAACTTTTTTAAGAGTGCCGTATTTTTGACTTTCTAAAATAATTAATCCCTGTATAATTCTATTCTTATCTAGTCCAACCATCATAACACTAGCCTCTTCCATTGCCTCCGGTCTCTCATGAGCTTCTCTAATATTTAGAGCTCTAAATCCAAGAATAGATGATTCTTCACTAATTGTTCCACTGTCACTTAAAACAGCTTTAGAATTGATTTGGAGGTTATTATAATCATTAAATCCTAGTGGTTTTAATAATTGGATATTTTTATGGAACTTAATTCCTTTTTCTTCAATTTTATTTCTTGTTCTCGGATGCGTACTTACAATAACAGGCATATCATATTCTTCAGCAATAGCATTCAGACTCTCAACAAGCCCTAGGAAATTCTTATCTGAAGTAATATTCTCTTCTCTATGAGCAGAGACAACAAAGTAATTGTCTTTTTCTAAACCTAGATGATTTAGCACATCAGAATTTTCGATATCCTCTTTGCGTGTATTCAATACTTCAAACATCGGACTACCTGTTTTAATAATACGATCAGCTGGAAGTCCCTCTCTCAATAGGTACTCTCTTGCAATATCACTGTACGTCAAGTTGATATCTGCAGTATGGTCTACAATCTTACGGTTTGTTTCTTCTGGTACACGTTGATCAAAGCAACGATTACCCGCTTCCATATGGAAAATTGGAATATGACGTCTTTTAGCTGCAATTGCAGTTAAACAACTATTTGTGTCTCCTAAAACGAGAAGTGCCTCTGGTTGTACTTCTTCCAGAATTGGATCTATTTTTAAGAAGATATTCCCAATTGTTTCGATTGCAGTTCCAACTGCTGCGTTTAAAAAGTAATCTGGTTTGCGTAATTTGAAATCTTCGAAAAACACTTCATTTAATTCGTAATCATAATTTTGACCCGTATGGACTAAGATGTGTTCGATTGCTTCTGATTCTTCCAATTTATTAATGACTGCTGATAAACGAATAATTTCTGGTCGTGTTCCAACAACCGTCATAACTTTTAATTTTTTCAATGCCTCTATACCTCCAAGAAATATGTATCTGGTGTGTCAGGATCAAATGGTTCATTTACCCACATCACTGTCACCATATCCGTTGTTCCTAAGTTTTCAATATTATGTGTGTAGCCAACTGGAATGTCCACGACTTCAATTTTGTCTCCTGATACAAAATATTCAATTACTTCATTGCTATCAATCTTTCTGAATCGAATAACACCATTCCCACTTACTACAACGAACTTCTCATTTTTAGTATGATGCCAGTGATTACCTTTTGTAATCCCAGGCTTAGAAATATTTACTGATACTTGTCCTCTATCAACAGTCCGTAATATTTCTGTAAATGATCCACGTTCATCGACATTCATTTTTAAGGGATAAGAAAACTCTTTTTCAGGAAGATAACTTAAATAAGTACTGTATAATTTTTTACCCAATCCATCACTCATATTTGGGATGTACTTATCGTCTCTACTAGCTTTAAAACTCTGCAATAGGTCCACAATTTCTCCTAATAGAACTCTGTGCGTAACAGGAACCTCACAAAAATCATTGTCTTTATTCTCGTTACCAATCAGGGCTCGTTTAAGTTCTTGAACCACATCATCAATGTAAACCAATGTCATTTCCACACTCGGATCGTTTACTATAATAGGAATACCGCGAGCAATGTTATGGCAAAATGTCGCGACCGCACTATTGTAGTTTGGACGGCACCATTTACCAAAAACATTTGGAAAACGATAAATTAATACTTTCGCACCTGTTTCTTGCGAATAATCTAGCATTAAGGTTTCGCCTGCTCGTTTACTTCTACCATATGGATTGTCCAACTCTGCTTGTATGGAGGAAGAAATCATGATGGGGCAAGTATTCCTATGTTCTTTTAGATGCTCTAAAAGGTCAGATGTAAAGCCAAAATTACCTGCCATATATTCTTCTTCTGTTTCAGGTCTATTTACTCCTGCTAAATGGAAAATAAAGTCCGCAATTTCAGCATATTCATTTAGTAATCTTGAATCTGTATCTTTATCGAACTCTAAAATGTCATGATTAGTAGTCGCTTTTAAATCAGCAATTAAATTTTTTCCGATAAAACCATTAGATCCCGTCACTAATATTTTCACTATTTACTCCACCCTTTTAATTCATCTTGAATGTAATCTAGTTTTAAGAGCTTTTCTACCATCTTTTCAACAGTCAATTGTTCTGTATTATCTGAGTTGTACTCTCCTAACGTTTCAAGTTGCTCCATACCTTCTTCGAAGAACTTACCATAGTTCAAGTCACGTTTGTCTGACGGTACACGGTAGAACCCTCCCATATCAATTGCATGAGCTGCTTCCTCCTGCGTTAATAACGATTCATACATTTTTTCGCCATGACGAATACCAATTGATTCGACGGGAACATTTGTCCCAAATATTTTTTGAAGTGCTTTTGCTAAAGTGAAGATAGTAGCTGCTGGTGCTTTTTGAACCATGATATCTCCTGCTTCAGCATTTTCAAAGGCAAACATGACTAAATCAACTGCTTCTTCTAAGCTCATCATATAACGTGTCATTTCTCCATCAGTGACTGTTAGAGGTTTGCCTTGCTTTAATTGATCTACAAATAAAGGAATCACACTGCCTCTTGACGCCATAACATTACCATATCTTGTTCCACATATTAATGTTCTCTCAGGATCAACATCTCTTGCTTTAGCAACAAACACTTTCTCCATCATTGCTTTTGATGTCCCCATTGCATTGATTGGATAAGCAGCTTTATCTGTGGAGAGACAAATAACTTTTTTAACTCCTGCTTCAATTGCAGCAGTTAGCACATTATCAGTCCCAATAACATTCGTACGTACAGCCTCCATCGGGAAAAATTCACACGATGGTACTTGTTTCAATGCAGCAGCATGGAAAATAAAATCTACGCCATACATTGCATTCTTAATACTATTAATATCACGTACGTCTCCGATATAGAATTTTATTTTAGGATTATTGTATTTTTTTCGCATGTCATCTTGTTTCTTCTCATCACGAGAAAAAATTCTGATTTCTTTTAAATCTGTATTTAAAAACTTATCAAGAACCGCATTTCCAAATGATCCAGTTCCACCTGTAATTAATAACGTTTTATTTGTAAACATAAGTTGTTCCCCCATCATCTATTTGAAATAATTGTCCATTTCATTTAGTAATTTTGTTTTATTAAAATAACTGTCGTAGTATAATCTAGACTTATTACCCATTTCAGTGATTTCTAATCTATTCATCTTATAAAAATGCAATATCGCTTGAACAAGAGCTTCTACGTCACCAGATTTAGCTACTCTTCCGCATTCTGCTTCATTAACTATTTTTTCTGTTTCTCCATCTGCAGATGCCAGAATAGGTTTTCCACATGCCATATAAGACTGTAATTTTGCAGGAATCGTTTTAGAAAAAACCGGATTATTGTTTAGCGATAGAAATGCAATATCGCTTTCTGCTAGTAACTGAGGTATTTTTTCAGCAGGCTGTCTTCCAATAAAATTGAATATAGTTTGTAATTTTTCTTCTTTGATTTTATTCAACAATATCGTTTTGTACCTACCGTCCCCTACAATCGTGAATCTTATATCCGTGATTTTATATACATCTCTCAGTAGAATGCCTGCTTGAACTAGAATGTCTAATCCTTGTGCTTCACCTATATTACCAGTAAATATGATATCCAACTTAGCTTTTGATTTTCTTTCTACGTTCATCGGGGTATAAAAATCCTCCGCGTATTGTGGCCAATAGGATACTTTTTGGGGTTCCACGCCTCGTAAAACGATAGATTGCACAAAGCTTTCGGAAGTCGTGAATATCTTTGTACAATTGCGATAAATGTAGTCGACCATCTTACCTATATAATTGAGAACTTTTTTATTCTTAACTCCAGCAATGATTTCTACATTTTCAGGCCATAAATCTTGTACGTATAAATAGCAAGGAATCTTGTTTTTATTTGCATACCAAACCCCAGGGAGTGCTTGCGTCATTGGTGAAACCTCAAATATAAAAACAAAATCAGCTTTTATCCTAGTAAATAGTTGCCAGAAAAAACCACTTATGACGAACGAAAGATAATTGAGTGCCAACGTGACTGATTTCTTCCCTCGAGCTACTAATGGTATTCTGATTATTTCAATTCCTTTGTATGACTCTTTTCTCTTCTTAAATAGACCATAATCAGGATAAAATTCCCCTTCTGGATAATTGGGAATTCCTGTTAAAACAGTTACTTTGTAACCTTTATTTATCCACTCTTCGCAAATATCATTAATTCTAAATGGTTCTGGATAAAAATATTGAGAGATAACTAATATATGTCTTTTCATTATATTTCCCTCTCAGTCTTGTTCTGTTAATTTTACCGATTCTTCTAAATTTCTAATTTGATATTTTTCTTTATAGTAACTTAATTCTTGATCATATATAAAATTCCCAAATAATTTCTTAATTGTATTAACTTTAGATAAAACACTAATTAATGGATTGAAAATCCGTATAGTCCAAATTTTTTTATTATGGTATGTTGCGATTTTTTCAACTAATCTACTTGTACATACGTATTCCTTATTTTGAGGATGGAATAAACCACTCTCTTTGTTGTCAATCATCAACTTCAAGAATTCAGTTAAGTTATCTATATGTAACATGCTTCTGTGATTATCGAAATTAGGAAATACTGGTGTTTTTTGAGCTAACTTAGCTAACTTAGGATAATTACCTTTAGATCCCTTCCCATAAATCATCGGTGGTCTTATAATCGCAATTTTAAAGTCATCCGCTTCTAACGGCTTTAATCCTAGTTCTGCTTGCAATTTACTGTCCCCGTAGAAATTATCTGGATCTGGTTTTGTGTTCTCATCGATTACTTCGTTTTTTGTAGCGTAGACAATAATGCTGCTCATAAAAATAAATTGCTTTACACCTTCAGCTTTCGCTTTTTTAGCGACTTCGATTGTTAAATCTCTATTTACTTTGTAATATAAATCTTTTAGTTTAGGGTCCGAAGAATTATGTGCAATCCCAGCTACATGAAACACTACATCATACGGCGAGAAATCAAAGTCTCTCCACTCATCGTTTCTTGTACCCACTGTATCGACTTGATATTCATTCGGGTTTTTAGCTAGCCAATTTTCAAAGGAAGTACCGATATAGCTGTTTTTCCCAGTAATTAAAATCCTTTTCATTCTATAATGGTCTCCTTATCTGTATCTATTTTTGAGTTTGGGCCACCTTCAAGGACACCGTCGCTTTTTGCAACACTAAAAATTGTTCCGAAGAAGCATTTGATATCCATCCATAAACTTATTTTCTTTGCATATTCGCCGTCCAAACTCGCTTTTACATCTATTTCTAGTTCATCTCGTCCATTAATTTGAGCCCAACCGGTTAAACCAACCGGCACATCGTTAGCACCATATTTATCTCTTTCTTCTATTAAATCATATTGATTCCATAGAGCAGGTCTCGGTCCGATAATTGACATCTCACCTTTTAAGATATTTATGATTTGTGGCAGCTCATCTAAGCTGGTTTTTCTCAAGAACTTACCTACCTTGGTAATGTACTGGTCAGGATTCGTAAGTAAATGTGTCGGCATATCCTTAGGTGTATCAATCTTCATTGTTCTGAATTTTAAGATATAAAAATAAGACTTGTTAATCCCTACTCTCTTTTGCTTGAAGAGAATTGGACCTGGTGAATCTAGTTTAATCGCTATGATTAAAATTAAAAACACAGGTGATAGGATTACTAAGCCTAATAATGATAATATAAAATCAATCAGTCTTTTTACATAGATGTACATCTTTATTCCTCCACGAAAAGTAACGTTTTATAGTTCCTTGATTAGTATATATGACTATTTTAAAATTATAAACTTCCAAAGAATTCGAACTGTTTCTGTCAATTTTCCATCACAATCAACATACCTTCAATCAATACAAAGTAAGATTAATCGCTCATACTATTCTAACATTATTTTATAACATTTTGCATAGCTTATTTAGAATATAGATATAAATTCTCGTTTTTATAAAAATAAATCGTTTTCTTATTAATAAACGTTCATTATTCGTTCAAAAACATCATCAGAAAATTAAAAAATAACGTTCCATCTGCATTCGATACAAATGGAACGTTATTTTTGCTAGATCAATTAGATTTCGTAACATCCAAAAACTCATCTCTCATAGGTGTAAAGATATCGAATAATTCTGAATTTACTTCTAGTGGTATACATCCATGCCGTACATGAGGTTCAAATAATAAGCTGTCTCCTGCTTTCACCACAATTTCTTCATCGTCTTTATAAAATCTAAAAGACCCTCTTACAACATAGGTTAATTGTTGATGCATATGCTGGTGCATATTACGATCATCCGTTAGCTGATTAAAACGAACTTTGACCGCCATCAAATCATCATTATATACAGCGATAGCGCGTTCGGAATAATCTGAAATAGGATTAAAATGGTCTTCTTGGTGTACGAACTCACTCATATGATTCTCCTCTCTATAAAGCTACTAGAATTGTCTTAATTTCATACGGTTTGAATGACAAATGAATTGGATTCAACTGTATATCCGATAGGGCTTCTTCTAATAAATTTGTATCCTGCCAGCTTTTATAGGCTATTTTCAACTCAATGCTAGCCTCTGTACTCTTCCCTTCAGATTCATAGAATCGTAGCACAATCGACTCGGGCTGAGTTTCTGCTGGCTTAACCGTTTCACAGATAATATTGTTTGAATCGATCGTTACCAAGCTTTCTTCACCGTTTTCCTTATCCGTAACTGCTTGGATTATAGCGGGATAGTTGAGATCATAGGCTTCTTTGTAAACATCACTTTCTCGAAACGTCCCTTGATGAGGATATAACGAATAGGTAAATTGGTGCCGGCCTTTATCTACCTCAGGTGCGGGATACTGGCTTCCTCTTAATAAAGAGAGATAGAGTGTCTCTTCTTGGATAGCATGCCCATATTTGCCATTGTTTAGAAGACTCAAACCAAATGATTGTTCGGACAAATCAGCCCACTTTTGTGCACAAACTTCAAAGCGCGCCTGATCCCATGATGTATTCAAATGGGTTGGTCTTTCGTAATTTCCAAATTGAATGTCATAGGTTGCCTTACCGACATGGATCGGGGTTGGAAATTTAGCTTTTAGTAACAGGTGCTTTTCATGCCAATCGACTTCCGTTTCAAAATCAATTCGCGTGCTATGTTTAAAAAAAATAATTCGCTGAGTCATTTGTGACTGATTAATGTCACGGATGACTTCAACCACTGTTCTAAGCGGTGTGTTCTTGACGAGTTTAATATGAGCGTCTGTTTCAACTACTTTAGGGTGGTTCAGTGAATGAGCATCAATATTCCAGGCATCAAACTCTTTCGGTAAGTCTGGATAGAGTACCATTTGATTCATAGTCGCTCCTTCTGCCACCATATCACGCTGTAACGCCTTGGCATATAAGCGACTAAGTTCGCCTTTAGTATTAAATGACACGATATAGTGGTCATTTTCTAAGGTATGACTGTCATTCGACCATTGTGAGAGTGTTACTTCATCTTGGTTAGTTAGTTGACTTAGATTTACTTTTTTGACCCCATAAGCAGGAACATGTTCAACTAAATAATCCTTACCTTGGTGGTCGATTAGGATATCTCGTTCAAATGATGTTGTGTTCACAGCTAGATAGTGAGAGCTATCCTGCTGTTTCTTTATGAACGTCCTTAGAAGAACTACCCGGTAAAATATCATGGAATTGATTAATTAAGACTTGTTCCCAAGCTAATTTTAGGTCTAATTCCGGAAGAGGTCGTTTTTGAATAACTAATAAAGCTGCGAGATATTCTGCTTGTTGTAAGAGTGTTTCTGTTTCTCGATTCAGCTTTTTCAAACGGCCATCAGTGGTTAGAACGCCGCGATGTGTTTCGAGATATAATTCACCAGACCATCTCGGTACGTGTTTGTTTTCTAGGTCATGAGCTATGTCTTTAAAAAATTCTAACGGTGTTGAATGCTGAACAATCGGCATATTCGGTACGCCATGCTTAAAAACTTCTGAATACTCGAGCATTTCTTCTGTTGGCCCACCACCACCGTCTCCAAAGCCATACAATTGAATGACTTTATTGGTGAGTTTTTTATTTTTATAGCGTGTCCACGTCCCTTTTGTTTGAGAGGCATTCAAACGCCCGTTATAGGTGGTTCCTACTGAGGAATCTTCTGAATAGTCTGAAGTGGTTAAAAGGTGCGCTAACACTTCGGAACCATCAATCCCTTTCCAATAAAACGTATCATTAGGAATACGATTACTGTCGTTCCATTCCATCTTAGACGTAAAGAAATAGTCTATTCCGCTCTTATTCATAATTTGAGGCAATGAGGCTGAGAAGCCAAAGCAATCGGGTAACCATAGTACATGATTATCTTTATTAAAGGTCTGCTTGAAATATTTTTTTCCGAACATAATCTGACGGATTAAAGACTCTCCATTCGGTAAATTACTATCACTTTCAACAAACATACCGCCTTCTGTCTCCCAGCGTCCGTCTTGAACAAATGCTCTAACGCGTTCAAATAATGCCGGTTCTTCCTCTTCTAACATTCGGTAGAGCAGTGGTGAAGACGACATAAACGTCATCTCTGGATAGCGATCCATGAGATAGACCGCATTGGAGAAGCTGCGGACGACTTTTTCTCGAGTCTGTTTCAACGTCCAAAACCAACTGATATCAATATGAGTATGACCGACGACGTACTCAATAACCGCATCCTCATCTTGATCCAATGTTTGATACCACTCTTCGAGTAAATCCAATGCCGTTTGGGCTTGCTGAGATAAGAGGGCTACGTCTTGAGTAGTCAAATCAACCGTTTCAATCACACGGTTCAAGATTCCTTGAACGTTAAAAGAAAATTGACGCTCTCTCTCAGACACCAACGTTGCCTCGAGCAAGGCCTTGACTTGATAGTACAGATGATAAATGGCGTCATTACGGTAACTTAAGTCAGCTTCTATGAAAACATCCTCTTTTGGCGTATTGGTGTAAACATTTAATGAAACCTCCATGTGCTGTGTTTCTTCTGGAAGTAAGACATAGTTATGATTCATATCAAGTGCACGGATAACGTGTCCATTAACGCTTACAATAAATTGCGGGTTACTCGTATCCCACATATCTTCATCCGCACCTCCGTGTGTTAAATTATTTTTGTGACCACAAATGCACTTAGAAAATCCCTTAAAGCATTTATATAATGGATGATCGCAAAATAGTGTATGAAATCCTTTTGTAGACTTTACTAAACTACTGCACACTTTAGTACAGTATTAGCTGGTTCACTTGAATAGGGAATTGTAAAAAAAGTTCCCTTAGCCTGCACAACAAGATAATTTCGAAACATCCTTATCAAAGGTAAGAGCAGCTAATTTTAATCCTTCTGCCATTGTTAAATATGGTGCAAGGCTGTCTTTTAAATCCTCGACTGTTAATCCAAACTTAACGGCTAATGTCGCCGCATATATCACATCTCCTGCATTTTCAGATACGATATGAACCCCTAGTAATTTTGAAGTTTTTGCATCGGCAACAAGCTTAAAAACGCCTGTTGTTTCACGATTTACTATTGCTCTTGGAACTGCATCTAAAGGCAATACAGATTTTTTTACTTCATAGCCTTTTTCTTTTGCTTGTTCTTCTGTTAAACCAACCGTTGCAATCGAAGGATTTGTAAAAATTACGCCAGGAACAACGGATAAATCTAATTTTTTATTTAATCCGCCAATCGCATTATCGGCAACAATTCCACCTTCATATGCTGCTACATAAACGAATTGAGGTCCTAATGTTACATCGCCTGCAGCATAAATCTTTTCATTACTTGTCCTAGCGTAGTCATTTATCAGGATTTCTTTTCGTTTTCCAACTTCAACCCCTGCGGCACTTAATTTCAAAGCATCTGTATTTGGTTTTCTTCCTGTTGCAACAAGTAACTGCTCTGATTCCACCACTTTTTTCTTACCATCTACTGTTACATGAACCTTTTTGATTTGCCCCTCTTGTTCTACACGCTCAAAAGTTGCCCCTTTTACAAGGTTAATACCTTGTTCAATTAACGCTTTTTCTACGGCTTCTGAAATTTCTTGATCATATTCTTTTAAAAGTCGCTCACTTCTTTGCATAAGCGTGACTTCTGAACCTAAATTATGAAACAATTGCCCAAGTTCCATTCCGATATATCCTGAACCAATAACCGTTAATCGTTTTGGTACCGTTTTTAATTCAAGTAATGTTGTACTTGTTAGATAATCCACTTTTTCAAGTCCTGAAATCGGCGGTAAGGAAGGAGAAACGCCCGTTGCAATTAAGAAACGCTTTGCAGAAAGTTTCTTCCCGTTAACTTCAACTGTATTTTCATCAACAAATATTGCTTCACCTTCAATTAACTCAAAGCCATATTCATCAATTAAATTGACATATTTTTGATTCCGAAGTTCGCTTACTAACTCATCTTTATGCTTTACTAAAGGAGCTAATTCCACTTTTCCAGCAGATGTTTGTAAACCTATAAATGGGTTGACTTTTGCCAAATGATTGATTTCCCCAGCTCTAAGAAGTGTTTTTGATGGCACACAACCAATATTCACACAGGTTCCCCCAACGGTTCCACGCTCAATCATAGCTACTTTTGCCCCATATTCAACCGATTTAATCGCAGCCGAAAAAGCAGCCCCGCCAGAACCAATGATAAGTAAGTCATAGTCTCCCTCATCACCTAAAACTATTTTTTCTTCAGATTGTACTTCTTCTATTTCTCCAGGCTGGTATTTTGCTTCATCAATTGCCTTTTTTGCACTTTCCACCCCAATATCATCGGGTAATTCAAATACTGCTTCACCACGACGAAAACTAGACTCAATATTTTTAGCACCTATCTTTTCAAGTGCTGATTCAACGTGTTTTTCACAACCCGCACAGGTCATTCCTTGAATGTTTACCTTAAATTTATTCATAATAAAGCCCCTTTCGTTAATCTCTCATGTTAATGTTTCTATTATTGGACACGAATGTAATTGCTTTTCATCTGGACATCGTTGTTTTAAGTCGTCTAACATAGTTTCAATTCGTTTTAAATCCTCTATTTGTTTTTGAACTTCCTTTTGTTTTTTAGAAACAAATTCGAACATATCTTGACAACGAACTTCATCTTTATCTACAACACCAAGTAATTTATAAATCTCGTTTAAAGAAAATCCAAGTTCCTGTATTCGTTTGATAAACCCAACACGCTTAACGTCATCATATGAATATATCCGATAACCAGCTTCCGTTCGGTGAGGTTCTTGTAGTAAATTTTTTCGCTCGTAATATCTAATCGTTTCTTTATTAACGCCACATTTTTCTGCAAACTCACTAATGCGGTAAATCATCTTATTTCACCCCATAAATATTATAAACCGTGTACCATAGTACACGGTCAAGTAAATTGGACTATTTTATTTTTTTCCCAACGTATCACTCGTATGTGATTGATACTTTTATAATACTATTGATTGTCCTAACATCCCACTAGAAAATCCGATTTAAACACCAGTTGTTTTTAAACTATTAAAAAAGTAATTCCACTATATATTCCGAAGACCCAAAAAATTATTTTTCATTGTTTTCTTCTAGTTCTTTAATCAAACGCTCCATTTCAGCAATTTCTTCTTCTTGTGCTTGAATAATTTCTTCGCTTAATTGTTGTACACGAGGATCTGATAGATTAGCATTTTTACTCGTCAAAATAGCAGTTGAATGGTGGGGAATCATTGCTTTCATCCATGCTGTATCATCTACTCCAGCTTGTGTTTGAATAAAACCAAAAGACCCGATTGCAAGAACTACTGAAAGAACTAATATCGCTGTGTTTAATTTTTTGTTGTCATACATTTTCCACATAAAGCCCATCATAATAATCGCCATAATCGCACCCATCATTACTGCCATGTAAATACGCGTTTGACTTATTTGAACATGGTCATACTCATTAACATTCACAAACATCATAAAATACATAATAACCGTAGAAGTCAAAATCATAAGTCCGAAACGTGCATATTTATTCATCAATATTCCTTCTTTCTTATTCTTTTCGTCCACATGTGTAGTTTCAAATGTATTCTACATCTCTGCTTCTAAAGTGTCAATTTATAAGCTTCACTTCAAAAAAGCACTAAAAATCTTTAAAGACTCTTAGTGCTTTCTTGTTCAACTATTTTATTTTTATATGGTAATTATGCGTCCACTGGTTTGCCTAAGTAACCTTTCAGCATCCAAATATGTTTGTCCACGCCTTCTTTCATGGCAATTAACATGTCATTTGAAGGGGAGTCTCCGTGCTCTTCAGTTAATTCAACACCCTCTTGTAGAGAATTGGTAATGATTTCTAAATCTACTACAACTGCTTCAACCATTTCATCTTGTGAAAGGTTTTTGTCTTCGACTTTTTCCTCAATGACTGAGTGGTCAATGAATTCTTGAAGTGTTGCATATGGTTCGCCACCAATTGCTAGTAATCGTTCTGCAACCTTATCTAGGTTTTCTGTTGTCTCATCATATAACTCTTCAAATTTTTCATGAAGTGTAAAAAAATGAGATCCTTTTACATACCAATGAAACTGATGCAGGCGAATATAGAATTGTCCTTGAGTAGCCACCACTGTATTCAAATAATCCTTGACTTCTTGACTTGCCATATATATCTTCCTCCTTATATTTTGATCTATTATTATGGTATCGCTTGTTTAGAATATATACAAATAAAACGCCTTAAAATGTGAAAAAATTATTTTATTTGTAATATTCTTCTTGTATTACCTTCTATAATTCTATTCGAATGTCTATTTTATAGCATTCACCTCCTCATTATTCGCTTGAGTTTTTATACACAAACTGTCTTGTTAGAATAAATAATGATTAAAGAGGCAAATCCTTTTTCGTAAAGATAATATGAGATAGAGTATATAAAACTAAAGCAATGATCCCTAAAGCAACAAGTCCCCAGCCAAATTCTCCACCGGCAAGAATTGCATCTGTGTCAAAAAGTGTGGTTATTGTTACATATTCAAGACCATCGGCACTATCCATTAATTGTTGAATCATGGTAATTAGGAAGAATGCAAAAGGTATACCGCCTCCGATTGCTAACGCCATTCCTGTACGGTTAAACAATGTTGATGCGAAGAACGCTATTGAACTCATTGCAAGAATTAATAATAGTAGCCCCAGACTTAACCATAGATACGTTTCAACATCAAATTCTAAAGCTTTATCAACCGATCTAGCGGAAGACACCATCGCGTGATTGGCCATTGATGTAATTTGTTCTTCATTTAATCCGGTTGTTTGTGTAGATAAGACTAAGGGTTCCGCATCTTTAAGCAATGTTAAGTTTTCACTTACTTGATCACTACTTAAGTTTAAAGCTGTTGCAGATGAGTCGATGACTGTTTGCAGTAGCAATTCGGCATTGTCTTCAGTTAATTGTCTTTGCGGAGTTGGTGCTTCTTGTGGAGCAGTTGGTTGTGGTTCTTGCTCTTCTTCTGTTGCTTCTTCTTCGACTTCTTCTGAACTCTCAAGGTCATTCATTTCATCTAGAACAATTTTACGATAATCATTTATTGAAAGACCGTAAACACGTGCACCAGCAGCTAGGGCAGCGTTACTATCTAGAATCATTCCTGGATCTTCCATTAATTCTTCCATCGTAATTTTGATATCTTCATCTTCCATATCATCGTCATCATCATAAATGTCGTAACGCTCGTCTGTAATAATTTCTGCCGCTTCTTCAAAAGAACGCTCACGAATGACATCTTCTAAATAAATCGCATAAGCTTCAGTATCCATATCTCGTGCAATAGAGGCTTCACGCATAACATCTTCATCTTCTTGAATTAGATAAAGTCGCTCGGATAAATAATCTTCATCGTTGTTCAACATTTTAGCTGCTGCTTCAACATCCTCATTTATCGCATAACCCGTCACATTGTTATAATTCAATTGCGAAGCGGTCAACCCTGCTAGTGAAATGACGGTATACATTAATACAACAGAAAGGATTAAGTAAAGTGATTTTGTAAAAATAACACTTGAACGTTTAATAGGTGTTGACAAAGTGTAAGCCATAGATCCTGAATCTACCTCATTAACCACAAGATTATTTGCGGTAAATACTACATAAACAATCCCAAGAATGACAGCAATCAATTTATAAAAGTTTTCTAAACTCCCTAATAGACTCGTTAGAGTGGATAAGATATTAGAAAAAGCTGTCCCTTCAGCAGCTTCCGCAATTGAAGCGTAACCTGCCGCATCATAGCTTATTATGAAACCAGAGATGATCATTGACGCAACAATTGTTATGATCAACCATAGCTTCCAGTTCGATTGTAGGCTTTGTTTAAATATTGGTTTTGATATCATTTATTTTACCTCCTTGAATACTTCAGTAATATAATCTTCAAAATGAACTTTAATTTCTTTGAAATAAACTAAATCAAAATCTTTTAAAGTTTGAATTAATTCATTAATATGTTCATCATGAATTTGAACAAAGATTTGTAAATCCTCTGCTTTTACTTTACTGATTTGATACCCCAAACCAATAAATCGTTTAAAGTCTTCTTCGGTTTTAAATTCCATTCGATATTCTTTATTTTTGTTGTAGCGAATATTTTTCATGTTAACGACTTCTATTATCTTGCCCTCTTGAATGACCGCGACACGATCACAAACTTCTTCAACCTCTTGGAAAATATGGCTCGACATAAATATAGTCTTTCCTTTTTCTTTTTCTTCTTTTAAAAGGTCAATAAAAACATCACGCATCAAAGGATCTAAACCTGTTGTGGGTTCATCCATAATTAAAATATCCGCATCCGAAGCTAAAGCTGAAACAATTGCCGTTTTTTGTTTCATCCCTTTACTCATTGAGTGCACGTTTGCCGTGACATCTAACTGGAGTTGTTCACTCAATTCTTTGGCACGTCCCCAGCTACCTCTTCCAGATAAATAAATTTGTTCCTTCAAGAACTCTTCACCACTCGTGTTTCCTGGAAAATTAATCTCTCCAGGAATATAAGAGACATAACGCTTCACTTCCGCACTACTTTTTGTCGCATCAAGTCCTTGAATTGTAACACTGCCTTCATCTGGTTTAATAAAGCCCATCATATGGCGTATAGTTGTGGTCTTTCCTGCTCCATTAACCCCAACAAAACCATAGATTTCTCCTTTTTCAATTTCTAAAGAGATATCAAAAACGCCGCGACCTTTTTTATAGTCCTTTGTTAAATGTTTTATATCAATATATACCATATTGTAAGTTCTCCTCCCCGTCAGAAACTGACTTCTTACGATCATAGAAATCCATGAAATAATCTTCGAGTGTAAATTTAATTTCAGAAATAAAGTTTACATTCACTTCACTCAATTCTGTAAATAATTGTTGCATTTTTTCATCCGTCAAATTCATTTTTACTTGGTTTTGGTTTGGTCGTTTAACTGGAATTGCAAATGCTGTCTTTCCTAAAAACTTTTCATAATCTTCAAAGCTTGAAAATTCTATTTTGAAGGCCTTATGCGTATTTCTTTTCAGTTGATTAGCTTCAATCATTGAAACAACCATACCATCTTTAATAATCGCAATCCGATCACACGTGGCATCAACTTCACTAAAAATATGACTGGATAACAGAATAGTCTTTCCATCTGCCTTTTCATTCAATATAAACTCAATAAAACGTTCTTGCATAACTGGATCTAATCCTGAAGTTGGTTCATCCAAAATTAATACGTTTGGATTATGCATAAAAGCCGTAACGACAGCTAGTTTTCTTTTATCTCCTAAACTCATTTCTTTTATCTCTTCTGATGTATCTAATTCAAAAAGCTTTTTTAATTCCTCTGTTCGTGACATATCAGAAATATGGCGTTCTTCTGCCATAAACTCAATGAATTGATCACCAGTCATATAATCTGGGAAGGCAAGTTCCCCTGGTAAATAGCCGACATCATGTTTGATCAGTGCAGTTGATTTCCAAGTATCTTTTCCGTTAATATACAATTCGCCTTCATCTGGTTGAATGAAACCCATTAAATGACGAATAGTTGTTGTCTTTCCTGCCCCATTTGGTCCTAAGAATCCAAAGACTTCACCTTTCTTAATTTCAAAAGAAACATCAAAGATACCTCGACCCTGGCCATAATCTTTTGTAACATGTTTTACTTCGATTACTGACATTCGTTTACCTACTTTCATTTATTATTCATTTGATAGTTATTTAACATTTGTTTCTTTATTTACATTTGCCACATTAACGATTATACTTGAATAGAAATCTAGAACAAGAGACATAATTTTGCATCTGTTAATTAATTAACAGATAGGGTTGAAATGTTAGTTAATTATGAAGGAGTAGGTTTTTAAAGTGGAACATTTAGATTTAAGAATTCAAAAAACATATATATCACTTATCGAAGCTTTTGAGAAATTGTTACATGAAAAGGAATTTGAGAAAATTTCAGTGCAGGAATTATGCGATGAAGCGATGATCCGACGCCCAACTTTTTACAAACATTTTTTAGACAAATATGATTTTCTAACTTTTTTCATTAAGCATAAAATGACTATCATTTTTGATCGTGCGTTTCAAAATTTAGAGAATGAAGAAGATAACTTTTTTATTTTGGTTTTCGAACAACTACTAAACCAATTTGATAATTTGCTATATCTCATTTTCAGTCTTCAAATGAATGCGGACATTATTGTAGAGTTAGAAAGTGTTCAAGAGTATGGGCAGCGGATGTTAAGAAACCATGTAAACACAGGCGAGGATAATAGTGATATAACAATGATGAATGAATACAAAGGACAAATTATTATGGGGATTACGATTCAATCCGTCCATTGGTATAAAAATAATCAAGATAAAATTAGTCGTGAAGAAATTATTGAGCTATATAAACAAACTTTAGAAAAATTGGGGTGAACGTAACGAAGACTAAGTTTACTTTGATTTTCCTTCTATAAATGGACATCCTAACTATTACTTTGAAGACGGATAATTGCTGCTAAACCAGTCGATTCAGTTCATATATATTTTTTTAGATCAATTATGGTAAGATGTTTGTAGAGGCTCATCATTATCAACCCTTTCAATAGTTGTCGTCGTAAACACTATTTTACTAGGTTTGGTGTGAAGAGTCTCTTTTGGTGTTGCACTTAAATTGTAAGTTCAAGCTTCTACTTCACCCATTTAAACGCACAAGAGAGTGGGAAAAAAGGCGTTTAGCCCCGAATCGTTGGACCGAAAAAACGCAGGGTGGTCGTAGACCATCCGAGTATTATTCGGGAAACGCATGTCGGGGCTGCCTTTTTGAGCACATTTGCGCAACAATTATTCGTATATAAAAAAGGGACTGGAGTTATTTCCCAGTCCCTTAATTGATTATTGGAAATTCAAGTATAATGGCTAGTCCGCTGCTATTTGAGCGGCTAGCGCTGACAGTAACTTTTAAATCTTGGGCGATTTGTTGGACCAGGTAGAGTCCCATGCCCGTTGCTTTGGCTTTTCCACCGGTGAAGCCTTTATCGAAAATAAATGGCAAATCTTCTTGAGGTATACCTGGGCCGTTATCGCTAATGATTAACTGAATGGTCTCACCTGCTTCAACCGTTAAATCTAGTTTGGGCTGACTCTCGCCAATCCGTGCATATTTACTAGCATTATGAATCAGCTGGCTGAGGATAAACAAGACATGATGGCGGTCGCTCACCACAAAAACTTCTTCCGCCCCAACCAAAGCCACTTCAAATCCCGCTTCATCCAGCAAGGACTGATGATCGACAATCGCCTCTTGACACACCTTAACCAAGCTCATTGGCTGAAACAAATAATCGCGGTGGGCTGTCGATAAACGTGCGAAATATAAAATCTTTTCCACATCACTTTGGATATCATTGCGAGCACGAGTCATCCGCAGATGAACCAATGTGGACATCTCATCATCACGATTATCCAAAACCAAACTCATCAAGGAAATCGGCTTTTTGATTTCATGCACCCATTCTTCAATGTAGGTCTGGTAGTCTCTAATCTGCAAGTCTTGGCGGTTCAACTCATCCGCCTTTTCCCGCAACACGTCCCCTAGCATTCTCAATCGATCCACTTCCGACTTGGGCACAAGAGCACGCAGTTCAGCTTCTTTTTCCATATCAGGTTCGATTAAAAAGGACCGATAAACTGCATCCACCCTGTCCTTCTGCCGACGATTTAGGAGCAAGGGCACTGCCGTTAACACCACACTCACTATAATCATCAAGCTAATCAATAGCCGAAAACTTTCTGGATACGCAATCCACGCTAGGAAAATAAAAAACATAGTCAAAAGTCCAATCACGACCAACCAATAGCGATTGTCATAGAGGTCTTTTTTCATCATTCAACCTCTCTTTCTATCCAGCGATAACCCTGACCACGAACGGTTTCTAATCGATCTGCTAGTCCCCATTGGCGGAGTGTTCTTCGCAATCGTGTCACATTGACTTGAAGGGCATTTTCATCGATAAAATCTGCTGTTCCCCACAACTCTCGGCTCAACTGGTCTTTGGTAATGACTTGGTTTTGAGTTTTTAATAACAATGCGAGCATCCGCCCTTCATTGGGAGGTAGAACTTGAGATTTTCCGGCCACATACATCGTATAGCTATTCGGATCCAACTGAAACCCACCGCCATCTAAAAGGTTTGGAGTCGTTTCGTATCGCCGAAGCAAATTTTTAAGGCGAGCCAATAATTTTTCTTTTGGAAAGGGTTTGGTCATATAGTCGTCGGCGCCTAGATCGAGCGCATGTAGCTCGTCACTCAGCTGGTTGCGGGAGGTGAGCACGAGAACGGCGATATTAGTCTTCGTTTTGAGGGTGCGACAAATGTCAAAACCCGTTTGGTTGGGCAAATTAATATCTAAGAGCACCAAATCGGGTGATGCCTGAATCAGCTGGCTGGCCACATCGGTATTAAAGTCGGTAATCGCAGTCGCCTGATAGCCTGCCCGCTTCAAAAGATGGACCAATTCCTCCTGTACCATCACATCGTCTTCCACCACTATAATCGCCATTTCCATCCCCCCTTATACGATATCACGTGTCGCGGTTTTATAAACCGCCCATGCATACACCCATTGTACCAGAAGAAAGGTCTCCACCATCATTAAAACAAAGGGTAACATGTTAGAAATACTTGGTAAAAAGTCAGCGTTGTAGCGGATGTAGGTTTTCATGGCTGTAATCCCCACCGTGCCGCTCACCATAGCCGGAATGAGTGGGAACAAGAAATAGCTAGCCACTTGTTTTTTCAGCGAATCCTGCATTTGGTCAGTCTTGGCTCCGAGGAAGGACAGCGTTTTGTAACGCGATTTGGTTTGCTTAAGTTGGGTCAAGAACTGCAAGGCCAATACTGTACAACCTATGACAAGAAACAAGAATGCTAGGTAGAGCATGGTATAACTGCCGGCGACCACGTAAAAGAGATGGCGCCCAAAATTTTGAAGGTAACTCTCGACGTAAAAGCCTTTATCATCTAATAAGTCGTTGGCCTCTTTCATGGGCGTCATCAAACCGTCTCGGTCAATTAGCGTTTGCGGTAACCTAAAGTTCCAATAGGTCTCCCTGTTTTCTACTTTGACTAGTTGTTGGAAACGAGTGTCTTTAACAACGAGTGCTGCCATGATGGTAATTGACCGGTCAGTAACGAGGTCTTTCATTGCTAGATTGGGCAGGATTCTCATTTGTTGGCCGTCTAGTTTAAGGAGTGGCTGGTCCTTGTTTTCAACTAACAATTGATTAAGTTCAGGCTGGTTGGCATGGCCAACTGTTGGGTTGACATAGAGCGCCACTTGGTCATCCGTCAATTGAATGGTTGGTTGATTGGACGCTTCTAGAATCCGGTTATAGCCAGATTCAGTAATGAGATAGCCAATTTGGCTGTCTACTAATCCTAAAATATTTTCCATCTCCGGTATTTCGGTACTAATGGTGTAAACTCCCAGTTCAGCCACTTGCGGATCAACCACACCTTCTGGCAAATGGTCGACGATTTCTTTTCTAAAAGCTGACCAATCGACTTGATCGGCTGTTTGGTTATAGCCTAATGTCAGTGGGTTTAGGTGATCAACATAAGGCGCCAGTTCAGCTGACGTGAGGACCTTTTCGATTTCTTTATTGTCCCCTAAAAGAGTGAAATGGTAGACCGATGAGTCGCGGTTTAAATTGTCACCCGAACTTAAAATGGTGGCTGCACCTTCTGCTAGAAACATGACTGACAACATCATTAATAATGAAGAAACAGCCACTGAAATAGCTCGGTTGGCGATATTTTCTTGTAACTGTCTTAAGGTAAAAATCCGCAATCCTTGTGTTTGCTTGGTTTTCATAGCAAGGCTATTAAGCAGTCTAGCCAGTCCGCGAATTAATAAAATGGTTCCAATTATTCCTAAAATAACCGACAAACTAATCATCAGATTGTTGACGAGCCAGAAATAACGTAGCGCCAAATAATAGGCCACGATCAAAATGATTAGTCCAGCCACAAAGGTGAGGCTATTTGTTTTTGTTGTACCTAGTGCTTGTTTTTTGCTAACTTGTCCATTTAATAGTTGTTGCAGTTCACGGTTAAACAATTGGACTGATAAAAATAGTAAGGCTAGGACTTGAATGAAAAGAAAACCAACTGCCGTATAAGCCACTGCTACTAATGAAAAACTAGGCTGATGATCGATAATCCCTTGCCCAATCAAGCGGGAAGTCGCCAAACTAATCATTTCAGCTAAAATGCCACCCATGACTGTCCCAATGGTTAAGGCAAATAATGATGTGAGCAGCCCTTCTGCTAGGAGCAGTGCGAACAGTTTGCGCTGGCGCATTCCCATCATAAGGTACATCCCGAACTCTTTACTACGACGGTCTAACTGGTAGCGGTTGGCGAAGAGCACCAAGAAAAATAATAAAAAGAGCGCGATGCCGTAGAGAATCGGCATGAGTGCGAATAGGCGATCGACGGCCATGCTCTCGAAGTCGCGAAGGTAGAGGATGACGTCCTGACGCTCCAGCGACAAAATCATATAAAAAGATGCTACCGCAGTCACCAAGGTGGCGAAATAAATGAGGTTTTCCTGGCGACTGCGCTTGGCGTTTCGGTAAATCAGCCTAAAGAACATTGGCGCTCCCCCCTCCTAATTGCGCCATCACCTGTAAAATGCGGTCGTAAAAATCTTGGCGAGATTCAGTAGCTTGGTGGCGAAGTTCATGGAAAATAACCCCGTCTTGAATAAATAAAATGCGCGAACAAAAACTAGCGGCATTGGCGTCGTGTGTGACCATCAAGATGTTGTGGTTCTTGTCTCGATTCATACCCTTGAGTTTTTCCATCAAGGTTCGGGCCGACTTGCTATCGAGTGCACCGGTCGGTTCGTCAGCCAGAATAATATCTGGTTCTGGTACTAGGCAGCGGGCTGCAGCGACACGCTGTTTCTGACCACCTGATAGTTGAGACGGAAACTGGTTAAGGACGTGGTCAATTTCTAGGTAGCTGGCGATTTGGTGGAGCTTGTCTTCTGCTTCCTTGTCGTCGAGTCCTCGAATCGCTAAGGGCAGAAGAATGTTTTCTTTTGCAGTTAGGTTGTCCAAAAGTTCGAAGTCTTGGAAGAGATAGCCAATGCGGTTGCCTCGGTAATGGGAAAGGTCCTTGCTAGAAAAGGCGCTTATGTTGTCGTTGTTGAGCAAGATTTGGCCGGATGTGGGCTTGATAATAGTAGCGATACAGTTGAGTAGCGTCGTTTTGCCCGATCCACTCGCTCCCATGATGCCAAGAAATTCGCCCTTTATCACGTCAAAGCTAATGCCGGCTAGCGCCTTAGTTGGGCTACCGTCGCTGTCGTAAATTTTTTCAAGGTTTTCAACTTTCAGTAATTTTTCCATCGTTTATTCTCCTTTAATGGGTACTCGTTTAAGTTACACTTAGTTTACTAGAGCCAGCGAAAGAATAAAACTTACAGATGGTGTAAGAATTTGGCTATTTGTGGCGGTTCAAACTGTTTTTGGGCTTTGAACCTCTGAATTTTACAGTTTTAAAGAGGTTCAGGCTTGTTTTGATCGATGAACCTCTGAATTTTACAGTTTTAAAGAGGTTCAAACTGTTTTTGGGCTGTGAACCTCTGAATTTTACAGTTTTAAAGAGGTTCAGACTTGTTTTGATCGATGAACCTCTGGATTTTACAGTTTTAAAGAGGTTCAGACTGGGTTTGATCGATGAACCTCTGGATTTTACGATTTTTAAGAGGTTCAAACTGACTTTGGGTACGGAACCTCTTTAAAACGCAAAAAAACTGAGAAAGCCTACCAGCTTCTCAGTTTAAATGAAATCGATCTTTATTTTTTAACATGATTGGGGCGATGATGGGTTCTAGTATCATGTAGAAGCCGGCATTGCCTGCCGCGTGAACCAAATCAAAGGGAATTCCAACAACATAGTAAGCCCAAAAGCTAGAGGCGCCGTATAGTTTGGCTGAAAAAATAGAAATGATAAAACCGAACAGAATACCACTTAAAAAAGAATATATGATAAAAATCAGTCTCGATTTCTTTTTTTCATAGAGTGGTTTAATGACGAAGGCGGTGATTATCATGATGATGGCATAAGTCAGCATCTGATAAAAAATCCATGGCCCCATTCCTAAAACCATATTAGATAGGATGAGTGATGCCATAGCAACAATTAAACCATCAGCCACACCTAACGTTAAAGTAATAATCAAAAGAATGGTTGTCATCGGTTGAACGTTGGGTAAGAATTGGAAAACAATTCGTCCCACATAGCAGAGAGCCGTCAAAATCGACAGCATAGCAATTCGTTTTACTGTAAAATGACTTATTTTTTTGGTTAATTCTTTTCTAGTTTCCATTCTATTACGTCTCCTTCTTGGAGTTCCGTTTCATTTGCGCCTTTCATTCCCATTTTACCGTTCACATCAAACAGCCAATATTTTTTGTTGGCATCATCTTGTTTGTAGCCATTGATTGTATTGACAAAGGTATCTGTTTCTTCAATCTCGTAATGTTGCTTCATCACATCAAGAAGAATTGCGCCTTTTTCAACTTCAAGTGTTTTCGTTAAGTCCTCTACACCTTCGCCATCAACTGAAACTTGAATGGTTACACTAATACTTTCCTCCACGACCGAGGAAACAGCCGCTTCACTCGAGGATTCTACCGCCGTATCTGTTGTTGAACATCCTGTTAAAACTAATCCTGCTGCAAGTAATGCTAGAAATTTTTTCATCTTTTCCACTCCTAATTTTTTTATGATAAAAATTTGGAACTGAATAACCGGCAATGGTTTTGTCTTCGTCATTGACGTTCAGTTCCCATCAGCAGTCACGACTTGCTGACGATAGAATTCCTTCATTTTTTGCTAAAATGAAGCTGTTTTGGGTAGAAAAAAAGTCTATGCGCCATTACATAGACTCGAACGACACTGCTTTGCCTCGAAACAGCGAACGCATGCATATTTGCAATCCAAGATAAAGATCTGACTCCATACGTGACGTATGATTACAGTGGCGGTACCGTATTGGGATTTAACCAAACTTCCATACCTTGGTTGTCTTTGAATGGTATTTCTATCACTGCCATTGTAGTCCATTCGATTTTATTATGCAAGAACTTAAGACATAATAAGAAAAGCGGACAAGTCCGCCTTGGCCTATGAAAAAATAGGACATTTGACCCTGAATTGTCAGGAGACTTCACGCTTCAGCGGGTTAGTCGAATGATATGCGTTAGCGAGCAGCGAAGCGCGCAATGGGGCAAATTTATCTTTTTTCACTAGGTCAGGACTTGGGAGCTAGACATTGATGGCTGAACTTATAATCCCCTAGTCGACAAAAAAGCAACCTACTGTGAAAGTAAGTTGCTTTTATTGATTAGTCCTGCAATGTCAAAATCTTTGGTCCATCGGCAGTAATCGCAATGGTATGTTCGAATTGGCAGCTTAATCCACCGTCTTGTGTGCGGGCAGTCCAACCGTTCTTATCCATTTTAGATTTCCATGTTCCCGTATTAATCATCGGCTCAATAGTAATGGTCATGCCTTCTTTTAGACGTAGACCCTTTCCTGCCTCACCGTAATGTGGAACAGATGGGCCTTCGTGCATAGTTGGTCCAATACCATGTCCAATAAATTCACGAACAACAGAGAAGCCTTCTGCTTCAACGTAAGTTTGAATAGCATGACCAATATCACCAATACGATTTCCTGGAATCGCTTGTTCAATCCCTAGGTATAGGGCTTTTTTGGTCACTTCTAGTAAACGCTCAACTTCTGGATTTGTTGACTCACCAACAATATAGCACCAGCAAGAATCAGCCATAGCTCCTTTGTAATTAACAACTGTATCGACTTTTAGTAAATCGCTATCTTTTAAGATTTCTTTTTTACTTGGGAAACCGTGGCAAATTTCATCGTTCAAGCTCATGCAGGTTGCAAATTCATAGCCTTCATAGCCAATTTGCTCAGCGATTGCCCCAGCGTCTTCAATGCGTTTTTGTACAAAGTTATTTATTTCCATTGTATTCATGCCTGGCTTAATAAAGTCACGCAAGGCTACATGAATATCAGCAAGAATTTTTCCTGCTTCTTCCATCGCTTCAATTTCGCGAGGTGATTTCAATGTAATCATATGGTTTTATTCCTCCAATATTCTGTATTCACTTGCCTATTATACCACGCAAAAGAGGACTATGGGGGAGGAAATGCTTCTAGTTACGGTTAAGAAACGCCACCGTTTGGACAAAAAATGTTAAGAAGAAGCTATCCGATTAATCGTCTATCATTTATTTTAAGTCAGGCGGGCCGCAATAGGATATGGCGCCTTTAATGCTTTGTGGCTGTACAGCTTGACTAAAGCCAATGTGACAGTCGGGATTCGTTTGCACAGTCACATATTGAACGGCAATTTGTGCGCCGGCAGAGTCTCCACCAACATATAAATTGGCTATATTTAGCATAGTGTTGCCGCTGTCATTTTGAAGATTGTTTTAGCTATATCCGCACCTCTTCTTCAATTTTATTAGGTGTATATCGGTAAAAGTGGTCTTTGAAAACGATAAATAGCTTTCAAAAGCGCTTTTGTGCTTTAAATTGTTTAACTAGCTTGCGTGCAGCTGTTTCACCTACCTTCCCGCCGCACCATTCCTGCAATACCCTTGCAGTTAACCTGCCCTCTGGAAAAAGTAGGACATAATCTGCCAGCATTCGTTTCGCGCCAGCCAACTTGCCTTCAACCTTTCTACAATGGGGGCATACGAGATAGCGATGCTTATCTGTCATTTTATTGCCCATACAATCAGAGCACCAAATTCCCTTTTCAAGTTCTTCATAAGTGAAGTCATATTTGGATTGATAGGGATTGGTTTGAGGTCGGCTGTCTAAAATAACGTTTGAGATAGAACTATGATAGTCGGTCAGCGCACCCGCACTTTTTTTTATTTCTTCTAGATAGCCTTGCCATTGTGGCCGCATGAGTATAGGAAATTGGGGATCGTGGCCGTAAAGGGTGGCGTTCCATTTTGTAAGTGCCTTTATAGAAATTGTCGTTACGATGGTGAAAGGTTCCTTCAACAGTTTTAATTTCTAACAGCCGGATATGGTGACTTGTGATCACAACGAGGCGCGCAATGGGGCAAATTTATCTTTTTTTTCACTAGGTCAGGACTTGGGAGCTAGACATTGATAGCTGAACTTATAATCCCCTAGTCTACAAAAAAAGCCGTTAACTTACTCATTTAAACGAGTAGGTTGACGGCATTTTTTCTTATTCAATTACAGTAACAGATACAATCCCGATGCCAGCTAGTTGTGGTGGCAGTGATTTAGTCATCGGTGCGTTTTCAGCTAAAACCACGTCAAGTGTTTGGCCTTCTGTTAGGTCTGAAAGATGAACGGCTTGACCAGATGCATCTGTTAATGGCATATCTTCATCCATCAATAATACAACTTCTTCAAAACTCATGACATCCGCACCTTCTTCAGGAATAAGGCTCTCCATATAAATCATCTCATCTGCAATCGTTTTAATCGTTCCAGTATAGGTCACTTTTTTTTCCTCCTCTACGTTACTGTTATTAGCAGAATCAACAGTGCTAGATTCAGTTGTTGAAGCTGTTGGGCTCGTACAAGCTGTTAGGAATAATAGGCTGATTAAAAGCAGGCTGAATTGTTTTTTCATAGCATTCCCCTCTTTTTTGCAAGTTAATTATACAACAATTAATAGACAGTCACTAGTCATATCCTTTACTTTTCTTGAAAATTATAGAAAAAAGGTCTCCAATATGTAACCATCATTGAAGACCTTTTTCTAATTCTAATTTACTTTATACTTTCTTTCTCTTTTTTGAAAACAAAATCGTTAATCCTGAAGCGATCATTATCGCGCCCACCAAGTAGTTCATGATTGTTGATTCTCTACCACCATATGGTAAGATATCTTCATTTTGATCGTTATCCTCTGTGTCTGGTGAGGGATATTTAGTCACTTAACACTACTCTCCGTTAATTATCTCAAACCCATACTGCTTAATATGTTCTTTCAATATATCAATATAATCCTTTGCCAATGGGCTTAACTCCATTTTATTGCGCTTCAACCAACCGAGTGTCATCGAATCATCAACTTCTAATGGAATAGCTACAATTTTATCATCGTTTAATTCGCTCGAAATAATCCCTGAGCTAATGGTATAACCATTTAGACCAACCATCAAATTAAAAATGGTCGCGCGGTCACTCACCTTTATCGATTTTTTATGGTTAATGGTACTTAGTATTTCTTCTGCAAAGTAAAAGGAATTACGTTCGCCCTGTTCGTAGGATAAGTAAGGGTACTCCTCTAAGTCTTCAAGGGTGACACTTTCACGACCGATTAAGGGATTTTGCGATCCTACAAACACATGAGGCTGAGCAACAAATAGAGGTGTAAAAATAAGATCATTGTCTTTAAATAATTTTTCAAGGACTTGTCTGTTAAAGGCATTTAAATAAAGGATACCAATCTCACTCTTAAAGCTAGCTAGGTCTTTCAAAATATTTTCGGTCTCGGTTTCTCTCAAGGTAAACTGGTATTCTTCGGAATCAACGCTACGAATTAATTCAACAAAGGCATGAACGACGAATGCATAGTGCTGGGCAGAAATAGACAGGGCTTGTTTACGGACAGCATTTTTTTGATAGCGCTCTTCAAGCAGGTGAACATTGTCTAGAATTTGCCGGGCGTAAATTAAAAATTCTCGACCATCTTCGGTAAGTGAGACACCTAGTTTACTGCGCAGTAAAATCTGAACGCCCACTTCCTTCTCCAATTCTTTAATGGCATTGGACAAGCTGGGCTGTGTCAAATAAAGGTTTTTTGCTGCTTCATTAATCGATCCCGTTTTAACAATTGCTTCTAAATATTCTAATTGCTCAATCCTCATGTAACTCCTCCTTATTACTTTTATTATTATAATAACTCTTCTTATAGTTTTAAGCTATCACTAACCATTGTTATTGTCAGTTATCTCAATTTTTGAGATAGTGTTATCTTTTTTCTAACAACCGAGGAGGTAATACGATGACACAAACAACCATTATTGGCTTCCCACGACTGGGTGCCCAGCGCGAATTGAAATTCGCAACTGAGAAATATTTCCGCAATAAAATAAGTGAGACTGAACTATTTCAAATCGGTCAAACGATTCGTCAAGACCATTGGCAGTTAGTCAAGGATGCCGGAATCGATTTGATTCCGAGTAATGATTTCTCTTTCTATGATCAAGTCTTAGATACTGCTTTTCTGTTTAATATTATTCCCGATCAAGTTAAAAATAGTTCTCTGTCTGATTTGGAAAAATACTTTGCTCTTGCGAGGGGCTATCAAGGCGATAAGGGCGATATTAAGGCGCTCCCTATGAAGAAGTGGTTCCATACAAACTATCACTACTTAGTTCCAAAATTCGAGGAAGAAACAGTCATCCAACTTTCTACTACTAAAATTTTCGATGAGTTTTTAGAAGCGCAAGCTTTAGGTATTCAAACTCGTCCAGTCTTAATCGGACCCTTTACCTTGCTTCAATTAAGTGACTACGGCGGTCAAGCTCGTGCGGATGATTTTGTTGCTGACTTAGTGACTGCTTATCAAGCTGTCTTTCGTCAGTTAAAGGATATTGGTGCTGATTGGATTCAACTGGATGAGCCAGCCTTGGTTAAGGATATTAATCCTGAGGAGAAGGACTTGTTTGCACGTCTTTATCAACAACTGTTAGCTGATAAAGCTGATATAAAGGTGTTATTGCAGACTTATTTCGGAGACGTTCGTGATGTTTACGATGTAATTGTTCAACTACCACTTGAGGCGGTTGGCTTAGATTTTGTTGAAGGTGTGAAAAATGTTGATCTTGTGGCAAGTGGTTTTCCAGATGATAAAATCCTCCATGCAGGTGTGGTTAACGGTAAAAACATTTGGCGCAATCATTATGAGCAGACATTAGACAAGTTAAAACAACTCAATGTTAAGTCGTTTGTCTTGTCCACTTCCTCTTCATTGCTGCATGTTCCTATTAGCTTAGAGAATGAAGAGTTTCCTGAAAAAATTAAGAATCATTTTGCGTTTGCTAAAGAAAAACTAGCAGAGCTTGTTGATTTAAAGGAAATAGTGGATCATAATCGCACTGATTTATTAGATCAAAACACACAGTTATTTGCGGTCGAACGCTTTAGCCCTAATCGTAAACTTGCAGAAACAATTGGTAAACTTTCTGAGTCTGACTTTACACGACAGCCTACTTTTTACGAGCGCCTAGATTTGCAGAGTCAACTATACGGATTGCCACTTCTTCCAACAACCACAATCGGTTCTTTCCCTCAGACCAAGGAAGTGAAGCAAGTTCGGGCTCGCTTTAAGTCTGGCGAATTAACAGAAGTCGATTACGATAATTATCTTGCCGAGCGAACAAATGACTGGTTAAAGTGGCAAGAAGCTATTGGTTTAGATGTTTTGGTGCATGGTGAATTTGAACGAAATGATATGGTGGAGTATTTTGGGCAAAATTTAGAGGGTTATTTATTTAGTAAGAATGGCTGGGTACAGTCTTATGGAACAAGGGGCGTTAAACCGCCTATTATTTGGGGGGATATTAGCCGATCAGCTCCTATTACAGTCAAATGGTCATGCTATGCGCAATCGCAAACGACTAAACTAGTTAAAGGAATGTTAACCGGACCAGTAACTATTTTAAACTGGTCATTTCCGAGAGAAGATATTAGTATTCGTGAATCAACCTTACAAATTGCCTTAGCCATTCAAGAAGAAGTCTTAGATTTGGAAGCAAGCGGTATTCGAATCATTCAGATCGACGAAGCTGCACTAAGGGAAAAACTCCCTTTACGAAAAAGTGACTGGTATTCTAACTATTTAGATTGGGCAATTCCTGCCTTCCGCCTTGTTCACAGTAAGGTGCAGCCCGAGACCCAAATCCACACTCATATGTGCTATAGCGAATTTAGTGATATTATTTCGTCTATCGAACAAATGGATGCCGATGTGATTTCTTTCGAATCATCAAGGTCTAATTTGAGTCTTCTAGACGACCTACAAGCCCAGCAATTTAAAACACAAGTTGGGCCTGGTGTTTATGATATCCACTCTCCGCGCGTCCCTTCTATTAAAGAAATAACTGAAACAATTCATGCTATTTTAGCTAAAGTACCGAAAGAAAAAGTATGGATTAATCCTGACTGTGGTTTAAAAACACGTGGTGAATTTGAAACTAAGGCCAGTTTAGAAAATATGATTGCAACGGTTAAGCTTGTTCGAGAGGAGTTGTCATGAGTGTCAACTTCTCAATCAAACGTTTCTCTATCATTTGAAGTCTTTCCACCCAACAGCCATGTTGCGACAAAAAAATTACTCGGAACGCTTCAGGAATTGCAAGATTTACAACCCCATTTTATTAGTGTGACCTGTAGCAACCGTGAGTCTCGAATCGAAGAAACGACCGTTCGAATTGCGGACTATCTCCAAAACGACTTGCGAATTCCGTCAGTCGCACATTTGCCTGCTAGCTATTTATCAAAGGAGCAAGTGACAGCTATTATTAACAAAATCGAAAAAGCAGGTATTAAACGTGTGCTCGCGCTAAGGGGCGATTATTTAGATGGCGTTGTAGCTAAAACTGATTTTGTCTATGCCAATGACTTGATTCATTATATTAAAACACTCGCGCCTAACCTTGAAATTTTTGGTGCCTGCTACCCTGAAGTTCACCCTGATGCAGAAAATCGTGTCACTGATATTAAGCACCTTAAGAAAAAAGTTGACGCTGGTTGCAATCAATTAATTAGTCAGCTGTTCTTTGACAATAATATGTTTTATCAGTTTAAAGAAGGTTGTGAGCTGGCAGAGATTAACGTCCCCATTTTAGCCGGCATCATGCCTATCGTCAATCGCCAACAAACGTTACGATTAATTAAAGCGAGCGACTCCCATTTGCCTAAAAAGTTTTTGGCAATTCTTGAAAAATATGAACATAATCCAATCGCCTTACGCGATGCAGGTCTTGCTTATGCTATTGATCAAATTGTTGACTTAGTGACACAGGGAGTCGCTGGTATCCATCTTTATACTATGAATCAAGCAGAAACAGCTCGCCATATTCATGGCGCTACACAATCTTTATTTTTAAACAACTAAATAAGAAAAACGGACAAGTCCGCCTTGGGAGCTAGACATTGATGGCTGAAGTTCCTTCATTAGCGATAATCTTGTAGTTTTTCTATAAACTGTTCTAACTTCCCAACGCTAACACCGTCGTAGTCGCCTTCTTCGCTATAGCGATAGGAAACGGTCATGCTGGCAGTCGTTGGATCGGTAAACCACCCCTTAAACGTAGAATGAACATCGCTGATGCCAGTTTTTTCGATAATCTCCACAACATTGGCGGCAGTGACACCAGCTCCAACGCAAAATGCGATTTGGTCACTGTAGTGCTTTTGTAAGTCGGCCAAAAGAGAAATCCCTTGATCAGCACTAGCTGCTTGGCCGCTCGTTAAAATGCGGTCGATGCCACAGTCGATCAAGTCTCTGACAGCTTGATGCGGATCCGCCGCTCGGTCAAAGGCCCGATGGAAAATGGCCTCTACTCGATTGCGATGACATAAATCAACAAAACGCTTGGTTGTCGCTTTATCAACAGTCAGATCTTCGTTTAGGAAGCCAAAAACAAGGCCGCTTGCGCCGTGATCAATCATGAGCTCGGCATCGGTATACATGGTCTCTTTATCATAATCGCTATAGTGAAAGCCGCCCGCTCGTGGACGCACCATGCTGATAATAGGAATGGTGGTATGCTTTTTGGCCGCGATTAAACTGCCTAAAGATGGCGTCAAACCTCCCAGATGTAAGGCTTGATTTAGTTCGATGCGATCGGCACCCGCTCGTTCTGCCTTGATGCAGTCTTCTAAGCTCGCTGCACAGACTTCTACTTTTATCATTTGTTGTCCTCTCTTTCTAATCTTCGATATAAAAATAAAGGGATTCAATCAGATAGGTCTGGTCATATTTAATGGCTAATTTATGCAGTTGACGCTTAACAGTCGCCAGTTTAGCTTTGCCGGATTGGTAGTTGGTGCAATTTCTTATAAAGGTTGCTTGCTCACTTTTGGTAGCTTTGCCTTTAAAGTAGCCCCAAATATGGTGAGCGGTATTAATAGCAGCTCCAGGATCTGTTTCTTTTTCAAGTGCTGCTTCAATCATACGATAAAATTCAAGAACAGGATAGGCTGTTTTGTCTTTTAAGAGTTGACGAATAACTTGGTAGTCTCGGGGGGATTTTTCAAGCATAAAATACTTGTATCTGCCCCATTCTTTTTCTAAGAGGGAAATGGCTGGTTGATCGGTTGTTGCATTCTGGCATTTCAGGGCTGATAAGTTTTTATCTTTAACCTCTAGCATGATATCAATGGTTTTGTCTTCCAATTTGTTATGGAATTCAAGAAAGTCTTCTATATAAATAGTATCTGTATGAGCACCCAAACGTTTGCCTGTTGCTTGTTGAGAATAGTGAATTTTTTGGTTGCCATCTTCTGGCTTCCAGGTTTTTCGCGTTTCACTAATCCAATAGCCATCATCTTTGGTTGAATCAGCTGGATTAATGGCGTTATGTAAATTATCATAAACGACTGGTATGCCAATGCGATGAGCTAATCCTAAAACATCTTCGACATTAAAAAGGCGATCGTCATTTTCAATAATCAATCTATTTTTGACTGCTTGCGGAATGCCTTTAAAGTTTTCTTCAAAGCGCTCTAAGGCTGTTACTTTGTCGCCGTATACACCACCAACATGCAAAATCAATTTATGGCTGTAGTCCACACCTAGTAAAGTCAGTATTTTTTCTTGATAAACCAAGTCATCCACAGCTCGGCTCACAACACCTTCATCTGGTGAGTTTAAAACGGTATATTGACCGGGATGGAAAGAAACGCGCATACCACTCTGTTTGATTTTTTGTCCGATTGTTATAAAGCGGTCGCGAAAAATCTGCTCCCACTCTAGTTGATTGACTGGACTCGATCCAAATGGGATAAGTCCTGAACTAATGCGGTAAAGTTTAATCTGATTTTTGATATTATAATCAATCATGTTTTCAAACGATTGGAGGTTATAGTCAATTACTTCCATTAATCGTTCTCTTGTGGCATTTTTTTGTATGACACTACGAATCGTGGTGTCTGGTCTGCCAACTTGTAAACAAGCGTAACCGATACTCATGGTCGTCATCCTTTCTCATATATAAGAAAAGCGGACAAGTCCGCTTTGGCCTATGAAAAAATAGGAAATTTGACCCTGAATTGTCAGGAGACTTCACGCTTCAGCGGGTTAGTCGAATGATATGCGTTAGCGAGCAGCGAAGCGCGCAATGGGGCAAATTTATCTTTTTTTCACTAGGTCAGGTCTTGGGAGCTAGACATTGATGGCTGAACTTATAATCCCCTAGTATAGAACAAATGTCCTGCATCGCTCTATTGGTATGCAGGACATTTTCGGTTCTATTAATCGCGTTGCGTTAAGACGCCGTCTTTCATGACATAGACTTTGTCACAGTAATCAATCAAGCGCTCGTCATGGGTAACCATAATCGTTGCTTTATTTTTACTTTTTGTTTCTCTTGCTAAAATTTCCACAACTTCAAAGGCTTTTTCTGTATCTAAGCTAGCAGTTGGTTCGTCAGCAAGAATAACGGAAGGATCATGATAAAGTGCTCGTGCAATAGCAACACGTTGGCGTTCCCCACCAGACAAGTCACTTGGGTATTTGTTTCTTAGTTTGGTGATACCCAATTCTTCGAATAGCTTTTCCGCTTTGTCTTTTTCATATTTGGTTTTTTCGACTTTGTTAACGAGACGCATTTGGTTTTCAACGGTTAGGAAAGGCACCAAGTTTGACGCTTGTAGGATAAAACCAATTTCTTCAAAACGCATTTTACTACGTTCTTTAATGCCGACTTCGCTAAATTTTTGTTCGCGGATCAATACTTTTCCGTCTGTTGGTGTTTGTAGACCACCAATAATCGTTAGGAAAGTACTTTTTCCTGATCCACTTGGTCCAATAATCGCCACAAATTCACCGGATTTTACGGAGAAGTTCGTTTCTTTTAAAGCAAGTACTTCTTTATTACCATCATTAAATTTTTTAGTTACGCCTTGTAGTTCGATTAATTTCATTTTAATGTCCTCCTATCCGATTGCTTCCAATGGATCAATTTTCACAACTGTTCTTACTGAGAATAGTGCACCCATAATAGCGAAAAAGATCAGCATAGCTGTAATCGCTGCTAGGAATACGACATTCGTGCGGTAAGGAACGGATGCTGGCAATACAAGAGATGTTCCCACAGTCAATAATAGACCGGTTCCCACTCCGATTGCTGATAGAAGGAATGTTTGAGCAACAACAGATTTAGAAATGTAGAAGTTCGAAATCCCTTGTGCTTTCATCACACCAAACAAACTTGCTTTTTGAAGCGTTAAAACGTAAATAAAAATACCAATAACAACTGCTGCAATCACAATCAAGAACCCAATCATCAAGCCAAATGTTAGAACTTGCGCTGTATAACCTGGGATTTCATTGATGTAATCTTTGATAGAATAAACGCGTAAATTATCGTTATTTAGTTTAATATCGCTAAGGTCTTCTGTGTCACTTTTTGCGATGATAGCAGACACACGGCCTGTTTCAGATTCATCGATTTGTTCAAAACGAACTTCTTGGTAAGTGCCAACTGTTGTGTAAAGAACCGGCGCTACGTTGAATTTCGCATCTTCCGTAAAGCCAACGACTTCAATCGTTAACTCTGTCCCTGCTAATTCAAGGGTGTCACCAATTTCCACACCGTATTGCTCTTGCATACTGATGTCAGCTACCACTTGGTTGTCTTTCGTAAAGGTTTCGCCATCAATCACTTCCGGCATAATAAACTCATCAGAATTAATTCCAAAAAATGTTACGGTAATTTTTTCGTCATCAGATGTTGATCCTTCTTGACGAACAACGTTAGGTGTTTGACCTAAAATCGCAATTTCAGGGGCTTCCACATCATCGACAACGCTACGTGCCATCATTGACATGTTGATGTTCGAGTTAGATTCATCCGTTAAAATAATGGCATCTGCTCCCCATTTATCCACACTTGTGCGGTTTTCCTGTGCAAGGCCGTAAGCCAGTCCCACTAAGAAATACACCAAGTAAGATACAAGCACCATCACGCCAATAATTAATGCAAATCTGGTTTTTGAGTGTTTAATTTCATTCCATGCTAAGAACATTTTTTCTATCTCCTACATTCAATTTTTATTTTTATCTGTATATCATTCAGAAACATTACAACATGTTCCCTTTCCCCTCTCATTATATACAAGAAAAATCGAACGATAGTAGCTAGCTAAAATCATCAGATAGCTGCTTCATTTTTCCCGGCCCATTTTGATACTTTATCCCTTTGTTGAGATACGTTCAAACAATTGACACCATTATAGTCTATTTTTTTCAAAAAACTAAATAAACAGCTCGTTTTTTTTAATAGTGCAGCAAAAGGCTCTGTGGGGTGGCCTTTTGCTGCACTGTTTATCTATTTAGCTTGATTTGAGTGAATAGAAATGCTTTTTGGCGGCTCTATTCACTCATTTCGCTGGTTCGAGAAAATTCAGACTAATTTTATGTGCTGAAGTTCCTTGATTCGCCATTAATCGCTGTGGCACCGTCTGATGCTAAGAATAGTGCAGTTGCTGCAATTTCAGATGGCTGAAGTAAACGACTTAACATTCCTTTTGAAATAATTAAAAAAAGTAACCCATATCGCTTCTCACTCTGCCGACAATCCTGTCGATACAGCTATAAAAAATGAGCTGTATCTTACAATTGGTAGTCGAAATGTAAGATACACCCCTTCCTAAGCATCCTGTATCTTACATTTAGGTTGTCTGATGTAACATACAGGACTTTTTTGAGTGCTGTATCTTACATATAGGCACAAAAAAGCCGCTCTCACGAGCGGCTTTTTCTTATTTGATTAATTCTTCAATAGCAACGTATTCTTTTTCCAACGATTCTGCGACATCTTTATTGGTTATTTTACCTTGGAAGACGTTGTATCCAGTTAAAATAGTTGGATCAGCTTTAGCAGCTTCAACATGACCCTGGTTAGCAATTTTAACAGCATATGGCAAGGTAACGTTAGTCAAAGCAATGGTTGAGGTGCGTGATACAGCACCTGGCATATTCGGAACAGCATAGTGTAAAACACCATGTTTTACGTAAATTGGATCATCATGAGATGTCACGTGATCTTCCGTAGCGAAAATACCACCTTGGTCAACTGCAATATCGACAATGACAGATCCGGGTTGCATGTCAGCTACCATTTCTTCTGAAACTAATGTTGGTGCTTTACGTCCTGGGATTAAAACAGCCCCCACAACAATATCAGCGTCTTTAATGGCATTGGCAATATTCACTTCGTTAGACATTAAGGTTACGACTTCACTTCCGTATAGGTCTTCGATTTCACTCAAGACTTCTGGTTTAACATCTAAAACGGTACAATGAGCCCCCATACCTAACGCAATTTGCAAGGCGTTACGTCCTGATACACCACCACCAATGATAACAACTTTTCCGTTTCTAACACCTGGTACGCCTCCAATAAGCACACCTTTACCGCCGTATTGGCTTTCTAGGAATTGTGCCCCCATTTGTACTGATAAACGACCAGCAATCACGCTCATTGGGTTTAATAGTGGCAGGTCGCCAGCTTCTCCAATCATCGTTTCATAACCAATTGCGACAACCCCTGCTTCTTCTAGAGCCGTTGCTAAAGCAGGCTCATTCGCTAAGTGCAAGTAAGTGAAAAGAATTAAATCTTTTCTAAAGTATTTATATTCTGATTCTAAGGGTTCTTTTACTTTAATGATCATCTCTGCAGACCAAACTTTTTCTGCAGTTTCTTCAATGGTCGCACCAGCTTCGCGATATTGCTCATCAGTGAATCCGGAACCAACGCCTCCGTTAGTTTCCACCATAACTGTGTGGCCGTTTTGAACGAGCAATTCGACCCCAAGTGGTGTAATTCCTACACGATTCTCGTTGTTCTTAACTTCTTTCGGTATTCCGATTAGCATAAACTATATTCCTCCAATTTTTTTGTTTTCAACTATCTACATACGCTTCTATTTAATGACATTGTGAAATTTCAACCAAAATATTTGTTCGCTTTATTTTGATACAAAAGATAGCTGAATGTGTCATTTCTCTCTAATACCTTAACACTTTTCTACACTTCATTCAAAACATCCGCATTAATTAATGGATGAAAAGATGATTAGAAAACGATTACTTTGTTATTATATCACGAAGTTAAAAAAATGAAAAATTTTTTTAATTTTTGATTATTAGACAAAAAAATAGTCTTTTTTTTGCGGCAAGTATAGAGAATCGTCTGCGTTTCGGCGATCAAAGGACTTAGAGTTCGATTGGTTGGTTTAAATTCATGGTTAAATTCAAGGGCTTCAAATGTTGAGACCGGATTTAAGATAATGGTCGTCTTTATTTTTAAGGTGTGGGCAAATTGCTTGGCTAGTGTTGCGTGTGAAAAAGCCGGTGTTGTCACAAAGACCATTTCCGGATTTTCGAGTGCTACCGCCAAGTCATCTGTCACGCAGTGAATTTTGGCATTTCCGTTGATTATCCCTGAACAATGGATAATTGGATTTTCAATCAGTCCCTCAATGTGGTCACGAGTCCGATTCCACAAGGTGACGTCATTGCCTTCTAGAGTTAAGTGGGCAGCCATAGCTAAGCCCGAGTTGCCAGCACCAATAACAGTTACCTTCATGACCTTCCCCCTTTTGATAACGCTTACATCATTAACTTATTTATAGCACATACAGCTTCCTTCTGTCTAGCTGGGGATATTTAGTGAAAAAAATAAAAAAAAATTCTGCCCGTGTGAGATACAGCCGGCGAAAAGTTGCTGTATCTTACATTTCTACTGCTATATGTAAGATACAGTATAGACCGACTAATCTGTATCTTACATTTTGGCTATCATATGTAAGATACAGCGCTATTTTTAGAGCTGTATCTCACATCAACCCTTAAAAACAGAGCTGTTAGGATTCCTAACAGCTCTACTTAATTTAACCATCGACTTCTAAGACATCGCCTGTTTCGGCATGAATAGTTACATCGCGGTCGTCACTACCTTTAAATTCAACTTCATATTCGGCTTGCATACGATCATCATCGAAGCTTAAATTCCAACCTTCTAGTGTCGCATCCGCCTCAACCTCTTTCCTAGCAATTGAAACAGCTTCGTCTGACGTGATTAAACCATCTAATGTTAAAACATCGCGGTCGTCATCATCCAAACGATCATCTTCCACTTTTTCAACGTTTGACGTTGTGGCATTCATTTCGACTTCATATTCACGGTCCTCTAAAATGCCCGTAATTTGGTAAGTCCATTCTCCCCAGTCCTCATCAAAATCGACTTCCTTGATTTGAGCATCTGGGTATTCTTGCCAAAATACATCCAAAGCTTGGTCCATGCTAATCACATCAGCCATCGCCTGATCTGTTGTTGAACTCTCCACAACACTTGAATTATTTTCAGTCGATGGATCACTTACCGGTGTTTCACCTGGAGATGGTTCATTGCTACAAGCAGCGAGTGCTAAGGCTGAAAATGTAGTAAACGTTACTGTTCTCCATATTTTCATCTTATCTACCATCCTTTCTTAAGTTAATGGTAACCAAAATGACGCCTCAACTCAACTAATACCACTTCTGTAATCAGCTAGTAACTGATCGAAAAAGTAAACCGTTTGGGCAGCCTGATGGGTGTTTGCTGGACAATCGCCATCGCTTAATAGGTGGTCAACTATCATCTGAATATAAGGCAATCCCACATGTTCTGGTGGTTCAAACTGATATTTTTCATCATTAACTCTTAAGTCAGTGACCCCAGTTCCAGATAAATTCATGGTCCCTTTTGTGCCTTGAATATCGACTTGATCAACGTATTCACTGGCTGTATAGGACCAAGTCGCCGTACCAAAGACTTGAGACTTAAATTTGAAACTAGCGACAATCGTATCTTCTACTTCATAAACGCCAGCCCCATTTGTCGCAAACCCATTAACGGCTTCGATATCCCCAAACAACCACATTAAATAGTCGATGACATGAATTTGACTATCTAAAGCTTTACCACCGCCAGCTTCTTTCTTGTAGCGCCAAGGTAAGTCATTCGCTGTTTTGAGTTCTCGATTTAATGGAGAATAATGGCGAATGGTCACTGTCAAAACCTCACCAATAGTACCGTTTTCTAAAAACTGTTTAATCGTTTGAAACTTCTCCAAACCACGACGGTAGAAATTGACATAGAGGGGTAACTCGACTTGTTTAGCTTTTTTAATAATGTTTTGACACGCTATAAAATCACTGGCCATGGGTTTCTCGATAAGCGGAATTTTGCCAGCTTCTAGTACCTTCATGGCATAATCAAAATGGCTATCAGGTGGTGTGGCAATATAAACAGCTTGAACACTTGAATCATCCAGTAACTGTTCGATGGTATCATAGACGATGCCGTGCTGGTGCCGTCTAACCCAATCTTCTGCTCGTTCTTTGGTTCGGCTGTAAACCCCTACTAGCCGTGACCCTTTCGCCGAGTATAAAGCTGGTCCAGTCTTTTTCTCGGTGACATCGCCACAACCGATCATGGCCCACTTGATTTCTTTCATGGTGTCGCCCTCCTTTTTTCTATTATATCATTTTCTTTGTGGGTGTAAGCTAGGTGAAAATTTGGTATACTTTGGAAAAGGATAGTAGAAAGAAGGTTCAACATGGCACAAGCATTGATTGTCTTTGCGAGTTTAACAGGAAATACGGAAGAGATTGCCGATATTACATCGGAATTATTTGAAGAAGCAGGTGTGGATGTGGACGTGGTTGAGTGCGTTCAAGCTGATCCAGCTGATTTTGAAGATTATGACTACTGCGTTGTCGCAAGCTACACGTATGGTGTGGACGGCGATTTACCGGATGAAATTGTTGATTTTTATGAGGAATTAGAAGAATTTGATTTAACTGGAAAAATTTACGGCGTTGTTGGCTCTGGTGATACATTCTACGAGCAATTTTGTACGGCGGTTGATGATTTTGAGCAACAGTTTGAAAAAACTGGTGCTACAAAAGGTGCAGCTGGTGTGAAAGTGGACTTGAACGCTGAAGAAGAAGATGTGGAAAACTTGAAAGCTTTTGTTAAAGCTATGGTTGAAACTTATGAATCAACGCTCGGCAATTAATTAAAGGTGGTGAAGCGGATGGTCTTGTTGGACGATGGAGATATGGCTGTGGATTTGGGGATGGAGTATGAAACGCTGTTGTTACAGTTAGGCGCCCTTTCTCGGAAATTAGCGTTAGCGAAAGAGACACATGATGAGCAACAATCGGCTTTGGATGGTGCTATTAGTCAACTAGAAAAAAAGGCAGCTACTTTAGAAAAAATGGAAAAGGAATCCTTTTCTAATTCTGTCATGAAAATTCTCGGCACTTACGAACAGCGCTACCACCGTGAATCGGAAGAAAAAATCAGTGCCAAACTTGAATTTGATAAGGCCTATGTTTTGAAGATTAATGCTCACCGCTATCTTGGCGATTTAGAGGAAGATATTTTGGAGAAAAAGAACCGTTTGCGCGATGTGAAGGAACAACTCCTACGCCGCAATCCTGAGCTCTTAAATATCGTGTCCGAACGTGAGCAGAAAATGATTCAGTTGAAACACGACTACACGCAAACCGTAGAAGCTGAAGAAGCTGCCAATCAATTGTTGGATGCCATTAGTGATATTTTAACAACCGTTGATTCATCCGATACCATTAACAATTGGGAAATGATTACGGAAATTGATATTTTGTTATCAGTCGTTGATCGCCATCAATTAGATGTGGCTGAAGCGATGATTATTGATTTGGAACGAAAGGTTCATTCCTTAGTTCGCGAGTTAAAGGACTTGGATTATATTTATGATAGCCAATACCAAACACTAACCGAATGTCGGCCGGTTATTAATGACTTTTTCAGTGGCTTATTTTCGGAATGGTCAACGAAACATATTATTGAAAAAAACTTGGAATTATTAGCTTCTCTTCAAAAAAATGTTCAGCATATTTTGAGCATTTTACTAGAACGCAAACATGAATTAGAGCATGATTTCCTGTCTTTTTCTAAGGCTGAATAGCTATATTTTGCGTTGGCGCTATGCTATAATTACTATGGTTCACTTCGGTGCAACCACATAATTAAATCCCCCCAAAGATTTAATTATTTCCTCTGGCCTTGGCTGGGGGATTTTTTATTTTTAATCCTTTTTTATTGTGATATGATAGTAGGATAGAAAACTTAATATAAAGGAGCGTTTTTTAGACATGGTCTTACCAAATTTCGAAGAAAACTTGCAAAAATATGCAAAGTTGTTGGTTTCTAAGGGAATCAACGTTCAAAAAGGTCACACTGTGATTATCAACATCGATGTGGAACAAGCACATTTTGCCCGTCTGTTAGTTAAAGAAGCTTATGCTTTAGGTGCAGAGGAAGTTATTGTGAAGTGGGCTGACGACGTGATTACGCGTGAAACTTACTTACACACACCAGAGGAGCGTTTAACAAATATTCCGCAATACAAAATTGATGAGTCTCACGACATGCTAGATCGTAAAGCGAGCCGTTTATCTGTTCGTTCTGCTGATCCAGATGCATTAAATGGCGTAGACAGCAAAAAATTGGGCGCTGTTATGACAGCAAACAGTAAAGCGTTGATGGCGCAACGTATTGCGACTCAAGCAAACAAAGTATCATGGACAGTTGCGGCTGCTTCAGGTGCTGCATGGGCTGCTAAAGTATTCCCAGAATTAGAAACAGAAGAAGAACAAGTTGACGCACTATGGAATGAAATTTTCAAAACTTGTCGCGTTTTCGAAGCTGATCCCGTATTGGCTTGGGACGAGCACGAAACTCGCCTACGTTCAAAAGCTGACGTTTTAAATGCTGAGCAATTCGATGCATTGCATTATACAACACCTGAAGGTACTGACTTAACAGTGGGTATGCCAGAAAACCATATTTGGGATTCTGCTGGTGCAATCAATGCGCAAGGTGAAGAATTCGTTGCTAACATGCCAACTGAAGAAGTCTTCTCTGCTCCAGATAGCCGTCGTATTGACGGTGTTGTGAAATCAACAAAACCTTTAAGCTACAGCGGAAACATTATTGAAGGTATGACATTTACATTCAAAGATGGCGCTGTTGTTGAAGTCTCAGCTGAAAAAGGTGAAGAAGTCTTGAAACACCTTGTAGAAGATAATGAAGGTGCTCGTTCACTAGGTGAAGTTGCCCTTGTTCCTCACAAGTCACCAATTTCGCAATCAGGTTTAGTATTCTTCAATACTTTATTTGATGAAAATGCTTCTAACCACTTGGCACTCGGTTCAGCTTACGCATTCTCTATTGAAGGCGGAACTGAGATGTCACAAGAAGAATTAGCTGAACGCGGTTTGAACCGTTCAAACGTTCACGTTGACTTCATGATTGGTTCTGAAACAACAAATATTGATGGTATCCGTAAAGATGGTAGCCGTATGCCAATCTTCCGTAACGGAGACTGGGCATTCTAAAAAAAAATGATCTCATGGCCTCTTTAGGCTGTGAGATTTTTTGGTTAAAGAGGTTCAAGCTCGATTTGGCGACTGAACCTCTGGATTTTCGCCAAATTAAGAGGTTCAAAGCTGATTTTGCCACTGAACCTCTGGATTTTTGCCAAATTAAGAGGTTCAAAGCTGATTTTGCCACTGAACCTCTGGATTTTCGCCAAATTAAGAGCTTCAAAGCTGATTTGGCGGCTGAACCTCTGGATTTTCGCCAAATTAAGAGGTTCAAAGCTGATTTTGCCACTGAACCTCTGGATTTTCGCCAAATTAAGAGCTTCAAAGCTGATTTTGCCACTGAACCTCTGGATTTTCGCCAAATTAAGAGGTTCAAAGCTGATTTAGTGGGTGAACCTCTGGATTTTCACCAAATTAAGAGGTTCAAAGCTGATTTAGCCACTGAACCTCTTAATAATAAGTCCTGTACGTTCATTTAACTTACTGAATCTCTTAATCTTATCTTTATTTTTATTTGAAGTCTGATTGCTGTATAATAAGGCTTAGATAGGTAGAAAGATGGGTGAACGAACTTGGAGAAAAATGCAGCTAAAAGAGGATTTCAAAACATGAAACCTGACCCTGAAAATGAATCACCACGTCGTAGTTGGATAATTATTTTTTTGGGTATCGTTCTTATTTTTGGTATTACGTTTATCTTTCAACAGCTGAATGATCCGCCCGTTGAATCAATCGATCCGTATAGCTTCGATCAATTGAAGGATCAAGTTCAAACGATGCATCAAGAACTCAACGAATTGAAAGATGAAAACGAGACCTTAAAAGATCGTATAACGGAACTCGAATCTAACATCGACTAGGCCAAAAGGAATCAGCTAGTCAGCCGATTCCTTATTTTTTTATTATATCTTGGTCCTGTAGCTCAGTGGATAGAGCACTCGTTTCCTAAACGAGGTGTCGGAAGTTCAATTCTTCTCAGGACTGTAATATTATTTTCACAAGTGATATTGTTTGACCTTATTTTCTAACCAATGTATTATTTATTCTTAATACTACATAGAAAGGTCGTGAATGGATGCTTCAAATAGAATCATTTGAGAATGTCATGCAAATTACGATTGAAAAAGAAAATAATTTATTTTTAGTAAAAGAAGATGATGGAATCATCTTAATTGATACAACTGTTGAGTCTGAAGAAATTAGTGAGGTTATTGAATTAATTCAATCTTCTGGCCTCCCTTTAAAAGCAATTGCAATTACGCATAGCCACGATGACCATTTAGATGGCATGCCGGCATTTCAAGAAGCATTCCCAGACACACCCATTTATTTTCCAGAACGTGAGTATCAGCTTGTCTTAAAGAAAGAGCTACTTCCTTCTGACAAACAAGTTCCTTTAAAAGAAGGCATTCCGGACTCGTTGACTTTTAAACCTGCCGGCCTACTTAAAGAAGGCGATAAAGTTGGCGAATTAGACGTTCTCTTTACACCTGGTCATACGCCAGGCCATATTTGTTTCTTCCACCCTACTTTACGTTATTTACTTGTTGGTGATGTTTTGCAAACATTAGGTGGCGCAGCTATTTGTGGTGTTCACCGTGATGCCTTCCCAAAACCAGCTCGTTTGAATTGGGATTTAGCTCAAAGTATTGAAGTCGTTGAACGTTTCTTAACCTTAAATCCAACTTATGTAGGAACAGGACATGGGATTGTTATGCAAGACCCAATGGATGTTCTTCCTCAAACCATTGCAGAAGCACAACATTTACTTAAATAATAACAGCAAGGGAGCTTATCAATAACTCCAGTCCCTTTTTTATATACGAATAATTGTTGCGCATACGTGCTCAAAAAGGCAGCCCCGACATGCGTTTCCCGAATAATACTCGGATGGTCTACGACCACCCTGCGTTTTTTCGGTCCAACGATTCGGGGCTAAACGCCTTTTTCCCCACTCTCTTTACTCTACCTCTAGTATCTAACAATTACTTGATAATATGGGTTGTAATGAGAATTAAAAATGAGGGGAACCCTATTAACAAGTAATGCCAGACCTCCTGCAATCAACAAGCTACGTGCACGTTCCAACACCCATTCATTCTCCCAAGTAAACAAAACTTTTGTTTAGTTTCAATATTTTTAATTCAAAACTTGCCGTGTCGTGTGCAAAACAAGAGCCAATTCTTATGAATAACATAAAAATTGGCTCGTTTAACCTATTTAACTATTACTTTCTCTGTCCATGGTTGAGCAAATTCGCCTACCGCTACATTAAGGTCTTCAATATTTTTACGACCTTCTGTTTACAACCATTCTTGAACGGCTTCTTTACCGTCACGAGCGAAAATAGCTACAGAGTCTTTCCAAGTTGCACGTCCACATCGAACACCGTTAAAAGTTGATCCTGCTTCTTTAGCAAAATGAATAGTGTCTTGGAATAGTTTTTCTGAAACGCCATCACTTAGGTGATTAAGCTTTATCGACAATTTCTGATATGGCATAGCGCGATACAGTCATCACAGCTCCTGATTTCACTTGAATATCAACCTCTTCAACTTGATTGCTCAACTCTGCAAGTCGTGGATTCTGGATTCCTTCTTTTCCTGTATTAACTGCTTGAGCAGCTAACGCCTTGACATCGCTTTCAAATTTGCGTAATAAACCAACTTCAATAAGCATTGGTAAGTTAGAGCCTGTTAATACTTCCACATTATCAAAGGCCGATGCAATAACCATAGCCGTTCTAAATGGCGTGCCGCCTAATCAGTCTGAAAAGACAATCACACCTTCAGTGTCTTGCTGCAAGCTTTCGGTAGCTTGACGTAAGTTTGATTCGTACAGCTATAGCGACTGGTCTTCTCTAAAAGCCACCACTTCAAATTTTTCTTGTTTACCAGCACTCATTTCGACTGCCAGCGATAGACCCGGGGCAAATTCCCCGTGCCTGTGATGACACAACTGATCATTCCATTACCTCCTTATTTTGTATAGGCTACTTCGCCATCTAAATATGTTTTTTCTAGTTTTAATTGGTGGTCAAGGACAATAAAGTCTGCCGCATAACCTGCTTTAATTTGACCGCATAGGTGGTCGATTCCCACACTTTGCGCTGGCACCAAACTCGCCATCTGAATGGCTTCTTCCGGTGTCGCAATGCTCCACTCAACAACGTTTTGTACGGCTTCAATCAGTTCTAGCACACTACCTGCTAGGCTGCCGTTGTGTTTCAAACGTGCTGCTCCGTCTTTAATAATAACGTCAAATTCACCCAAGCTCGATTCACCATCGCCAATACCGCCACCTCGCATGCAGTCTGTGACAAACATTGTTTTGTCGCGACCGTGCGCATCCATGACAATACCTGCTGATACAGGGTGAACATGATGACCGTCACAAATTAATTCTGAGAAGGCCTCTTTTAGGCTAATTGCTGCTCCGACAACACCTGGCTCACGGTGGTGCAAGCCTTTCATACCATTAAAGGTGTGAACGAATATATTCGCACCATGGTCAACTGCTGCCTTACATTGATCATAGGTAGCATCTGTATGGGCAATAGCTGTGTAAATATCATGACTTTTTGCGTAGTCAATGAATGGCAGTGTTCCTTCACGTTCTGGTGCAATCGCAATTTTTTTGACTTTTCCTTTAGCGAGTTCTTGCCATTTCGCTAACTTTTCAACTGATGGGTCGCCCATATATTTAGGGTTTTGCGCCCCTTTATAGACTTCATTAAAGAATGGTCCTTCTAGGAAAATTCCTTGAATTTTTGCGCCTTTAATTTGATCTGCATGGTCACCAATGGTTTGGCAAACATCATTCAATTCTTCAGTTGAAGCTGTTAGGGTGGTTGGTAAGAAAGAAGTTACCCCACCTTGAAGAATGCCCTCTGCAATAACATTTAATCCTGCTACATCATTATCCATCACATCGTGGCCTTTAAAACCATGGATATGGGTATCCACTAGTCCGGGGGCAATTTGCTTGCCGCTGTAATCAATGATTGAGCCATCTGATGGTTTTTCCGTTGAGAATTGACCAAAAACACCGTCATTAATTTCAAGATAACCTGGTCCTTTTGTAGCATCTGGCATGTAAAATGTATCTGCATAAATGTAAGTCTTCATTTTTTCTATCACTTCTTTTCTAAAAATTTGTTGATTATTCTGGCACGTTTTCGTGGATGATAACCCCTTTAACAACTCGGTTTACTGTACCTGTTGGGCTTGGTGTATCAGGTTTGTTTTCAACTTTAAGCGCTGTTACCATGGATACAACTTGTCCAAAAACGGTATACGGTAACGCTAAGTACACATCCGGTAAGTTGCTATAACGTTCATCAAAGTGGAAAGCTTGTCCAGAAAATCCGTTTTCTTGTGTTACTTCTATACTATACACCGTATTAGCGATTTGGTCGCCATAAAGTTCCTCCAGCATATCAAGATCATATTGGCGCGTGTATGGGTCATTGGAAACAAACAAGAATGCTAGCGATTTTTCATCAACAAATGATTTTGGTCCATGACGGAAACCAAGCGATGTATCAAAGGCTGTCGCTACTTTCCCAGCCGTTAATTCTAAAATTTTAAGTTGTACTTCTCTTGCAATACCAGCTAGTGGTCCAGATGCCAAGTAGATGACACGATTGAAATCGCGGTTAATGATCTCTTGAATTTCTGCTTCGCGGCTTAATACCGTGTTGGCCATTTCAGCCATTTGATTGACATAATTAGCCTTTTGTTCTGAGCTTGTTGGATCGAAAACTAGAGCCGCTGTCAGTGTCATACAAGTGAAGCTTCCCGTCATAGCAAATCCTTGGTCATTTGATCGTGCTGGCATGAGTAGCAACAGGTTAGCTACGTCTCCTTCTGCTCGCTGAGCTAATTTCCCTTCAGGCGCACATGTAATCGTAATTTGATAGAAATCATCAACTAATTTCTCACCCAATTCAACGCTGGCAATACTCTCAGGGCTATTCCCACTTCTTGCAAAGGAAACTAAAATAGTTGGGACATCCTTTTTAAAATAACTTTTTGGGTTTGATACTAAACTAGTCGTTGGCACCGCTTGGAAATCAAAGACCACTTCATCCCCTTTTTCCTTTAAATAAGGTAAGACGGTGTCACCTACATAGGCTGAACTACCTGCTCCAGTAAAAATAACCCGAGTGCGTGCATGTTTTGATTTGATGCCGTCTAAAAAAGCATGGATTCTATCTGATTCTTCATGATAATAGCTGAAAACCTCTTGCCATAGTTCTGGCTGTTGCTTGATTTCCCTAACGGTCACTTCAGCACCTAATTTTTCTAACTCACTACTATTCCATTCAAACATTTAAAAACCTCCTCATTTTCTGACATGGCGAATTTTATATGTAAATTGGTCGCCACGAGCAACACTAATCGTAAATTCAATAATTTTGTTATCTTGGTTATAAGTCTTACGGTAAATCCTCAAACAAGCTGAACCTGTTCCAACTTGCAGGCGATCAGATTCTTTCTTTCGCATAACAGATGCAAAAAACTCTTCATCCGCATACTTGATTTCTTGCTTGTATAAAGTGGGATAGAGTTCATACAAGGGCATACTTTCCAACTCTTCTAAGGTTAATCCGGGAAATAGATAGGCCGGTATGAAGGTTGTTTCATACATCAGCCGTTCACCATCGGCGCTGCGGAGACGTCTTACTTTATAGACATCGTCATTAGGGCTTAGTCCAAGATTTTCTGCTATAAACGGAATGGCTTGAACACGCTCAAATGAAACGATATCAGTTTTAGGCGTCTTACCTAAGGCTCTCATTTGATCGGTAAAGCTGTATGATTCTGACAAGTTTTTCATTTCTTTCCAAAGACCTGATACAAAAGTCCCTTTTCCATGACGTTTATAAATAAACCCCATTTCTTCTAATTCATTAAGAGCCATTCTGACGGTTGTACGACTAACGTCATACTTTTCACAGATTTCTCTCTCGGATAACATTTTGTCATCAACCTTTAAGCTAGTCTTGATATAATCCATCAAAACTGATACAAGCTGGTTATATAAAGGGATGGCACTATCCTTTTTCAGCAATTCGGATCACCTTATTTCACTTAATTTTAAACATGTATCTAAGTTGTCATTACTTGTCATTACCAGTTCACCATCATCATAATGCACGCGGTTACATTTGTCAAACTTTTTTTGATTACTGGTCGATACAATCTCTAAATAGTCGCTGTACCTTACATTTTGACCCTCCAATGTAAGATACAGCAGTATTTAATCGATCTGTATCTTACATTTCAACCTCTTCATGTGAGATACAGACCATTTATCTAGGCTGTATCTCACACTTTGTTGTTTTATACAAAAAAAGCTAGGGCAATTTGCCCTAGCTTGAGTCCTTAGTTTATAAAATGGTGTCTCCTTCGCCGTATGATGAACGACCTGCTTCAATAATAGCTTGGTTAGAGCTATCACCGTTGTAGATTGAGTTCTTCACTAGGACGTAGTCACATTTGCGAATTGATGCTAAATCATTTCCACCTGCATAAGAGATCGATGATTGTAAATCTTGTTGCATTTCCGTTAATGTATCAACAAGACGGCCTTTGTATGGTGTTAGAATTTTCTTACCTTCAACGTTACGACGCTCACCTTTTTGGTATTCAGACGCACTACCGAAGTATTCCTTATATTTTTGGCCATTAATTTCTTTAATGTCACCTGGTGATTCGTCATGACCAGCAAATAATGAACCGATCATTACCATTGTTGCACCAAAGCGGACAGACTTCGCAATATCACCATTTGTGCGGACACCACCGTCAGCAATAATTGGTTTGCGAGCTGCTTTTGAACACCAGCTTACAGCTGCTAATTGCCAGCCACCCGTTCCAAAACCTGTTTTAATTTTAGTTGTGCATACTTTACCAGGTCCGATTCCTACTTTTGTAGCATCAGCTCCAGCATTTTCTAATTCACGTACACCTTCAGGCGTTCCCACATTTCCTGCGATTAGGAATGTTGATGGCATAACTTGTTTCACGTGTTTAATCATCTTGATAACTTGATCTGAGTGACCATGAGCAACATCGATGGTTGTGTATTCTGGAATTAAGTTTTTCTCAACTAATTCTTCAACAAATCCAAATTCTGCGTCTTTAATACCTAAACTGATAGAAGCAAACAAACCTTTTTCATGCATTCTTTCGATAAATGGCATACGAGCTGCCTCATCAAAGCGGTGCATAATATAGAAGTAACCGTTAGCTGCTAGTTTTTCTGCCAAGCTTTCGTCAAGAATAGTCTGCATGTTCGCAGGAACAACAGGCATCTTAAAGCTGCGCCCACCCAGTTCTACTGTTGTGTCGCATTCTGAACGACTTTGCACGATACTCTTGTTTGGTATCAGTTGTACGTCTTCATAATCAAATATTTTCATTTTTTATAAATTCCTTTCTGTTAGTGCACCACCAGTGATGGCTTTACACAGATATCAGAACACGAACATTTATTACAGTTGATACAACCATTGTCCTGTCCCAGTAGTACATTACACTATCACTTACTGTTTGTCAAAGGCCCTTTCTTATTTTTAGATTAAGTAAATAAAAGTTAAAAACTTTACTAACTTTTTTACTTAAGTATTGCTTTTATTTTTAACAGGCTTTACAATAAAGACAACTAAATGATGGGAGCGATACCAATGACTTTAATAGAACAATTAAAACAATCATTCGAAACACACTTCAACACTGAAGCAACACATTCATTTTTTTCACCCGGACGCATCAATTTAATTGGTGAACACACTGACTACAACGGCGGACACGTTTTCCCTTGTCCGATTACACTAGGAACTTATGCGGTGGCAGCAAAGAACGGCACGCAGACAATCCGCCTCTATTCTGAAAACTTCCCTGAAGTTGGCGTTATTTCCTTTGATTTAAGTGATCTGTCATTTAAAAAAGAACATTCATGGGCGAACTATGTAAAAGGGATGGTGAAGTATTTAATTGAAGACGGTCACCGAATCGACGAAGGTATTGACCTTGTTATTGAAGGTAATATTCCAAATGGTGCCGGCTTATCATCGTCTGCTTCACTTGAATTGCTAGCGGGAATTGTCTTTGAACGCTTAGCTGGCTTAAAAGTGGATCGTTTGGATCTAGTGAAATTAGGAAAAAAGGTAGAAAATCAATTTTTCGGTTTAAATTCAGGGATTATGGACCAATTTGCAATTGGAATGGGTGAAAAAGACAAGGCCCTTCTGCTGGATACAAACACTCTGAAATACGAAAAAATCCCTGTTGAACTGGGTAATCATGTGATTGTGATTATGAATACGAAAAAACGTCGTGAATTAGTCGATTCTAAATACAATGAACGTTTAGAAGAATGTCAAAAAGCATTAGCGGAATTACAAACGGTTGTGGATGCTAGCTCATTGGGTGATTTGGATGAAGCGACATTTGAAGCTAACAAAGCTGTTTTATCATCTGAAACCTTAGTAAAACGTGCACGTCATGCTGTTACTGAAAACCAACGTACACTTATCGCAGCAGACAAATTAAAATCAGGCGACTTAGATGCTTTTGGAAAATTATTAAATGCGTCACACATCTCCTTACGAGATGACTACGAAGTAACGGGTATCGAACTGGATACTTTAGTTGAAGCAGCTTGGGAACAAGATGGTGTCTTAGGGGCTCGTATGACGGGCGCTGGATTTGGTGGATGTGCCATTGCCATTGTTGCTACAGACAAAACAGCTGATTTTACAAAAGCTGTTGGTGAAAAATATGAGGCAATCATCGGCTACCCTGCTGAATTTTACATTGCTGAAATCGGGGACGGTGCAACAGAACTATGACAAACCAGTTAAGCCAAGCAATTGATAGCTTGTTGCATGTTGCAATTGAGAAAGGTTACATCCATCCACTCGATCGACTATTAAAGCAAAACCAGTTATTAAATTTGTTCAAAGTGGCTGAATATATACAGCCGGAAGAAACAGTTGTCGTTGCTCAAGCAAAAGACTTACTGCCGACTTTCCTAGCTATTGCTCTTCAACACAACTTGATTAACGATAGCCAAACCGACAAAGAAATCTTTAGCGCTAAAATTATGGCTGTTATGACACCCGACACATCGGTTCTCAATCAAACCTTTTGGAATGTCTATAACTCTGATAGTCCTGAGCAAGCAACGGATTACTTTTACGACTTAAGCCAAGATAATAACTATATCCAAACAGAGGCTATTGCCAAAAACATCGCCTTCAAAACAGCATCGCCTTATGGGGATTTGGAAGTAACCATTAATTTATCTAAGCCGGAAAAAAATCCTAAGGCCATTGCAGCAGCTAAATCTATGCCTACTTCGGCCTATCCGAAATGTCAACTTTGTTTAGAGAACGAAGGCTATGCGGGCCACTTGCAACACCCAGCTCGTTCAAACCACCGGATTATCCGTTTTCCATTATTGAATGAAACGTGGGGCTTGCAATATTCGCCTTATGCTTACTATAACGAGCACTGTATTTTCCTATCAGCCGACCATCACCCAATGCAAATTAGCGGGCGGACATTTGAAAACTTGTTCGCTATTGTCGAGCAATTCCCCCACTATTTCGTTGGCTCCAATGCAGATTTGCCGATTGTTGGCGGATCTATTTTGTCTCATGATCACTACCAAGGGGGCCGTTATAGCTTCCCAATGGATAAAGCTCCTGTAATGGAGAGCTTTGACTTGGCAGCTTACCCACAGACTTCCTTTGGTCTGGTGAAATGGCCGCTGTCTGTTATTCGTTTATCTGGTAAGGATAAAGCAGAAATGGAAGCAGCTGCTGTCCATATTTTAGAAAAATGGCGAGCTTACAGTGATCCTGAAGCGGATATTTTGGCCTTTAGTGGTGAAACACGGCATAATACGATTACGCCGATTGCTCGTCGTGATGGCGATGCCTTTATTTGCAACTTAGTTTTGCGAAATAACCGCACAACTAATGAGTATCCAGATGGTCTTTTCCATCCGCACTCTGACGTGCAACATATTAAAAAAGAAAATATTGGCTTAATTGAAGTGATGGGACTGGCGATTTTACCACCACGTCTGAAAGATGAATTAGAAGAAGTAAAAGCCTACTTATTAGGAAAAGAAAACAGTATACAGCCGATGCATCTTAACTGGGCTCGACGACTATCGAATTCTCATGCTATTACAGCAGATAATGTGGATAAGGTTGTTGAAAACGGCGTTGGAAAAGTTTTCCAACGTGTCCTAGAAGACACAGGTGTGTATAAGTTAACTGAAAACGGCCTGGCCGCCTTCAGACGATTTGTAAAATTACTATAATAAAAAGGACATCAGCGCGCTGATGTCCTTTTTGATTTAAGCAGATTCTCGCTTCATCAATCGTGTTGATAGCGATACTTTTTTAGCAATTTGGCGTTCTGACTGCATGCGGTCAACTAAGAGGTCGATCCCACTTGCACCAAGAATTTCCGTTTCAACTTTTACAGTTGTTAGAGCTGGATAAACATAGCGCGCAACATTACTGTCATTAAAGCCAATAATACTCACTCGGTCTGGAATGGAAATTTGAGCATCTTGCAATTCACGCATGGCTCCAATGGCGATTGAATCGTTGGCAGCAAAAAAAATTGTCGGTAGATTATTCCCATGCTCTTGAATAGCCGTCTGCATCATTTCCTGTCCGGATTGGGTAGAGAAATTCCCTGTGTAAAAGTATTCTTCTTGGTACAGCTTAAGAAGTTGGAGGTTGTATCGGAATAGATTTTCGCGTGGGTCTTCCAGTTTATGTGCGCGGTCTTGAGTATATTCCTGGCCGCCTAAAAAGCCGATTTTTTGATGGCCTTTCGCCACAATTAAATCGATAACCGATTGAACGGCATAAGCAAAGTCAACGACCACACTATCTTCGCCAAAACTCATTTGGTCTGAATCAACAAAACATAGCGGTTTATTGAAGCGTTGTAGTTTTTTTACTTGCTTGGAACTGAATTTACCAATCGCACAAATGCCATCGATTTCATCATCAATCGATTGGGGCACTTCGTGATGGATGGATACAATATCCAAGTCATTTTCGCTTGCACGTTTTTCTGCAGCTAGTCGAATCGATTGATAATATAAGTCATCCAACTCTTCTTCTGGGCTATACCACTGAATTAATAAAATCCGGCGTTTAATGGCAGTTTTTTTGATTTTTTTATAATTGAGCTGTTCAGCGATATCAATAATCCGCTGACGGGTATCCTCACCAACTGATAAGGTCGCATCATCATTTAAGACGCGCGATACCGTTGCTGTAGAGACTTTTGCACGCTCGGCGATGTCTTTTAAAGTTGCCATAAGCTCCTCCATTTCGATAAGTAAACTTTTTACTAATTATTTATCAGTATACGGTTTATTAGGCCATTCGTCAATGGAAAGAAAGCCTTTGAATGAGTGCTGGAAAATGTCGAGTGAAGCTTATTTTTGGCGCTAGTCGACATAAAAAGCTGAAATGATGTCGAGTGAGACATTTTTTTAAGCTCAGTCGACATCATTAGCTGAAAAACTGTCGACTGGGCTCTTTTTCCGGCTCCACTCGACAGAACAGCTCATTTAAGCACAAGAAAAGCGGACAAGTCCGCCTTGGCCTATGAAAAAATAGGACATTTGACCCTGAATTGTCAGGAGACTTCACGCTTCAGCGGGTTAGTCGAATGATATGCGTTAGCGAGCAGCGAAGCGCGCAATGGAGCAAATTTATCTTTTTTTCACTAGGTCAGGACTTGGGAGCTAGACATTGATGGCTGAACGTATAATCCCCTAGTCTACAAAAAAACTAGGGAAATTCCCTAGCTCTTCTTGCGGGCACCCTTATTTTTTTGGCTGCGGGCGCGATTTTTCTTTTTATTCTTCTTAACGTCTTTTTTCAGATCGTTATTCGTTTCGAAGCGAGCTTCTCTCTCGATAACAAGCGGTTTTTCCTTGATTTTCTTAGGAGTATCTACTTTTTCCTCTACTTTCGGAAGTTCCGTCACCAGTTTACCTGCATGCAAGAATACTTCCTCGAATTCAGTTGGATTCGGCACGAACTTCTTCACATCTCGGCGGCTGCGTTCATTAACAAGAGACAAGACTGTTCCTTTTTTCCCCATACGGCCTGTTCGACCGGCACGGTGTAAATAAACGTCTTGCGACAGCGGTAAATCGTAGTTGATGACATAAGGTAGGTCCTCAATATCCATCCCACGCGCTGCAACATCGGTTGTTAATAGGAAGGTTACTTTACCGTTACGGAATTCTTCTAAGGCTTTTTTACGTTGAGTCGCTGAGAAATCACTGTGGAGCATGCGCACGCTAATGCGCTCGAAGTGCATTTTTTCAGCTAGATAGTCCAACTCCTGAACCGAATTCACGAAAACAAGAGCTTGCATGCCTTTGATGTTACCTAAACGGCGCAATTGATCCGCACGTCTACGGTTTTCCACAAATAGATAGTGATGAGCGGTTTGATTAAACTGGCTACCACCTTCACGGGCCGTATCCAAATAAATCGGATCGGTGTTGAACCAACGGCTAATATTATCTAGAGCATGGCTTGTCGTTGCCGAAAAGAAGGCCATTTGGCGCTGACCAGGCATTTTTTTGATAAGGTCTCTTAAATTGCTCATATGTTCATCTTGTAATAAATAATCTGCTTCATCCAAAACAACCGTTTTGACTTGGTGCAATTTCAATTTTCGTTGATTCGCTAATTCCATCAAACGACCTGGTGTGCCGACAACCACTTCTGGTTTCTCTTTTAGTTTCTCGATTTGACGCTTAGCGCTTGCCCCCCCAATAATGGTTTGCACCTTTAAGTCAAGCAGTGCCGCCCATTCGGTCAGCACACGCCCCACTTGTACGCCTAGTTCTTGAGACGGCGTTAAAATAACTAATTGCAAACCGTCTTGTTTTTTAACGCGTTCCAGTAATGGTAGTGCATAAGCGAGTGTTTTTCCTGTTCCTGTTGGAGATAATCCGACAACGTCTTGGCCTTCCTTTAGTGGTTCAAAGGCTGATTCTTGGATAGGTGTTGGCAGTTGGAACCGCAGCCCCTTCCAATAGCGTTGGAAATTAGTGTCCATCTTTTCGATCATCATAGTTAACGATCATCCCCTTTTTATTCATTGTCTGCGTCAAAATAAATGCCGGCTTCTTTACGAAGCGTTTCGATCCATCTTGATACATCGTAGCTGAGTTGTTTCCACTCTTGATACTTAGCTTGGTTTTCTGTTGAATCTGCTGACTCGATAACATCCGCAAATGCAATAGCTTCATCCACCATCAAATGGTCGCTCGTTGGTAAAATTAATTGTTGACGTTGATTCTTTTCTGTGTCGTCTAGTTCAACTGATGTAATCACACTCACGCCATCCATCACTAGCGTTTTCTTGCCGGAATGAACTTCAGATGGCGCTGACAAATTAGAAATTTTTGATACATGCATAACCACATCATAGTCCGCATAACGGAAAATAATGGTTCCTGTTCCGTCCACACCTGTTTTAATTTTACGTGCGATATACTGGCCACTTTCCGGTTCACCAAACCAAGAAAGAGCAGCATAAATCAAGTAAACACCTAAGTCCATTAAGGCACCGCCTGAGAATTTCAAAGAGAAAATATTGGCATCTTCGCCAGCCAACACTTGGTCGTAGCGCGACGAATATTTCCCAAAATGAAGAATAGCACCATCAATATGCGGTAACTTAGCAATTTCATTTTTGATTAACTGGAAGTTCTTATCGTGAATATGGCGTGCCGCTTCAAATAAAAACACACCTTTTTCTGCCGCCAAATCAAAGGCTGCCGTCCACTCTTTCATATTAGAAAATGCCGGTTTTTCGACAATAACATGTTTGTGGTGATTTAAAGCAGCTACTGCTTGGTCATAGTGCAGGCTATTTGGTGATGCAATATAAACGACATCAATTTCTTCACTAGATAATAAGTCATTTAAATCGTCAAAAAATAATGTTGCGCCATAAGGCTGACCAAATTCTTCTGCCTTTTCCAGACTACGGCTATATATGGCTTTTACCTCATAACGTTTGGATAAAGTGAGTGCTTTCGCAAACTCGTGTGCAATACTACTTGTCCCAATTATTCCTATTCTTAACATCAGAACTCCCCCTTTTTTTCAAAGTGATGTTGAAAGCTGTAATATCTTCTCTATTCTACTACATTTTAAGAGTGGTTTGAAATATTCTTTCATAATAGTAATTACATTTGGGTGCAACTGTAAGATACAGCTGTTTTTTTAGGTCTGTATCTCACATGAGCATAAAAAAAATAGGCTAGGATAAACTCCTAGCCTATTAACTCAACTATCTCCGTGACCCATGGCGTTTATTTTGATTATTGCCTTCTTTATGGGTAACGGTTTTTTTCTCATCAATATTATTTAAGGTATTAATATCGTCATCGGTTAGCTCGAAATCAAAGATATCGAGGTTTTCTTTCATGCGCTCGTCATGACTGGTTTTAGGAATCGGCACCACATCGCGGTCCACACACCACTTCAAGGCAATTTGCGCAGGTGATTTATCATATTTATTTCCAATGGCAGCCAGCTGTTTATTTTTATTCACCTTGCCGGCACCAAGTGGGCTGTAGCCCATAGTCACAATATTATTGCGGTAGCAGAAATCATCGAGATCTGCATTCATTTGGCTTGGATTAACCGGAATTTGGTTAACGGCTGGGCGAATGCGACCTTCTTTAATGAGTTCATTGAGTTCACCGCGGTTAAAGTTAGACACACCGATACTACGAACCCGACCTGATTCTGTTAAATCTTCCAAGGCGCGCCAAGTGTCTAAATTTTTCCCGTCTTCTGGACTTGGCCAATGAATTAAATACAAATCAATGTAATCCAAACCAAGTCGGTCGAATGAACGGTTAAAAGCATCTGTTGCTTCTTCATAACCCATTTCGTCTTTCCAAGCTTTAGAAACAACGAAAATCTCGTCTCTGGAAATACCAGCATTCACCGCTTTGTGAATCCCTTTTCCTACAGCTTCTTCATTTTTATACCAGCTTGCAGTGTCAATCAGGCGGTAACCCCGCATGATTGCTTTAAAAACAAGTTCTTCAGCGTCACGTTCTGATATTCCCGACGTTCCAAAACCAATTCCGGGAATTGTGTATCCATCATTAAGCGGCAATCGATCCATTACGTTTTTTACCATTGATTTCACACCCCTTTTTTCTTTGCATAGCTTACTCTAATTCTACCCTTTTAGAGATCTGAATACAAAGGAAATAAATGCGCTTTCACGCTTCTGTCAGGCTAACAAAAATCAACTCGGGACGATTGTTAACCCGAAATGGAAACTGAGACGGCCCTAAGCCACGACTGATGACTAGTCGTTTACTTGGATCAGCTGCTAGCGCATGAACACCGCTAGTGTGTTTAGGCAACCGCCCTTGACCAGGTGCAAATAGACCGCCAACTTTTGGAATCCGCACTTGTCCGCCATGAGCATGGCCTGAAAAGGTGATATCGGGTGCCTTCGTTTTATCTTGATGGTAACGTTCAAACAATTCCGGACGGTGAGCCAACAACAAGCGCGTTTGCCCTTGCCAGTCAGGACGAACCATTACTTTACTAAGAAGATTTCTTTTTTGCTTTTTCAAAAGTGACGCAGGTTCTGCCGCCCCCATGATCACAATCGGCCGACGATTTTCAGCCATCACTGAATAGGCATTGTCTTCAAGCAAGGTAATGCCTGCTTCCTGATAAAGGTCGGGGATTTCTTCTGCCCGAGGTGATTGTTGGTCGTGATTGCCGTGAATGGCATAAACAGCTGCAATTTTTCGTAGCGAACAGAAAAAATTAAGCGCCTGTTTACGGTTAAATGATTGGCCGGCATCAAACTGATCGCCAGTTAGAAAGATAAAATCAACTGCTTCATCTGCAATTTTTTCAAGAACTTTCTCTAAGTTCACTTGTGTTCTAGGCAGGTGAAGGTCCGATAAATGAGCTATTTTAAGGCCTTCGTTCTCCTTTTCTAAATTAGTTACAGCTAATGTGTAATGGCTTGTTTGTAAGCTAGTGTTTTGTTGGTGCAAATAAAGAGCTGCCCCACCAGCAAGCACTGTCGTTGTTAGTAGTTTATTTTTAATTGACATTTGTCACACTCCAAACTTCATTAGAATCATTCTGACTCTCTCATCTTACTGTTTATTTTACGGTTTGACCTTATTTTCGTCAAAATTTAGGTAAATCTTTTGAAACACCTATGTCTAGACCCAAAACAGTTTAAACAAACTGTTTCACAACTCCTCAGTTTCTCATTGCAATTAAACATATTTAATGCTATTGTTAAACAGTAAAAAGGTATTGAAGGGATGATGTCAAAATGATTCAACGAAATAAAAAAGCTTTACTAAGCGGTTTCGCAGCACTTTCAGCATTATTTTTAGCCGCTTGTGGAAATACAGATACAGGAAACAGCTCTAATGAAACAGCTAACCCCGATAACACTAGTACAGAAAAGACGGCTTGGGACCGAATTGAAGAATCTGGTGTCTTAAAAGTTGCTACATCTGGTACGCTATTTCCAAGTTCATACCACGGTGATGACAATGAACTAACTGGTTATGAAGTTGAAGTGGTTAAGGAAGTCGCTGATCGTCTTGGTTTGGAAGTTGACTTTATGGAAATGGGTGTTGACGGTATGTTAACAGCTGTTCAAAGTGGTCAAGTAGACGCTGTTGCTAATGGCTTTGATATTACTGAAGCCCGTTTAGAAGACTACCATTTCTCTGATCCTTATAAATACTCTTTCGGTGGACTTGTAGTTCGTGCTTCAGATAACTCTGGTATCGAAACAATGGAAGACTGGGACGGCAAAAAAGCTGCAGGTGGTGCAACAACCGTTTATATGGCACTTGCAAAACAATTAGGCGCTGAGCCAGTTACTTATGATAACGCAACAAATGATGTCTTTTTCCGTGATGTCGCAAGTGGTCGTACTGACTTTATTCCAAACGACTATTATGTTTCAAACACTGCTGTTCAATTTTATGCTGAATTAGGTGTAAAAATGTCAGACTTATATTATAATCCAAGTCAACAAGCGATTGTGTTGAGTAAAGATGACACATCTGTTAAAGAAAAAATTGACCCTATTTTAGCTGAATTAGCTGAAGAAGGCGTTCTAACTGAACTTTCAAAAGAATTCTTCGGTGGTGAAGACGTTTCGAAAGAATTAGACAACGTTGATGAATTGCCAGTTATTGAAATCGAACAAAATTAATAATTTGATGTAGAGGAGGCTTAGGCGTGGATATCACAACAATTAAGTGGGAGTACATCTTCAACTTGCAGACCGCCATTGAAAACTTTGGTTATGTCTTTTCGGGAATTGGTTATACCTTATTGATTTCTGGAATGGGTTTCCTATTTGGTTTAGTATGGGGATTTATGCTTGCATTGATGCGGACTTCCCGCTTCTTCCTCTTCAATAAATTTGCAACACTTTATATTTCATTTATGCGGGGCACACCAACCTTAGTTTTACTGTTTATTTTGTATTTTGGTTTCCCCTTTATCGGTGTTTATTTCGATGCAGTTCCGGCTGCCATTATTGGCTTCAGCTTGAGTTCATCAGCTTATATTGCCGAAATTATCCGTTCTGCCCTTGAAGCTATTGATTATGGCCAATGGGAAGCTGGTATGTCATTAGGACTACCAAGAAAGAAAGTCTTGTTTAAAGTGATCGTGCCACAAGCTTTACGAATCGCTGTTCCGCCTTTATCTAATGTTATTTTAGATTTAGTAAAGAGTTCAGCGCTGGCTGCTATGATTACGGTACCCGATATTTTTCAAAATGCTAAAATTGTCGGTGGCCGCGAAAATGATTATATGACAATGTATATTCTCGTTGCACTCATTTATTGGGCAATTTGTTCCCTTTACGAAGTGCTTCAACGAAAATTAGAAAAACAATTTGGCTCATACTAGCATTTTTATGCTATGATGAAAAACGGAACAATGGGAATTGTATTATTCCTTTTGTTACCCTCACACGAAACGGGCTCAAACAAATGTCTGAGCCCTTTCTCTGGTATTCACTTGTGATTGTATTCACTATTTTCTAGTTCGAGTAGCGACTGTTTGACATCTACCCCGCCACCATAACCGACTAGAGAGCCATTTTTCCCAATCACTCTATGACAAGGTGTGACAATCGAAATTGGATTGCGGTTATTGGCGCCACCTACCGCCCGAACCGCCTTTGGATTACCGATAGCAATCGCAATGTCTTGATAGGATCGGACCTGTCCATAAGGAATATCACGAAGAGCTTGCCAAACCTGTTCTTGGAAAACCGTCCCGTTTGTATCTAGAGGTAAATTAAATTGCGTAAGTTTCCCTTTAAAATAGTCCGTGATTTGACGCTCTGTTTCCATTAATAATGGGGTTGCTTTTTCTTCCATTCTTGCTATTATAGAAGAAATATTATCGAAATCTTTCACATGCTCTAAGCATGAAAGTCCTTTCCCACTATCTACTGCCAAGTACGGACCAATCGGGCTTTTGATGATCTGATAAAACATAGATAACCACCTCTCTTTTCAGTCATTGTATCACGATTTGTCTAGCTAAGCTTTTAATATATAGGAGTCTGTTATATGAAAAAAATACTATTTGTTATTGCTGGATCACTTTCTTTGGGCGTTGGCTCAATCGGTGTCCTCCTGCCCGTTTTACCAACCACACCCTTTTTATTATTGAGTGCCTTTTGCTTTGCTAGAGGGTCTCAAAAATTTGAAGTTTGGTTGAAAGGTACGCGTTTATATCAACATTATGTAGCCGATTATATGGAAACAAAAACCATCCCCAAAGATAGAAAATGGAAAATCCTCTTCAATATCTATCTACTTATGGTTTTTTCTATTTACATTGTGCCATTAACCATTATTAAAATTCTATTGAGTTTACTAACAGTCTTTATTAGCTGCTATTTATTTTTTGTTATTCCCAATACAGCTGAATAAACCAGTTGAGAGAGTCGCTTGACTTTCTTAACTGGTTTTTTTGTGAACTGAACGACTTTTCATCTTGAAATGTCCTATAAATCTTCACTTTTTATTCATATTTGTCTTTTATAATAGTTGTGAATCAAAGCTAATGTGCTAAAAGGAGTGAGACGATGACAAAAGAAATCATATTAGAAGAAATATGGCAGATGATGAAAACCATTCATGATGCCAAAAAATGGGTGGTATCTCCTTTTTCTAAGGAGCTAGGTATTACGCCTTTGCAACTACAGGCTATGATTGAAATTCAAGAGAATGGTGAGTTGTCGTTGAATCAACTGGCTGCTGCATTAGATGCCAACAGTGGCAACACATCCACCATGTGTAAAAAAATGGAAAAAAACGGTTTTCTTGTTCGCCAGCGCCGTGAAGATGATGAGCGCTTCATATCCCTTTTCTTAACAGAAAAAGGTGAAGCGGTCTTGACTGATCTGGATCGTCGAATGGAAGAAACCTACCAACCTATTTTCCATAATGTACCGGAAGATAGGTTGATGCAAATTTACAAAGGTACTAAAGCGTTAAAAGATGTGATGCTACAAATTAATAAACAGAAACGAGAGGATTAAATCTATGCCCCAAGATAACAATAAGCCTAATATGAACTTCCCTTTTCAAAACAACTCAAACAACCGTAAGCCACTCCTTTATTACTTTTTGATTATTTTTTCGGTCATTACGATTTGGAATGTTTTCTTATATCCGAGCATTGAAAACCGTCAAGTTCAGGAAATCCCTTACAGTGAATTTCTGGATAAAATTGATCGCGGTGATGTGAGTGAAGTAAAATTTGAAGCCAATAAAATTATTTTCGTAGCAGAGGATGAGAATAACGAACGCCAAGTATTCAATACCGGTGCTTTAAATGATCCTGATTTAATTAGTCGTTTGGAGAATAATAATGTAGTTTTTGCGACAGACATTCCAACTGAAGCCTCACCAATTCTATCCTTCCTTCTATCGTGGATTCTTCCATTCGCCTTTATTTGGGGGCTGGGAAGCTTACTTTCTCGCCAAATGATGAAGAAAATGGGTGGTGGCGGAGCTGGTGGTGCGCTAGCTTTTGGAAAATCAAATGCCAAAGTCTATGTTAAAGCAGGCGATTCGAAAACTTTCGACGATGTAGCCGGCCAAGATGAAGCCAAAGAAGCCCTCAGCGAAATTGTCGACTACTTGCATCAGCCTAAGAAATATCAAGCCATTGGTGCCAAAAATCCAAAGGGCGTGCTCTTAGTTGGGCCTCCGGGAACAGGGAAAACATTGCTGGCACAAGCTGTTGCCGGTGAAGCCGATGTTCCTTTCTTCAGTATTTCAGGCTCTGAATTCGTGGAGATGTTTGTGGGACGCGGTGCTGCTAAAGTCCGTGACCTCTTTAAGGAAGCCAACGAAAAGGCACCATGTATTGTCTTTATTGACGAGATTGATACGATTGGGAAAAAAAGAGATGGTGGTGGATTTAGCGGTAACGACGAGCGTGAGCAAACACTCAACCAGTTATTAGCTGAGATGGATGGCTTTGAAGAAAATAAGGGTGTTGTGATTTTAGCAGCAACTAACCGTCCTGAATCTTTAGACGCTGCTCTTCTACGTCCAGGTCGCTTTGACAGACGTGTGCCTGTTGAACTACCAGATTTAGCTGGTCGTGAAGCCATTTTGAACGTCCATGCTCAAAAATACCAATTAGATAGTGAGATCGACTTTAATACGATTGCTCGTGCAACAAGTGGTGCTTCTGGTGCAGAAATTGCGAATATTATCAATGAAGCCGCCTTGCGTGCTGTTCGAGAAGGACGCCGAAAAGTCAGCCAAATGGATTTAGAAGAATCTGTTGAAACAGTTATTGCTGGTTACCAACGAAAAAGTGCTGTTATTTCGTCTAAAGAAAAAGAAATTGTTTCTTACCATGAGATTGGTCACGCCCTCGTTGCTGCAAAACAGTTGCACTCGGCTCCGGTTCATAAAATCACCATTATTCCACGGACATCTGGCGCGTTAGGTTACACCATGCAAATTGAAGAAGGCGAAAAAACGCTGATGAGTAAGGAAGAACTCTACAATAAATTAGTTACGCTAGCTGGTGGACGTGTGGCGGAAGAAATTATCTTCGGCAGCAAGTCGACTGGTGCGTCCAATGACATTGAACAAATGACTAAGATTGCCCGTGCTATGATTAGTCGCTATGGAATGAGTGACACCTTTGGCATGATGCAAATCGAAACGCAAAGCAACCACTATTTAGGTGGCGATACTAGTCTGACTGTTTCAGCTGGAACGGCAGAGCGCGTCGATCAAGAAGTGATGGCTCTCATTAAATCCGCTCATCAACAAGCTGGAGAAATTCTAAGTGCTAACATTGATAAGCTTCATGAGCTTTCTCAACAACTTTTAGTTAAAGAAACCATGACAGGCCAAGAATTTATGGCTATCCTCAACGAAACAACCCTTTAGATGAAACTGAGCTTGGGACAAATTGTCCCAAGCTCTTTTCCATGTGAGATACAACTTTTAAAAATGACCTGTATCTTACATCTAGAGGGTAAAATGTAAGATACAGAGCTTTGATGACTAGCTGTATCTTACATTTGAAGGCAGTCATGTAAGATACAGCGGATTTTAACGGGCTGTATCTTACACGAGCCCAAACAAAACCCGTCAGTGCCATAAAGGCACTGACGGGTTTTTGCTTATTTAGGTGCTAATCGCCAATCAACAGATACATCTTCTTCAAATAATAGTGAAGCAAGGCCAGCTTTTTTGAACGGTATGGCTTGTCCAGTCAATTTTTTCACCCATGAGCTGAGTATCGGTTCATGGCCCACACAAATGACGGCAAAGTGCTCATCTAATTGATCTAAGTCTTGTTGGAGTGCATCCAAATCACCGCTAGCAAGAAAATCTTTTTCAACAATTTCATCTAGCTGCAATGCTTGTTGAAAAATAACCGCTGTTTGCTTAGCCCTTAATAAGGGACTCGTCCAAATGAGGTAGGGTTTCTTTTCTAAAATAGGTAATAAGGTTAGCATGAATTCTTCCAACTCAGATTTTCCCTTGTCGGTGAGCATGCGGTCAACGTCCGCTTTGTTCACTTCTCTATTTTCTGCCTTGCCGTGTCTGACTAAAATCAATTCGCCCTTCACAGCTATCACTCCTCCTATAAGTTCAGATCGTCGATTGCAGAAAGTGTCTCATCAATAGCTCGAACCACATCGGTCAACGAACCTTCTTCAAATGGAGATTTAAGGTTAGCGCGTTTGACTATTTCCAAGAAACTTTCTGTTCCACCGATGTCACAAATCGCTAAGTAGTCTGACCAAGCTTCTGGATCCTTATCCACGATAGCACGTTTCCAAAATTGGAAAGCTAAGACTTGCGCCAAAGTATAGTCAATGTAATAGAATGGTGTATCAAAAATATGCCCTTGTCTATACCACAACGTTCCTTGGTCCAGGAATGAATTTTCATCATAATTTTTGTGAGGGTTGTACATTTTTTCGAGTTTGCGCCAAGTTGCTTTTCGTTCAGCAGGCGTCATCTCTGGTTTTTCATAAACCTCATGCTGGAAGTGGTCGACTAAAACACCGTATGGCAAGAATTGCAAAGCTCCTGATAAATGAGAAAACTTGTATTTTTCAGTCTCTTCTTTAAAGAACAATTCCATCCATGGATAAGTAAAGAATTCCATGCTCATCGAATGAATTTCAGCACTTTCACTCGTTGGAAAAACGAGTTCATGTTGTTTAATCCAACGTGATTGGAATACTTGGAACGCATGCCCTGCTTCATGGGTGAGGACGTCAATATCTGCGCTCGTTCCGTTAAAGTTAGCAAAAATAAATGGTGAGTCATAACCCGGTATAAAGGTACAATAACCGCCACTCGACTTGCCTTCTTTGGTTTCTAAATCAAGCAAATCATGGTCATACATGTAATCGATAAAGTGGCCCGTTTCTGCAGACAATTCCTGATACATTTGACGACCCATTTCCATAATATAAGCTGGGTCTCCTTTTGGTGTCGCATTGCCGTTAACAAATTCTAAACTCAAGTCATAGTATTTCAAGTCGTCAACACCAATTCGCTTAGCTTGTCGTTGGTACAGTTTATTGGTTACCGGCACAACTTCATTTAAGATTTGCTGGCGGTAAACTTGAACCATTTCACGGTCATAATCGTAGCGTTCCATACGGATATAGCCTAGTTCTACAAAGTCTTTAAAGCCTAATTTTTTCGCAATTTGATCGCGGACTTTTACTAATTGATCATAACTATCATCAATAGTCGCTTCGTTTGCTTCAAAGAAACCAAAGGCTGCTTCAGCAGCTGCTTTACGAACTGAACGATCAGTCGATTGCTGATAAGGTCCTAGTTGCGATAAATTTAACGTTTTGCCATCGAACTCAATTTTTGCGCTAGCAATTAATTTATTATATTGGCTACTTAATTCATTTTCTTTTTGTAATAATTGAATCACTTGTGGGCTGAATATTTTTAATTTGTATTCTGCCATTTTAAAATATTGCTCTGGCAATACAGCTGTCAATTCATCGCGGTAAGGAGACTCTAAAACAGCGCGGTAATAATCGTTATTGACTTCTTCGTAAAGGGGTGAGTATTCATCCCAATAGTTGATTTCTTCTTCGTAAAAGCTATCCCGTGTGTCAATACTGTGTCTAATGTAAGCAATCTCGCCTTGTTGACTGAGTTCAGACATAAAGCGTGTCATTTCAATGACTCCGCTCACCGCTTCATCAGCTTCTTTAGCATGCTTGATATGGTTAATTGCCTTTTGGGCATTGCTTTTATAACTTTCAAATTCAGGTCTGACATAAGCATATTCGGAAAATATCATGGAAAAATCTCCTCTTTATTTTATAGTGCCTTTATTATAGCACTAGTCTCTATATTACTCATTACTATCGATAAATAAAATACATTTCTACGACCTCTAAACAGTCATAATCGTGATATAATCTATTCAAATAAACTACATAAGGATGGGTATGATTATGATTTGGCAACTTGTCTCTCCAAAGGACCAACGGATTTATAAAATCATTGAGCTTTTATTTGATTCTGACCAAACTGTAACCATTAACAAAATTGCTAAAGAAACTAATTCGTCAATTCGAACCATTAAGTATGATTTGACAGACTTAAAAAAATTCTATCCGCAAATGATGGCTGCCTGACATCTTCTCCGAGTGGAATCAGGATGGAACTGCCTGCCCATATTGGTATCGATGTATTCCAACGTTCGATTTTTAAAACATCGCCAGCTGCTTTTCAACTTTTAGAACTTATTTTTTAAATGACAACTATACATCCAGTGAACTTGAGCAATTATTGTTTATTAGTTGCTCTTCTTTAAAACGACTTGTTGCACAATTGAATGAGGTACTCACTCAATATAAATTATCATTAGATACAAACCCTTTTAAAATAACGGGCGATGAAGCCCTAATCAGGCGATTTTATAGCATGTTTTTTATGGAACGTTGCTCCATTACAGAATGGCCCTTCCATGATGTCAACCGTCAACTCATTTATAATTCACTCCATATTGGCATCCACTACTATGGCCAAAAACCTGATGCCGTCAATATGTTTAGACTAGCTATCTCCTTTGCGGTAGGTATATCCCGTTCACTGCACGGCCACACATCACCCTCTGTTAAGGTTAGTCGGCATTTTGACACTGAAAGACGGCAGTTTGACAGCTTTCATAAAGCAATTGCACCCTTTTTAAAAAATGAAAGCTTGTCCAGAGAAGAACTTATGGTTTATTTCAGTGAGTTTTCTTATTGGAAATACTTACTAAAATTACAAAATCCGCTTGAACGAGAAAAAGAATCACTTCTTCGTCAAAGAGAGGTGACAGCGGTTGAAGAAATGATTAACGAGTTGACTTATTTATTTGACCTACCAACAAATAACTTTGTCTATCTACAAGTCGAATTAAACCAGGCACTTGACTTCTATAGTCAAAATCCCGTGGAAGTTATTCCACGCCCCTACTTGCTCTTTCAACCAAAGGATTATGGCTTAATGGAAGAATTTAAGCACCAGTATCCTATTTTTTATCAAAAACAATTTGGTGTATATTCTACTTTCTAAGTGGTATATGCTATCAAAACATATGCATGACAAATTTTCTCCATGTAAAATTTTACTTTATAGTCATTTTACTATGGAAAACACGCAAGGGTTGGCAGCAGAAATACAGTCGGAGATGGGACAGACTATCGCCATTAGTATTCATGATCCTCACTACATTGATTTAGATACGATTAAAGACTACGATTTCGACATTGTGGTTACTACCACTACCCTTGATTTCAATGCTCATCGTCCTATCTTTTATCTCTACCGAAAAGGAGCAACGTTAAACTTACATAAATTAAGAGAACTGGCAAATCAGGTTATTTCTGATAAAGAAATTGCCTATCGCGCTATGATTAAAGAACGGCAATCTCAATTAAAAAGCGGACAAGCTCACGAGCTTATCCGCTTTTTGTTATTACTGCCACTCACCTGTAATTAAATCAAGTTGGAAAAGTGCTTTTCCTGTTGCATCATATTGGAAAATATGGACTAAGTTAGCATGCTCACCATCCGGCGAATCCATATAAAAATCATATTGGTAGACAAAATTAGAAGGTGTACTATCAATAACAAAGCTATACTCTTCTAGCTCATAAGTTTCTAAAATCAGCTGCAAACCTTCTTCTGCCGTCTCAGCAATATACCATGTTTTTACGACTTCTTCAGGAACAACTTCCTCTTCTTCACCGACATCTTTTTGGTGAATTTGATCGTAAGTTAATTCTTCTTCCGTACTTTCAATAACAACTGGCTGTTCTTCTATGCTAGCGTCATTTACTTCGTTTTTTTCTGGAATAATGACTTCTTCCAGAGCAGGCTCTACTACATCTTCAATGACACTCTCTTCAACCGTTTCTTCAATACTCTCTTCCACAATTACGATTTCGTTAACGGTTTCTACTTGAGGACTCAATAAGGTCGAACCAGCTGTTACTCCGGTAAACGGTGTTCCAGACAACTGACTGCCAGTCATGAATGTTCCCAATAACGCAGCGATAAAGATCAACTTTTTCATAATGATTCCCCCTATCGGAATAATGAACTATCGTTTTTGTTATCATTCGTCCTTATAAGCCCCCTTTTTTTAGAAAACGCTTCCAAAATAAAGTTAATTGAGATTGCGTTTCTCTTTATACTCCTATTATAAGCTATTTTCTCCTTTATGTCATTCTGATTACAACTGTTACGAAAATATAACTGTCGAGTCGAGCTGACTTTTTTCTTCACTCGACAGATTTTATGAAAAAAGTGTCGAGTAGGCTTAATTTAATTAGCCAGTCGACAAAAAAACTCAAAATCATGTCGACTGAATGAAAAAAAACTCCCACTCGACACTTTCAACAAAAAAATTGCTAGAAAGTTTAAAAGCTTCCTAGCAACTTCTCCATTTTAAATCCACTCAACGAATAGATGGTCCATTCGTTATTTACGGTTGAAGCATCTTCGTGATAAGACAAGCTCTTATCCAATGCTAACGCGATATAACGTAAACTAAAACATTCCTGCCCTTGATTGACAAAGACTTCTAGAGAGCTTTCTTCCATAAATAGTCTGATTTCGGTTAAGGGTTCTCTCAACGTCGCCGGCATGCGCTTCATCATGAACTAAACTGTGGACCCCTTCCACCGCCTGTCCTAAGACAATAACTGGAATATTGACCTTTTTAATAGCTGCCATGTGGGCATCGGTGATGACTCCGCCAAATAAAATAATGGCGTCCGCCTTTTGCCGACCCAAAGTATAAATATTTTCAATTTCCCTTTCCACACTCTGACTACTATTCATAATCACCAGTTGCATCTGCCGCTTCAATAACTCCTGATCAATCCCTTCTAAAATCGCATTAGAAGAATAAGAATCGAGGCGGGGAATAATTGTGCCGACAATATTTGTGCGCTTTGCTTTGAGGCTTTGGGCAAAGGTGTTAGGCGTATAACCTGTTTCTGCTACAATCGCATCCAGTTTGGCCTTTGTTTTTTACTAATTGATCCGCCATTCAAATAGCGCGATACCGTACTTTTGGCTACTCCTCCCATTTTCGCAATATCATTAATGGTTACCATATAGTCACCTCTTCAAGCATCTTTCAGCCACTATAGTCATTTCAACTGAAAGCTGTTCGATTCATCTTTATAATAATAACATTCACTTAATTCTTCACTCTCAAAAACAGTAAGCATGTGCTCAAAGTCTTCTGCTAATGGGTAATTCAATAGCTCTCGGCGATTAATCCAATAGACTTCCCCTTCATCGGAAGCCGTTAAAGTACCACTATAATGATTTGTTTTATAAAACATCACCACATAACGGGCATCATCTCTATCTTGAAACTGCTTTACGCCACAAAGTTGGGGCTGTTGGATCGTCAAGCCCGTTTCTTCCTTGACTTCGCGAATAACGGAATCGACAAATGATTCTCCTTTTTCAACGTGTCCACCTGGAAATGTGATGCCAGGCCATTGCTTACTTTGGCGGTCTTGAATTAATATTCGCCCTTCTTTATCGTAAATCATGCACATATTAGTAAAAACCGCTGCTTCACTTCTCGCCATTTTTGCCTCCTGAATATTGATGGTACCAAACTGGTATCACCGTTTTAAAATCATCATAATCTATTAATATTTGCTCTGTCTTCTTCATCATTGTATCAATTTCTGCTTGAGAATACGAGAGTGCCCATGGCAAGGAAGCCAAAGAATTTACGGCTTGATATAAGGCCATTAATTGGAAAAATAAAAGTGGCGGATCATCATTAAAATAACCATCCACTTGGCCAGCAGCGAATGCCGGACTTTCCCCAGATGAAAAATCAATACGATTAAATTCTTCCCATGGGTCGCCAAAATCCCATCGGTTAAAGTCAATAATAGCGAGCTGGTTATCTTTATTAATAATCATATTCCCAGTGTGGTAGTCGCCATGTTGATAAGTTTGGGGACGATTTTCAATCAGATGGCGGTGATTCTCAATAAACTCTAAAATAAAATCATCCTGTGGATAAGACAGTGGGCAGTTTTGATAGTAGGTCCTATTGCGATCCATTTTCCTGTCGAATAAACTGCCCCACTTTTCTATTTCTACTGGTGCTTCAATCTGATGGAACTGATTCAAGCATTGACCAGCTTGATAACCGAGCTGATATTGTTGATTAATAGAGAGTGTTGGTAAAACAATCCCTGCTTCTTCACCTTCTATCCACTTATAAAGTGCATAGGATTGGTTCTCGTAAAGTCCAATTTCCAATGGTTCTGAAACAGGCAATCTCATATCAAATAATTGCTTAATTTTTTCAAATTCTGTTACTTTGTTGGCATGGTTTTTAGAATCAGATAATCTCAGCAATAAGGAATCACCGTTTGATTGTCTCACTCGATACTTCCTATCAGAAGACCAGCCCTTTTCGACGGCTTCAATTGACTCAACATTCCAGTTTTTTAGTAGGTTATTTAGCGTCATGACTTTCGCCTCATTTTTGTTTTAAGATTTTGGCTATTTGCATTACCCTCAACGATAAGTTTCCCATTTTGAATAAGTGTTTTTATTCGGCTCAAATAAAAGCTATCACTGAGTCCAATTTGATAACCCATCAGCCTGCCAATAATATTCCCTATTGGAAAGAACGTTAGTGGAATTTGAGATTCAATCCACGAATCATAAAAATCCATCGGAACGGATAGGATTTGACCATTAATGATGGTTCGCAAAGGTAAAGGGTCACATAAGAGTTCTTGCCATTGCTGAGAATAGTTGTTTTTTTCTACTACTGTTAAGACTGTTTCAATCCGAGCAAGCTCAAAAAGCCTCTCTTGATTTACTTCTGACCATGTTAGATAGTGAAAAATCAACTCATCTTGTATGTCAGTTTTGGGTAATGCTACTACTGTTAAGGAGTGGTTATACTCAAGTAGCTCATCACATAAAAATGCCAAATGACAAAGATCCACAATACGATTTGAGAGCCAAATACGTATAATATAGCCCTCTTTAGCATGTAATTTGATGTTAGCTAACTGTTTAGATTGATTGTCGAAATCTATCCACTTTGAATGAATACCACTATTGATTAATCGCTCTTCTTTAAATACACCGTCGCGCAAAATCCCCATATCCAACTGTAAATCGAATACGTAGCTATCTTCATCGTGGCACATCCCACTTTCTTTTAAGTGGATAAAATCTGAGTAACTAAATACTATATTGATCATAAGCGACCTCCTTCAATCTTATTTAGTTTACCATTATCTTGTTGATAAAGACTAGCTCACTATTATTTAGGTAACCTAACAAAATTGATATTAACATTTAATAAAATCACTATTTTTCACTGTAACATTCCCTTTTCAGTTAGTTGACTTAGCTTAATCATGTCAGAATAGATTTATAACATGTAAGGGTTATCCTACAGAAGGCGAGTGGTGGACAAGTGAATGCGGGCTTCTTTTTTTCCAACTTTTATAGGATTAGGTTTGAGTGAATAGAAACTCTTTTTCAGTATTTTATTCATTCGCTTCATTATTTTTTCCACAAGAAAAGCGGACAAGTCCGCCTTGGCCTATGAAAAAATAGGAAATTTGACCCTGAATGAGCAGCGAAGCGCGCAATGGGGCAAATTTATCTTTTTTTCACTAGGTCAGGACTTGGGAGCTAGACATTGATGGCTGAACTTATAATCCCCTAGTCCACAAAAAAAGAGATTGAGCGCACTCAATCTCCATTTGATTATGATGCCATAAATCGTTTGAACTTACTAGAGCGATCATTTCGTTTAACTAGCCAAAGTGCATAAACAAGGGCTACGGTTGAGCCAATCCAAGCCATTGGATGGCTGAAAATAATCGCTTGGAAACCAAGTAATCCTGTTAAACTTAATGGAATAACGATTCGCATAATCATTTCCATAAAGCCAGCGATTGTTGGGGCAATTGATTTCCCCATCCCCTGCAAGGTATAACGGAAAACAAATAAAATCGATAAGACTAAATAAAATAAAGCAGTCGCCTTAAAGTAGCGATCTACATAAGCTAGACTGTCACCGTTTTCGGCATTGAACAAGGCAACTGCCAGATGTTTACCGAAGAAGAAAAGTGAGCCTCCGACCAGCAAACTATAGGTTAAAGAAATAACGGTACTCGTTTTAACGCCTCGCCAGATTCGATCAATTTGACCTGCCCCATAATTTTGAGCCGCATAAGTTGCTGTTGCCACACCAAAGGAGACAAGTGGCATAGTCGTCATTGATTCAATTTTCGCACCAATCGCATGCCCTTCAACAGCCATCGTTCCTAGTCCATTCAACTTAAGTTGCAGAATAATCGACCCAATCGAAATAATAGATGACTGAATTCCGATTGGCAAGCTGATATTCAGATGAAGTTTAATTTCTCTTTTATCTAGTTTAAAATCATGGCGATTTAAGCGGAAAACCGCTACCTTTTTCATTAAGTAAAGTTGGCATAAAAGGCCGCTAATAAATTGCGATAAAATTGTCGCAATGGCTACACCCATTACTCCCATTGGAATGACTAGAATAAAGAGAAAATCAAAGGCAATATTTAATACTTGCGATAGTGTGATAAAAAATAACAGCTGTGTCGTGCTGCCCATCGAACGAAGAGCATTTACTAAAACACTGTAATACATCAAAACCGCTAAACCTAACATGACAGTGATGAAATAACGATGACCATCAGCATAAAAAGCATCAGGGATATTGATGGCTTTTAAAATAAAGTCGGCAACCCCCATGCTAGCTGCTGTTAACACTGAGACAAAAGCAAGCGAAATCCAAATACTTGCCACAAAGCTGCTATGAATCCGTTCATCGTTACGTGTTCCAAATCGCTGAGCCAATATTAACGATAACCCTGATGCCACCCCTAAAATAAAGCCTTGGACAAAGGCAACTAAACCAGTCACAGCACCGATAGCTCCTAAAGCACCTAGGCCAAGTGTCCTTCCCACAATAACGGTATCAATCAAACTATATAATTGCGAAATAATATTTCCTAATAATAAAGGAATGGTAAAGCGAATAATCAATTTCAAGGGATTCCCGGTTGTCATATCTGCCATTTATCAGTTGTCTCCATTTACTTATTATTTATGATTGCGAATTCATTTTACTACAACTTAGATAGAATGGAAGCATTATCACTTCTTTTATTTATTTTATATGGAATCTGTCGAGTGAAGCTAAAAAATCGGCTGACTCGACACGTTTTCCGCAATTTATGCTGAGTGGCGCCAAAAAAATCGGTCACTCGACAGTTTAGCACCAAAAAAAAATACTCCAAGACCATTTTAAAGGTCCTGAAGTATTTTTAATGATTAGCTTAATAGGCTTGCTGCAGCTTTGTCTACAATAACAACAACGTTATCGTGGTTTTGCAATGCGCTGGCAGGAACGTCTGTTGTGACTGGTCCTTCAACCATTGCTTTGATAATTTCTGCTTTGCTTTCACCAAAGGCAAGCAATAGAATTTGCTTAGCACTCATAATAGATTTAATTCCCATACTGTAGGCTTTCGTGGGAACATCTTCTACAGATTCAAAGAAGCGTTTGTTTGCTTCAATTGTAGAGGTTGTTAGATCAACCAGAGCTGTTTCCCCTTCGAAATCTGACCCTGGTTCATTAAATCCAATATGACCATTTACGCCGATTCCCAACAACTGTAAATCAATTGGGTTTTCCGCAATAATTTGGTCATAGCGTGCTGTTTCTTCGTCGACATTTTCATTTAGACCATTTGGTAAGTAATTGTGTTTGAATGGTTTCTCATTAAATAAATGTTGTTCCATGAAATAACGGTAACTTTGTGGGTGAGAGCCGCTTAGGCCGTAATACTCATCTAAGTTAATGGATGTTGCTTGAGTAAAGTCAATGTCAGATTGAGTCATCATCTCATATAGTTTTTCCGGTGTTGAACCTGTCGCCAATCCGAATACGCTAGCACCTTTCTCTAAAGCTTCTCCAAAATAATCAAAAGCTTTTGCTGATGCTTCTGCAGCTGTATCGAAAACTAAAACTTTCATTGTATAACCTCCACTAAGTGTAATGGCTTTATTTTAGCACAACTTATCTGCTGCTGACCACTTAAATATGAGTTTTTTCGATTGATTGGTCGAGCTTTAACAGCCAACCGCTAGGAATAAATAAGGCTGTAATCAATCCCCATGCAATAAAAGCGCCAATATTCGGCATTACCATATCACTCAAGCGATTGCCGAGTTGTTGTAACTGATAAACTAAGCCATGTTGTTTGGCTTTTGATGTCGTCATTCCTCATCCTCCATTATCATTTGCCTTTATCTTATCCGTTTATTCGTTATTAACAAGTCCCGCTTCTCGTTGTGGATGGCTTTTAAGTATTCTGCTTGCCTACTTGTTTGTTATCTGAGTGAAAAGAATTCAAATTCTAGCTCCCTACTCACTCCTCTATTCAAAAAAAGAGCGCCAGCTTCTGGGCGCTCTTTTTCATGATAGTGGCACTTGTTCCCTGTGACCTTGTCGGTAGACAACAACCTCTGTAACACCATGTTTTTTCAACAAGGCTTTGCTTTTATCAAAATCTAGTTCTAAGTCTGCTGCTTGATGAGCATCAGATCCGAGTGTAAACAAGTGCCCTCCCAATGATTGATAAAGGGGAATGGCATAGTCATATAAATCAAAGTTGCCATAGCGGTACATGCTCTTTGAATTGAGTTCAAAGGCTAAGTCTGCTTTGATTGCCGCCACAAATAACGTCTCGAGTCGATCTTGGTATTTTTTCAATCCTTCAACAGTGAGTTGGTGAATACGTGTACCGTAGTCGAAGTGGGCGAGAATATTGGCTTGCGGAATGGCCGCGATAGCTTCTATCATTTGGTCAAAATAAGCGGCTATCGGATCTGCAACTGCTGTTTTAATGCTGTCATCCATATAGTCGTCTTGGTTATTGTGATGACAGCTCAGTAAAATAACATCAAAGGGATAGGCGGCTAGTTTATCTTGAATTTTATCTGCTAATCCTGGTGCATAGCCGACTTCTACACCTAATCGTAAAGTCACATCATACTTTTCTTTTAAATGGGCTTTTATTTTTAAAAGCTGGTCAAAATCGGGCACATCATCTTGAAAGGCAGTGACGGGATTGTTTAAGTCAAAATGGTCGGTTAAAACGAGTTCTTTGGTCGCTTCAGTTAAATAATTTTCCGGATTTTCATCACAATCAAAGGATAAATAAGAGTGAACATGTTGGTCATAAATGGTCATAGTCATCCTCCTCGCCTACCATTGATCAATGGTTTTTCTTACACGATAGTTTTGCTTATTACCGTGACGACTTGCGAGCTGAGCTTCAACATCTGATAGGTCAACGCCTTGATAGGCTAAAAGGACAAAAAGATGGTAAAGCAAATCGCTACTTTCGCTAACCAGTTCTTCCGCATCATTGTTTTTAGCAGCAATGACCGTTTCAGTTAGTTCTTCCCCGCATTTTTTTAGAATTTTATCGAGTCCCTCTTGTGCTAAATAAGCTGTATAAGAGCCTTCTTCTCGTTTTTCTAGCTTATCTTTTACCGTTTGAAAAAGCTGATTCAAGGAAAAGTCCGTTTGGTCAAAACAACTAGCCGTTCCCAAATGGCAGGTTGGACCTGCTGGCTGGACTTGAATTAACAACGCATCGGCGTCGCAATCTAAGCTCATACCTTTAACATATTGATAGTGTTGGCTCGTTTCCCCTTTTTTCCACAGGCGATTTTTAGTTCGTGAATAAAACCAAACAACATTGTCTTGAATCGTTAAACGATAGGCTTCTTCATTCATAAAGCCATTCATCAACACTTGCTTAGTGTTTACATCTTGGAGAATAGCCGAAATCAACCCATTGGCTTTCTCAAAATTAGGCTTTTTTGTTGGCAGAATCGCAATACCGCCTTCCACTAATCTGCTCTTTAAGTCACTAATCGTCACTGTACCGTTGTGGAAAATGGATGCTGCTAGACCAGCTGAAATCGTGGTCTCTTCAAAAAGAGTCACAAAGTCATCAATCGAACCAGCGCCACCGCTAGCAATAATCGGTAAGGAAACCACTTGGCTAGCTTGTTTTAAGAAGTCTAAATCAAAGCCATTTTGAACGCCGTCTCTGTCTTTATTCGTAATCAATAATTGCCCAAAACCTAGCTTTTCACATTCGATTAACCAGTCAAAAGCTTTCCATTCTGTGCGTTGATTGCCGCCGTGTGAATACACATAAAAATCGCCTTGTTCAGGGTCAAATTGAATATCCACAGCTGCGACCAATTTTTGGCTGCCGTATTTGGCTACTGCTTCAGTTACAAAATCTGGGTCTTTAAGCGCTGCTGTACCGATACTAACTGCACTAGCACCTGCTGCTAAAATACGATCAATATCTGCCAACGTTTGGATACCGCCACCGACCGTTAATGGAATCGAAATCGCCTGAGCGGTTTTTTCAATCACATCTAGCATCAAGTCATGGCCATCTTGCGTTTTTGAAATATCAAGAAAAACTAATTCATCTGCCCCTGCTTGATCATAGGCTCTCGCAAGTTCAACCGGGTCTCCCATGTCTTTTAAATTAACAAAGTTAATCCCCTTTACAACTCGGCTATCTTTCACGTCTAAACATGGAATAATTCTTTTTATACTCATTTGATTCCCTCCCAAAAGGTTGCTTGATGACTCGCTTTTCCAACGACTGCTTGCGTAATGGATCGTTTTGCTAGTTCTTGTAAATCTGCTTGATCTCGAATGCCACCACTAGCAATCACTTGATGGCGCGTTTGCTTGCTGATAGCTTCTGTTTTTTCAAAATTAGGGCCTTGATTCATGCCATCTTTATCAATGTCAGTATAAATAATCGCAGCAAGATCCAAATCCTCGACTTGTTTTAAATAATCGGAAATGGTCCACCCACTATCTTCCGTCCAACCATTGATATAAATCTGGTCGTCTTTGGCATCCATACCGACAATAATTCGACCTGGATAGGCGGAAACCAGCTCCTTTAACCACTCCAAATCTGTAAAAGCCCGCGTGCCAATTATAAAATAATCGATCCCCACTTTCGCATAGTGGTCAATCGTCTCACGGTCTCTTAAGCCGCCACCAATTTGAAGGGGCAAGTGAGTGAGCTGTTTGAGTTGCGTAATCAAGTCCGTTTCAGTTGCCGCTTGATTCAAAGCGCCCATTAAATCCACAATGTGAATCCGTGCCACTTGCTTAAACTGGCTATAAAATTGGATTGCTTCTTGTGGCGTCCGCTTCATAGGCGTTTTACTATCGTAGTCTCCCTTAGTCAAACGAACGTTTTGCCCATTAATCAGATCAATAGCTGGAATAATCTGAATCATTCAATCACTCCTTTAGAAGATGGAATGCCGCCATCAGTTGCTGCCAAAGCACGTTTCAAACTTTGTCCAAATGCTTTAAAAATAGCTTCAATTTCATGGTGGCTATTGCCACCTTTCAATAAGTCGATATGCAAGGTCATCCGGCTGTTCATGGCTACTGCGGTAAAAAATTCCAATACTAATTCCGTATCAAACTGTCCTACCTTTTCTCTTGAAAAATCAGCTTGAAAATTCAAATAAGGTCTGCCCGATAAATCTAGTGCTACCCGAGCTAAGGATTCATCCATCGGAATGTAAAAAGAACCATAGCGTTCATAGGATGCCTTTGATTTATACAAGTCACGAATCGCTTGTCCTAATAAAATCCCTACGTCTTCCACAGTATGGTGAAAGTCAACCTCTAAATCACCCTCCGCTTCAACTTCTACATACAACTGAGAGTGAAAAGCAAATAAGGTGAGCATATGGTCAAAAAAGCCAATACCTGTTTGAATCTTGCTCTCTCCACCTTTATTTTCTGCCAAGGCCAGTGCAATTCGAGTCTCCAATGTTTTTCTTTCTTTACGAATCAATCTGTTCACTCCATTCTCTTAAGGCTTGTTCAAAGCCATCATAGTCTTCTAGGGCAATAATGGAATAGCGCACGGCCTGCTTTAACAAAGCTTCGTCGTACTGACGTGCTTGATAGCCCCTTTCCAATAAAAAGGCTGCTAATTCCGGTGCACGCTCGCCGTAAGTAAAGATAAAATTACTTTTTGATGGGACAATTGTTAGCCACTTATCCACCGTTTTTAAGGCTGTTTCCAAACGCTGTTTAGACTGCTGTTGATAGGCTATAAAATCATTCAACTGATCCTCATCGCTAAATAGCTCATTGGCCAAATTCAAGGACACCGAATTAACCGGATACGGATGGTTGAAGCGCGTCAGCTGGTCAAATGTCGCTTCCTCTGCAATCGCAATCCCGATGCGAAGGCCAGCTAACCCGTATATCTTGCTAAGCGTTCGAACGATAATCACATGTGCCCCTGTCGGCCGCTGATAGTCTGGCGCAAACTCCCCGTATGCCTCGTCAATGACTAAATAACCATCCACTGCTGCCATGGCATCTGCTAACCGCTCTAATTCAGATTCGGTAAATAAGCGACCCGTCGGATTATGTGGATTCGAAATTAAAAATAATGACGGTCGGTACGCTTGAATATCGCGCTCAATATCATCGAAATCGAACTGAAAGTCTGCTCGGCAAGCAATTTGGTGAAAGGGAACCGCCACTTGTTGGCTGTAAACTTGGTACATAACAAAATCAGGATTCAGAGTCATAACACCATTTTGGCCAAACGTTAAGATAAATTTCTGTAACCATTCATCTGATCCATTCGCTAATTCGATATAGTCCGGTGAAAATTGATTGCGTTTCGCATACAAACGCTTAAAGGTTTTTATTTCTTCTTCTGGGTAAAGATTAAAGCTAGTCGCTTTCACTGCTCGTTCGATTTGCCCATCGGTTAAGGGTAAAATGGGACTCGTATTGCGATCCATAGTCACAATCCTTTGCTTAGTCATTTGGTTTCCCCTTTCTAATGGCTAATGATTGGTAGTGAGCATCTAATCCTTCTTTGGCAGCAATCGTTTCTGCCGCACCAACGATTGTTTGATAGGTGCTTTCAGTTAAAGATATGACCGCATGGCTTGTTAAAAAGTCATTTACATTCAAACCGTGACTAAAGCGAGCAGTTCGATTGGTCGGTAACACATGAGAAGGTCCTGCTGCATAATCACCAATGGCTTCTGGTGAATAATGCCCTTCAAAAACGGCTCCGGCATAGTTGATAGCAGCAATAATAGCAGCTGAATCTTGGTGCTGAATGGATACATGCTCTGGTGCAATCTGATTTAGGACAGCAATGAGATTGTCGCGCTTATCCACAATGCCATAATGGTTGTTTTTAAGTGACAAGCTTATGATGTCGGCGCGTACTTGCTTAGCTAGCTGGTCTTGTATTTTTTCTTCTAGTTGTTGAAGAAGGCGTTCTGATTCTGTTAGGACGAAGGTTCTGGCATTGGCATCATGCTCAGCTTGGGCGAAAACGTCAGTGACGACCGCATCCAACTCGGCTGTTTCATCGATATAAAGTAAAATTTCGCTTGGACCGGCAATCATATCAATACCGACTTGACCGAAAACTAACCGTTTAGCTAAGGCCACATAGGCATTTCCAGGTCCAACGATTTTATCAACTTTGGGAATGGTCTCGGTTCCATAAGCAAGCGCAGCGATCGCTTGTGCCCCCCCGACTGTATAAACATTCTCCACACCGCATAAGTAAAGGGTAGCAAAAGTAATATTGTTGTCACTAAAGGTTGGTGTGACAACATGAATTTCGCTAACGCCTGCTACAAGCGCAGGCACAACCGTCATCAACACACTGGACGGATAAAGCGCCGTTCCACCTGGCACATAAACACCCACTTTCTCAAGGGGCCGGTAAACGTATCGGAACTCTCCCAGTGACTTGTCTTGATATTTGATGGCAGTTTCATAAGCTTCGATACGAGCTTTAATCGTTTCAAGGGATGCTTTTACTTGCGGTTCTAGCGCATCATAACTCGCTTTTAACTTTTCCACAGGTACCTTTAGACTTGTTAAGGTTTGTTGATCAAATTGCTGGCTGTAGGTTTTTAGGGCTTCATCTTTGTTTTCTCTAACCTCTTTTAAAATAGCCACCACATCATCGTAGTAGTCAAAACTTTGAGCGACTTCCTTTTTTTGGAAGAGGGTTAAAAATTCTTGGGCGTTCATTTAATCACTCCAATTTCATTTAGAAAGTCATAAATTTCATTTTCTCGTGTGTAAAAGGTCTGCTTATTTGTTATTAATCGTCCGTGAATATCGAGAATTTTCTCATAAACAACTAGTCCATTATCACGGAGGGTATTGCCACTTTGCACGATATCCACAATCCCATCGGCTAACCCTAATAAAGGTGCCAGTTCTACCGAACCGTGCAAGTGAATCAACTCAACGTCTTGCTTTTTCTCTTTAAAATAACGAGCTGAAATATTGGTATATTTGGAAGCTACTGTTTTGAAGTGCTTAATACCGGGCGGTCCCGCTAAGGCAAAGTAACACTCACCGAAGGGTAATTGAGAGACGTTCAAAACATTGAATGTGTCCTCCATGATGATATCTGAGCCGACGATACCGATATCGGCTATCCCATTCTCCACGTAAGTCGGTACATCTGGCCCCTTAGCAAAAACGAATTTGATATTATCGATTTCAATAAAGAGCGCTCTATTTTGATTTTTTAAGACATCTAAATAATGAGGTAAGCCTTGACGGTCTAAGTAGCTGATAAAATCATCCAGTAACCGTCCTTTACTTAAGGCAACTGTTATCATAATAACCCTCCATCCGACAGATTTAATGCAATACCGAATGCATTATTGTTGTATTTCCCACCACTCAACAAGGGATTAACGTAATTCAAAAAGACTTGAAAATAAAAGCCATTATAGTAAGTTTGCGGTGAGCGAAACGACAAGTCTAAAATAACTTTTAACTTATAGTCTTTAACGGTTTCCTTCACTGCTTTAATAAATTGCATTTCTTGGTGGTAGCCAAACTCTTCTTCCACTAATTGATATTGCTGGCTGACAGGGACTGCCATCAATTGATAGATACGGTGGTCCTCCCCTAGTTCCTTTCTTAGTTCAGATAAATTTTTTTCATAAATGAGTTGCTTGATACTGTCATCCAGTTTGTATTTTTCTAAATACAAGTCTAGTAAGAAGTCATTGTTAACAACCATCGAGTGCATAGGTTGCCTTGTATTATCAGTAACAAAAGAAAGATGGAGCATCAAGCTTGCTATAATCTCTGCTTGGCTAGCATCATATAATTCAACGCCTGCTTGATTAAAGGATTGATAATCGCGAATAACGGGACCAAAATAACCAAATAGCCGTTCTTCTAGTAGAAAGTTTTCATTATAGTTTAGGAGCGTTCTTGTCCAGTCACTCCTAATGGCAAACATCTGCTCATTACGTTCAAAGAGAATACTGGATGGTTGGAAATGTTTATCTTTCAAATGGAAGGGCTCAATCATATTTAAATCGATCAAGCGGTAGCCATTTTGGTCGAGACGGTTCATATAGTCATTAACAAGCTGGTATTGCTTTAATATCGTTTGATTGGTCATGCTTTCACCTCGTTTGCTTTATCACTCTACCACTTTACTTCAATAAAGTATTAATATTAAAATAACATAACTGTTAGCAATAAACAATGTTTTTTACCGCTTTATTGTGGTAAAGTGAATAATGAGAGAGTTAGATATAAAAAAGGAGATTTTTGGAAAGATGAATCAATTTAAAGATCAGGAAATGGATGACTTGTTTGAAGGCATATTAGCGTTGGAAACTGTAGAGGAATGCTACCAATTTTTCGTAGATTTATGCACAGCAAATGAATTGTTGTCAATGAAACAACGCCTACAAGTAGCTAAACTGATTCGCTCTGGTGAAACCTATACCCATATTCAAGAAAAAACGGGTTCATCTTCAACAACGATTTCACGTGTGAAACGGTGTTTAGATTACGGTGAGAATGGCTACCATTTGGTCTTAGACCGTGTGGATGCAGATAATAAATAAGAAAAGCGGACAAGTCCGCCTTGGGAGCTAGACATTGATGGCTGAACTTATAATCCCCTAGTCTATAAAAAAGGAAGCTGCTAGGATAATTATCCTAGCAGCTTCCTTTTTTATTTGAGAATAATTGCTTAATCTGTCGAGTAAGAGTGATTTTATTTCCCAGTCGACAGTTTCAGCCGTTATTTTTTTCTAAAATAAGTACGTTTCTAAATCAAGGGGATAAACAGATTGATCACCATTGAAGACGCGCATGTTACCGCCTGATAATTCATCAATTAGAATAACTTCGCCAGTTTCAGCAGAACGGCCAAACTCTAACTTAATATCATAAAGGTCTAATCCTTTAGCCGCTAATTCTTCTTTAATAAGTGTTGAAATTTGAATGGTTTTTTCTTTAATAATGTGGTATTCGTCTTCTTTTAAGATACCTAACAAATTAAGGGCATCTTCACTGATAACTGGATCTTGACGGTCATCATCTTTGATAGTGACTTCCACATAGCTAGCTAGTGGCTCGCCAGATTCGATGTAGGCACCATAGCGACGAATAAAACTACCAAATGCTCTGAAACGGCAAATGACTTCAAGTCCTTGACCAAAGACGGTTGCTTTTTTTACATCCATCGTCTTTTCATCCAAGTCTGCTGCTAAGTAATGTGTCGCAATACCATTCGCTTCTAAGTGTTCAAAAAAGTACTGACTGACTGCTAAACCTGATCGTCCTGATCCATCAACTGTTAAGCCAACTTGATTTTCACCTGGATCAAAAACACCATCTTTCCCTGTCATATCATCCTTAAAAAACAAACGAATGTTGCCGTCTTCCTTAGCATAAACATCTTTGGTTTTACCTTGATAAATGCGTTCCATTGGGCACCTCATTTTCATTTTGATAAATAGATACTATCACACTTTGTTCGTTTTTTAAAGCTTAATTGAAAATAAATTAATATATATTTACTTTAAAAATTCTAAAGACGAATGATTATTATTTTATATTTATTAATGTTTGGTTTTAAAGTTTTAGATATTTGGTTTCATTCATAATCTGCTGCTATTCATGCCTACGCTCTTCCTTTATTTGAATCTCTAGGTGACGACACTAGCCTTTTGGTTAATGTCCTTAACTGCTTTTTATTTAACGAAGAGCTGACTGCATCTTATGAATATAATCATAAACATAAGGCTCTGCTGCTTCTAAATGTTCTTCAACAAGTCGAACAATCCCACTGCCGACGATAACGCCATCAGCCATATTGGAGAAATGAGCAACTTGTTGGGGTTGGCTAATTCCAAAACCGACTGCTACAGGAGTGGTTGTCACTTCTTTAATCTGTTTAACAAGTGTATCGATATCAGTCGTAATATCTTGGCGAACGCCTGTTACCCCCATTGAAGATACTAAATAGATAAATCCTTCTGCTTGCTTGGCAATTTCTTTAATGCGAGAGAGGGACGTTGGCGCGATTAAGGTGATCACTGCAATCCCGTATTGTTTTGCGACTGTCTTCACTTCTTCCTGCTCTTCGAAAGGAAGATCGGGAATAATGATACCGGAAATACCGACCTCTTGGCACTTGGCAAAGAAAGCATCATAGCCGTAAACGAAAACGGGGTTTAAATAGGTCATAAATACCATTGGAACATGCATCTGGTCTTTGATACTAGCGACCATATCAAAAACATGATTCAAACGAATACCAGCTGCTAGCGCACGTACACTAGCATTTTCTACGACTGGGCCTTCAGCGATAGGATCTGAAAAGGGAATACCAATTTCAATCAAATCTGCTCCAGCTGCTTGAGACGCTAAAATATGCTTAGCTGACTGGTCAAGGTTGGGATCCCCCGCCATTAAATAAGTAATAAAGGCCTTTTTGTTGTGAAAAGCATCTTGAATCTTATTCATAAATATCTTCTCCTTTATAGCGCGCAATGGCAGCAACGTCCTTGTCACCACGACCAGATAGGCAAATAACGATGGTTTGGTCCTTGGACATAGTCGGCGCTAACTTTTGTGCATAGGCAACCGCATGTGATGATTCAATAGCAGGGATAATGCCTTCGATCTTAGATAAATATTCAAATGCCGCTACTGCTTCATCATCAGTAATCGCCTCATAGCTCGCCCGTTTGCTAGTATGGAGATGCGCATGCTCTGGCCCAATGCCAGGGTAATCTAAGCCAGCAGAAATGGAATAAACAGGCGCAATTTGCCCAAACTCATCTTGGCAAAACAGGCTCTTCATACCGTGGAAAATTCCGGTTGTCCCTTCAGCCATCGTTGCCGCGTGCTGTCCTGTTGATACTCCCTTCCCAGCTGCTTCACAACCAATTAAAGCCACTTCAGGATGATCGATAAAATGAAAGAAAGCACCAATCGCATTCGATCCGCCGCCGACGCAAGCTAATACAGCATCAGGCAATTTTCCTTCTTTTTCGAGCATACTTTCCTTAATTTCTCGGCTAATAATACTTTGGAAATCACGTACCATAGTCGGATAAGGATGCGGTCCCATCACTGATCCTAATACATAGTGAGTATCGTCAACGCGGTTCGTCCATTCGCGCATGGTTTCATTAACAGCATCTTTTAAGGTACGCGTACCTTTCGTCACACTATTCACTTTCGCTCCCATCAACTCCATACGAAAAACATTTAACGCTTGTCTATCCGTATCTTCTTCTCCCATAAAAACTTCGCATTCCATGTTTAAAAGAGCTGCTGCTGTGGCTGTTGCAACGCCATGTTGACCTGCACCTGTTTCAGCAATTAAACGTGTTTTACCCATTCGTTTTGCTAATAGCGCTTGCCCAAGCACATTATTAATCTTATGCGATCCGGTATGATTCAAATCTTCTCGTTTCAAATAAATTTTAGCGCCATCTAAGTCTTCGGTCATATTTTTAGCATAATACAAGCGTGATGGTCGGCCTGCATAATCATTTAATAATTGCGTTAACTCCTCTTGAAATTCAGGGTCTTCCTTATAAAAATTGTAGGCTTCCTCTACACGGTGAATTTCTGTCATCAAGGTTTCCGGTATATATTGTCCACCGAAATCTCCAAATCTTCCTTTTGTCATCTTGTTTGCTCCCTTACTATTTCCACAAAGGCTCGCATTTTTTGTGGGTCTTTTTTGCCATCTGTCTCAACACCGCTACTGACATCAAGAGCAAATGGTTGAACAACAGCTAGCGCTGCTTGAATATTCTCAGTATTTAATCCTCCCGCTAAAAAGAATGGCTGCTTGTTAAATTCTGAAATAAGCTCCCAATCAAAGGCTTGACCACTACCACCTCGCTCAACAGTTTCTGTATCAAACAAGAGGTAGTCAGCTGATTTAGTACTCGCTTCAACTGTTTTACCGACACTAACGGCCTTAATAACGGGTATTTCTAATGCTTTTTTGAGTGTGTGGATATAGTTGTCGTCCTCGTCGCCGTGCAATTGTACGAGGTCAATCGTTCCTGCCTGAGCAATGTCAACAATTCGAGCGTGCTCTTCATTCACAAATACCCCCACTGCTTGAATGGGCTGATTTAATAACTGACGAAGTCTATTGGCATGGTCTGGTAAAATATAACGCTTTGATTGTTTTACGAAAATAAAACCGATATAGTCGGGCTGACTTAGATTAGCAGCTTCTATATCTGCTTGCGTTTGCAGCCCACATATTTTAACTTTAACCATTTAATCGCCTCTAAGTTCTTTAATTTTCGCTTTTTTGTCATCTGCCCGCATGATGGTTTCCCCAATCAAGACAGCATCGACTTTATTTGCTCTTAAACTGTCAATATCAGCTGCCGTTTGAATGCCACTTTCAGCAACAAAGATGATATCAGCTGGTGCATGCTGACGAAGCGAAATACTATTTTGGAAATCAACAGAAAAATCATGTAGCTGACGATTATTGACACCAACAATCCGGCTGCCAGCTGCAACCGCTGCTTGGACTTCCTCTTGATTATGAGCTTCTGTTAAAACGGATAAGCCAAGTTCAGTAGCTAAGGTAATATAGTCTGTTAATTGTTCATTTGTTAAAATCGCACAAATTAGCAAAATCGCATCTGCTCCGATTGCCTTAGCTTGGTAGATTTGATAAGGATCAATAATAAAGTCCTTACGCAAAATAGGAATTGAAACGGATCGACTAATTTCCGTTAAATAAGCATCGTGACCTTGAAAAAAGTCTGGCTCGGTTAAAACTGAAATAGCTGTTGCGCCTGCTTCTTCATAATCTTTAGCAATGGTCCGGTAGGGGAAATCTTCAGTGATCAATCCTTTTGATGGTGATGCTCGTTTGACTTCACAAATAAATGAAAGGTCTTTTTCTCTTAAGGCTTGTTCAAAGGCAAATGCAGGTCGGTCAGGATATGCTTGTTGTTTCAATTGTTCTAAGGGTAATGCTGCTTGATCCTTAGCTAGCCGTCTTTCGGTTGCAGCTACTATATCATCTAAGATTGTCATGCCGATACCTCCGTTTTCAAAGACTGAGTTGCTTCAATAAATTGAAGTAGTTTAGCCTTTGCCTGCCCACTATCCAGTAAATCTTCTGCTAAGCGAACACAATCACGCAATGACAGATTTTCTTTGCCCATATATAAACAACAGGCTGCATTCATGACGACGATATCGCGACGAGGTCCTTTTTCACCCTCTAATATTTTTAGGGCAATTTGAGCATTCTCTTCTGGTTCGCCACCAATGAGAGCCGATAGATTGCTTCGTTCTAAGCCAAATTGTTCAGGCGTAATAAAGTAACTGGTCACTTTCCCATTATTGACTTCACAGATGGTTGTTGTTCCCGTGATGGTAATTTCATCCAAACCGTCATGACCATGAACAACCATGGCACGTTTAACAGCTAATTTATTTAATACATTCGCCAAAGGTTCAACTAAATTCTCATCGTAAACGCCTAATAGCTGCAGGCTAGCTCCTGCTGGATTAGCTAGTGGCCCCAAAATATTAAATAACGTTCGAACACCTAACTGTTTTCTGACATGTGCCACATGTTTCATAGCAGAGTGATAAGCTTGCGCAATCATAAAACAAATATCCGTTTCTTGAAGAATTTGGGCACTTTGCTCTGCTGTTAAGTTAATATTCGCTCCCAACGCTTCTAAAACATCGGCACTCCCACACTTACTTGAAACACTTCTATTACCATGTTTTGCGACCGGTACGCCGCCTGCTGCAACAATAAACGATGATACGGTTGAAATGTTAAAGCTATTGAGCTCATCTCCACCCGTTCCTACGATGTCTAGAACATCTCGGTTCGTCTTTAGTTTAGTACTTTTCTCTCGCATCACTGCTGCACTAGCTGCTATCTCATCAATGGTTTCTCCTTTCATTCGCATAGCAGTCAAGTAAGCGCCCATTTGCGCATCAGTAGCTTGACCTTCCATCATTAAATCCATGACAGCTCTAGCTGTTTCTGTCGTTAAATCTTTTCCAGAGAAAATAGCACTAATGGCCTCGTTAATCATCATTGACTCCCCCTAATTGAATGAAATTTTTAATCATTTGGCTACCTTGTTTCGTTAAAATTGATTCTGGATGAAATTGCAAACCATACAAATCAAGGTCACGGTGCTTCACTGCCATGACTTCTCCATCCGTGCTCTCAGCAATGACCAATAAATCATCGGGCAAGGTGTGACGATCAGCAATTAGAGAATGGTAACGTCCCACTTCTAACAATGGCGGTAAGCCATTGAAAATAGGGCTGCCACTAGCAACATGAATGGTTGAGGCTTTACCATGAACAAGCGGCTTAGCATGAACAATATCCGCCCCATAAGCTTGGCAAATGGCTTGATGTCCTAAGCAGATACCTAATATCGGTACACGGTCTGCTAGTTCTTTAATCAAGTCTACGGTTATACCAGCCTCCTCCGGTCGTCCAGGACCTGGTGAAATAACAATATGGCTAGGGTTTAGAGCAGCTAGCTCTTCAACAAGTAAGTCATCATTGCGAACGACTTTAATAGCTGTTTGGCTATGCTCTCCTAATAATTGGTATAAGTTATAAGTAAAACTGTCGTAGTTATCAATTAACACAATCATCTACTGTTCCCCCTGAGGAGCTAAAGCCGTCATCATTGCTCTAGCTTTGTTTTTTGTTTCTTGGTATTCGCTGGCAGGATCACTCTCAGAAACAATTCCCGCTCCTGCTTGAACAAAGACTTTGTCGTTCTTTCGAACAGCCATCCGAATACCAATACACATTTCCATATTTCCCGTAAAGTCGATATAGCCTAACGCTCCGCCATAAGGACCTCTCTTTGTTTGTTCGAGCTGATCAATAATCTGGCATGCTCTTACTTTAGGAGCACCGGACAACGTGCCTGCTGGTAGAGCAGCCGCTAATACCTCAAGTGCCGAGACATCTGACCTAACTTTACCTTCTACTTTTGAAGAAATATGGCTGACATGAGAGAATTGCTTGATTTCACGATATTCTGTGACTTTCACACTACCGAACTCAGCTATTTTCCCAACATCATTGCGAGCCAAATCAACTAGCATATCGTGCTCTGCTAATTCTTTTTCATTAGCTAACAACCCCTCTACTAGAGCCTTATCCTCAGCAGCGTCTTTCCCTCTTGGTACGGTTCCTGCTAATGGGAATGATGATACTTGGCCATCCCTTACCGACACTAACGTTTCAGGAGACGCACAGGCAATTTCTAAATCATCAAAGTGAAAATAAACCATGTAAGGCGACGGATTGACGGTTCGCAATACCCGATAAGTTTGTAGTAAGCTACCCTCAAAAGGAGCTGAAAAACGATTGGAAACAACGGTTTGGAAAATATCGCCTTCGACAATATGGTGCTGAACTTTTTCAACCACTCGCTTAAAAGCTTCTTCCGTAAACAAGGGCTCGAACTCGCCTACTTTTTGCTTTAGGTCACTGTCCTTGAAGTCATTTGCCGTTAATAGCGTATCGGCCATATCTTTTAAGTCTTCTACAGCTTGTTGGTAATTAGCTTCTAGTTGATCTATTTTAATGTTGGCAATTAAGATCATCTTCTGGCGGAAATGGTCAAAGGCAATAACCTTATCCATAACCATCAGCTGGTAATCATAAAAGCCTTCGGGATTGTTGTCCGTTAATGTTAGACTCGGTTCCATATATTTCACACAATCATATGAAAAATAACCAACCAATCCTCCTGTAAATGGTGGCAAACCTTCGAGTTGTGGACTGTTATACTCTTGAAGGAGGTCTGAAATAGCGGCCATCGGGTCTTCTACTTTTTCTGTTGATGATTCAGCTAACGTTCGTTTCACTCTACCATCTGTGCAACTTAATACTAAGCTTGGGTTATAGCCTAAAAAGGAATAGCGACTCCAGTTGTCCTTTGTGACAACACTTTCCAGCAAGTAATAATGATCACTTTTTTTTCGAATATTATTTAATGCTTGAATGGATGTTGTTTGATCCGCAAACATCTCATAGGCAATTGGAATCACGCTGTATTCACTGGCTAATGCTTTCGCTTCTGCTAACGTCGGTTTTATCATTACTAACACTCCTTTAAATCAAAATAAAAAACCCGCCCATGACTAATGAAAGTCAAGGACGGGTTTTGTTTATCACAAATCCGCGGTACCACCTTGTATTTACAGACACGACTGCCTGTACGCTCTGCAGGATACAACCATATCCCTCGCAACTGACGTATGCGTCACGTCGCAGAATACTCAGAAGCGATTGCTTCCTTTGACTGCGCCCTCCGTGGTCCATTTGATGCACTGCGTTGTGCGAGGCTCTCAGTAACCCTCACTCCCTGTAACTGCACGTTACACCGTTATCTCCACTTCTTCGGTTTTTATGCTTATGTAATTGTTTATTAGTATACGGTAATTTTTTTCAGAGTCAAGCGATAAATGATAAAAAGATGAGAAAAATAATCATTTACACATTTTTTAAACAGCTGTCTGGAAATACTTCGGTAGCATTTGTTGGCGTTTATCAATGACAATAGAGCTGTCTTCAATCCCGTTCTGTCTCAGTGTTAGAATCATATTGATGATAAATTCGTCACTACCAATCACATAATAAACGGCATCTTTTTGCTGGCAAGTTTGATTAACCCTATCGTAAAAGTCTTTTCTGCACTCGAACCAATGATTCGATAAACAGCCATTGCAAAATTGATCGAGTTCCTCTTTAAAAATAAATTCACCACTTGAATCAATAGTAATATTTTGAATAGTTGGAATATCTGATCGTTCTTTCATCAAGGAAATGATTAATGGTCGAACTGCTGCAATCCCTACTCCCATCGTTAACATGACCAATGGCTTATGACTTTCTTTCAATGATAGATGAGAGACTGTTTTAAATAAAATCAGTTCATCACCAACAGTTAATTCAGCTAAACGCTCTTTAAATTCCGACGAACACTTGGTTCTAGTCGTAAAAGCGATATGGTTCTCACTTGGTAAACTGCAAATTGACATATGCCTTACCCACCCTTTATTTGGACTATCGCCTTCATCAAAGCCGACTAATCCAACGTGTGTCATGGCACCTGCTTCCCAATTAAAATCCTCTGGTTTTTCCAGAATATATGTTTTTGTTCCTTGTGATTCATCTATAATATCGACTATTTTTAGTCTGTGTTTGATCATGTCAATCTCCCCTTTCAGCAATGGAAAATGAGATAAAATTAAAATACGATTAAAAATAATTATATCAAACATTTAAAAAAATGGAAGAGGGAGGACTGATTATTCCACGTCTATCAAGCTTAATCCGTCTTTTTTTAGTTCATAAACGACATCACAGACTTCTCTTAGAAACAAACGATCATGAGAAATAGTGATGATTGCCCCTTGAAAATCACGACAAACTTGACGTAGTTCTGGCTGAGACAATGGCGAAAAGTTACGCGTCGGTTCGTCTAAAAGCAGGACATTTTTACCTAAGAGATCTATTTTTAATAAAAAGAGCTTGGCTTGCTGACCACCAGATAACTCTGCTATTGGGTGGGTCATCTCTTCTCTCGTAAATCGCATACTAGCCAAATACGTCATGATCTGTGTCTTTTCGTCACTATCACCACTTTCTGTTAAAAAAGCAATCGGTGTCTGAGACAAGTCAAACTCATCTTGATAAGCTTGTGGCATATAGGCTGCTGCTATGTCAGGACGATCTTTTAATTTTCCCCACATGAGTTTTAATAAGCTACTTTTACCAATACCATTTTTTCCTACAATTCCTACTTTTTGCTTTCCTCTTAGTAAAAACTGAACAGACTGGATGAGTGTATGACCATCCGGTGTTTGGACCATCTCATCTTCAAGTCGTAAAATGATTTTCCCATCAGCGAGTGGCTGAGTATGAGAAAACTTAAGTAGAATAGCATCTTCTGTAATCGGAATATCTTCAAACTGATCGGATTCTCGTTCAAATCGCCTTCCCATGGCCTTTACGCTATGCATTTTTTTCTTCAGCAAGCGTGCACCTGCTGGGTTTTGACGGCTGATGGTTTCTTGTTCATGGTGAACGCGGCTTTCAATTTGACGATACTTAGCCATCTTCTTCTCGTGCTCTTCACGTTGTTTGAGGGCTAAATCACTTTGTTTTTGAAATTTATTTTGTTTTTCGGTCATATAATCTTGATAGGACAAGTGTGAAACAGTCGCAACGGCTACTGTTTTATGGCGCAATTGTTCAAGATGAATGACTTTAGTAGCAGTGGCTTGAAGAAAGGCTTCATCGTGAGAAATATAAATGACTGTCAATGGTGTTTGCTTAATAAAATTTTCCAACCAAGCTAATGTCTCCAAGTCTAAGTCATTTGATGGTTCGTCTAATAAGAGTAAATCGGGATTCAGTGCTAGCTGTTTCAGTAGCTGAACTTTTATTTTTTCACCGCCTGATAACTCGGCTAGCTTTTGTTTTGACGTCAGGCGATCGGCGTCAAAGCCTAGCTGACTAACCAGTTGGTAGAGCAAGCTAAAATCCATTTCTAAAACATCGTCTTGATTAAAATAGTAGTCTTCTAAAGTTAGATTAAATAGTGGCTCTGGCAAACTTTGAGGTAAGTAAGCCAATCTACTAAAGTGGTTAATTTTTTGACCTTCAGCTTTGATATAATCATTAATTTTTGAGTCATCCATCAACCATTTTAATAGGGTTGATTTGCCATTTCCTTCCTCGCCAATAATGGCTAACTTATCGCCTGGATTAACGACAAACGACAGATCACGAACAAGATCTTTTAAATCCTTTAAATGGTGTAGGGTTAGGTGATTAACGTGTAACATAAATAAAACCTCCTTAAAACAATAAAACCGTCCACAGCTTTCTGTGGACGGTTTTATACAATCACTTTTAAGTAGGCGGAATAAGACCTTTATTCCTAGGCTGCTTGAAAATGGTTTGCTATCTAAAAAACCGTGACAAAGAAAGCTGCTCGGTAAGCAGTTTTTCTTCTTCAATTACCGATTTATTAGATAGTGTACATTTACACACAACCTTCCCTTTATTTGCCTTGATTATAACAAGACAACATTTATCATGCAAGCACTTCCAACTTCTAAAGAGGCCGTACTTGATAACGAAGGACTGTTTTTAAATTCTCAGCCTTTGTCCTTCTAAAATCAGATAAGTAAATTTCTTTATGTCTCAGTGATAAACGTTCATAGCCTTGTTCTGCTGCGTAGGCATCCATTAGGTCAAACCTCCGTCACCTTCTGGTCCTATTTGATACCACTCACTTGTGTGAATATCAAAATCGCCTTCTGTATACTCTTTGCTAGCAATGGCTTTCCCGTTTTCACTTACCATGGCATATGGGGCAAACTTTTCCATATTTTTATAAGTGTTTGGAGCAAACCAAATTCCCATTCCAACTGTTTCACTATATAAATCAGTTGAATCTACTAACAACTTGTTAAAGTCCTCTTCTTCTGCCCGTTCGTATATCATCTCAACTGAACGCGCAACACTTTCTGCTAAGGCGCGCTCTTTCAACATGATTTTGTCAATCTGGTTAGCAGTAGAACTCAATTGTAAGGTCATTCTTTCATCTACAGAATGTAAGATGAGATTTCTTGAATAATTAAACGTTGTCACACTCATTGCAGTTATTGCAATTAATATAGCTGGTATAATCAGCATCAATAAATTAAAACTTAACTTTGGCAATACACGTTTCTTAGTCATTTCCCTCTCTCCACTTCTCCCTAAAAACCTTAGCGACATGACGATATAGTTTATATCGGTATAGTTACAATATTGTTTAAGTAAGAAAGGAGAACTGTCGAGTGAGAAAGAAAAACATGCCCAGTCGACAGTTTTTTGCTAAAAAGTGCTGAGTCGGCTAAAAATAATTGCTCAGTCGACACTTTTAGTGCTTTTTGTGTCGAGTGAGCCTTAATCGTTACGCCAGTCGACAGTTCACGCCATAATAAAAGGCATCAAGAAGTTTTTTACCTTCCTAATGCCTGCATTTTAATATTCAAATGATAAATCGGTAATGCCATCCAATACTTTCGCATAGCGTTCGCTATAGTAGCGTGCCATTGGCAAGTTTTGATCCAAGTAGTTACCACAATCGCGAGCAGCTGCTCCTGGAATTTCTCCCTCAAAGCTCGCCGCAAATTGGAATGTTTCTTTCAGTAATTGTAGGACATCCGCTGGTTGAACAGCTTCTGTTAAAATTAAATAAAAGCCAGTACGGCAGCCCATTGGTCCAAAGTAAATCACATCATCTTTAAAAGTTGGATGATTTCTTAAGAAGGTTGCTCCAATATGCTCGATTGTATGAATCTCTGCTGTATTCATAACCGGTTCAAAGTTTGGTGCTGTAAAACGTAAGTCGTATGACTTAATCGTTTGTCCGCCTACTTTATCCTCACGAGATAAATAAAGTCCTGGCTTTAGGTTTAAATGATCGACTGTAAAACTTGCAATTTTTTCCATGTTAAATCGCTCCTTTTTTTGTTGTAGATTTGGTTTAGATAGTAAAAAAATACCCATCCCTTTGTCTATCAACTATTGATAAACAAAGGGACGGATACTTCCGTGTTACCACCCTTATTCACAGTTGCTTAAGATCAACTGCCTCATTAATTCCGCTCAAATAAGCTGAAATCTGACAAGATAACGGTTGCTGCCGTATAAGTAGCGTAAACCACTTATATACTCCGAGTTCATCTTCACTGCTTTTATCACTGCCCTTTTCCACCAGCCGGGCTCTCTCTATGTGATGCGTGCAGTTACTCTTCTCTTCACTGTATCAACTATGATTAGTGAAACTTTATCATTGTTTTCTAATGTCGTCAATAGCTTTTAGTGAACCTTTTGCACTCTTCCGACAATTCCATTTTCCAGCATCACTTTAATGCCGTGCGGGTGGTTAGGTGATTTGGTCAATAATTTGGCAACGACACCTTCTGTCAGTTTGCCGGTACGTTGGTCTTGTTTTTGAACGACGCTAACGTGAGCGCCAATTGTAATATCTGCTCGTTTTTTTCCATCCATGTTATCTCTTCCTTTCAAAAAGACAGCTGGGCAACAGTTGCCCAGCCATTCTCGTTTCTTTTATAAATCTAATTCGATCAATAGTGGTGCATGGTCTTGACGAGTGCCAGAATCAATAACTTCTGAACGCAATACCTTGTTAGCAATACGATCACTCACGAGGCTGTAATCAATTCTCCAGCCTGAGTTATTGATTTTACTTGTTTTGACACGCTGCGCCCACCACGTATAGACGCCTTCGATGTTTCCATGTAAGTGACGGAAGGAATCGGTAAAGCCGCGCGCAAGTAAGTTAGTAAACCCTTGACGCTCTTCATCGGTAAACCCAGCTGAAAAGTGGTTACGGTCTGGATGAGCCAAGTCGATTTCCTTGTGGGCAACGTTAAAATCGCCCATCGCCACAACTGGTTTTGTTTGGTCTAATTGTGCTAGATAATCAGCATACTTTTCATCCCAAATTTGACGGTCTCCTAATCGAGCCAATTCATTTCCTGCATTTGGTGTATAAACTTGTGTAACGAATAAATCGTCTAATTCAAGTGTAATCATGCGCCCTTCATAATCCATTGTTGTTGGCGCTCCAATTTCCGGGAAGCTGATTACTGGGTTTAATTCGTTTTTGTATAAAAACAGAGTCCCTGCGTAACCCTTACGAGCTGGCTCAACCGAACTACGCCAAACTGCTTCGTAGGCTGGTGCTAAGTCGGCTAGTATTTCTGTATGTTTTTTCGTTAAACCTGCCGCTGATAATTTTGTTTCTTGTATGGCAACCACATCTGCGTCTAGGGCAATAATGTGCTTGAACGTTTCACGTGTTAATAAAGCACGTGCTGAATCGCTAGTTAAACCAGCATTTAATGAATCAATATTCCAAGAAATAAATTTCATGTGTTTCTCCAATCTATGTTTAAATGTGATACTTATATACTACTTTATTTTAAGCCTGCAAGCTAGAAGTTAGGCTTAAAAGACGATCGGTGCCACCGCATTTTGTAAGGCAGCCACAATACTCCAGCCGGCAATGCGTGGTGTGCGCGAATAAATATTCAATTCGGTCTTGATTTCATCGCCTTCGATTTCAATTTTATAATCATCACCGACAAAATCAGGGACGACATCGATGTTTAAGGTTGTTTGGTCTGGGCCAGCGCTAGCTAGTGCTGTCGCAACGGCAACGTTATAGTGGAAGGGCAATTGTTGAATCGCTTCGATCGTTGAACCGGTAAAGGCACGCTCTGGTTCTGTAATAAAGGGATAGTGTGACTTAAATAATGGTGAATAAAATAAAGAACGGATTGATTTTTTAGACGTCATCGTTGCCTTAATAGGACTCATCAAAGCAGCGGTCCTTAAAACATCAAAACCACCGACAGCACCACTAGCAATATAGACGCGCTTACCTGTTTCTCTAGCTGTTTGTTTTACACTTTGGTAAAGGTCTGTATCCGCAAAAGCGCCTGCTGTCACCACAACTAAGTTTGATCCACTTCTTAAAACGTGTTCACTGTAATCTCGGACCGCTTGAGGAGACGCTGCTTCTGATGTGAAGTCAGGTTTTAATGCCATTAATTCCTCAATTGTTGCACAAGATTGGCAATTAAAGTGATCTGCAAAATCGCGTGTGCGCTCGTCATTTCGTCCTAAAACGCCAACTAATTTAAATTCTGGCAACAAGCCATCTTGATAGGCCTGAGCTACAATCCCATTTAAATGCCCCGGTCCAATCAGTGCCAATCGATACTTTTCCATCTCTATTTCCTCCATTATTGCTTTTTATTAACATATTGAAAGACAATATTCAGTTTATCAGATTCCGGGACAGACCTCAATAGATGGTTAGAAGTAGTGGTTGCTTCTGGTGTGAGATACAGGCTGTCAAAATCAGCTGTATCTCACACTAGAAGGTGGAAATGTAAGATACAGCATAGCTCTAGCGACTTGTATCTTACATTTTGACTGCTCAATGTAAGATACAGCACTTTTTTATAAGCTGTATCGTAAATTACGATAAAAAGAAGCTGGGATTTCATCCCAGCTTCGCTTAACTATACTGTTTCTTTCGTTAAATATTTTGCTTCGAAGGCATCTAGCAATGCGCGTGCTTCATCAGTTGTTTGAGTATCCATCAATTGGATTCTCAAATCATTAGCACCTCTAAATTCACGCAAGTAAATTTTAAAGAAGCGACGCAATGGTTTAAACAAACGCGGATTAGCTGCCGAATGTTCATCAAACAACTCTAAGTGGAATCGCATCAAATCAATCAGTTCTTTTGGACTATGGTCTTTTGCTTCTTTTTCAAAAGCAAATGGATTTTGGAAAATACCGCGGCCAATCATGACGCCATCAACACCGTATTTTTCAACTAGTTCAAGCCCTACTTGGTAGTTAGGAATATCACCATTAATGGTTAACAGCGTCTGTGGCGCAATCTCGTCACGCATTTTCTTAATTTCTGGAATCAATTCCCAGTGCGCGTCAACTTGGCTCATCTCTACTTTTGTACGAAGATGGATGGATAGGTTGGCAATATCTTGTTCCAACACATGACGCAACCATGTTTTCCATTCGTCAACTTGAGCATGCCCTAGACGTGTTTTCACACTAACGGGTAATCCACCAGCCTTAGCTGCTTGAATCAGTTCAGCTGCTACTTCAGCACGACGGATTAGACCAGCGCCACGGCCATGTTTAAACACATTCGGTGCCGGGCATCCCATGTTCAAGTCGACACCTTTAAAGCCCATTTCAGCCATACCGATACTCATTTGTTTAAAGTATTCTGGTTTGTCTCCCCAAATGTGTGCCACAATCGGCTGTTCGTCTTCTGTAAACGTCAAACGACCGCGCACACTTTCAATGCCATCTGGGTGGCAGTAACTTTCACTATTTGTAAATTCTGTAAAATAAACATCAGGAGCTGCCGCTTTAGCAACCACATGACGGAAAACCACATCAGTCACATCTTCCATTGGTGCTAAAATAAAAAATGGACGTGGTAACTCTTGCCAAAAATTCTCTTTCATAGTCAATTCCCTTCATCCTTACTCTTATCTAGTCAAAATGAAAAAGCAGGTCTAAGATCTGCTTTTCCCAAAACATATCGAACGTATCGTCTGCAACATTTCTTCAATGACTTATATTAGCACAATCTTGTCTGTTAGAACAGAAATAAGTGCTATTTTTAGCAGACTCTCATCCACTTTTAAAAAGAAAGCAGGTTTGCAATGACTTGACTCAGCGTAAAAAAGTAGACAGATGTATCGAAGTGCGATATACTATTTATACATCGTAGCTCGATACATCTAGACTCGATACAAAAAATGAGGTGACCTTAATGGATCAACGACTGAAACGCATTTATATACCAATGACTGAATCCAGTTTCTATATTTTGTACTGCCTACAAGAAGAAATGCACGGCTACAGTATTGGCAGTAAAATAGAAACACTGACTGGAGGCGATATGACAATTAGCCCCGGCACCATGTACGGTAGCTTATCAAAAATGGAAAAAGACGGACTAATTCGCTTTATTCGAGAAGAAGAGAAACGAAAAATTTACCATATTACCGAACTCGGAAAAACTTTCTTACAAAAAGAAATTAGCCGTATTGAGCGGCTCTACCAAAATAGTAAAGGAGTTGTTACTCATGCCAAACCTATTGAAGTCTTTTAAATTTTTTACTATTGCTGATTATGAAAAAGAGGAAGCCTATCTCTCACAAATGAGCAAAAAAGGCTACCAGCTTAAAGCTGTCCAGTTTCCGGGAATTTATACCTTTGAGAAAGCTGATGCAGAGCCTTACGCTTACAGACTGTATTTAAGAGATGCTAAAAAAGAAGATTTTGACAGTTACATCCAACTTTTCACAGATAGCGGTTGGGAGTATGTGACTGAGTTTGCGACTTTTTCATACTTCAAAAAACCATTAAGCGATAGCAACACAGAATTATTTTCAGACAACCAATCGCGGCTAGATATGGTCAAAGCTATTTTTTATAGTCGGATGTTACCAATATTGGTTATATTTACAGTCATTATCGTGCCTAACACCAATCTGTTGTTTCAGCGTGTTCATTTTGGGGGAAGTGGTGTAATTAACGTTTTATCCCTATTCCTATTAGCCCTCTATCTGCTCTATGTCATTATCATTATCTACTGTGGGTTCGGTTTATACCGTTTAAGTAAACGATATACCGAGCAATAATAAAGTAGCGCCAGCCTTCTCGCTGGCGCTACTTTCATTTATGATAAACCATTTCCGCAAACTGGCCGTATTGGTTGATCTTTTCTAGTTTAAATCGTTTCAAGCCTTCCTTTTGTGTAAAAAGTGGAACACCATTTCCAAGTAAAACAGGCGCAATTTGAATGATTAAGCTGTCTACTAAATCCGCTTCTAATAGTGGTGCTAAAATGGTGTTTCCTCCCACAACCCAGATGTGTTGGTCAGCTTCAAATTGCTGAACAAAGGACACGACATCGCCACTAACGGCTGTAAAACCTTTCGTATCTATCGTTTTTTGATGGGTAAAAACATAATTATCGGTTGTCGGATAAAACTGATCAATGTCTGGATGGTCTTTGATTTCGTCAAAGGTCCGCCGCCCCATTAGTGTTACCGTCATGCTGTTATAAAAATCCTGATAGTCTGTCTCGGCCACGTCACCTGAGTCATATAGCCAGTCCAAGCGGTGGTGACTGTCAGCTAAATAACCATCCATTGTGATGCAACCATAAAAATAAATAGGCATCTTCTTATCCCTCCTTAGCGACTTGTCACTGACATTGTTTTAAAAATTGGCAATTTTTTAAAACAATGTGTGCTTTCCACCATTCTTTACTAATCACCCATGCTTCACTGTCTTCTCCCCAAGTCCAAGGAACAGCCCATGAACCATCTTCCAATTGGCTATTGATGATAAGTTGACACTCTTCAGCAACTAAGGATTGATGATCGCTATAAAATAGGCTTTTTTTATCTGCTATAAACTGAGATGGTTTACAGACATAACCACTTTCCCATTCTGTCGTATCTGTTGTTAGCGTAGCACTGACGAGCTGGCGTAGTTTGTCTGCTAGTTTATTCTGATCAAATAGCTTCACCCCAGCTTCCTGACAGTAATCAAACATGCGGCAGTAGCAACTTAAGACATGCATTTCAGCTGATTCTTCTTCACTCATAATTTGTTGATAAGCTGATTGAATAATTTGGGTTGCTTTTTGATATAAAGGACTATCTTGATCTGCAAAACGAATAATAAAACCAGCTAAACTAGCAGTCGGATTGTAGGTATGAGGAGTCTTATTCGTTTCATCTTCCTGCCACCACGGCGCATGCGAATAGTCATTGTTTGTCACCACGGTATTTAGCCAAAAATCGCCAGCCATATCGGCTCCACTATCAAGATAAGCGATAATCCCTTTGACAATGGGATGATTGCTATCTATCAATTGAATATCATAGAGTATTTCTGTTGCAGCCCATGTTTGAATCGGTGTCGAGTGAGGATTCCAAGCATCTGCTTCTAGGGCATGGCCAAAACCACCATCTTCATTTTGATAGAAAGCTAATGCCTTTAATACGGCTTCTTGACTGCCTCCTTCAAAGTGATATTGCCAACAACTCATTTCAAGGGGACGGGCATGACGATACATAAACTGTGCTGCTTTTTCTCTTGTATTCAAATGGACCACCTCATCTATTATTTGTCTTTATTATACGATCTTTTATATTATTTTAATAAGAAAAGCGGACAAGTCCGCCTTGGCCTATGAAAAAATAGGAAATTTGACCCTGAATGAGCAGCGAAGCGCGCAATGGGGCAAATTTATCTTTTTTTCACTAGGTCAGGACTTGGGAGCTAGACATTGATGGCTGAACTTATAATCCCCTAGTCTATAAAAAAACCTTGCAACTGTCAGTTAGACAATTACAAGATTCAAATGATTATTTAAATTCTTTTTCGTAAGCAAGCAAGGCTTCTGTTTCGTCACCTGTTGTTGAACGAACAGAGTAAACAATATTTAAGAAGTGCTCAGATACACGTTGTAGCGAGAATAAAACAGAGTAGATGTTTTTCGATACTTCGACTGAACAGATTCCTGAGTTCAGACGTGCAACGTGCTCTTTACGTGTTGCAGAAATCATTTTAATAATTTTCTTCTGAAGCTCTGCTACATCTTGGAAGTTATCAACTTCACGCGTTTTCAAGGTGTCGAAACCTAAATCGAACATATCAGAGATATTTCTGTAAATCTCTTGTAATTCCTCTTTCGTTTGTTCTGAGAAGGAAAGCTCACGTTTTTTCAAATCGTTAGTATCTTTAAATAGTAACATCGCATAGTCACCAATACGTTCAACGTCATTGGCAACATGATGTAAACTACCAATTAAAGCTTCATCATCAGCAGATTGCGTTGCAGATGAAATTTTAATAAAGTAGTCTGCAAGTTGACTTGTTAAGAAGTCAATGCGGTCTTCTACTTCATTAATTTGTTTCTTTTCGCTCGTATCTCCTTTGATTAGCGCTGAAAAGGCACGATTCAAGTTTTCTTTTGATAAAACAGCCATATCAAACAATTCCATTAAAGCTTGCTCGATTGCAACTGTTGGTGTTTTCAAGAAACGTTCTTCGATATACTTCAACTCTTGATTGTCTTCTTTTTTATCTTTGATCATTTTATTAACCAAGTTAACGAGTGGATCTAAGAAATAAAGCAAGACAAGTGTGTAGACTGTATTGTAAATCAAATTAAATGTTGCCAAGCTAAACTGTGGTTGAGCTGGGAACATTCTTTCAAAAACGGAAACAATTGGTGCTCTGAAAATCATTAAAATAATAGTAAAGGAAATTGCCCCAATCAGACTTGTTAGTACGTGGAATAAGGCAATGCGTTTTCCTTTAGCATTTGTCGTTAGTGATGCCATAATCCCATCACTACATGTTCCAATGTTTGCTCCCATAACAAGGAAGAAGGATTGGTCAATGTTTTGAATAACGCCAGTTGCTAAAAAGGCAATAAAGATACCTGTTGATGCTGAAGACGATTGGATAATCGCTGTAAAGAGAATACCTAAAATAACAAGTAAAATCGGTTGTTGCATAATTTCAAATTTAAAGACTTTAGACAGTTCAATACTCAATATTGAATCAGCACCGCCGATAGCTGATTCCATTACTTCCATACCGATAAATAACATACCAAATCCGATTAGAAATGGCGCAATTTTATTTAGCTTTTCATTTTCAGTTGAGAAAATAATCAAAACTCCCACGAAAGCGAAAGCCGCAAATACAGAACTGATACTAAAGCCACCCTTGCTAACACCTGAAAGAGCAAATATAAAGGCTGACAACGTTGTTCCAACTTTTGATCCTAAGATAAAGCCAGCACCCTGCTTCACAGATACAATACCTGCATGGGCTAAACCAACTGTCATGATTGATGTTGCGGAAGACGATTGAACAAGTGCGGTGGCACCAATACCGATACCATAGTTCACTGTTCTGTTTTTGTTAATTTTCTTGAAAATATTTCTAATTCCGGATCCTGCGCTCTGTTCTAAACCATTACTCATTTGCTTCATACCAAACATAAATACGGCAACGCCGCCTAGCATAAGCAGTACATCCATTAAAATCTCCATTGTATTTCTCCCAATTTCCCTTCTTGATTTCCTATTTTTTTTACACTTCGTTTCGTTTTTCTAAAAGCACTACGCACTCCACATGTGTCGTATGCGGGAATTGATCAACCGGTTGAACTGTGATCAACTCATAACCAAAATCTCTTAACCAGGTTAAATCATCGGCTAAACTCTTTGGACTACAAGAAATATAAACAACCTTGTCTGTCCCAAAGCGAGCAATACTTCGCATCACTTTTCCACCAGCACCACTTCTAGGTGGATCTAATACGAGTAAATCTGGGAATCCCCATGTTTCTTTTAAGTCGATCAATCCTTGGCGGGCATCACTTACCACAAAATAGGTGTTGTCCAATCCATTGTCGGTCGCATTTCGTCGTGCAGATAAAATTGAATTTTCCACAATTTCAATACCTGCGAGTTCTTTACTTTTTTCGGCAAGCGGAAGACTAAAGGTTCCCACCCCACAGAATAAATCTAGTACGCGCATATCTTTGTTAACGTCGGCCATTTCTAGTGCCAGTTCAACTAGTTTTTCAGCTTGAACAGGATTGGCTTGGAAAAAGGTATCCGGCCAAATGCGGTATCGGAAACCATTTAATTCGTCATTCATGTAGTCTCTGCCATGTAACACATATGTGGCATCGGCTTTGACACGTTCTGTAGCTGAGGCATGTTCAATCCATTGTAAGCTGACTAGATTGGCGAACTGCTTCGTTAAGCGGTCAACCAAATCATCCACTGCTAGTTGAAGTTCCGTTGGTTTTTTGGTTGCATAAACAACAACCATTAACTCGTCTAGCGCAAAGGAATAGCGCAGCAATAAATTACGCAATAGACCCTCTTGTTCGATTTTGTCATAACCAGATAATTGGTGATGATGTTGCCACTCACTAACGATTTTCTTAACCTCAATCATCATTTTAGGCGCTAAAATAGAATCCTCCAAGTCAATCACTCGGCGGAAATTCCCTTGTTGAAAGAGCCCTAGCTCACCATTTGAACCAAACGTAAACTCCATCTTGTTTCGATAGCGGTTTGGTTCATCCATCCCGATAATCGGTTTAACAAGACTTGTATCGAAATTCTTTTCAGCTAGGTAGCCTTTTACCATATCCATTTTATAGGCCAATTGATCCTTGTAATGCATGTATTGTAAAGGTGTACCGCCTGGAACAAGCTTATTCGTTGGAACTTCTAAATTCCGAGTAGGACCTGGCTTCAATAATTCATCATACTCAACGACTGCTTTACCACGACCTTTTGCGTTGTCAATTGTTACACGAACGACATCTCCTACCACAACATTGGTCACATAAATATGTAAACTTTTTCCATTGGACCCTCTGTCAGGTGGGTGGATATGACGGGCATAACCGTAACCATCTGAATTAAGTTTCTGAATTGTAATATCAAGTACTTCTGCTGGATAACGCTTTTTTTCCATTTATTCACCTCAAAGGTTTGTTGTACGACTAAATCTTTGAACTGACACACAGTCATTCATGTAAATTTCTCAATCTTGTTTATTATACTAAAAAAGAATACAAAGCACTATAATATTTAGATGAGAGAATGAAAAAAAATCACATTTGCTTGGACAAGCTTGCTTATTTGGCTAGTCATGAAAGCTTTTAGTGGTTAATTTAGCCATTAGAGATGTGGCAAAATTATTATGCTTTTTTTCTTAGGATTGCACAGGGTGTGAGGTTTTCCAGAGAAGTGTGACTAATTCATTGGGTTAGTTGACTTCCCATACTTATCTTCTAAGAATGCAATCGTAGCAAGTATTAATTTTTCTAGTGCATCAGTGTTTATGTCGGAGAGTCGCTTAGCGTAGATACACGCTTTTCCCATTTTAAATTTACCCAGATTTTCTAATAAATACTCGTGCTCTGGATTTCCTGTAAAGACATATAAGGAGATGGCGGCTTTGCGAGGGGAAAATGCCACTAATGGCCAATCGCCTTCTTGTTTGCTGCGGTCAGACTTATAATGGTACTTTCCAAATCCAATCATCGACTCACCCCACATCTTAGGTGGATAGCCAGTCACTTTTTGCATAAATCTCACTAGTTCAAAACTATCCTCACGCTTTTGTTGGGTGTTTGCGAAGGTGGTGATAAATTCATGAACGTCTCCATCATTTTCCTTAGTTTTTAACTCTGCCATGTTAATTCCTCCTCTGTCTGTGTTAAGTCTATTGTAAAGCAGCACAATGTTAACAACAATGAATAGGATTGTTGGTATCGTAGAATTTGAAAGTCCTTTTCGGTTTCAACTTCCGTTCAAACTAGCAAAACCCTCTTTTGAAAGCTATTTTTTACTTTCAAAGGAGGATTTGATGTGTATTTCCGTTTTTGAAAATGGAATTCTGTTTGCAAGAGAGGTTTTTAGCTCAAATTCCGCTGTTGCAAATGAAAATCTGCTTGCAAAGAACGTTTTTCCGCATAGAGACACAAAACCATCCCAAATCTTTTTGGGATGGTCAAATCTTTATTTTTCTACGCGTGCTAGTGCGACTACGGTTTCCACGTGGAACGAGACAATGCCGTGAATAACAACAGTACAGGGGAACAAATCCACCCTCTATGTGTGCGGGAACATATCGACCAAATAAATCTGAAAAACTGTCAGATAATTTTGCATTCCATCTGCAAGTCATAGGGCTCGTCCTCTATGCAGGAAGCAATGGGATCAGCGCTCCGGCGGAAGCCCATTGCGGTGTAAAAACGAATTGTTTCTTCCGCACTGCAGCAGGAAGCATATAAAGCATGCGCCCCCCGTTTTAAGGCTTCTTGCCTGGCAGCATCAAGCAAGGCGCGTCCTATTCCTCGACGGCGATAATCTGAAGAGACATGAAAACTGTCGATAATCAGGCGGTCTTTGTTCAGTCGTGGAAGTAGCATAATCTCGCCAACTACTCGATTTCCTTCAAAAGCACAGTAGGTCACATATTGCCCGCTGAGAATCTCCTCTGCTTTTTCAATGCGGCGTTCATCATCCCAGTCTTCAGTAAAGGGATTGTAAACCAATCTCAGCTGACCATCTTTTAGACGGTATACATTCTTCACTTCTTGATATCGCCTAAAATCATTAAGAGAATTGCGACCGAAATTGTTTTTATTAGCAAGTTTTATTTCCAATGAATTTATCCTTTCTTACGAATATATTGTATGTAGGCGTAGGCTCATTTCCTATTTTCTTGACAAAAGAACTACCATCTCCACATGCGGTATCACATTAGTCTTATACAATTTAACAAAACTAATTCTCTAGGGGGTAAATTTAGAGTTTTTTACCCCTTTTGATTACACTTACATCGTTGAGTACCTTTTATTTTCACGTTATAAATAATCAAATTCATATTGTAAAAAATATTAATCTTACTTATTGTAATATCTATCACAATAATTCTCTATATATTTTATAGCATTCTCTGTCCCATTTTCTTTAGATAGAGCACTTTTTATATCCTGAGCCTTTTGCTTTACTTCAGCTTTTTCTAATTCTTTAAATCTACTGATTAGTTCTTCAGTTGTAACTTCAATTTCTTTTATGGGTTTTAAAGCATATCCTAACTTATATAGTCTATTTGCCCAAAAAGGCTGATCCACTGCAAAAGGTATAATTATTTGTGGCTTGCCACTTTTTAATGCAGCTGCCATCGTTCCAACTCCACCATGATGTATTATTCCTTTAGCTAAAGGAAATAACAAAGTATGTGGGGCTGCTTTTATTGTTAAAATCTCTTCTTCCTTTTCAAAAGTAATTCCACTATTACCCGCTATAATAATTGCACGATTATCGGTTTCTTTTAGTGCCTTAACTAATTTCTCCTTGAATAGATCTGGTGACTTCAGGGGCATACTGCTAAAGGAGATTACAATGGGTTCTTTTCCCAAATTAATAAACTTCAGTATTTCTTCCTCAAGTACTTCAATTTCCGTATCAAGATAGAAAAATCCTGGTAAATACACTTTATCTGCCCAACTTTTCACATCTTTAAATAAATACGAACTAATAGGATAGATGATAGGTATCTCTCTACCATCAATGTTAAATGTGTACTCACCACTTTTTCGCTTAGGTAAGTTTAATGTTTTCTCTCTAAAATCATTTACTTCCTTAATACTAGCACTTTCTGCCTTATCCATTACTTTATATGTTAATTTATTTATGACTTTACCCAAGTTTCTGGTAGGTGATATTGCTAGATTCGGAAACTCTTCAATTGGATAGGTTATTGGAACGGGCGGCATACTGATACAAGGAATGCCTAAAAACTTTGCTATATCAGGCGCTCCAAAAGCTTTCGGATGATAAATAATTATATCTGCTCCTTGTGCACTTTTATAAAAGTCATCTAATGTTTTTCTAAATGCTGGATTCACCACATCTTTTAAATAGCGCTTAGTCTTTATGGGGTGTTTCAAAGCATCATTAAATACCATTTTCCCTTCTTCAGTCTCAAGCATAGCCATCAAATCACTTGTAGCCTCTTCAAACGCAACACCATTTCCTTCAATAAAATGTTGAAAACTTTTCCCGGTACATATTACTGCACTATGCCCTTTTGATATTGCGGCTTTTGCTAGGGCAACATAAGGTTGCACATCCCCTCTTGAACCAAGTGTAAATATTGCTATTCTCATAAAAATTCCTCCTTATATACAGACTGTTTTAATACTTTCGCCCATCTCTTATATTTCCCCATAATATCATCCAATTCAACTTTTTCATTTAACTTTAATCTATTGGATAAGTAGCCATCCAGTAATAGTATCAACATTTCTATTATTTGTTCTGGTTTTATATCTTCTTTAAATTTTTTAAGTTCTATATTGCTAAAATACTTTTTAATTGTGTCTTCTGCCAAATTAACTGTATCCAAATTTATTATGTTCTGAACGAATTGTTGGTCAGAATTACGGACTTTATCTAAAAAATCTATCAAATATGGATTCTCAGCAAAGAAAATACATTTGTTTTCTATTACTATTTCTAATTCTTCAAAAAAATCAGTTTTATTAGATAAGTCAATTCTAAAGACTTTACTGGCTCTTAGTTCCTCTGCATAATTATATAAAAACGCAAATATGTTTCCTTATTCTTGAAGTAATGAAATAATAAGCTCTTAGATATCCCAGCGCTTTTCGCTATATCTTCTGTAGATGCTTTTTTATATTCAAATCTTGCAAAATATTCAATGCCTGCATTAATTATATCCATCTGCTTTTGTGATTCTAACTGATAAAATCTTTTATTCATACTTCCTCCTATTGAGCAAATCGGTTAATCTATGCATATAAGTATAGTTCGTTGACTATTCTTTTCAAGGCCCTAATTCTTTAAAACTATATGCTCTAAGTAAAAATAGTTTTTATTGTTTGTTCATTATGGTCCATTGTGTTTAATAAGATATCTAATCTGCCTTTAGCACTAAACTTCACCCTTTTGATAAAGGTTTTGACCCCACGGAGTAAGTTTTTGTCACCCCCTTATGCTCATTATGGAAAACCTATGCCTTAACTAAAATATCCTTAGTTCGGCGTAATAGTTAGACCACCTACACAAAAATTCTCTCAAACTCTTAGTCTGAGAGACATAAACGCACTTAAATATTTTCGGTTCTATAATATATGGTGTTGGTGAATCGAAATTGAACTGCCCCCTGTCAAGTAGACAGGTAAATAAACAAAATCTTTGTCCCATGTATGATACTGTTCATGCATGGTTTTTTTATGCCGGAATGCTTAAGCCCATTTTTAATGTCACCCGTTGGGTATTATAAAAACCAATATATTGTTCAATATCACGCTCTAATTCTTCAAAGCTCATATAAGTCTTCAGCCGATACATTTCTTCTTTGATAATGCCCCAAAAGTTCTCCATTGGACCGTTGTCAATGCATTTTCCCACACGAGACATACTGTGGGTGAGTTGATGTTTCTTCACAAAATTATTAAAGTCGTATGACGTGTATTGATATCCCCGATCGCTATGAATAAGCGTTTGGGTTGATATAATCTTGTCTTCAATTTGGCGAACTGTATCACGAACTAAGGCATTATCATTACGTTTCGATAGTTTAAAGGCTACGATCTTATTTTCGCCATAATCCAATATGGCACTAAGATAAGCTTTGGCGTTCTCTCCATACTTAAATTCAGTCACATCGGTTAATAAGACTTCCATCGATTGATAGTCCTTTCGGAATTCTCTATTGAGGACATTATCGGCGATATGTGCAGGATTGTGGGGCTTGTAACGATATCGTTTCCGACGGATAACAGCTTTCAAGTTCAGTAATTTCATCAAACGATAGACACACTTATGGTTTACTTTAGCGTTCATGAAGTGGTTCAGATAGATAGTTATTCGACGATAGCCATAAATACCTTTATGCTTTTCATAGACTTGAAGGATTAATTCAACAAGCTTTCGAAGCCGTTTTTCCGACGCAGTCGGCTTGCGTTTCAACCACTTATAATAACCCGCTCTGCTCACACCCAAAGCATCACAGAGATGGATTACTTTGTATCCTTCTTTTTGTAGTTTCTTGATCGTTTGGTATTCCGCTTCATACCTCGTTTGCGTGACATCAACTCTCTTTCCACTTCTTCTAACTTTTTTAACGCTACGTTCTCCGTTTCTAGATACTCATTTCGTGCTCTTAAAGCTGCATTTTCAGCCCGGATTCTTTCTTCTTCCGTTTGAACAGAGTTTGGTTTGCCGTGACCTCGTCCATCTACTAGTCCGTCAGGACCATGCTTCTTATATTTTTGAACCCATGAATACACGTTATTGTAGGATACCTGATACTTCTCAGCAGTTTTTTTATAAGATAAACTATTAGCTAGGCAGTCTTGGACTATTTTGATTTTTTCTTCTTGTGTTGATTTTTTATCTGTCATCGTATACACCTCGGATTTTGGAGAATAGCTCCTCATTTCTTCCCCTTTAGTATACTTGTTTATCCAGCTCCTGACAGTATCAACTTTTGGGATATTATATTTAACAGCTAGCTGACCTATAGGTAATCTATCTTCTAAATATTCTTTCACGACTAAGTCCTTAAATTCTTTGCTATATTTATTGGACTTAGATTTAACTTGAATCCCACTAATTCCATACTCTTGGTATCTTAAGACTTTATCCCAAAAGGACGTCCAATTAATTAATAAACCATAGGCTTCTTTTAATTCTTTGAAACTGATTCCTTCATTCAGATACATCAAAATATATCTTTCGATTTCTTCAGTTGTATGTTTACTGTTTGAACGCATAAAAATCCCCCTAAAGTAATTTTACTTTTTTAAGTGTCTACTTTAGGGGGAGCATATCAAATGATTCACTAACACCATATATTATAGAATCAAAAAACCATCCCAAATCGCTTTGGGATGGTAAAATTATTATTTTTCTACGCGCGTTAGTGCGACTACCGTCTCAACGTGTAGTGTTTGTGGGAACAAGTCTACTGGTTGGGCTTGAGTTGCTTCATAGCCGTTGTCAGCTAGGATTCTTAAATCGCGAGCTAGTGTCGCTGGGTTACAGCTGACGTAAACGATCCGTTTAGGGTTTACAGCTACGGCTGCTTCAATGAAGGCTGCATCCAATCCTTTTCTTGGTGGATCAACAACGATCACGTCTGCTTTAATACCTGCTTCTGCCCATTTCGGCATAACTTCTTCTGCAGCACCGACTTCAAAGACAACATTGTCAATTTGGTTGTTTGCTGCATTTTCTTTGGCTACTTCAATCGCGTCAGGAACGATTTCCATTGCGTAAACTTGTTTCGCTTTTTGAGCTAATGCCAATGAAATTGTACCAATACCACAATAAGCATCAATCACTGTTTCTTCACCGCTTAGTTGAGCGGCTTCTAATGCAAGCTTATAAAGGATTTCAGTTTGTAGTGGGTTAATTTGGTAGAAAGATTTTGAACTAACACCAAATGTTAAGCCTAATAATTGGTCATGGTAACGGTCTTCGCCGTGCAAGATAATCGTTTCTTCGCCTAAAATCACATTGCTTCGTTTTGGGTTAACATTTTGAACGATACTGACTACTTCTGGCAAAGCTTCCAAGATAGCTGGAATAATTTTGCTCTTAGGGAATAGTTTCGCTGTACGTGTTACTAAAACAATCATCATTTCACCAGTGTAATAACCGCGGCGAACCATAATGTGACGGATATTCCCGATATGTTTACGTTCGTCGTAAGCTTTCACATTGAATTCTTGCAGAATGTCACGAACTTTTACAATCGCTTCATCAATCTTTGGATCTTGAATATGGAAGGTTTCCATTGGAATCAATTCGTGAGTATTTTTACGGAAGAACCCTGTTTGCAGTTTTCCGTCTTTTTCACGAACCGGAATCTGTGCCTTGTTACGGTAGCCCCATGGCTCGTTCATACCGATTGTTGGTAGAACTTCGATATCTGGTAATTTTGCAATACGCTTGAAGTCTTGCGTTACCATATTTTGCTTGAATGCCAGTTGTGCGTCATAACGCAAGTGTTGAAGTGGCATCGTTCCGACACGTGTTCCTAACACGTCACGAGTTGGAATACGGTCTTGAGATGTCGTTAAGCGTTCTTCAATACGAGCGAAGCCATATGATTTGCCTAATTTCGTTACTTTTACAATTGCCGTTTCGCCGGGTAAACCATCAACCACAAATAATGGATAGCCGTCAACTTTCGCTACGCCTAGTCCTTCAGAAGTTAAATCTTCGAAGTTCACCTTTATCTTTTCATTTTTTTTTACAGGAAGTTCCTGATAGTTGTTCGTCATGTCTTGCTCCTTCTCGCTTCTATAATGAGTTCTTACTTATTATACATCAAAGAACGACACTATTCTCTAAAAGCTTATCCAAGTCATGATTTAATTTTGAAAAAGGAATGATTTCTTGCGGTACGACGGGGATTTCCTCGACGAGCAGTTTTCTCATCCAAATGCAATCATACCAACTTTGGAACTTATAGCCGCACTTTGGAAAATGGGCAATGGTCTCATAGCCTAGCTTCTCATGAAATCGGGGGCTGCTATTGGTTAAGTAAGGATTATCTCCTTTTGTGTAGGCGATGCACGCAACGATTTGCAGAATATGCTGTTTTTTTAACAATTCTTCTAATATCTGGTAAAGTCGTTTGCCAAGGCCGTTGCCGCGTCTGTCTTGTTTTAAGTAGATGATCGGTTCAGCGGACCAAGCGTAGGCTGCTTCCTTTCGAAAGGGTGTGGCGTAGGCATAACCGACCACTTCGCCCGCTTCCTCTGCCACTATAAATGGGAATTCTTGGCTGATGGTCTGGTATTTTTCAAGAAAGGCTTGTCGGCTTGGAATGTCGTATTGAAAGGTTATCGCCGTATCGGTCACATAGGGTGTGAAAATGGCCAATAGGTCATCGATATCCGTTTCCTTTGCCAAGCGAATAATGGGTTGTGTCATTTTAATCCTCTAACTTTCATTAGTTGTTTGGTTACTGGTTTTCGAGTTCGCTAATCTCAATATTAACGGCTACTTTCGTACCACCAAATTCTTCTTCGATATAGTCTTGCACTTCTTGACTGTGGTAAAGCTCACCTAGTTTCAAAATGTCTGGATCATCAGCGTTTTCCGTTTGAGTGACTAGGATATTAATATTATTTTTAGTATCTTCGCCTGCTTCCTCATAGAAAAGCGAATCCTCCAACACATTCAGTCCACCTTCAAGGGCGATCGTATTGCTAATAAGAGCCGCATCCACATCCGCCAACACACGCGGTCCTGTTGTATCGTCGATTTCTTTAAAGACCAAATTCTTAGGATTGTCTGTAATATCACTAGTTGTACCAAGGGCATCAAAATCATCTGTTAATGTAATCAGCCCTGCTTTTTGTAATAAGAGTAAGCCACGCGACGCATTCGATGGATTGTCCGCAATCGCAATGACCGCCCCATCTGGCAAGTCGTCTAAGCTAGTGTATTTGTCGGAATAAACGCCCATCGGTTCTAAATAAGTGGTCGCAAAGGCAGCTAAGGACTCCCCCGACTCAGCATTAAAAGATTTTAAATAGGCCCAAGATTGAAAGGCATTGACATCGACTTCTTTATCAGCTGTAGCTAGGTTCAACTGTGGACCGCCATCAATTTCTTCAACCTCGATTGTGATACCTGCCGCCTTAGCAGCATCTGAATTGGCAATAAATTCCCAAATTTGTGCATCTGATGCCTGTGAGCCCACAACAATAGTACGCTCTTCGGCTGCTTGTTGGGATGTTTCTTCTGCTGGTGCTTGGTCTTGGCAAGCTGCTAAAAATAAAGTGGATAGTGCTGTTATTGATAAAAATAAATGCTTCTTTTTCATATCATCATCTCCTATTTTTTAATGCATGGTCATGCCGCCGGTTACATTAATCGCTTGTCCGGTCATATAAGACGCCAGCGGACTAGCTAGAAATAAAACAACATTAGCGACTTCTTCGGGCTGAGCGGTTCTTCCGAGTGGCACTTGCGAGCAATCTTCTTTGTATATGTCGTCGGCAGTCATCTTGCGGATGAGGCCACCTTCGATTCTTTCACGGTGTTTCATTTCTGTTTCCACAATACCGGGACAAACGGCATTGACTAATATCTGGTCGGCTGCTAGTTCCTTGGCCATGGTTTTGGTGAGGCCCAAGACGGCGTGTTTGGATGCAACGTAGGTACCCATTGCGGTATAGCCATTTTTGCCGGCTTGGGAAGCAATCTGAATAATGCGCCCGCCTGCTTGTTTCTTCTGCAATAGTTTACCAACTTTTTTGGAAGTGAGGAATACGCCACGTGCATTAACGGCCATTACTTTATCCCAATCTTCTAGACTGCTATCCACGACTAAATCCATAGTGGAAATGCCTGCGCAGTTGACTAATATATCGATTTTGCCAAAATAATTTAAGCTTGTTTGAAGCCATTTATCAATATCGGCTTCATCAGTGATATCGACTTTTGCGGTCGCAAACTGTTTATTTTCTAGTTTAAAGTCTTCTTGGTAAGCATAGTCTGCTGAAATAACTGCGGCACCTGCTTGGCGTAATTTCTCAACAATGGCTGCCCCGATGCCATTTTTACCACCTGTGACTAAAGCCACCTGCTGACTTAAATCAATTTGAATCACGTCTACATCCTCCTTTTATTGATCAGAATGAAAAATAAAATTGTCTTGAACACAAAAAAAGTCCTTAACAAACAGATCCGTTTGTTAAGGACGAAAAGATTATAGTTAGTCTTTACGTGTTACCACCTTATTTTGTGCCGCCTCACAGCAAGCACCTCACCAGGTACAATTATAATACCCTGTTTCTGTAACGGGAACGCCCGTCAATGTCTCAGGTTTAGCTAGCTAAACGGTCGACAAAGCCACTCAAAGATCATTTTCCAAACAATCGCTATCCCCTCTTCTCAGCTACCGAGGTTTTCTGTCATATATTGATTATCTGTACTTTTCTTTTCATTGTGTTTTTTAATCATTCTCATTTATTTTTCATTTAAAAGAATGATACACTTGAAAATAGGCTTTGTCAATTCATTTTTTATGCAGTAATACCACCGTCTATAACGAATTCAGCTCCTGTTGAATCGTTTGAAGCTAAGAATAAGACTAGTTTGCTGACTTCACTAGGTTCAGCCATACGTTTCAATCGCATCATACCAACCATTGCTTGATTTTGATCGAAGAAATATTAACGTTTGAGCCGTTTTCTGTTTCTGCCACAACCTGTTGCCAACCAACTTCGATAAACAAGCGAACGTGTGATTCGCCCATAGCTGCTGCGCCACCTGTAATAATAGCAACTTTTCCATCCAATTTTCATTTTTAAAAAATGTTTCTCTAGCTTTTATATATCTTTAGATATAGTATATATAGTGAAGTTTTCAATAGATAAACACTATATATGGTGTTTAATGAATATGATAGGAGTGATGGTAGTGGCTACAGAAATTTCCTCCACTTTAAAAAAAGGGTTTGACTCATTGAATCAAGATATCGAGCAATTCGAGGCTGTCTTTCCAATTACGGAAGACATGCATATTACGTATGACGGTGTTGCGCGCTTAGTGATGCTGGATCGCTACTCCTTTAAAGATACGAAAAAAGTCAGTCTAAAAGAGGGTGACTTCGTCCTTTTAACAATAAAAGAAGATCCTAAATATCCCGCTCGTGGTACGGGTACTATTCTATCGCTTGATTGGGATAAAGGGACCGCTCGTATTTTAGTTTCTGAAGAATACCAACAAAATATCGATACATTTGGGATGAAAGAAGAAGGTATCGTCACACGTTCCATTATCTCGCTTGATAAACCGCTTGAATTATTTTATGAACAAATCGCCATGCGTAATGCCCATGGATTGGCTCAAGTTGAGATTTCTCCTGAAAAACGTTATGACGCTTTTGTAAAGTTTTATGAAGAACAAAAAGTGAAAAACTTTATCCCTGCTGGTCGTGTGTTATACGGAGCTGGTTCGGGTACAGATGTGACTTACTTTAACTGCTATGTGATGCCATTTGTTCCGGATTCACGTGGTGGGATTTCTGATCACCGTAAGGAAGTGATGGAAATTATGAGTCGTGGCGGCGGGGTTGGTACAAATGGTTCAACACTTCGTCCCCGTCATGCTCTAGCGAGAGGGGTTAACGGTCGCTCATCTGGATCGGTTTCTTGGCTAGATGATATTGCGAAATTAACGCACTTAGTTGAACAAGGTGGGTCACGTCGTGGTGCTCAAATGATTATGTTATCCGACTGGCACCCAGATATTGCTGAGTTTATTATTTCTAAAATGCAAAACCCACGTATTTTACGTTACATTATCGAAAACTTTGACGATGAACAAATCCGTACGTTGGCTCATGATAAATTAAAATTCACCCCATTCACTGCAAAAGAAATAAATATGTATACCGGTATTGTCAACTACAAAACCATTGCAGGTAATGGTGGCTTTGATGAGTCAGTGATTCGTGATGCTGAAATCAAACTACGTGATGGCGGTACGTACTCCGTTAACGACCCTGAATTCTTGACCGGTGCTAACATTTCGGTATGCATTACCGATGACTTTATGGAGGCTGTTAAACAGGATAGTGTCTATGCTCTACGCTTCCCAGATGTTGAACATTATTCTAAAGAAGAGATGGCAATTTACGACACGGAATGGGTAAACGTTGGTGATGTCCGTAAATGGGAAGAAATGGGTCATGCTGTCCGTACTTACCGTACGATTAAAGCGCGTGATTTATGGAAACTGATTAACATTTGTGCGACTTATGCAGCAGAACCTGGTATTTTCTTTATTGATAATGCTAATAAGATGACAAATGCATCGGCATACGGCCAACAAGTTGTGGCAACTAACCCTTGTGGTGAGCAGCCTCTTGCACCGTACTCAGTATGTAACTTAGCTGCTGTTAACCTGGCTGAAATGGTCAACAAAGACTTGCAAATGGTTGACTTTGCTAAATTGGAAAAAACAGTCCGTATGGGTGTTCATATGCAAGACAACGTTATTGATTCAACGCCTTACTTCCTAGAAGAAAACCGTAAGCAAGCTTTGGGCGAGCGCCGGGTTGGTTTAGGAATTATGGGACTGGCTGATATGTTAATCTACTGTGGTGTTCGTTATGGTTCTAAAGAAGGTAACCAATTAATCGATCAAGTCTTTGAAACCATTGCTGTAACAGCTTATGAAGAAAGTATTGAATTGGCAAAAGAACGCGGCAGTTTCCCATTCCTTATTGGTGAAACAGGTCGTGAAACACAACAGCTACGTGAGAAATTTGTTAACTCAGGCTATATGAAAGGTATGCCTGAACATGTACGTGAAGGTGTCTTGAGATACGGTATCCGTAACTCTCATCTATTAACGGTGGCACCAACTGGTTCAACAGGCACGATGGCTGGCGTTTCAACTGGTTTAGAGCCATACTTCAGTTTTTCTTACTTCCGCTCGGGTCGTCTTGGTAAATTTATTGAAGTAAAAGCTGAAATCGTTCAAGAGTATTTAGACCGTCATCCAGAAACAGATCCGAATAACCTGCCTGATTTCTTTACAACGGCTATGGAATTGTCGCCGGAGGAACACGTTGATGTTCAAACGACCATTCAGCGTTGGGTTGATAGCTCGATTTCTAAAACTGTTAATGCGCCTCGTGGTTATACGGTTGAACAAGTTGAGAAAATTTACGAGCGCCTCTATGATGGCGGTGCTAAAGGTGGTACCGTTTATGTTGATGGTAGCCGTGATTCGCAAGTGTTGACATTGAAGGCTGAAGAAAATCAATTCGACGATGTTGACGAAACAAATGAATCAGCTAAAGTGAATAAAGATAAAACATTCTTAGTTGAAACAATTGCTGACCTAGAATCAACAGATGTGACAATCGGAAATGAAATTGGCGATACTTGTCCAATTTGCCGAATTGGTACGGTTGAAGACTTAGGTGGCTGTAATACCTGTAATAACTGTGCTGCACAATTAAAGTGCGGTTTGTAATAATGAGTTAAAAAAGAGCGAAGACGGTTTTAGCATCTTCGCTCTCTTTATGTTGTGTGGTTTGTATATGTTTTGGAAGTTCGGAGAGTATTTTTGCACTGAACTTCCGTAAAATGCCTTTTTGAGTGAGTAGAAACTGATTTTTAGCTTTCTACTCACTCTAAACTGCTAAAGCTTACAGTTATTTGCTTTCAATCAAGTCGTGGTATACTGGTAGTACTAGATTATAAAGGATTTGAACATATGAGCAGAGAAGAAATTAACCAAAAATTGGCGATTCTTCCCGAATTGCCAGGCTGCTATATTATGCGTAATAAGGATAACGACATTATTTACATTGGTAAAGCTAAAAATCTTCGGTCACGCGTGAAATCCTACTTTCACTCCAAGCATGAAGGTAAAACAGCTTTGTTAGTAGCGGATATTGATCATTTTGAAATCATCGTAACAAAGACGGACAAAGAATCTTTGCTACTTGAGATTAATCTAATCAAACAATATCAGCCTAAATACAATATTAAATTAAAACAAGGAACCATGTACCCTTATTTAAAAGTAACCAATGAAAAAGATCCCCAACTCATTATCACCTCTGTCGTCGAAAATGATGGTGGTGTTTATTTTGGACCTTATCCAAACGTTTATGCAGCTAGCGAAACGCAACAATTTATTCAAAAAGTTTATCCCCTTCGCAAATGTAACAAAGGACAAAAGCGCGCCTGCCTCTACTACCATATGGGCCAGTGTATCGGTTGCTGTGATCACGATGTTTCTAAAGAAGAATATGATGAACAAATCAAACGTATTTCTCGCTTTTTAAATGGTGACGTGAAAGAAATCAAGCAAAACCTCGTTACAAAAATGCAAGCAGCTGCCGGTGATATGAATTTCGAGCAAGCCGCTGAATATCGCGATCAAATCCGTTACATTGAAGCAACGGTAGAAAAGCAAACCATTATGTCACGCGACTATACCAACCGCGATGTCTTTGCCTTTCATATGGATAAAGGCTGGATTTCGATTCAAGTCTTTTTACTTCGTCAGTCAACTGTTATTAAGCGTGAAGCCGCCCTTTTCCCAAGTTACGGCAATCCAGAAGAAGAACTTCTTTCTTTTATTATGCAATTCTATCAAGAACAAAATCATATTTTACCAAAAGAAATCCTCGTTCCAGAAGGCGTTGATGTAACCTTACTAGCTGAAGCACTCGATATTAAAGTTCACGTTCCTAAACGTGGCAGTAAAAAAAGTATCCTTGATTTAGCAATTACCAATAGTGAATTGGCTCTGACTGAAAAGTTCATGTTAATTGAGCGCAGCAAAAACAAAACGGTTGGGGCGATTCAAGAATTATCTGAGGCACTCGGCCTGAATTATTTAGAAACGATTGAATCCTTTGACCACTCTAACATCCAAGGAACGAACCCGGTATCGGCCATGGTCGTTTATAAAGATGGCCAGCCAGACCGCAAGTCTTACCGTAAATATAAGGTCAAAACGGTTGAAGGTGCCAACGAATTTGCGACTACCCAAGAAGTGATTAGACGTCGCTATAGTCGACTATTGAGAGAACGCAAACCATTACCTGATCTCATTTTGATGGACGGTGGTAAAGTTCAAATTAGAGCGGCCAAAGAAGTTTTAGAAGATGAACTAGGCATTCATATTCCCATTGCAGGTATGGTTAAAAATAAAAAGCACAAAACGGCCTCCCTCATGTATGGTGATGACAATGACGTGATTGATCTCGACCCTCGTAGTCAGGCCTTCCACCTTGTTCAACGTATCCAAGATGAAGTCCATCGTTTTGCGATTACTTTCCACCGTCAGATTCGTGGTAAAAATAGCTTTTCATCGTTACTGGATGACATTGATGGTGTCGGTCCTAAAACACGTACTAAAGTCTTGCGTCACTTTAAAACGATGACTAATATTCGTCAAGCCAGTCTCGATGACATTAAAAAGTTAGGGATTTCTGAGAAAGTGGCTATTAGCATTAAAGATGCCTTCCAAAATGAAGAAAATCCATCATCTTCTGATACTTAGGAAGTCAACTTTAAAAAGAACATGCTATACTAGGATTTAGATTTCGTGAAAACGTTAGGAGGAAAAAGAAATGAATATTATTGTCGATAGTGCTTGTGATTTGCCTTTGAGCTATCTTCAAGAGCATGAAGTAAACCATTTACCGCTATCTGTCATTATGGACGGTAAAGAATATAATGATCAAATTGAGATTACAAACAACCAAATTTATGATTTTATAAAAGTAGGCAAGCATCCATCAACGAGCCAAGTGGGTCTAGAAAAATTTGATAGCTTGTTCCGCAAGCTAGCGTCAGTCGGGGAAAGTGGTATTTACATCGCCCTTTCAAGCGGCCTATCTGGAACCTATCAAGCAGGCGTTTTAGCCTACCAACAAGTAAAAGAAGACTATCCTGATTTTGATTTGCGAATTGTAGATTCTCAGAACGCCTCACTCGGTATGGCCTTGATGGCTCGTGAAGCCATTCAAATGAAAGCTGATGGCTTCAGTTTAGATGAAATTGAAGAGCGTATGCAATTCATGGTCAAACATGTGGTATCTCTCTTTACCGTTCAAGACTTAAACTACTTAGCTGAAGGCGGTCGTTTATCGAAGTCTAGTGCCTTTCTTGGCGGACTTTTAAATATTCATCCGCTGCTTGAGGTCGTTGATGGTAAGTTAGAGCCTAAAGAGAAGCTACGAGGTCGTAAAAAAGTGCTAAACCGTATGTACAAACGCTTAGAATCAGAAGCCAAATATATTGAAAAGCAAACTATTTTAATTGTTCACACGAACGAAACTGAGACGGTTAAAGAGATGAAAGACCATTTGCACGATACGCTTAAACCAGCAAACATTATAGACTATCCAATCGGAGCTGTCATTTCTGCTCACACCGGAATGGGAACAATTGGTATTTTCTATATGAATGACTATGAATAACAAAAAGGGGCTCCCAGCCCCTAAAATATATACGAATCATTGTTGCGCAAACGTGCTCAAAAAGGCAGCCCCGACGTCACTTCACGAATAATGCTCGGATGATCTACGACCATCCTGTGCCTATTCGTTCCAGTGATTCGGGGCTAAACGCCTTTTTTCCCACTCTTTTTATTTTTTACTCGGGAAAGCTACAATATTATCCCTTGATAAGGCTCTATCTTTTAAGGGTCCCTCAATTGTTTTTCTGAGATAAATAGAAATCATTGTCTCATCGGCTTCTAGGGCGTCTGTTTCTACAAGCGCATAGAGCTTTTCGTTGGAATCAAGCAGAGTCGCTAGGACACGATTATCTGCCTTTGGAACATAGCCAATTAAATAGCCATCATCCATGGTAATACCAATCGCATATCGATCAAATTCGTTGTCTTTCTCACGAACAAGCTGTAAGATTTTCCCGCGCTTAATCAACTCTTCCACAATGGATAAATCCCGGTAAGTCATTCCAGCGATATAGGTATCCAACAACTTTTTGTCGGTCAAAGCCGGCTCACTAATAATATAAGGAAGTGGCAAATTTATTTTTTCTTTGTTTGAATCATCTTCTTTTTTCAACAAGCGGCGTAAAATTCTGATATTACGCTTATTTTCTTCGAATTCAAATAAGCTTTCTAGTGCATCAGCAACGTCTTCCTCTTCCCACAAGTCTTGGTATTTGCGCAACGCCTGCAAGGCTAGTCGTCTCATTTTTGGATGATAGTAATTTAAGGCATCCAAACACCACTCTAGAGCAAACAAATCTTTTTCTAGCATGGTTTTAAACAAGGTTTCCATCCAGATATTCAATTTAAATAGGTCCCGGGATTCTTTTTCAATTTCTTCTTCGAATTTAAATGGTAAATCAAAAACGTGGTCACTCAACAAATTCGTCAGATAGTAACACACCTCTTCAAAATAATAGAGCGGATTGTTAGCCAAGAAGAAATCGAGTAAATTCAACCCTAATGGATTAGCCGCCAACCGTGGCATAAAGTCTGCCATCTCTGGTTTCATTTCTAAAAACTGTAACACACTGACGATCAGAAAATCTGTTTCCTTGGCAACTTTTAATTCTTGTAAGGCGACATGTTGCCATTTTGGTTTATTTAAAAAGACTTCAATCATCCGAATCATTTCTTCGTAGTTATTAAAACGCTGATCCCAATAGTCACTCAATTGCTCCGTTTTATCAAGCTGTTTTTCAAGATAAGCATAGTCCCGCTTCCAGCTATCAATGACTTGTAACCAAATCATAACTAAGCCTGCTTGTTCGATAAAGGAGGTTGCAAATTCCCTTGCGTCAACTATTTTTCGCATAAAGAGTAATATATCATCTGCTAACTGCCCTTCATCTGTCGGCTCACGATAAGCTAACACATACATCGAATGGCGGTAGTTTTCGGCTGTAATCGGCGAATAGAGTAAATAATGACGAATATCAGCTTTTTGTAAGGCGACATTGACATAAATACTAGACAAAAAATCGCTCTTAATAGCGTGATTAATAATCCATTCTTTTTGTTCGTCTGACACCGCCTTGACTAAAAAGAGAGCTGCTAGTCTGCCGTAGCCATCGGTATTTTGCAGTAACTCAAATAAAAATTGATTTTCTTTAGTGGCGCTTTGACGGATACTTTCTGCTGCATAAACCGTATAGTCACTATGAAATCCTAATGTTCGCAACACTTTCATCGTTAAGTCATTCGGATAAAGGCCTAAAATCATAATACCAAGCTTTACTTCTTCTGGAGATGTACTTGTTTTTACCAGTCTCATTCCTAATTTGTAGAGCTCTTGACTGTCGATTAGTTCTTCTTCTAACAGTGCTTTGAGGCGCTCTTTTAGTTCAATGAAAAAGAGGCGCATCGGGTATTGTTTTAAAAAAGGTTGGATTTTATTGTAGGCTGTATCTGTTTGTCTAATCAGCATCTCTTTAATTATCTGGCAACATTGTAAGGCAATTTCTTCCTTTTGCGTAAATGAGATGCCATCGGTCATTAATATGAATAAGGTGTCTTCTCTTCCTGCTAGTTGTGGATCCTGGAATGTATAAGGAAGAGATGAATCGTCTTCTCTTTGCTTTAAAATTGTTTCATAAATACTCATTTTCTCGTTCATCTGCCCTCACCCTTACCCATCGCTTTAGTGGTAAACTTCTTATCTCAACTATAACACAAGTCGTCTAAACAAAAAACGAGCAAGGACAGATGTCTTTACTCGTTTTTATTTATAGACTAGGAGATTATACGTTCAGCCATCAATGTCTAGCTCCCAAGTCCTGACCTAGTGAAAAAAAGATAAATTTGCCCCATTGCTCGCTTCACTGCTCGCTAACGCATATCATTCGACTAACCCACTGAAGCGTGAAGTCTCCTGACAATTCAGGGTCAGATGTCCTATTTTTTCATAGGCCAAGGCGGACTTGTTCGCTTTTCTTACTTAGACAATATCGTTACTTTTCCCAACTAAATCTACATAGAAGGCTGCTCGTGCTGATAGTCGACGCGGTTCAATAATAAAAGCTAGCACCGTAGTCAGGCCTATTACAACAACCAAAATACCTAGTAATGCAAAAGCAGCAACATAGCTCTCATTATCACCCTGACTTGCTAATGTTACTAAGAAGAAAACAAGCCATAGTAGAATAGGAATAAAATATAAAATGCTGTAGAAAAAGTCCATTTTAAAGAGTCTCCAACGGCTTCCCTTCATGATATAAGAACTTTCAGCTAGAATATCTTTAATTGCTAAATCACGGTTATCATAGTAAATAAATTCTGCCATCGCCCATGAATAGCTTTTAATAATTCCGGGTACAATCAATAGTAGTGTCCACAGCATTAATAAGAATTGCTTAACTAATGAAAAACCAATTGATTTACCCATACCTTCTTTAAATGGTTTAAATAAGTGACCGACCGTTAATTTTTCACCATCTTGAATATCTAAAAATCCCCAAGTCAAACCTAACGTTAAAAGTGCTGAAACAAATGATGTAATCATTGTTATTATAAATTGCTTAACGCCATATGGATCACTTAAATCATTAGCAGTTATATCTGCAGTTATATCTATTGTTGAGATACCTAACACTTTTCCAAGGATGCTTTGAAGAATAAGACCAAAAACACCAACTAAAATTAAGTTAGATACCGCTGTTAAATAATTTCCTCTTAAATTTTCTCTCCCAATCATTCGAAGCTCTTTGTTCGTTTTCATAATTTTCCTCCTATAGTCATGTCAGCTTAGTCTTGAACCGGATTCCCGCAATGCGGACAGAATCTTGACCCGGTTGGATAAGCATGTTGGCAAAGGTCACACCTGCCTGTCGCTTGTCTTCCCTCTTGATAGAGGTCTAAATCTGTCAATTCAATACTAACTGTTTCATGCCGTTCAATCGCCTTACCTTTCAGTGAATCCAACACATACCAACTCTCACAGCAACTTGATTTAACCATATATTTTTTCCCAAAAGTGAAAATCGGAATAAAAAATAATCGGAATCGATTTCCTATTAAATAAACCTCGTAGCGACCAAAATGGCCACAGTTGTGGCAAGTCAATGTTTGGTTGTAGTTAAGTTGCTTGCGAAATTGTCCCACATCAAAAAATAAAAACATGGCCTGTCATCCTTTCTAACGAATTAATTGATGATTAACAAGCGCAATTGTCCAATTTCTTCTTCGTTTAAGGTAATTCCTTTACCCATCTTCGTATGGTCAGGGCTCCAGTCACGAATATCGTATTTTGGTTCGCCACCATTCCAACTCACTACGTTTAGCTCTTTCGTCCAGCCACTTTTTGAGGTGCTCAGAACGCCAATCTCAGCAACAATTTCATAATTTAAGTCAGCCATCTTTATCTCTCCTTCTTCTATTGAAACTTTTTATCTTTCTCATAAGTCTAGAGTTTTTTAGTAAAAATTGCAACTATTATTATATATTCTAAACTGTATAAAAAAAATAAACTGAGCGCAAACGTCTCAGTTTATTTTTAATTTTTAGAATGGGCCGTAGAGCTTGTAGTATGCAAAGACTAAGAATACTACCCCTGTTAACAACCAAATCATCATCAATGGACCTAAGTAGCGAACCCATTTGTTGTAAGGAATTTTAGAAATGGATAGTTGTGCCATCAATACACCTGATGTCAACATAATCGAATCCATAAACCCCGCGCCTAATTGGTAAGCCATGACAGCCGTTTGTCTTGTGATACCCACTGCATCAGCAAGTGGTACCATGATAGGCATGGTCGCCGCTGCCTGTCCTGAACCAGATGGAATAATAAAGTTAATAATAATTTGAATCACATACATAGCAACTGCAGGCAATGCACCTGCTACAAATAAATCAGCAATTTTTGATGGGCTGTAACCATAAGCAAACCCTGCATTGATCCCTGTTGTCATAAAGATTGCACCAATTTCTTGGATATACCAACCATATTTAACAACACCGAATGCAATCGCACACATACCGATAAGGAAAACCAAACCAACGATACTATGACCTTTTTTCATTTCAACAAAACTTGCTGCTTCTGTTGTATCGTCTTTATCAATATCTGAATATACTAAACTATTAGTTGGATCTTGTTTCACTTTTTTTGCGTAGCGCATAATGTAAGCTGATGTAATCAACCATAAGACAATAAAAAGTGCAACGCGTAATCCCATACCAGAGAAAGTTGGCAATTCGGCAATCCCTTGTGCAATTCCTACCGCAAAAGGATTCATAAAACCTGCACTAAACACAATCGTTTCTTCAGAGAAGCCAAGCGTTGCGCCCATGATCCCGAAAATCAATAGGAATACGGGAATCACCAAACTTTCTCTACCGTTTAACTTTTATGATGTTTTGTAAATCAACGCCTCAACTGTTCCTTTTTCATTAATAACAGTAAACGCACCACCGATTAAAAAGATAAAGAATGATATCTCCGCCGATTCAACTAAACCACGTGGAATAGAATTAATAATCGCAAAGAAACCTTGCGGATTTTGCTCTACCGCATGCCATGTTCCTGGCAATGAAATCGTACGACCGTTTTATTCGATGACATCAAATTGTCCTGCTGGAATAATCCAAGTTAACAGTGCCATTACTAACATAACCCCCATTTATAAGACATATGTATGAGGTATTTGAAATGATGTTTTCTTTTTCAACATTGTTCCCACCTTACTCTTTTTTTCAATCACTAAAAGCGGAACGCACCTAAAATGGATACAAAAATCCCCAGTGAGCAAAAGGTCACTGGGGATTTCCTTCTGCCCTCAACAATGACAGCACTCCTTAATAGTCTTTGGGCAAGACTATCAGGCAGTTCCCGTCTTATTCAAACGGACCCCAACACAGCTAAGCTGCATTTCGGCGAAAAACCCTTTCGAAACCTACTGATTTTTTTCGCATCCTCTTTCAATATTGAACATGATTATTATCTTGCTTGTAATAGCTCTTATTGCTTTCAATTTCAATGAGAATAGCTTATTATCATAAATCCTTTATAAAAGTCTCATCAGTTCAGCTTGTAAGAGGTCATATTCTTCAAAGGCAAGAGTGACATTGTGCTGAGCGAAGTAGCGATAAGTTTGGGCAATTCGAACGGCATAAGCTTGGGGAAGTTGTTCCAATTGCTTTGCTGCTTTTATAGTTGGTTTTTGGGTAGGTAGTAGTTGGTTATTTAAGGCAAATAGGAACTGATTCCACTTGTCGACCGTTTGACTAAAATAACTAATGAGTTCATGATTGTTCGTTGTATCGCTTATTTGACGTGCTTCTTCCATAAGAGTTTGAGCTTGGTTTAAGTATATGATCAGGTTTAATGGACGAACCGCAATTAAGAGTTGGGTGAGTAGCTGGTCTTCGTCTTCATGATAGTTGAGATAAATCTCCTCTGATTGGCCGTACTTAACAAAACCGTGGTCAGCTAACCATTTCTCTGCTTCTTTATAGAGTTTGGGTATTTTTTGGTAAGGTCCTTTGTCGTAACAACTTAAATAAAGGCCTGCCACTCTTTGAGATGGCTCAATAGAGCCGGTTCCATTGAGTGGTACAGCAAGAGGAAATCCTGCTTCATAAGTGACTCCCCCTTTTCTGAATTGATGATAGTAGACAAAAAAATCGCCAGCCGGATAGCTATCACGACTGTCTAAGTAAGCCAATAAATCTGCTTTGTGTTTTTTCAGTATCGGAATTAATTGACTTTGGGCAACCGTTTCTTTGATCACGACTGTTGGTTGGCTGTGGCGTTCAATCAGTTGCCACTGACTTATTTGAACCATATTCATTCCCCCTACTCATTTTCTTACGACAAGGATAGCATATTTTAAGGACTGAAGGTAAATGTTTGCTATAATACAACTAAGAAAAAGGGAAAGAGGTGGCTAAACAATGATGCGATTTCTAAAACGAGTCATTACAATTCTTTTTCTAATTGGAACATTTTTTTATATGATTGACAGTGGACTATTGGTCACTCAGGTTATACCTTTTTTCCAAAACTTAGTACCGCAAACTCCCGCTAGTGAATCAGTCACAGATTCATCCAGTATGGAACAGTTTGTTATTAACCAACCTATTAGCCAGCCCGATGAAGTTGATTCCCTTTTACTTCGCGAGACTATCCTTCAACTAACTAACGATTTACGCAACAGTTTAGAAGTCGGAACATTAACCCAAAATGATACGCTTCAGCAAGCCGCTGATATTAGAGCACTCGAGTCTGCTCAAAGCTTTTCGCATACAAGACCGGATGGCAGTGACTTTTATACGGTTTTAAATGAAGACGGTCTCTCTTATACTTATCAAGTTACAGGAGAAAACTTAGCACTAGCCACTTATCATTTGGATGATGTAGGTATGGCAGAATTTCTTTTCGATGGCTGGGTAGAGAGCCCAGGCCATTATCAAAATATGATTGAGGCTGACTTTTCAGAACTAGGTGTTGGTGTCTACTATGATGGTGACATTTTGTACTTGGTTCAAATCTTTGGCACTTCCTATTAAAAAACCCAAGAAAGACGCGCTTTTCAGCAGTCTTTCTTGGGTTCTTTGATTACATTTTATTTGGTGCCTTAACGCCTAGTAGACGTAAGCTTTCTTGTAAAATAACTGTTGTTGCTTTAACTAATACAAGACGAGCATTCTTTTCTGCATCATCATTTAAAATACGTGTGTTACCGTAGTATTTGTTAAAGGCTTGTGATAAGTGTAAAGCGTACTTAGCAATCACTGATGGCTCGAATTTTTCGAAGGCTGTCATAACTACATCTGGGAAGCTGTTAATTAATTTAATCACGTCCCACGCATAATCGTCACTCAAGCTTAGTGGTTGGTCAAGATCAAGTTCAACCGCGGCTTTACGCAAGATACTTAACGCACGAGCGTTAGTATATTGTACGTAAGGACCAGTCTCCCCTTCAAATTGCACCACTTCTTCTAAAACAAAGTCAAAGTTATTTAAGCGATCATTTTTAAGATCGTGGAAGATAACAGCGCCAATACCAACTTGTTTAGCTACTTCTTCTTTATCTTCAAGGCTTGGGTTTTTCTCATTAATTTGAGCCATAGCCAAGTTTGTTGCCTCATTCAACACTTCTTCTAGTAAAATAATTTTACCTTTACGCGTAGATAGTTTCTTACCGCCTTGTGTAATCAAACCGAATGGAATGTGGTGCATATCATCTGCCCAATCATAGCCCATCTCCGTTAGAACAGCCTTCAATTGTTTGAAGTGGTTTGATTGCTCGTTACCCACTGTATATAAAGACAAAGCAAAGTCGTATGTACGTTTACGGTAAATCGCAGCCGCTAAATCACGTGTAATGTATAGCGTTGCGCCGTCGCTCTTCTTAATCAAGGCAGGATTCAAGTTGTATTTCTCTAAATCAACGATTGTTGCACCACGGTCAGTCGTTAGAAGGTTTTTCTCTTCTAGTAATTGAACCACTTCATCCATTTTATCGTTGTAGAATGCTTCTCCGTTAAATGAATCGAAATCGATATCAAGCATATCGTAGATTTTCATGAACTCTTTTAATGACTCTTTGCGGAACCATTTCCATAGTTCATTCGCTTCTTGGTCGCCGTCTTCTAGTTTCTTGAACCATTCACGCGCTTCGTCTTCCAACTCTGTTTCTTCTTCTGCAACTTCGTGAAAGTGAACGTAAAGTTTCAATAGTTGTGCGATAGGGTCAGCTTTAACATCCGCTTCATTTCCCCATTTTTTGTATGCCACAATCAACTTACCAAATTGTGTTCCCCAGTCACCCAAGTGGTTAATTTTAACCGGTTGGTAACCAACTTTTTCAACAATATTAGCTAATGCATTACCGATAACTGTTGAACGCAAGTGCCCCATTGAAATTGGCTTCGCGATATTTGGTGATGACATATCAATCGGAACTGTCTTGCCTTCCCCTACTGTTGCATTACCGAATGCTTCTTTTTTGCTAGCGATTTCTTTTAGAACAGCTGCACTAATTTCACTCTTATTTAAGAAAAAGTTTAAGTAAGGTCCTACAGTTTGTACTTTTTCAATAAATGGGTGGTTCATCTTCTCTGCTAGTTCACTCGCAATCATTGGTGGTGCTTTGCGCAATGCTTTCGCTAAGGCGAAAGCTGGGAAAGCCACATCCCCATGATCATCATGTTTAGGGTTTTCTAGTAAGTTATAAACAGCTTCTTCTGTTAAATACTCAGCAACATGGTGGTGAATTTCTTTTGCAATTAATAATTTATAATCCATTCTTCTACTCCTTCATGGTTTCTTGCCATTATTTACTGTTCTCTTGTAGACAAAAAAAAGCGTCCTCTTTTGCCATGCAAAAGAGAGACGATCATCCGTGGTACCACTCTCGTTCAGTGCTAGACAGCACCCTTCTTACCGTTAACGGAGCCACCCGAACAATCCTACTCATTTCAGACTATTTTCAAAAGAAGTGCGGTTCGTTTCTCGCTTCCTTGTAGGCTCTCACCTTTCCCACTCGCTAAAAAGGAATCTGACAAATTACTCTCTTCTCTATCGAATCTCTATATCCACACTAATATAGCAATAAATGCTTGACTTGTCCATGTTTTTTTTAAAGTCTTATCTTTTGAGCCTACTTTCCTTTTTCAGTAAACTAAAGCTATAAAATATACCATATTGAGGAGGAAATATGATGCCTTGGACAGAAAACGACTACCCTAATAGTTGGAAAAACGTTGACGAGACAACTAGACTTAAAGCCATTGATATTGCCAATGCTATGTTAGCTGATGGCTACAAAGAAAGCGACGCTATTCCAATCGCAACCGCGAAAGCCAAAGAGTGGGCTGAAGACGCTACTAATGCAGATAAACAGCAACTCAAGAAAAAAGATATTACTGACCATCAAGCTGATGCTAGTAATAAAGGAGCTGACTATATTGAAAAGGACGTCCATGTCCGCTACGTCGAAGAGGACGACCACTGGGAAGTAAAAACAGAAGGCGCCCAACAAGCAGCTGAGACCTTTCCCACTAAAAAAGAAGCAGAAAGCCGTGCCAATGAAATTGCTGCTAACCGAGACACAACAGTTATTTCTCATAAGAAGAATGAATAAAAGCTAAACTGAGAGATACAACACTCAATTTGGAGCTGTATCTTACATCTTGAGAGAGAAATGTAAGATACAGTATGGATAGACTAGTCAAGTCCTAATTTATGTGTAAATTTGTAGTTACAGTTATGTTTTATTCGCATTTAAATCTTACTAACTAAAATTAGTCATATTCTTTTTATCCTGTTTCTATTTTTTGATAATTGAAGGCAACCTAAATAACCCTTCTTTTTTAGGTATCTTTCTAGGATAAGAGTGATGGTCTTGACAAGACTCCTAAGGGAGTTAGCCTTTAGGAATCTAACAGAGGAACAACACGTAAGAGTCTCCGTTTTGGCTTTTGAAATTCCTCTTGAATATCCATTAATACTGCACCAAATAATCGTGTGACTGATTCTGTATTTGGAAAAATGGAAATAACTTGTTCGCGTGAGCGTAAGTTACGATTGAGACGTTCTAGTGAGTTGGTTGATTTTAACGAGCAATGATAAGCTTCGGGTTCGTTTAGGAATTGTGTCGCATCATCAAATCCTTCCTCAAGAACACGCAGGGCGTCTGCAAAACGTTTGTCTGTACCAACGAGCTGAAATAAGGCATCTCTTCTTTCGCGTGCTAACGATAACGTGCTTGATTTAAAGATACTTTTTAAAATTTCTCGTGCTTGAACAGTATCTTTCTTCGGCATTCTAGTAACAATGTTTCTCATAAAATGAACAGCGCACCGTTGCCAAATGGCACCTGTCAATTCCTTTTGAACAGCTAAAACAAGACCTTTGTGAGCATCTGAAATGACCATTTTAGGTGTTGCTAGACCACGTTCTTTGAGTTCTGAAAAAAAGTCACGCCAGTTATGTTCAGATTCCACATCAGCTACTTTAAAGCCAACAAGTTCCCGAAACCCGTCTTCTCGAACTCCTTGAGCAATATAAACTGCCTTAGATACAATCTTTTGATTTTCTCGCACTTTAACATATAAGGCATCCGCATATAAATAAGGAAAGGCTGGTGTTAACGGTCGATGACGAAACGCTTTTATATCAGGATCAATCTTTGCGACAAGTGAGGATACCAATGATTTTGAAACACTCTCGCCAACTAGGGCTTCAACTACTTTAGTGACCTTACGAGTTGAGACACCATTAATATAGGCTTCAATTATAGTGAGAACAAGAGCCTGATCCATTCGTTTATATTTCTCGAAAACAGCTGTTGAAAACTCGCCAGATCTTGTCCTAGGGACGGTTAACGTCATTCTCCCAATGTTCGTGACAAATTCTCTTTTATAATAACCATTTCGATAATCGACACGTCCTGTAGTCCGTTCATAATGTTTCGCCTTAATATATTGGTCACGTTCGTATTCCATCGTATGATTAATCATCATGGTCAACTGACTTTTAATCAGACCTGACAAATTACTCCCCATAACTTGTTCTATTAATTCTTCCATGTTTATAGTAAAATTAATTTGAGTCATATCAATACACCCTTTCTAATGTTGTGTCGTAACTACATTATACAAGAGTATTGATAGGGCTCTTTCTTTTTACACAATTATACGGACATAACCGGATAGACTAGTCTGTATCTTACATTTGGTGCTCCCAGTGTAAGATACAAACTTTTTATTTGAGCTGTATCTTACACGTTTACATAAAAATGGCACCCAAGATCTTGGGTGCCATTCTTTTTCGATTAATGAGCTTGAATAAATTCGGTTATTGCTGAAATAGTCATTGCTTGTTGGTCTTTGGCTGATAGACTTGCTTGTCCATCACCTTCTTGATGACCATAGTCACCAAACTGACCATGGTTGCCGCCATCAATCATGACTTCTTCGAAATCAGCTGGTAGCATTGGTTGATATTCCGCTAATTTTTCCATATTCAAAACCCCATCTTGGCTACCGTGAATACTCATCACAGCAAGGCCAGATTCCGATAAATCTGCTGTTGAATAGGAAGCCAATAAAATAAGACCTTTGATTTTATCGCTATTGGCTTCAGCGAAAATGGCGCCCATCGAGCCGCCCAATGAATGTCCTACCAAGTACCAGTTGGTAATCTCTGGATGAGACACGATAATGTCCTCTGCAGCACCTGTACCAAATACCGCTAAATTAAAGGGCATTTCTACCAAAAAGACCTGATAACCCACTTCTGCTAAGCCTTTCATTAATGGTGCATAGGCTTCTTCATCCACTTTTCCACCGGGATAAAAAATAATGCCCACTGTTCCATCCGCTACTTGGCTTGGGCTAAACTGAATCACACTGTCCGCTTCTTTCACCGTTACCGATTCATCTGATGTCAGCGCTGAAGTCGCCACTTCTGTTCCTTCATAATAGTCATTCACGTACCAGAAAAAGGCGCCAAAGCCGATAACTAATACAGGCGTTAGTACGATTACTAATCGTTTTAAGATTTTCATACGTCCACCTCAATCTAAAATTGATAAGCCATAACAATCACCATACTGGGATTCGCCCGTTTCAGTTGGCTAAATAATCTTAAGAGCATCACACCATACTGCCCTAGCTGTTGGTTGATGGCTTGCGGGTGACGAATCACAATCCGTTTAGGAGTGAAATCCGTTGTTAGGCAGTCCCACAAAGCATCCAAATTCCGCCCATAATGGTCAGGTAAGCCTAACTGCTGGCTGAGGTAATCATGACTTATTTCCTTGTTTAAAAATTCTCTACCATCCAAAATAACTTGTTCCATGCTTACTCCTCCCCATATAGGTGCTCGAAGCTCTCGTAATGATCATCGGTATAGTAAATCAAACCGTCATTCGAAAAAATAAGGCGTTTTGCGTTACGGTAACCACCTTCGTAGTCAATGTCTGCCTCATAGTAATCGCGGCCCGACTCGTCAGGTAGCAGCCCTTCGTAGTTCCCGAAATAGTCACCACCAATGGACATACCGTCTGCCACCTCCCAGAGATTTCCTTTGGCATTATCCCAACCTAATTCTCTAGCTTCCGATTTCGTTAGGTAGTTGGGCGGCAGTTCGTCGTAGGTAATCAAGTAGTCGGTTACCTCGTCTTTGGAGGAATACCATTCGCCTTCTATGACACCAACTTCAGTTTGATTGTCTTCTAGCGGTGATACGAGTTGTTCAAAATCAACAGTTGTACAGGCAGCTAGCAGCCCTACCATTAAAAATAAGAGTGATGATTTGGACAACCACTTTTTAACTATTGCTAACATCTTCATAACGCTCCTTAACTCTTCTTCACAAATTTATGACTACATGACGGACACTTGATGGCAATCTTGCCCTTGCCTTTTGGTACTCTTACCTTTTGGCCGCAATCTGGGCACTTGTAAAAGCGATGTGTTTTTCTTTGCTTCATCCGATTTTGCTTATTCATCAAGCGATTACGAAAATCATTAATCCGTCTCATTACTTGATTTCTGTATTTTAAATAAAGTTGATTTTCTCTGTAGTAGCGTTGTTTGTCTTTCGAAAATATTCGGACATACAACACAATAATCGCTGAAAATCCTAACCACAATATTGTTTTGAGCGATAATATAATCCCAATCAAGCCTAGAACAACACCTAATTTTAATAAAAAGCGTGTTAAATCATCTGGGCGGTTTGTCTTTTTCATTGTTTCTTGAAACCAAGCTAACAGTTTATTCATCTATGGATACAACCTCTTTTCTTTTTCAGTCTTGTTTATTATAGCTCAAAGATAGCCTGCTGACACTGGTCCAAGGTCTGAAAAACGTCTTATTTATAGTTGTAGGACGTTAAAAGTGTTTTTTTATTTCCTTTAACCAACAAAAAAACGAAGCCAGCTCATTCACTGTCTTCGTTTGATAAACTATCTCTATTAAGCTTCAATCTTTTCTTTAATATATGTATGCACTTGATTGGCTGGCATATCTAAGGCAATGGAAAATTCGCTATACAACAGGTCTTCTGCCTTACGCAAGTAATATTTGTCGGTCTGACCGATTTTTTTATTCTTCTTTTCGGCAATATCTTCTTTCGTTGTCACCGTTTTAATAATTTGTATTAATTCACTGCAGTCATTAGCGAGCAGCATTTCAGTATATTTGTTCTTTAGGAATGTCGCATTTGTCGGCCCATCTGTCTCTGCTTGGATGGTAGGAATCTCACTTATTAAACGTTCTGCAGCCTCTTTAGAAATGACAGGTCGCATTGAAACTTTAGTATCGACTGGTGTATAAACTGTCCCACTTCTATAAACAGGTTGTAAAACGTAATATATTTTTTTTTCGTTCATACCTGTTAAATCAAGCGCTTCAATCGCCGTAATCTGACAAACACCTTCGTTACCATAAACAACATAATCTTCCACTTGATACAATGCAAGTCCTCCTTTAAATATGTGTGCAACGTACAATATATATTTTTTGCACATCACTATATATATATTATAACAGAAAAAACAAAAAAATGTAAGCGACTAAAAATGATGCCTGTTATACCAGCTTTTTTTTGAAAATAAAAGGGCTGTGAACTAACACCACTCCCTAAAATAGATACGACTAATTGTTGCGTAAACGTGCTCAAAAAAACAGCCCCGACGTCACTTCACGAATCATGCTCGGATGATCTACGACCGTCCTGTGCTGATTCGTTCCAGTGATTCGGGGCTAACGCCTTTTTTCCCACTCTCTGCTTTAATCCATTTCATTTGTTTCAAGTTGTTCTACCATATCCACAAACTGGTTACGGTGGTTAGACGTATCAATTGGGTCTGCAAAATCTGAACGATTCCCAATAATTTGAATATGTTGCTGATGATTAGTAAAGGTCGTCGGAGCATCTCCACCGTATTCGCCATCTAAATTAATCATCAAACGTTGGTTATCTTTCGACTCGACTTTTACAAAACTAGTCTTCGCGTAGAGGACCTGAGGATGGTTTAAGTGTTTCCCACCATTTAAGACTGCTGCAATAATTTGTAGAATTTCAAAAATATTAGCCGTTTTTAAGATAAACAGGGAAAACTTCCCATCACCTAAAACGATATTCGGGTCCAACATTTCAAAGCCACCCGTTGAATTGGTCATTGCCACAAAAAACATTGACGCGCTACCGTCATAAATGCCGCCTTCATACTCCACTCGCATGTGAATCGGTCTCACACTTGGCAGTTTTTCAGCACCTTTTACCAAATAAGCTAAGTAACCGAAAATGGTTTTTAGCTTAGCTGGAACTTCATAAGTTAAGTCGGTTAAGTAACCACCCGCTGCAATATTCACAAAATACTGATTATTGGCTTGGCCAATGTCCATGGGTATGACGTGTCCAGCCGCAATCACTTCAGCAGCAGCCAACAAATCTGATCGTGGAATTTTCAGTGCTCGTGCATAGTCATTCGTCGTACCAGCAGGGATAATTCCTACTTTCGGGCGTCGTTCTAAATCAGCAATACCATTAATCACTTCATTAATTGTACCATCACCACCTGCCGCTACAAGTAGGTCAAAACCAGCTAAAGCTGCTCGTCTCGCTTCATTTCGTGCAGAATGTGATTCCGGTGTTGTAGCGTAGGTGCTCGTTTCATAGCCAGCTTTCTCTAGTATGCGCAAAATGTCGAGCATATTTTTCGTTAAAATTTCTCGACCTGCTGTTGGATTATAAATTATTCTTGCTCGCATGTTTCAATGCCTCTTCTTTCGCTATTCAATATGCCAGTCATTATAGCACACTTTGGTTTTTCTAGCTAAATTTTATCATTGAACGAGTCGCACTTCCACACCATAATGATCGCTGACTACTGGCCCTGTTTTCCCATCAAAAATAACCCGGTAAGTTTCAACGCTAAAATCTGCCGTCAGAAAAATATAATCAATACGCAATTGTTGGTGATTCCCTTCCCAGCCATCAATACTTTTTTCAACGGTATAGCGGCCCTGTTTTTCAGAAGCTATTCGATAAGCATCCTGTAATTGTGGCGCTGTTTGGTGTACGTAGTCATAACCTTCTTCACGAACATCAGCTGCATTGTTCAAATCCCCCATTAAAATAATTGGCCCAGACTCTTGTTTTAAGTAGTCAAGGGTGCGATCCCATTCATAAGAAAAACCTGCTTCTTGATCTGCTTGCCACCAAGAATAATGGCTACTTATAATACGAACACTCTGTCCAAATAAGTTAGTTTTCCCAATTAATAATCGGCGCGTATGATAGTCTGAAAAGTCATCTTCGACAGACACACGACAGTCGCTAGCTTGGATAGGTTGTTTAGATAAAATCGCTGCCCCTTCCGCATAACGGTCATAACCAATATGACTAGCAGTCCAAGACCAATAGTAGCTACGTCCTCTTTCTTTCAATAACTCTGTTAAGACATAAGCAAAGTTATCAACATGAATAGGGCTTTGGTTAGCTATAGCTTGGAAAAACTGGTCCGTTATTGCTTGCTGAGAATCGAGAAGTTGATTCACTTCTTGTAATGCAACAACTTCATAATCCATTTCAATAATGCGGTCGGCTAACTGTACCAGCTTTTCATTGGGCTCCTCTTCCATCCAGCTGTGTGTATTTAACGTCATAATATAAGTCATGGTATCTTCCTTTCTAATGACACAAAAAGCCAGGAATCATTTCCCAGCTTTTTGTTTATTTATCTGATTAGCTTTCAAAATAACCAATAACAGCTTTTGCATGTTGCTGTCCTTCTTGAGTGAGTTGGTAAGATTTCACCATATCGCCATTGGTTAAAACAACAACAATCGTTGTTTCTTTTCCTTCAGCCTTAACAGTTTCTAAATCCATTTCTGCCAATAAATCTCCCGCAGCAATCGTTTGTCCTTCTTCAACATGCACGTTAAAAGCTGCTGCTTTCAACTCAACGGTATTTAATCCCATATGAACTAAAACATCTACACCCGATGCCGTTTGCAAACCAATGGCATGCTTAGTCGGGAAAACAGAAACGACTTTACCAGCAACTGGGGAATAAACCAGCTTATCTGCTGGCTCAACAGCAAATCCGTCTCCCATCATTTTGCCTGCAAAAACGGGATCGTTAACCTTTTCAATGGCAATAACATCACCAGTAGCGACACTCAATAAATCTGTTTTTTCACGCTGCATTGAGTTATCAGATGTATATGCTGGTAATGCTACACCGGAATCCAATAAATCTTGAATATCAGATTTTAAGACATCTGCTTTAGGTCCATAGACCGCTTGAACGCCTTTATCTTTCACTATCAGTCCCATTGCGCCAAGTTTTTTCCATTCTAGCTCCTGAGCAACATGAGCGTTTTCTTTTACAGTTACACGTAAGCGTGTCATACACGCATCCACATCAACAATATTGTCGCGTCCACCTAGTAGTCCAACAATAGACGCTGCTTGACTATCAACTGCTGCTCCATTTGATGATGGCGTTGATTCTGCATCCACCTCATAATTTCCATTACGGCCTGGTGTTGCAAAGTTAAATTTACGAATCATGAAGCTCGCTAAGAAATAAGTTAAGACACCATAAGCAATCACTAAAATAACAAAATAAATCAAATCAGCACTCAGCCCTGCTTTAATTGCAAGTGGTGTTCGTGTCAATAATTCAATATTACCAAAAGAATGCAAACGTAGTGGCAAGATATCTGCCATCGCAAATGCAGTCCCTTGAATAAAGGCATAAACCACATACAATGGCACTGCCGCAAACATAAACATAAATTCAAGCGGTTCTGTTACACCTGTTAAGAAAACAGCTAATGCTGCTGAAATATACATGGATTTGTAGGCACCACGTTTGTCTGCATCGACATTTTTAAACATAGCTAAAGCAAGTCCCATTAAAATACCTGATGCACCAATCATTTGGCCAACTTTAAAACGAGCTGGCACCCAACCATTGATGACATACTCATACTGTGATGCATCAACACCACGCAAGTTTACTAAGTCAGTTGCCCATGCTAACCACAATGGATCCTGACCAAATACTTGTGTACCTGCCTGTGCGCCAGAAAGAATCGTATATGTGCCACCTAATTGCGTGTAGTTAATTGGAATCGTCAACATATGGTGTAAGCCAAATGGTAGTAGCAGACGTTCTAACGTTCCATACAAGAATGGTGCTAAAACAGGTGCAGAGTCTTGCGACTGCGCAATCCATAAACCAAAGTTGTTGATTCCTGCTTGAATATACGGCCAAACAACAGCTAATCCTAGTGAAATCACTGCCGACCATAGAATCACCACAAACGGGACAAAACGTTTACCATTGAAGAATGATAACGCATCTGGCAGCTTACGGAAATTATAGTATTTATTGTAAGCCATTGCGCCAACAAAACCGGCAATAATCCCAACAAATACACCCATATTAAGCGCTGGCGCTTCCAAGACACTCGTAAAGAACCCGTTTACCATAATCTTTGTACCAAAGAAAGTATGAGTAAATGCTTCTGGATCATTTAGCATATCCCCTGTGACACCAAATAAACTTCCTGTAATACGGTTAATTAAAATAAATGCAATTCCTGCTGAAAATGCACCACCCGCACGTTCCTTAGCCCAGCTTCCCCCGATGGCTAAAGCAAATAACAAGTGAAGATTGCCAATGACTGCCCAACCAATGTTTTCAATCACACTAGCAGTTGTTGTTAGCAACGCTAGGTCTGCATTAATCAGTGGTAATGTTTTACCAATACTAATCATTAAACCTGCTGCCGGCATAACGGCAATTACAACCATCAATGCTTTTCCAAATTTTTGCCAAAATTCAAAATTAAATACTTTTTTCAAACTATTTCCTCCTCAACTTTCCGATGCCATAACGCAAACGGTTTCGTTGAAACATATTATAGTATCTCTCAAACAATTTGTAAACCCTTAATGCCAAGTTTAAAACACAATATTTATTTAATAAAATTAATAATTCAATGAACCTCTTGACTACGCAACCGGTTGCGTCTATTATTAAGGTAAGTATTTATTAATTTATTAGGAGGAATTATGAATGAATAACGTACAACGTCTCTTCAATGTTGACCCATGGAAGGTATATACAAACACACTCGACCGGGAAAATTTACGCTTGCAAGAATCATTAACAAGTATTGGTAACGGCTATATGGGGATGCGTGGAAATTTTGAAGAATCTTATTCTGGTGACCACCATAAAGGGACTTACCTTGCTGGTGTCTGGTACCCCGACAAAACACGTGTTGGTTGGTGGAAAAATGGCTACCCTGAATATTTTGGTAAAGTGATTAACGCGGTTGACTTTGCGTCCATTGACTTGTATGTCAATGATCAAGCAGTTGATTTAGCAACTATGGATCCAGAAGAATTTTATTTGGAATTAGATATGAAGACTGGTGTTCTCACTCGCCATTTTACTCTAACTATTAATGATGTTACTGTTCGCTTTAATTTTGAACGGTTCTTGAGTTTGACGAAAAAAGAAATCGGCGCATTTCGACTAACCGTTGAAACCTTATCAGGGAACGGCTCATTAAATGTCGTATCAAAACTGAACGGTAACGTTCAAAATGAAGATAGCAACTATGGCGAAATGTTCTGGGAAGAAATCGAGACTCAACCGTCTCACCTAACCATGCGTACCATCCCTAATCCATTCGGGGTGGACCAATTCACCGTAACAGCAGCTATGCAAAACCGTACAACTGTTACATCTGAACCAGCACAGTCTAGTCTTTTAACTGAAGAATCCTTTGATTTTGAATTAGCAGAAGGAACAACCATTCAATTAGATAAATTCGTCGCTATTGTTACTAGCCGAGACATTGAAGAAAACCAGCAAGTAGCTGTTGCAACGGGTCTATTAACTGACCTAACAGAAACTTACGAAGAATTAAAAGCTGCACATGCTGTTGCCTGGTTAGAGCGTTGGAAGTTAGCAGATGTGGTTATTGATGGTGATGTTGCAGCCCAACAAGGGATTCGTTTCAACCTCTTCCAGCTGTTTTCAACTTACTACGGTGAAGATGAGCGTTTAAACATTGGACCAAAAGGCTTTACAGGTGAAAAATATGGTGGTGCAACTTATTGGGATACAGAAGCTTATGCCGTACCACTTTACTTAGCTTTAGCTGATTCAAGTGTAACGAAAAATCTATTGAAGTACCGCTACAACCAGCTAGATGGCGCTATTCATAATGCTCGTCAACAAGGTTTAGCTGGCGCTTTGTATCCAATGGTGACATTCACTGGCGTTGAATGCCATAACGAATGGGAAATTACTTTTATGGAAATCCATCGTAACGGTGCTATTCCTTACGCTATTTACAACTATACCAATTACACTGGCGACGACAGCTACTTGAAAAAAGAAGGGCTTGAAATCCTTCTCGAAATTTCACGTTTCTGGGCAGACCGCGTTCACTTCTCTAAACAAACAGGCAAATACATGTTGCATGGCGTAACAGGACCAAACGAATACGAAAATAACGTTAATAACAACTGGTTCACGAATACAATCGCAGCTTGGGTGCTACGTTACACCATCGAAAATTATAAAAAGTATCAAGACACTGCAACGATTACGATTTCTGCCGACGAACTAGCGACTTGGCAAGACATCGTAGACAACATGTACTATCCTATTGACCCTGAGACAGGTGTCTTTATCCAACATGATACATTCATGGACAAAGATTTAATGGCCGTTTCTGAGGTTGATCCAAAACATCTACCATTAAACCAAAATTGGTCATGGGATCGTATTTTACGCTCGTGCTTCATTAAACAGGCGGACGTCTTGCAAGGTATTTATTACTTCGGCGATCAGTATACTGAAGAAGAAATTCGTAAAAACTTTGCATTCTACGAGCCAATGACCGTTCACGAGTCGTCACTTTCCCCTTCTATTCACGCTATTTTAGCTGCTGAATTAGGGATGGAAGAAAAAGCTGTTGAGATGTATCAACGTACAGCTCGACTTGACTTAGATAACTACAACAATGATACAGAAGATGGCCTTCATATTACATCCATGACAGGAAGTTGGTTGGCGATTGTTCAAGGCTTTGCTCAAATGAAGACTTGGAACGAGACACTATCTTTTGCACCGTTTGTGCCCGCTTCATGGAATAGTTATGCCTTCCATATCAACTATCGTGGCCGCTTATTATTAATTACAGCTAACAAAGAAACTGTATCAATCGACTTACTAGAAGGCGAACCGTTAACTCTTCATTTATATGGTGAAGCTGTTACATTATCGGACCGTCTTGAAGTTGAAACAAGGGGGAACTAACAAATGTTCGAAGCCGTATTATTCGATTTAGATGGTGTCATTACAGATACTGCTGAGTACCACTATCAGGCTTGGAAAGGTTTAGCTAACAAACTAGGTATTGATATTGATCGCCGTTTCAATGAAACACTAAAAGGAGTCAGTCGTGAGGATTCATTACAATTGATTCTTGAGCATGGCGGACAAACTGGACGCTATAGCGATGCAGAGTTTGAAGCCTTTGCAAAAGAAAAGAATGATTTTTACGTTGAGTCCATTCAAGCTTTCTCAGCTAACGATATTTATCCAGGTATTCTAGATCTCTTAAAAGAACTAAAAGATAAAGACATTAAAATCGCCTTAGCCTCTGCTAGCAAAAACGGTCCTTTTTTACTTGAGCGCATGGGACTAACTGATTACTTTGATGCCATCGCGGATCCAACTGCTGTTAAAGAAGGAAAGCCCGCTCCTGATTTATTTTTACTAGCGGCAGAATTAATTGGGGTTCCTATCCAACATTGTATAGGAATTGAAGATGCTAAAGCTGGAATTCAAGCGATTCAGGCAGCAGGTGCTTTACCAATCGGTGTTGGGACAGCAGAAGATTTGGGTAAGGATATCCCCCTTGTTTCTGATACAAGTCTATTGTCTTATGATTATTTGGTTTCAGAATGGCAGCAGACAAACGGCTAAAATAGTAGTAAGATAGATAAAATAACGAAGGAGGATAATCATGACGATTACTGTAAAAGATGTGGCGAAACGTGCCGGTGTTGCGACATCAACTGTTTCTCGTGTCATTAATGACCACCACAGCATTTCGCCTGCTACCAAGAAAAAAGTACGCAAAGTGATGGAAGAAATGGGTTATGTACCAAACAAAACCGCCCAAAACTTAGGTAAAGGTTCTGCAAATGCAATCGGCGTTATTCTTCCTCCATTAGATTCAAAAGAACGGATAGGGAATCCCTTTTATTTGGAGATTATTGAAGCCATTAACGAAGAAGCCCATAAACATGGGATGGCAACGGCCATCGCTTCTGCACGCGACTTTGATCATTTACTTTTAAATGTTAAACAGATGCATTTGCAACGGCAAGTCGATGGCTTCATCCTTCTTTATTCAGATCGGTCTGATCCTATCGTTGATTACTTAACGAAATATGAGATTTGCTTTACGTTAGTCGGCCAACCTTACAGACATGAAGAGAAGATTTCTTACGTCGATAATGACAACCAACTACTCGGAAAGCACGCAACCGATTATTTAATTAGAAATGGACACAAGCGTATTTTATTTATTAGTAATACAACCGAGGAAATCTTGTATTTCGAACGTTACTTTGGTTATCAAAAAGCATTAATACTAGCTGGACTTGACGTTTTCCCAGCAGTTACCTTGCTAGGTCCTGAAGACTACATGCACTTTGGCGATCGCCTAAAAGATGCGAAAGCAACAGCAGTTGTTGTGATTGATGATATCTTTGCCCTTCGCATCATTCAACTAGCTGAATTACATCATTACACCGTACCCGATGACTTATCGTTGATTAGCTTTAACAATTCTATTTTTGCAACATTGACACATCCGTATTTAACAAGTGTCGATATTGCCATACAGGATTTGGGTCGCCACGGCATCCAGTCCTTAATTAAGCAATTAAAAGAACCTGATCAGCCTTCAGCTGGTCTGAGAGTTGTCGTTCCCCATCAATTGATGGAGCGAGAAACGGTTCTAGATATTAATGAAAAAAAGGATTGAGTTTCAGACTCAATCCTTTTTTATGTGGTAGAGCTTTTTTAAAGCTGTATCGACCATCCTTATCTACTATTAACGTTTGCCAAGTTCTTCGGCTAGTAATTTGTTTACTATTCCAGGATTTGCCTGACCTTTTGTTTGTTTCATAATTTGACCAACAAGGAAACCTTTTGCACGGTCTTTTCCTGCTTTAAAGTCTTCGATTGATTGTTGGTTACCATCTAAAACAGCATTGATAATTGGTAGAAGTTGTGATGGATCGGACAGTTGAATCAATCCTTCTTTTTCAACGACTTCCTTAGCATCGCCGCCCTTAGTTGCCAACAAGCGGAATACTTTTTTCGCAATTTTCGAACTGATTGTGCCATCAACAATCAATTGAATCATTCCTGCTAAGTTAGCTGGTGTTAGTTTAGTATCGTGTAGTTCCAATTTCTCACTGTTTAGGTAAGCAGAAACTTCACCCATTAACCAGTTCGATGCTTGTTTTGGATCTGCGCCAGCAGCAATTGTTCCTTCAAAGAAATCTGACATTTCTTTTGAAAGGGTCAATACCATTGCATCATATTCAGGCAAGTCATATTGAGTGATGTAAACTTGACGACGTTCTTTCGGCATAACTGGTAATTCTGAACGAACTTTTTCAAGCCATTCTTGTGAAATTTCTAAAGGTGGTAGGTCTGGCTCTGGGAAGTAACGGTAGTCACTTGACCCTTCCTTCACACGCATTAATAATGTTTCACCTGTTGTTTCGTCAAAACGACGTGTTTCTTGTTGGATCACGCCACCTGCATTCAAGACTTTAGCTTGACGTTTTTCTTCGTAAATCAACCCACGGCGAACAAAGTTAAATGAGTTTAGGTTCTTTAACTCAGCTTTTGTTCCGAACTCTTCTTGACCATAAGGACGAAGAGAGATATTAGCGTCACAACGCATTGATCCTTCTTCCATCTTCACATCAGAAACGCCGGTGTACATAATAATTTCGCGCAATGCTTCCAAGAACGCGTAAGCTTCTTCTGGTGAGCGAATATCTGCTTCAGTAACAATCTCAATCAAAGGTGTGCCTTGGCGGTTTAAGTCCACATAAGAATAACCATCTGATCCATGGGTATTTTTACCAGCATCTTCTTCTAAATGCACGCGGTTAATACGGATTTTCTTTTTCTTACCTTCGACTTCAATTTCAACCCAGCCGTCGTAACCGATTGGTGTATCCATTTGAGTAATTTGGTAAGCTTTTGGATTATCTGCATAGAAATAGTTTTTACGGTCAAAGTAGTTATTTAGGTTAATGTCACAGTTCAAAGCTAAAGAAGCTTTCATTCCGTAACCAATGGCACCTTCATTAATAACTGGCAAGACCCCTGGGTAACCCCAGTCAATAACGTTTGTATTTGTATTTGGTTCTGCCCCAAAATGTGCTGGAGATGGGGAGAACATTTTTGATTCAGTTTTTAATTCCACATGGACTTCAAGTCCAATGACTGTTTCATAATTCATCTCAGTTTCCTCCTACAGGTTTGGGTGTTTTGTATGGTAGTCATTTGCTTGTTCTAAGGCAAATGCAGCTTGGTATAATTTTTCTTCTTCAAAATAGTTCCCAATCAATTGAATACCAATCGGCATGCCGTTTTCTGCAAAACCACCCGGTACAGAAATCGCCGGAACACCAGCCAAGTTAACTGTAACAGTCAATAAATCTGACATATACATTTCAACTGGGTCTTTTTCGAATTTCTCTCCCAAGCCGTAAGCTGTTTTTGTTGTGGTTGGTCCTAGGATAAAGTCATAACCTTCAAAAATACGAGCAAAGTCGCGTTTAATTAAGGTACGAATTTGTCCTGCTTTCTTAAAGTGAGCATCATAGAAACCAGCACTCAATGAGAATGTTCCTAGCATGATACGACGTTTTACTTCCATACCAAAGCCTTCTGAACGGCTATTAACATACATATCTTCAAGCGTACTTGAGTTTTCAGAACGGTACCCATAACGAACACCGTCAAAACGTTGCAAGTTTGATGATGCTTCTGAAGATGCAATAATGTAGTAAGCAGGAATACCGTATGATAGTGTCGGAAGTGACACTTCTTCAACGATTGCGCCCATTTCTTCATATTGGCGAGCAGCTTTTTTAACGGCTTCTTGAATCTCTTCAGATACACCATTTTGGAAGTATTCTTTTGGTAGAGCAATCTTCATACCCGCTACTTTACCATTTAAGCTAGCGCTGAATTTTGGAACCTCTAGTTTAACACTTGTTGAATCTCGTTTGTCATAACCACTAATTGCTTCAAGCATAATCGCATTATCAGTGACATTACGAGTCAATGGTCCAATTTGGTCTAAACTTGATGCAAAGGCAATCAAACCATAGCGTGATACACGACCATACGTTGGTTTCATCCCAACAAGACCATTGAAGGCTGCTGGTTGGCGGATTGATCCACCTGTATCCGTTCCAAGAGATGCTAATACTTCTCCTGATGCAACCGCAGCTGCTGATCCACCTGAAGAACCACCAGGAACTTTTGTTAGATCCCATGGGTTTTTAGTCTTTTTAAAGTAAGATGTTTCGGTTGATCCGCCCATTGCGAATTCATCCATGTTCAATTTACCAACGTTAACAGCTCCTGCTGCTTTCAATTGAGACACAACGTTTGCGTCATAAATCGGAACAAAGTCCTCTAACATACGACTTGCTGCTGTTGTTGTTAAGCCATCAGTCACGATGTTATCTTTAATCGCCAAGGGAATTCCGTTTAAACTATTTTCTGCTGTATAGCCTTTTTCATCAGCTGCTGCTGCTTGTTTTAATGCTTCCTCTTCATTTAAAGCAAGGAATGCATCCACTTTAGGATCAGTTTCAGCAATGCGTTTAAACGCTGCTTTTGTTAATTCAACTGACGTATATTCTTTGTTAACTAGTCCTTCATGTAGGCTGCTAATTGTTTGATCGAAGATACTCATGCGCCTTCCTCCTCACCGTCAATCATAGCTGGTACTTGAATCATGCCATCTTCTGCGGTTTTTACATTTTTAAATAATAGGTCACGATCGGTCCCTTTTTCAGCAATATCTTTACGCAATACGTTCTTCAATTCAAAACCATGCGTTGTAACAGGAATATCAGTTGTATCAACTTCATCTAATTGTTCAACCATATCAATAATATCACTTAGTCCTTTAGTGAAGGCTTCAATCTCATCACTACGAAATTCTAACTTTGATAATTTCGCTACATGGCGTACTTCTTCTTCAGTAATTGCCATTGGTTTCCCCTCTTTCGTTCATCAATTCTTATGATTGCTACTCTGCTCTATTCTAGCACAAAAGTAGCCCTCTTCCTCTTTAATGTTCACTTTTCTATTCAAAAATATGGAAATTAAAGGTCTGACTGCCTTGGTTTCGTGATAAAAAGGCTTCTATACCATCAATAGACTGAATTTTAATTTGAATCGCAGCTTGTTGTGGCAAATATTGAGTGGCTGCGTCAGTCACCTGTTGGGTAAAAGCAATCATTTCCGTTACCCCATAAAATTGGGTCATAATATTAATTTCCAAGCTTTGTAACTGGCTATTTGAATAACGACCGACACCCGTTACCCCACTTAAATTAGGGAAAAATTCTTGGATTTCGTTTTTAAAGTTAGCAAAGTGTGATGCATCTTCAGATTCGACAGAATTGGGAAACAGCACTTTTTTATCATTGCGCTCTACCCATTCTTCTATCTTGTTACCACTTGATGACAAGCCTTCGTGCGTATACAGGCCACCTGCTAAACTATCTTGCTCTGATTGAACAAAGATCCCAACGACAATTGGAATATCGCCTAGTCCTTCTACAGAGCGTAAACGAGACACAATCTCATTGCCGTATTTTTTAGCATTTTCAATAACTGTTTCTTGGTTTAATTCTTGTTCATAGTTATTGATCAACTCTTGTTCATTTTTAACGCTGTAGTAATCCGTGGCATTCATTGCTAAACCAATCGCAATCCCACCTAATTCAAAGCCCTTTTCGGTTTGAATCATATAGTTTTGTTCAAGGATTTGAGACAAATAAATCGGGATACGTTTGTCGGGATCAGTTTCGCCGTTTCCTTCTGGGTTCAGCCCATTGGGATTATCTTCTGATTTCCTTCCCAACCATTCAGTTGCTGTATCTGATGTAATAATTTGACCTTCTTGGAAAAAATACTCATCTGTTGAAAACACATTTTTTGAAATGTCTAATAACTCTGACTCAAAGTCTTTCATATTAATACTTGAATTTAAATTGAGGCTGACACCACGGTTTTGGCTAGTCTGATAGTTACCATCGACAATTAAGGCGCGGTAATAATCATTGGACAATTGATTGGATGTGGTTTCTACGGGTACAGTATCGGGTGCTTTTTGACTAATCGTTTCAGATTCACCTAACTGCGTACAGGCTGTTAAGCTGACTAAGGTTGTTCCTAATAGGGCTATTCGCCAAGTTTTTCTATTCATTTTCACTTGTTTCACTTCTTTCTAAGTGCTGCAACATCTCTTCTTCCGTCCAAACGGCAACATCAAGTGACTGAGCCTTGGTCAATTTACTACCGGCATCTTCCCCGGCAACCAATATGTCTGTTTTCTTAGAAACACTACCGGTTACCTTGCCACCTAGATTTTCAATCATCTCGGTTGCTTCTTGGCGATTATAGCGAGTCAACTTACCGGTTAAAACGACTGTCTTTCCTGCCCAAACCGATGCTTCTTCACTGGTTGTCGCTGTCGGTCGTCTGCCTTTAAAAGTCAAATTAACACCGTTACTACGGAAGGACTCAATCAAGTCATGCACTTCTTCTAGGCTGAAGAAGGCAACGACACTCTCAGCAATAATATCACCAAATCCTTCAATGGCTGCAATTTCTTCCTTAGTGGCAGTCATGAGGTTATCGATACTGTCAAAGGCTTCCGCCAGCATACGAGCAGCTTTTGAACCGACATTACGAATACCTAAACCAAAAATTAATCGCTCCACTGAATTGTCCTTACTTGCAGCAATAGCCGTTAAAATATTGGTCGCTGATTTTTCTTTGATTTTATCTAAAGTTAGCAGCTGGTCCATAGTTAATGTATATAAATCTGCCAAGTCTTCGACTAGTCCTTTTTCATACATTTGACTCACGACTCTCACACCTAAACCAGTAATATTCATAGCGTTACGAGAGACAAAATGAGATAATCCTTCCTTCATCTGAGCAGGACATTTAGGATTCAAGCAGCGTAATGCTACTTCTTCCTCCAAATGAGCTAGCTGACTGTCACAATCTGGACAGCGCTCAGGAATCGGATAAGGGACGCTATCTTCTGGTCGTTTGTCTAAAACAACATGTAAAATTTCAGGAATAATATCGCCAGCCTTATGAATCACAACCGTGTCACCTAAGCGGACATCCTTCTCTTTTAATAAATCCACATTATGCAAGCTCGCTCGTTGCACGGTTGAACCTGCGATAAACACAGGGTCCATCACAGCAGTTGGTGTGACAACGCCTGTACGGCCAACTGTCCACTCAATGTCACGAAGCAGCGTTTCTTTTTCTTCAGCTGGAAATTTATAAGCAATGGCCCAGCGTGGTGCTTTTACGGTATAGCCAATTTCTTCCTGAGCAGCAAATTGGTCCACTTTAATCACGATGCCGTCAATATCATAAGACAAGTCTAGTCGCTTGGTCGTCATCTCTTCGATAAAAGTCCAAACATCTTCCATTGATTCGTAGACTTGGTGCTGTGGATTCGTTCGTAATCCCAGTTCAGCTAACTCTTTTAGCAGATGGGATTGCGACTTAACACCCAATTCAGCAAAATCTGCCGCTCCATATAGGAAGATACTTAAGTTACGCCTGGCCGTCACACGAGAATCCAATTGACGCAGCGAACCTGCTGCAGCATTTCTCGGATTGGCAAAGATGTCCTCCCCTTTTTCATCGCGTTCTTCATTTAACTTAGCGAATGACGCTTTGGGCATATAACATTCGCCCCTTACTTCAAAGGAGTAAGGCTTGTTAAGGCGTAAGGGAATGGCTTTGACGGTACGCAAGTTTTGCGTAATATCTTCACCAATAACGCCATCTCCTCTAGTTGCTCCTCTTTCAAAAACACCATTTTCATAGCGAAGCGAAACCGCTAAGCCGTCAATTTTCAATTCACAAATGTAGCGAATCGGTTGATCGGTTAGCTTCTTCACCCGTTGGTCAAAAGCCAGTAAGTCTTCTTTATTAAAGGCATTACCAAGACTCAACATCGGCACCTCATGACTAACTTTCTCAAATCCGGGTAAAATCTGCCCACCAACGCGCTGGGTTGGGGATTCCTTAGTGATCAGTTCTGGATAATCGGTTTCGATAGCAACTAATTCATGGTAAAGCTTGTCATATTCAGCATCAGAAATAAGTGGTTGATCCAGAACATAATAGGCATGACTGTATGTTTGTAAACTTTGACGTAGTTCTGCTACACGTTTTTCAGCTTCTATTAAGGTTAATTTTTTCATTTTGATTAGCAAAGACAATCCACATCTTGCTTTACAAACGAATGGATTGTCTTTTCCCTCCTAATCTCTTTAGACTTTTTCTATCGGCGCAAAGGATGCTAATAATCGTTTAATTCCGACGCCTTGGAAGGCAATATCCAATTGAAGGCCATCGCCTTCGCCAGTTGTTTGAACAACGACACCTGTTCCCCATTTTTTATGACTTGCTTTGTCACCCACACGCCAAGCTAACTTGTCAGCACCGCTGTTTCCTGTCTGGTTGACTTGTTGAACGGGCTTGGCAGGTGTTTTTGGAGCAGGTTGAGCTTCACTAAAGGCACGGTCGTAGCGATCATTTTGCCAGCGTTGACGGTAAGTCGTCGCTGGTTGTTGACTACCAAATGAGGCGCTCCTCACTTGACTAGCATACTCTAAAGAGTCATCACCAATCTCTTCAATAAAACGCGATGGTGGGTTGTTTTGAGTCCGTCCATATAAGAGACGGCTGTAAGCATTGGTTAAATATAATTTTTCTTCTGCACGTGTAATCCCAACATAGGCTAAACGACGTTCTTCCTCCATATCAGACTCTTCCATTAATGAACGGAAGGATGGGAAAATCCCTTCCTCAACACCAATGACAAAGACAACCGGGAATTCCAAGCCCTTAGCAGCATGCAAGGTCATTAAGGTCACTTCTTCTTGCGGTACTTCTTCAACTTGATCTAAATCAGATACAAGAGCCAAGTCCGTTAAGAAAGTTGTTAAATCAGCGTCTTCTTGCATTTTTTCAAATTCTTGTGTCACAGAGAGGAACTCGTTAATATTATCGATTCGTGCTTCAGATTCTAGCGTATTCTCTTCTTTTAGACGTTCAATATAGGCCGTTTGTTTTAACAGTTCTTCCACAATTTGAGTCACGGTTAAAAATTCAGCTTGTTTTTGTAATTGTGCCATCATTTGAGCAAATTTAGCTGTTTCTTTAGCTGCCTTACCTGTTAAAGGTGACAAAGGAACATTTTTGGCTGCTTCTAAGTAAGAGTAATTGTAAACATCAGCGAACTGATATAACTTCTCCAAACTAGCTGCACCAATTCCTCGTTTTGGCACATTGATAATACGGTTAAAGCTCAAATCATCGGCTGGATTGGCAATCAACCGAAGATAGGCCATCACATCTCTAATTTCTTTACGATCATAGAACTTATGTCCGCCAACCATTTTATAAGGAATGTTTGATTTAACCAGTGTATCTTCAATGACACGAGACTGGGCATTGGTCCGGTATAAAATAGCGAAGTCACCATATCGGCGTTTCTTCTCCCGAACAGCGTCTAACATGGTTGAGACAATAAAACGCGCTTCATCATGCTCTGATTGGGCACGGTAATAATGGATTAATTCTCCGTCATCATTATCTGTCCATAGCATCTTATCTCGGCGGTTATTATTGTTTTTAATGACATTGTTGGCAGCTTGAAGAATACTTTTTGTTGAACGGTAATTTTGCTCTAATAACACAACTTTGGCGTTAGGATAATCCTTTTCAAAGTTTAAAATATTTGACATATCAGCCCCACGCCAACCATAAATACTTTGGTCAGCATCTCCCACTACACAGATATTGTGTAGTTTTTTAGCGATTAAATTAACTAAGCGGTATTGGGCATAGTTAGTATCTTGGTATTCATCAACGTGAATATATTGAAATTTATGTTGGTAGTAAGCGAGTGTCTCGGCATCTTCCTCAAATAGGTTCACCGTTAACATAATTAAATCATCAAAGTCCATGGACTGCGCATTTTCTAAAGCACGTTGATAGGCCTGATAACACTCTGCTACAATATTATCAAAGTAGTTGCCAGCTGCCATGTTGGCATATTCTGCGGGTGCAAGCAGTTCGTTTTTAGCTGTTGAAATTTTACCTAAAATCGCACGTGCTTCAAACTTTTTAGGATCAAGGTTTTTGTCTTTTATAATTCGTTTCATGAGACTTTCAGTTTCACTTTGATCACAGATCGTAAAGTTTCTACCATAGCCAATTTTTTCAGCTTCACGACGAAGAATACGGACACACATGGCGTGAAACGTTGATACCCACATATCATTTCCTGCAGTGCCGACTAAACGGATCACCCGTTCTTTCATTTCATTTGCGGCCTTGTTTGTAAAGGTAATCGCTAAAATATTCCACGGGTTTACCATTTTTTCTTGTAGTAAGTAAGCCATTCTGTGAGTCAAGACACGGGTTTTCCCACTTCCTGCCCCTGCCATAATGAGTAATGGCCCTTCTGTAGCCACTACAGCTTCTTTTTGTCTAGGATTCATCCCATTCAATAGTTTCTGTTCTTGCACGACGGCCATCCTTTCTATTGATAAAAGCTTTTTTATGCTTGTATGCATCATGCTCTAGTCTATCATTTTACAGCTGTATGGGCAACGAAACGACTAAATTTTTATTAAGCTTAATGGGGCCATAATCGGTCTGAAAATAAAAAAATCCAGCTAGAAACTAGCTGGAGCCATTCATGGTTATTGTGGGAAACCAATGAAGGGTTTGGGTACATTTAATATACCCTACCTTCATTGATTAACCGTTAAAAGAATGTAAAGTATTTGTAAAGTTTACTCCCAATCCCACTTACGGTCAAAATCTTCAATATGGTCCACTTGAGCAACGACATAACCAATCGCCTTGTTTGGATTTTCATTATCACTCGGATAAAAGGTTACCTTCCATTCTGGATGAAGCCGAAAATGCTCTTTAAATGCATCTAGTTGTTCGCGATAAAGATAACGAATGGTAACGGCACGTTGTGGTGTTAATCTCGGTAGCGGTAAATGGCATACTAAACGGAGCAACGCTTCGTATTGAGACATCATGCAACATTCACTTAAGAAATGGTTGGCTTCTTGAGGATTAACGCTAATCCGTTTGACGTAAAGCATCCCTGATGGGGTCATAAATAATTCGATGGTCACTAAGCCAATCAATGCCATCGCTCCTGCTACAGTTTGGGCCATTAATTGAATAGCCTGATTAACATCCTGTGATACTCTGGCAGGAGCATGAACCGCTAATAACTTGCCATCACGAGAGACTTTTTCTACTAGAGGAAACAAGCTAACCTGACCGTCTGCATCTACAGCTGCAGTCATCGTTAATTCTTTATCGAAAGCAACCCACGATTCTAGTAGCAAACTGCCTGTCTTCAGCATTCGTTCAGCATGATAAAAGTCTTCTTCACTATACAAAATGGCATTTGGTATTTGATTAGCTTCGACCCGAATCGCCTTTAACACACAAGGAAAACCGATTGATTTTACCGCCTCTTGCAAATCATCTAAGCTAGTAATGGTTGCATGAGGGGTTACATTGATATTTAAAGACTCTAAAAATACTTTCTCAATTAGGCGGTCCTGTGTAATCGATAGCATCTCTGAGAATTGAGGCATCGGTAAATAAGATTTAATCTTTGAAAAGGATTCAGTGTCAACTTGACCTGATTCAAACACTAACACATCTGCCTGACTGGCTAAATCAATCAGCTTCTCCTTCTCTACTAAAGTGCCTGTCATCATTTGGTCTGCCAACTTAGCAGTCTGATGATCAGGCCTATCTGTTAAAAGAATAGAGCGATAGCCCATTCTCCTTGCTTCTAAAAGCAAGCCATAGGCGGTTGGACCGCTACCGATGATACCTATTTTTTGTCCTAGTAATTGTGTTTTTGCCATTTTACCACCTCAGTGCCTAATATCATTTTCCAAATTAATCATATTTATAGAGCTCGTGTTCTTCAATGACTTGAATGAGCTTTTGGGGGTAGTCTGGATCGGTCGCATAACCAGCTTCACGAAGGGCACGAGCCGCTTCCTGATAGCTATCAGCTTCAATAACACCGTGATAAAGCTCATGATTCCAGCTTGTACCACTCACCATCAATAATGCATGGTCTTCAATCGAGGCAGCCAGACTATCATAGACTTTAAAATTAGCTGTAATCGTCAGCCATTCACCATCATAAAACTCTAGTGTTTCAAGTGCGATAACTGAATCGTTTTCGCCACCTTTCACCCCATATAGATTATTATAATGAGCTGCTAAGTCGCTGGACCCCCAATCCGATTCTAATATGGCTTGGGCAATACTCAAACTCGCTCGAACACCGTAGCGTTCTTGCATAGCTTGAGCGATAGGAGCGATTGTCTCAATAAAGCCGACATCATCCCTACTTCTTTCACTTTCGCGTTGACTACTAAAGGCAGAAAATTGCGTAGCTAAAGCATGGCCAGCCATATAAATGATTAACACACCAAAAAGAACCTGCACTATTTTTTTCTTTAATGCTTGATTCTCTTTTTTGCTTCTTCTCTTTATCTTCTTTTTGGCCATTACTTCCTCCTGGCTTTTTTGCACATCTCTCACTTATTCTAATTCATTAATTTTTTGCCGAATAGCATCATTCTCTTTTAACAGAGCAATGTATTCTTCTAACGTTAAATCATTTTCTTTTATATACAAGGCATTCTCCACACCAACATAACGAAAATGCCATGGTTCATAAGCAATAAAGGTAATCGCTTCTTTACCTTTAGGATAGCGCAAAATAAACCCATAGTCGGCAGCATGGTTTGCTAGCCATTGCCCTTCTGCTATTTCCTCAAACGCCTCAACTAAGCCGTCTCCAGTGCTAGCGAGCGTAGGCTCTGTAATATCAACTGCTAAGCCGGTTGAATGTTCACTGGCATTTGGCAAAGCAATATATGCTTCTGTCTTGCTAGTCGCTTCTTCACTTGAATAGCCTTGATCGATGTAAGTTTGATAGACAGAATCGTAGTTAAGTTGTTGGCTCTCAATGGATCGGTAGCCTGAAATTAAGATAAATTCCATGCCCGCTGCTCGTCCATCAGCCATCATCTGCTCATAAGCATCTGCCATTCTGCTATCAATGGGTTTTCCCTCATCGGTGATATAGTGGTCAAAGTCTGGATTAGCACTCAATTGGTTTTCCCGATTAACGAGTATTAAATTCCAATCATCCACACTGGCTTCTGGTGTTGGGACAAGTTGTTGCTCGAGTTGTTCCTTTTCAGATACTGTAATGTCACCTGTTTCACTAGTCGTTTCTTCTTCAATCACTTCAGACTCTTGGCTGTCTTTTATACTTATTTCTTGATTAGGTGTTGTCTTATTTTGGCAGGAATGCAATACGGTAGCCCCTAATATTAAAATAATCAGTATAGTAAATAAATAATTTCTGTTTCGTTTTTTACGTCGATGCTTTCCAGCCATGTTAAATCCCTCTTTTATTCCTTGACTTACTAAGGTTGCAATGTGTAGATACTATCAGGATTATTATCTTCAAACCATTCTAGCAAATCCACTTTCTTTGTTTCAATTTGTTGACGAATAACACTTGGAAGTCTCAGGTCAATGATATCCTGATAACTCCAAAAATCATAGCTTGTTTCTAATCGTAAAGATGTGACTGACGGCTTACGAATCGGGTGATCCGTATTAGTCTCCTCAACATTTTTCCATTTTACAGCAGCTATACCAGTCGTCAACCATTTTTTAGCAATCTGGTATTTTAAGAACTGATATTCTCTTACCGGATCATCTGCCACTTCTGGTAATATCTCTGCGTTACGCGATACCTTTTGGACTAACATCCACTCATAATCAGAAAATAGTTTCGCTACAATCTGCATATTATCAGGTTTCAGTCCATGTTCTCCTTTTTTCCAACGATCCCAACTTTGTGATGAGATCCCTAGTTGTCCAGAATAAAAAGCTTTTTCACTCACATACTGCTCTTTAATAGCATGTAGAACGATCGTAACCAATGCTTGATTCAATCAAAACGCCTCCTCAAACTATAGATATGTCACTATTATAACACCCATTGCGTGCATCCTACAGCTTATAGCCTCATTCTTACAAAAAAATTTAAGAGCGACTTATCTGAGTTTCACTTTAAACAAACCACCTGATAAGGGCTCGCCGTCTTTCTTGGCCGTGGTAATATAAAGGTCGTTTAAGTGTTCGCCACCTAGACAACATGAAGTGATATTGGAAACAGGTAAGGTGATATGCCCTTCCTTCTTGCCTGTTTCAGTATTCCACAAGCAGACTTGCTTGCCACCATACTCAGCCACCCAAATGCGGCCGTCTCTATCAACACACATCCCATCTGGCACACCATCACCAGTGATGCGACACACGAGTCGCTTGTTTGATAGCGCTGGTATTTCTAAATCATAATCATAGGCATGAACAGCCCGCGTTGGCGTATCAATGTGATACATGGTTTGGCCATCTTGAGACCACCCCAGTCCATTCGATAAGGTCAACTCCTTTAATAGCGTTTGATACTGGCCATCTCCATCTACGACATAAAGGCTTGCTCCGTTTTCAACCGTTTGATGATAACCCATGTTACCGATTAAAAATCGCCCCTTTGGATCAAGCTTACCATCATTATAGCGTAAGCGTTCATCCTGATTAGGCTGGCATAAAAAGCTACGTTCCCCACTCTCTTTATTAATTTTAAAGATACCCTCTTTTTCAGCAGATAATAACTCATGTTCCCCGTAAAGAACAGCTGCGCCAACTGGCCCTGAAGTGAGGTATGTTCTAATTTCTTTTGTCTGTTCGTTCATAACATAAATCACGTGATCCGTTATGGATAAAAAATAAAGCAGTTGATTCTGACTATCCCATACTGGACCTTCCAACAAGCTGTTTTGTGCAAAATAAACAAGTTCTGGTTCAAACGTCTGATACATCTTCGTCATTCCTCTCTTTTTGCCTATCTCTACTATACTGATATTATCTCACATATCAAATGAAGGCCCTTACATTTCAAGCTAGAAAACAGCAGTCTGGAATAAGTCCCAAACTGCTGTTTTAGTATTAAGCGATTGTCGCTTCTTTATACATAATAGATCCAATTTCATAGCCTTTAGCTTCTAGGCTCGTTTGAATAGCCGTTACATCATCGCTTTCCACTTGAATCACGACTTGAATTTTATCAGTTTTACGGTAAACAGCAACTTGTTGGATACTAATACCTGCTTCATAAAAAACATTAGTCACTTCTTCAAGAACACCCTTGCGGTCTTCAGCAATATGAATAACCACTCTCACGCCCGGTGTGTAGAATCCTAACACATCAATAAAGGCATCAAAGATATCTTTTTCAGTAATGATCCCAACAAGTTGGTCACCCTCTTCAACAACGGGCAACACACCGATATTGTTTTGGCGCATCTTCAAAGCAGCTTCCTCGAGTAAAGCTTCTTTGTTAATGGTAATGATTTTTTTCTCCATGATATCAGCTACACTTGTTTTATTAAGCAAGTAGTTAACCTCATGCATGTCTAAACTGGTCATCGTTGACGGTGTATTACGACCGATGACACCTTCTGTAATTAAACCGATTAAACGATTGCCTTCTACAACGGGCAGGCGATGAATCTGGTTTTCTTTCATTAAATCTAAAGCGTCTAAAATCTTAGTGTTTGGAGCAATTGTAACTAACTCTTTTGACATATAGCTATTGACATCCATTCATTACCCTCCTAGATATGCTTTTTGAACCTCATCACTCTTCAACAAGTTTTCTCCTGTATCCGACAAGACCACTTTACCTGTTTCTAGCACGTATCCGCGGCTCGCAATTTCTAAAGCCACTTTGGCATTTTGCTCAATTAGTAAAATAGTAGTTCCTTGCTTTTGAATATCTTGAATAATTTGAAAGATTTCTTTAATAAAGATTGGCGCGAGTCCCATCGAGGGTTCATCGAGTAACAACAATTTAGGTTGAGACATTAAGGCACGTCCCATCGCTAACATTTGTTGCTCGCCACCAGATAGGGTTGACGCATCCTGATTACGACGTTCTGCTAAAATAGGGAAACGTTCAAAAATTTTATCTAAATCTTCTTTTAAACCATCTTTTCCTTTTCGTGTAAAGGCACCTAAATCTAAGTTTTCTTGGACCGTTAGCCCTTTGAAAACATGACGGCCTTCTGGTACTTGGATGAGACGTCCTTCTACAATTTTACGAGCAGGTGTTTTGGTAATGTCTTGTCCCAAATAGTCAATGCTACCAGCTGTTGGACGAACTAGCCCAGACAGAGTACGTAGAATGGTTGATTTCCCAGCACCGTTTGCACCGATTAGTGTGACAATTTCTCCTTCATTCACTTCGAAAGAGACATCTTTAACAGCTTGAATCATGCCATATTGGACGGACAGATTATTTACTTTCAGCATTGCTAGTCTCCTCCCAAGTAAGCTTTAATAACTGCAGGATTTTTCTGAATGGCTTCAGGGGTTCCTTCTGCAATTAAACGGCCGTATTCCAAACAGTAGATGCGTTCGCATACCGTCATAACAAGCGACATATCGTGTTCAATTAAAACAACCGTAATTTTGAACTGTTGTTGAATTTGACGAATGAGGTCTGTTAATTCAGCTGTTTCTTGTGGGTTCATCCCTGCGGCAGGCTCATCTAAAAATAAAATTTTCGGTTGTGTCGCTAGTGCTCTAACAATTTCTAGACGACGTTGTTCACCATAGGGCAAGTTGCGGGCTAATGTATCTGTTTTTCCGTCTAAACGAAAAATCTTTAATAGCTTTAATGCTTCTGCTTTCATAGATTCTTCATTTTGATAAAATTTTGGTGTTCGGAAAATACTATGTAAGCTACCCACACCTTTTTTACTATGGAAGGCAATTAAAACATTATCCATGACACTCAAATCTTTAAACAGACGAATATTTTGGAATGTTCTTGCTAGCCCTAAGTCAGTAATGTTAAACGGTTTTTTACCATTTAATTTTATTTTTTGGCCATCATTCTCTAGGATAATATCCCCTTCTGATGGCACATAAACACCAGTCAATAAGTTAAAGAAAGTCGTTTTCCCAGCCCCGTTAGGCCCAATCAAACCAACTAATTCATTTTCCTCTAATCGAAAATCGACGTTAGACAAGGCAGCAAGACCGCCAAAGTTTTTGGTTAAATCTGTTACTTCTAGTAAACTCATTGTCCTGCCTCCTTATCTGTTTTTGGCTGGCGTTTTTTACGATCAAGCAAAGCTGAAATAGTAAACTCTTTGTTGCCCAATAACCCACCTGGACGGAAAACCATAATCGCAATTAAAGCTAGCGCATAAATAATCATCCGCATCTCTCCAAAGGATTGCAACGATGTATTCAAAATACCAAGTACAACAGCCGCCACAAATGTGCCTGTTACGCTACCGATACCGCCAAATACAACAATGATTAAAATATCAACTGAACGTTGGAATGTAAAATCACTTGGGTTGATTACACTAAAGAATGTCCCATATAACGAACCTGCTATAGACGCCGTTGCAGCCCCAATCATAAAAGCAATTACTTTATAAAGAGTCGTATTAACTCCCATTGATTCTGCTGCAATTTCATCTTCTCGAATAGAAATGGTCGCACGACCTGGACTACTCTTAATATAGTTAACTGTTACGATAGTCGATAAAACGACCATGATAAAAGCAACCATAATAAAGGATGTATTCGAATCAAAGGGGAAGGCAATACCAGTAATCCCACGTGCACCATTAGTAATATTCGGAATATTAATAATAATAATTCGGATAATTTCAGCCACCCCTAAAGTGGCAATAGCCAAATAGTCACCCTTTAAACGCAAGGTTGGAATACCGACAATCAAAGCCACTAACATAGCTAGAACCGCACCCACTACTAAACCAAGTAGGAAACCGCCAATACCGTCTACCTTATCGCCAACAATGGCACCGCTATAAGCACCGATGGCCATAAAACCAGCGTGTCCGAGTGAGAACTGTCCAGAAAAGCCGATAACCAAGTTCAAACCAACCGCTAAAATAATGTTAATCATAATCGAAACTAAAGTGATTTGGTGAAAGGCAGAAATAGTTCGTGTGCTAACACCTACATACAATGCTGCCGCTACAACAACAGTGAGGATAAGCCAACCCAGATTGTATTTATTAAATTGTTTCATCTGACTCACCTACACTTTCTCTTTTGTATTCTTGCCGAAGATACCCGATGGCTTCACAATAAGGATAATAATTAAGATGAGGTAAACAACTGCATCTTTATACATTGACCCACCGTAAGCACTAACCATTGTTTCAATGACTCCAATTAAGTAGCCACCAACCATGGCACCCGGTACAATACCAATACCACCAAACACAGCTGCTACGAAGGCTTTCAAACCGGGTGTCACACCCATAAGTGGATTAATTGAATTATAGTAAATACCAACTAATACTCCTGCTGCACCTGCTAAGGCAGATCCTAAAATAAAGGTAAAGGAAATGACATTATCCACATTAATCCCCATTAATTGGGCAGCATCCATATCGGTACTAACCGCACGCATGGCTTTACCCATTTTGGTGTATTTAATAATGACTTGTAAAGCAATCATCAAGAAAATAGTTGTTAAAATAATGGTAATTTGTTGGCTATTAATAGCGATGTTACCAAATTTAAAAATGTGATTTTCTAAAGCAGATGGGAAGGCTCTTCTCCCTGCTCCCATAAAGTAAATCATCAAGTTCTGTAATAAATAAGAAACCCCGATTGCGGTAATTAAAGTCGCAATTCGCGTTGCTCCTCTTAGTGGTTTGTAAGCCACCTTCTCAATCAAAACACCTAGAATCGCACAAAATAACATGGATAGAATAAGCGCTGGTACAAGACTAAGCCCAACATTACTAATTAGGCTATAACCAACATAAGCACCGACCATGTAAATATCACCGTGTGCAAAGTTAATCAATTTAATAATACCGTACACCATGGTGTATCCAAGTGCGATTAGCGCGTAGATGCTTCCCAGTGAGACTCCGTTTATCATCTGCTGGATAAAGCTCTCCATAATGACACCTCTTTTTTCTTTTTAATGATACTTTCCGCAGAAAAGGAGGCTGAGACAGATGTCCTAGCCTCCTTTCGAAAAGCATTAACAATAATAATCTTTATTTCTATGGTTCTACAACTGTATTCGCTACTTCAACACCTTCTTGAAGCTCGATAACGAATGTGTTTTTAATTGGATTATGGTTTTCATCCAATGAGAATGTTCCTGTAATACCTTCAAAGTCTGTAATTGTTGTTAGCGCATCTGTTACATCTTGAGGATCAGTTGATCCAGCTTCTTCCATTGCTGCAAATGCTAAGTTAGCTGCGTCGTAAGCCAAGGCTGCAAATGAGTCAGCCGCTACACCGTAAGTTTCTTCATATTCTGCTAAGAAGTCTTTTACTTTTTGGTCATCGCTATTTGGTGTGAAGTGTCCTGTATAGTACACATCGTTCACATTTTGAGCGCCTGCTAATTCAACCAATACTGAGTTAGCAAAACCGTCTGGTCCTAAAATCGGTTGTTCAATTCCCATTTCACGAGCTTGTTTGATAATCAAACCAGCTTCTTCATAGTAACCTGGGATAAAAATAACGTCGTAGTCTAAGTTACGGATATTTGTTAAAATCGCTTGGAAGTCAGTATCACCCGTTGAGAATACTTCTTCTTGGACAATCTCACCCGTGAAGACATCTTTAAAGGCATCTGCTAATCCCACACCGTAGTCAGTTGAGTTATCAACAACAATAACTGCTTTTGTAGCAGATAGATTGTTTTGAGCAAAGTTAGCTAAAACTTCTCCTTGGAATGAATCTTGGAAACAAACACGGAAAATATATTCCCATACTGTTTCGCCATCTTTCGTTACAGAGTCACCTGTTGCAGCTGGTAAAATCGCTGGCACACCTGCACGCGTTACAGCTGGTGTTTGAGCATTCGCATCACCTGTTGTTGCAGGTCCAATGATTACTGAAACATTGTCTTCTGTTGCTAAACGAGTCGCAACACTGGCTGCTTCTTGAGGTTCTGTTTTGTTGTCATAGCTGATGTAAGTAACGTCTTTACCTAAGACACCACCAGCATCATTAATGTTTTCAACAGCAAGTTTTACACCTTGATCCATTGGCGTACCGTATGCACTTGCACCGCCTGATAATTCAAAGTTACCACCAATTACTGCGCCTGACGCATCTGCTGCCCCACCATTTGATGAATCAGAATCTGCCCCGTTTCCACATGCAGCCAATAGCACTGTAGATGCTAGTCCTAACCAAAACTTTTTCTTCATATATATTCCCTCCATGTTCAACGCAGTTCATCTTTGCTGTTGATCGTTTATAAAATTAGGAGAGTATCTTTTTTCTCCTTAATTTTTAATGTTCATAGTATAGAATATTCTGACAATTTAAGCAACCTGTTTTTGAACCTTTTTCTTTTTTTCTATCAAAAAGTCAATTTCCTCCCTCTTTTCATTTTGAAAATCATCTTTTCTTTCATTTTCAAAAAAAATGGAGCTAGCAAGCAACTAGCTCCATTTCTTAGACGACTACTCAACTGACTTGAGCGCCTCAATCATATCAACATGTTTTAATTTATAGTGCATAATGACCATAACAATCATAGAAAACAGAATGGTCAACAAGAAAGAATAGAGATAACTCGACAATGAGATGGTAATTGGGAAGAGCATAAAGTCCACTTCAACCATCCCCAGGATGACTACGGTCAGTAAACGGCCCAGTCCAAATCCAGCTAAAATCCCTAGTAAACTTAATATAAGTGTTTCGCGATAAATATACATGCTCACTTCCGTATGGTAAAAACCGAGTACCTTAATCGTTGATAATTCTCTAATTCGTTCTGATACATTCACATTGGTCAAATTATAAAGGACGATAAAGGCTAGGGCTGCAGCTGAGATAATCAAGACTACAGTCACTAAATCCAATATTTCCAAAGTATCAGAGAATTGTTTATCGATTGTATCGATAAATGTAATCAAGTTAATGTAGCCTGCGTCCATACTCTCCTCAGCAAACTGCCGTTCCCAGTCCCCTTTTTCTTTAAATGTTAATAATTCTGTGTTAGCCTCGAAGCGTTCAGAAAAAATTTCTTCATATAAAGTTGCCGTTAAGTAGATGGTATGTCCCGTATAATTCTCAGTAATCGCTTGAACAGGCATACGGTAGCTCACTTCTTGGTCATCACGAATAACTAATTCATCCCCCACTTCAACGGCCATTAAACGGGCTAGCTTTTCTGTTACGATAATACCGTCGTCAGTTAATTGATAAGACTCATCATTCTTGCGATCCTTTAACTTTACAAAATCGGCTAAGTTGTCCGTTGTCTCTGGCACAAAAATGGTTACATCTTGGGTAGAAATGCTTGGTCGATCTGCTTTATAAGATGCCTGTAAGGTTAATAAACTATTATCCAATTGTGAATAAGCATCTTTCAATTGCTGATAACCAACTTCATCCTCAGCCGTTTGATTTTCAGCTAAGGCAACTACCGCATCGTAAGTAGCAATTTCACTAAACTGAATACGTGCCAAGCCAGATATTGAATTGGTAATGGCAAAACCAGTTAGAATGAGAGCCGTACTCCCTGCGACACCAATAATCGTCATGCTATTTCTTAATTTATAGCGAACAAGATTACGAACGGTAATTTTGCCATTAAATCCTAGGCGGTTCCAAACAAATGGCAGCCGTTCGAGTAAGACACGCTTACCATTTTTTGGTGACTTCGGTCTCATCAATGAGGCTGGGCTTTCTTTTAGGGCGCGGTGAGCTGTATATGCAGCTGGGCCAATCGTACAAAGTAACGCTACGAGTAAAGATAGGATGCCATATGATGGGTAATAGCTAATGTTTAGTTCTGGCAGAGTATATAAGGTGCTGTAGGCTTTTACAATTACTCTTGGGAACAAGTTATAGCCAATTAATAATCCTAAAATTGTTCCTCCAAAACAAGCGGCTGCAGCATAGACTACAAATTTCTTTGCAATATCAAGATTGCCATAGCCTAATCCTTTTAACGTTCCCATTTGTTGACGCTGCTCGTCAACCATACGGGTCATCGTCGTAAAACTAACCAGCGCTGCAATCAAGAAAAAGAATATCGGAAAAATGGTTGCAATAGCAGAAATACGTTCTGCATTATCACGGTAACTCTGATAACCGGGATTGATTGTCCGATCTTGAACAAAATAAACAGGTGTATCTAAATCTGCTAGTTCTTCTTTGGCTGTCGCCAATTCTGCTTCGCCATCGGCTATTTCATTTTCTGCTTTTATCCGTTCTACTTCAAAGCTAGCAACCCCTTCTAAATAGTCCGCTTCTCCCTCTTCTAATTGTTGAAAAGCTTCATCAAGTGCTTCTTGTCCTGCAACTTTGTCAGCATTAAACTTACTGTATGCCTTGTCGATTTCAGCTTGTCCTGACTCAAGTTCGCTACGACCAGCTGCTAATTCTGTTCGAGCTGTTTCTAATGCATCTGCTTGGATTTCAAACTGCTTATCCGCCTTAACCACTTGGTTTTGAATGTCTTGCATAGCGAGTTGCACTTTATTTTGTAAGATATTTTTAGCTTGTGTTAATTCTTTTTGTTTTTGGTCAAGATTAACCACACTTGTTGCATAAACATCTTTTGCATTAATCAGCATCTGACCTTGGTCTAATAAGTCAGTTTCAGCTTGCTTAATTGTTACTTGAAGGGTTGAAGCGTTTGATTGGAGTCTACTAACTGTTTCTGTTTGTTGGTTAATGCCAGTCGCTAAGCTGGATTGGAGGCGTTCTTCTTCCGATAAGGGAATGGTATCAGCTGTAGCTTCTCCTTTTAAATAAGCGAGGGTTGAAGCAAACAAATCCGTGCGAGCTCCTTGGTCATTTAGCGCTTGTAAATAGGTCGATTTCTGTTCTTCCGTTAGTGAGTCATAAGGTGTTTGTAAAATTTCCTTCACCAGTTGCAATTGACTCTGACGGTTAGCCAACAAATCTGTTTGTGACTGAAGAGCCGTTTCCGCCGCTGTTAAATCGGATTGGATTTGGTTTAATCGGTCCTTAGCAAGCAGGAGGTCTGCTTGTCCTTCTTCCAATAATTGTTCTTGAGCTTGCAAACTTTCACCATAAATTTCAAGCTCGCTTTGGGCACGTTCAACTTCCGCTTCCCCAACCAATAATAATTGGATTTGCTCCCCTAACGCCTTTCCTTCGGGTGTTGGAATTGGATTCTCCGCTAGAGCTTCTAAAGAAACTGCCGCATCTAGTTGTTGGAGTAGCTGATCGCGTTGAATTTGCCAATTTGCCTTAGCATCGGCATAGCTTCGTGCATTTTCTTGCCACTGATCCAGGCCGCTACGATAGGCTGCCCAAGCTTCATCTAGTTTAGCCTGTTCTTGGGCAAGTTGGGCTTGTGCATCTGCAATTTCTCTGTCGAAGAGTGCCTGATTTGCCTCATATTCTGCTCTGCCTGCATCCAGTTCTTGGCGGGCAGATAGTACTTCTTCTTCAGCATCTTTCAATTTTTGACGAGCGCTTTCCAGTTCTTTTTCTGCGTCAAATAGCTCTTTACGGGCATCGTTGCGGATTTCATTGATCCGTTCAATCGGCCGGCCATTCAAAGTGACTTCTACTTCATTGGCTTTTTTGTCGACTAAAGATTCATACTCTTCTGTATAGGCGATGAGAGACTCGCTATTATTAAATCGTCCATAGACCTCTGAATAAATATCTGCGATTATATCATTTTTTACAACAACACCGAACCCATCTAAAGTCCCCTTTCCAACACTAGTATTTCCCCTTGAAATGTTTTCAATATAAATAGGCGAATGAACAAAACCAACCACTGTATAGCTTTGATCAATGACTTGAATCGTTGCCTCTTCGTCGGCGCTCTCTTTTTGGTTATCTATGTCAAAATGGATTTGATCACCAATTTGATAGCTATACTTCAATTGTTGGCTAGCATCTAATGCGATTTCACCTGTTTTTTGAGGTAAGCGACCAGACTCTATCTCAAAGTTATTCATGCTTTGCTTGCCTGCTTGATAAGGATACAGTTTTAATAGGTAAGCATCGGCTTCAACCGCCACATCTATGGTGCTAACTGCCTCGAATGTTAGGCCATGAACTTCTTCGATTGCTTCGATGTCCTTATCGACAATGCCGTAAGTAGATAAAATTTTCAAATCGAAAAGTTGGTTATCTCGGTAATAATTATTAGCGATTTTCAACATGTCTGGTCCTGCCGCACTAATACCTGCATAAAAACCAACACCTAATGTAATGATGGCGAGCAAGGCAATAAATCGTGCCTTATTATTGGAAACTTCCTTCCAAATATCTTTCCATAGTGCTTTCTTCTTCATTACAGTTGTCAGTCCTTTACCATTCTATTTCTGAAACAGCCTTTGGTTGAGGGTTCTGGCGGATTGCCCGAACTTTGGCATTGTTTATTTCAATAATACGGTCTGCCATTGGGGCAATGGCTTGGTTATGCGTAATCACAATGACCGTCGTGCCTGTATTACGACAGGTATCTTGCAATAAGGACAAAATTTGTTTGCCTGTTTCATAATCAAGGGCACCCGTTGGCTCGTCGCATAAGAGTAGCTTCGGTTGTTTAGCAATCGCTCGCGCAATGGCCACACGCTGTTGCTCTCCCCCAGACAATTGGGCAGGAAAATTATCCATACGCTGTTCCAAGCCTACTGCATTCAGAACCATTTCAGCATCCAAGGCCTTTCCAGAAATTTGCGATGCTAATTCTACATTCTCCTTAGCAGTAAGATTAGGAACTAAATTATAAAACTGGAAAATAAATCCAACATCTAATCGACGATAAGTCGTTAGTTCTTTTTCTGTGTAGTCTGCAATATTAGTGCCACCAATGATAATTTCACCTTCACTAGCCATATCCATGCCACCCAATATATTTAAGACGGTTGACTTACCAGCCCCTGACGGACCTAAAATAACTACAAATTCACCTTTTTCAATTTCAAAGTTTATATTATCGTTCGCAACAATTTTATTGTCACCCATTTGGTAGTATTTACTAATATTCTTTAAGCTCACATAACTCATGCCGTCACTTCTCTTCTATATTAAATAGTCAAAATTGCTTTCTTTGATATTATTATACTTAAAATTGTTAAATAGATAAAGCACCACCGTGTCCTTTGCGAACACGGCGTTGCTTTTCATTACTTAATGATATTAGTTAAAACTTCGCCATGCGAAACTTTTCTCTTTTTGATATCCTCTTCAACGTAACCAACTTTCAAAACTTGAACAGGTTTAAAATCTTGGGGAATTTCTAAACGCTCTTTTAAAACTTGGTCGATTAAAGTAACTTTCTTTTGTTCAGAGGCAAATCGATAACCCAAGAAACTATTGGTTGCTTGTAATTGCATGTTACCCATTACAATGCCTGCATAAAGGTGGGCAGATTCTTCAGACAAGTCACTTTCCTTAACAGAAATAATAAAGTAAACAGGTCCACCTAAACTCACTTCTTCTATTAAATAAGCTGGAATATTCTTACCGCTTTATGTTAAGTATTCCAATGCACGTTCACTGCTAATCACAGAAATATGGAATTGGTCTCGCAGCTCATCAACAATCGGTGCTGATTGTCCAGCTTTAACGATACTTTCAATCTGTGCTCGGGTTAAATGTATTCCCTTAAAATGCTCACTCGTATGATTTTGAGCAATAACTTTTTCAAATTCCATTTTTCTGCCTTCTTTCTGTTAATCGCTTAATCAAGCAAATTCATCATTTTTTAATATTATACGCTATTTGTCCATTTTCTTTAGCCATTTTTTAAATAAAATTGTGAACAATCTTCGCATAGGTTGAGACCACTGATTATGTTAAAATGGTCTTATCAAGACCCCTAGAAAGGGATGGAAACTATTATGAAGAAAAACGTTATCGTCATTGGTGGCGGATCAAGTGGCCTAATGGCTGCTGCCACTGCTGCAGAATTTGGTGCAGCCGTAACAATCGTTGAAAAAAACAACGATCTCGGCAAAAAACTGCTACTTACTGGCGGAGGCCGATGTAATGTTACTAATAACCGACCTGAAGAAGAAATTATCGCTCATATCCCTGGTAATGGCCGTTTTTTACACAGCGCCTTTAACCAATTTAACCAGTTCGATATTATGACATATTTTACATCACGTGGTGTTGCACTAAAAGAGGAAGACCATGGTCGGATGTTCCCGGTCACAGACCGGGCGAGAACGATCTTGGAAACCTTTATTGAAGAACTGAAAAGACAAGGCGTAACGGTTCGGACCAAGGCAACAGTTACTAACATTATCTATTCTCAGAACAACGCTATTGAAGGTGTTGAACTCGACTCCGGTGACATTCTGCCGGCAGACCGAATTGTTTTAGCTACTGGTGGAAAGTCATTACCTCGAACAGGTTCAACAGGCGATGGCTACCGTTTTGCTAAGGAAGTCGGTCATACGATTACAGAGCTTTATCCAACAGAAGCTCCTATTACGTCACCAGAACCCTTTATTAAAGAACGTGTTCTAAAAGGTTTATCACTAAGAAACGTTGCCTTAAGTGTCTTAAATAAAAAAGGTAAAAAAGTGACCAATCATCAAATGGATATGATTTTTACCCATTTTGGTGTCTCTGGCCCTGCTGCCCTTCGTTGTTCGATGTTTATTCATCAAACAAAGAAACGCGATAAAGTGGACATTGTAACTATGAGTTTGGACGTTTTTCCAGAACAAAGTCTGGGACAGCTTCAACAAGACATGCAAAAGCTTATTAAAGAACACGCAGATAAAAGTGTTAAAAATGGTTGGAAAGATTTAATGCCAGAGCGCTATTTACTATTTGGGCTTGAGCGTGTAGGAATCGATCCAAACCAAACACTTAAATCATTGAACCCTAAAGACATTCAAGCATTTGCAGAGTTTTGTAAATCGTTTACCTTTCAAGCTGATGGCACACATCCACTAGACAAAGCATTTGTTACTGGTGGTGGTGTCTCTACTAAGGAAGTCAATCCGAAGACAATGGAAAGCAAGCTAATGCCCGGTTTATATTTCTGTGGTGAATTATTGGACTACAATGGCTATACAGGTGGCTATAATATTACAGGTGCCTTCGTTACTGGGCATACTTCTGGCTATCATGCCGCAATCGATGACTAATAAAATGGACTTGGGAATATTCCCAAGTCCATTTTTGTTTCGTATCGCTCATTTTTGTCGATACAAAACTTCAAATCCAGCTGTATCTTACATTTTGACCTTCAAATGTAAGATACAGCCTAGGAGAGTGACCTTGTATCTTACATTTTAGCATTCGAATGTAAGATACAGCTCTTTTTAGAGAGCTGTATCGACTATTTAACTAAGAAAAGCGGACAAGTCCGCCTTGGCCTATGAAAAAATAGGAAATTTGACCCTGAATGAGCAGCGAAGCGCGCAATGGGGCAAATTTATCTTTTTTTCAGTAGGCCAGGACTTGGGAGCTAGACATTGATGGCTGAACTTATAATCCCCTAGTCTATAAAAAAAACTCCACAGCTGTTTTGGAATAAACAACTGTAGGAGCAATTTTCTATTTAGTCTTTTGAATAATAAACACTTTTAAATATTGGCTTGTTTGACTGGCAGCTGGTGCTGGGAAGTCTTCTGGTAGGCGGTGCTCTTCTAGAATGCGGCAGCCCACTTCTTTATTTTTAAAGGCTTTTTCAATGTCTGCTTTGAATTTATCACGTTTGTAGTTAGCGGCGTTGGATGAACAAACAAAAATCGCATTATCTGCTGAAATATCAATTAAATCTTCAACCATTTTACTGTAGTCTTTGACCACTGAGAATGTCCGTTTCTTAGTACGGGCGAATGATGGCGGGTCAACGACAATCAAATCAAAGGCTAACGACTTACGTTTAGCGTATTGGATGTAATCAAAAACATCCATCACACGAATCAATTGCGTATCTGGGTCAATGCCATTCACGACAAATTGTTCTTTCGTTTTTTCCAAAGAGCGATTAGCAACATCCACACTGGTTGTATGAGCAGCGCCACCCATAGCAGCGGCTACTGAAAATGCCCCCGTATAACTAAAGGTATTGAGGACAGACTTACCACTCGCATAACGTTCCATAATCGCTTGACGAACATGACGTTGGTCTAAAAAGATACCCGTCATCCAACCTTCATCTAAGTAAGTCGCATACATGACGCCATTCTCTTTGACATAGAGTGGTTCTGGTGCTTGTTGGCCTTCTACAAAATCACTAGCTGCCTGATCATCTGATTGATAGCGGTGTTTTTCGTAAATACCTGTTACAAATGGAAAAACTTGTTTAAAGGCTTTAATCAATTCTACTTGATAACGGTAAATGCCTTTACTGTACCAAGAGAAAACCGCATAGCTATCATAAAGGTCAATCGTTACACCAGGAATACCATCGCCTTCAGCGTTAAACAAACGAAAAGCAGTCGTCATCTCATCATCTAACAAAGCTTGACGTTTTGCAAAAGCCGCGTGGAATTTCTGGATAAAAAAGGGTTGATCAAACGCCTCTTGCTTGTGATAGCTGTAAATCCAACCTAATCCTTTGTTTTGAACAGCCAAGTAAGCATTAGCTACAAACTGCCCTTGTGGGTCAACTAATGACACGACTTCTCCTTCTTCAAAGTGAAGCTCTTTAGGAAAACTTTCTTTCACCAATAAAGGATCACCTTTTCTAATAAAAGACGCTGATTTTTGCGTGACACTGATTGCTCTTCTTGTACTCATCTTATTTCCTACTCTCATTTCTTTTTCACTTTCAAGCCTTTTATCACAATATTACAACATAAACATTAAGAATAGTCATCAAACGCATAACTTTATTTGACTGTTAATAACGGTAGTCATATAATACATATACGAATTTACACTTTTTTAACAGAAAAGATACAATTCGTTTTTTTATGAAAATAAACCTTGAAACTTACTGATAAAATATGTCCATATGGAGGGGATAACCTTGTTTCAAAAAATCAAAGAGACCAACCCTAAGCGTTACGGTTTCTTTCTTATTGCGGTCCTACTATTCTGGCTGAAAACTTACCTTGCTTATCAATTGGAATTTTCTTTAGGAGTTGATGGTTTTTATCAACAACTGCTCTTGTTTATTAATCCACTTGCGAGTACCTTACTTATCTTCGGGATCTCGTTACTGTTCTCGGACGCTAAAAAAGGTTACCGCGCACTCTTGGTTCTGTATGCATTAAATACATTACTCTTGTTTTCAAATATTCTGTATTATCGAGAATTCACGGATTTCATTACAATCAAAACGATTCTCAGCGCCTTTTCTTTAAGCGGCGGTATCGGAACCAGTGCAATTAACATGTTAAATATGCGCGATATTCTCTACTGGGCTGATTTCATTTTACTTCTTTTCCTATATAAAAAGAAGGTCTCTTTTTCAAATACTGAACAAGCTTTTAAAAAGCAATACGCTTTTGCTACATTAGCCTTGGCAGTCGGCGTATTCTTCGGTAACTTAAGTCTAGCAGAAATTGACCGTCCACAACTACTGACACGGACATTTGACCGTAACTACATTGTAAAATACTTAGGTTTAAATGTATACACAGCTTATGACAGTGTTAAAACAGCCCAAGCTAACTCGGTTCGTGCCAGCGCAGATAGTTCAGATATGGCACCTGTTTTAGATTACTTAGAAGACCATCACGCAGCAGCTAACGCTACTTACTTCGGTCAAGCTGAAGGCCGTAACGTGATTTTTATCCACTTGGAAAGTATGCAACAATTTTTAATGAACCTATCTATGGTTGAAGAAAATGGTGTTGAAAGTAAAGTGACACCTTTCCTAAACAGCCTTTACAATAGTGAAGACTCTTATAGTTTTGAAAACTTCTTCCACCAAACAAGCCAAGGAAAAACAAGTGATGCTGAGTTGCTCGTTGATAATTCATTATTCGGCTTGCCACAAGGTTCTGCCTTTACACAACTAGGCGCCGAGAACGTCTTACATTCCGGTCCACAATTGTTGAAGTCAAAAGGCTATACATCAGCTGTTTTTCACGGCAATGTGGGGTCATTCTGGAATCGTGATAACGTTTATAAATCAATGGGTTATGATTATTTCTTTAGTTCTGAAACAAGCTACACTCTTAATGAAGAAAATTCATTGGAATACGGCTTGAAAGATAAGCTATTCTTCCAAGAATCGGCTCAATATTTAGAAAAAATGGAACAACCTTTCTATTCAAAATTTGTTACCGTTTCTAATCACTTCCCATTCCCAGATGATGAATTAAACACTGTTTTTGATATTCCTGACACGACTGATCAAACCATTAACGGCTACTTCAATACGGTTCACTATGCCGATCAAGCATTGGAAGAATTTTTCCAATACTTGAAAGAAATCGACCTATATGATAACACCATGTTTGTCTTATACGGTGACCACTATGGTATTTCAAACTCAAGAAATCGTACGTTAGCACCGTTGCTTGGCAAGAGTCCAACTCTTTGGAATGATTACCAAAACACTATGCTACAACGTGTACCGTTTATCATCCATATTCCAGGAATTGGCACCGGCGAAATCAAAGACACATTCGGTGGACAAGTTGACGTTCTACCAACTGTTCTTCATTTACTTGGTGTCGAAACAGAATCTTACGTTCAAATGGGACAAGATTTACTTTCTGACGAGCATGACCAAACTGTTGTCTTTAGAAATGGAACGGTCGTGACACCAGATTATACTATCTTAGATAGCTATGTTTACGATACAAAATCTGGTCGTACGCTAGCAACAACACTCGACGTTGAGACAGATTTAACAAAAGAAGTACTTGCCCTGAAAGAAGTCGGTCAAACCCAATTAAATATGTCTGATCAAGTCTTAAATGGCGACCTACTTCGTTTCTACTCACCAGCTAACTTTACGCCAGCTGATAAAGAATCCGTTAATTACTTGGATTCTCCAGGTCAATTGTTAAACGATTATTTAGAAGCAGGTGAAGACAGTACATCCGTCTTGAAGAAAAACAAAGATGAGTCTACTGTGCCACTGTATCAAACTGATGCACCTGAGTTTCCAGCTAACCAAGTCGAAACAGAAGAGACAGATGTAGAAGAAGAATCTGCCGACGACACGCAAACACAAGAAATAGAATAAAGCAAAGCCTCCAACTCAAAATCAGAGTTGGAGGCTTTTTATCTAACTTATTTTTTTAGGAAATGTAATGGTAAAGGTCGTCCCCTCATTTAGCACACTGCTAACTGCTATTTGTCCATCATGCTTTTCAACCAGTGACCGTACAATAGCTAAACCAATACCACTTTCACCAAATTTATTATTTTTACGTGAAATATCAGCCTTGTAGAACCGTTCCCAAATAGAATGAATATCTCCTTCATCGATTCCAATGCCATTATCCGTCACCTTTATAACGACAGCCTGATCAGTTTCCTCAGCCGACAAATGAATTTGCCCCTGATCCGTAAACTGAATCGCATTGTTGGTGAGATTCACAATGATTTGGATGAAACGATCATAGTCTGCGTAGACCTGTAAATCTGCCGGCGCAACAGTCACCTTAATTTGGTTTCCTTTGCTAGCTGCCTTCTTTTCAAGTTGTTCTTGCACATTTAGCAAAGCCTCACCAACATGAAATTCCTGCTTCACTAAGACCAATTGATTCGACCTGATTTTTTCATAGTCTAGATTTTCATTCACCATCCGAATCATTCGTTTCGTCTCTTGATGCATGAGGGCGATGCTTCGGCCTTTACTCTTTTCTGGAATCATATCATGAGCTAAGCCTTCTAAAATACCATTAATACTGGTTAATGGGGTGCGCATTTCATGGGCGATATCCATCATAAACTGCCGGCGCAAATTTTCTTGCCGTTCAATCTCTTCTTGCGATTCTTTCAGAGACTTGGCCATGACATTAAAGTCACGAGACAGTTCATCGAATTCATCTTTCTGATAGTCAACCAGTGAAATATCGAAGTTTCCTTGCGCAATTTCATTGGTAGCCTTTCTCATACGGGTAATACGACGGGTTAAATAGTCAGCGATCCCAAAGCTTATCGTTGTTGCAATCCCGCCAACCATTAAAACGGTTAGAATAATATTTTTCTGGACGTCACTAATATCACTCTGGATGCCACTAACAGGTGAAGCAACCGCCACAAAACCTGAAAATTCCTTAGACAAGCTATTGAAGAGTGGCAAATAGACTGTCACAATCGAAATCTCCTCATTCATAAAGCCACGGTCTCGCTGAGTTAAGGAAATTCGCTCGCCTTCTTTTAGACGTTCAAGGTCCTGCCCACTCAAACCACTCACATAATTCGAATCGTTAGTAGGATAAACTAAGCGGTCACTGCTATTATATAGGGCTAAGAGTACATCTTGCTGAGCAACTATTTTCATACCCGCCTGAATTTCCTGAGTCGTCATACTTTCATCAATAATCGCTTCAGCATAACCAAAGAGCTGTTCTTCTTTTTGCTCATAAATGTTATGAACGAGGAAACGAACGAATATTAATCCAATTGCCGTTGCCGTAATAAAAATGACAATAAAGAAGGAGCAAAGTTGCTTATAAATAAATTTCAAATGGTCTCCTCCTATTCGATTATGGTGTCATCGAATTTGTAGCCGACTCCCCAGACCGTTTGAATCAATTGTGGTCCGACTTGTTCAATTTTTTGACGAAGCTTTTTAATGTGAGCATCAATCGTACGCTCGTCTCCAAAGTAGGGGTCTTCCCAAATACTGGTCAATAGGTGCTCTCTGGAGAAAACTTGTTTAGGATGGCTAGCCAATAAAGCAAATATTTCAAATTCTTTAGGTGTTAAGCTTTCAATACTAATATCATCAAGAAAGGCTTCACGCGTTGATGTACTAATTTTTACGCGATTTGTTGTAATATCAAACCGACTGTCATTCTCTGGTTCTTTGACCGGGTTAGCTAATTTAGAGCGGCGATACAGGGCTTTTATTCTTGCCATTAAAGTCAAAGGACTGAACGGTTTGGTTACGTACTCATCTGCCCCGATTTCCAAACCGATCACTTGATCACTTTCCGAATCACGAGCTGTGAGCATAATAATGGGAACGTGGTCTGATACTGATCTGATTTTTTGGCAAACTTGCATGCCATCCATCGTTGGCAAGTTTAAATCAAGGATAATCATATCCCACTTTTCTTGGTCTGCTAGAAATACATCTAATCCTTGCTTGCCATCACCTTCAAATTGGGGTTGCCAAGCTTCCTTTTCAAAAAACATATCCATCATTTCGCAGACTGCTTCATTATCTTCAATCATTAATATATTCATGACGGTCACCCTTCTTTCTGTCTTCTCTATTATAACCGATTATTGATTAGCTTTCTCTCAATAAGCAAGATTCTTCCCCACTACTGTATCATGATTTTTTGAACTTTTTGTGAAGAAAAAAAACGGAAATTTTTTCTTTTGCGGATATTATATATAGAAGATAAAAGGAGTGATAAACATGAATCAACTATCATTAATAGGACGGATCGTCCGTCCGATTGAATTACAGGAAGTAGGAGCTGGACGTTTTGTTGCTAACAACACCTTAGCTGTTCAGAGACTCAAGAAAAAAGAGGATGGTCAAAGCCAAGCCGACTTTATCCCTATTGTCGTTTGGGACAAACTTGCCCATTTATTGAAACAATACTGCTCGAAAGGGTCGCTCATTGGCGTTAACGGTCGCTTAGCTTCTCGTTCCTATACAAATGGCAACAATCAGAAAGTCTATGTTGTTGAACTGATTGTTGATGATCTTCATTTCATCGATCCTAAAAAGAAGCAGGATACACAAGAGACTACATCGGATAGTCCTGATATTGTCGAACTCCCTTTTTAAAGTGGTCTTCACTCACCTCTCATGAGAAGACCCGTATAGAAAAAAAACAGGTCGAGACTATGTCTCGGCCTGTTCTAATAAACAATTTCTTTACTTCTTAGTTTGTCTGCATACTCATTGATTTTTCGAATACGGTGGTTGATACCAGATTTAGAAATTTCACCACTTGGCACCATTTCTCCTAACTCTTTCAAGCTGACATCTGGATTTTCTAATCGTAATACCGCGATTTCTTTCAGTTTAATTGGTAGTTTATCTAATCCAACCATTTCATCAATGAATTCAATGTTTTCAATTTGTTTAGCTGCAGCATCAATCGTCTTATTCATATTAGCATTTTCACAGTTAACTAAGCGGTTAACTGAGTTACGCATATCACGAACAATACGAATATCCTCAAAACGCATCATCGAATTGTGAGCACCTACTAGAGCTAGAAAGTCGGCAATTTTTTCTGCTTCTTTCAAATAAGTAATATAACCATTTCGTCGCTCGATCGTACGTGCGTTAAAATCGAATTGATTCATAATCTGACAAATATCTTGATTATGATCTTCATAGTTAGAATAAATCTCTAAATGATAACGACTCGTTTCCGGGCTATTTACTGAGCCACCTGCTAAAAAGGCACCACGTAAATAAGACCGTTGCTTCTGTTCATTCATCATAATCTCTTCTGAAACATGAGTCTTAAAACTCAGCCCATCGAATATCTCTAATTCGTCGAGAAGTTCCCTTACACCGTGCTTTAAGCGCACAATATAAATATTGTTTTTCTTCAACTTCATTTTACGGCGAACGAGTAACTCACCTTCTGAGTTATAGTGATCTTTCAATAACGAATACATCCGTCTAGCAATGGCTGCATTTTCTGATTGGATATTTAAGACCAAACTTTGGTTATAAATACTCACCGACCCATTCATTCGAATAAGCGCTGTTAGTTCTGCCTTAGCATGTTCACGGTGAACTTCTAAGGTTGTTAGCTCTTTTTTTACTTCTGAAGCATATGACATCGCTGTTCCTCCTCTCTTTAGTAGTGACTTGTTTATAGTGTATTCAATCGCATTGATGACATTAAGTTAATAATTTCTGAGGCCACTTTTTCGCCGTCATGGTAGACGCCGCCCTCTTTTAAATTAAGAAAATCTGCTGAAATCACACGGCAGTTTTCATCACGTAAGGATTGAAAATCGTGGCGGACTTGGAAGAGATATTCTTCGTCTGCCTGTTGATTCAAATACTCACTTGGGACTTCTTCTGTATTGACCAATACAGTATTGATAAATGGTTGATTTAAGTGCTCATGTAAGACTTTTACATGGTCTGCATCAGAAAAGTTTTCTGTTTCGCCAAGTTGAGTCATAATGTTACAAATATAAACCACTTCAGCCTTTGCATTCACAACTGCTTGACCTAAATCACTAATCATTAAGTTAGGTAAAATGCTAGTATACAAACTTCCCGGTCCAATCACAATAACATCGGCATCACTAATAGCACGAAGCACGTCGCGTGAAGCAACCGCTTCTCGGCTCTCGTCTAACGGTTTTACCCAGACATGTTCAATTTTTTTACGGTGTTCAGCGATTTTCGATTCGCCTTTAACAATGTGTCCGTCATCAAATTTAGCATACAAGGTTAATGGTTCTTCAGCAGCAGCGAAAATTTTGCCTTTCACTTGCATCATCGTTGATAGCAAACGAACAGCATCAAAAATACTCCCTTTCATTTCAGCTAAAGCCGCAATTACTAAGTTCCCAATCGCATGGCCTGAGAAGAAATCATCACTGGAATCAAAACGATATTGGAATATCTCCTTATATATATCAGGTAAATCAGATAAGGCATTCATACAGTTACGAATGTCACCAGGTGGGATAATATTTACATAGTCGCGAATAACACCGCTACTACCGCCATCATCCGCAACCGTTACAATAGCAGTTAAATCAACATTATATTGTTTTAGTTGTTTTAAAATAACAGGCAGACCTGTTCCTCCACCCAAAACAACAATCTTATGTTGGCGTTTTTTGGATTTTATTAGTTCACTCATGACCGATTCGTAGCCTCTTTTCGTTTGTTTTTATCACGATGAGTGATGTTCACGACATAACCATCATTTTGAAGATGGAGGGCTACGCGTTCAGTGAGGGCAACGGATCTGTGCTGACCTCCTGTACATCCAATACCGATAGTGACACTCGTTTTTCCCTCTTTTTTATAGCCGGGAATAATATAATCTAATAGATCAGTAAATTTGCGGTAAAAGGTTTCTGTTTCAGGCTGTTGCATCACATAATCATAGACTGCCTTATCTAGTCCCGTTAACGGTCGCAATTCATCGACATAATGCGGATTTGGCAAGAAACGTACATCCATCAATATATCAGCATCAATCGGCGCACTATATTTAAAGCCAAAGGATACGACCTCTATGTGGAATAATCCATGTTCTTTATCTTGAAATTTTTCTAATATCATTTCACGTAATTGGCGTGGCGTTGTTTTACTTGTATCCACAACCCACTGTGCACGGCTGCGAATATCTGTTAATAGTTCACGTTCTTTTTTAATCCCTTCTGATAGGGTTCCAGCTGTTTGAGTTAGTGGATGGTTACGTCTTGTTTCCTTATAACGTGAAACTAAAACATCATCTGACGCATCTAAAAAGATTGTTTTTGTTGTAATAAATGATGTGTTATCTAAGCTGCCAATAGCTGTCATAATCTCGTCAAAAAATGCTCTTGAGCGTAAGTCAATCACTAAGCAGACACGGCTAATTTTCCCTGATTCTTTTACAAGCTCCCAAAACTTTGGCAACAAGCTCGGCGGCATATTATCCACACAAAAATATCCTAAATCTTCAAATGTTTGCAGTACAACTGTTTTCCCTGCACCGCTCATGCCTGTAATAATAACGAGTTCGAGTACATCAGCCATGATTATTCCTCCTCTTTCTTTGCTTAAAGATTATTATAACACACCGGGCGTATCGTATACATCTTTATTCATTATTTATGAAAATATTCTCGCTTACATTTCAATTCTATCGTTATATTTAAAATTTGAATGCAAATATTTTTACGCTTCTCATCAAAATATAATAATTTTCTATGGAAGTCCTTTGCTACAGAGAAGTAAGCGGTTTTATTTAAACAGTTTTTTCGTGCTTCAATGGTTTTTCTTTGCATTTAAAAAGGATTATTGAGACGATAGCTAGAGTGCTATGTCCTAAAAAACATACTGGAGGAGTCAATTATGATTGAATTTAAGAATGTAACGAAATTATATCCGAACGGAAAGAAAGCCGTTGATAATATATCATTGTCCTTTGAGACAGGTGAATTTATTGTCTTTATCGGAACGAGTGGCAGTGGTAAAACAACTTCCATGCGAATGATTAATCGGATGATCGAACCGACTGAGGGAGAAATCCTGATTAACGGTCAGAATATTCAAAAGAAAAATGCGGTTGAACTGAGACGCAAGATTGGATATGTGATTCAGCAAATCGGCTTGATGCCTCACATGACTATTTATGAAAATATTGTTTTGGTCCCTAAATTACTAGGTTGGCCAGAAGACAAGCAACGTCAAACAGCTGAAGACTTAATTAAGCGGGTAGATTTACCGCTCGAATACTTAGACCGTTACCCTTCTGAGTTGTCAGGTGGACAGCAGCAACGGATTGGTGTTATCCGTGCTCTAGCAGCCGACCAAGATATCATTTTAATGGATGAGCCTTTTGGTGCGCTTGACCCGATTACACGCGATGCCTTGCAAGAACTAGTCAAACATTTGCAAAAGGAAATGGGTAAAACGGTTGTCTTTGTTACCCATGATATGGATGAAGCCCTAAAACTAGCTGACCGCATTGCAATTATGCAAGAAGGTAAAGTGGTTCAGTTTGATACCCCTGATAATATATTAGCTAACCCCGCTAATGAATTTGTAGAAGACTTTATTGGTGAAGAGCGTCTAACACAAGCGCAAACCAATCTCAAAACAGTCGAACAAATTATGAATCGCCGCGTTATTACTTTAGAAATTGGAAAAACCATGGCTGATGCGATTAAAGTCATGCGTGCACAACGTGTCGATAACCTCTTCATTGTTGACGAAGATCAAAAATTACTTGGTATTTTATCGGTTGAGATTATTGAGAAAAACCGCCGCCGCAACGTGATGGTTGAAGAAGTTATGGAAGAAGTGTTATTTGTTCGTGAAGGTGCTCTTGTAAGAGATGCTCTTCAACGTATTCTAACGCTCGGCTATAAAAACATCCCCGTTGTGGATGAGGAAGACCGTTTAATTGGTTTAATCACACGCGCCTCAATCGTTGATATTGTTTATGATTCAATCTGGAAAGATGCTGACTTAGATGAGTTAGAAGAAGTCATCGAAACAACGATTATCGAGGAGACAGAAGCAACTGAACAAAAGGAGCTGATTGAATAATGAGCTTTTTACAAACGAATGGTGTCGAACTCCTTTCTAAAATGGGTGAACACTTCTTTATTTCATTTGTTGCCTTGTTATTAGGGACGCTTGTAGCAGTGCCTCTTGGTATTGCTTTGACTCAGTCTGAAAAACTGTCACAGTATGTGATTAGCTTTGTATCTATTTTACAAACCGTTCCGTCACTCGCACTTCTGGCATTGATGATTCCTCTATTTGGTGTGGGTAAATTACCAGCCATTGTCGCCTTGTTTATCTATTCGCTACTCCCTATTTTGAGAAATACTTACATTGGTATTTTGGGTGTGCGTTCAGATATCGTTGATGCTGCTAAAGGAATGGGAATGACCAGCCAACAACAAATTTGGAAGGTGAAAGTACCTTTAGCTGCCCCTGTTATTATGTCAGGTATTCGCTTAGCAGGCGTTTATGTGATCGCCTGGGCAACACTAGCTTCTTATATTGGTGCTGGTGGTTTAGGTGATTACATCTTCAATGGCTTAAATGTCTATGACCAAGAAATGATTATTTGGGGAACCATTCCAGTAACGATCTTAGCTCTACTCACTGACTTCCTTCTTGGCAAGGTGGAGATTCTGGTCACTCCAAAAACGTCTTCTGAGAAAGGAGCCTTATCATGAAAAAAATAAAAAAATGGTTTGTTATCCCCTTATTAACGATTCTGCTTTCAGCTTGTTCCCTACCTGGTTTAGGTGCGACTTATGCAAGTGATGGGATTATTATAACGGGTGGAACAACAACTGAAATGCAAGTACTAGCTTACTTAGTAGAAGGTATGATTAGCCACTATATTCCAGATGCATCAATTGGATTGGTTAATAACTTAGGGTCTTCGACTCTAAACCATCAAGCACTCATCGGTGGTGATGCTAACGTGTCAGCCGTTCGCTATACGGGTACCTCTTTAACAGGTGAACTAGGACTTGATCCTATTACTGATCCAAACCAAGCCTACGATACGGTTGTAGCAGGTTTTGATGAAGAATTTGATCAGGTTTGGTTCCCTTCTTATGGCTTTGCTAATACTTATGCCTTCCTTGTGACAAAAGAATTTTCTGAAGAAAATAATGTCACTAAAATTAGTGACTTAGCTAATTTAGCTGATTCAATAACAGCAGGTGTGGACAACTCATGGATGGAGCGTGAAGGTGATGGTTATGCAGCCTTCCAAGACCTATATGGTTTTGATTTTAATACAATCTATCCTATGCAAATTGGTCTTGTCTACGATGCACTTCAAGCTGGTAGCATGGATGTCGTTCTCGGCTACTCAACAGATGGGCGTATCTCTAGTTATGACTTAGTCGTATTGGAAGATGATTTAAACCTATTCCCGCCTTATGACGCTAGTCCTGTTGCTACCGAAGACATTCTTGAGTTGTATCCTGAGTTAGAAACCATTCTTCTTAAATTAGAAGGTGTTCTAAGCGATGATAAGATGCAACAAATGAACTATGAAGTTGATAACAACTTGATTGAACCTCAAAAAGCTGCTTATGATTTCTTAGAAGAACATAACTATTTTGAAGATAAAGTGATTAAACCGTTGGGAGGTCAAGAATAATGGAAATGAGTCAAATGAATACACTCCAACAATTAATCTTTTACTTATCAGAAAATGGTCTGTATGTCCTTAGTCAATTCTGGCGCCATTTCTTGATATCAATTTATGGTGTTGTTTTCTCAGCTGTTATTGCGATTCCACTAGGCTTTTGGATTGCTCGCCATAAAAAACTAGCTGATTGGGTGATTGGGATTGCTAACGTCATCCAAACCATCCCTTCACTTGCCCTACTATCTATTTTAATGTTGGGACTTGGTTTAGGAGCAGATACGGTTATTGCCACAGTATTCCTTTATTCCTTACTTCCTATCATTAAGAATACTTATACAGGTGTGAAGAGTGTTGATAGCTCTTTACTAGATACTGGAAAAGGAATGGGGATGACGCGTATGCAATTAACCTTTATGGTTGAATTGCCACTATCCCTAGCCGTTATTATGGCTGGTATTCGTAACGCCTTAGTAGTAGCAATTGGAATCACTTCTATCGGTACCTTTATTGGTGCAGGTGGATTAGGTGATATCATTACCCGTGGTGTCAACGCGACAAACGGTGGTGCTATTATCTTAGCCGGCGCTATTCCAACTGCTTTAATGGCGATTATTGCCGACTTGTTGTTGGGTTACTTAGAAAATCGTTTAGATCCTTCTAAACGAGCAAGTAGACGTGCTTAATAATGAACGAACAAAAAAAGCTTGGATTTTTTTCCAAGCTTTTTTGTTTGTTCTTATTCAGCTGTTAAGCTTTTAATTTCTTTTTCAAAGGCTGTTACTTTTTCATATACAGCTGCTTGGCTGTCTGCTTTTGCACCGATGTAGAACTTAATTTTCGGCTCTGTTCCACTTGGTCGAATAGCGATCCAGCTGCCATCTTCTAAAACATATTTCAACACATTTGAACTTGGCATATCGATAGCTTCTTTTTGACCATCTGCCCATGTTCTCTCGCTAGTTCCGAAGTCTTGTGTTTCCACTACTTTTTTACCAGCAAATGCTTCAGGTGTTTGTTGACGGAATTTAGCCATCAATGCTTTAATTTTTTCTGCCCCACTTAAGCCGCTCATGGTTACTGAAATGGTTTTTTCTTGGTAGTAGCCATGTTTTTCGTAAAGTGCTTGCAACCCATCATAGAGGGTTTGACCTTTTTTCTTATAGTAAGCGGCTACTTCAGCAATCAAAACTAAGGCTTGGATGGCATCTTTATCACGAACGAACGGTTTCACTAAGTAACCATAGCTTTCTTCAAAACCAAATTGGAAGTCATAACTGCCATCTTCTTCATACTGTTTAATCTTCTCAGCAATAAATTTGAAACCTGTTAGAACATCAACCATTTTTGCACCATAAGATTCCGCAATGACAGTTGGGAATTCACTAGACACGATTGATTTTAAAACTACGGCATTGTCTGGCAATGTGTTCGATTCTTGTTTCGCTAACAGCAGATAATCAACCATCAATGAGGCAATTTGATTACCTGAGATCACTTCATATTCACCATCTTGGCGGCGAACAGCAGCTCCTAAACGGTCAGCATCTGGATCAGTTGCAACTAAAATATCTGCCCCGATTTCTTTTCCTAAACGTTCTGCGTATTCAAAGGCACCTGGCTCTTCTGGGTTAGGCGATTTCACAGTTGTAAATTCAGGATCAGCTTCAGCCTGTTCAGGAACTAACGTAAAGCCTTCAAAGCCTGCTTGTTTTAGCGCACGTTCTCCTAGCATTTTTCCTGCACCATGAAGTGGTGTAAACACCAATTTCATTTCTTGGCTGACTTCTTTAATTAGCTCTGGGTTAACAGATACAGTAGCGACCTCTGCTAAGTAAGCTTGGTCTATTTCTTCACCTAAAATAGTTAACAGGCCGCTTTCTTTCAACTCGTCTTCACTCATCACTGCAATTTCAAGTGGGTTATCGATTGCACGAATAAAGTCTGTCAAGGAATCCGCATCTGCAGGTGGCATTTGCCCGCCATCTTCACCATATACTTTATAGCCATTATATTCTGGTGGGTTATGGCTAGCTGTAATCATAATTCCTGTTAAGGTATTTAAATGACGCACCGCAAATGATAATTCCGGCGTTGGACGTAGGCTTTCAAATACGAAAGAAGGAATACCATGTTTTCCTAAAGTTCGTGCAGCTTCCATCGCAAACTCTGGTGAGAAATGTCTAGAGTCATAGGCAATCGCTACACCGCGTTTCTTTTCTTCTTCTCCCTTTGATGCCATTAAACGTGCTAGTCCTTCTGTCGCTTGGCGAACAGTATAGCTATTCATTCGGTTAATACCAACACCAATAACACCACGCATCCCTGCTGTTCCAAATTCTAAAGGTGAGAAGAATGCATCTTTAATTAAGTCATCGTTGCCTTCTAAACTGTTTAGTTCCTTAATTAAGTTTTCTTCCATGTTATCAAAATTTTTCCATTGTTTATACGTCTCCATGTAAACCATCCATATGACCTCCATAACATCGTTTTCTTTATTATAACATTATGAGCTTAATTTATAAGCCTTTTCATTGTATTACAGCTTAAAATGTTGTTTTTACCTTTTCATGCTGACAGGGATGTGTTATATTTTGTAACATAATAAATGAGAATAGGATTAACAAAATGAAAATAATATTTGTTCAAGCATTGACAGCGAAAAAAGAGCGTGGTATTCTTTATTTTATGAAAAGTAGTGGGTTTCAAGACATTTCATTATGTTACCAAACATAACATTACTTTCGCATAGGAGGAGATGTATCATGGATAAAAAGAAATTTTTTCAATTTGGTCTAACAGCATTGGCGGCAACTGTTCTTGTTGCGTGTGGATCTGGTGACGAAAACACTGGAAGCGAAGCTAGTGGAGAGAAAGTCTACATCATCGGGACTGATACAACATTTGCTCCTTTTGAATTTCAAAATGACGAAGGCGATTTTGTTGGGATTGATTTAGATTTACTAGATGCAATTGCTGAGGATCAAGGCTTTGAGTATGATCTACGTTCATTAGGATTTAACGCAGCTGTAACAGCCTTAGAAGCTGGTCAAGTCGATGGCGTTATTGCAGGTATGTCTATTAACGAAGAACGTCTATTAAAATATGATTTTTCAGATGCTTACTATACAAGTAGTGTCGGTGTTGCTGTAAAAGCTGATTCTGGATATAGCTCACTAGCTGACTTAGCAGGTACACAAGTTGTTGCCAAGACAGGAACTGTTGGTGCATCATTTGCAGAAAGCATTAAAGATGAGTATGGATTTGAAGTTAAATATGTTGAAGACTCTTCGACGATGTACCAAGATGCATTGACTGGAAATTCTTCTGCAGTCTTCGAAGACTACCCTGTTATCCAATACGAGATTACTCGTGGAATGGAACTAAAGGTGATCACTCAGTCTGAAGAAGGTGGCGAATATGGTTTCGCTACATTGAAAGACAAACAACCCGAGCTTGTTGAAATGTTTAATAAAGGACTACAAAACTTACGTGATAGCGGCGAGTACGATGAAATCATCGCAAGTTATCTAGGCGAATAATAAAGGTTAAGGGCTGGACTTTTCCTGCCCTTAACTTTTGTCATCTATCGTCATATTTTAAATGTTAGGAATGATAGACATGTTATTTTTTGAATTATTTATCAAGCATTTCCCATCTTTTATGGATGCGATGTGGCAAACTGTTCAAATTACCTTATTCGCTTTACTATTCGCTTCAATTTTGGGAATTATTTTTGGTTTGATGAAGGTTTCTCATAACAAGTTACTTCAAAGTGTTGCCAATGCTTATATTTGGATTATCCGCGGAACACCACTATTAGTACAAATTTACTTTGTTTATTTTGGTATCCCGATGGCGACTGGTATTTCATTAACGGAATGGAATGCCGGAATCATTACCATGAGTTTAAACGCCGGTGCTTATATGGCTGAAATTGTTCGCGGTGGAATTGAAGCGGTTGACGGAGGGCAAATGGAAGCTGCACGCAGTCTCGGTTTACCTTACAAGAAATCGATGCAAAAAGTTGTCTTACCGCAAGCATTGAGAACAATGCTACCATCTATTATCAATCAATTCATCATTACATTGAAAGATACTTCTCTGCTATCTGTAATCGGTGTTAGAGAATTAACCATGAATGGTAAAATCATCACTGCCAACAACATGGAAACCATTCGAATGTGGGGAATTGTAGCGATTTACTATCTGATTGTCATTTCTATTTTGACCTTGATTGCTAATAAGATGGAAACGCGTCTCGCTTACAGTAAAAAATAAAGATCATGAGTAAACAGAAAAACACACCCCATTGCTGGGTGTGTTTTTGATTTCGATTAGTTATTACGTTCATTCCATTCTTCAACATAATGGTAAGCACGGTTTCCTGCTTCGCCACCATCACCAACGGCCGTTGTAATTTGACGCAATGTTTTTTGGCGAACATCACCGACTGCAAAAATCCCAGCGACCGTTGTTTCCATTAATTCATTAGTGACTATCCAACCTTCTTCGTCGGTAATACCTAGATCGCGGAAGGCATCAGTTTGCGGTAGGATACCTACATAAACAAAGACACCGTCAACCTTCTTCTCTGTGACTTCTCCTGTCTTCACATTTTTAACAGTAACTGACGACACCTTCATGTCGTCTCCTTTAATTTCTTCAACGACACTATCCCAGGTGAAATCTATTTTTTCATTTTTAAAAGCACGATCTTGCAAGACTTTTTGAGCACGCAACTCATCTCTACGGTGAACAATATCAACAGCTGCAAATTGTGTTAAGTAAGTTCCTTCTTCAACTGCAGAGTCTCCTCCACCAACAACAATTAAGTCTTTATCACGGAAGAATGCACCATCACATACGGCACAATAAGAAACACCGCGACCGTTGTATTGATCTTCTCCAGGAACATTCAGTTTACGATGGTAAGACCCTGTTGCAATAATAACAGCTTTTGTACGGTAACCTTTTTTACCAGCATTAATAATGCGGTAGTCACCATCGATTTCAATGCCTTTAACGTCCCCATAAACATGTTCAGCTCCAAAACGCATTGAACTTTCATAGATTTTATCTGCTAATTCAGGACCTTTGATCGAATCAAAACCCGGATAGTTTTCTACTTCAGCTGTATTAATTAATTCACCGCCTGGTACGCCACGTTCAATAACAAGTGTATTTAAGTTTGCGCGTGAGGCATATAAAGCAGCTGTCATACCGCCAGGGCCTGCCCCAATAATAACGACATCATATAGTTTTTCTTGTATTTCCATTTGCCAACTGCTCCCTTTTCTTCATTTATCTTCTTAAGTTTAATCGTAAGCAGGATGAAATGCTATTTTTCTGCTCACAGAACTGAAGGATCTTATTGTTCTTCTTTCTCTAAGCGAGCAGCTAATTCAATAATATAATTTTTCAATTTTTCATCCATTTCTGGATGGTTCAACCCATAATCAATACTCGTTGCTAGGAAACCAAACTTATCTCCCACATCATAACGGTTACCAGTAAAGGTCTTAGCGAACACACGCTGTGTTTTGTTTAAGGTATCAATCGCATCGGTTAATTGGATTTCACCGCCAGCACCGACTTCTTGATTTTCTAAAATATCAAAGATTTCAGGTGTCAATAAATAACGACCGATAATCGCCAAGTCACTCGGCGCATCTTCTGGTTTAGGTTTTTCAACGAACTGACGAACATTATAAAGGCCTTCTTCTAACTCATTATCCGGATCGATAATGCCGTATTTAGATGTTTCTTGATGAGGCACTTGCATAACAGCAATTGTTGATGCATGTGTGCGCTCATAAGCATCCATCAATTGACGTGTTAGTGGCACTTCATCTTTCATTAAGTCATCACCTAGCATAACGACAAATGGCTCATCGCCAACAAATGCTTTCGCTTGGAGAACGGCGTGACCTAGTCCTAGCGGGTAAGATTGACGAACAAAATGAATGCGTAATTTTGTTGTTTCTTGAACAATTTTCAAGAGGTCTGTTTTACCTTTTTCACGTAAGTTTGCTTCTAATTCGATATTTGAATCAAAATGGTCTTCAATTGGACGTTTACTTTTACCAGTTACAATTAAAATATCTTCAATACCTGATTCAATCGCTTCTTCTACGATAAACTGAATCGTTGGCTTATCAACAATCGGCAACATTTCCTTTGCCATCGCTTTGGTAACAGGTAAAAAACGTGTTCCAAATCCTGCTGCGGGAATAATCGCTTTTTTTACTTTTTTCATGTGGTTATCCTCACCTTTACATTATTCTGCTTTATGGTCACGCATCATTAGATCGCGAATCACTTGATCGACATCCGCATCTTCATATAGGACACGGTAGATGGCTTCTGTAATTGGCATTTCAATCCCTTGTTGTTGGGCTAATTCGTAGGCAGCTTTAGTTGTTTGAACACCTTCAACAACCATCCCCATATTATCTAATACTTCTTGAAGCGGTACTTTTTTACCAATCAAGTTTCCGGCACGCCAGTTACGTGAGTGAACACTGGTCCCTGTTACGATAATATCGCCAACTCCACTTAGTCCAATAAAGGTACGTGGGTCCGCACCAAACGCAACGCCTAAACGGCTGATTTCAGCTAAACCACGCGTCATCAATGCCGCTTTTGCGTTATCGCCGTAACCTAAACCATGCAAGGCACCTGCGCCAACTGCAATAATATTCTTCAAAGCTGCGCCTAATTCAACACCGATAATGTCTGTATTCGTATACACACGGAAATAATAGTTTGTAAAAATACGTTGAACACTCACTGCAGACTCTTCAATTGCACAAGCAGCTGTAATCGTTGTAATATCTTTTTTTGCTACCTCTTCAGCGTGACTTGGTCCAGATAAAACAACCACGCCTTGATGCAGATCACTTGGAATTTCTTCTTCGATAATAGTCGAGATGCGCTTATGAGTGACTTGCTCTAGCCCTTTACTCGCATGAATAATAATTGGCTTCTTCTTGCCATCTAATAAAGCCGCCACTTGCTGGGCAACCGAACGAATTGCCTTTGTTGGTACAACAAATAAAATATAATCGACATCGTCAATTGCTTTTGCAAGATCTGTATAAGCCTCAATGCCCTCACTTATAATCGTGTCTGGTAAAAACTTCTTATTGGTACGCTGTTGGTTAATCTCATCCATTTGATTAGCTTCAACCCCCCACAAACGAACGTGGTGGTTATTTTCGTCTAAAACCATGGCTAAGGCAGTACCCCATGATCCTGGTCCTAGTACAGCAATTTTTTCTTTCATAATCGTCCTCCGAATCTTCAAACAGTTAGTTAGATTCAGGGTTTTTCATTCCTAAATCAATATCAGTGTAAAATGGGTCTTTTGGGTAATTGTTGTAGCGACGATAAGCCCAAACCGCCGCAGCACCAGCGAATAAAATAATCGACAACAGTTGTGATACACGAATGACATCAAACAAATATAGGCTGTCTGTTCTCATTCCTTCGATAAAGAAACGGCCAAAGGAATACCACATCACATAGGTTAAAAAGACCTCTCCTTGACGCAAAATCTTTTTCTGTCTTCTTAAAATCAAAATGACAACAAAACCAATCAATGACCACAGTGATTCATACAAAAAGGTCGGATGATAATAGGTGCCGTTAATATTCATTTGATTAATAATAAATTCTGGCAAGAGCAACTTTTCTAAAAATTGTCTACTCACTTCTGACCCATGTGCTTCTTGATTGATAAAGTTACCCCAACGCCCGATTGATTGAGCGATTAGAACACCTGGTGCTAGAACATCTAGCGCCAAAAAGAAAGGCACTTGTTTGGTCTTAGTGAAAAAATATACGGTAATGCCCCCAGCAATCAAGGCCCCATATATAGCAATCCCACCGTTCCAGATCTGAATAATTTGTTCTGGATGAAGGATATAATACTGCCACTCAAACACCACGTAGTAGATACGTGCGCCAACAATTGCAATCGGAACAGTCCAAAAGGCCATATCAACGACAAAATCTTGCGGCATGCCTTTAAGGTCTCCCTCTCGTGACGCTAGTGACATGGCTACGACAATACCCATGCCGATTAAAATGCCATACCATGCGACTGGTATACCACCTAGTCGGAATGCAACCGGATTGATTGCTGCAATAAACTGATTCATATTATGTCCCCTATCTATTCAATTAGTCTTCTTCTTTAGAATTTTCCTTAATTAACAAATCTAGATTGCGCTCGAATGTTTCAGCAGCATTATATCCCATTGTTTTGGCACGGAAATTCATCGCTGCCATTTCAACAATAATCGCTAAGTTTCGACCTGTTTTAACTGGGACAGTAATTTTAGGAACTTGAACATCTAAAATGTTTACCATTTCTTCGGTACTGCCTAAACGTTCAAACTTTTTATCTTTCGCCCATAACGACAAATTAACAATTAAATTTACTTCATTTGATTGTTTTACGGCTCCAGCACCAAATAAAGTCATCACGTCCATAATTCCAATGCCACGAATTTCAATCAAATGGCGTAAAATTGGTGGCGATTCTCCCATTAATGTATCCTCATCATGTTGATATAAATCGATACGGTCATCGGCTACTAAACGGTGGCCCTTTTGAATCAGCTCTAGCGCTGTTTCAGATTTACCTACACCGCTGTCTCCAGTAATCATAACACCCATACCAAAGACATCCACTAAAACCCCGTGCATAGAAACACGCTCTGCAAGGCGGCTCTCTAAGAAATTAGTGACATTACTTGATACACGCGTCGTTTTAGATTGCGCCTGCAATAACGGAATTCCCGCTTCTTGACAAGCTTTTACTAATTCAAAAGGAGCTTCCATATTTCTCGAAATAATAAAGCACGGCGTCTCCTTTTGACATAAACGACGCATAATAACGAGACGTTCCTCAGGTGTCATCCGTTCGATAAATGAGAGCTCTGTTTGCCCCATTAATTGCACGCGCCATGATGGATAAAAAGCAAAATAGCCTGTTAATTCTACCCCTGGGCGGTAAATTTCTGTTGATGTTATTTTTTTATTTAAGAACTCTTCACCAACAATAATTTTAAAGGTTGATGTTTTCACTAATTCTTGTATCGTCACACTATTGGACATCGTTGTTCCCTCACTCTTCTATCCTTTTATAGTCGCTTAAAAGAAGTCTTATTTACTCTTAATGATAACATTTAAAGGCCAGTATATAAAGGTAAAAAAAGACCTTCTCCCTCCTGGGAAAAGGCCTCTCATTTAATAGTCATGCTTATCTTGAATCATATTTTGTGCTAATGACAGTAGCAAGGAAACGAATAAGGTCACACCAAAGCTACTGAAGCTGAATCCCGGACCAACAAAGAATGAGGTTAGTGACAGCATCAAGGCGTTAATAATGAAGCTGAACAAGCCCAATGTCATAATCGTGATTGGAAGAGAAAAAATATGTAAGACTGGTTTGACAGATACATTAACGATAGACAGGACGATACTTGCCCCAAAGGCTGTCCAAACACTTCTAACTGTGAATCCTGGAATCAAATATGCTAATGCAATAAAAATTATTGAATTAATCGCTATTTTTTTCCAAAACCCCATTAGAAATCACTCCAATCCTCATCTTCATCTTTTTGAATCGGTTTTGCTTCTTTTCTTTCGTTACGGTAAGCATTTGGACGACGGTTTGAACGTGGACGTTCTGGTTCAGGTAGTAAGATAGCTAATAAAATGTATAAAAATACTGACGATCCTACGCTTGGAAAGACAAGGATAATAAAGATAATTCGGATAATAGTAGAATCAATACCGAAGTATTCTGCAATCCCACCTAACACACCACTGACTTGTCTATCTGTTGCTGATTTTGTTAACTTTTTCATGCTAATCCCTCATTTCTTAATCTTTGTCTGTATTTTTAATCATAATATTTCCGTTTGTTGTTTTCAATTCTACCACAACTGCAGCAGTTTCTTCTATTTTTCTAAACTCAAGATGTTTATTTGTTTTCTCATCACGTTGTTTTAGAACTTCAACAGCTTCAATACGATTTTTAATTGATCCTAGAGAACTGCGAGCATCTAGTTCAATACTTTTTTCTGCTGGCACTGCAAGTTTGACACTTCCATTAACAGAAGAAGCTTTAATTCGTTTTGCCTCTGTATCAAGGTAAGTCATGCGAATATCACCATTGACGATAGAGAGTGATGAGCTGTTGATTGCGCTGCTCGTTGTAATAGACCCATTAACCACTTTAGCCATCACATCAACAATTGAACCATCTGTGATTGTAATTGAACCATTCACACCGTCCAACTCTAGCATGGTTGCTGATACCTTATTAAAGGTCATTTTACCATTAGTTGTTTTAGCATAGATGTCTTTACCTGCGAAGTCGTTAACAGTAATATTGCCGTTCAACATTTTAAAGGCAACATAATCGTATTCTCTTTCCGGTAAGTAAACCGTCATGTCACAACGAACCCGTTTATTTGGAACATGGAAGGTGAAATGATCTTCGTCAATATCAATTGTACTGCGAGCTTGGAAGGCTTCCATCGGTGTTTCTTCATCAAATTTAGCATAGATTTTAATATCTGCTGCTACTTTAATATCTTCTTTATCCCATTTTTCAAAGCTAACATTCCCATTAGCGATTTGGAAATCTAGAATACTAGCTGTTGCTTGTTCGTAAACAAAATCATGGTGGAATTTTTTAGAAACTAAACCTGGTACGTTCATATTCAAGTCTACTTCTTTCCATTCAACATTTTCCATCACATTGTTAATAGTTGATGTTAGGAAGCTACCGATTTGAGAGCCTAAACGGTTTAATTTACCTGAAAATTCAGTCGCCGTTTCTTGCCACTCTTCCTTGCTTCCAAACTTATCGCCGATTGATTTGATATTTTTTTCAAGCTGTTCTTTTTTCAACGTCCGCATTTTTTCTTCCATTTGACGTTTTTCTTCTCTTAACGCCTCTTCTTGTGATTTCAATCCGTCTAGCTCTTCATCCAAACGAACGGCTTCCATTTCAAGTTCAGGTGTTACTGTATCTAGCTCTTCATGGGTCGCAATTTCTTGTCTGCGTTCTTGCTTTAAACTAATTTGTCTACGCAAAACTTGAAGTGCTTCTGTTTTTTCATCCACCCGGGAAGAGAAGTATGAAATCTCACTTGCTAATTCCTCAATAATTTTTTCGAAGTTTTCTTTGTCTTTTTTCTCTGCTTTTTCAATCTGCTCTTCTGCTGTTTGTGGCTCTTCGGGTGTTTCTTCTGTCACAAAATCAGTGTCTTGATTTGTTTTTACAGCATCTTTGCCATGTTTTTTTGCAGCATTTTCGAGTAATTCAATGGCTTCCTCAGTTGAGATAATGCCTTCTTTTACCAATGCTAAAATACGTTCTCTCTCGTTCATGGTTAGTTCCTCCTTGGTATGGTCTTACTTGGTTTATATTTGATTGACGGTTAGTTAAGTCGTTATCTTATGTCTTTATTATGCCAAGGATAACAACATTTGTCATAGGACCTAAGATTGATTTCGCTCTACATTTCAATACTGACAAAAAAATGAAGAAAGGCTTAGGCGCTAGATACAGCCCACAAAAAAAGAGATTGGGAGTAACTCCCAATCTCTTCCTATCATTAACTTTGGCGTGCTTTGTCTCGTTCGAGTATTTTCTTTAAGAATTGGCCAGTATAGCTGGCTTCAACAGCTGCTACTTCCTCCGGTGTGCCAGTTGCAAGAACTGTACCGCCGCCATCGCCGCCCTCTGGTCCCATATCAATAATATGGTCTGCCGTTTTAATAACATCGAGATTATGCTCGACAACTAAAACGGTATTACCTGCATCCACTAAACGTTGCAATACTTCAAGTAGTCGTGCAATATCATCTGTATGAAGACCGGTTGTTGGCTCATCTAGAATGTAGAACGTCTTACCAGTAGAGACGCGTTGCAATTCACTTGCCAACTTCATCCGTTGTGCTTCCCCACCAGATAAGGTTGTGGCTGGTTGACCGAGTGTAATATAACCTAAACCAACATCAGCAATCGTCTGTAGCTTACGCTTAATTTTAGGGATAGCCTCAAAAAATGGCACAGCTTCATCAATCGTCATGTCCAAAATTTCAGAAATATTTTTACCCTTATAGCGTACTTCTAAGGTTTCAGAATTATAGCGTTTGCCATGACACACTTCACATGGCACATAGACATCCGGTAAGAAGTGCATCTCAATTTTTAAGATACCATCTCCCTTGCACGCTTCACAGCGGCCACCTTTCACATTAAAACTGAAGCGTCCTTTGCTATAGCCCCTAATTTTAGCCTCATTAGTATTAGCAAATAAACCACGGACATCATCAAACACACTTGTATAAGTAGCCGGATTACTACGTGGGGTCCGACCAATTGGGCTTTGATCAATATCAATCACTTTTTCAAGTTGATCATAACCTGATAATCGTTTAAACTTACCTGGTTTTTCCTTGGTACGCGTCAATTCTCTCGATAAGGCTAGCTTCAATACACGGTTAACGAGCGAACTCTTACCTGAACCGGATACGCCAGTTACGGCAATAAATTTACCAATTGGGAAGGAAACATCGACATTTTTTAAGTTATTTTCTTCGGCTCCTTCAACTAGCACCGCACCGCGATCTTCAGAGCGTCTTTCTTCAGGCACAGCAATAAACTTTTTCCCTGACAAGTATTGAGCAGTAATCGATTTCTTCGATTTCATGACTTGTTTAGGTGTCCCAGCAGCAACAACCTCGCCACCGCGTTCACCTGCACCTGGACCAATATCAATCAAGTAGTCCGATTGTAACATGGTATCTTCATCATGCTCGACAACCACCAATGTATTTCCTAAATCACGCATACTCTTCATCGATTCAATCAAGAGATTATTATCTCTCTGATGCAAGCCAATTGACGGCTCATCTAAAATATAAAGTACTCCTGATAGGTTAGATCCGATTTGAGTAGCCAAACGAATCCGTTGGGCTTCTCCACCGGACAAACTGCCAGCGACCCGACTGAGTGTCAAATAGTTCAGGCCAACATTATTTAAAAAATATAAACGAGAGTTGATTTCTCTCAAAATCGGTTTAGCGATGTCGGACTCAGACTCACTTAAATGGAGTTGTTCAAAAAAGTCCAGCGCTCGCTCAATCGAATGATTGGTTACTTGTGAGATGTTTTGGTTATTTACTTTTACACATAAGGCTTGTTCATTTAAACGCGCCCCTTTACACGTTTGACAGTGTAGCTCTGTCATATACGCACGCATCACTTTACGCGTAAAATCACTTGATGACTCATGGTAACGGCGGTCAATGTTGTTAACAACACCTTCAAATGGAACTTGAACATCACGGACTGCACCGAATTCATTTTTATGGTAGAAATGGAATTTTTTCCCTTTTGACCCAAATAAAACAAATTCTCTTTCCTTTTTACTTAGCTTCTCGAACGGGACATTCATGGGTATCTTAAATTCTGTACAGAATTGGCGGAGCATTTCAGGATAATAGTTAGAACTGATTGGGTTCCAAGGTGCAATGGCTCCCTCTTCAATCGTTAATGTCATATCGGGTACAACTAAGTCCAAGTCCACTTCTAACTTCATGCCCAAGCCATCGCAGTCTGCGCAGGCTCCATATGGCGCATTAAAGGAGAAGAGACGGGGCTCTATTTCACCGACTGTAAATCCACAATGCGGACAAGCATAATGTTCGCTAAACATCATATCTTCCCCATCAATAACATTAATGACAACATAACCTTCTGCCAATTGAAGTGCTGTTTCAACTGAATCAAATAAACGAGAACGAATGCCCTCTTTAACAACAATTCTATCCACAACGGCATCAATGTTATGAGCTTTGTTTTTATCTAGCTCAGGCGTTTCTGTTATGTCATACAGCTCACCATCAATACGAACTCTAACAAAGCCTTGACGTTTCATATCATCAATCACTTTTTTGTGTTGGCCTTTTTTTCCATAAACAACCGGAGCCAAAATTTGCATTCTTGTTCGTTCAGGCAGCTCTAAAATTTGATTAACAATTTGTTCAGGGGACTGGCTACTAATTTCCGTTCCATCGTTTGGGCAAATAGGATGGCCCACCCGTGCAAACAGCAATCGAAGGAAATCATTAATTTCAGTTACAGTTCCCACTGTAGAACGAGGGTTATTACTGGTTGATTTTTGATCGATCGCAATGGCTGGGCTGAGTCCATCAATGGTATCGACATCTGCCTTCTCCATTTGTCCTAAGAATTGGCGAGCGTAGGCAGAGAGGCTCTCAACATAACGTCTTTGGCCTTCTGCATAAAGGGTGTCAAATGCTAGTGAACTTTTTCCAGACCCTGATAATCCTGTAACAACAACTAATTTGTCACGTGGAATAGTGACGTCAATGTTTTTTAAGTTATGAGAACGTGCGCCGCGCACGATAATTTGATCTTTTGCCATTATACTCTTCCTCGCATCTTTAAATTCTGTTCCATCCTATCATACCATCTTTCAACAAAAAAGAACACTCGTTCGATTCGTTTTAATGAGTATGCTTCACGTGAGTGACTGCCATATGAAGGATTTCATAGACATGATTATCGTCTTGGCTGTATAACATATTTTTACCTATACGCCTACTTTTAACGAGTCGTGCCTCTTTTAATTTTTTTAGTTGATGGGAAACCGCAGATTGTTCCATCTGCAATTCTGTTGCAATAGCATTAACATTCCATTCTTTATCTTGTAATAAATAGAGTATTCGAAAGCGGGTATTATCGCCGAGCAGTTTAAAAATTTTTGTTGCTTGCTGAATCGTTTCATCCTCGATTTTTTTAGCCATGTAAACACTCCTCAATTTAGCTTATCTCCATTTTAACAGATTTTATAATCAAAATAATAAAAAAAAGTAACTGGTACCACCAGCTACTTTCTCCTTATCGTATTTATTAATTTAATTCTAAAATCTCACCAGTTTTGAGGTAAACGATACGTTCACAAATATTAGTCACGTAGTCGCCAATTCTTTCTAAGTAACCAGCAACCGCAATGTAATCTGATCCACCTGGGACAAGTTCTGAATCGATTGCCATTTGCTTAATACAGTAATGGTTAATTTCGACAAAATGCTTATCTACTTTTGAATCCATTTCAGCGATTTGACGTGCCTTTGATTCATCAACGTGGACATAGGCATCGATCACTTGTTCAACCATCTTCTTAACGACTTCCGCCATCTCAGCGATTTTAGCCTCAACTTCTGGAATACGTTTGTTATGGCGCTCTTTCACTCGAATGACAGATCGTGCAATACTGACAGCATGGTCGCCCATACGTTCCAAATCCGAACTTGCTTTCATCACTGTTACAATCGATCGTAAGTCGCTAGATACAGGTTGTTGTAAGGCAATTAATTGGAAGCAAAGATTTTCAATCTCTACTTCAATGGCATTAACATCCTTATCTTTTTGCTTTGCTTCCACAGCTAAATTTTTATCATGATTAATAAACGCCTTAACCGCTCTTAGGATATTTTCGTTCACCATTAATCCCATTTTTGTAAACTGGCCGTGCATAGTTTGTAAATCATCATCAAACGTTCTTCTCACTGCAGCACACCTCACTTATGTCTTATATGTCTATTTTAACATCTTTTTCGCAATTACCCAAATCTTCCTGATACATAATCTTCTGTACGCTTGTCTCTTGGATTAGAGAAGATTTGTGATGTTTCACCAAATTCAACGGTCTCTCCTGTTAAGAAAAATGCTGTTTTATCAGACACACGAGCCGCTTGCTGCATATTGTGGGTAACCATCACGATGGTATAGCGATCTTTCAACTCTTGAACAAGGTCTTCAATTTTCGCTGTTGAAATAGGATCTAAGGCAGATGTTGGTTCATCCATTAACAAAACTTCTGGTTCAACTGCTAACGCACGAGCAATACAAATCCGTTGTTGTTGTCCACCAGAAATACGCAAGGCATTTTTAGACAGGTCGTTTTTCACCTCGTCCCAAATTGCTGCGCCTTTCAAACTCTTCTCAACAATTTCATCTAATGTTTTTTTTATCTTTAATGCCGTGAGTACGTGGACCGTAGGCAATGTTGTCATAAATACTCATCGGAAATGGGTTTGGATGTTGAAACACCATTCCAACGCGTTTACGAAGCATGTTCACATCATAATCAGATGCATAAACATCCTTGTTATCTAATAGGATATCCCCTTCAATACGGCATCCTGCTACTAAGTCATTCATACGGTTCAAGCTTTTTAGGAAGGTTGACTTTCCACAGCCTGAAGGTCCGATGAATGCTGTAATTTCATTTTCTTTAATTTCCATATTAATGTTTTTCAAAGCTTGGAAATCGGTGTACCATAGATTCATATCTCTAACAATAATTTTACTCATTTTTATTTCGCTCCTTTTGTTAATCGATTGCTGAGCCATGTTGAAATACCGTTGATGATTAGTACAATAACGATTAAGACAACACCGGTTGCATAGGATTCTCGTACGTGGATACCTTCACTGGCTAAAATGTACATGTGTAATGCTAAGGTACGACTTGATTGGAAAAGGTTGTCAGGCACATTAACTGATGTTCCAAGTGTATACATCAAAGCGGCTGTTTCACCTACAATCCGACCAACTGCCAAAATGATTCCAGATAAAATACCTGGCATCGCAACTGGTAAAACAACTCTAAAAATCGTACGTAATTTCCCTGCTCCTAGTGCGAAACTTCCTTCTCGCAATGAATTGCGAACAGCTAGCAAAGCTTCTTCCGTTGAACGGATAATAACAGGTAAAACCATAATTACAGATGTTAAAACCCCCGAAATAATCGAGTATTTAAAGCCTAGGAAAATAACAAAGAACAACATACCGAAAAGACCATATACAATAGAAGGAATTCCCGATAGTGTATCCGTTGCAACACGAATCACATTAACAAATTTGTTGTTTTTATCAGCATATTCAACTAAATAAAAGGCTGTAAAAACACCAATTGGAGCTGCAATCAGTAAGGCTAGGAAAACAACAACGAAGGTCGTCAAGATTGACGGCATCATTGATACGTTACTAGTCGTATAGTTCCATGCGAACATACTCCAGTTCAGACTGCTAATCCCATTTAAGAGGATAAAGCCAATGACATAAAAAAGCGAACCGAATGTGATGCATGAAAAGAAATAAACTAAAAATTTAATAAGTTTTGATTCCATCTCTAGATCCCCTTCCGTTTCACAATCGAGAATGCTGCGTTGATAACAATAATAAAGATGAAGAGGACAACGGCAGTTGCAATCAATGCTTCACGGTGTTCACCCGCTGCATAAGCCATCTCCAATACAATATTCGTTGTCATCGTCCGAACACCTTGTGTCACACTCGTTGGGATACGTGGCTGATTTCCAGCTACAAGGATAACCGCCATTGTTTCACCAATTGCACGTCCAACTCCTAAAATAACAGCGGAAATAATACCTGATTTCGCTGCTGGAACCATTACACGAATAACAGAGCGCTCATGTGTTGCCCCTAACGCTACACTACCTTCGTAGTAGCTGTTAGGTACTGCACGAAGCGATGATTCAGATAGCCCAATAATAGTAGGAAGAATCATAATTCCCAGAAGAATAGAGGCTGTTAGGATATTCATCCCTGTACCGCCTACTAAATTCCGCATAAAGGGAACGATGAGACGCAATGCAAAGAAACCATAGACGATTGATGGAATAGCTGCCATCATATTAACGGCAGGCTTAACAAAACGATATAATTTAGGCGGACAGAACTTCGCCATAAAAATGGATGTAAAGACACCCGTAGGTACCCCAATTAAGATTGCCCCAAAAGTAATGACCAATGAACCAATAATCATCGGCAAAATACCATATTCCGGATTAGCATTCGATGGTGTCCAGTTTGTTCCGAATAAAAAGTCCCCTATGCCATAGCGAACCATAAATGGCACGCCGCCTTCAAAAATAAAATAGAAAATAACAACAATAGAAATAACAGAGACAAGCGCTGACGCAATAAAAACCCACTTCATAAAACTTTCCCAAAAATATTTCTTCCTCATGACTTCCCCTCTCTTTCATAACAGGTTTCCCAAACCACAATGAACCACTATAATCTCTTAATCTAAGTATACTATATCTCAAAAAAAGACCAGAATAATCTGGTCCTCTTCATTATCAATAACGAAGATCTTATTGTAGGTCTTCCCAGTTGGTAACTTCACCAGTAAAAATTTGTTTAACTTGTTCTAGCGTCAAGCCCTCAATACCATTGTTTTTGTTTACAATAACTGCAATCCCATCAACTGCGATAGCTTGTGATGTCAATTCAGCTTTTTCTTCATCTTTTAATTCACGAGATGCCATTCCAATATCAGCTGTACCATCAATTGCAGATGTCATACCTGCTGAAGAACCATTTGACGTAATGTCAATTTGTACTTCTGGATTTAACGCACGGTATTCTTCAGAAAGAACTTCCATCAATGGTGTTACTGAAGTTGAGCCAACAACTGCGATTGTTCCAGTTTGTGAGCCGTCTCCTTCGTAAGCTGGCGCATCAACAACTGCTTCTACGTAGCCTTCTTCTAATACTAGTTCTTGACCTTCAGCTGACATAATGAAATCAACGAAATCTTGTGCAACTGCTTCAAGGTCTCCGCCCCAAGCTATATTGAAGTTACGTGCAATTGGGAACGAATTGTTTTGTACCGTTTCAGATGTCGGTTCAACACCATCAATCGCTATCCCTTTTATATTATCGTTTAATGATCCTAGTGAAATGTAACCAATCGCATTCACATCTTGGGATACAGTTGAGATGACTCCTTCTGTACCATTTTGAATAACTGCTTCTACATAAGTATTATCAACATCATCTTCTAATACACCAGTAATCTCAGTAAATGCGCCTCTTGTTCCAGAACCGTCTTCACGGGAAACCACATTAATGGTACCTGTAGTTGCTTCTGATGCGCCATTATCGCTTGTTGCATCATCTCCGCCTGTTGCTGCTGAATCACACGCTGCCAATACTCCTACAGCACCTAATGAAAGAACTAATTTAGATAGACTTTTTAATTGCATTCTACTTACCATCCTTTTTATTATGTCTTTAGCGATTTGCCATAACTCTATTCTATTCGTTCAATGTAAATTTAGTTAATGGTTTAATGTAAAGTTTTAGATTTAAAACAGCTATTTTTTAAAATAAAGAAAGCGTCATCATTTTTAACAATGTAAAAACCCTGTTAAGTTAAGCTTTTAACAGGGTTTTGTTTATGACATTGTAAATTTTATGTAAAGACTTTGTAAATGTAATTGTAAAGGAGAATGAATCCTTACAATTCTTCCACTACTTTTGGCAAATGAACAGTGAAGGTACTTCCTAAACCAAGCGTACTTTTTACGCTTATCGTCCCGCCCATATTTTGAACAAGATAGCGAACGATTGATAATCCTAAGCCGGTTCCACCGGAATTGCGACTTCGACCTTTATCAACTCGATAGAACCGCTCAAACAAACGCTCAATACTTTCTTCCGGAATACCAATACCCGTATCAGCGACATGGAAAACAATCTCATCTTCTGTTTCCTCTAGTAAAACTGAAATTTTACCACCTTTATCGGTATAGTTTACAGCATTGTAAATTAAATTATTCAAAATCTGCTCTAAACGACTTTGATCACCAATAAAGCGAATCGGATCTGCATTATTAGATAAAAGGCGCAGCTTCAATCCTTTCGCAGCTGCTTGCGGTTTAATAATTTTGAAACACCTTTCCACTGTCTCATTTAAACTAATCCATTCCCTTTTCATTGGCACTTGTTTTTGTTCAACTCGCGACAACTCTAGAATATCATTAACGAGAATTTCTAACCGTTTCGACTCTTTATAGATAATTTCTAAAAATTGACGCAAACGATCTGGATCATCCAGGGCACCATCTAAAAGAACTTCCGAGAATCCTTTTAGTGCTGTAACAGGCGTCCGTAGCTCGTGTGAGGCATTGGCAACAAAATCTGTTCTCACTTTCTCCAAACGTCTAATTTCTGTGATGTCATAAAGAAGCACAATCACTTGATTTCCCTTAGCGTCTGGTACCACCATAGTATTAACATCTAGTATCCGTTCGTTAGGGTAATAAATATAAATTTCTTCATTTCGATTTTTCTTTTTCTGGTAAGTTTGTTGGATAATTTGGACTAAACCGTAACTTTTAGACATTTCTAAAAATGAACGACCTAGTAAATTTTCATCTATTCCAAGAATTTGATAAACAGCTGGGTTCATCATTTCAATCCGTTGCTCACTATCCAATAAGACTACTCCCACAATTAGACGGTCAAGTAAGGCTGAAAGTCGTTCATTAGATTGGAGAATTGTTCTATTTTTTTCCTCTAAACTATCGGCTAATTTATTCACAGTCTGCCCCAGTGCCATAATTTCTGGATAGTCTATCCCTTTGTAATACTCACTGTAGTCACCTTCTGAAATATGGTTAATGACTGTTTCAATCTGCTTAAGGGGGCGAGAAATACGGTTGGTTAAGTGAAGGGCAATAAAGCTCGCTAAGACAATCGAAACAAAACTAAAAATAAAAACAGACTGTGTCAGCTGATTCTCAAGTTGGTCCAATTCATCCAGTCGATGAGTGAGACGGAAAATCCCAATAAAATCACCACGACCGTTGAACAGTGAGACTGCCACATGGTATTGACGCCTACCTGAATCGTCTATTTGAATACCACTTGTCCCAATGCGCTCGCCAGCTAAAACGTCTTCCATATCATTAGACTTCAAAACATTGTCATCTTGTTTGTCGGGATGAACTGCCGTCCCTTTCTCATCAAAAAAAGCAATCGTATCTTTTTCATCTAAAAGAAAGGACATGGAAGGAAAATCTTCCACTGCAGTCATGACTGAACTCGTATGTTGCAAAATCCATTCATCCAGCAAAGAGCCTATATTTTTAGCGCGATTCTCAACATCTTCAATAATGGATGTTGTCGTTGCCGTCCGAACGAGTTGGTTCGTATAAATAACAACACCTATCGATAACAGAAGGAACAAACCAATAAATAAGGCTAAAAATTGATTGGCAAACTTACGCATTACTTAGACTCCTCAAACTTATAGCCAAATCCGCGTACTGTTTTTATATAGTGTGGATTTTTAGTGTCCTCTTCAATTTTTTCACGTAAATGACTAATATGAACATCAACAATACGGGTCTCTCCTGCATAATCAAAATTCCAAATGGCATTCAGTAATTGCTCACGGCTTAAAATCCGGTTAGCGCGTTTTGCCATATATAATAATAATTCAAATTCTTTAGGTGTAATATCAATCGGTTCACCTTTGACATGTACTTCATACAGATCAGGAAAAATCACAACTTCCCCTATGACAATCTTTTCTTCTACAAACGCTGGCTCTTCTACAGTTTCTGTTTCTTTTTCAAAAGAAGGCTCGTCTTGTTGCAAGCGACGTTCCGTTCTTCTAAAAATAGCCTTCATACGCGCAATAACTTCTCGCGGACTAAATGGCTTTGTCATATAGTCATCTGCACCGAGCTCTAAGCCGATAATTTTTTCTAGTTCATCGTCTTTAGCTGTCAGCATTAAAATCGGTGTTTCAATTTTTTCTCTTCTTAATCCTTTACAGATATCCATACCATCCATAGACGGCAGCATCAAATCTAAAATAATAAAATCAAACGGTTGACTTAAAGCTAAGTCATAGCCTTCTTTTCCATCGGAGGCTTGGATGACTTGGTAGCCTTCTTTTTCGAGGTTGTATGCCAGTAAAATTAAAATTGACGGTTCATCATCAACAATCAGTACTTTTTTCATCTTTTCCTCCAAAACTTTATTTTATTTGAGTGAGAGTTTTATGAAAATAGTCATATCCTCCCGAGTCCACATTCATTCTATCACTGACCTTTCGAAATGGAAAGAATCTCTTTTTTTACAAAACAAAAACACCAGAAAGTTTTTAATCTTTCTGGTGTTGTGTCATTGTGTATTAAACTTTTAAGAAACGTGACATCGATATGACTGAACCAAACGAACCGATGAATACTCCGATAGCAATCAGTGCCAACCCTGTGTAATAAATAAAGGGCTCAGGAGATAATAAGGCGAAATTAGATCCGATTAGATAGTCTGTTCCAAGTTGATAAAGGAAACGGTACAAGAAAACTAAGATTGTTGTTGGAATTAAAGATCCAATTAAACCGATAAATGACCCTTCAATTAAAAATGGCCAACGAATATAGCTGTTCTTAGCTCCTACGAGACGCATAATCTCAATCTCTGTACTACGAGAGAATATTGTAATTCGAATCGTATTTGAGATAAGGAAAACAGCAATGAGTAATAGACCGACAATAATGATAACGCCAATCGTTCTCATAGTTGAAATCGTATCAAATAGTTTTTCAGCTGTCGTTCCACCATATTCAACCTTCGCCACAAAGGTTAATTTCTCTGCTGCTTCAGCAACGGCACCGGTTTGATCTGGCATAGCTGTACTTAAAATGAAGACATCGTGCAAAGGATTATCATCTCCGCCAAAGAGATTGAACTCCTCACCGTAGCTCCCAATTAATTTATCCAATTCCTCATCACGTGTTGAATAGGTAATTGTTTCAATATTAGGAATTTTTTCCAATTCTGACCTTAAATGTTCACGGTCTGAGTCTTGTGCACCTAAATCAATAAAGACACGCACACTAACATCATTTTCAATATCAGTAGCTAATTTATTAACATTAAATAAAATCGCAACGAATGAGCCTACAAGCAATAATGTCATCGTAACAGCACTAATCGCTGCTAAGGTCATCCAACCATTACGAACTAGACTTTTACTTGCATCACGGATATGCCTCATCATTGTTCTAAATTTCATATCCGTATTCTCCTTCCTGCTGATCACGAACGATTCGGCCACTTTCGATGGCTAGAACGCGGTGTTTAATATCATTTACAATCTGACTATTATGTGTCGCCATCAAAATGGTTGTTCCTTGATTATTGATTTCTTCTAAAATAGCCATAATCTCCATTGACGTATCTGGGTCAAGGTTACCTGTTGGCTCATCAGCAATCAAAATGCCGGGCATATTAACAATCGCACGTGCAATCGCGATCCGTTGTTGTTCCCCACCTGATAATTCATTTGGGAACATACGCGCTTTATGTTTTAGTCGAACAAGATCTAATACTTCAAAGACACGTTTTTCAATTTGTTTTGGTGTTTTCTCAATAACTTCCATTGCGTAAGCAATATTTTCGAAAATAGTCAGTTTAGGTAGTAATTTAAAATCTTGGAAGACAACACCAACATAACGACGTAGCATTGGTACATCACGTTCTTTTAGCTTGGTTACGTCAAATTTTCCAATTTTAACAATTCCTGATGTTGCCTTTACTTCACGATACATCATTTTAATAAAGGTAGACTTTCCTGCTCCACTGGGACCTACTACATAGACAAACTCACCTTGATTTATCTTAACATTTAAATTGTTAACAGCCGTAATACCGTTCGGATATTTCTTTGAGACATTAAGCATCTCAATCATATTATCACCCATCTTTTTATATTTTTTAATATCTATTCATTTTTTCAGTAAACTTTCTTTCTGAAAAAAACCACAAACAGCTGAGTGTTTGCGGTAGATACGTTTTCTATGCTTGACTGCCTAATCATTATAGCATGGATATAAAGGATGTCTGTGTTAGTTTCTTTACAGTTATATTTCAAAATGTGTCGGTTACCATCATCATATTTACTCACAATATCATAAATAGAAGGTTAGTCATCTGAAACCATGTTCATTTTTAAGTAAGCATCGATAAAGCCATCTAAGTCGCCATCAACAACAGCTTGAACATTTCCTGTTTCATAATTTGTTCGGTGGTCCTTAACCATTGAATAAGGATGGAAGACATAAGAACGAATTTGAGAACCCCAACCGATTTCTTTCTGCTCGCCACGAATAGCAGCTAACTCTTGCTCACGTTCTTCTTCTTGTTTTTGGAAGAGCTTTGCTTTCAGCATTCCCATTGCTGTATCACGGTTTTGGAATTGTGATCGCTGTGATTGACTTTGAACAACAATTCCACTTGGAATATGGGTAATTCGAATAGCTGAAGATGTTTTATTGATATGCTGACCACCAGCCCCACTAGCACGGTAAGTATCAATACGAATATCATCTGGGTCAACCTCAATTTCAGCATTATCTGCCGCAATTTCTGGCATAACATCAATCGAGCAGAAGGATGTGTGACGACGTCCAGCTGAATCAAATGGTGAAATACGAACAAGACGGTGAACACCTCTTTCTGATCGCAAGTAGCCATAGGCATTTAACCCTTTTATCAATAGGGTCACACTCTTAATGCCTGCTTCATCACCTGCTTGATAGTCTAATGTTTCTACGCCAAAACCTTTAGAATCTGCCCAACGTGTAAACATTCTTAACAGAATACTGCCCCAGTCTTGCGATTCCGTCCCACCAGCACCAGGGTGAATTTCTAAGATGGCGTTATTTTTATCATGCGGCCCATTTAGTAAGGTCGTTAATTCATAGTCTGATAATAGCAGACCGTACTCTTCAACTCCAGCCTCTAGTTCTTCTTCAAAACCAGATTCTGGGTCTTCCTTCATCATCTCATACATCATTTCTAAGTCTTCTTGCATGGTCGCTAGTTTTTGAAAAGTATGATAGACACTTTTCAATTGATTGGCTTCATTAATTGTCTCTTGAGCTTTTTCTGAATCGTTCCAAAACTCAGGGTCCAACATACGATCTTCATATTCAGCAATATCTGCTTCCAGTACCTCTAAGTCAAAGAGACCTCCTGAAGCTTGCGATTTTTCCTTCTGATTCTTCTAAAAATGATTTAACTTCACTTAATTCCATTATAAATCTCCCTTCTTGCATAAAAATGATGGGCGGAGATTGCCCCCGCCCATCATTTTTCATGCTTGCAACTCTTACAAGTCTTTACCATGACAATTCTTAAACTTTTTACCGCTGCCACATGGACAAAGATCGTTACGTCCGACCTTATCGCTTGATACAGCTGTTGGCGGTGTTGCTTGTTCTGTTTCAGTTTCTACTTGATTAGCAGCTTCTTGTTGCTTTTTAGCAGCCATAGCCTTTTGTTGGGCAACTAACATTTGGCGCATTTGCATTGCTGCTAACTGAGCGCGTTTGACTTGTTCAATACGGTCAGCTGATCCTGCTTCGCCTTCACGAGTTGGTCGAATTGTTGAGCCAGCTCCAACGGATTCGCGTTGCAAGTTTTGACGAACTTCAGATTTCATAATAATACGCGTTACATCATAATCCACAGATGCAATCATTTCTTGGAAACGATTATAGCCCTCTGTTTGATATTCTGTTAGCGGGTTATTTTGTGCATATGACCGCAACCCAATTCCTTGGCGCAGTTCCTCCATGTTACTGATATGTTCTGTCCACTTGTTATCAACGACACGCAAGATAACAACCTTTTGGAACTCTAGCATTTGTTCACTACTTAGCTCTTTCTCTTTCTCTTGGTAAACAGCTTTTGCACGATTGGTTAAATCATCTTTAATCTCTGCTGCTGTTTTATTTTCTAGGTCTGAAATGCTAATTGTATCAGGATGAACCAATACATTTGCTGCAAAGTCTCGGATTGCTTTTAAATCCCAGTTTTCTTTTTCACCACTTGTATGATTGTCGACTAAACGTTCAATGGTACGTGTAATCATATTCGTTGTCACTTCATTAAGTGATTCTGTTTCCATTATCACTTCTAGACGTTGACCGTACATAATCTCACGTTGTTCACGCATAACCTCATCATACTCTAAAACGTTCTTACGTGTATCGTAGTTATTTCCTTCGACACGTTTTTGAGCAGATTCAACTTGGCGTGATAACATTTTACTTTGAATCGCTAAGTCGTCTTCTTCAACATTCAATTTGCTCCATACTTGTTGGATACGTTCTGAACCAAAGCGTCTCATCAAATCATCTTCAAGGGATAGGTAGAATTGTGTTTCACCCGGGTCTCCCTGACGACCAGAACGACCACGTAACTGGTTATCAATACGTCGTGATTCATGACGCTCTGTACCAATAACAGCTAATCCGCCAGCTTCCTTTACACCTGGTCCTAATTTAATATCAGTCCCACGACCAGCCATGTTAGTGGCAATGGTGACGGCTCCTCTTTGTCCAGCATTCATAACGATTTCTGCTTCTCTAAAATGGTTTTTCGCATTCAAAACTTGATGAGGAATCCCTTCTTTTGTCAGCAAATTAGATAACAATTCTGATGTTTCAATCGCAACGGTACCCACAAGAACCGGCTGTCCTTTTTCATAGCGTTGTTTAATATCTGCCGTTACAGCGTTAAACTTACTCTTTAGACTTGGATATAATAAATCAGCATTGTCAATACGGATAATTGGCTTGTTTGTAGGCATAGCAACAACTTCCATATTGTAAATTTCACGGAATTCTTCTTCTTCTGTTTTAGCTGTACCCGTCATGCCTGATAATTTTTTATACATACGGAAGTAGTTCTGGAAGGTAATTGTCGCCATTGTGCGTGATTCATTTTGAATCTCAACATTTTCTTTGGCCTCAATAGCTTGGTGCAAGCCATCTGAATAACGACGGCCTTCCATAATACGACCTGTAAACTGGTCAACAATTTGAACTTTACCTTCATTAACCACATAGTCAACATCGAGAATCATAATATAATTAGCACGTAAAGCTTGATCCAGATGGTGAACAAGCCGCGTATTTGTCACATCATACAAGTTGTTCGCATGGAATGTTTTTTCTGCTTTTTCAATTCCTTCGTCCGTTAAAGCAATCGATTTAGACGTTAAATCAATGGTATAATCTTCGTCTTCTTTAAGACCTTTGACAAAGAAATCAGCACGGTTATAAAGTGCTGTTGATTTTTCTGCTTGTCCTGAAATAATCAATGGTGTTCTTGCCTCATCAATTAAGATTGAGTCGACTTCATCGACAACTGCAAAGTTAAGTGGACGTTGTACCATTTGATTACGGTAAACAACCATGTTGTCACGTAAATAGTCAAAGCCTAATTCATTATTAGTACTGTATGTAATATCACAGTTATAAGCTTCACGTTTTTCTTCTGAAGATTTGCCAGCCACGTTTAATCCAACTGTCAACCCTAAGAATCGATACAATTCACCCATCTCTACTGCGTCACGGCTTGCCAAGTATTCGTTAACTGTTACAACGTGAACACCTTCACCTGAAATAGCATTCAAGTATACCGGCATTGTGGCGGTTAAGGTTTTACCTTCACCGGTTTTCATTTCAGAAATATTCCCTTTATGTAGGGTAATACCACCCATTAGCTGAACTTTATATGGATAAAGACCTAATACGCGCTTTGCTGCTTCACGAACAACCGCAAATGCTTCGACTAATAAGTCATCAAGTGTTGCGCCTTTTTGGTAGCGTTCCTTGAATTCTGCTGTTTTTGCAGTCAATTCATCATCGCTTAATGCTTCCATTTGACTAGCTAGGGCAATGATTTTATCTGCTGTTTTTTCTAAGCTTTTTAGTTCTGCTTTATCGTTTTCGAAAAGACGTTTCAAAAAATTGGCCATTCTAAATCTCCTCTAACATTCATTCTTGTTATATTCATTTGCCTCATGTTTAATATTCGTCTTAAACATGTATACAATCTCTGTATCTTATTCATTTTACCATTAATGATTTCACTTTTGTATCATTTTCTTTAGTAGTTTTTATTTACGCCAATAAAAAAAGCAGGCCAGATTATTTCTGGTCTGCTTTTTACAGTCTAGTTTACGTCGCCATCAGTTTCGATTAGCCCAAACTTGCCATCTTTACGACGGTAAACAATGCTCGTTCCGTTTGTATCAGCATCTTCGAAAATAAAGAAGTTGTGACCAAGCATGTTCATTTGAAGAACAGCTTCTTCACTGTCCATTGGCTTCAATGATAGACGTTTTGTACGGACAATTTCTAATTGGCCGTTATTTTCCTCGACTTGCTCTTCTAAAGCTGAGATATCTGCCGCCATTTCAAATCCTTTTTCACGGGATTTACGGTTAATTTTTGTTTTATATTTGCGTACTTGTCTTTCTAACTTATCAACAACCAGATCAATGCTACCATAAAGATCAATGGAGGTCTCTTCGGCACGCAATACCAAGTAAGGAAGTGGGATAGTAACCTCTACTTTTGCTGTCTTATCAGAATAAACTTTCAAATTCACATGAGCGGTTGCTTCCGGAACGTTACTGAAATAACGTTCTAACTTACTTATTTTCTTTTCTGCGTATTCTCTTATAGCTTGTGTAACCTCGATATTTTCTCCTCGGACATTGTACTTAAACATAGCATTCTCTCCTTTCGTCTGATTCATCATCAGAAAAGACACTCTTATGGACCACTCATAAGAGTTCCTTTAAGTATATTATAATGTAAGCGTTCGTATATTACAATTGATTAAGCATATTTAACGTGCAATTGTTAAAGATTCAATTTTTTCTACACCTGCCTGATAAAGAATCATCTTAGCATGAAGTAACGTTCTGCCAGTTGTGTAAATATCATCAAATAATAAGACCTTTCGAATGCCCTCTACCGAAGACGTACAGCTAAAGGGTTGCTCGGACTGCAGACGTTGCTGGCGATTTTTTTGTGATTGCTTGTCACCTTCATAATGATTGGTCAACAAAGATTGATAAGGAATTTTTGCTGCTTCTAGCAGCTGCACAGACTGATTAAATCCCCTAGTTATAGAGCTTTTTTCAGATATAGGCAGTGGTACAACTACATAATCTGAATAATCCTGATAAATCTCGGTCAGCTTTGCTTTGAAAACAAGCGCCAAACGACTATCTCCTTTTATTTTATAGTTATGGAGCCAATCTTTTAAGGCTTCGTTATAGAGATAACATGCCTGATGCTGAATAAACTGTTCTGAGTAGCTCAACCGCCACTTCTGACAATCTTGACAAAATTGATTATCCTCTTGTCGTCTCGAGCATCCCGGACAGGCTTTGTTTTTTTCAATCACTATAAACGCTGATTGGCAACGATCGCAAACGATTATTGGACTAAATGGTTGAAAATTAACCATTTCCCACAAACTGATTCCCTGCCGTTGCGGTCGATTACACATCAAGCAATTCGCCATGGAGCAAGCCTCCTTCCTGTGCACGCTGATTCATCTGTTTAATTTGTTTGCAGGCTCGCTTCATCGCTTTCGTATAACCATAATGAGCAAAGCAGACTGAACCGCTGGGATAATCCTTGTGACGTCCCACACGGCCAGCAATTTGCACAAGTGACGATTCAGTAAAAACAGCATCTTCTGCTCCTAAGACCAAAACATCAATGTCACGAAAGGTGACGCCTCTTTCTAAAATAGTCGTAGATAATAAACAATTATAAGCTTCAGCACGCATCGCTTCTACTTTTTCAATTCGCTTGGGGTCTTCTGAAGATACAGAAGAAAAGCGTTTGTCAGGGTAGGCCTCTTTCAACTGTTTTTCTAGTTCTAGCATCAGTTGAATATGCGGTAAAAATAAAATAAACCGTCTGCTACTTTTTAGATGACGATCAATCAACTTTAAACAGGTTCCACCTTTCTTTTGACGGATCGCCTTACGCCAGTCTCCTACCCAGACGCAATGTGCCTCAACCAAGGGATAGCCGTGATAGCGGCCAGGTAAAATAGTTGCTGCTAATTGCTTATTTTGAACCATTCTTTGCATTTTTTGAGGAGGTGTAGCAGTTAAATAGAGCAAACAACCGCTTGCTTTCACCGCCTTTTCTGTCGCAAAATTAAGCATAGCGTTATTGTGATAAGGAAATGAATCCACTTCGTCAATGACTAATAAGTCAAAGGCAGATTGAAATCGTAACAATTGGTGGGTTGTCGCAATGACAAATGAGCTGTATTGATAGTCTTCCTCGATTTGACCATGTAATAAGACAATCGGCGTATACGGAAAAGCAGCTTTAAAACGTGGATATAACTCAAGGCAAACATCAATACGTGGGGAGGCAATACATACTCGCCCTTTTTCTGTAAGACAACGGGCAATCACTTGAAAAATCATTTCTGTTTTGCCTGCACCTGCCACTGCCCAAATTAACCGCCTTTCCTTTTTATTATAACTCCTTAAACAATCACCAGAGGCTCGTTCCTGCTCGGCCGATAAGCTTCCTTCCCATTTCAAAAGAGGTAAGTGGTCGATTATAAAATCGTTTTTCTCCTCTAAACCATATAAAAAACTGCACCGTTTAATCTTACCCATAGCTAAGCATTGACTACAGTAAAAGCAATGATCACCACAATGACAGGGACCTGATATTAGAAATTTTTGTTGATTTGTGCCGCAACGTTGGCACTGCCAACCACTTGTTGTTTTTTGAAAAGCTGCTGTTTTAATTGCAATTTGATCAAGTATCACCTGATCTCCCTGCCATTCTGTTTGAAGAATCGCGCGTCCATATAGTTGCTGTTCCATGTAGATTCCCCCTTTTTCCCATCTATTAATAAATACGCAAAAAAGAGCTGAGGACGTTTTTTTCCTCAGCTCTTTTGCTTATTTAATAAAATATGATTTAAGGGCGTATAGGCTAGCTGCCCATCCACTTGATGACTTTGAAAAAGTGTCACTTGAGACACACACTCATTGAAGGCAACTGGCTAATGACACCACTTCTCCTCATCCAATGCTACAATTTGCCAACCCATAGAATATAACGATTTTTCTTAATAAAGTAGCCGCACTCGCCGCCTAAAAGAGAAAATCGGTCTGTCAAGGCTAATTTTTCTGATAACTGCTTAAATAATTGCACATCGTCGGTTTCACTGATTTCACCAATAAAACATAGCGTTAAATGAAAGTTTTCCTTTCGGGTCAAGCGACCCCGTTCAGACCACTTGATTAGCTTATCTTGATAAGGTGCTAAGTCATTTTTCAGCGCTGAGCTGAGTTGAATCCCAGCAAAGACTCTCATCTAATATCACCTTACAGTTCTGGGCAGTTTCTTTCCACATCTTCAGTCCACGTTAAACCTAACGCACCTTCTCCTAGGTGAGTCCCAATAACTGGACCAAAGTAACTTAATTCAAAGCGGACATCTGGATACAGCGCTTTTAATTCACCCATCCAAGCCCTACCTTTATCTTCAACATTAGCATGAATAACGGTCGCAATAACGGGGTAATCTACTTTGGCCAAATCTTCGCCTAAACGTTCATTGATGCGCGCCATTGCTTTCTTTTGCGTTCTAATTTTCTCAAATACGGTAATCACTTTATTTTCAAAATGAAGAATCGGCTTAATCTTCAACATTGACCCAACCAGTGCGGCACTGCCAGATAAACGGCCTCCCTTTTGTAAATTATTCAGATCATCGACAATAAAGTAGGCCTGTGAGCGACTTCTCATTTGTTCAAGTTGTTGGATAATTTGATCAGGATGGATGCCTTTTTTAGCTAAGCGCGCTGCTTCAAGAACATAGCGGCCTTGAACGTAGCAGCTAGTTTCTGAATCAAATGGATAGATTTGGCAGTTCGTAAATTCTTCTACTAACGAATGGACGCTCTGATAAGTGCCACTAATGCCCGAAGACAAGTGGATAGAAATAATCGCATCATAGTCTTTAGCTAATTCTTCAAACACTTCAATAGTCTTTCCAATAACTGGCTGCGAACTTTTTGGAAAATTCTCAGACTCTCTAACGATGTCATAAAACTCTGTTGCCGATAAATCGATTTCTTCTCGGTAAGAGTCAGTCCCGATTTGAACTAGTAAAGGCAGCATATAAATATCATACTTTTGCCTTAATTCTTCCGTTAGATAGGCCGTACTATCAGTAACGATTGCTGTTTTCATTTAAACGATTCCCTTCAATTGTTTCTGGTTTTTTATATAAGTTTCCTTCTCTCAAGGGCGTTTCTAGCTGCCTCTTGGTCTGAGAAATGATAAATTCTACCTTTTTCATCGTAGTAAATGGTATCATGACCCCTTCCAAGTAACAAGACAATATCACCAGACTCTGCCATTTCAACGGCTTTATAGATTGCTTCGGTTCGGTTTTCGATATAACTATAGTTAGTCATCCCTTCCGGTATACCCGCTCTCATCATTTCCCAAATTTGAGACTGATCATCTTGCTTCGTTTCATCGGTTGTCATAATAGCATAATCGGATTGTTCCACTCCAATTTTAGCCATTATTGGTCGTTTATCTGCCTCCCGTTTACCTGGGCATCCAAATACTGAAATAATCTTGCCTTTTGAGATCATTTTGACTGTTTCAAGAACTTTCTCCATAGCGTCTGGTGAGTGGGCATAATCCACGTAAACTTTTACATCTTCCTTGGCTGTTGAAACCAGTTCCATTCGACCAACAACACCTTTAAAGCTTTCATAGACTGTAATAATCGCTTCTAAATCATAACCTAGCGCGTAAACAGCGGCTATCGCAGCTAACACATTGGCTACATTATACTCTCCGACTAGGACTGACTTAACAGGGTAAGTCTTGTCACCTACGACAAGATCAAATTGAGTTGAATCTTCATCATAGCGAATACGGTCCGCAAAAAAATCAGCCGCTTTGTCCTTAACACTGTAGGAAATAACTTCCGCAGCGGTTGCTAACGCATAACCTTCAAAGGTCTCATCGTCTTTGTTTAAAACAGCCACTTTTGGTCGGTTAAAGGGTTGGCTATAGCTATTGCCTAGTTGAGAGAATAATAACTTTTTGGCTTCGCGATATTCTGCCATCGTATTATGAAGTTCCATATGTTCATGGGTTAAGTTCGTCATGACCGCAACATCAAAGTTAACACCCCATACGCGACCTTTAACTAGTGCTTGCGAAGATACTTCCATAGCACATATGTCCACCGCTTCTTCTCGCATTTGCTTTAGAACACGTTGAAGCGTAATACTGTCTGGTGTTGTATTTTTAGTTGGATAAAAATCGTCATTAATTTGGATGCCGACAGTTCCAATCAATCCTGTCCCTTTATTAAGCCCCTTCACAATTGCCTCAATAATAAAGGAAATGGTTGTTTTCCCATTTGTCCCCGTAACACCCACTAATTGAAACTGGTTACTCGGAAAATCATAGAAAGCATTAGCTAGAATTGCCATTGCCTTATCTGTATTATTGACATAAATAATCGGTACAGATCCGTTAGTTTCAACTGTTTTTCTTGCGATAACGGCAATAGCCCCTTTTTCAATCGCAGTTGCAGCATACTGGTGACCATCAAAATTACTTCCTTCAATACAAATAAAGATATCTCCAGCCTCTACTTCTCGTGTATCTTGTGTTATTTTTTGAATTGGTTGATCAGACAATTCACCCGTTATTTTTTTTATAGTTAAGTGGTTCAATAAATTTTCTAAGTTCACTATTACACCTCATTCTAAGCCTTTCGGTTTCACAAGTTATTATACCTTATAATAAAACAAAATAGGACGACTGGAAAGATTTTACGTTCTATTAACTTTTTTATCACTTTCGTTTAATTTTCTTAAATATGCTAAAATAAATCTATGAAAAATCGGAAAGGAGACGACTCATGTTAGAATCCTACAAAACCATCTCTCAAGAAGGACAAAAAGAAATTATTATTAAAGGCTCACGTTTTATTTGTAGCCTTAAGCGTGTGACCGATGAAGAAGATGCAAAAGCCTTCATCCAAAGTGTTAAAAAAGAGCACTGGAAAGCCACTCATAATTGTTCAGCCTATTTAATCGGCGATACTAACCATATACAACGTGCTCATGATGATGGTGAGCCATCTGGAACAGCAGGTGTCCCCATGCTTGAGATTCTAAAAAAGAATGACTTGCGCTACGTCGCAGCAGTAGTGACTCGCTATTTCGGTGGTACTAAATTAGGAGCCGGTGGACTGATTCGTGCTTACGGAAAATCCGTTTCATCTGCCCTTCGTTCCATTGGACTAGTCGAACGATCCTTACAGATACCTCTTGTTTGTACGGTAAGTTATTCGGCTTCTGGCAAATTAGAAAATTATTTATTACAGTCTACTTATCCCCTTATTGACACCATCTATACCGATACGGTTAGCTTTAAAGTGGGTGTTAAAACAGCTGAAGTGGAGCAGTTTCAAGCTGAACTCATTGATCTAATGAATGGACAAATTACCTTCGAAGCAGAAGACGTACAATATGTTGAACAAGCAGTCTCACAACAGATTGAGGAAGACAGCGACGAAGATGATGAAGACTAAAAAGGACTGAACCACTCTCTCATTACCTCAGAGTGGTTCAGTCCTTTTTGTCTGGACTACCTATTATTTTTTGTAGGAATCGTTTTAAGCTATTTTCTTCCTTACCAATCAAGTTAAAAGAAGCAATAAATAAGATCATTCCAAATAACAAGCCTAACGTTAAAATAATTGATCCCCAAAATGAAGATAAGGGATACAACATCGCTGTTAAGGAAAAAATAATGCCTAGAGCGTATATAACGAGCACGGTCTGGCGGTGGTTGAAGCCTAGCTTCAATAAACGATGATGAAGATGGCCACGATCCTTCTGACTAATGGCCTGTCGGTTAAGTAAGCGTCTAATAATGGATGCTAGCGTGTCTGTCAATGGTACACCTAAAATAGCAACTGGAATGAGTAATGATATAAAGGTCGCATGTTTCAAGCCATTCAATGATAAGGTCGCAATCATGAAGCCAATAAACAATGAACCAGTATCACCTAAAAAAATCTTCGCCGGATAAAAGTTGTGGGGAAGAAAACCAATCAGCGCTGCCACTAATAAAAAAGTCATGGCGACAATCGGTACATTGGTGGCGATTGAAAACACATAACTCACTAATCCCATAGTTGTTAACGAAATAATTGACGAACCAGCTGCTAGACCATCCAATCCGTCCATCAAATTAACCGCATTAGTAATACCCGCAATCCACAAAATCATCGCTAAATAGCCCATCTCACTAAATTCAATTCTTCCTAGATAAGCAATCGTCAAATGATCGAGTCTCACTTCTGTGAAAAAATAGTAACTATTAGCTGCTAGCAAAATACCTAGCATTTTTTGCCAAGGCTTTAACTCATGGCGATCATCAATAATCCCGGTTAGAAGGATAACAAAGGAGCTGATGAAGATAGGTCCGATATCTGCAATTTGATTAACGGGCGGAATACCGATAAGATACATCATCCAAAAGCTGACAAAAATGGCAATACCACCTAATGTCGCTATTGGTCTTGTATGAATTTTTTTAGGTCCTGGATAATCAACCCATCCAAAATGTCCCGCTAGTTTCCTAAAAATAGCAGTGACCGTAAAACTAACGATAACTGTCAGTACAAACAAGATCACAAACCGCATCGAAAAACTCATCTCACTCCTCCTTCCTTAATTGAAATCATCAAAGAAACCGCTATTAACGAGCGTTTTTTTCCCTGTCGTCATATCATACATAATCCAATCGTAGATTTCTAACATATGTTGTGCTTCTTCAGATAAGTCATCACGACTTTTTACAAAATCTTCTTTCTCTTTTGAGTAATACATGCCTTTTTCAAAAGCGGGCACTTCTTGACGTAAATCCATCAGGAAAGCATCAAATCCACTGACGGGCTGGTCAGTTAAACGAGCCAGTTCACTATAAAAATAAATGGGACTGAGCAATCCAAGCGGTTGACTGTCAGATAGATAATTAGTAAAGATGATAGCAGGAGTTTGATGCAAAGTGGTTTTGCCGTTATTTTCTAAGATCTTTTCACCAAAAACACTCGGCCAATGGTCTCCCCAAAACACAACAACTGTTGGCTCATCTAAAGCTTGTAGGTCCTCATAGAATTGCTCTAAAGCTTGATCACTATAATTTAAATCTTGCAAATATTGGTTGATCTTTTCATTACGATAACCAGTCTCTTGAAAGAGAGGATAATCGTCATACTTAGCTGCATAAGGCGTATGATTTTGCATCGTAACCAAATGAACAAAATCCGTTTCTACTGAATCAGCCATCACTTGAATGACCTCATCGTAAGCAGACTGGTCGGATATGTACGGATTATTATCTATCTTCAGGCGATTTGTCATTGTTTCATCATAATAAAAAGCATCGAATGCTAGATTATCATAATTTTGGCGTCTTTTATACATAGACGTATTATAAGGATGGATTGCTGTCGCATAATAACCGCGTCCTTTTAACTTAGATACGATAGACGGAAATGTCGTTTCCTTAGGTAAAAATTGCGTAAATGGTGTCGAAACATGCGCAGCAAAGGGCTCCATCGAAAGAGCGGTTAAAGCTTCAAACTCAATATTGGCGGTTCCCCCGCCATAACCTTGAGACAACATCCGCCCGCTCCAACTTTCTTGAGACAATGTTCTCGTAAAGGGAATGGGGTCCCAAACTTGAGATGTTTCCTTTAAATCAAAAGGGTCAGCAAAACTTTCATTCATAATAAAAATAATATTGGGTTGCTCAACTGTAGCAGATCGCTGGCTATTGATAGCAGCAGCCTTTTCACTATACGTTTCCTCGATAGTCTGTAAAACGTCACCTTCATCCCCTGCTGGTTTATCCATAGGGTCAGCCGGTAAATTATATAGAAAACCCGCTACAAACCCATTGTTATAATAGTTCATCTGCTGGCTGTAAGGAATCCAGTATGCTGAATAATCATAGGCTTTTTTGACCAGGTTACCCTCTTTCGAAAAGGTTGATAGGTATGTTAGTCCCAAACTACTCACCAAGAGCATAACTATTCGGCTACGCTTAGATAGTTTGAGGCTAGTTTGCTTACGTTCTTGCCTAATGACAAAAAAAAGAAGCACGCCAATCATTAAAACCAATATCATAATGGCAAATAAAACGGTAGGTGTCAGCATCTCTACTAATGACCCCACACTACTCACCATAGAAAAATCTGACGGATAGAGCGGCTCACTCCGTTGTCTCATTTTTTCAAAGCTCATAAAACCGATAATAGCAGACAAGCTGAAAAAGGTCAGGTTTGCTAACCTCACCTTTCCAACAACTGCCCATATCCAGATAGCTGGAACAAGAAGCACCAGCCAACTAATGAGAAACTTTATGGTGTGCCAGCGGAATACAAAATTAAAGACGAGGCTAATATTTAGCTCATTTTGAAACCACTGCAATAAAAGTTGTGAGATGAAGACTGTTGCGATGAGCGACAACCACTGCCTTCCCTTTTTTGACGTCATCCTTGTCTTCACACTACTCACTCCCTAGTCATTCTATGATTGCTTCCAGAAATCATCGTAAATCGTAATTGGTAAATGGCGTTTGTGCTCAGAACGGATATACCAATTTTCAATGATTTGTGCTTCATTTTCATTGATTTCTTTACCTTCTAAGTAAGCATCAATCGCTTGATATGAAACCCCTAGTGCCACTTCATCTGGCAAAGCTGGACGATCTTCTTCTAGGTCGGCTGTCGGCACTTTCTCATATAAATGAGGCGGACAATTCAATACCTTAAGCATAGCTCTCCCTTGTCCTTTGTTTAATCGCCATAGCGGTAATATGTCTGCTGCACCGTCTCCAAATTTTGTAAAAAAACCGGTCACCGATTCTGCAGCGTGATCTGTCCCAATCACTGCACCACTGGTTTGACCAGCAATGGCATATTGAACAACCATGCGTTGGCGTGCTTTAATATTTCCTTTATTAAAGTCACTGATAGCAGATCCCTCTGTTTCTAAAGCAGATACAATTGCATCAGTTGCCTCTTTAATGTTTACGGTAATCGTTTGATCTGGCTGAATAAAAGCCAAAGCATCATTCACATCGGTTTCATCTAGCTGTTTGCCATATGGCAGTTTCACCGCGATAAAACGCAGCTTATCATTTCCAGTTTCTTGTCTCAGTTCTTCAACCGCAAGTTGAGCTATTTTACCGGCTAGTGTCGAGTCCTGCCCGCCACTGATACCGAGTACCAAACTTTGAAGGAAAGGATGAGCCTTTAAGTAGTCTTTTAGAAACGCTTTACTGGCCTCAATCTCTTCTTCTGCCACAATGTGTGATTTCACTTTTAATGCCTCAATAATGTCTTGTTGTAACGGACGCATTTACCTTTCCTCCTTTTAGAATACTGGGTCGTCTTTACGAATGGTTTGTTTAATTTCCTTGATGGTATTCATCTTGTGATCCCAAGCCTTTTGGGACAAGTCAACCGGATAATCCTCTGGGTTAAGAATACGTTTATATTCATCCCAAAGGGCATCTTTTCTTTCCGTTGAATATTGTCTAATGTCTTGAATCGTTGGTAAGTCATAGATCAATTCACCATCAATAAAAATATCCTGTAAGACCGGACGTGCATTAAAGTCAGTCACTGTTTTATTGATATACGTATAGGTTGGATGGAACATAAAGAGTTCTTTTTCTTGATCAGGACGTTCATCCCATAAAGCCACATAGTCCCCTTCAGATTTGCCATCTTCTCGTCTCGTAATCCGCCAAACTTGTTTACGGCCTGGTGTAGACACTTTTTCAGCATTACTTGAAATTTTCAAGGTATCCACCATTTTACCGTTGTCGTCTTCGATACTAACTAATTTATAAACGGCTCCTAATGCTGGCTGGTCGTAGGCTGTAATTAAATAAGTTCCAACTCCCCATACATCAATCTTAGCACCTTGCATTTTTAAGTTTAAAATCGTCATTTCATCTAAGTCATTTGATGCGTAAATTTTAGCATCAGGGTACCCAGCGTCATCCAGTTGCTGTCTAATTTTTTTAGATTGGTAAGCCATATCACCACTGTCAATACGTACGCCTAAGAAATTAATCTTATCACCCATTTCATTGGCAACACGAATCGCAGTCGGTAAGCCTGAGCGAAGCGTGTCATAGGTATCAATCAAAAATACGCAATCTTTATGAGATTTGGCATAAGCCATAAAGGCATCATAATCATTGCGGTAAACTTGAACAAGTGAGTGAGCATGCGTTCCTACTGCAGGTATATTAAATAATTTACCTGCACGAACATTAGACGTCGCATCAAAACCACCCACATAGGCAGCACGTGCGCCCCATAAAGATGCATCCATTTCTTGTGCACGTCTTGAACCAAACTCCATCAAAGTATCTTGTTCTGCTACTAAACGTAAACGAGCAGCTTTCGTTGCAATCAGCGTTTGAAAGTTCACAATGTTTAATAGCGCTGTTTCAATGAGTTGGCATTGCGCCAATGTTCCTTCTACTTGAACAATCGGTTCATTGGCAAAAACCAACTCCCCTTCAATGGCAGAACGGATACTACCCGTAAAGCGGAAGTTACTTAAGTACTGTAAAAATTCTTCTGGGTAACCTTGTGATTCTCTTAAATAAGCAATATCCGATTCAGTAAAGCGTAAGGTCTTAATGTACGCTACTAATCGTTCTAAACCTGCAAAAATGGCATAGCCATTTTTAAACGGATTTTTTCTAAAATAAAGCTCAAAAACAGCATGTTTGTCTGTAATGCCTTCATCCCAATAAGTCTTCATCATATTAATTTGATATAAATCCGTATGTAATGCTAGACTGTCGTCATTGTATTTTAATCCCACCATGAGCACTCCTTATTTACACGTTTGGTTGAATACACACTAGTAGCCAACCTACTTTTCTATTATTATAACGCAAAGCCCTTGTGATTTCTTTTTTTTAGCATAAAAAGCTTATAAAAAAGGGATAGCGACACTTTAACATGCCGATATCCCTTATAAACTTATCTTTAATGGATGACTTTAATTCCTTTAGCAATCAGCTCTTGTTCGGAATGCATCGTCCGTTCGGTTTCATCCAACCCACGTGAGCTTACCTTATCGAACAAAATTTTAACAGTTTGCAACATGATTTTTAAATCTAAAATTAAAGAGTATTTTTTAATATAAATTAAATCAAAGTTCAGCTTACTATTAAAGTCTGATGCATACTTTCCGTAAACTTGGGCATAGCCAGTAATGCCGGCACGCACATTGTGTCTCAAGTAGTAGTGCGGATTTTCTTCCTTAAACTGATCGACAAAAAATGGGCGTTCAGGACGCGGACCCACAATCGACATATCGCCTTTTAAGACGTTAAACAACTGAGGCAACTCGTCAATGCGTAAGGAACGCAAGTATTTTCCAACAGGCGTGACACGCATATCATTGCTTGTCGCTAGCACAGGACCTGATTCTTTTTCAGCAGTAATTCCCATACTACGGAATTTTAAAATCTCAAACTCTTTTCCGTCCTTGGTCATTCGGGTTTGCTTGTATAAAATCGGGCCTTCTGAACTTCGTTTCACTAAGACAGCTGCCACTGCCATAATCGGTGATGACACAATAATAAGCAACAATGAAAACACAATATCAATCAACCGTTTGATGATGCCATCTTCTGACGCAATTCGAAACGGTGATACTTCAATAATACTCTCGTCTTCAATATTCATCATGTTTGGATTAACCATCACAAGATTTTCAAAGCTGGTGTTCAAGAAGAATTTCTTGTCTTCACGCATTAACAAATCATAAATGCGTAATTTTTCTGATTCTTCAATTTGACTGGCCAGATAAACAATATCAATATCATTTAGATGACTTTTGACATTTTCATAGTAGTCAGACAGAACCACATGAGACACCACATGACGGATGCTCTTTGTGTTGGAAAAGTTATCAACTGCCGCAAAGACTTCTTTTTCCATTCCCACAATCATCACACGTTTACTACCACTTAATTTTTGGTAAACCTTGAATACGAGCACACGCCACGTAAACAAGACGATACAGCCAACAAAAAAGTGAATCAGAATAACCGAGCGCGGAAACGCCAGCCATCTTCCTGCGAACGTCAGTGCCATGATATACAAGGACACGACAACTTGTCCGATAAGGGTAATGAATAAAAAGTCGCTGACCGATTTATTATATAAGATGTATGTTCCAAATAGGATACTAACGATGATAAATCCAATAGAAACATAGATGATACTGCCTTTAAAAGCTTCAAGATTGCGAATAGGAATATTTGCTCCATATCTCAAGCGGAAAGACAGTAATAATGAACCGATAAATAGCAGCAAATCAATCAACATAATGAAGAATTTTCGTGATTTTGTCCATTCCTCTTTTTGATTCACGATCTATTACCTCCTTAAAGTCATTATGACTTCATCTATTTTAGCATGAAATCAAACAGAGGAACAGAGACAACTCTCAAAGTATAGATGCTTTTCCTATTCCATTGTTATAATCACAGTGCCACCTAAACTTCTTGGAGGAAGGATTAGGGTAAGTTTACGATCAGATGGTATAGTATAGCTTTTGCCACTATAGCGGTCGATGACTTGGCTAGCTGTTGAAAAAGGAAGTTCAATTGTCACTTCTTTTTCTTGATCGAAGGTATTTAAGGCAATCACAACTTGCTCATCTTGATAACTACGACTAAAGACAAGGTAACCTTCATCATTAGAACCCGCTATCGTTTCGCGACTTCCTTTAGAAAACAATTTGCTGTAATCTTTGCGAATATTTAATAGTGTTTTGTAGTGATTATAAACTTGACTGCCCGATCCTTCGCTTGCTTCCCAATCAAAATCATAGCGGTTCTCACTATATTCGCCATTATCCATATTTTTAGCAGCCGCTCCTGTTAAGCCAATTTCTTCTCCATAATAGATGACTGGTTGGCCTTTAGCTGTAATCATTAGGGACGCCGCAACCATTTGCTTACCGAGGTCGCCACCTGCTTGCTTATAGAGGAAACCATCTTCATCATGGCTAGATAAAAATTGCCCCATTGTCGCATCAGATGTCAGCTTATTATTCCGATCAATTAATTTTTCTTGCGCCCCCATAACATCCCAGTTAACAAAACTACCCGCTATTTGTTTAAACTCAAAATCTAATAAGCTATCCATTTCACCGTCATTCAGATAGCCGCCATTCTTATCGATTGAAGCACCATAATCCTCACCAATTAATTTAAAATCTGATTTCACTTTAACTAATTCATTTTTAAAAGCCTTCCAAGTCGTATCGTCTACATGCTTGACCGTATCTACACGGTAAAAATCGATGGTATCGCCACGATTTGTTCGAGCTTTTCTCAACCAATCCGTCTGCCATTCAATGATTTGTTGCCTTACATCTGCCTCTTCTGTCTGTAGATCGGGCAATCCTGATAGCTCACCTACAATTTGGTGATTGGCAACGGGTTCTGTTCGAATCAGCCCGTCAAAAACCATTTGCTCCTCTTTAGTCGGAAAATTCGCAATGGATTGATCCCCATCAGCAGTCTTCATTCCATAACCCGTATGATTTAACACGACGTCAACCATCAATTTTATGCCATGGTCATGAGCCGTTTCAATGAGTTGGTGGAAAGTTGCTAAGTCGCCTAAATGCTCATCTAACTGTGTGAAATCCTTGGCCCAATAGCCATGATAACCATATTGGTTGTCATTATCCCCTGCTCTAACATTCCAATCAATATTATCAACAATTGGCGTTATCCATAAGGTATTAATCCCTAACTCTTGCAAATACGGCATCTTTTCGATCAACCCTCGAAAGTCACCACCGTGATAGGTCTCAAGGTGTTCTAAATCAATATCCTCGTCAAAGGGATTATCGTTGGATGGATCCCCGTTATAAAAACGGTCTGTTAAAGCAAAATAAATACGAGCTTCGTCCCAATCAAAAGCTAAAGAACGATCTGTCCCCTCTTCCTCTACTACAGTAATTGTTTTTTCGATGTGTTCGGTGTGATCATTCTGGTCTGTCACAGCTAGCACAAGTGTCTTCTCGCCTGGTGAAAGCTGATCATCAACACCAAAACTAATTTCATTTAGCGACTCGTCCATTGTGATAGGTTCTTCAATTCCGAATGCTGTCGCATCCAGAGTGATTTCTTTAATGGCATCGTTGAAATAAACGGATTCGTCAATCGTTAATAAAACACTATCTTGTTGATTTGGATATTCTGGTAAAAGCTGAATCTCTTTTGTTGTTAATAATTCCAGCTCGTTAGAAGTCTGAGAAGTAATATCATGAGTACCCTCATCTGAACAAGCCGTTAGTACACCGATTACCGACAAGACAATGATAGTAAATTGTTTCAAAATAAATCCACCCCTTTTTGTAAACGATATCATCGGTTCTATCTATTAGCAACAAAATTTCATTTGTTAGCGCTAACTTTTTTCACACAAAAAAAGCTGCCTCTTCAGACAGCTTTTTCATTCTATTCATTAAATAACTTTTTTCTTCCATAGCTTTTCGCTCGCAAAGTTCGCGAATAATCTGACCGATGCTTTGGCGGTACTTTCCATAAATGATTTGTCTTCTATATTTTGAGGCAAAAACAATGTGATACTTACATCTCCATTTGCTGTGTGCTAAACTATTCTTGTCCTGCATGGGACGACCTCCTTTTATTGTGAATGTGCCGGTCGGGAAACCAGCCATATTCTAGCATAAAAGGAGGTTTTTTTTGCCCCACGCTTGAAGCTCTTTGGAACCCCCGGCGTAGCCAGGGGTTTTCGAAAAACACAACAAAAAAAGAGAATGGGCATGCCCATTCTCTTTTTGTTTGTCTTACATCATACCCATGCCTGGATCCATTCCAGGTGCTGGCATTTCTGGAGCAGGTTTGTCTGCGACAACACTTTCAGTTGAAAGGATTAGTCCGGCAACACTTGCTGCATTTTGTAAAGCAGAGCGAACAACTTTAGCTGGGTCAACGATTCCAGCTTCAATCATGTTTACCCATTCATCAGTTGCTGCGTTGTAACCCATGCCTTGTTCTTCACCTTTAATTCTTGCAGCGATAACAGAACCTTCTAGTCCAGCATTTTCAGCAATTTGTCTAACTGGTTCTTCCAAAGCGCGAGCCACGATACGAACACCAGTCGCTTCATCTCCAGTTAGTTCAAGCGCACTTAAGCGAGCTTGAACATTGACAAGCGCTGTACCACCACCAGCTACAATGCCTTCTTCAACTGCTGCACGAGTTGCATTAAGTGCATCTTCAATACGCAATTTACGTTCTTTTAATTCTGTTTCTGTAGCAGCACCGACTTTAATAACCCCTACCCCACCTGCTAATTTAGCTAAGCGTTCTTGTAGTTTTTCACGATCAAAATCTGATGTTGTTTCTGCTGCTTGGGCGCGAATGTGAGCAATGCGTTGTGCGATTGCAGTTTTGTCCCCTGCTCCTTCAACGATTGTTGTATTATCTTTTGTGATGACAACTTTGCTTGCATGTCCTAAGTGTTCGATTGTTGAATCTTTCAACTCTAGTCCTAGGTCTTCAGCAATCACTGTCCCACCTGTTAATACAGCAATATCTTGTAGCATTTCTTTACGACGGTCACCAAATCCTGGTGCCTTAACAGCAGCAACATTGAATGTTCCACGTAATTTGTTCAATACTAATGTTGGTAATGCTTCGCCGTCTACATCGTCTGCAATAATTAATAATGGACGACCAATTTTTAAAATTTCTTCTAACAAAGGCAAAACATCTTGAATGTTAGAAATTTTACGATCAGTAATAAGAATAAATGGATTTTCAAGTTCTGCTTCCATCTTATCGTTGTCAGTTACCATGTATTGTGACAAGTATCCACGATCAAATTGCATACCTTCAACAACATCTAATTCTGTTTCAATTCCTTTTGACTCTTCGATAGTGATAACGCCGTCGTTACCTACTCTTTCCATTGCTTCAGCAATTAATTCCCCTACTTCACGAGAACCTGAAGAAACAGCAGCTACTTGAGCAATTGATTCTTTTGAGTTAACCGTTTGAGAAATTTCTGCTAGTCCAGCAACAGCTTCTTTTGTTGCTAATTCAATACCACGACGAATACCAACTGGGTTTGCGCCGGCAGTCACGTTTTTCAATCCTTCGCGCACGATGGCTTGCGTTAATACAGTTGCTGTTGTTGTTCCATCTCCAGCAATATCATTTGTTTTAGAGGCAACTTCAGAAACAAGTTTAGCACCCATATTTTCAAAGTGGTCTTCTAATTCAACTTCTTTAGCAATGGTAACACCATCATTTGTAATTAGCGGCGAACCGTATGCTTTCTCTAAAACAACGTTACGTCCTTTTGGTCCAAGTGTTACTTTTACTGTATTTGCCAGTATATCAACGCCTCTTAGTAAGGCTGCACGAGCGTCTTCAGAAAATTTAATATCTTTAGCCATTATTCTATTCACCTCATCAATTTAATTAGTCAATAATTGCAACGACATCTGTTTCTTTAATAACGAGATAATCTTTGCCTTGGTATTTAATTTCGGTACCGGAATATTTCTCAAAAAGAACACGGTCCCCTTCTTTAACAACCATGTCAATCTTTGTACCGTTGTCAGTTACTCTTCCTTCGCCCGTTGCAATCACAATACCCGTTTGTGATTTTTCTTGTGCTGAAGATGGTAACACCAGCCCTCCGACTGTTTGCTCCTCTTCTTGAGCAACTTCAATGATAACGCGGTTTCCTAATGGTTTTAACACAAATATCCCTCCATAATCTATCATTTGAATTAGCACTCTCACCCAAAGAGTGCTAATCTATGACTCTATATTAATCAAATCTACTAGTGAATGCAAGACAAAACTATTATTTTTTTTTAAAATTGTGATATACTTTCATATAGACTTTAAACTTCACGTTATTGAAGAAAAAGCATCCTTGCTTTTTAACCTTAACAGAAAGGTAAGATTTATGAAAAAGAAACTTTCTACAGCGACTAAAATTATTTTTGTTTACATCGCTGCTCAGCTATTACCCCTTCCCTTAATGTTTTTATTCCCAGAAAATCGTCAAATTGAAATGAGTTTGAATTTAACCATTTTATTTGCCTTTTTAGGAACAATGGGGATGATTTTACTCAACCGAACTAAGGAATGGACTCCTTCAACAGAACTAACGGATAAACCATCTGCACCTACCAAAAAGATTGTGTTATGGGGATTAATTGGATTTGTCGGCTCAATTGTACTTCAAATTGTAACGTCTCTAATTGAAATGGCTGTCTTTAACGTCTCTTCTGAATCGGTCAATACACAAACCTTGTTAGACACCGCTAGTGACTATCCTTTCTTAATTTTTATGATTGTTTTATTTGCACCAATCATGGAAGAATTTGTCTTTAGAAAAGCGATTTTTGCCCAACTCTCTTCATCAAGTGTCGGAATTGTCGGATCAGCTGTCATCAGCTCATTGTTGTTCGCCTTTATCCACTTTGATGGGCATATGCTTGTTTACGGGTCTTTAGGATTATGGTTTTGCTATTTATACTTTAAAACCAATAATATCTTTACCCCTATCATGGCACATGCTTTAATGAATGCTTATGCCAGCTTACCTCTTTATTTCCCTGAGCTGTTTCAATAACCGCTTATTATTTATGTTTGTTTAGAAAGGAATCTCATGACTTTAAAAGATATTCTCATCCAAATCGGTATGAAATTTGTTTTTGGTTTGCTATTTGTCTACTTTGCCGTTGATAGTGTCAACACATCAGGCTGGGGCTTTTTAGCTATTCTAAGTATTCTATTCGCTACAAATAATATTGTTAACGGCGTTAGAATGCTTGATACGTATTTTAAAATCAAGGAAAATATCGATCCTAAATAAAAAACAGTTAAGCCGCGGCTTAACTGTTTTTTATTTAGGAAATATTATTATCTAAGAAATAAATCAATGTTTGCAATTCATTCGTTAAGTCAACATTTTGAATACGAACATCATCTGGAACTGATAATCGAATCGGAGTAAAGTTCATGATACCTTTTACACCAGCCTCAGTTAAATCATTAGTCGCTTTTTGAGCAACATTTTGAGGGACTGTTAAAATGGCAACATCGATTTGTTGGATGCGTAGTTGTTCAATCATTTCAGACATATCATAAACAGGAACACCACTAACGATTTTGCCAACAATTTCTTCGTTCACATCAAAAGCACAACTGATGCGCACATTATTGCTCAAGTGGAAGTTGTAATTTAATAAAGCATGACCTAAATTACCTACTCCGATAAGAGCAACGTTTGTTAATCGGTCTTGATTTAATGTTTTGCTGAAGAAATCAAGTAGGTACTCCACATCATAACCGTATCCTCTTTTTCCTAAAGCACCGAAATAAGAGAAGTCACGACGGATAGTCGCACTGTCCACCTTGACAGCTTCACTTAATTCATTTGATGAAATTCTTGCTTTTCCTGCGTTATGCAGATATCTCAAATAACGGTGATAAATTGGCAACCGTCTGGCAGTTGCTCTTGGTATTTCTGTTGACATTACAACGCTCCCTTTCAGCATAACGTTTTAAATCTATATAAAAAAGAATAATCACATAATCTTAGCAATCTAATACATAATGACATTATAGCACCACATTGTGAAATATCTAGTATTTTTCTCTAATTTGTATCTTTTTGTGAAAAAAATTCTTTGTTTCCCTTATTTTCATAAGCTTTAAATAAAAGTAGCGACATTATTCACAATCATTGGCTTTTCAATTAATGTTCCTATCTCTTGTTAAAATTCTATGATAAAATGAAATGGCATGTTCTTATTTGACAATTTAACGACCATTATATAGAGAAAGAGGATACACCTATGATATTATTGCAAGGCCAAAATCTTGCGCGTCACTTCGGTTCAGCAGTCCTATTTGAAAATATTCAAATTACCATTCAAGACCAAGAGAGAATTGCCTTGGTCGGCCGTAACGGTGCTGGTAAATCGACTTTATTAAAAATACTAGCTGGTTTTGAACCCACCGACGAAGGCAAGATTGCCAAGAAAAAAGATCTCCATATTGGTTACTTAGACCAATACAGTACAGTTGATTCCGACAACACTATTTGGGAAGAAATGCTGTCGGTCTTCGAACCCATTATTAAACTAACGAAAGAAGCTGAAGAAGCAGCCCATGCCTTAACCGATGAAACGTTGATGCAAGACACTATAGCCTTTGAAGCTGCTCTAAAACGTTATGATAGTTTGCAGCAAGAAATCCAAGAAAAAAATGCTTACGGCTACGAGTCAGAAATCCGTTCCGTTCTACATGGCTTCCGTTTTTACGAGGAAGACCACCAACGACCTGTTTCGCAACTCTCCGGCGGTCAAAAGACACGCTTAGCACTTGCAAAAATCCTACTCGAAAAAAATGATTTACTTATTTTGGACGAGCCAACTAACCATTTGGACATTGATACATTAGCTTGGTTAGAAAACTACCTAATCGCTTATCGTGGCACCTTGCTTATCGTATCTCATGACCGTTACTTTTTAGATAAAGTCGCTACCAGTGTCTATGAAATTAGCCGCAATCGCATCCATTATTACAAAGGCAACTATTCCTTTTACTTAAAAGAAAAAGCAGCCCGATTAGAGCAAGAAATGAAACAATTCGAAAAACAACAAGGCGAAATTGCTAAATTAGAAGACTATATTGCTCGTAATTTAGTTCGTGCATCAACTACTAAAATGGCACAGAGCCGACGCAAGCGCCTTGATAAAATGACTCGACTCGAAAAACCAAAAGGTGACGAGAAATCTGCTCGCTTTTCGTTTGACATTGAAAAGGAAAGCGGCAATGTCGTCATGATTCTAGAAAATGGCGCCATTGGCTATGATAGCACGATTCTCTCTGCCCCTATTCATATGGACTTGCGCAAACATCAAGCCATTGGAATTGTCGGACCAAATGGGATTGGTAAGTCAACTCTCCTTAAAAGTATTAACAAGGAACTACCACTTATCAAAGGAGACATCCATTATGGGTCTAACTTAGAAATCGGCTATTATGACCAAGAACAAAAAAACTTAACGGAAAATAAAACCGTTCTTTCTGAAATTTGGGATCTGCATCCAACTATGAATGAAACAGCAATTAGGAGTATTTTAGGAAGCTTCCTCTTTAGCGGTGAAGATGTTGACAAAACCATTTATTCTCTAAGCGGAGGCGAACGAGCTCGACTATCTTTGTGTAAGTTAGCCTTGGAAAAGAATAATGTTTTGATGCTAGATGAGCCAACCAACCACTTGGACATCGACAGTAAAGAAGTATTGGAAAATGCCTTGATTGAATACGATGGTACCCTATTATTCGTATCGCATGACCGCTACTTCATTAACCGGATTGCAACGAGTATTTTAGAATTATCTGAAGATGGTAGTAAGCTCTATTTAGGCGATTACGATTATTACGTCGAGAAGAAACAAGAAGAAGCTGCGCTCGCCCAACTGCTTCTCGATGAAGCAGCAGCAGAGTTAGCAACGACTACTCAAACCGATACGAAGAAAAAAGATTACCAATCCAATAAAGAACGGGCTAAGTTGGAACGCAAACTATCGCGCGTCATCGAAAGTACTGAGTCAGAACTAGAAGCATTAGAAGTGGCTATTGAGGAAATCGAAACAGCCCTTACCCTTCCCGAAGTATTTGGTGACCATGAAAAGGTACAAGACTTACATGACCAACTACTCGCACAGCAAGAAAAACAAGATCACTTGCTGCACGAATGGGAATCATTAACACTAGAATTAGAAAATCTATAAGACAACAGGAGGTTCTCACTGAGTGAGGACCTTCTTTTGTACGATTTGCACGATACAAGCTATAAAATCTTGCTGTATCTTACATTTGAAGACCCAAATGTAACTTACAGAGCTAAAAAGAAAGCTGTATCTGGCATTTAAAACTCAATATGTACGATACAGCGCATTTATTGTTGCTGTATCTCCTACAAACACTCACAAAAGAAGAGCCGTCGTCGACGGCTCTTTTTACTATTTCAATTTCTCTGCGATAATAGCTGCTGCCCTTTTAGGCATGATGCGATAAAGCAAGTCCATTAATTTGGAGTCATTCCCAACAAATATCCGGTATTTATTTGCCTCCATACCATCAACAATCATTTTAGCTGCTGCAGGTGCTGTTGTAATCTTGTCAGTCACCTTCTCATTGTCACCGGCACTTGGACCACGATCAACTTTCGAATTGGTCATAATATCTGTTTTAATAGCGCCCGGAAACACAACGCTCACATGGATATGGCTATCCTTCAGCTCTGAATGTAAGCCTTCTGTTAATAATTTAACGGCTGCTTTAGAGGCACCATACACAGATTGCCCCGGCACAGGGAGAAAGCCACCCATACTCGATACATTAACAATATGCGCTTCTGGCGCTTGTTCAAAATAAGGCAGCAAGCTTTTTACAAAATAAAGCGTCCCGTAAAAATTAACATCCATTACGAAACGAACCTTATCCATGTCTAACTCTGAAACTGGGATAAAAGGCTGAATAACACCGGCATTATTAATCACACCATCAATGGAACCGTGATGCTGGATCACAGTTTGTGGCAAAGCTTCAATAGCCGCTTGGTCTCTAATATCCATCACATGGAGTGAGACATCTTTAGCCTTTTCACCAGCTAATTGCTTGGTTTGTTCTAAACTCGCTTGATTGATATCGACTGCGGCAACACGGCCTCCTCGCCTTAAAATTTCTAAGACAATTTCACGTCCCATTCCGGCACCGGCACCTGTTACGACAATCGTTTTGTTCGTTACTTTCATCTTGATCACCTATTCTCTTTATTTTCGAACAGCCATTTTGGCTGAATGATTAATAAGGAAAGACGCTTATAAAGCAAGACCTGGTCGCGCATTTAGACTAAGCTCTGCAAATGATTCATTGATGTATTGGTGATGCGCAGCCGCACCAATCATAGCAGCATTATCACCACATAATGACAATGGTGGGATAAGAAGTTCCACATCAGGCAATTCTTTTGCAACAGCTTGAGTGAGGGCTTCACGAAGTCCCTTGTTAGCTGCAACCCCACCTGCTAGCAAGAGTTGCTTAATCGGGTTTTCTTTAGCAGCGCGAATGGTTTTCGCAACTAGCACATCCACTACTGCTGCTTGAAAACTAGTGGCAATGTTGTGAGGATCGATGTCATCGCCCTTCTGTCTAGCATTATGAATGGTGTTGATAACCGCACTCTTCAAGCCTGAAAAACTGAAATCATAGTTATCTTCATGGATCATGGCACGTGGAAAATCGTATGTGTCTTCGCCCTGGTGTGCCATCTCATCCATCACCTTTCCACCTGGGTACGGTAAGCCAAGCACACGTCCAATTTTATCGTAAGCTTCACCTGCTGCATCATCTCGTGTTTCACCAATAATTTCAAACACACTATCTTCAGGCATATAAATCAATTCCGTATGACCACCACTGACAACTAGTGATAGTAATGGAAACTGTAAGGGTTGAACTAGCTGATTAGCGTAGATATGGCCAGCCATATGGTTGGTTGCAATTAATGGCTTCCCATGAGCAAAAGCTAATGCCTTAGCTGCGCTAACACCAATTAATAAAGACCCTACTAATCCTGGTCCTTCTGTGACAGCAACGGCATCCATATCAGCCATTTCAAGTTCTGCTTTTTCCAATGCTGCTTCAATAATTTGTGTGATTTGTTCAACGTGGTGGCGGCTAGCTACTTCAGGTACAACTCCACCGAACCGCATGTGGCTCTTTATTTGAGATGCCACAATATTCGATAAAATGGTATCACCATTTTTGATAACAGCCGCACTTGTTTCATCGCAGCTACTTTCGATTGCTAAAATTAATTCATCTTGTTTCTTCATTTTTTCTCTTCACCTCTAGGACTAGCCGGTTTATTTTTTTATTAATTGAAAGATATAGGCATCTTCCTTAGGTTGTTGGTAGTAATCTTTCCGAAGGGCTACCTCCTCAAATCCCATCTTTTTATAAAGGTGGATAGCCGCTTGGTTAGAGACGCGTACTTCTAAATAAAAGAAGCGAATCTCCTTTTCTTCACATACAGCTAATAGTTGCTTGATTAGGTCTGTGCCAATCCCTTGTTGTTTGTAATCTGAGTGTACTGCAAAGTTATTAATCGACATTTCATCGAGAATTATTTGACAGCCAATATAACCGACTAAGCGATCCTCTTTGTAATAGCCTAAGTAAAGATGGTTAGAATCAGAAAGTTCCGTTTGAAAGGAGGACACTTTCCAAGTTGTTTGGCCGTTGTTTGCTGCAACCGTCACATCATACAACGATTGAGCGATCGTTGGATTTTCTCCATTAAGGATTACTACAGTGTCTGTCACCTTCATCTTGTACCTTCCTTATTCATATCATTGGTCTAACGTTAATAACATATCCACAGCATCTTCCCCATCACCGTGGTAGTAATTTTTCTTAATCCGAACGGACGTAAAGCCCAATTTGTGATAGAGCCCCTGTGCTTGATTGTTGGACACACGTACTTCCAAACTAAGGGATTTCACAGTTTCTTCACGCGCTACTTCTTTTAAAAAGTGGAAGAGTTGCTGACCAACTCCTTGCTGCTGCCAGTCTGGTACAACCGCAACATTAGTGATATGGATGTCCCGGTCTTCCAGTCTAACGCCTAAAAAAGCAACCGGTTCAAAGCCTTCATAAACAATCAAATAAAGGGATTTGGTGTTTCTGACAATATCATTTTCTAAGGCTGCATAGCCCCAAGGCGTTTTTCCTTTATAGCCTAGTTTTTCTATATAAAGGACATCCGCAATATGACGTCTTTCGCCTATTTCTAGACGCAGTTGCGTACCGTTTCTCGATAGAAAATGGTCGGGTAAATAGTCTACACGACTCGACAAAAACTGACTTTTTTGTGGGTACACAATTTCCTTTTGAATGGTTTCTACAAAACTCTGGAATTGATTAATCAATTCTTTCAACGTAATCACCCTTTCGTGATCCTTCATGAGTTTTTTGCCAAGTCTCTTCTGCTTCTGGCTTCTTCAAATATTCCGGTGTAAAGATGTGAACATCTTCTGCTTCAGCAGTTATAGCTAAATTAGCTAACACACCAGCGCTCGGCAACCACTGCTTTTTAAGAGAAAAGTGAGCCTGTTGACCTAAATTCGCTTCAATAGCGTCTTGGTAATTCGCAAGGTCTTGGCCGACAAAAAGAATCGGTTGATTGGTTTCTTTTAATTGATTAAACCAGTCTTCACTGGCGATATGACACTCTGCTAATTCTTCTTCAATTTGCCCGTTAATAATCTCATAGGCAGCAGTGTACATATTATTTCGTCTCGCATCCATAATCGGTACGACTAAGCCGTCAAAATGGTCAATATTAGCTGCCAATACTTTTAAGCTGGAAACAGGAATTAATGGCTTATCTAGTGTCCATGCTAGTGTTTTAGCAATGGTTGCGCCAATCCGCACACCCGTATACGAGCCTGGTCCTTTTGATATAGCTATACGATCTAAGTCCTGTGGTGTCCAGTTGGCAGCCTGTAACACATCTTGAACTGCTGGCATCAACTGCGTACTATGTTGAAGATTACCGTTTCGTGTATATTCTGCTACAACTAATCCATCCTCCATAGTCGCAACACTTAATGTTTGATTTGATGATTCAATAGCTAGTATTTTCAAAAAACTCTTCCTTCCAAGCCTGTTCCGTCGGGCTTCACTCTTTTTATTACTCACATTATAGCGTAATTACATCTAAAAATCTTCTTATCATTCCCTTTTCTCATTTTTAGCGATAAGGGTTATTGTTTGCATATTTTCTATATTTACCTAAAATATAGAGTAAGAGATGCACAACTTTTCTCTTTTATATTTATTTTTAACTATAAGCTAGGAGGAATTAACATGGCAAATGGATTTGAAGATAAAGCAAAAGGGTTGAAAGATAAGGTTGTAGGTAAAGTAAAGGAAGAATATGGCGACTTAGTCGATGATAAGAGTAAAGAAATCGAAGGTAAGCTGCAACAGAAAAAAGGAGAAGCCAGAGAAAAAATCGGTGAAGCTAAAAATAAAGCTGACGATAAAATTGATGAGCTTCAACGTAGAGCCGATGATCGTGTAGACGATATTTAAATCTTATTAAGAAAAAGCCTTCTGGAAGTAGTATTCCAGAAGGCTTTTTGTATGGAATAGCTGCCAATCTGTCGAGTGGCAGCTATTTTTTGACTCACTCGACATAAATCGCCGATAAACTGTCGAGTGGGACATTATTTTTTCGCCACTCGACACATTTCGCTCAAAAACTGTCGAGTGAACACTTCTTCGCTAAGCCACTCGACATAACGCATCAACAAAAGAGGACAAAACCATTAAAGTCGGTTTTGTCCTCTTTCTCATTTCTATTTAAATTGGTTTACAAATTCCGCAAAGGCTGTTTGCCCTGTTTCATCTTGCTTGAAGACACCTGCGTCTTCTAGAACACGTTCGAACTTTTTGCCGACTGATTTTTGAATAAGAGCTGTCGCTGTTTCAGCCGTTATATTACCTGCTTCTTTCAGTTCGTTGGCCCATTCTAGATGATAATCTGCTACTTGATCTGTTTCGCCTAAAACAAACTGAGTGACTTCAGCTAGTTCTGACTTGAGACGCGGCGGTAAAATTGCCGTTCCTAGTACTTCAATTAAGCCGATATTTTCCTTTTTAATATGTTGCACGTCCTGATGTGGGTGGAAAATACCATCTGGATACTGGTCATTTGTACGGTTATTACGTAAAACAACATCTAGCTCATAGGCTTCGCCATTACGACGGGCAATTAAAGTGACCGCATTATGGTTTTCACCAGCAGTTTCAGAAAGAATCGCTAACGCCTCATTCGAGTAAGTTGACCAAGCCTCCATAATTTCAGCTCCCGCTTTAATCAGTGGGCTTGGATCAATAGCCCGTAAACGAATAACGGATAACGGCCAATGTAACCGTTCTGCTCGAACTTCTGAATCAGCGTGCCAATCCCAAGACTCCAATACTTTGGCCTCTTCCATTGGAAAATGATGACGTCCCCCTTGATAATGATCATGTCCTAAGAGTGATCCACCCACAATAGGCAATCCGGCATTAGATCCCATGAAGTAATGTGGTAAGACCGTCACTAATTCCAATAAATTACTAATCGTCTGTTTGTTAACGACCATCGGAGTATGGTGTTTTGAGAAAACGATACAATGCTCATTATAGTAGGCATATGGTGAGTATTGGAATCCCCAATTTTCTTCTTGAATAGGAATTCGAATAACTCGGTGGTTAGTCCGAGCTGAAATACCTGCTCTTCCTTTATAACCCTCATTGGTCGCACATAGCTGACATTCTGGATAGTTACCTACCGATAATTTTGCCTCTTCGATTTCTTGTTTTGATTTTTCAGGTTTAGATAAATTGATCGTAATGTCAAAGTAGCCATATTTCGAATCCACTTTAAACTGTTCATTCTTCGCAATATGACGCGTTTTGATATAGTCATTACGTTTTGATAATTTATAAAATTCATCAGTCGCTCGCATAGGTGCTTCTTGGTAAGATTCCCAGAATGTCCGATTAATGACAGAAGGTGCAGGCGTTACCACATCCATGATTTCTGCTTCTAATTCTTCGCGGCTGCGTGAGTTATCTTCAATAACGCCTTCTTCAACAGCGTACTGGACCAGCTGATCCATCAAATCCAATAAGCCCTGCAATGGGATAGAGGGCAGAAGGTTAGTCTCAAAATGATCTTTTTTTAAGATATTTAATAATCTATTAGTCGCATAATAAGTATCAAGAGGATGAATCATATGCGATGACACGCCTTTTGCTACAAAATCGCAAATAAGCTGATCTATTGTTTTGCTAGTTTCCACCGATAAACCTCTTTTCTTTTTTGAAATGAATTCATGTCTATTAGCTATTCTAGCATATTACCACATTTTTGGCGTGTTTCTTTCAATAAAACTACCCAGCCGTTATCTGGCTGGGTGGTTAGCTTTATAACTGACTTAATTGATGGCTAATGGTTTTCGTTGCCTCATAGCCTTGTTGGTAAATAGCATAAACCGCTTCATACCGCTTAACTTGTTCGGGATTTGGATAATAAGTTTGACTTTCTTCAACAAAAGCTGCTACACAATCTTCTACTGAATCAAACCAGCCTTGTCCAAGTGCCGCTAACATCAAAGCCCCCATACCTGGTCCTTGTTCTGTTTTTAAGGTTACGATTTTAGCGTTAAAAATATCCGCCTGCATTTGTAACCAATCGGGATTCTTAGCACCGCCACCCACTGAGACAATTTTTTCAAATGTCTTGCCAGCGCGCGTTTCCATCAAGTGTTACGAATCCTTCAGAGAAAACGTAATCCCCTCTAAAACCGCACGAGCAAAATGTTGGCGTTTATGTCCACTATCCATTCCTAAAAAGCTTCCGCGAATTTGACTATCTGTATAAGGTGTCCGTTCGCCTGAAATATAAGGCATAAACAGCAACCCATTCGATCCCGCCTCTACTTGGTGAATATCCTTTAGTAATTCTTCAAAAGATTCCTCTTTAGCAAAGGTCTCTTTAAACCAAGATAAGCTATGACCCGCTGCTAATGTGACACCCATTGAATAGTAAGCATCTTTTAAAACATGGAAGAAATAATGCAAGTCTCCGCCATATTCTTTTCCTGCCTCCTCATAAGAAAGGAAGACACCAGATGTCCCAATACTCACCATACCGACGTCAGATGAAATAATTCCAGCTCCAAGAGCTGCACTCGCATTATCTGCACCACCAGCGTAAACAGCTACAGCTTGTTTTAATCCTAGTTGCTGGCTAATCGTCTCAGTAAGGTTGCCAATTTTATCTGCTGATTCAACGAGCTTCGGACAAAAGTCACTTGCTAAGTCGAAGGCTTTTAATATGTCTTGGCTCCATGCTTTTTGATTGATATCCAACAATAAGGTTCCTGCCGCATCGGAATATTCCATTTGTTTGGATCCTGTCAAACGGAAGCCTAAGTAGTCTTTCGGCAATAAGAATGTCTTGGCCTTTTTAAAGTTCTCAGCTTCCTCTTCTTGAACCCATAAAATCTTTGGTAAAGTAAAGCCTTCAAGTGCTTTGTTTTTAGTAATTGGAATTAGCTTGTCGCCTAATGTTTCTTTGATGCGTTCACATTGTAGAGTGGTTCTCACATCATTCCATAAAATAGCATTGCGAACCACTTGATCTGCTTCATCCAGTAACACCAAGCTATGCATCTGACCTGAAAAGCTAATGGCTTCTAATTGGTCTCTAGCATCTGGAATGGCTGTTAAGGTTGCTTCTAAAACAGTAGTGGCTGCTTGAAACCACTCTTCAGGATCTTGCTCACTATACCCTTTTTGTGGTTGAATCAGTGGGTAATCCGCCGATGTTGAGTAAACAAGGTCCCCTTTTTTATTAACTAACAGGCCCTTTAGTGAGCTTGTTCCTAAGTCTAGACCAAGAACATATCCCATTTTTCTACCTCCTGTTTATTAATAAATGTAGTCGTTTAGACGAGCTTTAACCGCCTCGATATGACCTGATTTATTGGTTACGGTTTTGTTTGATAAAGCATAGTCAAATAATGATTTCAAATCTGTTTTATCATCAATAATGTCTTTCCCAATCCCTTCTTGATAGCTTGCGTAGCGCTCTTCTTTAATCTTATCGAAGAAACGATCCTCTTTCAGACGTGCTGCTGCTTTCAAGCCACGTGCGAATGTATCCATACCTGCGATATGCGCTAGGAATAAGTCTTCTATTTCGAATGATGTCCGACGCACTTTCGCATCAAAGTTGATACCACCTGGTTCGATACCGCCATTTTCTAACACTTCGTACATCGTTAATGTTACTGAGTATAGGTCTGTAGGGAACTCATCTGTATCCCAACCTAATAACAGATCACCTTGGTTAGCATCTAGTGAACCTAGTGCAAGGAAACTGTCGTAGAACGTATTAAAGAGATCGTCACTAAATTTGAACACCACTATTCTAAACGAACCTTTGAACTGATTGGAATTACCATAGCTGTTCACGGTATTGTTCACGATAACCAGATTCTGTTTACCCCTTACTCGAACTTAGACGACATTGATTTAACTAAGGAATTAGAGGAACTTCTTCATGTTCCTGTCTTTTTGGAAAACGAAGCAAATCTAAGTGCTCTTGGTGAAAAAGCCTTCACCACCATGAAGCAGAATATTGTTAGCATCAGTATCCATAGTGGTATCGGTGCCGGTATTCTCATTAACGGCGAGCTTTATCATGGCAATAGAGGTCAAGGTGGCGAAATTGGCCATATGATTATACAACCGTTTGGTATCAAGTGTCCCTGTGGTAACGAAGGCTGTATGGAGCAATATTGTTCGGAGCTAGCTATTTTAGAAAGCTACCGTTTTCAGACCAATAACCCTGAACTCGGCCTAAAAGATTTAGCAGCTGGTTATTTAAACGGTGAAAAACGAGAAGTCGAACTTATAATAAAAACAGCCAGCTATTTGGCAGTTGGATTGAATAATCTAATTGTGCATTTTGATCCTGAATTAGTCATTTTAAATGCTACTTTATTTGAAGAGTTACCCTTTTTGTTGACGCTTATCCAAGAAAAAATGGTCAGTGAATTTGCTAAGAGTGTTCCGCTAGAACTATCTAACATTGGCAAAGAAGCCACCTTGCTAGGCGGAACAGTTGTCAATCTACAAGCATTTTTCCATATTCCTAATTTAAACTTCTTACAATTAAACAAGCACTAGCCATTTTCTCCACCTTTGACCTTTTTAGCAATCCGTGCTATAATTACTTCGAAGCCGAGATATTAAAACCGAGTCAAAGGAGGATGCAAGATGACACATCATCATATATATATTGAAAATGACAAGACCCAACCTGTTTTCTTATTGCTACACGGAACGGGTGGAACCGAAGAAGATTTGATTCCACTTGCGAGAACAATTAATCCTCAAGCTAGCATCCTAAGTGTAAGAGGAAATGTTTCCGAAAACGGCATGAATCGTTTTTTCCGCCGACTAGCCATGGGTGTCTTTGATGAAGAAGATTTAGAGCGTCGTACAAAAGAACTTTACCAATTTGTGAATGAGGCGGCTGTTGAATACGGATTTGACCGCAAAAACGTAGTCGCACTTGGATACTCAAATGGTGCAAATATAGCAGCAAGTATGCTATACTTCTTTAATGATGCATATCGAGCAGCACTTTTATTGCATCCAATGGTCCCTTTTCATAATCGGGATATGGTCGAATTGAATCAATTGCCTATTTTTATTGGCGCGGGAACCAATGATCCAATTTGTCCACCTGAAGAAACACATGGTTTAACTAATAAAATCGAAGCCAAAAACGGTAATGTAACAACTTTTTGGGGGAACGCTGGCCATTCTTTGACCAAGGACGAAGTCGAACATGCTTTGTCATGGTATCAACAGAATCTTTCCTAAACCCCTCTTCAGTACGCTTAAGCAAGAAAGGAATGTGGCTAAATGGATAAAACATTAGCACGAATTAACGAATTAGCAAAAAAAGCAAAAACAACAACTTTGACTACTGCTGAAAAAGCAGAACAAAAAAAATTGCGTGAAGCATATCTACAAAACTTCCGCAATGCGTTCCAAGATGTTCTCTTGAACTCAACGGTTTATGATCCAGAAGGAACAGACGTAACACCTGAGAAACTAAAAAAAGCACAGCGTGATATGCACCTAGAAAATGCACAACGGATTCTAAAAAGTAACACTATCAACTTTATGGATTCAGAAAAAGAATAACAAAAAGAGAGCTTGGCAATTGCCAAGCTCTCTTTTTATTATAGATGTATCATTACCAAGGCAATTCGATGGTAATATGCTTATCAAATTCTGCTTGTGATTGGCGAATAGCCATTCGGTTTGCTTTTCGGTTCTCATAGTCCTGACAAATAAATTGCTCTTCTGGCGTTTCTGGTAAAATGTTAGGCAAATGGACAGCAATCTCGTCATTATTTCGTAGGGCAACAAAGGTCATAAAGCAAGTTGCAGCTAAATAGCGTTCGCCAGTTTGCAGATTTTCGCCTAATACTTTAGCAAAAATTTCCATCGATGATTTCCCAGCCCCAGAAACAAAGGTCTCAATACAAACGGAATCATCAACCATGAGTGGCTTCAAGAAGTTTAACGAGTCAACTGATGCCGTTACAATAGCTGCTCGACTAAAACGCTGAGCCGTAATCGACGCGCAATCATCCAATTGCTTCATCAACTCCCCACCAAACAATGTCCCATGTGCATTCGCATGGAAAGGAAAAACACGATGCGTTTGAATCACTCTTGTTTCTCGACAATAGCGACTATTTTTCTGTAATTCTGCTGCCATTTTTCTTCCTTCTTTCATGATTAGTAAGAGGCTGGAACCAAAGTCCCAACCTCTACACAGTCGTAATTATTAATAGGCGCGAGCCAACCACACAGTATGCTTAGCTTGTTTGCCGCTTACGATACATGTTTGCTTTTCAACTGGCGGTGCAAATGGCATATTACGAGTCGTGAAGCCTGTTTCTTCTTTGATTTTAGCTTCAGTTTCCAATTCGCCATCCCATCCTGCTAAAACAAAACCAGGTAGTTCGCCAGCAGCTTTTTTCTCTTCAATATGAGCTTTCAACTCATCTAGTGTATCAATATGAGTGTGCTCATGTTGTTGACGATTTTGGCGTGCCGTTTCCAACAAACGAACTTGCATGCTATCTAAAGCTTCAGCCACATAGTCAACAATGCCATCTAAAGAAATAGCTTCTTTGCCATCAAGATCGCGCATTTTAACCATTACTTGGTTGTTTTCCATGTCACGAGGTCCAAATTCAATGCGCATTGGGACACCACGCAATTCCCACTCATTAAATTTGAAACCAGGTGAATTGTCGCTATCATCGATCAGTGCACGAATACCTTTTGCTTTCAAATCTGCTAATAGAGCAGCCAGGCGTTCAACAATTTCAGGTTTTTTCTTCCATGGACCAACTGGTACAAGAACAACCTGTTTAGCAGCCACTTTAGGTGGTAAAATCAACCCTTGTTCGTCTCCATGAGCCATAATCGTTGCACCGATTAAGCGTGTTGACACACCCCATGATGTTGTATGTGCGTAAACATGCTCATTATCACGATTTAAGTATTTAATATCAAAAGCTTCCGCAAATTTTGTTCCCATATAATGAGAGGTTCCAGCTTGAACAGCCTTACCATCTTTCATCATTGCTTCAACTGAATAGGTATCAACAGCACCAGCAAAACGTTCTGATGGTGTTTTTTGTCCTTCGTAAACAGGTACAGCTAACACACTCTCAATAACGTCTTTATAGACAGCTAGCATTTTCATTGTCCGTTCACGAGCTGACTCTTCATTCTCATGAGCCGTATGACCTTCTTGCCATAAAAATTCTGACGTACGTAAGAATGGCAATGTTTTTTTCTCCCAACGGAAAACGTTAGCCCATTGGTTTATTTCGTATGGTAAGTCCCGGTATGAATTAATCCAGTCACTAAAAGCCGTTCCAATCATTGTTTCAGATGTTGGTCGTAAAGCCAAACGCTCTTCTAATTTCTCACCAGCAGCTTCTGTTACCCATGGTAATTCTGGACTAAACCCTTCAATATGATCCTTTTCTTTTGTAAAGAATGACTCTGGAATTAACATCGGGAAATAAGCATTACGAATGCCTTCCTCTTTAAAGCGTGCGTTAAATTCCTCTTGGATGTGTTCCCAGATTTCGTAACCATCTGGTTTGAAAATCATACACCCTCTAACTGGTGAATAATCCATTAAATCAGCTTGTTTAATGGTTTGAATATACCATGCTGAAAAATCTTCTTTTTGTAAGTTACTCATTTTCCTAACTCCTTACCTCTTTTTGTTCAAAAAAAATAAGCACATCTCATCCTCATATGAAGGACGAAATATACTTTACTCCGCGGTACCACCTTAGTTGGCTTGTTATAAGCCCTGCTTGATCTTGATAACGGCAGCTAACCGGCCATACAACGTAACCTCCCTAGGCAGGTTCCATACAGCAGCGGGGACTTTTCTTCCAGCCATGGAAAAGCTCTCTTAACCCATCCTCTATGTACTATTCCTAAATGTATGCACCCATATTGTAAGGGAAATACTAATAAATAGCAATCTTAAAAATAAAGAAGACGGTTTAATCCGTCCTCCTAATCTAAGCGTTGATTCCTCAGATACTCATCTTTTAAAATGCCATAAATAGCCATATCAACAAATTCACCCTTATGGAACTGATGGTGTCTTAAAACACCTTCATGTTGCATCCCTAAACGCAACATGACTCTAGCTGAAGCAGAATTACGTAAATCATGCATAGCTAGAACTTTTTCCATCCCCAATTCATTAAAAGCTATTGTCACTAATAACTCAGCAGCCTCTGTCATATAACCTTTTCCCCAATAGTGTCGGTTCAAAGTATAACCGAGTTCTGCCTTTTTATGGGTGAAATCTGATCGTATGTCAATCGTACCAATCATTTTCGATTCTTCTTTCCATTCAATCGCATCCGCTAAGCAACCTGGCCGAAGTAACAGTCGTTGAGAGTCTATACTACGGTTATGTGCGAGAGCAAATAAATTAGCCATGGTTGTTTGCTCGGTCCGCAAGTTGGTGAATATCAGCCATCGTACGCTCAAGATTTTCCTTATGCCATTTCATACCAAGACCATGCTTAGCGAATTTCAGTGTCAGCTCATTTTCTTGACTCAAGAAGGTAACACTGTGCATTAAACCGCCCTTTATTTTTATCTCTTCTAATTCATCAAACGGAATAAAAATAGGATCCACTTTTTTATTGATTTTACCAGACATTTTCCCTAGTGGAATTAAAATAATCCGCTCTTCCTCCATAGCGAACACATAGTAAGCCCCTTTTGCCAGTAACGCATAGTTACCAAAAAATAACCACTGTCCAGTGGTAGGCATGACTTGCCCATAGAGCAAACTTTTTGAGGTTTGTTCATTTAACAAGCCCAAACCTTCCATATGTTCATGTATTTCATCTATCGTTAAAATTAAGCCCATTACAATCGACTCCTCATCCTTATTTAGACTTTTAGTTTACTAAAACTTCCCCTTAATGGCGAAAGATATCCCTCGTCCTCACTGGTTTTGTCTATTTAAAACAAGTAAATACTTTCATTTATCCAGAATTTGCGTTAAAATAAAGATAGGAAAATGCACATAAAAAAGAAACATGAAAAGGAGATGGATTAAATGTTAGAAAACTATACAAACATTTTAGTTCCTGTTGATGGTTCCGAGCAGTCCGAGCAATCATTTAAAAAAGCTGTATCTATTGCTCAACGTAACCAAGCCAAACTTTCTGTTGTTTTTATTATGGACACGCGAAATGTTACTGCGTCAACGCCTTTTGCGCCAGCCATCACACCTGATGTCTTTAGCGATGTAGACACAGCTTTTGTGGATCAAATGGTATCCTTTGCTAAGGATGCAGGTGTTAATGTAGATAAGGTCGTCACAACTGGTAATCCCTTATCGCTGATTGCTGAAGCATTTCCTGAAGAATTAGGAACGGACTTAATTGTCATTGGCGCTACAGGAAAAGGTGCCATCACACGGGCATTAGTTGGTTCTGTTTCTAATTATGTTGTCAAACATGCACCTTGTGATGTCTTAGTCGTTAGATAAGTTGAGAATAAAAAACGTTGAAAGCTAAAAATTTAGCTTTATAGTGGACCCAAAAAGTTAGACTAAATTTTATGAGAGTTGACCGATTGGTCAGCTCTTTTTTAATACATGCAATTTGGCTTAATTCCTGTTGTCGACAATACTTCTCATAAATTTCAATCTATCAAGAGTAGTAGCGGAGCGACTCTTGATAGATTGAAACTTTATGTGAAACTATGAAAAGACAATGGAATTAGTATATTGGCTGCGATACTGGACGGGGCTTAGCCATCCTAGTTTCTCTTTAATTCGTTCTTCATTATAATAGTTAATATAGGTGGTAATTGATTCAGCCAATTCTTCAAAACTATGATAAGTTTGACCATAATACATTTCTTGTTTGAGTATACTAAAGAAATTTTCCATTGGTGAATTGTCATAACAATTCCCTTTTCTAGACATACTTTGGAAGATATCATTATCTTTTAAAGTTTTTGAATACCGTTTCATTTGATAAGCCCAGCCTTGGTCTGAATGAAACGTTCTTCTGAATATGCAATCATTTGTACGTTCTATAGCTGCCTTCAAAGCTTCCATCATACTTTCACCGTTTGGCCGTTTTGTTATTTGAAAACTGATGATTTCGCTATTGAATAAATCCATATAAGGATCTAAATAAAGTCTGCCTGTCTGAGTGTTGCCTAACTGGTCCATATAATAGTATTTGAATTCAGTTGTATCAGTCGTAATTTTTTGATGTGGAACTGATGTGTTAAAACGTCGTTTTAAACGATTTGATGCTACTTTCCCTACAGTCCCCTTATAAGACTTATACTTTCTGCTTTTGTGTGAGAAGGCAGTTACAAGAATGCCTAATTCACGCATTAAGCGTAATACTTTCTTCCGATTTATGTGATAACCTAATTTTTTTAACTCGGGAGTCAGTCTTTTATACCCATAATCTTTATTTTTCTCTCTTAGTTTTAGTAAAGCATCTTTGTAAACTTTATCCTTGTCTGGGCGTTTAGATTGCTTCCTAATATAGTGATAAGTTGCCTTTGGAAAGCCAGTTACTCTCAAAATATCAACTAATTTGAATTTATTAATATTATGGAGATTGTAGATTGCTTGAACTATTTGTTTCTTTGTTGCTGTTTCTCTGCTTCCTGCAATCTCCCTAATTCCTTTAAAAATTCATTCTCGATTCTCAAATCACGATTTTCGTTTTCAAGTTGTCTCAGACGCTCAACGTTTACATCTTCTCTAGTTATATTCTTTGGATCCTGAAATACTTTCTTATCAGCTTTCTTCCGTCTACCCATTTTCGGTGGCCTACCTCTCTGTTCTGATAAGCCATCGACGCCTTTCTTGAGGATAGTAGTGCGCCAATTACAAATTAAACTAGGGTTATTCATCCCTAATGAATTGGCTACTTCTCGATAACTCATCTCTGTTGTTTCATATAATTTTACAGCACTAAGCTTAAAATCAACAGAGTAATGAGTTTGATTCTTACTACGTTTCAGTCCTTCGATTCCAAATTGTTGATAGCTATTAACCCATCTTCTTACAATAGATTCTTGTATATTATATTTCTTTGCTACCGCTAGGTAGCCACCATAGTTCCCCAGATAATGTTTTACAATTTCCAATTTAAATTCTAGTGAATATTTTGCCATAAAAATAAACCCCCAAAAGTTAGATTTTTGGTCTAACTTTTGGGGGCCTCTACAGCTCGCTACGGCAACCGCTAGTTGAGACTGATTAATCATTTCCTGAAAGCCTACTTCCGCTAAACTGGCATTGTATCGATTATGCATTTTATTCAAAATACTTTTGACGATTGAACGCTTATCCTTCAGAGAAAAGCTATCAAAAAGGCGCATACTTATCTCCACTGTTACAAAAGCCATTATTATCTCTCCTTATTATTTTCTTTACCATTTATCAATTGAATTATTCCTCGTTTACTGTTACATTTTACTAGTAACGAAAATCATTTAAACTAATAATTAAAACTAGATAGCATTTTAAAGGAAACGAGGTGGTTAGTTTGTCACAATCTAAGCCAAAGGACTTAGCGAATTTGTCGATTGTACGCTGGGACGAATTGCCGACATTTGGCGTTTACAACGATCAAGTGCTCAGCATTATTGAAGAACAGCTCGCTTTCCTGACTCCTGACGGCAGCGAGAAAATTATTACACCCGCTATGATTAATAATTATGTGAAACTCGGTTTAATTGAACGACCCATCAAGAAAAAATATTTTCAACTCCATATTGCCCAGCTTATTGTCATCAGTTTATTAAAGCAAGTGTTACCGTTGACCGATGTGCAAAAAGGGATGGCTTTACAAATTTCAATTAAAGGCGAAAAAGAAGCCTATAATTCATTTTGCAAAGAGTTGGAGGAATCCTTTTACCATTTATTTAGTCAACTTGATCGAACCATTGATTTTTCCTTTACCATAGAAGGAATTCGAAATGAAAATGTTGCATTAAAAATGGTGACCTTGTCACTCGCATCAAAATTATTAACACAAAAGATTATTGCTATTAATGGATTTAATAAACAAAAAAAAGAAGGAGTCGATTCTATTGAAAAATAATCGCGTAGCCATCCTAGTTGATTCATGTAACGATATTCCTGCTCACCTAACGAAAGAGTATGGGTTTTACACCATGCCATTAATGATTAATTATAAGGATGCCTCTTATAAAGATGGTGTTGATATTTCACCCCAAGAAGTCTATGATTCATTTAAAACTGAAATTCCTAAAACCAGTTTACCATTAGGCAGCGATATTGAAGCCCTTTTTGATCAAATTAAAGCAGACGGCTATACGCATGTTATTGCATCTATTTTATCAAGTGGTCTTAGTGGTACCTATCAAACCATGACATTGGTCATCGAAGATCGTAAAGACTTAACGATCGAAGTTATTGATACGCGTAATATCGGTATCGGTTCTGGCTTCATCGCGCTATATGCAGCTGAACAATTAGAAAAAGGCTTAGATTTCCAGGATGTGGTTACTAAAGCACGTCAAGCTGTGACCAAATCCACTGTCTTTTTCGGTCTGGAAACATTAGAGTATTTAATTAAAGGCGGCCGAATTGGTAAGGTTGAAGGGATTCTTGGTAGTGCCTTAAAAATTAAACCAATTATTTCTTGTAACCCAGAAGGCGTTTACGATACGGTTGCTAAAGTCCGTGGTCGTAAACAAAATATTGCCAAGATGCTTGAATTAGCTAGAGAAAAAGTAGGCAATAGTAAAGACTACTATATCGCCCTTTGCCACGGCGCTGCCGAAAAAGAAATGCTGCAAATGAAAGATAGTATTAGTGATTTAATTGCCGATGCCAAAGTATACTGCGAAGGCCAAATTTCACCTGTTCTTGGTGTTCACACTGGCCCTGGTTTACTTGGTATTGGTGTGATGGTGTTAGACTGATCCTTAGGGGTCAGTTTTTTTCGTCTTAGTAGCCAAGTGGATTCATTTGGTATAAGATAAGTTTATAAGAAAACCCTTACAAACAAAAGGAGGAAGGCCACATGAAGTATCGGAACTTAGGTAGAAGCGGCTTACGTGTCAGTGAAATTGCCCTAGGAAGTTGGTTAACTTACGGGAAATCAGTCGAAGATCAAACAGCTGAACGCTGCATTCAAACTGCTTATGATGCAGGTATTAATTTCTTCGACACTGCCAATGTCTATGAGCAAGGAGAAGCGGAAGTGGTTTTAGGCAAGGTATTAGCCCAATACGATCGTTCAAGCTTAGTCGTTGCCAGCAAAGTTTACTTTCCTATGGGAGATGGCCCTAATGATCGGGGCTTATCACGTAAGCATATTTTTGAACAATGCGATGCTAGTTTGAAACGACTAAACATGGATTATATTGATCTCTACCAATGCCATCGTTATGATTCCACTGTCCCACTTGAAGAAACATTGTGGGCTCTGGATGACTTGCAACGACAAGGAAAGATTTTATATGCAGGTGTCAGTGAATGGCCAGCAGATAAAATTCAAGAAGCTCATCGAATTGCTAAAGAACATCATTTCCGCCCTCTCGTTTCCAATCAACCCATTTACAATATGATTGAACGTTATATCGAACGTGATATCTTAGCGGTCTCACAAGCAAATGGAATGGGACAAGTCGTCTTTTCACCATTAGCTCAAGGTATCCTCACTGGTAAATATAAAGCAGGACAATCTGCGCCGAGTGACAGTCGAGCTGCCAACGCAACTATTGGCAGTGGTTTGAAAAAATACTTAGAAGATGACCGCCTATTAGAAACGGTTGACTCATTATCACACTTCGCTCAACAATTAGACATTAGCTTACCGCAATTGGCACTTGCTTGGATTCTCCGCCAACCTGGTGTTAGTTCAGCTATTATCGGTGCCAGCAAACCCGAACAAATTGAAGATAACATTAAAGCTGTCGATGTTGAATTAACAGAGGAGATGTTGGCAGGTATCAATGAATTGCTACAACCAATCAGTCGCTTTAAACCACGTTTTTAAAAAAAAGACTGGGACAAAATATCCCAGCCTCACTTTATTTAAATACAGTTAACATTTCTTGAACTTGTTCCTTTTTAGCTGTGAATTCACGAATGCCGTTCTTTTCAACAAGATATTCTTCTTCATTTAAATCATAAAAATGAATGGTATGAACCAACGTTTCCCCTTCTGATTGAAAGTGATACGTAATGCTTAGACTAGCTTCTTCTGAAATCAGCTCTGAGCCATCGTAAGGATTAACGTATTTAAGCGCCGCTAAATACTGATAGTTCTTACGAAAGGCTGTCTCATCCAGCTGGTCGCCATTTAAGAAGAAGGTTGAGCTAACGCCCACTTCGTCCTCATCATTGGTCGTTACCTCATGGTTTGCTTCAATTAACAAAGCATTCTCTGCTGTTTTCAGTTCCACTTGACGTAAGGAGTCGAGTGGAATAATACCAATAAAATTATCCGTTATATCAAAGGCGGTTAATTGGAATGTCCGCGCCAATAAGAGCGGAATACGGTAGCTTTTATTGGCTTCTTCCAAATGAACAAGCACACTCTCTTCATCAGGTTCGCCAAATACTAGTGTTTCCTGACCATCACTACCCGTTAATGTTAAAGTAAAGAATGTTTCAGTTTCTGACGGAATGGCTTCTTCGGTTTCCTCTCCCCTAAAGTTTTCCAAGCGTTCTAAGATAACATCCATGGTTTGATACTCAACTGAAAAGGGTGTCTCATATATCCCGTGTAAAAACCAGCCGCTAATAAATGGCGCTGATTCGACCTTAGAAAAGTCACTCTCTTGATTGATTTCAAATGATTGGCTTGGATCTTCAAATTGGATGGCTTCTAAAACACCCACCTTCAAATCAATCGCCGCTTGTAAGTAACTATTTGAAAACTCTTCTAACTCCATCGGCAAATTAGGAAAATACAACCAGTCTGTTGTGCCTGTCATTTTTCCATAGAAGTTACCCTCTGAGTCATGGTATAAGGACAACTCCAATTTTTCATCTTCTGACGGATATAGAGCTAATTGCAAGAGTGTCTTTTCCTTTACAACAACATCTGCTGCGTCTACCACTTTGGCTTGCAAACTGACCACCTTATCTAAAAAAGTAGATATTGCACTTGGATCGAGTTGGTCAACATCTTCACTCACCCATTCTTCGCCATTCGATTCAATCCGATACTGATCATTATTTTTGGTTGTTACTTCAAATCCTATCAGTTGGGTAACTTCCTGGAATGGGTAAACAACCGTTTCTTCTGACTGCTCAGCGTCATTGCTACAGCCTGCTACAAAACATAAAGTGAGTAGAAAAAGGCTTAATTTTTTAATCATTCTGAGTTCCCCTTTCATAAGAATCATTGGTTTGAGAAAATTGTGATTTTAAATCTGTAAAGATCTTCTGATTGGATCGCATGATATAAAAGGCGATAATCGAAAAGAAAAATAAAAACATTTCACTCGGAAAGGCATAGAAGATAACCACAAACGCGATAATCGTCAACAAATTACCTAACTGTTTTTTAAAATAGCGCCAGATAATAACAACAGCTGAACGGTAAATATTTGCAACTGTAATTTCTAAAACAGCTAACATAGTAAAACCAATTATCGAAAAGATAGTCAATAGTATAAAGGCTACAGCAAATATCGCCGCAACGAGTACACTTCCCCTTGTATAAAAATAAAAGGCATCAATTAAGACAATCATACTTAAGGTCAGCTGAATCATCCAAAAAACAAGGCTAACTTTCAGATTGTCCTTATATCCTCTAAAGAAATCTTTAACCGGTGCTAGCGATTTCTGTCTAACCAGTATGCCCATCGAAAAAAAGAGCGCTGCTAGAGCTGGCCCAGTTGGGATGAGGGCTAGGTGTAAATGAAGACATTTTCTACTAGTAATGGTACTGAAAAGAAGACCACAAAAAACAAGGCATTGGCTAGTAAAAATAATACATTAGTGGTTAGAAAATAGTAAAGGTAACGTAGTGCGGTATAAAGATGACTATTTTAAATATTTTTTTCTTTCAATAGAGACGACATTAGGCTTTAAAATCAAGGCAGTCAGTCTCCCACCGCTCTTTCAAATCACCAATTTTATTGCCACCAATTCCGCGATTTAAAAACTGCAGCTGCAATTCCGGGTAACGCGCACTCAATGCGCCGGCTACCATTAATGTATATCCCGAACCCAAATTATAGCCATCTTCTCTATTACGACCAACATCGGTTATACTGTCACCGATAAATAAAATGACATCATTTTGTTTTAACTTCATGTTTTCCACCCCTTGTTTACGTTTACATTTAGATACAGTATATCAAATTATCAGTGTTAAAAAGAAAAACATTAGCCGAAGCTAATGTTTTATATACGGTAAATGCGAGCCCCGAAAGGCATCAATGCTAATTTGGCATGTTTAAAATGTTGTAAACCAAATGGAATCCCCACGATAGTCAAACAAAAAATAGCTCCTAAAATCACTTCTTCAGCCGCCATCACGAAACCACCTAGGAAAATCCAGATGATATTAATGAAGACAGATGAGCCATTATCACTAAAGGCAATATCCTTACCAAACGGCGCTGCCGCCATCCTTGCGAACTTAAAGCATTGTAAGCCTATTGGTATACCGACAATTGAGAGGCACCAAAACGCTCCAATAACTAACCACGAAATGGCACTAATAAATCCACCAAAGACAAACCAAACCACATTTCCTAAAAAGGTCATATTCGTCACCTCACTCCTATTTAAGTCTATTATAAAACCCTTTCGCCGGAGTGACATCCGTCTAAATACTGATCTCTTTGCTTTTTATTGAAGGATTATCAATGGTCAAATACGATAATCTGCCGGCGCAACCGACTTCAGTCACTTTTTAGCCGCTGAAGTTGGCCGAAAGTGGCTTTTGGCCGACTTCAGAGTGATTTTTTGAGCTGAAGTTGGTTTTTTTTACTACTTTAACCAACTTCAGCTTAATTTCTGTTACCGAAGTTGGTTTTGGAGGCAAAAAAACATCCTTAAGCTGAATCGATAGCTTAAGGATAGCTTCTTTTGTATTGATTATTTAAATTTAGCTAGGTAAGTATTAACAACTTGATCAGCTGTGAAGCCTAGTTTTGAAACGACAGTGTTACCTGCACCACTTGCTCCCCAACGGTCAATACCGTAAGCAATTCCGTCAAGTCCTACATAACGTTCCCATCCTAATGTTGCACCCATTTCTAACGACATACGGTTGCGGACATTGTTTGGTAAAACAGATGCTTTATAAGCGTCATCTTGTTGTTCGAATAGGAATGCACTTGGCATTGATACAACAGATACGTCAACACCTTCATCCAATAATGCTGCTTGAACATTGATAGCTAGGCTGACTTCTGAACCAGTTGCAATTAAGATACCATCTGGTGTTTCACCTTGTTGAGGTGAAAGTACGTAAGCACCTTTACGAACGCCTTCACGCGCCATTTCTTTTGTTCCCTCAAGAACTGGTAAGTTTTGACGAGTTAAGACAAGTAATGTTGGTGTGTCATGTGTTTCAACTGCTACTACCCAAGCTGCACTCACTTCGTTACCATCAGCTGGACGAATTAAGTTCATATTTGGCATACCGCGGAAGCTTGAAATTTGTTCAACAGGTTCATGAGTTGGTCCATCTTCCCCAACTGCTACTGAGTCATGTGTCATCACGTAAGTTGCGCCTAATTGCGATAGGGCAGCTAAACGCATTGCAGGACGTAAGTAGTCAGTAAAGACAAAGAATGTACCTGCATAAGTTTTTGAACCGCCATGTAGTAGAATACCGTTCATCATCGCACCCATTGCGAACTCACGAACACCGTACCAAATGTTACGGCCAGCATAATTTTCAGCGCTGTAGTCTGTATCTGCTTGGTTCATTGTGTTGTTTGAGCTTGATAAGTCGGCAGATCCACCCCAGAAGTAAGGAATTGCTTCGCCTAGCACTTGGATTGCTTCACTACTTGTTACACGAGTTGCTTTATCAGCTGATCCTACTTCGTAAACAGGTAGTTTATCTTCCCAGCCTTCAGGTAGGCGACCAGCAAAGGCATCTTCGAATTGTTTAGCCAATTCAGGGTACTCTGCTTTGTATCCTTCAAATAAGTTATTCCAAGCTTCTTCAGCAGCTTGGCCGTTTGCAGCAATTGTTTCATTGAAACGTGCTTGAACGTCTTCAGGTACATGGAAGGCTTCAAAGTCCCATTTGTAGTTATTTTTCGCAAAAGCAACACCTTCGTCACCTAGTGGCGCGCCATGTACTTTATGCGTTCCTTCGTTTGAAGCACCGAACCCAATAACTGTTTTAATTTCAATCAATGTTGGTTTAGCTGTTTCAGCTTGAGCTTCTTCAATTGCTTTCGCAATTTCTTCAAGGTCGTTACCATCTTTAACAAGAATATGTTGCCAGCCGTATGCTTCAAAACGTTGTTTCACGTCTTCAGTAAAGGCTTTTGATGTTGGGCCATCTAATGAAATATCATTTGAGTCATAAAGACCAATTAATTTCCCTAATTTCAAGTGACCAGCTAAACTTGCTGCTTCATGAGAAATACCTTCCATCAAGTCGCCATCGCCACATAGAAAATAAGTAAAGTGGTCAACGATTGGGAAATTATCTTTGTTGTAAGTTGCTGCTAAATGAGCTTCAGCCATCGCCATACCAGCGGCATTCGCAATCCCTTGGCCTAATGGACCAGTTGTTGCTTCAACGCCGTCTGTGTAATGAACTTCTGGATGCCCTGGTGTTTTACTTTCGAATTGGCGGAAGTTTTTCAAATCATCCAAACTTACATCATAACCAGATAAATGCAATAAACTATATAAAAGTGCTGAACCATGTCCTGCTGATAGAACGAAACGATCGCGATCTACCCAAGAACTATTTTTAGGGTTTACCTTCAAGAATTTAGTCCATAGAGAGTATGCCATTGGAGCCGCTCCCATTGGTAACCCTGGATGTCCAGAATTTGCTTTCTGAACCGCGTCAATACTTAGTGTACGGACTGTGTTAACTGCTAATGCATCAATATGATCAAACATTGTTTTCCCCCTTGATACCCATTTGTTTATTATTCTAGCTTAAATAAGAATAAAATGAAACTCATTACGCATTATTTATTAAATTTTCACATAGACGGTGAGAATCAAGTGTGCTATCTAGCGAAACCGGATTCAATTTCGTCTAAAGTGATGTAATAAATTCACGAATCACACTATCAAAGCCTCTCTTAACAAGTGTGTTTTCCCAATCGCCAAAACGAATCACTTGCTCGCCAGCCGGTGTTTTAATATGACGTTCATTCAAGTCAACGACTCGCTGAATACCCGCTAAACTTTGCACTTCCAAAACTTCTTGATTAGCGCCAGCTTCGTAATTCATAGCAACGAGACAAGTCGTTTCTTTTGTTTGAATCGTTAAAACAATCCGCTTTAACTGCCCCTCTTTTTTCAATAATGGTTGAGTGTGTGGACTCAATCGGATCATCTAGCAAAAAGAGCCCCGCATCCAAAATATGGATAAACAAATCATAAATGGCAAAGCGAACATCCTCAAAATTTTGCACCCGGTCTTTTTGAATGAGAATCATTTTCTTATCTGGAATAGCTTTTAAAGCTTGAACATGCGGCGCAAAACGACGGTTAAAGCCACAAGTCAGGATAAGATTTTTCTCCTTAGCAAGAGCAACCAAAGCCTCTGTTTCTGCAATCTGATCACTAATTGGCTTGTCCACATAAACATGAATGCTAGCCTCCAGCAACTGTTTAATGGTGTCAAAATGAACCGCTGTTGGCGCATGAACAAAAGCCGCATCAATTCCTGCGTCAATCAAACTGCCCACGGATGGATGAAGATGTGAAAACTGCTGTTATTTACCGACCGTAGCCAATTTATCTTGATTACGCGTAAACAAATGCCACTCTACCTGGTCATGCATGGTTGCCATAACAGGCAAATATGCCTTTTGCGCAATGTTACCGATGCCGATAACGCCGACTTTTAACATAGAATCTCCCCCTTTTGTGGTGTTGATACGATTATTATGGGGGTTTTTATAAAAAATCGTTAGCGATCTCAATCTTTTTTCTAAATTGTGAACATGTAGAGTCAGTTATAAAGATAATTTTATTTTTATAATAAATATTCGAATAAAGAATGATATTATATTTGTAACACATTGTATAGGAGGGGCTTTTATGTCAAGGTTGGTTTTAGGTTTAGATATCGGTATCTCAAGCGTTGGTTGGGGTGTTATCGATATTGATGAGGGTGAAATTAAAGGGGCCGGTGTACGATTATTTGAAGAGGCAACCCGCAATGCTAATGAGGAGCGTCGCTCATTTCGTGGTGCACGACGCTTAAAAAGACGCCGTAAACATCGTCTAGAGCGTTTAAAAGATTTACTTTCTGAACACGGGTTACCCATCGATCAAATTGGAGCAATTGATCCCTATCTTGCGAGACGAGATGCTCTCTATCAAGAAGTGAGCGCTGATGAACTTGCCTCTGCACTCTACCATCTAGCAAAAAGACGCGGTACTACGCTCGATATCGCTGAAGATGAGAGTAGCGAAGGAAAAAGTGAACTTTCTACAAAAAAACAGCTTAGTCAAAATGCTGAGCTGCTTAAAGAAAAATATGTCGTTGAATTGCAACTCGAACGATTAGATACCCCTGACGGAGTTCGTAATCATCGAAATCGTTTCAAAACCAGTGACTACATCAAAGAAGCAAAAGCCATTCTAACGAAACAACAAGAATTCCATTCTATTATCACAGATGAGTTTATTGCTGATTATATTGCCTTAGTCGAAAGTAGAAGAATGTATTACGATGGACCAGGTTCAAAGAAATCACCAACTCCTTACGGCCAATATTGGATTGGTGAAGACGGCTTATTAAAATACGAAACAATGATTAATAAAATGCGGGGTCGTTGTACCTATCTTCCAGACGAGCTTCGCATCGCGAAGATGTCTTATACCGCTGACTTGTTTAATCTACTAAATGATTTAAATAACTTACAGTATCCAAATCCAGAAACAGGCGAAATGGACCGACTCACCTTAGAAGATAAGGACTATTTGATTGAAACCTTCATTAAAAAAGGGAAAAACCTCACTTTAAAAATCATTGCGAAACGCCTCAAAGTCGATAATGAAGAAGAAATTTTAGGTTCACGTGTGGACATGAAAACAGGGAAGCCTATTTTCACAGAATTTAAAGGCTATAAAAAATTAATGAATTTATTAAAAGAAGTAACACTTCCTGAAGATTTCTTCAATAATAAAGATGTTTTAGATGAGATTGCAGAAATATTAACAGCCGAAAAAAGCTTATCTCGTCGTGAAGAACAGCTAATTGATCTTTTTCATACTACATACGGTGATGAACTAGCAAACGTTACAGCAGCATTACTTAACGATACTAGTTTTAAAGAGTACCACTCTCTTTCTAAAAAGGCCATTGAAAAAGTCTTGCCTGAATTATGGGAAACAAATAAAAATCAGATGCAGCTTTTCACTGAGAAAGGCTATGGTAAGAGTCGTTTAGAACAACTCCAAAGCGGCACTAAAATACAGTTTGATGATGAAGCTATTCTGAGTGTCGTTGCCAAACGCGCACACCGCGAAGCGATTAAAGTAACCAATGCTGTCAGAGAACAATTTGGTGAGCTAGACTACATTGTTGTGGAAATGGCGCGTGAGAAGAATAGCGATGAGCAAAAGAAACGCTATAGTGATGCTCAAAAGCAACAAGGAAAGTTTGAAAAGAAAATATGTGACTTATTAGGTGTTGAATCGTTTAGAGAACTCCATTTAGATGGTAAAAAACATTTAGGGCTAAAACTATGGGATGCACAGGATGGAAAATGTTTGTACTCAGGAAAAACCATTTCTCTTTCTGATGTCGTTTATGATTTCCATAAATTTGAAATTGATCATATCATTCCCCTGTCCTACTCTTTTGATGATAGCCAACAAAATAAAGTGTTAGTTTATCGAGATGAAAACCAAAACAAAGGACAATTAACCCCTTTCCAATATTTTAATAGTGGAAAAGCTAGTCGAAGTTTCGAAGAGTACAGAGCAGACTGTCTGAATTTATTCAAATCACGTCGCCTAGGTGGAAAAAAACTAGAATACTTACTAGAAATGAGAGATGTCCAGCATGATGAGGAGGTTCAAAAAGATTTCATCAATCGTAATCTTGTCGATACACAGTACGCTATGCGCAGTTTTTCTCAATCATTACGCACGTTCTATATGAACCACGATATTTCTACTAGAGTCCTCTCCATTCGTGGTAGTTTTACAGCAGCCTTGAGAAGACGAACAAAATTAAATAAAGATCGTGATGAAGGCTATGCACATCACGCTATTGATGCGCTTATTGTCGCTGCAATTGGAAAGATGCCGCTCTTCGAGCAAATGAAGCACATCAGTTTTAATAGCGAAGGCATTGCCGTTGATACAGATACTGGAGAGATTTTAGAACAAGGTGAATTATTCGAAAATAAATCCTTGCGCTTTATTAGTAACCTTCGCAATTATGAAAGTCAAATCAAGTATTCACATAAAGTAGACCGTAAACCAAACCGTACTATGACAAACCAAACGCTCTACTCAACGAGAGAAAAAGAAGGCGAAAAGTATGTCGTTGGTAAAGTGAAAAATATCTATGAGTTAGATAAAAAAGGCTACGAAGGACTTAAAAAGAAAATTGATAAAGATGAGACCCAATTTTTGATGGCTCAGCATGATCCTACGACCTGGGCACTGATTAAAAAAGTAATGGAAGAACATAAACATGCTGATAATCCATTCCAAGATTTCTATGCTGAACATGGTTATATTAAGAAGGATGGAAAAGTTCCTGTTAAGGGCTTGAAATACCTCGATAATAAGCTGGGAATTCATGTGCCTATCACGCATAAATTCGCAGATGCTAAAAATGATGTTGTTTTACTAAAACGTAAAAGTATTCGTGTTGATATTTATATGAATAAAAAAGGAAAATATAAATACCTAGGTATTCCTTATAATTGGTTTAGACCATCTGGTAATAAATTAATTCTTAATATGTCGGAGTATAACAGCGAACACGGTAAAAATGCCCCATATAAACAAATCGACGATAATTACACATTCCAATTTAGTTTATACAAAAATGACGTCATCAAATATGATAAGTTGGAAACGGTGGTTGATCCTTTGACTGGAGATAAGAAGAAAGAACTGGTTAGTTATGAGAAAATTTTCAGAGGGGATAATGACCCTAAAGCTAATAAAATTGAAGTCAAAGATATTAGTTTCAACGATTCAGATCAACAAAAAATAAGTATAGGTACATTGATAAACTTAAAAAAATATACTACTGACTCACTTGGTAATTATTTTTTAATTACTAATGAGGTTTTAAAAAAATCTTTATAAAAACTATTTACAAATTTTAAAACAAATAGTATAATAAGGTTGTCTTCAACAGAAGACACCTTATACCAAAGGGTCGTGAGGACCTACCAAAAAAAGGCTTTATGCCGAAACCGCCCCATTTATGGGGCTTTTTTTATACCTAAAACAAATAAAAGAGGTGAGATTTTGAGCTGGAGAGTCGTTTATATCGAAAAAGCAGACCAACTAAAACTCTATCTAGATAATTTAAAAGTTGTACGTGAAGACACTGAAGTCCTTATTCCCTTATCTGATATCCATACCATTATCGTTGATAATCAGATGACTGTAGTCACTGCTCGTTTACTAAACAAGTTGGCTAGTTATCATATTCTTCTAGTCTTTTGCGATGAACAACATTTACCTAATATCTACGCCCTTACACCACACAGTCATCATCAAGCTTCTAGAGTTCTTCAAAAACAAGTCTCTTGGACAGATGAAACTAAAGGCAATATTTGGCAAAAAATCATTCAAATAAAAATTCAGAATCAAATATCTGTTTTATCTCACTTAAGAAGAGATGCAGAAATTGAAACACTTCAAACCTTATCAGAAAATGTGACCTTTTCCGATGAAACCAACCGTGAAGGACACGCGGCAAAACTCTATTTCAAATCATTGTTTGGTGCCAATTTCATTAGAGAACGCGGCTCTTTTGATGGTATCAATTCCGGTTTAAATTACGGGTACATCGTCTTACGTTCAGCAGTCGCACGAACAATCGTTGCCTATGGACTCCATCCTTCTATAGGTGTGGGTCATTACAATCAATACAATGCCTTCAACTTAGCTGACGACTTAATTGAGCCATTTAGACCGATTATTGATTTATGGGTCAATATTTTGTGCCATGAAGATGACTATTTATCTATTAAAACCAAGCAAAAAATCGTTCACTTAATCAGTACAAATAAAATAACCATTGGTAATCAAAATCAAACAATATTAAATGCGATAGAAATATTTATTCAAAGCTTCATTAGGGCTATGAATGAAAATAACCCCGATCTATTGGTATACCCAGCCAATGGCATCTCCCTATAGACTAATGAGACTCATCTTATTTTTTGATTTACCAATGAATACAAAAAGTGAACGAAGAAATTATTCTCGATTTAGAAAATATCTCATAAAAAATGGCTTTACCATGGTGCAATTCTCAGTTTATTCAAAAATATTTCCAAATCGTTCAGCATTGGATGGCTATATGATTGGCTTAAGAAATAATTTACCTAGGAGAGGCTCCATACGAGCAATGGCTGTTACCGAAAAACAATACTCTAACATGTTCCTACTAGTAGGCGACAAAACGATTACTGAACAAGTCATAACTGAAGACCCTATGGTGATACTATGAAAGAATGGCATATCGTTAGCAAAAATAACAGACAATCCATATTAGTTGATCAACTTAGCTTTTTTAAACAGCATAATGCCGAATGGCAATTTCTAATTGATGATCTATCTACGTTTTTTAGTAAGAGTGCAGCATTAAACTCCCTTAAAATTGCTGAGAATAATCAGCCTATTAATAAACATGACTTTCTATTTTTTCATTTAACTCTAGATGATGTCGATTCAGATAATCATTTATATGTGAAAGAACATAAGAAACAATTCTTTAATCAATTGGAATTTTCACCCTTCTATCATAACCTTGTTGATGCTTGGGCAGAGTTAATAGAGGAAGTAGAGTTTTTAAACGATGCTAAAGAATCAATGTATTTAAAAATGAAGTTGGCGGATTTTAAATCTTCTCTAGTATACGATTCATTACAGTTAGATATGACAAAAGTATCTTCGTTAAACAAAGTTGATAGAGCACTATTTAAAATTGAAATGATTGCTAAATTTCATTTGCAAAAGCAACTATTAATAGCTGTTCATATACCTAACTACTATTTTTCTGAGCGGGAATACAATCTGTTTACTAAAAGATTGACTCTCTCAAATTCAGGAGTGAAGTATTTTATTTTTTCTGAACATTGTAAGGAAGAACAGAGAAATCTAATCAGTCACGGGAAAATATATAATAGACTTCAAGCTTTAGAAACTGAACATACGCTTAGCAGGATTATACCTATAAATTGGAATCACGCTTTTTTTGAAAAAGCAGTCAACTTGTATGTTTTTCTTGTGGATAACTTTCAAGATAAAACACCTTTTTTGTCACTTCCATCTGTGGATAACTTAGAATCATTTATATATGTTTATTCTATTTTTATCCTTTCTAAAACACCTGTAATCGTTGACACCACTGGCATTCCATCGTCAATTCAAAAATACTTTGATAATTTATTGATGGGTAAGGTATAATGAAAATGGCATTTTGGTACCCTCACATCTTTTGGTATAAGGAAACAGCTGAGCGTGCTAATTCTGCTCCTCTCTGTATTTTGGTACCCTCACATCTTTTGGTATAAGGAAACACCGTTACGGTAACATTTTAGAAATACTAGATTTTGGTACCCTCACATCTTTTGGTATAAGGAAACCAGCTGTCGGAGCTATGTTTAATAGGTCTGATTTTGGTACCCTCACATCTTTTGGTATAAGGAAACCCAATCTCATTACAAGACTGACGTTAGATGATTTTGGTACCCTCACATCTTTTGGTATAAGGAAACTGGATCCGGGCAAATTAAATGGCAGTACTAATTTTGGTACCCTCACATCTTTTGGTATAAGGAAACCACTATCTCGAAAGATAATAAAGACAAACAATTTTGGTACCCTCACATCTTTTGGTATAAGGAAACTCTAAACTCAGTATACCGAATAAGAAGATTATTTTGGTACCCTCACATCTTTTGGTATAAGGAAACCTTGTAAAAGAGTAGATACCGCTGCACATAATTTTGGTACCCTCACATCTTTTGGTATAAGGAAACGCTAAAAGGTTGCTAAATACAAATCGTTCAATTTTGGTACCCTCACATCTTTTGGTATAAGGAAACGTGTAATCGACTTCCCCGTGTTCATCTTCAATTTTGGTACCCTCACATCTTTTGGTATAAGGAAACTACTCATATACTTTCTCAGCACGTGATTGAATTTTGGTACCCTCACATCTTTTGGTATAAGGAAACCGGCTAATGATTGGTTGAAACCAGCTAACGATTTTGGTACCCTCACATCTTTTGGTATAAGGAAACCGTTAACCGTTGTGTTATCGGCTTTTAACGATTTTGGTACCCTCACATCTTTTGGTATAAGGAAACTTATAAAACCTATTCTAATTGACTACACAAATTTTGGTACCCTCACATCTTTTGGTATAAGGAAACGAAGACTATGGCGGATATGTTTCTTTCGTTATTTTGGTACCCTCACATCTTTTGGTATAAGGAAACAATAACGGTAAATCTTATCTCGAAAACAATATTTTGGTACCCTCACATCTTTTGGTATAAGGAAACCGTCTGATCCCTTGCAAGATAATCATTACAATTTTGGTACCCTCACATCTTTTGGTATAAGGAAACAGCTTCTCAACCATTTCTGTCATATCATACATTTTGGTACCCTCACATCTTTTGGTATAAGGAAACGCAAGGCTGGGATACACGCAAAACAAGTGGATTTTGGTACCCTCACATCTTTTGGTATAAGGAAACTTTTAAGATGGACAATATATCTGAGGTTGGATTTTGGTACCCTCACATCTTTTGGTATAAGGAAACTCAGCCAGCTCCTCTGCATTGCCTGAATTAATTTTGGTACCCTCACATCTTTTGGTATAAGGAAACAATTTGTAGCACGTGGCACTGACCATAGTGATTTTGGTACCCTCACATCTTTTGGTATAAGGAAACCTTTAAATCAAACTGCTGTTCATATTCTCGATTTTGGTACCCTCACATCTTTTGGTATAAGGAAACAGCCTTATCAATCTCTTTCATCTCGCCTGTATTTTGGTACCCTCACATCTTTTGGTATAAGGAAACTAGAGTTAGAAAAATTAGGGTTGCACTATAATTTTGGTACCCTCACATCTTTTGGTATAAGGAAACTGAAAGACTTGAAAAAACTAAACAATCGTCAATTTTGGTACCCTCACATCTTTTGGTATAAGGAAACTATCTGTTTTCCTATTTCTACTTTCGTACTATTTTGTTACCCTATGTAAAAATTGAAAAAAAACTCATTTTATATTATAATATGAGTACTAAATGAGCGAGGTGATTATTATGACTGCTACAAAAAAGAGGATTCAAGTGCAAGTAGATGAAAAACTTGCAAAAGATACAGAAGTCATCTTAGATCAACTTGGATTAACGCCGACAACTGTGATTACAATGATGTATAAAAGAATTGTCGCAAATGGCGGTATCCCTTTTGATATTTCCTTAACGGATGGAGAAAAAGCTACGCTTGAGTTAACGAACACCATCGAAGGCCTGCCAATCACTAAACTAGAAACTACTGAAGAGATAGAAGATTGGTTTAGCGATGAAACATTGGACTGTTAATCAAAGTGAAATCGTTAGTCTCCATGTTTCTTATGTGAATTCGAACGGTTATGATGATTAAAAAAATTGCTACAAATAAAATCTTGACAATCGGACATCTCTCAGTTTATGACATTCAGGAATTAAATAAATTTATCCAGCAATACAAGAAAAACGATAAAACGTGAAAAAGCCATCTTCGAGCCAGCTAGCATTACTACTGGTTCTAAAGATGGCTTTTTATTAAACAATGTCTATTTCAAATTTTTCGCGTTGAATGTCTCTTTTATCATCCATATTTTTCATTACGAGGTAGCAACTCTCAAAATCATCGAAATCTCTATTTAAGATGACAAACTTTCTTTCATAAATACGGTTTTCGTTTTGTCGCTCGGTGCTTGAAGCCAGTAGAGAGACTTCGTTGGAAATAGGCACACCGTTATTATCCTCAAAGTAAATCGATAATCGTTTTTCTTTTTGATCTGTCGTGACTGCTTCTGTCTGCAGGAAGCTCAACCATACCGTATCATTGGTGATTAACCGATTTTGATTGAGTAATGTAACGGATACTTGTTGAGTGCCTTTAACAGATCGTAAGGTTTTTAATTCTAGTAAAGGAACCATTGTTTCTTGAGGTAAATACCCACCATGAACATATTGATAGCCTCCGCCCGAAAAAGTAAAGCGGTTTGTGGAACGAGGAAGTGTTAGATATTTTAACTCACCAAGGTTTTCTAGTGTAACAGATACCCCTTCAAGTTTATCCGTCTTTTCTGTATTGATCACAAAACGTTTATTTCTTATTGATCCAAGTGACTCCTGCGCCATCTTTACTTTTTGATAAGGCTCAACCTGACTCCTTTGATAAAAGAAGCCATGATCAGCTGTTACAAATAGTTGAGATGCACTGACTTCGGTAGCTAATCGTGTCAGTAATCTTTGTAACTCTTGCATGCTATCTTCGACAGCTTGGAAAACGCGATGTTCTGTTTTTTTCTGATCACCAATAGCATCAATGTGATTGTGATAAATATAGATGAGCCGTTTACCACTAAAGGTTGCTCGCAACTCATCACGATTTTTTTGCATAAGCGTTTCATATTGAATGGCTATACTCTTATCGGGGTGATAGTTATTTAAAATCTGATTTCTGTGATCTGTAGAAACAGATTTCATAGCATCGACAGATACTTCACCATTTTTTTGAATCGTTAACGTCTGGTGAGGCAACAACGCTGCCATCCCTAGCGCTGTATACGACGGTAACAAAGTTTGCAATCCTTCTAACTGACCGTTAAATCTGCCGCTTGCAGTCAATCTATCAAACAATTCTTGACCGGCTTCAAACCGCAATCCGTCAGAAATAATGACAAATACTTTTTTATCCTGCGCAACTAAGGGAGAAATCATTCTTTCATAAAATTGATGCTGTTGTCTCTGCGCTTTATAAGGCTCATTCTCCATCTGTTTATCCCAAATAGAGGCATAGGAAGCCACAAATTTATTTAAGTAACGTTTTTCAACCCATTGCTGCAACTGCTGAACATAATCTGGTATTTCCTCAAGCTGATCGTAGTAAAAATAAAACTTACGGTATGCTTGGTCAATTTGCCAAAGGTCTTTTTCATAGGCTTGCCATAATTCTTCTGATTGAGCTGATACTGATTGATCGTACTGATCTACAAACTGGGTGAGCCTAATTGCCCATTTTAACAAATGATAGTGGTTTCGATACTCTGGATACCAGAATGTATTACGACGTTTTTGAACAAGACTTTCGTAAAAAGCCAAATCAGGATTCTCTTTGCTTAAAGCTTCAGCCATCGATTGAATGATGTAGTCATCAAACCATTTAAACGTCTCTGCTCTCGCTAAGTCTTTAAGTGGGTAATGATTAAATAATTTTGGAATTTCCAATACTCTTTCCAATCTTTCAGACGTTTCAGAAAAGCTAGTATGTTTATCTCGTTGATTCATCCATTGATTAATAAAAACTAAAGCACGATTAGTTTCTTCTAGCGGTTTTTTATGCAGTTCATTGGCCAGATTATCCCCTAATTCATCAGCTAAATGAGTGATAAATAGTTGTTGCAGTAAATCACTTAGGTTCGGCTGATTATTTTGATAGCTAAACAGTTTTTTAACGAGATACCAAAACTGACTCTCATTACTAAATTTTTGAATATTTTCCCAGATAGGCTGTTTTTCTAGATTCGTTTCTTCAAACAGCCTAATAAATACGTCAATCCAATCGGGTTGATTGACTTTCGCGAGGGTCGAATAAATACTCATTTCAAAGTCATTCGCATCTTTTATGAGACCTTTTGAAAAGATACGCGAAAAACGCGCTTTCCTGTCCTTTGCATTGAAGAATGGTTGATAGAGTTCAACGAGTTTTGAGAACTCTTTAGATGTCACTGAAATTCCTAATTCTGATGATAGTTGGCTTTTCCCATCCATTTTCAATTCCTGGCTATATAGCAAAACATCTAATAATGGATTTTCCTCTTCATGCGGTTTTTCATTTGGAAAATACAAAAACAAATGATCGTCTACGAGTTCTTTTTCAATCAAATAATTCGTATAAATATAATTATGATCATGAACTTCAAGTAATTTAAATAGCTCTGTTTCTTTTGAGAGTTGGAATAACTCCTCTTTATACGATGATTCTTTGTCGTACAAATAAAGGATTTTCCTTTTTTCTCCTCTTTGAAGAGAGGATTGAAAATACTGCTCAATATCTTTCTTTAACTGACTCAATGTCCTCTCTCCCCATTCTTATATCTTTTCAAGTAAATGCATCTTGTTTTTCTTAGTCGTTTGAGATGAAATTAGTGTAATATCTTGGAATTTGGCATAGTTCACCTTCACACCATCATCTAAATCCAATTCAATTCGTTGTTTAGCTATATGATCAAGCACTTCTGAATAAACAGATAACTCTTCTTTATCCTTTTGATAATTTTCAATAGCTTTGCGAGCTGCTGCTTTAGCTTGATTGGATGTATCTGGACTATCAACCACTTGTTGCTCCAAGGTTATTAAATTGTCCAATGTCATAAATAGTGGCAAAACATAATCTGTACGGATTCTAGCAACTGTGTCTCGGTCATAACGATGCATGTAAATAAGAGCTTTAAAGGCACCTCGTTTTCCGCTCGAAAACAGCCAGTAGATAGGTCGCTTCTGGTAAATTTTCAAGTGGTCCTTATAAAAGGTTTTTTGGAAATAGCGACGAATCGTTTCTTCCGGACGTTCGTTCACTTTTTTATCTAAAGCTTGAGCAAGAAACAAAAGATTTTCTTCTAAAGTTTCTTCGCCATAGATGTATGTCACTAATTCAACAACTTTTTTGACTAAATCATCGCTAAAGAGACCATCTTCTGTAATCGGAAGGATATTATCTGCATCCGGTTGATAAGTGTGGTAGTTTTCTGGCTGCCATTCGCCTCCAGCATAAGCAAAACCTTCTTTATCCAGAGAATACCGTCCAAAAATAATACCCACAAGATAGGAAAGGAAGCTACGACTATCTCTCTCATAATCCGCCCTGCGCACTGTTATGTCTTTGTCCTCCACTTCAGGCGTCAATTCATCCTGAAGGCCATAAATATCAATAAAAATTCGATTTAACTCCTCCTCGTTCGCTTTCAACTGCCTAAATTGTTGATCAGCAAACGACTCCCACTGACGGAAAGAATCTGCTATTCGTTCACCTGGATAGTTGAGGAAGGGATGTTTTTTAAAATCCCAGGAAGTTTCAAAGGAATCCCAGTCTGTCCTAGTATGCTGAATTGCTGAACTTACCATATCAATAACTTTGTAGTTTTCTTGAAATACATAAGGTATTGTATCTATATCTCTCACTTGAAAGTTCAATGTGGGGTTAATCAAAGATAAAATATAGGGTGTCACTTTTGAATTAAATAACCCTAGTAGATATAGCTTTATGTTGTTATCTTCTATAAATGCAATTGGTCCAGCATCACCAAACAAACTTCCAACTTTTACCTCTCTAAATGATATTGAAGATGAAGTTATTCTTCCCCATGTCAATCCCGGCTTAAAATAATATTCTTTATCTCTTAGCCGAAAATTAGTCACATTTTTTCTAATCTCTTCACCCATATTTTTTAGTTTTACGATATACATATCGTTTCCGTGAAATTTCCTATATCCTCCTCCACTATTAATTGGAAACCAAGTATATTTATTCATATCAATATAACTCTCACAATTAAATTTTATATTGTTTAAACTAGGCTCATACCAAAACTGTATATATTTTTGATCTCCAGTCATTATTCCAGATTTAGTGTCAATGATTTTACTGACAGATATATTTTTAAAAATGCTATATATTTTGTTATTAGCCCAATACGCAATCGGGCTTCCAGGAATCCCATCAAATTTCCTAGCTTCAATTTCGTATCTTTTACTCTTCTCTATATCTCTTTTTATTTCCAAATATTTCTTTTCCTGTACTCTCATCCCGCCTCGGAAAGAAGACAAGTCAATGTAAATACCTTTGCTTTCGATTGCGGTATTCCTTAAGACAAATGTGCAAATTGGGACAGTTGCCTCTTCAAAGGCTGAATATTCCAAATGAACTAAACTATCGATATTTTTTTCGGTAATGATGTATTCCCTTAGTTTTTCATAGCTCTTAATGAACATCCAAACAAAAGGCGTCATATACCCCATATAGCCATTTTTTTCAGTAAATAATAGATTTCTGTATATAAAGGCTGAAAAAAGGTCCCCTGAATAATCTTTGTAATAATTATTTAGGAATTTTTTAAGTTTATCGTCCATCCCTCTACCACCCATATAAGGCGGATTCGTCACCACAACTTCGTACGTCATCGCCAATAACCGATACTGGTTTACCAAACTTTGAATTAATGGCAAGCTATACTCAATCATTTCACTGGTAAAAATATCCAGATCACTTTCTGTTTGAAAGTAATTAATTTTTGTTTGAATGGCTTCAATTTGAATGGCTGGTACTTGAATGATCGAGCCATATATTTTTGCATCATAGAACACATCAACTAATAACTCTATTTCCTCCATTAAATCTGAATCACCTTGGGCAAACACGTCAAGATGCGCTTTAGGCAATTCATTGCTCTCTTCGATGCTATGGACATTCACCTTGTATGTGCGACTGAATAATCGAGCGTCATATTCTCTTGCTTTCATAATTATAGCAAAAGTTGCCAGCTGTGCTGCACGTCGATCAATTTCTAATCCGAAAAGATTTTTTTCTAGAATCAAAGCGGGAATTTCTCGTTTTGAATATCCTCTGGCTTGATACATCTTATAAAACACTTCAAAAGCATAAACGAGAATATGCCCTGACCCACAACACGGATCTAAAAAGCGAATGGATTCAACATCCAAATTGGTTTGTTTTAATGCATCGAGTTGGGCTTGCACTGCCGGCTCTTGCTCTGCATCCTCTAAATAATAAGTTAGGCTCTTTTCGAAATCTTGGTCTGGATAAGCCTCTAACCAAAGACGTCCCAATGAATTATCAACCATGTATTCCACAATCCAGCGTGGTGTAAAAAGCTGAGTGGCAGCTGGAATGTCTGCCTTACCAATTTTTTTATTTTTCTTTAGATTGGCAAAAACAGTATCTTTTTGGTCAGCAATATAAAACTGATAGAGCCACCCTAAAATTTCAACATTTTTCCAATCTTCTTCGGCAATCATCGTCACCACATCTCGGATTGGACTGCTATCTTGAAGTAGCCCGTCCGGAAGTAACAATGCCATATCATCTGAAATGGTTTCAAATACCGTTGGGATAATCTCACCTAGTTTGTTGCACTGTTGAACCAAGATATAGTGATACAAATCTTCACTACGGTTCTCTTCTCTTAAACGATAGACAAATGCCTTATCTAAATCCAAGGCATCCATATACTGTGTGACATTTGTCAATACATCTGGTTCTGCTTTAGCTGGAACAACTGACGATAGGATGTGACTTTTAATGGGTAAGTAATCATTCACTTCCATAAAGCGTAAGGCAATCATTCGGTTAAACCAGGTATAGGTCGCTTCGGCAATAACTGCCTCATAACCTTCTTGTTCAATGCGTCGTTTTAAATGGCTATATTGGCGTGCTTCACGTTCCCCTAATACACGTTCACCGACAATAAGGCCATCCTTCAATGTTTCTAAGGGCTGTATTCCTTTAGCGGTAATTCCTAATTCAAATGCTTTTTGTTCGATTCCTAGTCTGATTTTTTCACGTGCGTATGCCGCAAATTTTTTTAAGGCTGTTTTATCCAATCCAGACACCTCCTAAGATAATTTGAGCGCATCAACATTTTCAGATGATAAGAGCCGTTGCAACTCTGCTCGTAATGTTCCTAAGTAGTTTTCGATATCTGCCTCTGATTGAATTTCTACTAGCTGACTAGGTAAAATGGTTTCTTTAGAAATAACCATCACTTTCTTTGGTTTTTCTTTTACTGCAGGAATTTGCGGCCCTTCTGGCGTTTCTACCATTGGTTTATCTTTTTCACGAACAACATCTTCTACTTTCTGACGAGCAGCTTCGGCTCTCTTTCTACGGCGTTCTTGTTCGTCATAGATTTCTCTTTTAGTGGTTTCAATTTGACGTAGTGTCGTCACTTTAATCTCATTACTTTCGCCTTTATAAGATAATAGGCGGCTTACTAAGTTAGCGTGTAAAATTTTCTTTTCGAGATCCTCCATTTTAAAGCGGAAGGATTCTTGAATTCGTTTGATTTGCGCAAACTCCAACCAGTCGTCTATCTCTTTTACAATATCTTGCTTATCTTGATTTAAAGCATCTAAAATCGGTTGTGAGATGCCTTGTAAGTGACTATCGACTTCATAATTGAAGCGTTCGATTAAATCAGGTAATTCTTTGATTCGATGATAAGGTCTTGCCATTTTTAAAATATCCTGGATTGTGGTCATAATATGATCAATCTCTGGATTATTTAAATAGTTTTTATCCTGATCGTATAACTTCCGTTTTTCCTGTGCATTACGGTAATGTTCTTTCATTTTAGGTGTATCAAAAAATTCCTTTACTTGGGCCAGTTCATCAAAATCATCCATTAATTCGTTTTCCATTCGGGCTAGTTCACGGAAAAACTCATGTGAATCTGTTATAGAAACTAATCGGTCTACCTTCTGTAATACCTCTTTGACTAATTGTTCATCTGGGAAAGAATTGTATTGGTATTGGCTATGAATATAGTTAAGATCTCGCTGTTCACGACTAAAGCGCTCAACAATTTCTTTATGCATATCCTCTTCTTTAGCACGAATATGGTTCATTCCAAAAATATCACTCATGATACGTTCAGCTGATTGAATCAAATCTTCAGATACTTTTACACGAATGGATAAAATCATCTTTTCTTGAATATCTTTTTTCATAAAGGTTTTTAAAAAATCTGATTCGTTGAGGTTAAAGCGACGGCTGTTTAAGCTGGCTTGTATATCCTCTTCCTTTATCAAACCGATTAAACTGGCAATAATATCCAGTTCTTTCCAACCATACGGAGCAGAACCAAAGCGTTCCATTAGCTCACGAACAGAAATCGACACATTCAAGTCATTCTTCATTAATAAATAGTCTTTGATTTCTTTTGTTGCTAATTGATTCTCATCGCTATATTTCAAGTCTAAGAGATCTAGTTCTTGTGTCTGAATAAGTTCTTCGACTTCATCTTTTGTAAATGAGTGTTTCATATAATTGATTTTATGGTATAACGAGCCAATCAATGCATGTAGTCCTGTTTCGATACGTTTCTGAGATGTTCCATTTGCCTCTAAGTCATACCCATTAATATAAATGATTGCATGTTCTAATGCCGTCTGAAGTTTTAACTTAATTAATGATTGTAACTGATTTCGTTCATTTGCTTTTCTTAAATGAATTTCCTCTACAACAGGCGACTTGCTCTTTGATGTCTGCTCCCTTAAGTAGCGGTTAATTTTTAAATACTGACGTAATTCGTCAAACTGCTCTTCTTCTGGCAATTGTAAAATGACTTTTTCTTCTCGAGCAGAAACTGCGCGAACTTCTGTATCTTCCGTATAACCAGAATAAAGCGATAGCACTTTTAACCCCATATCAATATGCCCATTACGAATAGCACGGTCATCAATCCACTGTGAAAAATCGAAAAGATACTGAATGTCTTTACGTTCTGGGAAAGGCTGATAAATAAATCGCTTCATACTTAAAATGTCATCATAAATCATCCGGCCTGCTTCCAAAACGAGTTCAGACGTTGGTAATTGAACACGCTCAATCTCTCGGTTAACATCTTGCTCTTCATTCGTTAGGAAAAAGTATTCATTTCCGATTCGTTGAATTAAGAATTCCTTTTGTAACCGAAGGAGTGAGTCACTAACTTTTTTTCCTAGTTCTAATGTATCTTCATCAATTTGATTAATTAGTAATGTGGTTAGGTTCTTAATCGTCCCAGGCATCTCATCTACATAACGGATTAAAAAGAGCAATTTTAAGACCGAAATATCAAAGTCTGTTAAGCTGTCATTTTGTTCTGCTTTTAAAATGGTTGAGCGAACAGAATGCTCTAACGCACCATCAATACTTTCATAGAATAACGAGAACGGAACGAGCTGACCAATCGTTTCATTTTGTAGAAAACGTGTTGCTTGTTGAACAGATTCTAGTAAGTTACGCTCCCCATCAGAAAAGTGTTTTCTTGAGCTTCCGTGTTCGCGAATACTAGTAAAGACTTTCTGCAATAAATTAAACTGATACGGAATAAAAGGATAAACAGCGGCAAACTCTTGCCTATCTTGGTAAAATTTCATGGTCGCTGTTTCTTCAAATTCTAACTTGTTTTTGAGAGCGGCCTCTTGCTGATCATAGGTCAACACCAACGTATCTTCTGCTGCTTCTGTTTTATCTAATAGACGAATTTTAATAACTTCATCCGCATTGGCACTACTTAGGCTTAGACGCGTATTAAAACGTCCCTGGATCTTAGAATAGTCTAATTCAGACATTGCATCTGCTAATCCCTTAATCTCTTGCTGAGCAGTCACAATCACCCAGACTCTACCTTTCAGTTGTTTTCCTAAATCTTCAACAATGGTTTGTAAATTTAACATTGAAGACAGATTATCCGATACAAACTGCCCCACTTCGTCTACCGCAAAGACAAGTTGGTAATTATCTGGTTTTTGATCAATAAAACTTTTTAGGCGATTACTAAAACTATCTACTGAAATACTGTAATTGTCTTCGCCGTTTTCAATCCAACTTCTGGCACTTTCTTCCGTCATAGACGTTGCTTTCGATAGCGCCACAATTGCTTCATCCATGTTAAAGAAAATTTCATCACGGCCTTCTATCCACGACAACCCCGTTTCTTCTTCAAAATAGGCCTTAAAAGCGTCATATTGATTATTCTTATCTAATGTTTCTTCAAGTTGTGCTAACCATGGAATACTAGCAGAATAGCCTCTCATTTCATTAAATACTTTATTAAAAACTTGAACGAGGGTTAGCTTATTTTGCTTACTACCGACGTCCGCCTTTGAATCGATATTAAATAAAATAACATCACTTGGAACTTGAGCAACTTCTGTAATGAGATCAAATGTTTCTTTATCCAGTTTATCAGCAAAGAAATCGGCTGCCTTTTGTCCATTAACTTCTAGATTTGAATTCAATAAATAAGACAAAATTTTTAGAAAATGTGATTTACCCGATCCGAAGAATCCAGAGATCCAGACACCAACTCGGTCTGTTTCTGTTTCAAGAGCATGATGATAAGCTTTAAAAAAGCTCTTAAAATGTTTCTGTAACTCTGAAGTGACAACATATTCTTCCAATTCATTTTGGATTTGCTCAGCATCTGCCGGTCCAATTTTAACAACACCTTGGATCTCGCGGTTAATATCTTTTTTAAATAGACGTTCAATTTGCATGGTTCTCACCTCCTAAAAAAGAAGGTTTTTGGCTATTTGCGTGTACGCCAAATAGAGCCATGAATTCTTTCATGCCCCTCTGGTTGTTGTATTTAATTGGTACATAGCTATCTACAGCAAGGTGTGTGTGTGTGTGTGTGTGTGTGTGTGTGTGTGTGTGTGTGTGTGTGTGTGTTAACATATGAAACCTCCTAGGTCAAGTTATTTTTCAATTATTTTAAATGCTCTATAATAATGGTCATCTTCAAATTTTCCGAATAATTTTAACTTCCCATCATCATATTCACCTGGAAAGAAAAGAATAAGTGGATTATTCTCAATAACTGCCTGTAAATTATTTAAAATGACGTGAGATCGTATGATTGGGTATGCTTTACCAATACCTGTGATAAAAATAACGGCATCCTCTTCGAGATGCTCACAGATATAAGAAACAATGTAATCATTATTCGTTGCTATCTTTAATGCCTTCTGCATTTTTTCATACCAATCTAAACTGCCTTTTTTCTCCTCCATTTGGAAATTCTTTTCCATGTACCCTCTCTTCTCAAAAAAAGAAAGGATAATATCGTACATATCGAATAGTTGGATTTTGTATCGTGATTGAGTCCGCTCAAGATAATCTTTCATTTGCGGGATTGCCTCTCGTACAACTAATTCGTCGGTTGGATCATAGTCAAATATATAAAATCCGACTTCATTTCCCAACCCTTTATTGTCGAAAAAGCCTGGGACTTCAATTTTTTCACGTAGTTCATCCAAACGTTTTGTAATTTGTCGCATGCCTATTCTCCTAATAAAACGTCTATTATGTGCTGTTCCTTCTCTGCTTTTAAATAAGTCAGAACATTCGGTGCAATCATCAAGTGATGAAGTCGCTCCTCGTTATTGCTTCTCTGTAACAGTCCAGCGTCTTCAATTGCTTGATGATACGCATTAGACAATCGACTTTTTGTAGCATCTGTCCAATTGTAAACTTTCTCAGATTGCTCACCTTTACGATCGAGAAATAAAATAGTCTCTTTTTTAGTTAGTATTGGATCTAACACTAAAAACTTATCACGAATGACTTCTCTCATCCATTCATAGAATAGTCGATCTTTTTTCAAAATCGCATACAGTAAAATCGCTTTAGCTGTTTGACTATCACTTTCAAGAAAAGCTTGTTGTAAAAATGGATCAAGTTGTGACACACGTTTTAGTATTTCGTTCGCAAATGTTTTAATTCGATCTTCGCTTTTTAATAAAAATAAATTATCCTCTAAAACGGTTGTTAAAACCTCCTCCTTAGTCATTCCTTTTATCAATAACTCCACAACTTGTCGTGTTTCTTGATAAAGGAAAGGTCTTGTATTTAGTGTTGTTGTATAACTATTTTTCATTATTCCACTCCCATTTGGGCATATACATCTATTATATCATTCTCATCAAAAACATTCTCGCCATTTTCCACATTTCATTATTCCATTGGCCATGAGAACTGTTACAATAGATTCATCATGTGAAGCGAAAGGCAGGAATTTGAATGAAGATTGAAGAGAAATTATTTGGCGTTTTTAACAATCAAGACGTTAATGCAATTACCTTAACAAACAGCCAAGGCGTGTCCATCACAGCCATCCCTTATGGAGCACATATTATTGACTGGACTGTTCCTGATAAAAACGGACAATTCGACAATATCGTCATTGGTTTAGACAACTTAGACGACTACGTTAACCACCGTCCTTTTTACGGTGCAACGGTTGGGCGAATTGCGGGACGGATTGCTAAGGGTAAATTTACCCTAGATGGCAAGGACTACACCCTACCTGTTAATACAAGTGGCAACCATTTACACGGCGGGCCTAAAGGTCTAGACGCGGTTTTATGGAACTATCGCACGGAACAAACTGACGACCGCGCAGCGATTATTTTTTCTTACGTTGACCCAGCTGGGGCTAATGATTTTCCCGGCACATTAACGGTTGAAGTGGCTTACACCCTAACAGAAGACAACGAGTGGATGGTTAGTTACAAGGCAACAACGGACGAGCCAACCTTATTTAACCCAACGAACCATGTTTACTTTAACTTGCACGGAGACCTTGGACAAACGATTTTGGACCACTCACTCTTTATCAAGGCTGATCACTATATCGAATTAAATGAAAATACAATTCCAACTGGCCAATTACCTACCGTCGATGGGACTCCTTTTGACTTTAGAAATGCAGCGCCTTTAGCGCAAGCAATAGAGTCTGATCACCCACAAACAACAGCAGTTAAAGGGCTAGACCATCCATTTGTGTTGAACCACGATTCAGAAGGACCCGATGCTGTTATTTTCCATAAAGAAAATGGCCGCCGTATTGTGATGACAACCGACCAACCATCTGTCGTTATCTTTATGCATAATGGCCCTGCTGATGTTGAAGTGAATGGCAAAGCGGTTCAAGCCTATGCCGGTCTAACACTTGAAACACAAGGATTCCCTGATGCTATCAACCACGATAACTTTGGGAATACGGTATTACGTCCGGGCGAAACATTTGTATCTACAACAACTTACCAATTTGAATTGGAAAAATAGAAAAACGGTCTTTGAAAGCTATTTTTAGTTTTCAAAGACCGTTTTTTAGCTATAAGTGGTTGTTGAAAATCAAATTTCGTTTGCAACAACCGTTTTTCTCGTTTTTTCGGTTTTTGAAAATCAAAATCCATTTACAAAGACCGAATTCAGACAAAAGGGTCTGGAAAGTAACATCAGTCCCTAAAATACATAAGAATAATTGTTACGTAAACGTGCTCAAAAAGGCAGCCCCGACGTCACTTTGTCATCATTGTTGTTGCTTTAGAAACTTACAATGATGATACACTTGGGCTAAAAGCCCACAGTGCATCTTTCAATGCTCGGATGGTCTACGACCATTCTGTGCTTATTCGTTCCAGTTGCCATAGCCGTTGTAGCTTTAGCTGCTTACGGATATGGTATGCGTTAGAAGATTCGGGGCTAAACGCCTTTTTTCCCACTCTTCTTTATTTTGCTTGTCCTTGGTAGAAATCTTCTTCCGCCATATCCTCAAAAATAACACGGATACTTTCTGCTTTGGCAAAGTCTAATTGATCCATTAAATCAATAATCGCTTCTGCAACTTCTTTCTTTTGTGCAGGTGTACGTCCTTCTTTTAGTTGAATATTTACAAATGGCATTGTCATTCCTCCTTTTTTCTTAAAATAAGAATAAGCGATAGGTGGGCAATATTCAATCAGAATCAGTAAAATTGCAAATTCTTCCGCCTTTATTTAATATAAACGTATCTACTATGAGAGGTGGCTGGTCGTTGTGATTACAATTGGTTTAACAGGTTGGTCTGACCATGACTTAATTTGTCCCAACCCTAAACGAAAACTAGAAGATTATTCCAACAACTTCCCCGTTGTGGAGCTAGATAGTAGTTTTTATGCCATCCCTCCAGCCCGCAATGTTAATAGCTGGATTGAAAAAACACCGGATGCCTTCCAGTTTATTCCAAAAGCTTACCGAGCTATGACCATGCACGAAGATTGGCACCAGCATTACGATTCGTTAGCGCACTTGTTTGAGACATATAAAATAACCTTTGAACCCATGAGGGCTGTAGGAAAAATCAAGGCGATTTTATTCCAATTCCCACCTAACTTTATTTGCAATCGCGAGCATGTTAGTTATTTAAGGACGGTTCGTCAGCTAATGGATGACTGGCCGATTGCTGTAGAGTTTCGCCATAACAGTTGGTACAGCGAAGGCTTTAAAGCCGGCACTCTTAACTTTCTAAAGGAGATGACCTTTATTCATGTGGTTGTTGACCAACCGCAAACACCGCATAACTCCGTGCCTTTTACACCAGTTGCAACACATCCAGATTTAACGCTTTTAAGACTTCACGGCCATAACTATGAAGGCTGGTTAGGCGAGAATGTTAATCCTGACGAATGGCGGTCAATTCGCACACTCTATCATTACAGCGACGACGAGTTAGCTGGCATTAAAAAAACCGCCCTTGCCTTAGAAGAAGCTTCTAAAGAAGTGACGGTCATTTTCAATAACAATTCTGGTGGACACGCGGCTGCTAATGGCAAAAGCTTAAAAAAGTTACTAGGATTGGCCTTTGAAGAATTGGGTCCGCAGCAAATTGATTTATTTTAAATTAGTCCTCTATATGAGTACGGGCCATTTTTTGAATATAATCAGCCGGTGATTCACCCGTGATTTTTTTAAAAGTCTTACTAAAATAGGAACTGCTATTAAAGCCTAAAGAAGCCGCTACATCCATCACCGACTTGTGCCCTCTAGAGAAGAGGAGCTTGGATGCGTCAATTTTTTGCCGATTGACGTATTCACTGATGGTATAACCGGTTTCTTTTTTGAATTTACGGGATAGATGAGACGCATTAATGTGGAAGGTTTCCGCTAAAATCGAAACCGACATCTCCTCCTGTAAATGGTTCGTTATATAAACCGCAACTTCCTTAACAATAGCTGAATAATGGGCAGCCGAAAAATTCGCCACTAAGTCGCAATACTCATCAAACATCTCCACGGAAACGGTATTAATTAAATAATCAATCGAATTGGCATTTTCAATTAAACGACCGTACTTTTCAGCAATTAAATGAATATATAGCGGTGGCACTCCACCTAATCCAGCAGCTACACGGCTCATAGTATTACGAATAATCATGCCATTTTTACGGGTTCTTAGCATATCCGATACAATAACGGGATTTCCATAGTTATACATTTGGTCTTCTTCCTTCGTAATGATACTCCTTGCCACAGTCAATAAATCTTTATTTCCCGTTTGAATGGCCCGGATGAGGAGATTATCCCGTTCCCATGCCTTTTCAATGTACGCCGAAGACATTACTTTTTCCGATGAATCCTCCAAGGATATAATGCTATACAGATTCTCTCCGTTTCCCATTGCTTCACCCTCTTATCTCTCACTTTATCAATCTTATCTTAAAGAAATAAAGAGGATTAGTCAAAACAAAAAAACCGTGCGGTGCCAATGCAGTTGCACCGAATGTAATCAATAAGTCAGGGATAATCACTAAACCAGCGATTTGACCAGATAAAGCAAAGTTTCCAAGTAATACACCAAACAAGATAATCATCGCAACTTGGTCGGCCATTAGCTGTACACAGAATTTAACGAAAGCGGCTGCCATTGATAACATTTGCAATGGGCGATTACCTTTAATAATTTGTGCGTAATCCTTTAATGATGTTTCTTTTGCATTTTCACCAATTCCGAAATATTCAGTACGGTCTTTAGATGCAATCCCGATACAAGCTAAAATACAGAGAACAAGTGACACGATTATAACCATCGTCACGAATTGTTGGAAAAATCCAAGCGAGAATTCATTGTTAAACTGAGGTAATAGGTCGTTTGATACAAACATTTGACCACCAGTAAAAACAAAAATCATGAAAATACCATCTGAGATATTGAACATTGGTCGTTGTTTTGGATCACTTGTTAAAACAGACTGCCCTGCTTTGGTACATGATGCTTGTAATGAATAACCAATCTTATGAACAAGCAAAGCTGCAATTAAGATTGGTAGTCGTGCTGTGCTTGGTGCTAAGTGTGTCGAAAATAGAATAACAAAGGATACGATTGTAATAAAATTACCAATGAACATTAACGGACGGTATTTACCAAAACGTGTATCTGTTTTATCAATAAACACACCGATAGCTGGGTCAATAACACCATCAAAGATACGAATATAACCCATTAACTGACTAATGAATAAAGCGGCTAACCCAACAATCCCTGTTGAGTAATACGTAACAAAACCAAAAGCAAACAAATATAGGTTAGTTGAGGCATTGTTCAAAGAGAACAAAACGATTTGCCACCATTTGGCTGTATGATACTGATTATTTTTTTGTTGCATTGCAGTAGAACTCACTTACAAAACCTCCATCTTATATTATCTAACATTATTTACTATCAAAAATAAACTTAGTAAGATACCTGTTGCAATTGAAATTAAAAAGTTACGCTTGAAAACTTTGTTATAAAGGGAAATTAAGCTGTATTTATGAGAAATTTTTCACGATTAAAGGGAAGCACTTCCAATAAATTACGTTGATAAGTATATGGTAAAATGGAGGTGTTTTCATTAACTATCTTTGCCTCATTGTGTATTATTTTTGCACCGTTTTTGTTGTATTCGCTTGCAAAAATCGAAGCCTTTTCTCACTTCATTTCACTTTAAACAACCTGTTTGTTCATTATTTCATAATGAATCCACTTTTCAATGGTTAATCATGAATATTCCATGAGGAAAAGTGTATAATGTTGACTTCAACTCATTAATCTTTATAATATAACGAGGGAAAACAAGTCTACCCCTAATAATTTTAAATGAGGTATAAAATGAACGCAAATAAGTTAAGAAGAATTCTTTTTTCTTTAGCAGGTGTTATCATTATTGGCTTGGCGGTTGGTTTAATGCGTATTGCAGACCTAGGTACTGATTCATTTTCAACATTCAATCTTGGTTTAAGTGGTTTTTTTAATATTCAATTTGGAACTTACATGATTTTTTCAAATGCTATTGGTTTAATTTTAGTATTCTTTACGGCACGTCATTTAATTGGAATCGGAACTGCCTTTAATATTGTATTAGTGGGTTATGTGTCCGACTTTACTGTCTATCTTATCGATACTTACATTGGTGACATCAGTTCATTCTGGTTAAGATTACTCGTATCAGCCTTTGGGATTATAGTTCTAGCCTTTGGTGCGGTGGTTTACATCGTAGCTGAGCAAGGCGTTGCGCCTTATGATGCTCTTCCTATTATTATTGAAGATAAATCAAATGGTCGCATTTCATTCCAAACTGCTCGTGTTCTGTCTGATATTTTATGTATTGCAATTGGCTTTTTCTTCGGTGCAACGGTTGGGATTACAACGATTATCGCAGCCTTCTTCATGGGACCGATTATGCAAGTCTTCCGTACACGTTTAACAGCAGTTATGGCTTCTCTTGAAGAAAATGATCAACCTGAAATTGAAAACAGTCATATTTAACAAAAAGACATGAGGAATTTTTCTTCCTGATGTCTTTTTTTGCTTTGAAATAGACATGAACTGTCGAGTAGACGATTGGTTAGCCTCTCATTCGACATAAAATCCGATTAAAGTGTCGAATGAAGATTTTTTTTGGGACTTGCTCAGCACTTTTAGCCTAAAATCTGTCGAGTGGCTGCTTTTTACACCACCTAGTCGACATTTTCAACAAGACAATCGCATTTTATCGGCCGCTATTATTGTAAATATCATTCAATAAGCATATAATTATTCAGTACCTATGTTTAATAGGATATTTTTGTTGATGCATTCTTTTATATATATAGTAGAATTAAGGTATGACTCGATAATTTAAGGAGAGATTGTAGTGGAAAGAGTAGTTGGAACTGTCGTTAGAGGCCTTCGCAGCCCTATCATCCATAGTGGCGATAATATCGAAGAGATTGTTGTCGACACAGTATTGAACGCGTCTGAAGTGGAAGGATTCACATTTAGAGACAGAGATATCGTTTCAATCACAGAATCAATTGTCGCTCGTGCTCAAGGTAACTATGCAACTGTCGATCAAATTGCAACAGATGTTAAAGCAAAATTTGGTGATGACACAATTGGTGTTATTTTCCCAATTCTAAGCCGTAACCGTTTCTCAATTTGTTTACGTGGTATTGCACAAGGCGCTAAAAAAGTCATTATTATGCTAAGCTACCCATCAGATGAAGTGGGTAACCATTTAGTGAGCTTAGACTCATTAGACGAAAAAGGTGTGAACCCATGGACAGACGTTTTATCAGAAGCTGAATTCCGTGAGCACTTTGGTTATGAAAAACATAAATTTACAGGTGTGGACTACATCGAATACTACAAATCGATTGTAGAAGAAAGTGGCAGCGAATGTGAAGTTATCTTCTCAAACAATGCAAAATCAATTTTAGACTACACAAAGAGTGTCTTGACTTGTGACATCCATAGTCGTTTCCGTACTAAGAAGATTTTGAAAGAAAACGGTGCTGAAAAAGTTTATAGCTTGGATAACATCCTTTCTGAATCAATTGATGGCGGCGGCTTCAATGATACCTATGGTTTACTAGGCTCAAACAAAGCAACTGAAGATACTGTTAAACTGTTTCCACGTAACTCTCAACCAGTTGTAGACAAAATTCACGCTTTACTGAAAGAAAAAACAGGTAAAAGCATTGAAGTTATGGTTTATGGTGATGGTGCGTTTAAAGATCCAGTCGGGAAAATCTGGGAGCTTGCTGATCCCGTTGTATCACCTGCATATACACCAGGTTTAGATGGTATTCCTAATGAAATTAAATTAAAATACCTTGCGGATAATAACTTTGCTGACTTACAAGGTGAAGAATTGAAACAAGCTATTTCTGAATTTATTAAGAATAAAGACGAAGACCTCGTTGGTTCAATGGAATCACAAGGAACAACACCTCGTCAATTAACAGACCTTATTGGTTCATTGTCTGATTTAACTTCAGGAAGTGGCGACAAAGGAACACCAATCGTTTTCATCCAAGGTTACTTTGATAACTATACAAAATAAAGAAAATGCTGAGTCGGCTTGCGACTCAGCATTTTTATGTTTTATCCTTCAAAATATTCTCTAATTCTGTTGTCGCTCTTAACGTTCGTTCTAAGCTTTTTAAGTTGTCATCGTAGCTTTTTGTCATAAAACTATAAAATACAATGGAAACGGCATAGAGTTGGCTAAGTAAAGAGATGGTCGCTCCACTTCTAAGTGGTGGTTCCATAACTTTCGTTGTCTTTAACGAAAAACGAGCTAGTTCACTCAATCGATTTTCAGTGTCTTGTGTGAGAGAAACAGTCGTTAATCCGAGTTGATTAGCTAAAGTCATCAAAACAAGCCCTTCTTGCTTTTCACCGCTATTAGAAATTCCTATATAAACGGACCCTTGAGCCGCAATCGCCATAGAAGCAGCCAATTCATGTTGGTCTTGCGAGCAAAATACTTGTTTGCCTAACCGTGTGAATTTTTGCTTAATGTCGACAGCGACAATATATGAAGCTCCTAGTCCATGGACATAGATAATGGGACAATCCACTAGCTGATCAGCAACAGCTTCGACTATTTTATCATCAAGGGTGGCATTCGTGTTTTCCAAAACATAGGTTGTATTTGCCAGTAGTTTCTTTTTAATTTGGCCGAGGCTCTCATTAGCTGAAATATCCGTATGCACGTCTTCTTGCAAAAAAGGTGTTTGAGCTGATAATTGAATTTTCAGCTCGGTAAAGCCTTTTACATTAATGGATCGACATAATCGAATCACCGCTGCTGCACTAGAATCAGCTGCATCTGCTAATTGTGTAGCATTCATCTGAATAACCTCTAACGGATTTGCCAGAATGACATCAGCAATTTTTCGTTCTGATTCTGGTAACTGGGGTAACTTGTCTTTAATCATTAAAAGCAGATGCTGTTGTGGCACGAGAATACTCCTCTCTTGATTGAGATAGAGTGAGACTGACTTATCAGCCAGTCTCACTCTATCTTATAGATTTGATAGTAAATCATCAACATTAGTTGTTGAGCCATCAAGTTCAGTTGGCTCCATTGCTTCTTTCGGAACACCGAAGAAATAAGTCACTACGAAGCCACCACTATAAGCAGCCAATAAACCTAACACATAGCCCCACCGATACCACCTCCAATACAAGCAGTGATGAATGGGCGACCTAATGGCAAGCTAACTGCATAAATTAAGGGTTCACCAATTCCTAAAATACCAACCGGAAGAGAACCTTTAATCATGTTAGTTAGTTGTTTATTCTTACGGCATCTAATCCATAATGCAATCGCAGCACCAACTTGACCAGCTCCTGCCATCGCTAAAATAGGAAGTAAAAGTGTTTTTCCTGATGAAGCAATCATTTCAATATGAATCGGCGTTAAGATTTGGTGAAGTCCAAACATAACCATTGGCAAGAACAATGCTCCTAATACAAAACCAGCAAAGGCACCACCAACATTCAATATCCAGGTAATGCTACCAACTAAACTGGATGAAATAACACCGGCTACTGGCATAATAATAAAGATGGTTAATAATCCCATGCTTCAAAACATCCGCCACGCTCATTTGATCAAGCTGTAATGTTTCTGGATTTCTCGTTTCTGTTGTTAATTTATCTAAGTTCATCTCTATTCCTCCCAAACAATTTCAAACCGCTGACCTGGCCCACAATAGTCTAATAAGAAGAGTTCATCTTCAGCAATTCGACCCACCACATTAACGCGATCATCTTCTGGTAAATTGCGCTTAGTTATTTGCACTTCGCCTCTGTAACGGCCATAACCGTCATTATCAATAGTAATTGAACCCGTCGAACGTTTCATAATGGTCCCTTTTGCAATTGTCTGATTAGCATTTCTTAAGCGACCTTCTTGGCTACGAATCACATCTCTAGCAGCGTCCATGCGATTCGTATGCTGACCGCCAGTTCGGGCTATATCTTCATTATCACCTAAAGAAACCGCATGAAATGAAATCGTATCGTGAAGTAAATAGCTCGAAAATTGCTGGATAGTCGCTTCTTTTATCGTAGGATCACCAATATATATTTTATCAACAAGGCAATCTTTCTCTAACTCTAAAGCTGACGTCAAAGGATGTTGATAGCGGTGTCGTTCTAGAGTCGGTAACCCCTCATAAAGGGGTCCTCTTAGTTTTTCATCTCCTGCAACAAATGCCATAACTTTAAAACCAGCTTTTTTCAACCAGTCATTTTGCTGGCAGAAGTCTTTTTTACCTAGTCCTGTTTCTGGACGCGGATAATAATTATGCCAAGCTTCCATTTTTGAAAAATCCGCCCCGTAATGAGTTAATTCTTCAATATCGCGATTTGAAATGGTACTCGCATTCAAAGCAACACCCATTTGTCTGCTGATCGTTGCTACATCTTGATTGCTTATCCCATAATCAATCCTGATCGCTGTTATGCCCATTTCAATTAATGAGCTCAGATTACCAAAACCAACATTCAGATGGTTTAAAGCTGAGCCCGATGCATCAACAACTAATTCAAGCTGTTTTTCTTTGGCTAGCTGCCCTAGTTTTTGTAAACGTCCTAAATATTTGCTATGATCATCTTCAGGGATATGAATTGATGTGAAGATACCTTTAAAGCCATTTTCATGCATCTGATTGACATAAGCCATGGTTTTATCAGTGATTGCTTCATTTAAAAATACAGAAAAACCGTACATAAAACCCCTCCTATTTGAAAACGCTTCACACTGTTTTTAGTATAAGTGCTTTGAAATTTTTTTTCAATTAAAAGCCCTTATATTTCATAAAAAGATTTTATTTAAAATATTTTTTCAAGGAGCCTATTATGCAAACTCTTTATTTCGTCCGGCATGGACAAACTGAATTAAACGCTAAAGACCACGTTCAAGGTGGCGACATCGACTCACCGCTACTAGAAAAAAGCCGAGAAGATGCTGTTAAAACAGGCCTTTATCTGCGCAACGAACCCATTGACAGATTGATTAGCAGTCCACAATTACGAGCCAAAAATACAGCGCTCTTGATTAACAGTCAATTTCAAACTGAACTCCCATTTGAGATTGAACCGCTTCTGAAAGAATTTGGTTATGGTGAATGGGAAGGACTCCACATTCCCACCGTTGCCAAACAATGGCCCGAAACATTCTATCACTTGCGCAACCAGCCCCATCTCTACGATCCCCGTTCCTTTGGCGGCGAAAGCTACCCTGACTTAATTAAACGAGGAACAAAGGCAGTGACAGATTATGCCGACCGTTATTCGGATGCCAACCTCTTATTTGTAGGCCACTCGATTACACTCACCGCAACCATTTTGAGTTTAGTGGGCTACGATTTGAAAGATATTCGCTCGCAAACACCAATGGCAAATACCAGTATTTCACGTTTGAAGCGACAAGGTGATCGCTTTATTCTTGAGTCTTGGAATGAGACTGCTCATTTAGATGAATAAGATTGTTTATCTTCTTGAAGAAAGAGCTGTTATAGCTTATAATAGAAGAGATAATTTCTTATAAAGAAACGTTATTTCTTATTCAGTAGAGGAGCGCGATTTTTTGAAAAATAAATCATTTTATTCACGTTTAAATGTGGATGAAAAATACATAATTAAATGTTGTTACTATGTCTTTGCTGTTAATGGTTTGTACGGAATGATTATGGGATTTTTGCTTCCTTATATCAGTTAAGCCTACAACTTAAGCGATACTGTGAGCGGCTCATTATTATCTTCTCACTATGTCGGTAACTTATTAGCTAGTTTTTTCGCCGGCGTTTTACCGATTTACCTTGGCCGTAAAAAAGCAGTTATTTTGATGAGTAGCTTTGTTACTGCTGGTTTCTTATTGATGATTACTACCGGTAATCCATTTTTACTATTAGTATCATTCTTCTTTACCGGTTTAAGTCGTGGTAGTATTTCAAATTTCAACAACTCAGTGGTTAATGAAATTTCAAATAGCAGCTCTGCTGCCTTAAGCTTCTTACACTCTATTTTTGCTATCGGTGCTTTACTGGCGCCATACTTAGTGATTGGATCGGTTCGTTTAATCGGTGAAAATGGTTGGCGCCTAGCTGGCGTGGTTATCATCGTCTTAACCGCCCTTTCACTCATTTTCTTCTCTCGTATGAAGCTAACGGAAGCTAGTGCAGAGAAAAAGAAAAAAGTTGTCTCCTATGAATTTATGAAGAAAAAAACATTCTGGTTGTTAGCTGGTTTACTATTCTTCTATTTATGTGGTGAATCAACAATCAATGGTTGGTTAGTTAAATACTTTGTCGATAGTGGTATTTTAACTATTGCTTACTCTCAATTCTTAGCTTCATTGTTATGGATTGGTGTATTGGTGGGTCGTTTAATTGTTTCAGCAATTGGTGAACGCTTTAAACGCATCCATGTCCTTTATGTTTTAGCATTTGCAACAACCTTCTTCTTTATCGTCTTACTTGCTTCACGCAATCAAGTTATGATTACCTTTGCCATTCTTGGACTTGGTCTATCAATGGCGGGGATTTATCCAACAACAATCGCTGCTACTGGTGGCTTTATTAAAGAGTACCCGATGGCAATGGAGATTTTGTTGGTGCTCGGCGGAATTGGTTCCATCGTGATGCCTACTATCACAGGTGCCTTGTCTGATCAATTCGGTATTTTCTACGGAATGGCAGCCATTGGTGTCGCATTAACGATTATGATTCTGTGCGTCTTCTTATACGACCGCGATCAAAGAACCGCTTAATAGACTATCATTACTTCGAGGAACTTCAGCTGCTTTTTTCGCCCTGAAGTTCCTCAAATCAAAAAGGCATCAGAACATTTTGTTGTTCTGATGCCTTTTTCATTATTTCTTTTCTCGTTTTGTTTTTTCTTCTACTACTTTTTCAAAGCTTGCTGCATTATCGACAACCTCTGTCGGCGCATATTCCGGCCAAGCCTCATCGAAAGCCATTTCCGCTTCTTTACTGACAATTAAAAATTCAGCATTGCGCTTGAATGTCGCTTCCAATTGAGGGATGTAGGTTAGAACGTCCACAGCCTCCAAAGGAATTGCGGCGCTACCTTTTTTCTTATAGGTTCTTGCTAATAAAAATTTTTCTACCATAAATCCTCCACTACTTATTTAATAATAGGCTAACCACTGTTCGAATGTCGCTTCTAAGTCTGCCATCACAACAAATCTGGCTTTCCGCAGTTGCTCCTTGCCGTCAATAAATCCTAATATCGCTGGAACCGTAAAAACACTGTACTGTCCAGCTACTGCCGGCAGTCGGTCAGCATCCACAGTTAACAACTTAATCTCAGGAAAAGTCTGCAACAACCTTTGCAATTGAGGCAAAACTGCATGACAAACGCCACAATCCTGTCGCTTGACATAAACAAGTGCAAAACGATTTTCTTTAATAAACCTGGTCACGTCTTCTAATTGGCTTGCTTCTGCTAAAATGGTCATTTTTATGCACTTTTTCCTTTCTTTGAGTTTTGCTTTTATTATAACATGATATAATCAGTCTTAGCATATTTATAAGGAGGTCTGCAAATGCAAATAAAAAAATGGATCAGTTGGGGTTTAGTGCTTGCTTGGATGGCTGTTATCTTCTTATTTTCCGCCCAACCTGGTGACCAGTCAGGTGAATTAAGTGGCTCACTGTTACAGACTATTCTCCATTTTTGGCAGACCCTTTTCCCAAACGGTCAGCCTAATCTCGACATCATCCATTGGGTGATTCGCAAAGGCGCACATTTCGCCGTTTACTTTGTCCTTGGATTTTTAAATATAAATGCCCTTAAAGCGAGTGGCATCCACGGTAAAAAAGCTTGGTTAATAGCGATTTTAATTGCTATTGTCTATGCAATTAGTGATGAGTGGCACCAATCCTTTGTACCCGGTCGAGGACCAGCTGTCAAAGATGTCGTAATCGATACAGTCGGAGCTAGCTTCGCCATTGGACTCTACCAACTCTTATTCCGTCACCGCTAATGTCTATCCATTGCTTCTTTCCTTATTTTTAAGTATCACTTATAAGAAAAGCGGACAAGTCCGCCTTGGGAGCTAGACAGTGATGGCTGAACTTATAATCCCCTAGTCTATGAAAAAGCCAAAACCAATTAGCTTGGCGATTTTATTCATGATCGTCTTTGCTTATCTCGTAATGTCCATTGTCTTTACCTACTCACCACCTGATTTACCGATTTTTATCCCGCCTGCCATGGGGTAAGATGATTAACAATATACAAAACGGACAGCGGAATCTCTCCGCTGTCCATTTCTTATTCTTCAATTAAGTTTAATGCAGCTAATAGCTCCGCCGATGCATCAGCCACAGCAACCGTCTCAACTAAATCACCTTGTCCGACCCATCGCATGGTCAAATCTAGGCTGCAGGTAATCAGCGTAATCATTTTACGACCGGGTACCTCTTCCACCAAATCTACTCGGTCAGGTGTTACCATTTCTAGCCAATTCAATTCATACACATAAATGGTTTCCATATCGGTTATATAAATGGTATCGCCAATTGTCATATAAGGAATATCACTAAACAAGATTTGATTACGGGCATAATTATGACCAGCCAAAGAATAGTTGCCTTGTCCCATACGTTGATCAGCTGCCATCGTTCCTGCACCTGCAACTAAGTTACTTTCTGCTAGTCCCTTTAAAATAGGTAACTGTAACGCAATCGACGGGATGCTTAACCCACCAATAACTGGCAAGTCTTCCCTATTTTGATAACCATTTAAAATATGCTCCCAAGTTAGATTGGCTGTTTGATCAAATTCAAATTCTCCTTCGATCATTTCATTTTCTCGAATGGTTTCTACACTAATCTGATTAAACTGATTGTCATTTGTTACTCGTTTAATTAAAAAATCTTCGAAATAGCCCCGCATTAAAAATGCTAGCCCAACTATAAATAATAAAATAGCAAAGCCGTTTAGCCATTTTTTTGATGTCATTTGCTTCCCCACCATCCCGTTTATTATTACTAGCATAATACCATAATAAATAAGGTATTTAGTGGTAAAATAGAAAAAACACTTCATTTAAAGGAGCCGCCAATGACTTATACGACATTACTTTTTGATATTGATGATACCTTATTAGATTTTAAAGCAGCCGAACACTTTGCTATCTCTAGTCTATTAGAAGAGATGGCCATTGATCCGACTGAAGAAACAATCGCGACTTACTCTCATATCAACCAAGGCTTATGGGAACAATTTGAGCAGGGTTTAATTGCTCGTGATCGCCTATTGGGCAAACGATTCGAAGACTTTTTTTCCCTTCACCAGCTGACCGTTGATGGCAGCGACATGGATCGTCGTTTCCGAGCTAACCTAGAGAAGGGACACTTTCTCATTGAAGGAAGTATCGCTCTCTTAGACCAATTAAAGCAAAGCCACAAACTATACGCCGTCACCAATGGCGTTTCAAAAACCCAGTACCACCGCTTAACTGATTCAGGTTTACTGCCTTATTTTAAAGGGGTCTTTGTATCCGAAGATACAGGCTATCAAAAGCCCATGCCGGAATATTTTGATTATGTATTTGCTAGGATTCCCGATTTTAAGACGGAGGAAACATTAATTATTGGCGATTCCTTGACCTCCGATATTAAAGGCGGACTGTTAGCAGGGATTGATTCGTGTTGGTTTAATCCACAAAGAAAACCATATCCTGCCTCAATCCAGCCTACCTATGAGATTGTCCATTTACAGGATTTACATGCGATTTTAGCTTAAAAGGAGGAACAAAGATGAAATTTTATATGAAACAAAAGGTTTTTTCATGGCGCGACCGCTTTACCATTAAAGATGAGCACGGACGGGATGTTTATTTTGTTGAGGGTGAATTGTTATCTTGGGGTAAAAAGTTATCGGTCACTGACACTAATGGCCATGAAGTCCTATTCATTAAGCAAAACATTTGGAATTGGTTGCCAAATTATTCGCTCTTGATGGGCGGTGAAGAAGTAGCCGTTGTTAAAAAAGAACTGACCTTCTTCAAACCGCGCTATACCATCGATGGTCCGAATTGGGAAGTAGAGGGTCATATTTTTGAACATGACTATAGCATTTACGAGGGCAATCATGCTGTTGCCTCAATTAGTAAAGAATGGCTTACATGGGGCGATTCCTATGAATTGGATGTTGATGAAGAAAATGCCTTGCTAGCATTAGGTGTTATTCTAATTATTGATTGTGTCATGGCAGAAGCTGCTAATTCATCAGCTAATTAAAGCTAAAAAAATAAGTCAGGATGCGCGCATCCTGACTTATTTTTAGTCTTCTAAGTATTCATATACAGCCATTGCTGCTAGTAAGAACGCTCCTACACCGTGTAAATCATCTTCTGATGTTGGGCGACCCACATAATAGTCATATGAGCCAGCTGACGTTCCGATACAAATACCATGAACATGCAAGCCTGCCTCGTCTTCAGTTGTCATATGGTCAAGCAAGCCTTGGAAACTTTCTTGAATAAATACCAACCAACTATCATCAAGAAGCCCCATATCGTAGCCTTTTGCTGCGGCGTAAACAATCATGCTAGATGCAGATGATTCTAAATAATTGCCCCTTTCTTGTCCCTTATCTAATAATTGATACCATACTTTAGCTTCTGGGTCTTGAACGGCTTTAAGTGCTTGTAATAACTTACGATATTGATCAATCAGAATGTGGCGTTTTTCATAACTTTCAGCTAATAATTCAATGACATCTACTAGAGCCATCATATACCAACCAATCGAACGGCCCCAGAAGTTCTGAGAAAGACCTGTTTGTGGGTCAGCCCACTCTTGTTCTCTTTTCTCATCCCAGGCATGGTAGAGCAAGCCCGTTTTCTTATCTAATGTATAGCGGTAGCAGAGTTCAAATTGCTTTACGACATCGTCTAATCCTTCGCCGTCTTTAAAGCGAACAAGCTATTCTGCATAGAATGGCGCTCCCATATACAAACCATCTAGCCACATTTGATAAGGGTAAATTTGCTTATGCCAGAAGCCTCCCTCAGACGTACGTGGCATATGAGCCAACTGGTCAAATAAGCGATCTAAGGCAATTTTATATTTTTCTTCATTGGTTTGCTCATATAAGAAAAATAGAATTTTACCATTATTAATGTGGTCGATGTTCATCGCATCATAATTATAGCGTGCAATAGTGCCATCTTCTTCAATAAAGTAGTTCATATTATCGGCTACATAAGCGATATATTCTGGACGTTCATCGTCCTTCAAGGCTGCTAAAACACCTCGTAAAACAACCCCGTAATCATAAGACCATTTACCGTTGTAGTTATGACTTTCAGCTAAAATAGGATAGCGTTCCAATAGTGTCGTCATTATTTTTGTTGATAGCATCAATATACCCTCCGATTGTAAATTAATAAAAGAGCTTCCCTTCCAATGATTGGAAAGGAAGCCACATTAGATGTTAGTTATTTAGTTGTTTTCAGCGTAGCTAGCTGTAAACTCATCAATAACTGCTTGGCCACCTGTGTTTAGGAATGTTTCAATTGCTGCCTCAAAGTCAGCCATTTCAATGTTACCCATCATATATTTGTAGAAGGCATCTTCGATTCCTTCGCTAAGTGTGCTCCACTCTGCTGTATATGTTTCGGAATCCAATGATTGCGCTGGGTTTGTAATAGCGTAATCAGCATTTTCTGAAATTAATTCATTAGCAAGGTTTGTTAACTCTGAACTAGACTTAAAGACTGTAACAGTTTCTGATGGACGAGAGCTTGAGAATGGTTGAACTTCTTGTTGCCATAATGTATCATCCAAACGTTCATAAACGCCTTCACTGCTAACTTCGTAGTGAACGCCTTCAATACCTTGTATCATCAATGTAAAAGGTGCTATGGTTGGATCGGTTAAAGGTTAATCTGTTTACCCCATGAAAAAAGTCACCTGCTCCCCAGCAGGTGACTTTTTTATAGTTTGTTGTAGATGCCCTGAATAAGAGCAATACTATCAGTTAAATAAGGTTCCGTTGTCGATTCTAGCGAAGTAAAAATATGTGGTTTTTGATACTTAGCATAACGTAAAATAGCCTCGTAATTCATCCACCCATGCCCAACTGGCACGATTTTAATTTTTCCATCTTCAACAATGAAATCTTTAATATGAAGGGCAATAATGTGTTTATCTAATAGTCTAAGTGCTTCACTAATAACGTCTTCTTGGCGCTCGTAATTATCAACAGCCATTAAATTAGCACAATCTAAAATCACTTTAATATTAGGCGAATTTAATTCATCCACCAGTCGTCTTAATAAGGCAGCTGTATGAATCGGATGGTTGATTCCTGCCTCAATCGCTACCGTTACGCCAAATTGTTCAGCTTCTTTAACAATTTCTCTAACTGATTCTAAGGCAATCTGATAGGCTTCTTCTGTAAAGTTATCAGTTGTATAGCCGTTTCCAACTGAACCCGTTTCGGTTGCCACCATAGCGGCACCAAATTCATGAGCCAAATAGATATGACTCTTAAAATCAGCGATCGCTTGTTTTCGAACAGCCAAATCTAACGATGATAAATTCACATAACTTCCCAGTATTGATAATTTAATTCCCTTCTTAGCAAAATGCTGATGAATATGGTTAGCTGTCCCAGGCGTCATCTGTTGAACCGATGGCACACTATGGGGAAAGGATTTTTTAATTGCGAAGTGGGCATGATGAAAGCCATAATCAATCATCTTATCCGTTAATTCTTCGATCGGAAGTTGGCCTAAATCGTGGGCACGAATACCCAGTTGTAAGTCTACTGCTGTCATTGTTCTAACATTCCTCCTTATAAAATTAAATTTAGTTCTTCCGCGATAAGTTCAGCAATCTTTTTGGCACCGTTTACATTCAGATGCGTATTATCACTGATTCCGTCTGGATAGTTGGGGTGAGCGCCAGCTTCTAAATGAAGGTAGAGTGATTTTGACTCGTCCTCACCAAGTTGGCTAATATAGGCTTGTGTTTTTTTAAAGATATCCGCATGAGCTAACTCGAGTTCGCTAGCCAATCCCATTGCTGACCTTGGATACTCGCCCAATATATCAGCATTAACCTGACCGTCTATAAAATCCCGACGTGTAATAGATGATAGAATAATCGGCGTCGCACCTTTTTGACGTGCACGGTCAACATAATGGCGAATATGGTCTTGATAACTACCGTAAGGATCTGCATATCGGCTCGGATCCTCTTTCTTCTGATCATTGTGGCCAAATTGGATAATCAGGTAATCCCCAGCCTTCAACTGATTTTCAACTGCATCAAATAAGCCTTCTGCTAAAAACGACAGCGTGGAACGACCATTCACAGCATGGTTATGGATTTCATAAGAGCCCTCTAAATAATCGGCAATATACTCGCCCCATCCTGTTTCAGGTCGTTTATCGGCTGTCTTTTCTGCAGCAGTTGAATCGCCAATAATATAAATGGCCTGTTGGTTTTCTTGTATCATGAATTCATAATCCCTCCTTTCCTAAACCTTAGCTAAAAAGAGGGATAATGTAAATAATCATCTTCTGTTATTGTGGGCGATCTTTGCGATAAACATCGTCCAACGTTGCATAATAAGGTCCCGCCAAACGCGCTACAGGTTGTAAGGCTTCAACGCTAATGTATTCTTTTTCGACATCAAAGACTTCTTCATCAAAATGGAAATCGGTGACTTCTAAGAAGAAAAAGTCGGTCACAATCTTACCAGCACGGTCTTTGACCGGATGATAATCATAAACGGTTACTTCCATTCTAATTTTAGCTTCTTTAATACCAGGTGTTTTAACACGTGTGCTTGGAATCAAATGGAGGTTGGTGCGATCCAGTTCACTTTCGTTTGCCTTTAAGTTAGCAGCTGTTTCGTTCATCTCATCGACAATATCGGCACTCACAATATGAACAACACCATTTTTATACTTAAGCAAGTTGCGAGCAGAATCCTTAGTTTCGCCATTTTTTCTTAAAATAGCCATTGAAATGAGTGGCATTTCATTGGATACACCACTTGTAAAACTAAATGGCGCCGCATTAACGACTTCACTCTCTTCATCTAATGTCGTAATCCATCCGATGGCACGCGGAATAATGCTTCCGGAAATCATTTTATACATTCGACTATTATCTAGCTCTTCTATTGAATAATGGTGCATGTCACCAGCTCCTGTCTGTTTGAATAATTCTATTATAACAAAATAAAGTGCGGTATAATGGGATTATCACTTATTTAGAAAGAGGGAGATTATTTGGATTTTATCGCACTTGACTTCGAAACTGCCAATAACCGCGGAGACAGTATTTGCTCCATCGGGATGAGTCGCTTTTCAAATGGTAAAGAAGTTGATCGTTACTACCAGTTAATCAATCCCTTGCAGCCGTTTTATTCATCTAATATTGCTGTTCACGGTATTTATCCAGAAGATGTCCACCATGCACCTCGTTTTGATCAAATTTATGATGAGATTCGTGGCTTTATCGGTGACAACCCGCTAGTGGCTCACTATGCCCCGTTTGATGTGAACTGCTTGCAAAAAACAATCGAACGGTATCATTTACCTAAATTAGAAAATGACTATTTTTGTAGTTGTGCCATGGCTAAGCGCTTGCTCGATTTATCAAGTAACAGCCTAGTAAGTGTACTAGCTTATTACGATTTAACCATTGATCACCACCACCATGCTGGTGACGATGCAAAAGCATGCGGCTTAGTTGCCAATCGCCTCTTACGTCCTTATGATGGTGACATCGAGCGTTTTTTAACTGAACATAACTACCAGATGGGAAAACTATTTTCTCACCGTTTCGGGCCTGTTAAAGCAACTAGTCGCCGTCAACCTGCGCCGAAACGCTCACTGATTCAACCAACTAGCCAGTCTTTTGACCCTAGTCATCCTTTTTATAAAAAACATGTGTGCTTTACCGGACGTCTAAAAGGCATTAAGCGTGACGACGCCGCTCAAATTGTTGCCAATGCTGGCGGCTATTTTGACAGCCAACTCAGCTACGAAACCACCTATGTGGTCGTTGCTATGAGTGATTGGCAAAAAATCGGCACCGCATTAGAAAGTCGCAAAATTCAAATGGTACGCGAATTACAGGGCCAAGGCCGAAATATTCATTTATTATCTGAAGATGACTTTCGCTTGCTAATCAAATAGGAGTTGAGACGTTTTGAACGTCCCAACTCCTATTTTGATTTTCATCAGACGTCATCTACTTCCCTCACGTAGTAGGCATAATCACTTTGCCTTTCAACACTACCAAAGACATAGCTTCCCGACACTTTCCCCTCATGAATATAGGACGAGGTCGCTTGAATACGGCGTTTATTGTATTCAGTCATCAAGGCGTAAACCATCGCTGATCCTAATCCTTCATGTCCTTCTTTAACAGCCATATACATCACAATGTAACGACGACTGAAACATTTTATTGCAACTAAGGATAGCAATGTTTTCACCGTCATTTGCTTGCGGTTAAACAGATTGCCATAATCTGGAACTGAAATGATAAAACCCACCATTTCGTCGGCAGAGGTATAAGCCAATTTGACGTACCTTTTCCTTAAGATCAGTTTTAAGTTTGAAAATAAGGAAATGAATTCATCAGGGCTGACTTGCTTGAAAACAGGAAAGTTTTTGAAGCGGTCTTGGATTAATTCGGCAACATCCGCAAAATCTTGATCCAATGTTGCTCGATTTGGACTCTTAATCACGTAGCCTTTTTCTTGAAATTGACGGTAACGTTTCGCATACTTATGCCGCGACATCTGCTCATCGACTGGTGCATAGTGGTTGGAAAAATAGCGGTCAGTCCGTTTAAAGTTATTCGCTTCCCAAAGCTTTTGGTAATAGTCCGGTTGGTAACGTTCTGAAAAGTAAGGTTGGTCGTTGAAATGATTGGTTTTCAAGCGATAGCCCAACCAAAAACTAGCATTCATCGGCCCTTCTAACTGTTTCTTCTGATGCAAGCGACTCTGGTTGACTGCCTCTTCAAAGAGTAAACGAGCAGCTTCTGGATTGTTTTCACTTTCAAAATAACCCAAGTAAGCTGCATCATCGTCCGGATAAATGGACAAGACAGCACGGGCTAGAATGTGGTCATCCTCGACAACCCAAATGGGAATCATTTGAAAGTAGTGACTTAAAGGATGGCTCGTTGTCAGTAACGCCCTTAACTCTGTTTGATTTTCAGTCTGATAGGCGGGTTCATATAAATGAGTTGAAAAAGAAACGAATGCCTCTAGCGTTTTATCCGTTAGAATGGGACAGTTAGCTTTCATTCTGCTCACCCTTTCGCTTCAAAATCGTTACTCGACCCGTATTAGCATCTAATTCCACCTGATCTCCAGTTTTTAATCGTTGGGTAATTTGTTTGATACCAACAACAGCTGGTATATTTAACTCTCTTGAAATAATGGCTGTATGGGAGAGGAGCGACCCTTTTTCAGCGATAATCCCTTTAGCCTGTGTCAGTAAAAAGACCCAGCCCGGATCCGTCATAGTCGTTACTAGAATTTTCCCCATCACACTTTCGGTTACCTCATTGGGGTTGGCAATCACTAACACGTCTCCACTGACTTTCCCACTAGACGTTGCGATGCCTTGGAAATGATTAATCTGCTCATCATCTATCAATGATTGGACCGTTTGAACAGCTTTATTAACAACTTTATCTTGAAACACCAAATAACCGTATGGTGGCAATTGGTCGTAGCCGTTATATCGGTTACGTCGTTCTTCAACGACTACTTTGGCAGATGTTTCTGCTGACAAGGTCATGACTTCGTCCATCGTTAGCCAAAAAATATCTCGAGAATGGTCTAACCAACCTGCTTCCTCTGCAAGTTTCCCCATTCGTAACATCATCGTTCGCACCATACCGTAAATACGGCTGCGGTTTAGACGTGATAGTTCACGGTTTTCAATTCCTAAGCGAGCATGTTTACTCAAATAACGAACCAATCCTTTTTTCCAAAAAGAAGCAGAAAACGTTAAGGATTGATCAGCTTGTTTCGTTTGTCCATGATTAGTTGGGTGCTGGCAGAAGGAAATCAGTTGCTGAATTGCCTTCATCGGATTAGCGCGAAACGTTTCCGTTTCTAGTTTCAATTCTTCTAGCGAGCGGTCGCCATAGCGATTAATATAGTAGGTAAAGTGTTGCGCAAATCCTGTTTGGTCTTTTTCTAAATAAGCTTCTAGCTCATCTACCGAAGTAAGTGCTAGTAAGTCGTCCAAAAGTTGGTGACGCAGAACATATTTCGCTAAGTCCTCCATGGCCCTAACAGGTTCCATACTACTAATGGCCGGTATGCCAGAAAACCACTGATTCCACTGCTCTTCCGATTCCGTACCGCCCCACTTAGATAGAGTCTTTTTCAAGAGAGCAGTATAAACAAAGGCATATAAATCATTGACGAGGGTAATATCCCACTTCATTAAGATGCGCTCGGCTAAGCCGTTATAAAGAGACTTCACCTCATCCATCCCCATTTGATCTGAGTAGTGGGCATTGAAATAATCTTCCACTTGATCAAAGGATTGATTTAAAGCTGCCATCTGACCTGGTGTCGTGAAAAACTCTTTCAGTATGCGGGCAGAAATGCGTAAACTATCAAAGAGGCTCGTTTTTTTCTTGAGATTGGGAGCTAAAATCACTTCTTTTTGCGAAAAACCCATCATTTCCTGCCAAATAGGTAAGACCTGTTGCGGAAAGGGTAGAAATTGAAGCAAGCTATAGAGATGATTCATGTTGTAGTACATGCGACCATTAGTGCTAACCACTAAGGTTGAAAAAGCATCATCATAATCCTCTAGCAGACTGTCTGATTTAGAAAAGCGCCAAGCGACACCTCTAAAAACTTGCTGGTAGGCATACTGAATAAAACTTTCTGTTAATGGCGAACTAATCCCCGGATAACTTTCAACCAAATTACTGTTATTTAAAATAAGCGGCGTTCCCGCTTGGTCTTTTGGTTTTAGTGTCGTAATCGGACGCGATTGAAGATAATAAACCTGACCACCTGAAATGGCAAACTCACAATCCAAATAGCTCTTACTCGTTGTTTGCAACTGCTTTGCCTGTTGAAGCAAACTTGCTAATTCCGCAGCCTCAAGTAACGGTGAGTCTTCGTCTTGTTCATAATAAGATAGACCTTCATCTGCCTTAATATAGTAAGTCGTAACTGGCACAATGCCATCGACGATACCATCTCCCAAACCATTACCAACTACTAAAACTTGTTCATTTAATAAACCATTTGGGTTAGCAGTAAATAAAACACCCGCTTTTTCAGATGCAACCATACCTTGAATAATAACTGCCATTTTCAAATCTGATTGGTCTAACTGGTTATGATCAGCATAATCTTCCACATGTTTTGAACGAGCTGATGCTAAACACTTAGCAATATTTTCAGCCAATTGATCGCGGCTCACATTCAAATACGTATCGAATAAACCGGCAAAAGACAGGTCATGACTATCTTCTTTAACAGCAGAAGAGCGCACTGAAAATAGGTCATAAGCCGGACAGCAGTCATCTAATAGACGACTTAACTGATCGATTTCTTCTTTTGTTAAAGCTGGCTCTAACCGCTCGCTGATTGTTTCGCCACCCGCAACGGATAGGACAATAAAATCGGGAACATTGAGCCCTATTTTTTTCATTTCAGCCAATGCTGTTGCTTTACCCCCTGCATTTTGGAGGGTTAGCTGACTATCCTTCAACCACATGCGACTGTCTCCTAACATCTAAAAATATCATAAACAAATTAAGACTAAGAAAATCAACAAATGAGCAATTAAATAGACTGGCACTAATGCCTTCAAATGCTTGCCTTGTGGCGCTTGGTAGTAGCGATAAATGAAATAAACCAATACCGCGTAAGCTAGAATCAATAAGAAGGACCCCAATTGTTGGTAAACTAAGACCATGGCAAAGAAAACACCGACAGCGGCAACTGCCAAAACAACCCGCAACGAGCCTTCAAATCCCCATACTTGTGAATAAGTCACATACTGATTTTCATCTTCCGGCGCTTTAATTTTTCGAGAAATTTCCCAAAGTAAGGCAGGCATATAGAGCGCTAAAGCCACACATATATTTTGCCAAGTCCAAATAGGCAACTGGTAGCGAAAGCAAACGTAATGAATCACGTAAAAACTTAAAATCAGCTGAACTGGATTATGGCTAATAAGCGCTAATACCAAACTTGGTTCAATTTTATCACGTTGGAAAAACCAAACTGTCATCAAAAAGCCGTAAAAAACAACTAAGGCAAAAGGTAAAACAGATTGCGGCAACAAGAGATTCACTGTCACCATCGTTATAAACAAAATAATTCCTAACGCCCACAAATCTTTTTTAAAGACACGCCCAGATGGTAACGCACGCTCTGGATAATTAATCTTATCATTTTCAAAATCTTTAAATTCATCTGCAATCCGTAATAAAAATAAAAAAGCAAAGACGGTGTAAACAACACCCACATCTGCCCAATTAAACTGATAAGCTGGCTGATTTTGAGCGAAGGTTATCACCGCAAAATACTGAACAGCTACCATTAATAAACTAATAAACAATCTCGGTATAATCGGGTACATTTCATTGATATACCCATTAAGTCTTTTAAACATATGCTTCGCCAACCTTTTCTCCTAATTTAACTTTTACTTCTAAGCCTGCACGACTTTGTCGTAAAATCTCCTCATCTATCGCTAGTTGATCTTTTTGATAGCAGACAATAATCGTTGAGGCGCCGTATTCAAAGTAACCTTTTTCTTGCCCTCTTTCAAAACGGCTATGCTCATGATTCTGAATTTTCCCTACTAACATTGCCCCCACTTCCATATACAGCAGCTGACCAAAGTGCTGGGTCGCCAGCAACTGCCAGTGGCGAGTATTTTCACTAAAAACAGATACAAATTCATGGGCAATCGGTCGGACGGTGTGCAACTTCCCTTTTATACGGCCTTCTGTTAAACAACGACCCCCGTCAGGATAAATATAACGGTGATAATCATCCAGACTTAATCGGTAAACGAAACAATAACCGCCCTTAAAGGTTTCCGCTAGCGTCTCGTCTTGAATGATATCCAGAAAACTATATTGGCTAGTCTTAATAGTAAACTGCGTTTGATGATTCAAAGGGAAAACTTGCAACTTACCATCGCAAACGGCTACCACTGATTGTGGATTAGAATCAATCGGCCGAGCAGTTGGTTTTAATTTACGTGTAAAGAAATCATTGAAGGAATAAAAGCTATCCTTTTCTGCTTCTGATAAGTCGATGTCATACTTTTCAACAAAATCCGCAATCTTCTTAGCTGAAGACGGTTTGCTACTTTGCTTGGCCTTCCAATTTGAAAAGCTTGGGCCGACCAATAATTTTAAGAGCAGTCGACCGAAACTAGTTTGGTAGAGCCATTCGATGGCTTTGCCGCCAACTTCTTTTTCTTTTTCAATAGTGCCCTTTTGGCGATTGTAGTAGTCTGCCATCTGATCACCTACTGATGAGAACGGCTAGGATGATGACCGCTAGTAAGACAAAGACGGCATACATCATGCCTGCTGGTTTGGGGATGGGGCGTTTCCAAACAAAGAGGCCACCCATGATAATATAAGTGGTTTGTAAAATGGCTTGGAAAACAGTCGTTTGGACTGCCCCGAATAGTTCAAATAGTGTATATAAAATCGGCACAACCAGTAGTATATAAGTAACGGGAACGCCAATGAAAAAGCGGTACTGACCGTCTGCTTCTAGCTGGTCTTCCTTGGTGACATGGAAATAGCTAAGACGACTCACTGCCATAATCGCGTAGAAGCAACTAATACCAACTGATAAGGGCGAGTAGTTGGTCACGATGATTAAAAAAACAATCGGTAATGCCACAAAGGAAATCATGTCGACTAATGAATCGACGAGTTCTCCCATTTGCTTTTCAGCAGTATTGCGCTTAAACTGCGAGGCAAATTTCCCGTCAAATAAATCACATAAAACAGCCCCTATCATAAACATAACTGCTCGTGTTAAGGGACCGGTTATCGTTGTATACATACTTAAAATAGCAAAACATAACCCAACTAAACTGACGAGGTTGGCGCGGTGAAATGCTGGAATAATCATTAATTTACGCATAAGATCATCCTTTCCATTAAATTGATTTTTTCCAACCCATCTTGACTAATACGGTATTAATAATGAGGTGGGTCGCCGCCCCCAAAATGACATAAGCCAGATACAACCAAATGGAAATCGGTTGAAAGTAGGCTAAGACGAGTGCGCAACCAAACAAGGAGTCCATTTGATCCAGCCACATATATTTCAATGGGTGAGCCACTTCTGATGCTTGACCTGCTGGGATATCCTGCCGTCTTTTCCAAAAACTGTTTGGTAATTCAAAGACAATATAAGCGACTCCTAGCCAAAAACCGACGAAACCATTAAAGACGATGGTGTTGTCATTGTTTTGGTAAAACTGATTATGGTTTTGCAGATAAGGAAAGCTACGGCATAAAAAGCCCCAAATAATCATAGCAATGATACTGCACACAACCATTCCTAGTGCCCCGCGCCATGTTTTATTCTCACCAAAAACAGGCCTGCCGTCCCGCCATGTCTTGCCACCATCAATCCTGGCGGTCCAATCTAATAGCCAGTTAGATTTCAGCAACTTCATATTAGCCACACCTGCCAAAATGACAGGCATCAAGGTAATATACATCGTTAAAATAATGTTCAACTCTCTAAAAACTCCTTTAAACTAGCCCTCTATTTTTCTGCATTATAGCATAAGGCCACTGAAAAACCTCTTCATATGAGTGGTGATGGATTTTGAGTGAGTAGAAACTTAATTTGGTGGTTCTACTCACTCTGGGAACAAAAAGAACCAGAACGCTTCCGCGTTCTGGTTCTTCAATTTATTTAAATCGTTTTTTGAAAATGAATCCTCTTAATAGTTGTTTAGCAATGCGAAGTGAATCAGTTAGGGCCTTGTAGTGAGACGACGATTCTCCACCGAAATAAATCGTTTGGATAGCTTGTTCATGAATGGGAATTGACTGAATCAAAGCGTACGTCAGTACATTCATTTCGTATTCAAAGCGGTCACCGCTCACGTCCAATAACCAATCTAAATGGTTAAAATCAAAAGCACGTAATCCAGTTTGTGTATCGCTAATGTAGGTCCCGAATAACAAGGCAACTACTCTGCTCGTTAGTTTATTTCCAAATGCATTTTTTGAGGGAACATTATCTTGGTCAAAGTCACGTACGCCTAGCACAATTGTATTAGGGGAGCCTTTGGCAACGGTGATGAGTGCCATCACATCTTCAGCAACATGCTGTCCATCTGCGTCGGCAGTCACAATGGTTTTTACTGCTAACTGCTGTTCTTTTATATAAGAAAAAGCGGTTTTTAATGCGCGACCTTTACCACGGTTCACCTCATGTACAAGTAGTTGGCACGCTGGCAAGGCTGCTAATTGGTCGAAGACTGCCTGATGTTCTGGCTTGCTGCCATCATTGACAATAATAATAGAAGGAACACCTTTGTCTATCAATTGCTTGGCATATAAAATAAGGTCGTTACTTGGGTTAAACGCTGGTATCACAACAACACTTTGGCTGAACATTGCCTCACCTTTTCCCTTTTTAATACTCTCAGTATAGCATTTTCTTCAAAAGTTTAGGCAAATAAAACGAAATATGCAATTACTAGAGCTCCTAAAACAATTCGGTACCAACCAAAGGCTTTAAAGTCGTTATTTTGGATGTAACGCATTAGGAATTTAATGGCAACGATCGAAACGACAAAGGCAACTAGCATGCCCACTAATAAAATCGTCAGTTCTTGGCTAGTAAAATCAAAACCGAACTTAACTAGTTTTAGTGCGCTTGCGCCAAACATAACGGGAATCGACAGGAAGAAGGAATATTCTGCTGCAATAAAACGAGATGTTCCTAAAATAATAGCCCCTAAAATCGTTGCGCCAGAACGTGATGTACCTGGAATAAGAGACAAGCATTGGAAAAAACCAATCATTAGTGCTGTTTTATAAGATAAATCACTGAAGCTGTGGATACTACCGCTGTTACCTTCGTTACGATTTTCAACAAGAATAAATAAAGCACCGTAAACGATCAGCATAATCGCAACAACCCAGTAATTGTAAAAGTGCTCATTCAACCAATCATCTAGCAGCAAACCTAAAACGGCAGCTGGAATGACCCCAACAATGACCTTATACCAAATTGCCATAGTGTCTTTTTTCTCTTCTTTAGTCTTTTTAAAAGAGAAGGGATTTAATTTATTAAAGTAAAGCACCACCACTGCTAAAATAGCACCCAATTGAATGACCACGAAAAACATTTCTTTAAATGCGGCTGTCATATCTAATTGAATAAATTCTTCAACTAAAATCATATGTCCTGTACTCGAAATCGGTAACCACTCTGTAATACCTTCAACAATACCGAGAATGATTGCCTTCAATATTTCTATCATGTTTATTATTTCCTCCTTAAACTCAATAGGTCTATTCTACTAAACCCGCTCCTTTTATGAAACACTAAGAATTAAATTTATGCAATTTTTTAAGACTTGCTAGGAAAATGTCGACTAGCACTGAAAAAAATGGTCACTCGACACATTTAGGGCGAATTCTGTCGACTGAGCCTAAACAAATCCCCCACTCGACAATTTCAGCCATAACAAGTAAAGTAATAACTCCTCCTAAAACGGCCCCATAATACCCTATCCAAGCGCCTACATCAGATCGATCTACGATACCAATGCGAGAAGGTGTGATGAGAATAAGGTAGAGCGCTAAGTGTCTAAATTATTTAAAAAGTTAATCTCACTATTCTTTTTAAAAATTATTGATTCTCGTGTTTGCTGAGCTCCCTTTCTATCCTCAGATGAAGAGGTAATAGCAAAATGCTCAATGAATCCGTTATTAAATACAATGTCTGAAAATTTAGTACTGTGTGTGTTCAAATGGGCACTCTCTAGCCAGCTTTTCAGTTGAACAAATTGCTGATCAGATAATCCAAAATAATTTTCTTTATTTAAATTATTCTTTATGAAATCCAAACTTCTTTGCTCTATGCTATCTTGATTTGATATATTTTCACTCATAAGACATATCTCCTCTCTTTCACTTATATCGAGTAAGCGTACTTTTACTGATCCCTGTCATCTTCTCGACTTCCATATAGGAGTGGGTCTCTAGGAACTTCATAACCAATTCGATCTGCTTTGGGGAGAACTTTTTAGGGCGCCCTTCCTTGAAACCTGGCTGTTGTTTGGCGATTTCCTTTCCCTCTTGGGTTCGTTCCACAATCAAATCACGTTCAAAATCCGCAAAGGCTCTGAATATGGTAAAGACTAATCTTCCCGTTGAAGTATTCTCAATCACACCTAGATTCAAGACATTGATCCGAACACCCTTTTCAAAAAGGTACTTGATCGTATTCAATTCGTCTTGAGTACTGCGTGCGAATCGGTTTAACTTTGTGACCACCAATGTATCACCCGTTTGAATCGTCTGCAATAGTTTTGGGAATTCCGGTCGATCACTTTTTGTCCCCGTTATTTTTGGATTTATTATGCATTTCTTTTAGGAGTTATCTATCTGCACTATTCACCGGATTCCGGAAATTGTAGCTACTATACTAAAGAAGACCTTGAGTATTTTACTCAGGGTCTTCTTGCTTCAGATATTCATTTCATAGACACGCACTTCATGAAGACGGTAGCAGATTTTTTCCAATTCTTCTTTTCGCTCGATTGGCGCTTCGAAGTTGAAGTTTCGGATCCCGTATACTTCTCCTATATTTTCAAAACTGATAAAACTCTGTAATATCGAATTATTTGCATTCCCTTTCAAATAAGCATTCAGATACGCTTCCCTGAACAGGAACCCTTGCTTAAGGTACCACTGCGTTGCAGCCATGTCATCCTGGGTCCAAACCTCTACCCGTTCGACCCCATTCTCTCTCAGCTTTTCTTGGGCTGCCCGCCAGAGCGCGGTTGCTAAACCCTGCCCCCTATATTCAGGTAAGACTCCTAAATGCCAAATCACTCCGCCTTTTGAACCCTCAAAGTAGCAGGCATCTCCCGGTTCCTCCTCATACTCACAATCCAGGAAGCCGATGACTTGCCCATTCTCTATCGCTACCATTTGAATAACAGGGTTCTCGTATTCTTCCCGAAAGTTTTGAACATCATCAAAATAGGAGCTGTCCAAAAAGGATACTACTCGGCAGCGAATCCATGATGTTTTGTCTTGGTCTTCGTATTCTCGAATCTTCATAAAAATCCTCCTTTGTAGTAACGGAGGTTAGTTTTCAGTGTTACCTCCTACCACTGTGTTATAAGTAATTCTCTTTTTCGTCCACATGGCAATCACTCCTTCACGATACTAAGTAGAATGGTCACTCCATTTAAGGCCGCTACAGATATTAAATGGAATATCCTGTTCTCTGTTTACCTGTTCAGTTTAATATAAAGGGAAACTCTTTACCATTCCTTATTTCCAAAAGGACTGAGGATCCCTCTGTATCAAAAACAATCGATTATGAGACAAATAAAAACAGCCTCTTTTATTTATTAAAAGAGGTTGTTTTTCGTATCAAATGTTATCTCTTTAAAAATGAATCTTTAACTACCCTTTTTAATACAATAGATAAAATAAAAGCGGAAGGCTATATTAACTACACAGTGAAGTTAAATTATAAGGTATTTGGCTCACTGTGTCTTTTAAAAACTATAAAATCCCTACCTCTTTCAGATTTAGAAAGAAGTAGGGATTTTCTTTATTCAAGGACTGAGTTTTTTCCCAGTATGTTTCATATATATTAAGAAATTATATTCATTCCTCATTAAAACTAAAAAGAATACTTTCGTTATCATCATTTATAATTTTCTCATCAAACTCAAGTCTAACATCACTTTTTTCTCCAAGGGGAATCGCAATATAAATTTTGGCTTTTTCCCCAGGGGCTATTGGGCGAATCGCAACTCCATAGGCTTCCTCGTAATGTGGGTTTTCTTCAGAAAATTCTTCAGAGATAGAGGCAAAGCCTTCTTCAATTTCTTCTCCATTTTGGAAAAAATTGAAATGACCTCTTACGCCTATCGGTGCAAAAGCGTCATCCCCAATATTCGTATAGTTTACCCAAAGTACTAAAGTGGGTTTTCCTTCACTATCTGTGATAAATTCATGGGACATGAGGGTCACTTCTTCGTTTATAGTGTAATAGGTGTCACCTTTAAAGTAAGGACGCTCGTTAGTCTCCTTAATTTCCGCAGTAAACTTGCTGATTGTTTCAGAAGGGGGAAGGGTGTCGACGCCAGTATCTGCTGTATTATTATTTGTACATCCCACTAATAATAGGACCAAAAGCAACTGAAAATAAATAGTTTTTACCAATTTGTGATACCTCCTAAATCAATAGCCATTGTAATGATACGTTCGATCCTCGAATTTGATAACATGAGGCGGGCCTTGGCTAACACCAGTTTCCCCATAGTACTGTACTTTTGTAATTCATAATAAGCATCATATCCTGTCCAATACGTATATTCTGTCCAGCTTATGACACTTTCTGAGTTTAATGTCCAGGGATAGGATTCTCCTGGGCGAGTAAAAAAAGCTTGCGTCTTTTTCTTTGCTGTTACTATTTTACCTGCTGCACTTTCATCTTGCAAAATACACCAAGGCTACTACTAACAAACAAGAAAACAATTGTTGTAATACAGTTGACTAAGGAAAAATCAGGACCGTGCCGTTAGTGCTTAAAAGAAAGATATTCAACTACTTTTTTACTATATTCTAATTATAACATTATATTTACGATTTATAACAAAATAGTCATATATGACTATTTTTCATAACTTTTACCCTGGGTCTTAGTTATATGCTTTTGAAGAATTGATTGTCAAAGAGATACTTATTTGTTTTTTTTAGGTTTCCTTAGAAAAAATACAGGATATCAAAATAAGAACGAATTGACTCTATTATTATATAGTAGAGGTAGTATTAAACTAACACTGTCCAGCGACTTCACAATCCTTTTTCTTCAATAACTTTGCAAAAAGTTAAAAAGTATATAATATAAAACAAGTGGACATATGTTAGAATATACACAAAAAAGGAGAGTGGTAACATGAAGCGTCCCAAGAGTGAAGATGTGCCCAATCAAGGATGTGGAATATTCTTTTTAATGGTTCTTACAACGTTCCTTCTTATGAGCCTTCCCGTTTTAAAAACTACTTATAACCATTTTTTTGAAAAGAAAATCTTATTAGTCAGTGACTCTCCCGATAATACTTACCATATAGAAGTATCAACAGAAGGGTATTCAAGTGAAATCATTATTAAAGAAACCGCAACTTCTTCAGAGCATAGTGCCGTTATCATAACTGATCAGCTCACATATGTGAATCCAGAAGATATCAAAATCAAATGGCTCAATGACAAGTTAGCTGAGATCATTGTGATGGGTCGAGATGATACTCAAAATTTTTTTTATTTCAATGGTTATTCAGAGACCGAAAAGATACAATGAAAAACAATACATTACTAAGCAATAAGCTAGTCTACTTCAAATATATTTATTTCAAAAAAATTTGAATCTAAACTATACTAAGATTAGTTAAGTAGAAATCTTTTTGAGACTTCTCCCTTCTAATTTTAGTATATTTTTATTGATGCTTTTTCTTCTAACCAAGATAAATTGGAATAGAGAAGACTTTTTAGGAAAGTGAGAAAAAGTATATAAAAAGGTAATCGTTGGATAAGGAGGTAATTTAGTATAAAATTATTATGGTTTAGGAGTAGTAGAATCCGTTAAATGAAAAGTGAGGTTTTTGTATGATTGAAGGAGAACCCTTATTGAGATTCAAGGGGCAGCTGCAACTGGAGCATTTAAAGAAACTTAATCTGTACCGGTACCACATGAGAAGAAAAGGATCTGCTCTTTTCTTTCTAATCTTTTTCTCCTTGTTCTTTTTATATATGCATTATGTTATGGAATTTTCTGTTCTGGCTACGATACTCATTATGCTGGGCGGCATAGTTATTGGGGTGATTGTGGGCTTCTCTCTTTTGAATCGTGCGCTCACAAAAGAATATGTCCGCGATCCGGCAGCTCACAGTGAATTTATCTATACCGTTACGGAATCGGGAATAGAAATGGAATCCGATCGTATCCGTCACTTTCTGGGATGGGAGGAATTCAGCGCCGTGTTCGAGTATGCCGACATGTTTATCCTAACTGTAACCCCTATAAAAGTGAACGCTATTCCGAAAACCTTCTTCAATTCCACGGAAGAAGTAGAGGAATTCAGAAGAATAACTAATAGAAAAATCCCTAAAAAATAGTCGATTCGAGCAAAAGAAAGGTCTCTTTTAGGATGGAATGATATTCCATCCTAAAGGAGACCTGTTTTTAATTAGGTTGAGGCAATTCTGTCAAAGCCTTAATTTGCAAAGGCGGCTAATATAGTACTGAACGCCGATGCCCCACTAGCAAGGTATGCTGCCGCTGTAGTAAGTAGAGGTGCGAGATATATCCAGCTGGCAACTACAAGCCCTGCAAAGGCCAAAGCTCCTACCACCACTGCTACATCCTTAGCCCCTTCTGAGAACCGGTCTGATACAGTGGAAATACCATCAGTGACGTCCACAGGTATTGGATTTGGATAATCAGGTGGGAAATTAGAATTCTTAAGATACACATTGAAAAGGATTGCGGCTGAGGTCTTGATACCAGAACCTAGTTCGATATCAGCTACTATGATTCTATAGGTGTACTTGATTTCTCCTGATTGGACGCTCACCGAGGTCTCGATGATCCCATTACCCATATTAGAAGCCAGCGTATTGGTGATCCCCTTACTGTCCAGAGTAATTTGACTGGATAAGCCAAAGGTGTTCTCTATGGTTGTTTCGATTGCTCCAAAGGGTTCCCCATTGCTGACATGAACAATATTGCCTAATCCCTCATCGTCTCCTATAGTAATGTCTTTAGAAGCGCTAAAGGTTACTTTAAGCAGAGAAGAATTAAATAGTTCTCTCTCCTCCCCATCCAGTTCAATCCTCTCAGATACCATCTCGAACAAAGGAATACCTTCTGTTACTCTCGCTAAAGCTTCTTTGATTAACTGCTCAGCAGAGTCCGAAGTTACAAATCTTACAACGGATTTAATTGGAGGATATAAACCCGAGTGTATGACTTTATCAATGGCCCAATAGTCACTTATTCCGAATTCATCAAATTGATCAAAGTTCCAGTTTTACGGCATTTTAAAGCCCAGATTACCGCTGAAGCCGGAAGACATGTTGGATACATAGCTAGTGACGGCAGACCCAGCAGAAGTAACTTGGGAACAAACATTGCGGGTGCCGTAAACGCCTACACGATAATTGGTCAAGGCCTCGCTTACCCCTTTAAAGTAGGGAATAATGTATTCTGAGATTTCCCAATCCTGTACTCAACAATACGAACGCAAGTTCTATAGAGCACGTATAAATTGACGTTTCAAAAAAATAATAGTTTTTAATTGTTCCACCTCTTCCCTTTTTTAAGTAATTAACAAGTTAAAATTATAGTTTAACCTGCTCCCTTGTTCCATCAAATACAATAGAGTTATAATAACTAACGTAGAAATCAATAACTTAAAATATATTATAAATCTGCCATTGAACAATTTACAGAAGGATTTGTTTGTTATTTCTAAATGAAAGACAATATAGAGAAAATATACATGGGTGTTGACAAATTTCATAAAAATAATAAATACATGAAATTGCTTATAATAGTGTATTGGAATTAAGGTAGATTGACAAAAGAGTGATCAAATAGGTATACTTCATTCAAATAATCGTTTGAATGTGAGGTGAGATGAATGAAAAACGTTTGCCAAGTGACTGTCGTACATAAAGAAAAAGTAAATGGAATAAAAAATAAATTGGATCAAAAAGATTTTTCAAACTTACTTGTGTTAGGGAAATGTTTCAGCGATTTTTCTAGAATTAAAATTTTCTATGCTTTAGAAACCTATAAGGAAATGTGCGTCTGTGATTTAGCAGAAATACTTACTGCTAGTGTCGCTACAACGTCACACCATTTACGTTTTTTAAAAAAACATGGAATGGCAAAATCACGTCAAGATGGAAAAGTAGTTTATTACTCTTTAGCGAATGAAGACATCCTTTCCGCTATTCGTGTTTTTTTAAAGTTATCAGAAAATCTATCTATGAAATCTTAGTTTGGAGGAAGTTATTTTGTTACAAAGTATTTTTTCAGCTATCGCTGTTTACATTTCTACGAGCATTGATTATTTGTTTATCTTGCTCATTATCTTTTCTCAAAGTCACACACAAAAAGGTATTCGACACATTTTTTGGGGTCAATATCTTGGAACAGGCATTTTGGTAGCTGTAAGTTTGTTTGCTGCTTATGTGCTGAATTTTATTCCGCAAGATTGGATCATTGGACTTCTTGGATTAATTCCAATTTATTTAGGTATCCGTGTCGCTGTGATAGGCGAAGAGGAGGAAGAAGAAGAGGAAGTCGTTGAAAAACTAGAATCTAGAGGAACCAGTCGGTTATTCTGGACTGTCGCCTTAATAACCATTGCGTCAGGTGGAGACAATTTAGGGATTTATATTCCCTACTTTACTTCGTTAGCTTTTTCAGAAATTTTAATTGCCTTAGTAGTATTCGTTATCTCGATTGCGATTCTTTGCTTTATCAGTTATAAGTTGGCAAAAATTTCCTTTGTTTCCGAAACGTTAGAAAAGTATGAACGAATCATTGTTCCAATCGTGTTTATTGGATTAGGAATCTTTATCTTGGTAGAGAACGGGACGATACAAACGCTACTAGGTTTTTAAAAATCATAATCACGAAAGATAAAAAGAGAGGCAGCGATTTGTTTAGTCGCTGCCTTTTTTGCTTTTCAAATAATGAGGTATTTTTAGTGTAGGACTATCCTAAGTGTTGTGGGAGTATCCTTTCTCAAGTTATTCTTTACTTGTTGTTATTTCTATTGTGATATGATTTTTCACACTGGATTCATGTGCGATTTCTGCAATTACTTCTTTTATTTCCCTAGCCTTGTCTATGTCTGAAGGGTCTATAAGAACCGTGACGATAAGGGCGTTTTCTTCCCCGTCCAGTGACCAAATGTGAAAATGTGAGAGGTCTTTTATAGCAGGAACATTTTTAATGGAATTCGCCAAGCTCTTTACGTTTACATTTTCAGGCGAACCATTCAATAAAATTTTCATTGTGGTGAAAAATTCAGGAATGGTTTTGTAGAGGATATAGAGTGCAATCAAAATCGATAAGATAGGATCCAGACGATATGCCTCGGTAAAGTTCATTAGAATACTCACAATCAAGACTCCAATCCACCCTAATACGTCTTCCAGCATATGGAGGTTCAACATACCCTCATTTTTGGATGTGCCTTTGCTTAAAATCCAAGCAGCATATCCATTCAATGCAATAGCTACGAGAGAAAGCCAGAACATGCCACTATAATTTACGGGTTGTGGGTCAAGCAAACGTGGCACACTACGATAGATCATAAAGAACGAGCCACTAATTAGCACAACGCCAGTTATCAGCGCGCCCAGTAAAGAAAATCGGTTATAGCCAAAGGTGAACCGTTCATCTTGTTTTTTCTCTGAATAACCTTGAAAAAACCAAGCGAATCCAATTGAAATAGAGTCCCCTAAATCATGAACTGCGTCAGACATAATGGACACACTATTGAAAAGAAACCCAAAGAAAAATTCACTTATGGAGAAAATAAAATTTATGAAGAAAGCAATTTTAATATTTTTTTTCGATTGATCCTGATGCGAGTGATTATGATTTTTATCTGATTTTGACATTTTAAAAACCTCCTAAGTTTGTATGCTACATAACTAATTGGTTTTATTTTTCTAATTCACTGACATGAGTTAAAACTTGTTCGAGAATACTAAAAACATGAAGGTCATCTAAACTGTAAAGCATACTTTTTCCTTCTCTTCTTGATTTTACTAAGCGTGCGTCTTTCAACGTTTTTAATTGATGAGAAATAGCAGACTGTTCCATGTCCAGAGAAATAGCGATATTTCCAACACTACACTCTTTTTTCTGTAAAAGAAAGAGAACCGACAATCGTGTAGGATCACTAATCACCTTAAATAGTTTGCTTATTGACAGAATAGATTCTTTATCGATTGGAGAAGTTGTTTTTATATCCATAGTGTTTTTATTCCTTTCATATGACCTTTCGTTCATATCTATATTACCATATGAGCGAAACAATGCTAATCTTTTGTTTATAAAAGAGAAGTTGCGTTCTCTTTATCTTGACAAAACGTATATAGCGATATAAAATGAGAATACAAACATATGATTAGTTAGTCATATGCAAAGTGGATTCATTACGATTTACTTTTGGAATAAACGAAAGGAGTCAGAAATAGCGGAAATTTATGTGATTCAAGAAGTAAATGATGGAAAACAAAGGAATTATAAATTATATAGGGAGGCAATAGAAATGGAAACTATCCAAGAACAACAGTCTCAAGAAAAGCATAATCATAATCACAACCACGATCACGACCATGATCATGGGAAAATGCCAGTCGTTTTGTACTTTGTTGGTTTAGCATTAGCAGTGATTGCTCTATTTTTGAATGAAGATTATCAGTTGGTACAAAATGTTTTGTTCTCAATCGCTACAATCAGTGCCGGGTATCACGTTATTCTTCTTGAAGGCCTTGGAGAAACAATTGAGAATTCAAAAGCACAAAAAAAGTTTATACCTAATTCTCATATTTTAATGGGATTAGCGGCAATTGGAGCTTCTTTGATGGGGAATTTTTGGGAAGGAACATTATTGATTCTTATTTTTTCTGGCGCACATTTTTTGGAAGATTATGCAGAAGGAAGAAGCAAACGAGAAATAACGAAATTACTCGAAATGAATCCAACGACTGCCCGGTTAATCCTGCCTGATGGTAGTACAAAAAATGTAGATGTCAGTGAATTAAAAGTGGGAGATCAACTTCAAGTGTTGAATGGCGATCAAGTACCTATTGATGGCGTCATTTTGTCTGGATCTACATCCATTGATGAGTCGTCTATTAATGGAGAAAGTATCCCGAAAGAGAAAGCCAAAGGAGATGGCGTCTTCGGGAGTACAATCAATGGAACAGGTACCTTCACGATGAAAGTCACCAAAGAAAACAAAGATACAGTATTTTCAAAAATTTTACAATTAGTGAATCAGAACCAAGATAACCAAACAAAAGCTGCGAGTATTATCCAAAAATTTGAACCGAAATATGTCACAGTTGTTTTAATTGCCATTCCGTTATTCATGTTATTGGCACCTTTTCTACTTGATTGGACATGGTCACAAAGTGTCTATAGAGGATTAGTCCTTTTAGTTGCAGCTTCACCGTGTGCTTTAGCAGCAGCTACTGTCTCGGCAACGCTATCGACGACTTCTAATTTAGCCAAAAAAGGAGTCCTTTCAAAAGGTAGTTCTTACCTGTCTCAATTAGCCGATATTAAAGCAATTGCATTTGATAAGACGGGCACCTTGACCAAAGGAAAACCTGAAGTAACCAATTATTATTTTGCTGATTCCGTGAACGAAGAAAACATGATTGATATCGTAGTAGCTCTTGAAAAAGAATCCAATCACCCTTTAGCAGATGCTATTCTAAGAAAGTTTGAGCAAAAAAACAAACTAACTATTGATGTAGAAAACCAGATTGGTAAAGGATTGACAGGAGATTACAAAGGGAGAAATTATCGTATAGGAAAACCGACTTCGTTTGATGATGTTTCAGATGAGTATAGTCGTTTAAATAATGAATGGGCTTCAGAAGGTAAGACAGTCGTGTACGTAGCAGTAGATGAAGAGGTTCTAGGCCTTATTGCCCTCATGGACATTCCAAGTGAACATGCAAAAGCAACCATTGAGTATTTCAGAAAACAAGGTATACACACCACATTAATTACTGGTGACTCAGAAATGACGGGAAAAGCGGTTGCTAAACAATTGGGAATAGATGAAGTGATTGCAAATGTCATGCCGGAAGACAAATCCAGAATAATAGACGAACAAAAAGAAAAATACGGTGTGACCGCCATGGTTGGAGACGGTGTAAATGATGCTCCTGCTCTTGTTAATGCAGATGTGGGAATCGCTATGGGAGATGGGACTGATGTGGCAGTAGAGGTATCTGATTTAGTTTTAATGCAAAACAATTTATCAAAATTGGTACAATCTCATAATATTTCTTCGAAAATGAACCGTGTTATTTGGCAGAATATTATTTTTTCAATGGCCGTTGTTGCTTTTTTAATTGTCGTTAGTTTCTTGGGCTTAACGGATATTGCCATAAGTGTCATTATTCATGAAGGAAGTACATTGGTTGTTATTTTGAATGGACTTCGATTGCTAAGGGCAGTCTAAAGAATGATTGCACACCTTCAAATTAATCGAGTAATAGAGATAATTAAGGATTACACTACATTTTTTATCTCTATTATTTATTTATATTTATCTAGATGTTCAAAGTCAAAATGATATGTCATCCATACTCTTGTGGCGTGACTTGAATACAAGACACATGAAATTGGATAAAATCGTGTATCGAGAATCCTATATCTATAGGGTTCTTTTTTTATAAGGGTGTCCAATACATGATTTAGTGCTATAATGAATGAAATCATGTATCTGTTTTAGGATAGGAGAGAGCATTTCAATGACCTATAACGTCCAACCATTAAGAACGCAGCAAGAAATCAACGACTTTTTATTCTGTTTGAGACGCAACAAAAACGCTGAACGCGACGTTTTCTTGTTTTTGATCGGCATTAATAGCGGTTTGCGCATGTCCGATATCGTGAAATTAAAGAAAAAAGACGTGATTTCCTCGAAAAACCCACGTATTGTGGAGCAAAAAACCGGAAAAACACGCATTTTATATTTAAGCAGCTTACAGGAGTTAATCCAGGACTACACGAAAGACTTGGAACCAGAGGATTATTTGTTTCCCAGTACCAAAGGCGGTCATTTAGAAGTCAATACGGTCTATCAGATGTTTCAAAAGGTCGCTAAGCTGTTAGGAAGAGACGATATTGGGACGCACACACTGCGGAAGACGTTTGGCTACCATTACTATAAGAAAACCAAAGACGTTGCCACACTGATGGAAATTTTCGGTCACAGCAGCGAAAAAATCACCAAACGCTATATCGGGATCAATGAAGACGAAATTAGTGAAACCTTGTTAAATTTCAGATTAGGTTTTTAATTTTTGAGTCCTTTTTAGCACCTTTTATTAACTATAATTACTGTACGCTTTTCTGTTGTCTTGGATCTGTTAAAAATTATAGTAAGGAGTGGGATATACCAATACATTACTATTTTGATACTTTCTTTATTTTTTCTTTTTCTGCATTGGTATTGAAATAAAAATAATTTTGAGCACCATCCCTACCTGTCACAATAATCTGAGCAGCAGTGTCACTGAGCCATTCAATTACAATATTCTCTGAAGCCACATCTACTAACAATTCGGTCTCAATGAAAGAACTAAGCTTTGAAGAAGTTGTAACTTCTTCAATAAGGATTTCATTTGAATGGCCTTTTATTGAGATTTCAATATGGTACGTATCATCGGGAGAATCACTGCTCAATAGTATTTGTTTTTCAAAAAATGCTGCATTAATAAACATTACAACGGGAATGCTCAGCAATATTATCATTGTAAGAATCATTAAAAAGAATATCCCACATCCTTGACTTGGCGCATATTCATTATTAGGCTGCTTCATATTGAATCCTCCTTCATCATAGCTATTTTAACAGAATTTGTTTCATTAATTTTAACGTAAACAAACCGCTAATTCTATAGGTCAGATTAGCGGTATTAGTTTATATTCCACTTGTTGTATTCATAACTCTTAAGTTTTGATTATCAGGTTTTATCTATTTTAATGTGGGAATAAAAAATAAAGATGTGCTTACGCCTTAGACGTAAACATATCTTTAAATAAATTGATATTTAAAAAATGATTTTTTTCACCGATAAAGTATCTTGAATTTTATAAGCTTCGGGAAAGTCAAGTCCAGACTCCTGTGTAAAATGCTATACAATGTTTTTACCATTTCTACTTATCAAAATTGATGTATTTTCTTGAAGAATAAATCCATTCATCATGCAGGTCCATAAGAACGGCTCCAATTAAGCGATTGGCTGATGTTTGATGGGGTTTAGTTGATATCAAAAAGAGAATAGTTTCATTCTGTTTTTTTATGCCTAAAAATGATTGAGTATACTTTTAAAATAAGAATACTTAGGAAAAGCAGTTCCCTCAAATGTACTGACGGATCTTTTAAGGTAATCAGTCCTGAAAAACAATTGTATTATTATGTTAATTAGCTCTGTTATTTCATTCGCTGAGAGTGTTTAGTTTCACATCAATAGGGTGGTAAAAAAAGTGAATTCAAAAGAAAGAGCAGCGGCTGATATCAGTCGCTGCTTATTTTGAATTATTGTTACCTAAACTAGAACAGCCAAAAAATCAAACCAATTGCTAGAATAATTTGGAAGCAGCCGATCAGTAAGCCATATAACATGGTACGAGGCCCTTCTTTCAAGATATCAGAGAACTTGACCTGAAGACCAATTGCAGCTAAAGCAGTAATCTCAAATTGATTACTGATGACTTCGGAACTGTGAATCATGAAAGAAGGTAAGGGTAGAAAACTTCTAAGCAAGAATAAAATGAAAAATCCTACAATAAACCAGGGAATAGTCAATAGGTTTGTATTTTTTTTCAAATCAGCAGATGTGGAATCAACTGCTGATTTAGAAAATAGCGGTTCTTCCTCTTTAGTGTTTAGTTTACTGAAGGATAAGGCTACTCCGATGATAAGGAGTACTCTCATAAGTTTGAATACTATAGACAGATTAGTGACGTCCATACTCACCAATTTAGCTGAAGCAACGACTTGTCCTATGGATTGGATCGTACCTCCAATCAAAGCTGATGTTTGAACGACTTCGTTGTGGTACAGAACAGAAGCGAGAATAGGCAGTGAGACCATCAATATGGTTCCTGTTACATTAACTATAGTGATGGACATGGCTTTATCTTTCTTATCGGCACCAATTATCGGAGAGACAGTACCAATAGCAGAAGAGCCGCAGACTGCATTGCCGGCACCCATCAACAAAGACATTTTTTTATTGAACTTCATAGTTCGACCGATCCAATAAGCGAATAAAATCGTCAAAACCATTTGAAGAATAACAAAAATAAATCCAGTAAAACCAACTTGCTTGATGATTTGAAAATCTAAGATTATTCCATTTAACACGATCGACCATTCTAAGAGGGATTTTTCAGAAAATTTAGTTCCTCTTTTAAAATAAGGCTTGTTTAAAAAAGTATTTCCCAACAAAATTCCTAAAAAAATTGCGATCAGTGCTGCTCCTAAATTTGGCAGAAGGGCAGATAGATATTGGCTGATTAACGAGATCAAAACACTGATTAGAAGACCGGGTAAAATAGAATAGCTTCTTTTGAATTTTGCGCGCATGTTAAACCTCCTTCAAATATTTATAGTATTATGGTATACCGAAGATTGTATAAAATAAAATAATCATTTATTATATATTTATAAGAAATTGTTATTGAGGAGTGGCATTAGATGTTAGATTACCGGTACCAAACGTTCCTTACTTTGGCAGAAGAAATGAATTACACGACCACAGCCAAAAGATTGCACATTACCCAACCGGCTGTCACCCAGCATATTCAGTCTTTGCAACAGGAGTTAGGGGTTGAACTGATTCATTATGAAAAGAGACAATCATCATTAACGGCTAAGGGAAAGCAGCTGCAAAAAGATCTTTATTTGCTCCAAAGAGAGATCGCTAAGGTGGAAGAGCAACTAACTTCTACTGTAGAGCACACTACCCTTTCATTTGGGGCTTCCTTGACGATTGGGGAATACATGATGCCTGGACTAATTGAGTCGTATTTGAACCAATATCCAGTGCACGATATCTCGATGGTAACAGACAATACCCAACATTTGATCGAATTGATGGAACATGGGAAAATTGATTTTGCGGTTGTGGAAGGAGAATTCAATCAATCTGTATTTGAATTCCAGAAAATCGCTGAAGAACCGTTTATCGCTGTCTGTTCAGAAAAAAGTTCTTTATGGAAACAAGAACAGAGCATTAACGACTTATTTTCTACACCTCTTCTAGTCCGTGAAGAAGGATCGGGATCACGCCTGATTTTCGAGACAGCTATAAAAAGTAAAGGAATCCACTTAGACAGCTTTTCGAAAGTTATGACGATTGGGAGCATTGGTGCAACTAAAAAATTGGTCGAAAAAGATTTAGGAATCAGTTTTATTTATCAGATGGCTGTTGAAGAGGAGCTCAACAAAGGAATATTGAAAAAGATACCTTTAAGCGATTTTAATGTAATTCATCCGTTTCATTTGATTTATCTAAAAAGAATCCAAGTGAGAGGGATGGAGACGATAAAGAACTTTTTCCTGGAAAACAGGGTAGGTATAATGAACCCCTTGATCTGAGTGGATATACCTTTCCATTACTGGCATATCCTTAATCACATTATTTAATTTATCTAGCGTTTCATAAACTAAATTCATTTTTAAGCTAGTTGAGAAGTGATGTGCAACAATCTCACCGGTAGCACCATCCTTAACTGCTGAAAGATAGGCCCATTGTCCACTTCCATAAGGAAGATAAGTGATATCTGTGAGAAATACTTTGTACGGGATACCTTGATCAAACTGACGATTGACAAGGTTTTTCTTGGTAGCATTTTCTTGGGTTGCCTTCATCATTTTACGGTATGGTTTCGCTGCTCGTATTGATGATATGATGTTATTCTTGCGCAAAATTCTTCTGATTTTTTTATGATTCATTACTACATCGTATTCAGTTTCTAACGCCATTTTTATTTCATCAATCCCACACTTCTTCTTATCCAGAAAAATTCTATATAACAATTGGAAATCTTCCCAATCATTTCGATCACGCTCAGCACGTTTATCGCTACTATTTAGCCAGTAATAGTAGCCGCTTTTACTTACCCCTGCAAGGTCGCATAAATGATTCACCATTCCAGCAAGTTGATTCTCACGAATAATTTGGTTAATCAATCTAAAGCGTTCTTGTTTACTTAAGTCGTTTCTTTTGTCGTTTTTCACGCTCCTCTCGTGCTGTTCTAATTTTTTTACTAGTTCAAGATTCCCCTCTAGATAGGCTATACGGGCATTTGCTTTGTCTAGCGCCTCTTGTAACGATAATTGTTCTCTTGGTCCATAGGGACCATTATTTTTTGAACCACGAGTCTCTTGTAACAATACATCTTCTCCGTGATCTTTATATAATCTTTTCCAACGTGATAGTGATTGATCGGATTTTCCTTTTCCGATTAAATGAGAAGGAAGTCCAGCAAGTTCAAATATCTGAGTGGATTTCATGCCTTGTTTGCTTTGTTTAATGGCCTTTATTTTGAATTCTGATGAATAGGTAATACTTTTCTCTGTCACACTTTTCACATTAGGATTGTTTCTTAAAGATTGAATCTCAGCTTGGCTATATATCTTTTTACTCATCCTGTCCACTCCCTTCTGTATAACTCAAATAGAGTATACCGAAAATTTTGCATAAAAATAACCCGAAAACTTACAACACTCTTTTTTTTGAGTGTTCAGTTTTCGGGTTGAGATTCATAAACAACATTTCCATAATATGTTTTTTTATTTTTCTCGATCATAAAGCCAGTCGAAGCCTTTTTCTCTCGCTTCTTGTTCTGCATAATAATCAAATTGACTTTCCATGGCGTAAATTAGTTGCTCGGCTTGTTCTCTACTGATGCCTAACTCTTTGCAAGCTAATAAAACATAGCCTTGTGCTTGGTCGTTTGTCATAATTTCCTCTTTTTGTATATTTGTTTACTAATTTACTTGTTTATTAATTTGTTTGTTTACTAATTTACTAATTTACGATGTTTTTTTCAAATTACTCTCACACTATACAAAGGGGGAAGGAGCTGTTGTATCAGTCAATTCCTTCTTGATCCGGTAAACTGTATCCCTTGTTACCCCCGTGTCTTCCGCAATCTGTTTAATTGGTTCCTCTTGCGTCAACTTATTCACGATTACCTGATACGTCATGCGATCTTTTGGATTCTTTGCATTGGCTGAATACTTCACCGGCCGGCCTTTATAGTGGCCTTTCCGTTTAGCTATTTCGATTCCTTGTCGTTGCTTACGCTTGATTTCTTCACGTTCATTTTGAGCCGTCCAGGACAAGAGCTGTACAATCATGTTTCGGATCAACTTTTGGAGATTTGGATCTCCAATCTCTTGGTTCAAAATAGGTAAGTTTAAAACAATGAGTCCTATTTCCTTTTGATCCAACTTCTGAACCATTTGGACAATATCATCGTAGTTTCGTCCTAACCGATCCAACGATTCTACAATCAGAGTATCCTTCTCCCGCAGAAATTGAAGAGCCTTTTGTAGCTCTAGTCGTTCGGTCATGCTTTTTCCGGACATTTTTTCTTGGAAAATTTTTTCCGCCCCTGCTCTTTCCAAGGCTTCCATCTGTCGGTCTAAGTTTTGGTCGGTGGTGGATACACGTGCATAGCCTACTTTCACCTTTTTCACTCCTTTTCTCAGCGCATTTAATAGACACTTATAATCTACATTAAAAAAAGCGAAAAGACAACGTCTTATGTGTGTCTATTTTGGGTACACCCCTCATCGACATAAGTGCACTATCTTACTTTTTTATTCCTCAATGTTCTAGTCTTCGGACAAATCAAAAAACTCTCTTTCCATATTACCTAATTGGAAAGAGAGTAATAATTGTTTTTATCAGGTTAGTATTGGGCTTAAATTTAATGCCTTATTTACTTCTGAAGTTAAACTGGCTCTTCAGGGGCCACTGGATCTACCGGCTCTTCTGGAGTCCCCCAAAGCAGCAACCTTCTCATCTTGGATAAACTGAACAATCATCGCCTGTAATGTTCTTCACTAAATTACCTTAATAAAAAACTCTGTTTCGATACGTTGACACTCAACTGGCGAACTAAATAATCCAAGCTATAACTCTTTTAATTTAACGGCTTTTCATTAATAACTGAATTGCTTGTTCAACGCTTTCTTCTCCAGTACTACCATTTTTGATATTATCCTGTACGCATTCTACTAAATTTTCAGCAACAATTAAACTAATCGCACGATCAATACTGGAGCGCACCGCTGATAATTGAGTAACAATATCCGCGCAGTCTTTTCCTTCTTCCATCATATTCAAAACCCCATGCAACTGACCATCAGAACGTTTCAAACGGTTCACAATTTTTTTATCGTATTCCATTAAACGATTTCTCCTCTCCAAGAAGAAATTCCTCCCATTACATTTATCACTTTGTATCCTTCTTGTGCTAATTGTTGACAAGCCATTGAAGAACGCGCACCGGAGTGACACATTACATAATACTCTTGACTTTTATCCAATTTATTTTTTTCAGCTGAAAGATTACTTAAAGGAACATGGATTGCTCCGTCCAGGTGACCATTTTCCCATTCGTTCATTTCTCTAACGTCTACTAAAGGAAGTTTCTCTTTTTTCCATTTTTGTTCAAATTCTGGCATTGATATTGTATTGTACATTATTTTACCACCTTTTCTGGTTTTACTGTTGAGTAAAGAGCAAATGCTCCATCTAAATTTTTGGCTTTATAACCATTTTGTTTTAGCATTCTTTCCGCTATATAGCTGCGCAGACCACTGTGACAGCTCACAATAATTGGTTGATCTTTTGGCAACTCTGCCATGCGGTCTCGCAAACTATCTAAAGGAATATTGACTGCTCCTTTTAAACGGCCGTTTGATTTCAATTCACCTTCATTTCGAACATCCAGCAATAAATATCCTTCTGCTTGCTTGTCTTCTAATTCATGCCATTGCACCGATTCACTAAGGCCTTCCATAAGATTTAAGGCTGTATAACCAGCCATATTGACAGGATCTTTAGCAGAACCAAATGGAGGAGCATAAGTGAACTCTAATTCCGGCAAATCTTGCACCGTCATTCCGGCTTTAATAGCTGTAGCAATGATATCAATCCGTTTGTCTACACCGTCTTCTCCGATGGCCTGAGCGCCATAAATTTTACCAGTAGTCGGATGAAACAATAATTTTAAGACAATGGTTTTTGCATTAGGATAATAGCCAGCATGGCTTTTTCCTTGGATATGAATCACTTCATACACCTCATCAGCTTGTTGCAATTGGCGTTCATTCAAACCGGTCGACGCTGCTGCCATTTTGAATACTCGTACAATCGCTGTCCCGATACTGCCTTTATTTTTGCGCTCCAATCCGCTAATGACATCAGCCACTTGACGTCCTTGACGGTTAGCTGGCGAAGCCAATGCAATCATTGTGTCTTCTCCGTTGATTTGTTGTTTAACGACAATCGCATCCCCTACAGCGTAAATATCTTTTTGGCTAGTTTCATATTGGTCATCGACGACTATTCCGCCGCGTAAACCTGTTTCGACACCAGCTGTCAAAGCTACCGTTGTTTCCGGTTTTACGCCGACAGACATTAAAGTAATATCACTTTCTAAGCGTTCTCCGTTTTCCAATACAACGATTTTACCTTTTTCTTCAAATGATTCAGCCGCCAATCCTGTATATAATCTTACACCATTAGCTACTAATTCTTTCGTTACATAAGCCGCCATTTCTTCATCGAAAGGCGGCAGTACATGTGGCGCTTTCTCTACAATAGTAACTTCCATTCCTCGTTGGACTAAACTTTCTGCCATTTCTAGCCCGATAAATCCAGCACCTATGACAACTGCTTTTTTAGGGTTGTGTATATGGATAAAGTTGGAAATCGCATCGATATCTGGTACAGAACGCAAGGTGAAAATATTCTCTGCTTCTTCTAATCCGTTTGCTGGCGGAATAAATGGCTTTGCTCCTGGAGACAAGATTAATTTGTCATACCCCAATGTGTATGTTTCTTGATCGGTTTGCACGACCACTTCTTTGTTGTTGGAGTCGATGGAAATAGCTTCACTATTTGGCCGTACGTCTAAATTGAACCTTGCTTGCAAAGCTTCTGGAGTTTGAACTAACAAATCCGTCCGTTCATCAATTTCTCCAGCGACATAATAAGGCAAACCACAATTAGCAAATGACACATATGGCCCTTTTTCTAACACGATAACTTCTGCTCTTTCATCCAAACGTCTTAACCGTGTAGCAGCAGACATACCACCTGCTACACCACCAATAATGACAATTCTCATTAATTCTTGCCTCCTTTTTTTGCTCCTGCCCATGCCATCATGCCGCCACGGACGTTGATAACATCATGTCCTTGTTTCAGCAATATTTTCGTTGCTCGTTTACTGCGCATCCCAGATTGGCACACTACGTAGACTTGACCCTTCGGGGTATAGGTAGAAACTTTAGCCAATGGAATATTTTTTGCACCTGGAATATGACCAATTTTGAATTCATGCGGTTCTCTCACATCAATAATTTGCGGCTTTTCGGATAATTTATTCTCCAGTTCAGTAGTTGAAATCGTAGGTGTTTTTTTGAAAAACATATTTTTCCTCCTCATAATAGTAATTATTCTGCTGTTACTTTTTCCATTAAATACTCTTTTAGTACTTCTTTTGGTTGGTAGCCAACTATTTTTTCAATAGGCTGACCATCTTTATATAAAACCATGGTAGGAATGCTCATAATGCCCAGTTGACTAGCTATTACATTGTTTTCGTCAATGTTCAACTTTGCAATTTTAATTTCAGGTGCAAATTCTGCTTCTAATTCTTCTAATACTGGTCCTAACATCTTACATGGCCCGCACCAAGGAGCCCAAAAATCGACTAATGTAATACCCTCTTTTACTTCTGATGCTAATGTTATATCAGTTACTTTTACTGTCATTTGATTGTTCCTCTCCTTTTATCTTATGTCTGTTATTTCTTTTCAATGAAAATGTACTTGGCACTGGATCATATCCGCCTTTAACAAATGGATGACACCGCATAATACGTGCTGCTCCCATTAGAGACCCTTTTGCTGCTCCGTGTTTTTCAATCGCATCAACAGCATAGTGCGAGCAGGTGGGATAATAACGGCAACTCGGTGGAAACAACGGCGAAATTCCTTTTTGATAACCTTTTATACTTAATAAAATGATATTTTTCATTTGCATACCCCCACGCGTATTTTTATTATACCCCCATGCGTATTTTTTGTAAAGCATTTTTCAAAAAGAATAAAAACGACCATAATATGTCGGTATTTCCGAATCTTGTATTAAGAGCTAGTGGATAAAGTTACATGACCTTCCTCCCTATGAGCAAAAAAAACTATAGAGGACACTTTTTTTAGTGTCCTCTATAGGGGTCCATTTTAGTTCACGAGAAAGTCTTTTTTATATTTGTTTAGCAGCGTCCACTACTTCTTTTAATGTTGATTCAACTTCTCTAGCAATCATTGTCAAATTATCATCTTTGATAAAGTCAATTAATACTGTTGGTTTTAGTATTCCAATATACACATCGGCTTCTTTTTCATAAACAACTACCTTACACGGTAAAAAGTAGCCAACTTCAATACGTTTTTCCAATACTTCTTTTGCTTGTTTTGGATTACATACTTCTAATACCTCAAAATTTGTAGGGAAATCTAACCCTTTAGATTTAATTTTTTCTTTAAAATTAACTTGATACAATACACCAAATTCTCTTTCTTTGAGTTTCTCAATGAGTGCTTCTGTTGCCGCTTGGAATGATTTAGTTGTTTTAACTTCATACATAAAGTTCACTTATATTCCTCCATTTTTCATTTCATGTATATTTTGTGGAATCGACTTTTTTAGAATCTGCTTTGAATATTTTATCTATTAAAGCTTCTTTGATAATAGTGTCCATGATTTGGAATTCTTATTGGATAGAAATTTCTTTCTAGAACATGATTTCGTCGAAAGTTCTCATTGGTTGAGGATAGGCATGTTCAAAACAATCAGTCCGATATCCTTTTAATCCAGTTGCTGCACTATATAAAAAATTTCATCATAGTTTCGCCCTAATCGTTCCAAAGATTCGATGACAAAAATATCCTTCTTCCTTAAAAAATGAAGTTCTTTTTGCAATTATTCTCGTGAGGTCTTCTTTTAACTACATAAAATTGTAACCACTGGTTTTAAGAGTAGTGTATCATCCCAAATCATATAATTAATTGACTGCGATTGTTATAAAACTCACGGTAAGCCATATAACTAGCAATAAACGAAGAAATCGCAGTAACTGAAATCAACATAAACATCACAACAATTTGGTAACGAATCGCTTGAACAGGATCAATTCCCGCAAAAATCAACCCTGACATCATACCTGGTAGGCTGACAAGTCCAACCGTTTTTGTTCGGTCAATAGAAGGAGCCATGCCCGTTTTGACGCTTTCTCTTACAATACTCATGGACGCTTGTTTTTTATTGGCTCCCAATGCCAATTTTTCCAATACCTGTTGGCGTTGGTCCGTAAATTTTGAATTCAAAGACCGATAGGTCACTCCAATCGCAGTCATGGCGTTGCTGGCAATCATGCCTGTAATTGGAACGATTTGGGAAGGGGACCAGTCAATGACTCCTGAAAAAACAAGAATGAGTAAGGACAAGGCTGTTCCTACTCCAATAGCCGTCGTTGAAATTTTAAAAGAGCGGTTGATCCCCTCACTGCGTGTATGGGCGTTATAAGAAGCGTTGAACACAATGAACAAAACCATCGCTAAAGTGAGAAAGTTGTTATCCACTCGTAATACGTAGCTCAATACATATCCAATAAGGAATAATTGAACGACAGCGCGAATTCCCGCAATAAAAATGTCGTTTCCTAATCCCAATTTCTCTTTGTAATCAATCAACAAGGCAACTATCAAGAGGACAGAGGATAAAAGCAAAGAAAGATTACTGATTTCCAAATTGTTTGTCATTTCGATTCCTCCATTTTTCCACCTTTGATAGTAATCAGACGAGAAGCTTGGTCGATTTCTTCCTGGTTGTGAGTGACGGCCAACACCGTAGTTTGTTGGTCTTTCATCATGTCTCGGACTAAATCAAGGACAATCGCTCTGTTTTCTTGGTCCAATGAACTGGTAACTTCATCCAGGAGCAACACTTTCGGTTGATACATCAAATTTCGGACCAATGCAACCCGTTGTTTTTCCCCTCCTGATAGTTCCTTGACCTCTTTCGATAAGTAAGTTTCAGGTATTTGAACTCGTTCTAACAATTTTTTTGCACGTTCCCGATCAAATCCTTCTTCTCTTATGCGGGCAGGAAAAGACAAGTTCTCTTGAACTGTCTCATCGAATAGAGAAGCGTTTTGAAAGAAATAAGAGACTTCTTTTCTATACTCCACAGGATCGATTTTTTGCAGATCCGTACCTCGATAATAAATTTTTCCGGAAGTTGGGGAAAGCAGCGTACCAATTAATTTCAAAAGGGTACTTTTTCCACTTCCAGAAGGACCAGAAAAAACAATCACTTCCCCTTTGTTTACTGTAAAAGAGATATCTTGAAGGATTTGGTTTCCGTTTGCCTGAAAACCAACCTTCTCTAATTGAAACAATGAATCACTCATACCACTTCTCTCCTTTATAAAAAAGCCCTGCACCAGTGGACCATCCATATAATGTGGACCCTATGTCAAGGACATTCAAAAAAAGAGACTTTATGCAGCACTCAATAAAACCTGCTCCCTGTAACGTACAGGGGGCAATTTTTTTAGATTCCACTGTCCGCGCTGATTGTTGTAATAATCAATGTAATCATCTACTATTGCTCGTAACTCTTCCAGATTTTCACAATCTTTATAATTTATTTCATCCTTCAAATGTCCAAAGAACGACTCCTGTGGGGCATTATCCCAACAGTTCCCCCTTCTTGACATAGACTGCCCTAAATGATTATTAGCCAATTTCTTATGAAATTTAGGACTAGTGTAATGGACGCCTTGATCTGAGTGGATAAAGGCATCTTCATGAATCGTTGCACCGTGGGCGCTCACCAATAAATCAATGGTGTTTAGAGAAATATCAAGTTTCAGGTTATCGGTCACATAGTGAGCTAAAATCTCTTTTGTTGCACCATCTTTGACGGTTGACAAATAACCTATAAACCCATCAGCTCCAGGTAAATAAGTGATGTCTGTTAATAGAACTTTTTTGGCTACTCCTTGATCAAATTGACGTTTCAACTTGTTCTCAACTGTACTATGTTCTTTGGTAGCCTTCGCCATTCTCTTATAGGGATTCGCTTGACGAATGGGGCAGAAGATTTCAAATTTCCTCATCAAACGCTGCACTTTCTTACGATTGACAGTAATTCCCAACGTGTTTCTCAAAGTACATGACAATGCTTCGAGAACCTTTCTTGTAACCCCGGTAGTTATACGCTTCTTCAATTTGAATTCTCCATGCTTGATCTTCCGCTTCACGTGCCTTTCTGCTGCCTGAACCTTTTATATAGTTGTAGTAACCTGAACGGGAAACGCCCAATACCTCACATGCATCAATGATGGTTCCTGTATATGAACCATCGGTTTTCATCCCATGGATTCTTGCGAAGATTTCACTAGTATTTTCGTAGTTTTCTAGCCTCCTTTCGCTCCATTCTGATTTTTTTAACAATTCATTTTCCTGTTCTAATAATGAAATTTTAGCTTGTAACTTTTCAATTTGTTGTTCAGGCGTTAATTCTGTATTTCGAGGTCTGCCTGAAAAATTCTTTCGAGTGTCTTCCAATGCCAAGACGCCATTGTCGCGATATCTTTTTCGCCATTTCTTAGCGAATGCTTTTATTCTGCTTTCACCAATTATTTCCGGATTAAACCCTGCATCAATAAATATTTGCTTAGCAGTTTTTGAGTTTAATGATTCCGAAACAAAGTGACGTTTGAATTCGTCGGAATAAGTAATGCTTTTCTCAGATGCATTTTTTACATATGGGTTTGTCTTCAAAATTTTGATTTGTTCCGTTGTAAAAGTTAATTTCGACATTCGTCGACTCCCTTCTGCACGAAGTGCAATTGATGTGGATTGTGGGCTTGATAGACTTGGCGACTAGCGTTACCTAGTTTGTGAAATCTGTCAAAAGAAGGAGCGATAGCGGCTTTTGACTGATTTAATAAACTGGGTTATCATCGCAATGCCCCTTCAAGCATTGATATATTTGTCTTTGTATTAGTATACAAAAATGAACCCTATAGAGGGCACTTTTTTCAGTGTCCATTCTATAGGGTCCATTTTAATACGGGTGCAGGGCTTTTGTTTCATCCTAGTGTACCTCAGTGTTCGTTTGGATCGTTTTTGGCGTCTTCATGAGTAGGGTGAACCGTTCCTTCAAGGTGATCTGGACCAGCATAAATGGTATACAGTCTGAGCGGCTTATCACCGGTGTTTTCGATGTTGTGCCACATGTCCGCCGGAACAAATACGGCGTCATCATCCATCACTTTTTGTTGAACATGTAAGTTATCTTTAGAAGGCCCCATTTTACACACGCCTTCTCCTTCTTCAATACGGATAAATTGGTCAATGCCTTCGTGCACTTCCAAACCGATGTCATCGCCCGGTTGAATGGACATTACGGTGACTTGCAGTTTACTGCCTGTCCAAATGGTCGTCCGGTAATTATCATTTCCTGTGGTGGCGTCTTCAATATTAATGATATACGGCTTCTTCCCATGATCCTTGTAGTCTATTTCCATCTTCCATTCCTCCTAGTCTTTGTACTGAAACAATGATACCTACTTCTTATTTATAATAATTCTAATTAATAGTACCACATCTAAAATTCTATGCAAAAAAATTGGCTTTTTGGAGAGCGATTCTAAACAAAGACCATATAACGCGCAATTACAATTGGTACCCCTTAATCCTCAGCACATAAAGGAAAAAATATGGAATCAAAAAATAACCGATATGTACTCTGGTTATGACTTGAATCAGGGAGAATTTCAGAGACGACACATCATACTTTTTTAGTTTGCACTTGTAAACTAACTAGCGTACATTAAGTTTATGCTCACTATCAAGCGTTGTCAATCCTTTAGACTCTTATCAATTTCGAAAGAAAGTAGCAAGGTTATTGATTGTGACTGTAAAAGTGGGGTGTTCCTATAAGCACATTAAACTATCTTCTCTAATTTATCATGCTATTTAAATTCTGCTTTTTCATGAGAATTTTTGTCCAAAACTTGTTAAAATGATTTTAAAAAATACTTACATACACAATCCCCAAAAGACACTAATGTCATTTCAGTCAAAAAAGATACCGCAGAAAATTTCCACCTGAGATTCAATACGATATTACTCTCTTGACAGCCAGCTTAATTCCTTAGTTGAATAGATTATTAAAGTGCACAAAAAAACAATGCGGCGTTTGTTATATTTTCTGGTATAAACGACGGTGCTATAAACTTTTTTGCAGATTAAAAATCATATGAATTTAACTCCAGTAATAAGAGTTTAAGTGCCAATGCATGCATGATTCTTTCAATTTCCGTTTTATGAGTAGACAGAGCGATTCCTTCATTGCATTGGAAAATGAGTTCGTTTCTCGTAATATGTATGCTCTCATTTTTGGTTGCATAGTATTCTCTCCATTCGTCTTCATACATAAGAACGCATCCTTTGATCATCCTATATTTAAGTCCTTCGTTATTAATATACGTAAAAAGTTGGTATTTTTTTTTATTTTCTCTCTCTTTAAAAAAACTGAAAAAAGAGCGGTTTACAAGCATTTTCATGGATAGTTTACCCATAGATCAATCTGAAATGAGCGTAGAACTTCCTTCTCAAACACTGGTTTTTTAGAGAAATACGAAATATTAGGGTTATTTGCAGAATAGCTACTTATTCTTACAAAGCAACAAGCGAGCAAAAGAAAAATTCCTTTCAAGCGTTTTTTGGCGGTACACTATTTTAGCGACAGGCAAGATAGTAAATATTTTTTACAACTGGTTTGACTGTCGGCGACGACAGCCCACAGCCAAAAATAAAGAAGTCAAGGACTGTGAGGGTGGAGATTTTTTGGTGGTCTGCCAAAAAATACTTACCCGTTCCTTGACTTATTTAAGTGTTATTCAGTTTTAGGCTATTACAACTGGGTGACTGAGGCGATTTTGGGGGCTTGCCCCTTTTTTCCAAAAGGGGCAAGGTCTAGATCTTGTGTTTTTATTTTTTTGGAAATTCAAAAGCTAATTTCATTTCGTCATTCAGTGTTAACTTTGCCGAGAAATTGCTTCCTTTTTTACTTTTGAACCCTTTGATTAAACTCGTTTCTCTTTTGCTTAATAAATCTTGGACATTTTTCTTTGTGAGTGCTTTTTGGCTCCATCTTTTAGGAAGCGTAAATTTGCAACCGTCTTTGTAGCCCGAACAGCCATAAAATTTTCCTTTGTCTACTACGCTGTTTTGACATTTCGGACACGTACCCATCACATTTTCTTGTTCCATATGACCGGCTACATCTGCAATGTTTTCTTTTTTGTCTTGGAAGTTTTGTGGCACTTTTTCAATGAGGTGCTGCACAAACCGCTCGATACTGCTTAAAAAAGCTTCTTGTGTGCCTTGTTGGCTTCGGATCTTTTTCAAATAGCGTTCCCATTGGGCAGTCATGCCGGCATTGGCGATTTTGTCCTCTGCAATTATGCGGCACAACAATTCGCCTTTTTCTGTCACATAGATTTTACTCTTACTGATCGTGATGTAGTCCTGTTTCTTCAAGGTTTCAATGATACTGGCTCTAGTGGCCTCGGTTCCAATCCCTTCGGTTCCTTTAAGAATGTCTTTGCTGTCTTTATCGTCCATTGCCCTTCCGACATGTTTCATGGCGGTTAGCAGTGTGCCCTCTGTATAGTAATTGGGTGGTTGGGTTTTCCCTTCCTTTGTTTCAAGGACGAAAGCCACTGAATCATTGACGGTTACTTCTGGTAAAAGTGGGTCGTCCTTGTCTTTTTCTTCCTGTTTATATAGTCGTTTCCATCCACGCTCTTTTTCTGTCTTCCCTTTTGATTGGAACAGAACCTGATTGATCGCTGTATCAATGGTGGTTTCGTCATAGATATACGGCTTTTCAAAAATTGCGAGGGTACGATACAAGACCAGAAGATAAATGTTTTTTTCGTCTTTCGTTAGATCACTGAGCTTCGGCAATGTCTTCGTTGGAATAATCGCATAGTGTTCTTGTACTTTGCTTCCATCTACATACCGTTTATTTTCGTTTAGCTGCGGTTCGGAAATGCCCACTCCTGCTAGTTCGAGATACCGACTGAGGTTGCTTTTCAGGTAGTCAAATTCGGGGCTACCAATATAATTGGTATCGCTTCTTGGATAAGAAAGCACTTTTTTTTCATAGAGTTTTTGAGCGATTGAAAGCGTTTTATCGGCACTGTACTTAAAGCGTTCGTTCGCGAAAGATTGTAAATCAGACAAGCTAAAGAGTTTCGGCGCATACTGCCGTTTTTCTTCCACTTTGACATTTGTTACTTCGGCATTCTCCGCTTGCTCTAGCTGATTGGTTTCTTTGAACCCGTCAAGGTTTTCGAGTGTATCAAACCGCTCTTTGTATTTCCCTTTGTACTTACCATTCGAGTGTGTGAAAGTGGCATACAACTCATAAAATGGCTTGCTGACGAAACGTTTGATCTCTTCGTTGCGTTGGTAAATCAAGAACAAAGTCGGGGTTTGGACGCGCCCAACGCTAAAGACTCCTTTCATGCCGCTTTTTTGCATATAAAGCGTGTAAAGGCGAGAGAGATTCATACCGACCAACCAATCAGCGATTTGTCTGGTTTCGGCCTCTTTATAACTGGAATAGAATTCTTCTCCATTCCGTAGGTGGCGGAACCCATTTTTTATTTCTTCTTTTTCCAATGAATTGATCCAAAGACGCTTGAGTTGCTTATGGTTATTTCCTGAAAGATTAATGATTAAGCGCGCAATCGCTTCTCCCTCTCGATCGCCATCAGTGGCGATAATAATCGTTTCTGCTTCATCTAAATGCTTTTTAACGATGGTGTATTGCTTTTGCTTTCCGTCACTGACTTTGAACTGATACTCGGTTGGCAACAGCGGCAATGTATCTAGGTTCCATTTTTTCCATTCCTTATGGTAATCTTCAGGGGAGAAAAGGGAAACGAGGTGACCGAACCCATACGTGATGACGGCATCCGGAAATTCTTTGTCCGACACCACAAAGTAGCCATCTTTACGCTCGGAATGGTCAAAAGCGTCTGCATAAGCGGACGCCTGACTGGGTTTTTCGGCCAAAATAACTGTTTTACTCATTCGCTCACTTCTTTCTTAGCTTACTTGACAATATATCAAATTTGATATATTGTTTGATTATACAGAACGTGATAGGAGTTTCTATGAAAAAATATGAAATAGAAATTTATGAAGATAAAAAAGGGAAAAGTCAAATCATGGATTGGATCAAAGAATTAGATAGTAATCCAACAAAAGAAAACAAGTCAACTTTAAAAAAGCTCTACTACCAAATGGAACGCCTTGAATATGATGGCACATTTGTAGGAGAACCGCTAGTAAAACAAATTGACGGGAAACTGTGGGAACTACGCCCCATCCCTAATCGGGTCTTTTTCGCAACGCTAGAAGATAATCAGTTGCTTTTATTGCACCAATTTAGAAAAAAAACACAAAAGACGCCCAAAAATGAAATCGAACAAGCGAAACGTGAACTAGCTGATTGGCTAGAACGTAAGAAAGGATAATTAATATGAAATGGACCGATGTAAAGAAAGATATTAGCAGCATTTCGCAAGAAGATAAAAATCTAATTGAATTGACCGCTCTATTAGCTAGCTTGCGTAAAGAAAAAAAAATGACGCAAAAAGAATTAGCTGAAAAGGTGCATGTTTCCCAGGCTCAAATCGCTCGAGTAGAAAATTTTTCTTATACTCCCTCGTTAAAAACCATTACCAAAATTGCAGACGGTTTAAACTTAGAGCTGGCATTCAGAGACAAAACGACCAAAAAATTGGTGAAAAATTAAATGATGAATGTCAGTCTCTCGTTCTAAAATTAAAAGCAGCACTCTCAACACTCTTATTGGGGGGTTGAGAGTGCTGCTTTTAATACCTCTTGAATAAATAAAAAAGTTCCTAAAACGAAAAATAATCATTTAAGCGACTCAAAACATTTATCTTCTCCGAATCGCAGCATTCGCCAACATCTTAGCACCTGAAATCGTGCTTTTTCCACTCCCAGTCGTGAACCACATTGATTTCGCAACACTTGGCCCTTTGATAATCACAAATCCCATACCAATTAATCCAGCTAATTTTACCCAATTGAAGTCATCAGACATTAATATTTGCGTAAACAGTAGCATCGATACGATCTCCAGCAACAAGGTCACAATCTGACTCAAGAATTCACGCCACCAAATGCCCATGTAGTTGTGTTCATCATTAATAATGGTAATAGCCGCAAAGACACTTGTCAGCTCTAATATTAAGAGTTCCGCATGAACAATACAGACCTTAACTAAAAAGACACCAATGACTACCATAATAAGAGTACTAACTATTAGTGTACTAAAGGTTGTATTAAATATTTCAACAAAACTCTCTGAATGTTGTAGAATTTTTATATCTTCAATTGTTAAAGCCCCTATCGAATTAAACATAAAGTTGCCAATGGGTTTAACAAATTGGTCCATAATGAAATATAAAAAAGTAGGCAAAATTAAAACCATGGAAGAAGACTTTACTATATTAACCAAAATGGACCAAATGTCTGCCTCAGTAGAACCTTCTGCTTCGCTAAGTTGATAGATGAGTATTTTCACCAGAACCATCACAACTAATAAAATGCCGCCAAAGAATACAAATAAACCATAGAGCGTTGTAGCGTATCCTGTTATACCATCATAACCAAACACAAATTCAGATAAGATATTAAAAATCGCCATAGTACCATCTTGAACCCAATCTTGAAACATCTCCAAAATTTTATTGCCCATTTTAGACACCTCTTATGAATCTACACTAAGTATCTTCCAGTTATTGTCTTCTTGAATCATAGTTATTTTTAATGATGACGCATTTATACCAAATTCTTTACTTTCTACGAAAAAAACTACCCTCTCATTATCCTGATCTATCTCATAATTATTAATTTCATATTCTACCCATCTCACTTTATTTTCTAATTCACCTAAAAAATCTAAACTATCCGGAAAGGGATTCAAATGCATCTCTTCAAAAGGTATTTTTTCCACCAATCCTGGAATTTCCTCTTTAAAATTTTCACTGAAATATTGTGAAATGTCGCCTTCCAAAAAGGCTGTGAGACTTTCGTGGGTATAATCCGCCACAACTTCGTCATCTTCATAGCTGGTAAAGAAGGCATTGAGTTGATCTCTGCTCTCATTCAATGCTGTTTCAGGTTCAAAACTGCCGCAAGCAGTTAGTAATAAGGTGATCCCTGTTAAAACTCCGATTCCCAGTCTCTTCATATCCAACCGTCCCTTCTATTCCACGAAAAATTCGAGTAATTCTTGCTCCTCTTGTGCTTCAACTTGTTCTTGTTTCAGGCGTTTCTCTGTTTCGATTGCTTCCCGTTTTTCTTCCTCAATGCGAACGACAGATTCGCGTTGCTCGACATACGTTCTTTTCTTCAACTCAAAGTTTATCAATTGCTCTTCGGTCGGTTTTGAGCGGTAATGCGTCTGATTCAACAGTTCCGTCGGTTGCGGGAAAATCTTGAATTGAATTGCTTTTTTAACTATTTATTTGTCAAATTAAGCGAGACAACTGCTCTTCATTTACATAACTCAAAAAGACTTCCAATGGTGTCTGGTAGTTCAGTGATTTTCTGGGTATATGATTTCTTTTTGAAGCCACAGAGGAGATGAAATCCTGATTGACTTGATTGAAATCCATTTCTTTCGGTAGGCCATCTTTTCGAAGGAGACCATTTGAGTGTTGGTTTAAACTTCGTTGTGATGGTGTTCCTGGGTCTGCGAAATAAATAGCTATATCATTCGTATTACTGATATTTTTCCAATTTGAGAACGCTTTACCACAATCGAAAGTAATCGATTTAAAGAGATTTTTAGGAACCGATTGAAACCAAGTATTCGTTGCTTTTTCAATATCGATTGCTTTACGACCTTCAGGTTTCAAAGCAATAATGACTTTTGAAAGGCGTTCAACGAGGGTGATGACGGCACTTTTATGATTGACACCGACAATCGTGTCGCCTTCTAGATGCCCGAACTCTGTTTCAAAAGAAGCATAATCCGTTTCTCGCTCAGCGATATTTCGTTTGAATGCTTGTTTTCCACGACGTTCTTGATGACCGTTTGGTTTTCGTTTCCCTTGCATGGGTAACTTACTTTGATCAAACTCACCATTTTTAAAACGACGATATAAGGTACGGACAGAACATGAAATTGAAAACTCTCCTCGTCCAACAATCACATCCGGGCTCCAGCCTTGAGTTGTCTTGTCTTCGATGTATTCTTTTTCTGCTTTGGGTATTTCAATCGGCTTTCTTCCACAACGTTTTTTATTTTTCTTATACTGTTCGAGGTATTCGAGAGCCGTTTTTCCTTGTTTAAGAAAATGATAAACATTGTAAATGACCTGTCTACCACGCTTAAGTTTCTTGGCAACGAAAGCAACGGGTGTTTCTTGATGAAAATATGCCTCTATAATTACGAGTTCATTTTGTGTATGATGGGTATAGGTCATTTATGTTCACTCTCCCTGTATTCTTTCGACGGAATTACAATTTGAGTGTAACATAAATGATTTTTTTATTTGTCTCGCTTAATTTTACAATCGGCGATTTAAAAAGAACAAACACAGAAAAACAACTATTAATGGTAATATAAAAAAGTATATATACCTATTCCCTAATTCCGGCGATAATTTGTTTTTTCTCATTTTTTATAAAACCCTATACTATAAAAAAATGATTGAGCCGAGACTCAATCATTTGTCTAGTTTTACTTATAATCTACAAAGAGATAGGCTTCGCCATTGAGGTCTTCGCTGTATTGGCTGAGATTCAAGAGCACAATCGTTAATTTTACCTCTTCATTCTCATAAATCAGTGTCATTTCGGATAAGGCGACTTGCTCTTTCGTTGTTGTTTCTTCCAATACGGCATCCATATCTTCAGCTGTGTTAGCCTCAATCAACACATTGCCTTCTTCATCTTTCAATTGGATGTTAAAGTAGTTTTCATCGTCTGCTGTCATTACAAAGAGATGGTTATTCAGCAAGTTGACGTTAACATCTTCTGTGGTCGTAAAGCTGATATAGTTCCAATAATCCATGCCGCTGATCTCTAGCCCGATTGATTCGGTCATATTGAGGTAAGCGTAACGGTTGTTATCAGATGTTGGCGTATAACTACCATACTGCATTGGGAATCCGAAAACACGCTCAAAATCTTCATACAATGAAAAGTTCTCTGGCAAATAAGTCACGCGGTCAATCTCACCAAACATTACTAAGTTATCCAAGCTTTTCGAAATAATAATCCGATCTGTTTCAGAAACATCTTTTTTCGGTTGAATGTCTCCGTCAACTAACATGTCATTTTCAATTAAAGCTGTCTCTAAGCGATTTAATTGGCTGTTTCGCGCCACCGTAAAGGCATCAATTGGCGGTGTAATCGAAATTAATCCTAGCACCAACAATACAATTGCAATCCAACCGTTTTGGTGCGGTTTAAAGAAACTAAAAATAATACTCGAAAAAACAGCAAATAGTCCAAACAAAATGACATAGTAGCGACCGTAAGTGATACCCATTTCTTGAATTTTTAAAATACTAGAAAGGGTTTGGAAAGCGACAATTGGTAACATAATTTTAGGAAAAATCTTTCTAAACCAACTTGCAAAACGATGGTCAAGATTACAAGTCAATAAGTATACGACGATAACGACAATGGCGTAGCTGACTAGCATCGGTTCGAGTAAATTATCTGTCCAGAACTCGCCACCAATATTGAGAACAACATAAAGGAGGAGAATGACTGTGTAAATCGCAGTCAAAGGAATGATAATGTAAACCAACAGTATTTCTAAAAAGCGTGGTACGTGATAGGTTTCTTCAGAATCTCGCTCGTCGTAGTAAGGAATCATGCCGAGGAAATAAATCGGTGCAAATAACGACCAAATGATATTCATAGCATGACTAACGGCGTTAGTTGGAACTGAGAAAAGTAAATTATCTACAGTCAAAATAATAGCTGCCGTCCCAATCGTTAGAATCAACGAGAATAATAAAATCGTTAGAATAGATTTGAATATGGCCAGAAAATGTTGATGGAAAAAGAGTTTTTCATTTTTTGCTGTTGGAATCCAGATAAAGGCAATGAAGAGTGCAAAGCTAAACACCCCACTCCTAATAAAGTAAATATAGTCGTAAGAATCCCATCTCACTAAAGTAAAGTAGTACAGGGCTGTTAATAAAACAGAACCCGCCAGTAATACCCAGCGCTGGGTCGTTTTTCGATAAAACCGTTCATGAAGTTGTTGGGCTACAATACTTAAAACCGCTCCACTAACAAATGTAAAAATAAGTTTACCATATTGTAAATCGTAAGAGCCGATTTCCATAGCCGTTAATGTTGCAATTCCAATTAACCATAAAATTGTAACAGGATAGCGAACAAATGCCTGCCCTATGCCACTAAAACTTTTTTTCAATCGATTCCAGAGTTCCATTTTCATCACTCCTTACTGAAACTTTTCTTCTATCTTTATTATACTACTAACCACAAAGACAAGATAGTATGAGCTCACTTCCAGCCGATTCAAACATTTGTTTATTTTTTCAATAGTGATTTTTTCTCTTTCTATATCTTTGTAGCTTTTAATTAGCCTTATATAATTAAACTCTCTGTCTTCTTATTTTTATTTTCACAAATAATTTAAAAAACAACCCTTGTCATAACAGCTATAAAACAGCTTGTTTTCACTTATTCACCTCTAAATTTAATTATATCCTAATATATCACTACTTTATTTCTACGCATAAACAAAAATTTTGTTTGTTTTTTGAAAGATCGGTATTTTTTTATTTGTTTATCTATTTATTTATGGTAGACTAATTTCTGGTGAAAAATTCTTTATCGTGAGATTTATACAAAATGTACCTTATTGTGCAATTTTTTCTTCATTTTTTGTATTAAAGAGGGGAAATTACTAGACATTTTTTATAATTACTATATGATAATGGTTAGAATATCTATCACTCAGTCAATTTAAAATAAATAGTTATATATATTTCGTTAATCAACAAAATGGTTAAAAATCTAGAGGAGGACCACTATGTATACGATGTCCAATATCAAAAACCTATCCTTAAAAATCGTTTCTGCAGAAAAGAATACGATTACTGCAGATCAATCAACAGCTTTTCAAAAATACCCTTATGTTAAAATTGTCTTTATCAACAATGGCGAAGGCTTACTAACATTTAAAGATACTTCTGAAAAAGTTGGACCAAACCAAATCGTTTTATTAAATCCTAATATTGATTACTACTGGGAATTAAATCCTAGCCAATATTTAGAAGTTACTGAAATTGGGGTTCACGGTCTAGAGTTTTCTCATATCGGAGAAGCAGAACATGACTTTACATTCTATAAATACGATCGCACAGATACAGATAGCGCTCTATTTACAGAATTATTAATAAAAGAGCTAACAACTAAAAAACCTGGCTCTGAAGAAATTGCGAAACGTTATATTGAGATCATTTTGATTCAATTATTGCGTAACGAAGAATTCTCAATTCGCAACTCATTGAATAAGAAAAACCATAAGGAAATCCAAACTGTTAAGAACTTTATGAAAGTAAACTACCATAAAAACATTACCTTGGATGACCTTGTAGAATTAGTTCATATCAACAAATTCTACTTAATCCGTATTTTCAAACAAGAAGTGGGTATGTCACCAATTGATTACCTCATCCACATCCGTATTGATGAAGCACAAAAAATGCTTCGCAATACAAACATTGCGATTGCTGATATCGCACACTTAGTTGGATTCCAATCACCATCACACTTCTCTAAGACATTCCGTGAATTATCTAATATCACGCCGTCACAATATCGTCGCCAAGGCAATATGCCTCCGACACCACCACAAGCATAATAAAATAAAAACACGTTGCCGCAGCAACGTGTTTTTTTAACGTCTTTCTTCTATAAAGTGTTGCAGAACAACAGCATGATTCCGTTGCTTATCTTTAGCCGCATAGATTAAGCTGACATCCCCTTCTTCGAGAGCATCTATAATAGTCGTAACGGCTTCATTATCCGTCAATTCATCTTGGTACTTTTCACTAAAGGTTTCGAAACGCTCTTTATCTTCATGAAACCATTTTCGCAAATCGGGAGTTGGCGCAATATCCTTTAGCCAATCATCCAACTGTGCCTCCTCCTTCTTAATGCCTCTTGGCCAGAGCCGGTCAACTAAAATGCGTCTGCCATCCGTTTGATCATAAGGGTCGTAGATCCGTTTTACCTTTAACTGAGTCATTGTTCATCTTCCTTTCAGTGTCATGTTATAATAAATAAACCTAATGATAAAGAAATAGAGAGGACTACTACTATGATTCGTCACGCAAGAGCTGAAGACAGCCCACTATTATTTGATTTATTACTGGAAATTTTTGAAGATATGGAGCTCCCTATTTTAAAACAACTGGCTCCTCAAACCTTTAAAAACGTCATGCTTTCCTGTATGCAAGAAGATTTCTACCGCTACAGTTACAAAAATGGCATTGTTTTAGAAGAAGATGGTGTCATTATGGGCTGTTGCTATGGCTATAAAGGCGAACTCGAGCAAGCCTTAAATCTACCCTTCCAACAGGCACTTGCCTCATACGGTATGGAAGACGTTTTGTTATTTCCCGATGCAGAAACCTTTGCGGGAGAATGGTACTTAGATTCTTTAGTCACAGCCAAAGACCAACGCGGCAAAGGAGTCGCTGGTAAATTACTAGCAGCTTTGCCTACTTTTGCCAGAGATGCTGGCGAATCCGTCATTGGTTTAAACTGCGATAAAGTAAATGACCGCGCTCGCCATGTTTATGAAAAAAATGGCTTTGTGGCACATTCTGAACTTACCCTCAGCGGCCATCTATATGACCATATGCAAAAAATGATACAATAAAAAGCCTGCTAGCAGGCTTTTTTTGATGTCGTAATCGAAAGCATTAGGGTTGAATCATACCTTCAACGACTTGATGAGCATGGCGCATCAGCATTCCGGCCGTATTATTGCCATGTTGAATACCATGAATCAATTGCCCATGAATATACAAATTAGTGATGATACCGTAACGTTGACTAATTGCTCGTAAAGAAGGCCATTCAACTTGAACACCACCAAATTCTTCCGATTGAATCAATCGATTACTCAACATCTGGGTAATCAAAGGCGATTGGTCGGTCGCTAAACTAACCCTTTTCTCTTGTCCGCTCGCATTAATTAGATAATCAACTGCTACCCACTTACCATTTGCCAAAACGACTTCGAAATGCTCATCATCCACAAAAACTTCCCTCATACCACCATAAACTGCAATCTCGCCACTCTGCCATAATTGGACTAAATCCTCTACCGACTGACGTGGCATGGGACTGCGAATCGTCTCAAACTGCACACTGTACTCATTTAAAAATCGTTGTTTATCAGTATCCCTTAAAGCAAGCCAAAATTCAGGCAGCATATCATCCAGCTGATGCAGAATAGCTTGGACCTTCCCTAAGTCCCCACTATTTTCTAGCTGCTGAGCCAATTGCTCTCGGCTACCTTGTCCAAAGTCTTCAAAGACAGACTGCCAATCAATTTCTTTTTCTGCACACTCTTTTTTAAACCAATCAATTAACATATCAAGCCTTATAAAGCCATCACCGCGCGCTTTTTCATCGGCCAGCCGTTCAGCTGTTAAATAAGTCATCTCATACAGTGGTTCACTACTACGAACCGAAGAAAAATGACCCGATTGAGAAAAGAAAGACAGTTTGACGGTTGGATCAGATGCTCGTAAAGCCCGCATCATATCAATAGCTGTTAAGCTCGTTCCTATCACCCCAACACGTTTACCTTGCGGGATATGGGCTAATTTTTTCTGAACCGGGTAAGGATGGTAAATAAAATGAGGGTGTCTCTTCAAATGGTACGGATCTTGATACGGCAAATGTCCCGTACAAAGGTGGACACAATCAACTACATAATTGCCACTTTTTAACTGCACACGGAAGCGGCCATCCCCCAAGCGGTCGATTGCTTGGACATCTTCTTTTATTATCGTCGGCTGGCAATACGAAACGGCAGCATCCAGCTTTTCTTTCAAATACTCGCCGTACCAAGTACGAGGCAGGTGTTTGTGTTCCGCATCTACGACTGCTTTGTTCGTTTCCGCCCATTTTGTAAAGTCAGCTGGGTCGTCTTTGTCCAAACTCATCGTTCTTGCGGTTTGATTCAATAATAATAATTCAGAATCAGCTTGATAAGGTAAACCTGTACCGAATGTCTGACCGTCAAAAAGTAGAATATCCCACTCTTTAGTCATTTGTTGGTCGGCCATAGCAGACAGAACACTAATACCAGCTACACCCATTCCAATAATGGCTACTTTCATCGGTTCACCTCACGTTTTAAATTTGGCTGGTCATTCATAAATGCTCGCCATAGTTGTTTATCGTTCATGTTCGTTCTCCTCGTCTCTGTTACTCTTGATAATTTTACCATCATCTTATCGATAGTCAATTAGAGAACAGCAAGAAGAAAATGGCAGAGCTATGAAAGTTGCTTAGTGACTTCCTTCAAAAAAGTATTGCAGTCGGTTTGAACGACTAGATCAAAACGGTTCATATCAGCAACCATCGTTTGATTAATTAAAACTAAATGCTCACCTTGAAAATCATCGACTAAATACGCAGCCGGATAGACATTTAAACTGGTGCCGACAACAATCAATAAGTCTGCTTCCCGGATAGCGTCCGAAGCCTCCTCCATGACCCTTTCATCTAAACGATCGCCGTATAAAATCACTTGCGGTTTTAGTCGTTGGCCCTTTTCATCAACCGCAATCCCTCGTTTATCCCAGCGCAAAGCGTCACTCGAAACGGCTTGGCCCGTTTTGGCATCTTGCCATTTCGTAGCGTTGCCGTGAACGGCAAAGACCTGTTTATTGCCTGCCTTTTCGTGTAAGTTATCAACATTCTGCGTCACAACGGTGACTGTTTTACCACTATCTTCTAGCTGTTTGAAGAAGAGGTGGCCGGCATTGGGTTCTGCATCTGGAAAATCCAAAATCGTTCGGAAATTTTCAAAGAATAATTCAGGTTGCTGCTTAAAAAAAGGCACACTCAGTGCCTCTTCCCCACTATAATGCTGGCCGCTCAGTTGGTCGAAAAAGCCACCCGCTGAACGAAAGTCAGGAATCCCGCTAGCCGTAGAAATGCCCGCACCAGTGAAGCCAACAATTCGCTTGGCAGATTTAATCAGTTGAACAAGTTCTTGAATATCTTTTTGCACAGCATTCACCCTTCCTAACGCCAGAATTTTTGGTGATCAGCTTTATCATGTTGGTTAAAGGCGATCATTTCTTTTAATAAATCATATGGAATAGCTTGATCAAATGGTAAACGTACTAAGTTTTGAGTATAAGACAAGCCCCGTTTATCGAACTCATCTTTAAATTGATTAATCCCTGCCACTTCTGGCGCAACTGCAAGATGATGTTTCGCCACACTAAAGCCAATAATATAGGTTCCATGATCGGTAAACATCGGTTGGTTCCATTTATATTCAGCTTTTAGATTAGGGAATTCGGTCATAACCCAGTTTAATAATTCTTCCACACGCTGGCGTTGTTCAGCTTGTGGCATTTTATTTAAAAAGTCCTGATAAAGTTCCATCTGTATCGCCTCAACTTTCAGTTTTTCTTTCATTAAAAAAGGCCTCAATCCTAAACCTAGTATGAGGCCTCAGTGCTTTTATTCGGATAATAAAGTATGGTCGCTTGCATCCTCACGGGTATGATGAATCGTTCCTTCTGCATATTCTGGAATTGAGTAAATCGTATACAGTTTCAATGGCCGGCCACCCGTGTTAATAATATTGTGCCACATATTTCCGGGAATGAAAATAGCGTCATTGGTTGTGATTGCCCGCTCATAGGTGAATTCATCAGGGCTTGGACCCATCCGGCACACTCCTTGGCCGTCTTCAATACGCGTATACTGGTCGATATTGTGGTGGACTTCAGTGCCTGCTTCTTCATTTTCTGGGATAGACATAATTAAAGCTTGAATGTGATTACCAGTCCAAATGACTTTGCGATAAGAGTCGTTTTCCATCACTAATTCCTTAAAATCAATAACAAAGGGTTGTTGATCCGTTTCCTTGAATGATTCAGTCATGACGATTCCTCCTCAACTTATCTCGTTACTTCTATTATATATGAAAACGCTACCAAAATAAAATCTAAAAAACCCCTACAGTAGTTTTACTTTTTCAAGTGTCTACTTTAGGGGGAGCATATCAGAACAGTATGGTTTTTTCGCTTTATGAGTAAATATGGACGTTGAAAGCTAAAAATCACTTTCAACATCCACATTTTATCGTTTTAAGGAAGTTGCAAACTAAAATCCATTTTCAACTTCCACACTCATATCAATTTATTAAAGTAATTCTTTTCTTAATTCAGCTCCTGATTTAGGAGATAGGTAAGCTGGGGCAATATCAAAAACAGATTTCGCGCCGTATTGGCCTTCTTGGTCTAGACGGTAAGCTGCTCTCGCGTAGGCAATAGATGCTGCCGCTGTAAACTGTGGGTTGCTACCCAAATCTAAGGCAAACTCATAAACAGCCATTGTTTGGTCATCTGTATAGCCTCGGCGGATTACACGACCACCATGCGGCATGCCTTGATGATCTCTATAGTAGTCTGCTTCATCAATAAAATGAACCTCTGTCTCGTAACCATCAAAGTAATCTTTCATCGTTTTAATGGTTTCTGAGATTGCTGTTAGGTCAGCTCCAGCTTCTGCTACTACATAACACACGCGTTTGTGAGACGACGTTTTAGTGTAAGCAACCTCTTCACCTTCTTTGATCGCTTCAATTAATGACTCATTCGGTATGGTGTATTGAACACCTAATTTAACACCATTGACCCGTCTAATCGCATCACTATGACCTTGGCTCACGCCACTTCCCCAAAATGTATAGGTATCGCCTTTAGGTAAAACAGCCTCTGCTACTAAACGATTCAGTGAAAACAAACCTGGATCCCATCCCGTTGCAATAACCCCCACATTTTGATGCGCCTTCGCTAATTCGTCAATGACATCAAAATGGGCTGGAATTTCTGCATGGTTATCGTATGCATTAACCGTTGTAAATTGTTTTTGTAAAATTGGAGCCTGCTCAGGAATATCTGTTGCTGAGCCACCACACAAAATGAGTACATCTATTTGATTCGTCATTTTTTCTAAATCATCCATGTGAAACACAGGGGATTCACTGTCGACCGTTTGTGGATCTCTTCTTGAGAAAATACCGACTAGGGTCATATCAGGGTGAAATGCCAGTTCCGTTTCAACACCTTTACCCAAATTTCCGTAACCTACGATTCCAATTCTAATTTGATGATTGCTATGATTGCTCATATATGTCCCCTCTTTCTATTCGCTCTCTTATTAAAAATTAATTTTACCAATTAAATTATAATTTGGCAACTAATACGTTCACATTTTTTTGCCACTTATAAATGATGGCGCAAGTAACAAGAATAAGGGGGAGAACAATGGCTGCCATAAAGATATAACGTAAATTATCATCGAATAAAGACGATACACTGCCCATGATAGTTGGACCAACTGCACAACCTACCAAAGATAATAGTGGTAGCGGTGAACAAATAACTAACAGATACGATAATACGCATAAACAGCCACTCGCAATAACACATGGGATCATCGCTTGTTCAGCTGCTCTAAAAGAAGCTGAAACTCTTTATCTCATCTTCTGCCCACGCAAACCGATTACGCTTCTTCGGTAAATTGGGCTTGGTACAGCTCTTTATAATAGCCACCTTTAGCCAAAAGCTCGTCGTGACTACCAATCTCTAAAATATTTCCTTGATCAAGCACTAAAATCTTATCCGCATTTCGAATCGTTGATAGGCGATGTGCAATCACAAAACTCGTGCGCCCTTCCATCATTTGTAAGAAAGCAGACTGGATTTTTTGTTCAGTCAGCGTATCAACAGATGACGTTGCCTCATCCAAAATCAACATATCCGGATTCGAAATCATTGTCCGGGCAATCGTTAATAACTGGCGCTGACCATCAGAAATCTTCAGCCCACTGTCTCCTGCCTTCGTATCCAAACCTTCTGGTAACCGAGATACAAAGTCGTACATATAGGTTTTCTTCAAGGCATCATAAATCTCATCGTCGGTCGCACTTTTACGACCATAGCGTAAATTCGCACGCAATGAGCCTTCAAATAGCCAGGTTTCTTGAAGCACCATCCCGAAGCTTTGGCGCAAACTATCTCGCGTTAATTCACGGATATCCGTGCCATCAATTAAAATCCGACCGCTATTGAGTTCATAGAAACGCATCAGCAAGTTAATTAAAGTTGATTTCCCAGCTCCCGTTTTACCGACAATTGCAATAGTTTCCCCTGGCTGAACTGACAAACTAAAATCTTTTATCAGCTCTTGGCCTTCAACATAACCAAAGTGAACATGTTCAAACGATACCGCTCCTTTTGCCCCAGTTAACACTCGGGCATTTGTCGCGTCAGGTTCTTGTGGGGCTTGTTGGAGAATATCATACGCTCTATCCAAACCAGCAATGGCTAACTGTAGCTGAGTGGTGATACCTGAGAGCTCAATAAAGGGCTTAGTAAACTGGCTAGAATAAATTGTAAAACTAGAAATCACACCAATCGGTACACCATCATTACCATTTAAAGCGAGAACACCACCGACAAGACCAACTGAAAGGTAAGCTAAATGGTCAACGACACGTGATAACGGATTGGTTAAGGATGACGAAAACTGTGCTTTTTGACCATCAACGTACAAACGTTGGTTAATCCCTTCAAACATCTGCTGTGTTTTGTCTTCTTGTTGGAAAGCTTTAACAATCTTTTGATTACGAATACGCTCATTAATAAATCCGCTCAGCTCACCCGTAATTCGTTGTTGATTACTAAAGTTCTGTTGTGAGGCACGCGCAACTAGCCACATTACCGTAAAAATAACTGGTGTCGCAATAAGGACAACGACCGTTAACCATGGACTTAAGTACAGCATAAAACCTAACGCCAAAATCAAAGTCGATAAACCGGAAAACAGCTGGATAAACACAGCTGACACAGCCACAGATACATTGTCCATATCATTCGTGAAACGGCTGACAATATCACCATGAGCGGTTTGGTCATAATAGCGTAATGGCAAATGATTCAAGTGTTTAAAGGTATCCTTCCGCAATTCTGCTACCGATTGGTAAGCAATGCGGTTTCCTAAAACTTGAATCACCCATTGGCTAATGACCGTTACTAATAAAATACCGGCAAACAAGGCCAATACACGGTAAAGACCAGTAAAATCAACTTGATCCATACCGATCAGTAAATCAACCGACACACCAATATAATAGGTCATTAACACAACGGCCGCTCCACTAATCACGCCAAACAAGCTGGCAGCAATTAATTCTTTTGGATAGGCCAACAAATAGGGCCAAAAATAACGAAGTCCTTTGGAAGATAGTTTTTTCATGTTATTTCTCCTCCTGTGATGCGACAAGCTCCTGATACTCAGCTGACTCTTCTAACAACTCATCATGCGTACCAGCAGCCAATAACCGACCACTGTCCATTAATAAAATACGGTCTGCTTTTTGTAAAGAGCGAATCCGTTGCGAAATAATAATAACGGCGCAATCTAAATCACGCTTCAAGGCTTCACGTAAATATAAGTCTGTTTGATAATCTAGCGCCGACAAGGAGTCATCTAAAATCAATAAGCTTGGTTTAGCAATCAATGCTCGGGCAATTGTCAGGCGCTGGCGTTGTCCACCTGAGAAATTCTTCCCATTTTCCATGACTGGTGAATCCAATTGTTGTGGTAATGCGGAAACAAAATCGAAGGCTTGTGCCGTTTTTAAAGCTTGCCAACATTCTTCATCAGTGGCATCTTCTTTTCCCCACCTTAAATTATCGCGGATGCTACCACTAAATAAGACAGCTGTTTGCGGCACCATTGCGATGCGTTGGCGCAAATGATTCAGGTCCCAATCCCGCACGTTTTTGCCCATAAAGTAAACATCGCCGGCACTCGTATCATAAAAGCGCGGAATCAGCTGAGTAAGGGTTGATTTCCCGCTACCAGTTGGGCCTGTAATCCCCACTACACTGCCGTCAGCAACTTCAAAATTGATGTTTTCGAGTGACAATCCCGCTTCCTTGCTGTATCTGAAATCGACTTGTGAGAAAGAAACAACTGCCGCTTCTGGGTCAGGCTCAATTGAGTCAGCCAGTGGCGAAACTAAGCTTGGTGTTGTATCCAGTACCTCGTTAATCCGCTGAGCAGATGCAAAAGCACGGGTAAAGGTCACTACTAGGTTAGAGACAACAATCAAAGCTAATAGCATTTGATTCATATAAGAAATAAGGGCTAATACTTCACCTTGCTGCAGGCGACCGTCGTTAACAGAGAAGCCACCGATATAAAGTAAAATCATAATGCCTGCATTCATAATTAAGGTCGTACTTGGCGACAAGAGAGCAGATAAATTGGCTACTTTTCGATTCACTTTAGCTAAATCATCTGTGCTGTCGTTGAAATGATTGATGTCGCTCTTTGTACGTGCGAAGGCACGAATAACACGAACACCACTCAAATTTTGGGCAATCAGTTCATTTAAATAATCTAAACGTTGCTGAACGTTTTTATATAGAGGAACGGAGTACCGAATAATTAAAAAGAGCACTAAGCAAAAAAGTGGAAGTGATAATAAATATAAAAAGCCTGTTTTAGCATCGATAATAAATGCCATCACAACGGCTCCCACACTTAAGAATGGCGAACGAACGACTAATCGAATCAACATTGCCAATGCCAATTGCATTTGGTTGATGTCGTTAGTCATACGCGTAATTAATGTGTCTGTCCCAAATTGATTTAAGTCTTCATGAGACAGTGTATTAATTTTTTTCATGAGTTGGTTACGCAACTCTGTTCCAAATCCTTGAGAAGCAATCGAGGCAAAATACTGACAAATCGCTGCGCAAATACCGCCACATGCTACCATCACGAGCATTAAGCCTGCCATTTGCCAAACAGTCGTGATATTTCCCTTCGCTACCCCATCATCTATTAGCTTTGCCATGAGTAATGGCAACATTAGTTCAAGAACTGCTTCTAAAAACTTAAAGACCGGCCCTAAAATGACCTGTCGTTTATAATTCCGTGCATACCGCAATAAACCTACCATTTGTTCACATCCTTTACTCTACTGCCTTTCATTATAGCGCAAGAAAGACCTCTAATACTATAAACAAGCCTTTTAAAAGTGACGCTGATGGCATGACTGTGCGATACAGCTAAAAAAATCATTCGGCTTTATCGAACATTCAAACCCAACAAAAAAAGGATTGAGCGCGAGGCTCAATCCTTCTTACTAGTCTATATAAGGAATGACGGCTTTTTTATTTTTCCACCACTGGTATGCCGCTGCTAGGGTTAAAATCACAGCGTTAGCTAAGGCAATCGCTACTAGAGTTTGGCTTTCTCCAAAGGTTTGTAGCTCTTGTGATATACCGAAGAATGCCCAAGCAATTGGCAAGGTGAAGGCTGCATTTTTGACTTGTAATAACACACCAATCGCTAGGAGTAACGCTACTAGCATGATGATCATTGCCCATGTATCGTAAGTCATACCAAAGCCATCCCAGTTCATTTTCACTAAGTAAGCTGCCACATTAACAACAGAGGCAATAATTAGCCAGCCAGTGTTCAAGCCGAATGTTAATGGCAATAGCCAACGCTTCGAGCCATCAACCTTCAATAGTTTTTTCAAAATCAAAGCCAAACTGATGACATAAATAAAAATAAAGACGGTTGAGACACCAATCAAAATATAGGAGAAACTTATAATCCACAAGATATTTGCTGCCAATGACACCCAGATTAAAGGAGAGAGGCTATCAATGGCTTGCTTGTAATAACTGTCTTCGTGACGCACAATCATCACAATAAAACTAAAGAGTAATAAGCCGTAAATTAAGCTCCAAATACTAAAGGTAAATCCAGCAGGTGTAATGAGGGTATGGTACAGGTCGGAAACTTCTGCTTGAGACGAGCCGTTTATAAATCCAGTCGCTCCTAAAAAATTGACAATCAGGGTCACTATAAAGAGGGTTAAATTTACCCATGCTTTCTTTTTAGTGTCAGTCATATCGATCATCCTTTCCATTCCTTAATCGCTGCTTAGTCGTTTACTTTCTTCAATTGCTGCTGTAAGGTTTCCAGCTGATCCATCAAGCCAATGATATCCAACTCCATCAGTTGAAAGCCTTCTAACTGTTTTAAAATCGATAAGTTAATCGCTGGCTTTTCGTTAGTTGCTTGTTCGGTTACAAAAACGAGGGTGGCGCGTTTATCGGTATCGTGGGTCTTCTTTTCAACCCAGCCATGCTCTGTCATTCGTTTTAGAATCGGATTTAAGGTTCCAATTCCCATTCCTGTTCGTGAACCAATATCCGTCACTGCGACCCCATCTTTATCCCATAACGCAAGTAAGACAAGGTACTGTGAAAACGTTATACCAAAAGGCTGCAAGGCCTGACTGTATAATTTTCCCAACTCGCTAGAGGCGCGGTAAAGTCGAAAACACAATTGGTCTTCTAAGCGCCGATCAAATATTGAATCATCCATTCTATCACCGTTTCTTAAATCTTTTTCTGGCTTCTAACACAAGGCCCATCATTTTTACTTCGGGCACATAATTCCTCAGCTGCAAGCAATTATAGTTGTTTTCACGCACGCTATCTATAATAGCACGATATAATTTGGCTGCAACATAAACAGGGAAACGACAGTCTTCATCAAAGCGGTCAATACGATCCCAAAAGAGTCCGTATCTTCTTTCTGCTTCCATGGCAATGCTTTCCCATAATTCAATAAATGACGGATTAACGCCATCCTCCATGAGCGCATCTATACGAATACCATAATGCAACAACAAATCAGATGGCAAATAAATACGGTTATTATCTCTAAAATCCTCGCCAACATCACGTAAAATATTCGTCAATTGCATCGCAATCCCTAAGGAAACCGCACTTTCTCTTAAGCTATCATCAATCTCATTATTAGCCGATAAAATCGGTAACAACATCAAACCAACAGAACCCGCTACATAATAGCTATATTCTTCTAGAGCAGATAAATCAGCCATCCCTTTGAAGGAGAGATCTCTCTTTTGGCCTTCCAATTGGTCGAAAAAAGGCGAAACATCCATTTTATAGCGTGTAAACACATCTCTTAACGCTCGCCACATTGGGTCATCAGGCGTATGACCCTTGTCGAAGGCCTTTAATTGTTCTTCTAATTTTTGTAAATTTTTAATTTTTTTTGCCAAAGGATCATCAGAATCTACGGTGTCATCTGCTAGACGACAAAAAGCATAAATGGCATAGACTGCCCGCGCCTTTTCTTTAGGCAGCTGGGAAAAAGCCGTATAAAAACTTTTTGATGAAGCTTTTATAATCTTTTCACAAAATGCGTAGTCTTGCCTAAGTTGCCTTGATAACATCATGATGTCATTTCCTTTCTTAAGCATTATCGTCTAATTTCAACTCGTCCGCTGCAATCTTGCCAGATACTAAGACAATTGGTACACCTGCACCTGGATGGGTACTGCTTCCTGCGAAATAAAGATTCTCACAATTTTTCGCTTTCGCTTGTGGACGGAAGTGGTTGCTTTGCAAGAGCGATGGCTGCAGACCGAAACATGCCCCATTATAGGCATTAAAACGATCACGGAAATCAAGCGGCGTAATCACTGACTCAGAAATAATCTCATTTTCAATATTCGCCATACCTGGTAAATGACTCACTGACTCAAGGGCCTTTTGACGGTAGTATTGAATGGTTGACTCATCGTTCCAATCATACTTAGCCGTTGCAAGATCAGAAACAGGAACAAGAACGTATAGGCCTTCTTTTCCTGCCGGCGCAACAGTTGGGTCGACTTTAGAGGCAGCCACAACATAAAGAGACGGATCTTCAATTTTTTCACCGGAGAAGACTTGGTCTAAGTTTTGATCAAGGTCTTCTGAGAAGACAAAGGTATGAACATGCTCCAACTCCTCATATTTACGATCCATTCCTAAGTAAAGAATGAAACAGGAACAAGAGTAGTCCATCTTATCAATTTTTTCATCGGTATATTTGCCTTTTGCTTTTTGGTCATTCACTAAGTTCTTCATAGCGTATGGGAAGTCAGCATTACAAATCACATAGTCTGAATGAACAGCCTCGCCCGCAACACTCACGCCTTTAGCTTGACCGTTTTCAATGATAATCTCATCAACTGGCGAATTCAGATGGACTTTCCCACCGAGTTCAATAAAGACTTTCTCCATACCTTCTGCCATTTTGTGCATACCACCCTCGATATACCAAATACCGTATAACAATTCAATCATCGGGATAATGGTATACAGCGATGGCCCATTATCTGGACTTACACCAATATAGAGGGTTTGGAAGGTCAGCATTTGCTGGATTTTTTTATCTTTTACAAATTTTGCAATCGAGTTGGTTGCAGAATCAAAAGTCTTTAGTTTTAAAGCTTGTTTCAACATGAATGGGTTATACATGTCTTTATTACTACGGAACGGACGCTGGATAAAGTGGTCGACTGCTACTTGGTAGCGTTCATAAATACTAGACAAGTATTTCAAGAACCCACTGGCATCTTCTGGACTGACTGCTTCTAGCGTTTTCATCAATTGAACCAAGTCTGAAGATACATCAATATGTTCGCTTCCTTTATTAAAATAAGAGCGGTACATCGGATCTAAACGTTTCATCGGAATGTAGTCATCTGGATTTTTTCCTGCATATTCAAAAATTTCACGATACAAATCAGGCATCATGACAATCGTCGGGCCTAAATCAAAACGGAAACCGTCTTTTTCGATTCGGTGCATTTTTCCGCCAACCATGCTTTCTTTTTCATAAATTTCAACTTGATAGCCATCTTTTTGGAGACGGATGGCGCTGGATAACCCTGCAACCCCTGCTCCAACAACGATTACCTTCTTTTTCATCGACACTGTTAGTCACCTTTTTCTCAGTTTTTATTTTTTAAGGTTTGTTTTATAGCTTCATCCTAAACTATATCGTGTACGATGTAAAGTGGAATGATTATAAAGTCAAAATAAATAGACAATTTTTTAAGAACAGGCTATGCTAGCCTTGAGGTGTTGCATATGTTATTAACTGTGAGAAAACGACTGCTTGGAACCATTCCCCTTTTAGAGGTCGTTTCTAAAGAAAACCGTAACCAACCATTACCACTGATTATTTACTACCATGGCTGGCAATCCGCTAAAGAATTAAACTTAACCCAAGCCCGTTCGCTAGCCAAACAAGGCTTTCGAGTTTTATTACCGGATGCCTACAACCACGGCGAGCGCAAGCAAGCCGTATCTAAAGTCCCATCACTAACGTTTTGGCAAAGTATCCACGCCAACTTGATGGAATTTGGTTATATCGTCAATCATTTTCAAAAAATGAATTTAGCCAATGACCAGATTGGCGTCGGCGGTTTGTCTATGGGCGGTATTACTACCTGTGCCTTGCTGACTCATCATCCTGAAATTAAGGCCGCGGCTTGTGTGATGGGATCACCTAAACCCGTCGCCTACTTGGAACGCATTCGCCAACATGCCAGCCAATTGGGCCGCTATCTACCAGCTGACTTAGAAGCGTTATTAAGCTGGCTTCCTAAGTATGACTTGTCGCTCAATCCCGATACGATCAACGGCCGTCCGCTCTTCTTTTGGCATGGTCAACAAGACCATATTGTTCCCTATGATCATGTGGTTCGTTTTATGGATGAGCATGGTGACTTGGAGAATATCAGTTTTGTCGATGAAGATGAAGGCCATCTCGTCCGCGGCGAAACGATGGAAAAAGTGACTCGTTTTTTTATGAGAGAGCTTTTAGGGAAATAAAGAAGAGGCTGGAATTTTTTTATCCCAGCCTCTTCTTTATTGCTATTCAACTACTTCTGTATGGAAACAACGCACCATATGGTTAACCATGGTGTCGCCTAAATCAGTAAAGGTTGCAATGCCTTGTTTATGAATGGCTGTTTTAAAGCCTTCCGCATCTGCTCCCGCTACCGTTAAAAAGTCACAAATATCAGTTGTTACACCAACGACATGAACTTTTTCCACTTCTAATTGGCGTAATTGATCAGCCAATCCCGTTTTGAAAAAGGCGTTGTAGTTTGTCTTTGCTTGGTAGTAGAGTTGGTCATGATTTTGATTAGCGTCAAACCAATCCTGCAACTCACCGTAAAGTTGTTGGCCGTAACTGCCCGTCACATTGTGGGCTGGCCATAAGTCAAAATGAGGATCATTTTCTTCATGATCATCCATCGATACGACAACCACTTGGCCGTTATCTAAAAAAGCCTGGGCTGTTTCTTTTATGTAGGAAACAATCGCTTGAGCTGGCTTACCAACCGTCAATGTGCCATTATCTGCCACAAAGTCATTACTCATATCAACAATTAATAGTGCTTCTTTCGCCATTTGGCTTTCACCGCCTTATTTTTTCTCAACCAATGCCTTCAACTTTTCTAAAGAGTCACTAAATCCTTCTGACTTTAGAAACACACGAATCCCTGTTTCTTCTTTTAATCGAAACGCTGCAAATTCTTCTTTATTTTCGTCTACAAAATGAACTTCCATAAAAGGTAAAATATGTTCGATCGTAACTGTGACAACTGTCTTTTCTTCCAGCTCATTTTTTTCGTTTGGAAATAATGTCACCGTTGCCGTTTTACCCTCTTCAAACTCGTCCATTTTCCAAACCGATTCATTGTCAAACCACTGGCTTAATTTCTCTGGCTTTGTAATAGCATTCCAGACTTTACGCATGTCACCATCAATTAATATCGAACGCTCGTGGGCTACCTGTTTGATAGCAATCCCTCCTCAACAACCTTTTTCTTTCTACCTTATATAGTAGCACGATAGCCCTCATTTTTTAAATAGGAAATCTCTCATTTCCCTCTTTTAACCGATAAAAGGACGAAATAATGACAAAAAACCAACTTCAGCCTGCTTTTTAGGCCTGAAGTCGGTCAAAACTGCTTACCGACCGACTTCGGCTGAAAAAATGACACTGAAGTTGGTTTTAGAGGTTAAAATAAGGAAGTTGGGGCAATCCCCTCAACTTCCTTTTAAATCGTTATTCCACTGTTACTGATTTCGCTAAGTTTCTTGGTTTGTCAACGTCATAGCCTCTTTGCAAGGTTGCATAGTAAGCTAGTAATTGAGTAGGGACAACTGCGACAAGGGGTGCGAGTTCTTCATGGACATGTGGCAAGATAAATTGGTCGCCTTCTTGTTCCAATCCTTCCATGGCAATCACACACGTATTTGCACCGCGAGAGCGTACTTCCTCAACATTACCGCGAGTGTGGCTGGCATTGCTTGCTTGCGTCGCTAAGGCTAAGACTGGTGTGCCTTCTTCGATTAGGGCAATGGTACCATGCTTCAATTCGCCGGCAGCGAATCCTTCTGTTTGTATATAGGAAATTTCTTTTAGTTTCAATGCCGCTTCCATAGCGACATAGTAGTCTAATCTGCGTCCGATATAAAAGGCATTTCTCGTATCTTTAAAATAGGTCTCAGCAAGTTCTTCTAATTGCGCTTTTTCATCAATGACAGTATCCATCGCTCTTGCGACTAGTCCTAATTCGTGAGCTAAGTCCCACTGGTTGTCGTGACCTTTTTGTCTGCCTAACACGTCAGCTAATATCGCCATAACAGTCATTTGAGCAGTATAGGCTTTTGATGAGGCTACAGCGATTTCTGGGCCTGCATAAAGCAATAAGGTATGGTCTGCTTCACGCGACAAAGTTGACCCTTGGACGTTTGTAATCGTCAATGCTGGGTAACCCAGTTCTTTTACTTTAACCAACACTTGGCGGCTGTCTGCTGTTTCGCCAGATTGGGAGATAAAAATAAAGAAAGGTTTGCCAGTCAATAACGGCTGGTTGTATGAAAACTCACTTGCAATATGAACTTCTGTTGGGATCTTAGCTAGTGTTTCTAAATAGTGCTTACCTACCCAACCAGCATGATAACTTGTTCCACAAGCGACAATATGGATGCGGTCAGCTTCCATCATGGCAGCCAATAACACTTCATCCACTTCTAATTGGTTGTCTTCTCCTTGGTACTCTTGAATGATACGACGTAAAACAGCTGGTTGCTCGTCAATCTCCTTCAACATATAGTAAGGGTACGTTCCTTTTTCTAAATCAGATGCATCCACAGTTGCGCGGTAAGACGCACGCTCAATCGCTTCACCAACGACTGTTTCAATTAAGACATCATCTTTTGTCAGCATGACAATTTCGCCGTCATGAATCTCAACATACTCGTTCGTTAGTTGCACACCTGCCATCGCATCACTGACAACCATATTGAAGTCGTCACCTAATCCGATCAATAATGGGCTTTTATTTTTAGCTGCATAAAGAACACTTGGGTCTTCTGCATCAATCATCGCAAAGGCATAAGACCCTTTAACGACTTGCAAGGTTTTTTTTAAGGCCTCTTTAGCCCCTAACCCTTCTTTTTCAGCAATTGCCGCAATAACATTGACAACAATTTCTGTATCCGTTTCACCATACAGATGAACATCAGATAAATAATTCTCTTTCAACTCACGGAAGTTTTCAATGACACCGTTATGAACTAATGTAAAGCGGTTATTAGCTGATTGATGAGGGTGAGCATTGTCCACACTTGGCACACCATGTGTTGCCCAACGTGTGTGACCAATCCCCACGCTTGCTTCAATCTCAAAATCAACTTGCTCTGATAAAGCCGCAATACGACCTTTTTCTTTAAACAAATGACCTTTTCCGACTGGATCTACCACATAAATCCCAGCTGAATCATAACCACGGTACTCTAATTTTTCTAATCCATTAACTAACGCATTTTGAACGGCTCCTTGGCCGATATATCCAACAATTCCACACATAACAAAAAAACCTCATTTTCTATTCGATTTTTCTTCTGGGTGTGGGAATGCATCTTTGTAAGAAGGCAGCTTATGCGATCTCTTTTAAATGACATTCTGTAGACTACACAAACCTTGGGCTACCCGCCGAAACTTTCGATAAACCCAATCCTCGTCACTCAGTTTTCACTGAGCCTGGCGCTATCCATTATTAAACCAACGATCCTCCTTTTTCTTATCTATTTTTCCAGAAGCACTGTGAATTATATCCTAAATGAAGTCAATTAGTCAACATTTCATGAAAAACTTATGAAAGAAACAAAGAAGAGTAGCGAGAGGATTTCCTCTTACTACTCTTCTCCTATTTCTTATCCTTTATAAGCGACAACTCGTGCCTCGTATGGTGCCAACATCATATCGCCCACTAGTTCTTCCTTCGTTCGAACATCTGTGACCAAATTATGAACAGTAATGGCTTGCTCTTCTTCCGTGAAATTCATAATAAAGACATAATGAGTATCTTCCGAAATTTGACGAGATTGAACAGAAACACCGCGTCCATGATCAACTGTTAATACTGCCTTCAAATCTAATTCTTCAATTAGCTCTGCATAGAAATCGCGTTGGAAGTCTGCCTCCATGCGAGCACCGATATAGTAAGCTGTTCCTTCTCCAAATTGATTTTTCGTCACAGCTGGTGTGCCTTTATAGAAATCAGCTTCATAGTGAGCCAATACTTCTGCTGAATCGACCGACAAAACAGTGGCATAGTCGGTAATCTCATAATGCTTGCCTTGATAAGCCAGTTGATTACGGTCACTTGGATAGAAGGTATCTGTTTCAAGTGGCTGTACACCAAAAACCTCTTGTAAGTCTTTTGGCCAACCGCCTAGGTAAGTTAAATCATGCTCATTCACGATGCCACTAATATAAGTCGTTACCAGCTTTCCACCTGCTTGAACAAATGCTTTCAGGCGACTAATTGTCTCTTCACTCATCATGTAGAGCATAGGTACGACTAATAGTTTGTAGGCAGAAAAATCTTGTTCTTTTGTAATTACGTCAACTGGAATATCATTTTCCCAGAAGGCGCGGTAATGTTCCTGTGCTGTTTGTGGGTAACGCTTGGTTTGTAAGCCATAGCCTTGCGCATCGCCAAGAGCCCAATGGTTTTCCCAGTCATATAAAATTGCTACATCGGCTTGTCGCATAGAGCCGGTAATTTCTGGCATATCGTTTAGTGCTTGTCCGACTTTCTTAACATCTTGGAAAACACGGTTATTCGTACTACCATCATGGTCAACAACAGCTCCGTGCAATTTCTCAGAAGAGCCGCGTGATTTACGCCATTGGAAGTACATAATGCTATCTGAACCATGAGCTAGCATCTGCATAGATGATAAGTAATGCATGCCTGGTCGTTTCGTTTTATTGACATTGTGCCAGTTTACCCCGCTCGGTGTTGATTCTAATAGTAAGAAGGGTTGGTTTTTCAATGAACGGTACAAATCATCTACGAAAGCGACTTTCATTGCTAAGTCAGCTGTTGTGTCCCAATCATTATGCCAAGCTGGGTAGGCATCCCAACTCATGACATCTACTTCCTTAGCAAATTGGCTGTAATCCAAGCCTTGGAAAGGAATTAAGTCATTACCATCGGCCATAAAGTTTGTCGTAATCGGAATATGCGGTGTTAATTCACGCAACGGTTCAATCTCGCTCTTATAGAAATCAATAGTTTGGTCACTAACGAAACGGCGCCAATCTATATTCATGCCGTGAACAGCATTTTCGCCAATTGGTGACGGTGATTCAATTTGTGACCAATCGGTAATCGTATGGCTCCAAAACGGCCCCCACCATGCATGGTTTAATTCATCTAAACTATTGTTATAGCGGTTCTTCAACCAACCACGAAAGGCTTCTTGGCAGTAATCACAGTGACATTCGCCACCGTATTCATTGGACACATGCCACATTAAAATCGCTGGATTGTCACCATAACGCTCAGCTAACAAACGATTAATCTTTTGTGTTTGCTGGCGGTAAACCGGTGAACTAAAGCAGTGGTTGTGACGCGCGCCATGCAATAACTTTTGGCGTTCTGCATTCACACGCAATACTTCTGGATACTTTTGAGACATCCACGCTGGACGCGCCCCACTCGGTGTTGAGAGTAAAACTTTTCCACCAAATGATGCAATATTTTCAATAATCTCATCCAACCATTCGAAGCGATAGACGCCCTCTTCTGGCTCTAAACTTGCCCAAGCAAACATCCCAATCGAAAAGGCATTGGCATTAGCCTCCTTCATGAGTTCGATATCTTGTGCGAGAATTTCTGGATAATCTAACCATTGATCAGGGTTATAGTCCCCTCCGTGCAACAAGTGCTGGGCAGCTGATACATACTTTTTTTCCATTTTTGTGATGTCCTTTCTACTAATCCTCTTATCCTTTTGTTCCACCTGACGTTAAGCCTGAAACAAAGTTCTTTTGTAACAATAAAAATACTAAAGCAACGGGAATACTAATTAAAATTGCTCCTGCTGCAAATTTGGTGTAGCTAGCACCTTGCGCTTGGTTCACTAAATTATAAAGACCAATTGGCAAGGTATAGTATTCTGCTGAGCGAAGAATGGTCGATGATAAAATAAAGTCTCCTAGTGGACCAGTAAAGCCGTTCATGGCTACAATAGCCAGCATAGGACGTGAGAGTGGTAAAATAATTTGGAAGAAGACGCGGGTGTTACTTGCGCCATCAATTCGCGCGCTCTCATCTGATTGATGAAATGTAACATACAAGCTTGGTTCGCTATGCTGTATCTTACATCTAACAGGCAAAATGTAAGATACAGGCTTTTTTTAGACTCTGTATCGACAAACGACACCAAAAAAAGCAGCAGCTGGCATGCCAGCTACTGCTTTTGTGTTTATTAGTCTAATCCAATTTCGTTACGAACCACATCTGCGATGCGCGTCACAAATTCGTGTGTTTTTTCATCTGTTTCAGCTTCCGCCATAATACGAAGCAATGGTTCAGTTCCACTTGGTCTAACTAAAATACGACCTTTACCATCCATATCAGCTTCAACTTGCTCAATGACTTCTTTAACCGCTGGAATATCCATTACGCCATCTTTGTTTGTTACACGGATGTTAACAAGTTCTTGTGGGTAAATCGTTACTTCAGCTGCTAATTCAGATAGCTTTTTACCGGTTGCTTTCATAACATACATCAATTGAATAGCTGTTAATAGGCCATCACCTGTTGTATTGTAGTCTAGGAAAACGATGTGACCTGACTGCTCGCCACCAAAGTTGTAGTCATTTTTACGCATTTCTTCAACAACGTAACGGTCACCAACTTGTGTTTTCAAAGCAACCATTTCTTCTCCTTCAACAGCTTTATGGAAACCTAAGTTACTCATCACTGTTGAAACAATCGTATTTTGTTTCAGTTCGTTTCTTGATTTCATAAACTTACCACAAATAAACATGATTTTGTCGCCATCGACAATTTCACCATTTTCGTCTACAGCGATACAACGGTCGCCGTCGCCATCAAAGGCAACCCCAATATCTGCCCCTTTGTCCTTGACGAATTCTTGTAGTTGTTCTGGATGTGTTGAACCAACACCATCATTAATGTTTATGCCGTTTGGCTTAACTCCCATTGTATAGAAGTCTGTTTCCAAATCAGCAAACAAACGGTTAACGATTGGTGAAGCTGCACCATGTGCGCCATCTAAGCAAACCGTTAAACCTGATAAATCATCAGCAATCGTTGTTTGCAAGTATTGAATGTATTTCAAAATACCTTCGTTATATTCATCAACGGTTCCTAAACCTGCTGATGATGGACGTGGTAAATCATCACCCTCTGCATCCAGATAAGCTTCGATTTCATACTCTTGGTCATCTGATAATTTGAAGCCATCAGCTCCAAAGAACTTAATACCGTTATCTTCAGCTGGATTATGTGATGCCGAAATCATAACTCCGGCAACTGCTCCTTGAATACGCGTTAAGTAAGCAACACCTGGTGTCGTAATAACGCCAAGTTGCATGACTTCAATCCCGACAGACAATAAGCCTGCGATTAATGCATGCTCCAATAATTGCCCTGAGATACGCGTGTCGCGACCTACTAATACAAGTGGTTTTTCAATTTCTGGTGCATGTTCTTTTAAGACATGTCCGCCGTAACGTCCCAGTTTAAAAGCCAATTCAGGCGTTAGTTCGCTATTTGCCTGTCCTCTAACACCATCAGTTCCAAAATACTTACCCATTCTTTATAATCTCCTTTGTTTCTACTAGTATCGTCATGATTTTTTTATTCCTATTCGTCTTCTTCCTTTTTAACTGGTTGAACAGTTGTGGAAGAACGGTTGGTTGCTGACTCCGTCTGTGTTGTCGTTACTTTAACATTAACTTGAACTTCAGTCGGTGAAACGGTAACCGTTGGAAGCGGCGATATAACGGGTAAAGTCAACACTGTATCCGTCTTAATATTTGTAATATCAACATCCAGTGTCACTTCGTCAACTTCAGCCAATAGGTTACGGTTACCCTTCAAGCTGACTTCGCCGTCACCAACTAAGCTCAACTCGTACGTTTTTCCAGAAGCGGCTGTCCCTTTTTGATTAATCGTAAGTGGTACTTTTTTCTCATAAGGGGTAATCGGAATTTCGACATCAACTTCTTGAGGTTCAATGGAAACATTTAATTTGTTGCCATTACCATCTTCAACTTGAACCACTGTCGTAATATCAACATTGCTTGATAAATTTGTATCTGACGGCACGCGCACATAGATACGTGCAATCCGGTCAATGGTTGATGCAGGTCCTGTAATAATAGCTGTTTCATCACTCAATACTGGCTCACCTGAGACATATTCTTCATCAACAAGCGACGTATCAAATAATACCTCAATTGGGCTCTCAATGGAAACTTTTTCTTCTATTTCCACATTCACTCGTGAAGGGGTAATTTGATAGTTTAATTCATCAGATAAATTCACCGCACGAATCTCAATCGTATGTCGACCTGGACCCAATAAATTCAAATCTTCCGTCACAATTGAAAAATCATTTGCGGATAAAGTTTGAACAATCACGCTCTCAGGGCCCGTCAGACTAAGTACAATTGTTTCCGGTAACCCTGAAATAAAATAGTGGTCTGTATCAATATTTACTTGGATCGGTAAGTTTGATATGGTCTCATTTCTTGTCGTACTAATCGCATTATTGCGGTTCGTAGTCGTTAGACCATAATTTTCTGAATACACATAGCTGAATAACAATAAGGAAACAAAGAGCGAGACAGCGCGGATAAACCAACTATTCTCAAATAAGGTATTCTTCTTTTTACTCATTCGGAATTCCCCCATTTCAGATAGTCAAAGAACTCTTGAATCAAACTCGGTTTATGATCGTCGTCATGTTCTTCCTCTTCTATTACAAATTGTTCGGTTAAGTATGCTACAAAATCTTCTCTCGACATTTCACGATGCAGCTTGTTTTGATGGGCGACACTTATGCCCCCTGTTTCTTCAGAAACAACAATGGTGACTGAGTCTGTCACTTCGCTGAGACCAATAGCTGCCCGATGACGTGTTCCCAAGTCCTTAGAAATTAAGGGATTTTCTGACAGCGGTAAATAACTAGCTGCAGATGTTATTTTAAAGTCCTGAATAATGACCGCACCATCGTGAAGCGGTGTGTTAGGAATAAAAATATTAATCAGTAGCTGATTAGATACATTCCCATTAATCGGAATACCTGTACGTGCATATTCCTCCAATGAGTCTTCCAGTTCAATCGAAATCAATGCCCCAATTTTACGACGTGCCATATATTGCACAGCCTTGTCGAGTTCTTGGACAAACATTTCCCCTGTTCGAGCCAATGTTTTTGTACGGTTTCTAAAGCCTGCTTTTCCTAAATGTTCCAAACCACGCCGAATTTCAGGTTGGAAAATAATAATAACAGCGACAACTCCCCAGCGAACCACTTGATTGATAATCCAATCAATCGTTTCTAATTGGAGAAAGACTGCCAATAATTTAAGCAACACAACAATCAGTACCCCTTGTACTAATTGTACGGCCCGTGTTCCTTTTAAAATATAAATTAATTTATAAACAAGATACCAAACTAGTATAATGTCTAATACGTTGGCTGCATTCTGCCAACTAAGGATATTTTCTAAATCAAAGTTCATGCGAATAGCCACCCCCTCAGCTTTTACCAGTCTATTATATCACATGCTAACTTTCATATGATGATTGGAATGATAATTTTATCCTAAGAGTTCTTCTGCTAAAATGCGGGAAATATCATAGACATGTTGTTTATTGCGACCCAGCTCTAGACTAACGATAGGCTCTAATCCATTGGAAATATATAATTTTATTTCTGAATCTATATCCGCTGTACCGGCTGTCTCAATGGTAAAACGACTAATTGAACGGTATGGAATACTTTGAATTTCTTTTTTAGTGCCCACACCTTGAACATCCACTAAAATAAGACGCTTGTTTGTAAAAATAATGTAGTCACGAACCAGTTTAAAGGTAGACAAGACTTCTTCCGTTTGAGTCAGCAGGCCCTCCAATAATTTTTCAGCGCTATCATTACCCACTTTACCGGCATGACCAGCTAGGCGATCAAATAAAGACATTCTTATTCCCCATTTCTTTTTTATTTATTATAACAAAACAAACTACTATATATATAAAGTTTTGGTAGAATAAAGATAAATACAAAAGGAGGCACTATATGAACCGTCAACTGTTTAAAGCCACAGCCAAAAAGCAATTGAAGCAGCATTATTTACCTTGGTTAGTGATCGCTCTTATTAGTATCTTGCTCACCTATAACCAATCTCAATCTAACAGCGAGATGATTCAAACAGGACTTACCATTAACTTTCATTTTCGTTGGTTAACGCTTTTCGAGCTTATCTTTACTATTGGGTTTGCTCGTGTTGCACTTGATTTATCATTAGGTTATTACCACTCTTTTAAAGAAAGCTTTTTAAGCAACCGCCAGTGGTTAAAGGAATTTGGAGCCATGTTGCTCGTTAATATTTACACCATACTATGGACCTTTTTATTCATTATTCCAGGAGTGATGAAGTATTACGCTTATTCAATGGTCCCTTATATTCTAGCTGAAGATAGCGAGATGAGTATTTCTGATGCTATTGCACTTAGCCAAGATTTAACTGATGGCTTTAAATTCGATTTATTTATTCTCGATATGTCCTTTATCTTGTGGGATATCCTAGCCATGTTTACTTTGGGGATCAGTGGTTTCTATTCAGAACCTTATAAAAAAGCAAGCTTCACTCAAGCTTATTTATTTTTGTCACGGTAAAAAAACAAACGATGATGGCGTCATTTTAAACGCCATCATCGTTTGTTTTTTTATGTCGATTATCCTAAGTTTCTTGCTGCTTGTCTTACTTTTTCTAAACCTGTTTCAATAATTTCTTGTGCGCGTTCTGGATCTTTGTTGTGTCCTTCAATAATGATTTCATCGATAATTTTATTTTGGAAGATACCTGCGAAAACGTTACGTAGGTAGTTCACACTCATTTCCATTGCTTGCATCTCGTTTGTTGAATAAACACCACCACGAGCATTCATTAAGATCACTTTTTTATCTGGTAATAAGGCTACCATTTTTCCAGTTTCATCATACTTGAATGTATAACCACCTGCAAAAATGTAATCGATAAATGTTTGTAATTTAGCTGGAATGGTTAAGTTCCACAGTGGGAATGCGATAACAACAACATCTGCTGCTGTAAAGGCATCACGGGCTTTTTGATTAGCTGCTACAACTGCTTCTTCAGCAGCAGTTAACACTTCACCGCTTGCCATTTTTCCAAATGCACCAAATAAATCTTGACCAATGTATGGCATGTCTTCTTTGTAAATGTCATAAACAGTTACATCTAATTTTTCGTTGTTTTTTACTTCTTCATAAAATGTTTCGAACATTCGGCTTGAAATACTCTCTGTTGCTGGGCGGTCGTTTGCTTTAACGATTAAAATATTCATCATTGCCTCCAAAATTCTTTTTTACTTACTTAAAGTATAATACCTAATTCACAATCAATAAGCAACACACTATTGATTTTTTTATATAGTTTTTAAAGAAAATAAGAAAAGCGGACAAGTCCGCTTTGGCCTATGAAAAAATAGGAAATTTGACCCTGAATTGTCAGGAGACTTCACGCTTCAGCGGGTTAGTCGAATGATATGCGTTAGCGAGCAGCGAAGCGCGCAATGGGGCAAATTTATCTTTTTTTCACTAGGTCAGGACTTGGGAGCTAGACATTGATGGCTGAACTTATAATCCCCTAGTCTATAAAAAAACCAGGATTTCTCCTGGTTAACAGTCTTTATGACTGGGGTAGCTGGATTCGAACCAACGAGTGACGGAGTCAAAGTCCGTTGCCTTACCGCTTGGCTATACCCCAAAAATTAAAATGGAGGGGGGCAGATTCGAACTGCCGAACCCGAAGGAGCGGATTTACAGTCCGCCGCGTTTAGCCACTTCGCTACCCCTCCAAAAACATCCTTTTAAAATTTCGGACTCATCTATCATAAAATAATCCGCTATCTTTTTCAATATGGCTCACTGCATTTTAATCATTTTCTAATCAAACGTCACAAATTACCTGATCGATAAATGGAAATTAACAGCCAAATACCAAAGAGACCTGAAATGATAAAACCGGCTTGTCCTAAATATTGTCCGCTTTCTGTCCCCGTCATTAACGCTGATGACAACAATAAACCCACAATAATTAAAGACATCACAACTCGGTTAAACATCTTCTTAACGTCCGTCCATTTTTCGTCAAAGTCATCCATATCAATATTCAAGCGCAAGCGACCGTTGACAATTTGTTTGAGCAGCTTAGAAACATTGGTCGGCAGTTCGCTCATATCTTTAACAAGCTGATAACTTTGAACGAGTAGTTTTTCTTTGTTAAAGCGCTCCATCACACTATCCAACGTCATATTTTCGCGTAAGTAGTCCTTGGCAATACGGATAAGGTTGAGATCTGGTGACAAATCTTGAAAGACCCCTTCCAAAATCGACAGCGCCTTGGCTAAAATAGTTAATTCACTCGGTATAACCAGATTATGACGTTTAAACATCCGAATAAAATCAGTAATAAATTCAGTCATATGCACATTTTTCATATCATTACTCAAGTAAACATCAAACATATGCTCGATATCAGTGTAGAGACGACGTTTGTCTAGTGGTTCACGAGGTGTTGCCAGTTCCAAACAAACACTCACCATCAGATCAATGTCCTTACTAGCCAATCCTTCAATTAATTGGTTGAGTGAGCGACGCATATCATCGTTCAAACGACCCATAATACCAAAATCAATAAAATAAATTTTACTATCATAGATTAAAAAGTTTCCTGGATGTGGATCGCCATGGAAAAATCCATCTTTAAATAGTTGCTTCAAATAAGACATCATCAGCTTCTGACTAATATCATCCATATCATAACCAAGTTCTTCTAACGCCACTTTATTGGTAATTTTAACACCATCAATAAACTCTTCTACAAGAACACGACGCTTGGTCAGCCCTTCGTAAACTTTCGGCACACCGATACAAGCCACATGTTTATTGTGGTCACGAAACTCGTTCAACAAGCGGGCTTCATTACGAAAATCCAGTTCGACCAAAGTGGTTTCTTTCACTTGCTCTAGCGCTTCTTTAGGGTCGATAACATCAATAATCCCCGGTGGCATCCACTCGCTGAGACGAATTAGAATATCCAAATCACGAATTAAGGTTTCATCAATAATCGGGCGCTGTACCTTTAATATCACGGATTCACCCGTTCGCAACACTGCCTTGTGAACTTGCGCAATTGAGGCACTAGCGAGCGGTTTTTCATCGATTGACAAAAAGACCTCGCCCAAGGATAAGCCAGTCTCTTCAAAGAAAATACGTTCTACTTCTTCAAAGGGAAACTCCGGCGCACGATCTTGCAGCAAGGCTAATTCATCAACAAAGGCTTGGGGGAGAATATCCAAACGAGTCGATAAAATTTGGCCAATCTTAATAAAGCTAGGCCCTAATTTTTCAAAAGCCCGGCGCAGATTGACGGCATCAATATCGACAGCGTCTGGTTTATTTTGAATTTTGTGATGGTAAACAAAACGAAGACCGTATGAAGATAAGACACGTACAATTTCGCGTAATCGTTTATCATCTGACATAATAATCTCCCCTTGCCATCCTTATTTTTCTAACAATTGGTCTAGTTTTTTGCCTAATTCATCTAGTTTTACTTCCAATGCTGCAACCTCTTCTTTAGACGCGTAGTCCAAGTGGTCTAGCTCGTCTTTTTGAACGGGACGTTTGTCGGTAATTTTACGTTTTAATTCGCTCTGTAAATCTTTTCCTTCTTGAACAGTGACGCGGCCTTTTTCAACCATTTCGTTAATCAGTTTCTCCGCCTTTTCGACAGATGTAGAGGTCAAGCCAACACCAGCTAAGAAAATTTTCTTCAATTCTTCCATTTGATTCCTCTCCTTTTCAACCTTAATCACTTCGTCATGCTAATTATAGTTTAACGCAAAATAAAAGAAAAAACAGCTAAAACAGCAAACAGTGCTTTTTTGGCTCATATCTGCTAAAATGATAATTACTAAATTTCTAACCCTTAAAAAGGAGAGTCACTATGAAAGATTCGAAAAATAAAACATACCGAATTGCTATTCTAGGTATTTTAACCGCTATTATTATTATTCAAAATTTTGTTCCCTTCTTAGGAAACATTCCGATTCCGCCGCTTAACCCGACCATTATTCAAATTACTGTTATTATCGCTAGCTTTGTTCTTGGTACGAAAGAAGGCATGTTCGTCGGTGGTGTTTGGGGCGTCGTTCGAATGATCAAAGCCTATACACTACCTGCGTCGCCACTGGATTTATTACTCTTTACTAATCCGCTCATTTCACTTATTCCGCGGATACTCATCGGTTTAACTGCCGGCATGACCTTCCGTTTTTTCCATAAAAAAGGGAAAGATAGCCTCGGCATGGCAGTCGGTGCCGTCGTTGGGTCATTGACTAATACTGTTTTAGTACTCGGCTTTATCGCCCTTTTATTCGGAAACGAATATGCAGCTGCTCTAGATGTAGCTCCAGCTAACTTGATGTCTGCCCTATCCGTTATTGTTGCAACAAACGGGATAGCTGAAGCCGTTGCCTCCGCTATTCTAGCCCCAATTGTTAGCAAAGCCTTATTAAAAGCTAGAAGAAAATAGAAAAAGAGCTGGGACCAAAGTGGTCTCAGCTCTTTTTTGCCTTCAAGTATGAGATACAGCAACAATTTATTGGCTGTATCTTACACTTGAAGGCTGAAATGTACGATACAGACTTCTTTATCTCCCTTGTATCTTACATTGAGAGGTCAAAATGTACGATACAACTCATTTTTGATAGCTGTATCGTACATCTGCTTACTTTTTCATCATTCGCATGGCATTTAAAACGGCCAAAACAGTCACACCAACATCAGCAAATACGGCTTCCCACATGCTAGCTAGTCCAAAAGCACCTAACATGAGGAACAAACCTTTAACTGCCATCGCAAAAATAATATTTTGCCAAACAATTTTGCGGGTGTCTTTTGCGACTTGAATGGCTGTGGCAACTTTAGACGGCTGGTCATCCATAATAACAATATCCGCCGCTTCAATTGCAGCATCTGAGCCGAGTCCGCCCATAGCAATCCCAATATCAGCGCGAGCCAAGACCGGTGTATCATTAATTCCATCGCCAACGAAAACCACTTTTTCTTTAGCTGTTTTCCTCTCCATAATAGCCTCAATTTGAGCCACCTTATCTTGAGGGAGTAGTTCCGCATAAACCTCATCTATCCCAAGCGCTTGTCCCACTTGATCCGCAACGGTTTTGCTGTCTCCCGTTAACATGGTGATTTGGCGAACGCCCGCTGCTGTTAATTGTTGAACGGTCGTTTTGGCATCGTCTTTCATTTGGTCACCAATCACAATCACGCCAGCATACTGACCAGCAACGGCTACATAAATCATAGTGCCACTTGCTGAATGGTCTGAAACTGCAATGTGATGATCAGCCATCAATTGACGGTTCCCTACTAAAACAGATTGACCCGCAATTTTAACGGTGATGCCGTAACCTGCTTCTTCGTGGTAATCTTTAATGGTGTTGGGATCAATGCTCTGACCATAAGCAACTTGAACAGACTTAGCGATCGGATGGTTGGAGTAGTATTCTGCTTGGGCTGCTTGCTCCAAGAGTTGCTCTTTCGTCCACCCTTCAGTTGGATGAATAGACGTCACCTCAAATTTACCTTTTGTCAGCGTCCCCGTTTTATCCATGACCACATAGGCCACATCATTTAAAGCTTCCAAGAAATTACTTCCTTTGACCAGAATTCCCTTACGAGAAGCCGAACCAATCCCGCCAAAGAAACCCACTGGAATGGACACCACTAGGGCACACGGACATGAAATCACGAGGAAGATACTTGCACGGTAAAGCCATTCATTGAAGCTAGCACCCACTAGTAACGGCGGTAGAACTGCCAATAGAACGGCAATCACAACAACAACTGGCGTGTAAACTCGAGCAAATTTACTAATAAAGGTTTCGGTTGGTGCTTTCCGACTGCTGGCATTTTCAACCAAATCAAGAATTTTAACAACCGTTGAATCTGAAAACTGCTTAGTAACTGCAACTTCCACCACACCCGTTAAGTTGACGAACCCGCTCAAGACTTCTTCGCCGGCAGCAACAGTACGTGGCATTGATTCACCGGTTAAGGCTGCTGTATCAACGGACGTTTGACCACTTTGAACGAGGCCATCGAGTGCCACTTTTTCGCCGGGGTGAATCACAATAATATCGCCTACTTGTACATCTTCAGGATTAACGCGCTGGCTGCTACCATCAGCTTGTTTGAGATTAGCGTAGTCAGGGCGTATCGCCATCAAATCAGCAATAGACCGTCTCGACCGATCAACCGCAATATCTTGAAAGAGTTCGCCGATTTGATAAAACAACATCACCGATACTGCCTCAGGAAATTCTCGAATATAAAAGGCACTTAAGGTAGCGACTGTCATCAAGAAATTTTCATCAAAAATCTGGCCGTTAAAGAGATTACGGATAGCCGTCCAGATGACATCGTAGCCTGCCACTAAATAAGCGAGAATAAATAACATTAAACTAACCGTTGATGCTAAAGGCGCAAACACAGCTACTACTAACATCATAAGCGTCACCACTAATCGAATAATTGTGTGGCTGACCTTACTATCACCGTGGCTATGGCCATGGTGGTCGTGATGATGATCGTGGTCATGGTGGTCATCAATGTTTTGTCCAATAGGCTGTCCCGTTTTTTTATCAAGGGTGGTCACATCGGGTTCTACTTGATGAATGGTTTCTTTAACTCTATTTAATTGTTGTTCTGTTGGTTGATCCAGTTCAAATTGAAGAGTCTTAGTCATAAAATTAACATTACTAGCGGACACACCTTCTATTTTTCCAACGGCATGTTCGACTTTGGCTGCACAGTTAGCGCAATCAATGCCTTCTAATAGCCATTCGTATTGCTTTTTAGTTGTCATAAAATCCCCTCCACTCGCCTAGCAACGGATGTAAATCGAAACCGTTGCGACTTACATATGAACAACCATTCATGTGTTATCTTTATTTTACCATCATTTGCTAATCAGTCAATCATTAAGCGATTTTTAGGCAAAAATGTCAACTAGAGCCTATTTAAAGTACCTACTCGACATAAATCACTCCAAATATGTCTACCGGCGATATAATTGCCCTCTCACTCGACACTTTTTGCACAAAAAATGTCGAGTGCAGCTTTTTTTCAGCTACTACTCGACATTCTAGGCTCATTTTACAGCCATTTCTTATTTACTCTAATATAGATGGTCTTCACGACTTGTGTGGTTAGCACATAGGCAATAATAATGACGAATGCCCATAACCAGTAGTTCGTTGGTAGTGCCACTAAGTCGATATAGCTACCGAAGAAGCTTCCCGGAATCAATACGGCTGCAATCACCACTAAAATAGTTGATAGTGATACGCCGAATCCAGCGCGACTTTGAATAAATGGTATTTTTTTCGTACGGATAACATGAACAACAACCGTTTGAGTAATCAGTCCGATAACAAACCAGCCACTGTGGAATAGGGCTGCATCTTGCGGCGTGTTTGCTTTGAAAACAAACCACATTACTAAGAATGTCAGTACATCGAAAATCGAGCTGATTGGCCCAATCGCAAAGGTAAAGGTCATCAAGTCAGATGTATCCCATTTGGTTGGTTTCATCAAATCTTCCTCATCCATACGGTCCCATGGAATCGTTAATTGCCCAATATCATAGATCAAGTTTTGAACCAACAGTTGGATAGATAACATCGGTAAAAATGGTAAGAAGGCACTGGCAATCAAGACACTAAAGACATTCCCGAAGTTCGAACTAACAGTCATCTTAATGTACTTCATCATATTGCCAAAAACATTACGACCTTCTAATACGCCATCCTCTAAGACAGTCAAACTTTTCTCTAATAAAATAATTGAACTTGCTTCTTTGGTAATATCTGCCGCATTCTCAACGGAAATACCAACGTCTGCTGTGCGAAGAGCAGGTGCATCATTAATACCATCACCCATAAAGCCAACGGTATGGCCTTTTTCTTGAAGAGAAGACAGAATACGTGATTTTTGTGCAGGGTTTAATTTCGCAAATAAATTAACCTCTTCTACGACATCAGATAAGTCTTGGTCACTCATTTGGTCTAATTCTGTTCCTAAGATGGCACGATTCACTTCAATGCCGACATCTTTACAAATCTTTTGGGCAACAATTTCGTTGTCTCCCGTTAGGACTTTAACATTAACACCGTGCTCATGAAGAGACTTAATCGCTGTAATCGATGATTGTTTCGGTGGATCTAAGAAGCCCATGAAACCAGAAATAATCATATCTTGCTCGTCTTTCACTGAATAAACAGCCTCATCATGAACGTTTTCTTTATAAGCGACAATCAAAACACGCATGCCTTGCCTATTCAGCTTAGTGCTAATAGCCGTCATGTTAGCACGCAGTTCATCTGTTAAAGATAAAATTTCACCATTGATTTCAACCCGGTTACAAATCGATAGCATTTCTTCAGCTGCGCCTTTTGTAATCATCAACTGCTTTTCCTCTGTTTTAACTGCTACCGTTAGGCGGCGGCGTGAAAAATCAAAGGGGATTTCATCAATTTTTTCTGCCTTAGCAAAGTTAACCGCATCACGATTTTCTTCGACATAGTCAAGAACTGCATGGTCCATCACGTTTTTCCAACCGGTTTGGTAGTTGGCATTCATATAGGTTAGTGCCAACACTTGGTCACTGTCGTGGCCTAGTGGATCCAAGTGTTCAACTAAAACAACTTTATCTTCTGTAATCGTTCCTGTTTTATCGGTACAAAGCACATCCATAGCCCCTAAATTTTGGATGGCATTTAACTCTTTAACAATTACTTTTTTGCGTGACATTGTAAGCGCGCCTTTTGCCAAATTACTCGTTACAATCATTGGTAACATTTCTGGTGTTAACCCAACTGCAATGGCAATGGCGAAGAAGAATGCTCCTGTCCAATCACTTTTTGAAAAACCATTCACCAAGAAGACAATCGGCACCATCACGACCATAAAACGTAGTAAGACTTTGCTGACATTTTTCACACCACGGTCAAAGCTTGTTTCGCCGCGTGATTTAGCCGATTGTGAAGCAATGTCACCAAAGAAAGTCGCTTCGCCTGTTTTTAAAACCAGTACTTTTCCTTGGCCACTCAAAACGTCGGTACCCATAAAGGCTAAATTTTCAAAATCAAGTGCGGTTACCGTACTTGGGTCGCGATCTTGGACATCTGTCGTCACATATTTTTCAACCGGTAGTGATTCACCTGTTAACGAAGATTGGTTTACGAATAAATCCTTCGCCCAAATCAAGCGCGCATCTGCTGGAATCATATCGCCTGTTGATAGGTTAACTATATCCCCCGGTACAATTTCATCAATCGGAATTTCTTGGGTTATCCCTTCTCGTGTCACTGAAGTGGTTGTTTCGATTAATTCTTTTAGGGCCAAACTCGCCTGTTGTGAACGAAACTCTTGGAAAAAGTGTAAACCGGCACTAAAGACAATCATCAACCCCATAATAATACTGGCATCATAATCCTTTGTTGCAGCAGATACGACCATTAAAAGTGCTAAAACATAAATGAAGGGGTCTTTGAATCCCTCTAGCAACAAACGATACCATGGCATTGGCTTTTGAGCAGCTACCTCATTCAAGCCATATGTTTCTAGGCGTGTTTGAGCTTCTGCTTGGCTAATACCCGTTAAGTCCGTTTTTAATTCATTCAAAATCTCTTCTTTACTAAGGCGACCTAGTCTCACTAGCTCGCTATTTTTTGTCTTTTTTTCTACATAAATGTGTTTTGTTTTCTTTGTCATCTTTAGACTCTCCCTTATGAAGCGGCAGGTCGTCATCCTCTGCTTCTATATTTATTAGTTTGCTATACCTCTGATTCGGATTCATCCTGACCACCCCCTAAGCGAATGTTTATTATTTTTAACATAGAAAAAAGAGCCCTACTCAAAGAAGCAGGACTCTACCGTTACATAACCAAAACGATACTGGTTGACGATTCGTTAATGACCTCTTCATTGAGCTTTAGCACTGTACGGCATAGGGGTAAAACCCCAGCTACATTAAAAATCCCCTTAATTCGAAAATTCCTGGTAACCCATTGGTGTCTTTCGACATTTCTGGGCAGTAGCGTATCTCTCGTACAGACGCCTCACCTAACAAGGCTATTCAATTTTTTCTACTCTATTTAGTATACAGACACCCTATTCAGATAGCAAGCTATAGCCTAGCAAATGTGACAAAAATGAGAACAGTCTGTCTATTTTCTCAATTTTACCTTGCAATTAAAATTAACTGCCGTATAATCGACTTAAATAGAAACCTTTAACTAGCGTCCTGTGAGACGAAGAAGGCCATGTTCTATCACACTCAATTAGATGTTGATGACGACCCCTTCTTTTTGCATGCCCAAAAAGAAGGGGTCTTTTTTATAGGAGGAATTACCATGCCAAAAGTAATCATGAATGAAATGGAAATGTTACGTGCACTAACCCGTTTATCCTACGAAATAATTGAACGTAACAAAGGAATTGAGAATCTTATTTTAGTCGGCATTGAAACACGCGGCGTTTATTTAGCTAATCGCATCGCTGAAAAAATTGCTACCATTGAAGGACCCATCGAAGTAACCAGCTTAAATATTAAAGCTTACCGCGATGACATTACAGAAAAAACACAGCCTGCTGTTCATGAAGATTCTTTGGCAGGTAAAAAAGTAGTCTTAGTGGATGACGTTCTCTTTACAGGGCGTTCTATTCGTGCGGCTATGGATGCCTGTGTTGATAGAGGTCGCCCTCTAGAAATCTCACTCGCTGTCCTTGTTGACCGCGGCCACCGCGAACTACCGATTCGTCCAGACTATATTGGAAAAAATATTCCGACTTCTAAACAAGAGCGCGTTCGCGTTCAAGTAACCGAAGCTGATGGCCAAGATGCCGTTATAATTGAATAATTTGATTATGTTGTCACTTTAATTGAATCCGAGAGATTCAGAAGCGAGACCATCTCTTTAGGTGCGCTTCTACTCTTAGAAGCGCACTTTTTTATATAACGGAGGGATAGAATGAGAAACTTTTTCTCAGTAGAGCAATTCACTAATGACGAAATCATGCACTTGTTGGACCGATCGCTTGCTTTTAAAACAGGCAAAGACGCGTTCAAAAGTGACGCGACAATCGTTAATATGTTCTTTGAAAATAGCACCCGCACCAAACACAGCTTTGAAATGGCGGAACATAAAATTGGGATGAAGCAATTTAACTTTGATGTAGGCAGTTCTTCTGTTGCAAAGGGAGAAAGTTTATACGACTCCGTTTTAACTATGCAAGCACTGGGCGTTGATATCGCTGTTATTCGCCATCAAGACCGCCATTATATGGATCAACTTGTCAATTTAAAGATTCAAATTGTTAATGCCGGCAGCGGTAATGGCCAGCATCCTTCCCAATCCTTATTAGATATAATGACCATCTATGAAGAGTTTGGTCACTTTAACGGATTAAAGGTTGCCATTATTGGTGACATCATCCATTCCCGTGTCGCCATGAGTAATATGACCTTACTCAATCAACTGGGCGCCCACGTTATTTTCGCAGGACCGATGGATTATTTCGATACCCACTTTGAAAAATATGGCACCTTAATGTCGGTAGATGATGCTGTTAAGGAAGCCGATGTGGTAATGATGTTACGTGTGCAACTAGAACGCCATCAAACAGACGAACAAGAACAGTTTTCGAAAGAAGCTTACCATGACGCATACGGCTTAACCCGCCAGCGTTACCGTACTATGAAAGACCACGCCATTATTATGCACCCTGCACCCGTTAACCGGGATGTGGAGTTAGACAGTGAATTGGTTGAATGCGAAAAAAGTCGCATAGTCACACAAATGAGTAACGGCGTTTACGCCAGAATAGCCATCTTAGAATGGGTCTTGGAGGGACGATACGAATGACAACAATCTTAAAAAATGGAAAACGCATCACAGCTGGAAATACTCTTGAAACAATCGATATCGCGATCGAAAATGGTGTCATTACGGCGATTGGAACAGATTTAAAAGGTGAAAATGAACTTGACTTAGAAGGCGGCTTAATTACGCCTGGCTTGGTAGATGTCCATGTTCACTTTAGAGAGCCGGGATTTACCGATAAAGAGACTATCGCAACTGGCTCACGTGCTGCTGCAAGAGGTGGTTATACAACCGTTTGTGCTATGCCTAACACTAATCCCGTTCCTGATACAAAAGAACGCTATAACGAATTAGAAGCCTTAATTGCTAAAGATGCAGTTATTAATGTCCACCACTATGCACCGATTACTAAGGGATTGAAATCAGATGAATTAGTTGATATGGCTGCTATCAATGCCTTTGCCTATACCAATGACGGTGTTGGCGTTCAAACAGCTGGTGTGATGTACCAAGCGATGAAAGAAGCTGCTCGTCTAAATAAACCGATTGTCGCTCATACAGAAGATGATAGTTTACTTTACGGTGGCGTGATGCATGAAGGCATTAAAAATAAAGAACTCGGTCTGCCGGGAATTATGGGCATCGTTGAAAGTTCGCAAATTGCTCGCGATATTTTAATCGCTAAGGAAACTGGCGTCCACTACCATGTTTGTCATGTTTCTTCCAAAGAATCGGTTGAAGCCATTCGCCACGGTAAACAACAAGGAGTAAAGGTCACTGCCGAAGTGTCGCCACACCATTTGATTTTAAATGAAATGGCCATTCCTGAAGATGATGCTACTTATAAAATGAACCCGCCACTTAGAGGAGAAGATGATCAAAAGGCTTTAATCGCAGCATTACTAGATGGCACTATTGATTTTATCGCAACAGATCATGCGCCTCATACAGAAGCAGAAAAGGCAAATGGCTTTGTCGGCTCGCCCTTCGGTATTGTAGGGATTGAAACAGCCTTCGCTTTACTGTATACGCATTTTGTAAAAACCGGTCAATTTACGTTAGAGTTTTTAGTAGAACGGATGTCAACTCTACCAGCAGATGTCTTCCAACTAACGACAAGTGATTTAACAGTTGGCAGTGTGGCTGACTTAGCTGTCTTTGATTTAGAAACGGCTTATATGATTGATAAATCTGATTATTTATCAAAATCATCCAATACACCATTTAACGGCCAAACGGTTTATGGCATGTGTCAATTAACCCTTCACCAAGGAACAATCGTTTGGAACGCCCATAAATAAGGAGGATAACTATGCAAGTTGAATTAATGACTATTCTTTCCAATAAAGAGATTGCCCATAACATCTATGAAATGATTCTCAGCGGACAAATGGTAAACGAAATGACGAGAAGCGGTCAATTTCTCCATTTACGCATGAAAGACCCTAACTTATTATTGAGACGACCGATTTCAATTGCGTCTATTAATGAAGACAGCTGTACCCTCCTTTACCGTGTTGTTGGAAAAGGAACGGAAGATATGAGTTCTTATCAAGTTGGCGACCACGTTGATATACTTGGCCCACTCGGCAATGGCTTTCATATTGATTTTTTACAAGCTGGTGACCAAGTAAGCGTCATTGGTGGCGGTATTGGCGTAGCTCCCCTTTACGAACTCGGAAAAGAATTGCTCGCTAAAGGTGTGAAGACAACCTTTATTCTAGGCTTTGCTAATAAGGACGATATTTATTATGAAGAAGCCTTTCGTCAGCTAGGAGAAGTAATTTTATGTACGGATGATGGGTCAGCAGGATTAAAAGGTCACGTCGGTGTTGCCCTTGACCAGGTTCAACCACAAGCTGTCTTTGCATGTGGCCCAACCCCACTCCTTCGCCTAGTCCAATCAACCTTTGATCAGCTAGAACATGTTTATTTATCATTAGAAGAACGAATGGCTTGTGGCATCGGTGCTTGCTACGGCTGCGATACCAAACGAAAAGATAAGCGCGTCTGCACAGATGGACCCGTATTTCAGAGCGAAGAGGTCAGTTTATGAATCGATTAAGTGTGAGTTTGCCAGGAATTGAATTAAGAAATCCAATTATGCCAGCATCAGGTTGCTTTGGCTTTGGAGAAGAATATGCGAAGTTTTATGATTTTTCAAAGCTAGGTGCCATTATGGCTAAAAGTGCGACACTTAACGAACGCGTTGGAAATGCGCTACCGCGTGTCGCTGAAACACCAAATGGCATGCTGAATGCCATTGGTCTTAAAAACCCCGGTCTGGATGTCATTCTAGCAGAAAAATACCCCTTTTTAGCTAAATACGATGTGCCGATTATTGCTAACGTAGCAGGGTCAACTGAAGAAGAGTACGTGGCAGTCTGCAGCCGTATTTCAGAAGCTCCCAACGTAAAGGCCATTGAATTAAATATTTCTTGCCCTAACGTAAAAGAAGGTGGCGTTGCTTTTGGAACAGATCCTGAAGTTGCTGCTCGTCTTACTCGCATTTGTAAGGCAGCCACTAATTTGCCAATATATGTTAAACTAAGCCCAAATGTAACGGATATTGTCGCTATCGCCAAAGCTGTTGAAGCAGCTGGTGCTGATGCCATTACCATGATTAATACGTTCACAGGTATGGCCATTGATGTCAAAACAAGAAAACCAGTTTTAGGTAATATTACAGGTGGTCTGTCAGGCCCTGGTATTAAACCTATTGCCCTACGTATGATTTACCAAGTTTCACGCGCGGTTGATATTCCCATTATTGGTATGGGCGGCGTTGCATCGGTTGATGATGCCTTAGAAATGTTAATGGCTGGTGCTACAGCAGTCGCTGTTGGAACAGCAAACTTTGTCGATCCTTATATTTGTCCAAAAATTATTGATGGCTTAGAAAGCCGTATGGACGAACTAGGTATCGATTCCATCCAATCGCTGATTGAAGAAGTAAAAGCAAATCGCTTTGAATAAAAAAACGAGTTTGGGAAAATTCCCAAACTCGTTTTTATTTTTAGTTGATAGTCGTGCTACTCATAGGTTAATCCGAAATCTAATCGGTATTCATGACCTAATTCATCCTTATACGCATAGGACATGCCTTCTCGTAAATCCTTATCCTTATCATAGCCCGGCACATCATTGCGCAATACACAAATGCCATACTCATCCACATTTATGGAGAAACACAAACTAAAAAAGTTGAGCGCGTGGGCGCTCAACTTTTTTCTATAGGTACTCTTCAATTTCTTTTTCAAATGATCTTGGTGTGTCTTTTGGTCCAAAGCGTTTAACGATAGTGCCATTTTTATCGACTAGGAATTTAGTAAAATTCCATTTAATCGCACTGCCTAAGATTCCTTTTGTTTCTTCTGTTAGTAATTGAAATAACGGATGGGCGCCTTTACCGTTAATCGTCACAATATCGTGCATAGGGAACGATACCCCATACGTTAAGCGGCAAGCCTCGGCAGCTTCGTTGGCAGAGCTAACTTCTTGCTTGAATTGATTTGATGGAAAGCCCAATACGACAAAATCTTGTTCACTATATTTTTCATATAAAGCTTGTAATTCATCGAATTGCGTTGCCAAGCCGCATTTCGTTGCGGTATTTACGATTAGCATTGTTTTTCCTTTGTAGCGGTCTAATTGATAGCTTTCGCCATTTTCTGCAGTAACTGAAATATCATAAATTCCCATGATTTTTTCCTCCTGATTTACTTCTTTTTCTTAAGTTGTTTTTTACTTTCTAAGACAAGTTGAACCATTTTAAGTTCAGACACGTAATTGCGGCGGTTGATGCAATAGTAGTTTTGTGCTCTAACACTATCCAAAATAGCGCGGTAAACATTGGCAGATGTTAACACAGCTAATTGACAATCTGAATCGAATTGATCGATAGCCGCTAGCCGGTCGGATGGCAAGTAAACCCGATGATTATCACGGTAGTCTTCTCCTTCATCACGCAAAATATTAGTTAGCTGCATGGCAATGCCTAGAGAAACGGCACTATCCCTTAAATCTGGCGTTATAGCGTCTTGCTTTGCTAGAATAGGAAGTAACATTAAGCCTACAGAACCTGCAACATAGTAACTATAGGCTTTCAAATCATCCATATCCATAATTTCTTTAAACTCTAAATCGTGACGTTGGCCTTCTATTTAATCAAAAAAAGGTGAGACATCCATATCAAAGCGGTCAAAGACATCCCGCAAAGCGCGCCACATCGGATGGTCAGCGGTCTGTCCATCTGTAAATGAGATTAAGGCTTCTTCTAATTGGTCTAATTTTTCCTTTTTTATCGCAATCGGTTCATCAGCATCTACCGTATCGTCTGCTTGTCTACAAAAGGCATAGATAGCGTAAACCGCCATGGCCTTCTCTTTCGGTAATTTTCAAAATGCTGTATAAAAACTTTTAGATGATCGCTTGATAATCGCTTCGCAGTATGCGTAATCACTTACTAAATCAATAACGGGCACTCAGCTCAACCTTCTTTCCACTTCTTATTCTGTTCCCTTATCATATTTTATATCTTGTACGATGTAAACTAATATGAATTGAAACGAGCTTATTTTTCTAAAATGGACATTACTTTACATCGTGTACGATATAAAGTAAGATGACACTAATTAAAACTTACCAGGAGGGCCATACATGCAAAAAGCAAAAACAGCAGTTGTCATCGGCGGTGGCTTAGGCGGCTTGTCTGTAGCTATTTCATTAGCGCAGAACGGCTTTCAAGTATCGCTCTATGAAAAAAATAACCATCTCGGTGGAAAGTTAAACCGCTTAAATACAGATGGCTTCGGATTTGATTTAGGTCCGTCAATCTTAACTATGAAACCTATTTTTGAAACATTATTTACGAACAGCGGTAAACATATGGCAGACTATATCCCAACCATGCGTGTTGAACACGAATGGCGATCATTCTTTCCAGATGGTACCGTTCTAGACCTATACGGCGATTTAGATAAAATGGCAGCTGAAAATCCCTATCTAACTGCCGAAGACATGGCGGAGTATCGCAACTTTTTAGATTATGCCGGCAAACTATATGATCACACACAAACAGGCTATTTCGACAAAGGCTTGGATAATACCTTAGAGGTTTTCCGCCACCACGGCATCTTGGGGTCACTAAAGGGCTTTGACCTTTTTTCAAGTATGTACGATGGTATTGCTAAACGAATCAGCAACCAACATTTCCGTGATATGCTGGCTTATTTTATTAAATATGTAGGGTCATCCCCTTTCGATGCGCCTGCTGTTTTAAATATGATGATCTATATGCAGCACAAACAAGGCGTTTGGTATGTCCCCGGCGGCATGCAAGGCATAGCAGAAGGTATCGTTAAACTAGGCAAAGAGCTAGGCGTTCAATTCCATACCGGCCAAGAAGTCGTTCAACTTCACAAAACAAACGACCATATTAGCCATGCCGAGCTAGCTGACGGCACAAAAATTGCGGCCGACTACTTCGTTTCGAACATGGAAGTCATTCCAGCCTACGACGAGCTTTTAGGTGAAAGTAAAACATATACTAAAAAACTAGAAGAGAAGTTTGAGCCGGCGAGCTCTGGGTTAGTGCTCCATCTCGGTGTGAAGGCAGATTACCCGCAATTGGCGCATCATAATTTCTTTTTCTCAGCTAATCCTGAAAAAAGCTTTGATGAGATTTTCCATAAACATCAGTTACCGGAAGATCCAACCATCTACCTCGTTAATGTCAATAAAACCGATCCAAGCCAAACGAAAGCTGGCTATGAGAACATTAAAATTTTACCTCATATTCCCTATATCCCCGATAAACCTTTTACGCAAGCAGAATATGATGCGCTAGAAGAACGGGTCTTGGTGAAATTAGAGACTATGGGGCTAACAAACTTACGCCAACATATTGTCACTAAAAATAGATGGTTACCAGAAGATATTCAAAAAACTTACTATTCACACCGCGGCGCTATTTACGGTACCGTATCAAATCGTAAGAAAAATCGTGGCTTCAAACATGAAAAAGAAAGTGATAAATATGACAACCTTTACTTTGTCGGTGGCACAGTCAACCCTGGCGGTGGGATGCCAATGGTGACTCTCAGTGGCCAACAAGTGAGTGATAAAATTGTTGAAAAAGAACAAAAACGCTAAAAAAGGAGGCTTGAAAGATGTCAAATTTGTATGAAGCTGTTCGCGACAAACAACGGTTACGCAGCCAACAACTCGGCAGTCGCGGATTAAGTCAGCGACTGGATGCTTTAAGCCTCTTAAAACAAATGCTAATTGACCATCAAGACCTTTGGCTAGATGCCCTTCATTTTGATCTAGGCAAACCAGCTGTTGAAGCCTATTCCTCTGAATTAGCCGTTTTATTAAATGAGATCGATAGAACGAGTCGTCATTTGCAAAAGTGGCTAAAGCCAACTGTCAAAAGACGGGTATTATTAGGCAGCATCGACCGTGTGCAAGTATCAGCTCATCCTTATGGTAGTGTCTTAGTCTTATCACCTTGGAATTATCCTTTACAGCTAGCTCTAATGCCGGTTATTGGAGCATTAGCTGGCGGAAATGGCGTGGTCCTAAAACCTTCAGAATACGCTCAAACAACGAGTGCGCTATTAGCTGAATTAGTACCGCGTTATTTTTCAGAAGACACTCTTTATGTGGCAGAAGGAGGCCAATCTGTCGCCGAGTCTTTAACTGCTCTCAAGTGGGACTTTATTTTTTTTACAGGGAGCACGGAAACCGGAAGAAAGGTTTACCAAGCTGCTGCAGCTCACTTAACGCCAGTTCTATTGGAATTGGGTGGTAAGAATCCGTGTATTTTAGATGTCGGTGCTACTAATAAAGTTACTGTCAGAGAAATTGCATGGGGTAAATTTTTAAACGCCGGTCAAAGTTGTATTGCGCCCGATACCGTTTATGTGCCGCGCAAGGACTACAAAACATTTCTTCATTTAATGAAAGAACGACTACTTGCCTTTTACGGCGATGCTCCTTTAGATTCGGATGATTATGGTCGTATTATTCATCAGCAGCATTTTGATCGTTTGATTGCCTATTTAGACCAAGGTGAGTGCTATATAGGCGGTCATTACCGAGATGATCAACTGAAAATAGCTCCTACTATCATGGTCGATTTAAAAGAAGACAGTCCAATAACAAACGAAGAAATTTTTGGACCTCTTTTAGCTGTCGTTGCTTACGATAAGCTCGACGATTTGCTAAAGGACTTAAGAAAGCAAGCTGTTCCGCTAGTTGTCTATGCTTTCAGTAAAGACAATAAGTGGCTGAGTCATATTGAAGAGTCACTTGAAAGTGGCGCATTCAGTGTTAACCACCTTATGCTTCATGCGGTTAACCCACACCTTCCCTTTGGTGGCAAAGGACAAAGTGGGCTGGGTAACTATCACGGTTACGCCAGCTTCAAGGCCTTCACCTATCAAAGAAGCCGCTACAGCAAGCGAGCAGCTATTAAACTGTCACAGCAATTTCCACCCTATTCAACATTTGCACTAAACGCGATTAAACACTTTCGAAAACGTATTTTCTAAGGAGGGGTCAAGTGGTTTACATTTATGCCATTCTTTTGCTGCTCGCTATCTTGAGCGGTTGGGCCATGCTCCACCACGTTCCTACCTTTCCAACCAGTCACTCAAAAAAAGCAAAGCAGTCAAACCTATCCATTATTATTCCTGCCCGCAACGAAGAAAGTAATTTACCCTTACTATTGTCATCACTAAAAAAACAAAGTGAACAACCCTTGGAAATCATTATTGTTGATGACCATTCGACGGACCAAACGGCTATGGTTGCACAACAATTTGGCGCGCGTGTGATTCGGTTTGAAGCAGATGACAGTAAGTGGGTCGGTAAGTCGGCTGCTTGTTGGTACGGCGCAAGAGCAGCAAGTGGCGATCAGCTGCTTTTTTTAGACGCTGATATTGTCCTAGCAAACCCAGAAAGTTTAAGCCAAATATTGGCTTATTATGACCGGCTAGGGCCTCAAGCTGTCTTATCCATTCAACCTTACCATGTGATTGAACGTCTCTATGAAAATTTGTCCGTTGTCTTTAATATCATGGTTCTAGCAGGGATGAATCACTTCTCTCTTTTATCCAACAAACTAGAAACAGCCGGTGCATTTGGCCCTTCTTTGCTTTGCCGAAAAGATACCTATTTTGAAGTCGGTGGCCATCAAGCTGTTAAGCATAGCATTATGGAGAATGTCGCATTAGGTGCTCTATTTATGGAAAAAGGTTATCAGTTAGATCTTCTTTCGGGTCAATCTAGCTTACACTTTCGCATGTACCCAGATGGTCTTACTAGCTTGTTTGAAGGTTGGTCAAAAAGTTTTGCATCAGGTTCAAAGGCAACACATCCCATTGTTTTCGTGTGGACTGGATTGTGGATTACTGGCGCATTTGCTAATGTTTTCTTTCTTCTATATGCTCTATTTACCGCGAAAGCCGTTTTTATAAGTGCAGCTCTTATTGGATACGGTCTCTACTTTTTACAGTTTTATCGAATGGCTAGAAAAGCTGGTCACTTCAGTGCTATTGCTTTATTCTTTTACCCGATTTTATTTATCGCTTTTATTTTCTTGTTTTCCTGGTCTGCCATTCAAACCTTTATTTTTAAGAAGGTCTCGTGGAAAGGACGAAAAATAAACCTTTAGGAGGCGACAACCGTGTTGATTGAATTACCCATTCTTTGGATCATTATTCTTGATTTTATAGCGTGGTTTTTCTTTCACATGCTTATTTCTTGGCTGTGTCTAAAAATTCCAGATCATTGGTTACACAATAATCAGACTTTTTTCAAATCCCGCTCCTTCGAAAGGAACGGCGACTTGTGGCAAAGTCTTTTTCATATTAAGTCTTGGAAAAAATTTTTACCAGATGGTTCATTTATTTTAAAAGCTAACTATGATAAGAAAGAACTAGGCCAAACGAACGTTGAAAATCTTGAAAAATTTCTGATTGAAATAAACCGTGCTGAACTTACCCATTGGTTATCGATGCTTCCTGCACTTTTATTTTTCATTTGGAATCCTTTGTGGGCGGGGTTTATCATGATTGCTTATGCTATTCTTGCTAACATGCCATTTATTTTAACTCAGCGTTATAATCGACCCCGATTACAACGCTTACTCCAGCTTAAACAACAAAGAGAGGCTGGGAAATAACACCAGCCTTTTTTCGAGATGCAAGATACAGACTGTTTGAAGCGGCCTGTACCTTACTTTTCAAGCTAAAAATGTGCGATACAGCTCATTTTTTGGAGCTGTACCTTACATTTGAGTAGATATAAAAAGGAACTGGAAGAAGTCCAGCCCGTGAATAAAATAATAATCGCAATGAAACAATCAGAATTCTGATTATTTCATTGCGATTTTTTTATTTGAAGCTAGTTTTTTCCCCAGCCTCTTTTTTTAAGCGTATTTTCTAATTGCTTCGTTTTCCAAAACAAGAACGAGGATTAATCCTTTTGAACAGCCACATCGCCATACTTATCCGGTTGACGTTCAAATTGTTTTACGACATAAGGACATAAGGGAATAATTTTCTTACCTTCTTTTCTCATTTCATCCGCTAAATAATCCAGTAGTTTTTCTGCCATTCCTTGTCCACGCAAAGATGGATCTACAAACGTATGGTCTGCAATTACTTTATCTTCTCCTGTTGGTACAAAGGTAATTTCCGCAATCATCTTTCCATTCTCATCTTGTTTTTGGTAACCATTTCCAACTTTGATAAATTCGTTTTCCATATTGAACACCTCTTCTTCAGTATCATTCTCTATTTAGTGTAACACGTTTTATTTTTTATGACAGCTTGAATGCTTCTATAACAAAAAAGTACCCCAGATTTCTCTGGGGTACTTTTATCGTTGCGCGGCAGCGTCCTACTCTCACAAAGGGAAACCCTTCACTACAATCGGCGCTAAGAAGCTTAACTTCTGTGTTCGGGATGGGAACAGGTGTGACCTTCTTGCCATCGCCACCGCACATATTGTCATGGCTGTTGCTGCTAGCAGTTTACAGACATGATACACTTGAGCTATGCCCACAGTGTTTCTTTGAGGTTGTTCCCTCAAAACTGAATAGTTAACATGAAACCTTTGGTTTGAAACCCATTTTACTTGATTACCGTTTTATTATTGGTTAAGTCCTCGACCGATTAGTACTAGTCCGCTCCATACATCGCTGCACTTCCACTTCTAGCCTATCTACCTGATCGTCTCTCAGGGGTCTTACTCATTTAAAATGATGGGAAATCTCATCTTGAGGGGGGCTTCACGCTTAGATGCTTTCAGCGTTTATCCCGTCCACACATAGCTACCCAGCAATGCCCTTGGCAGAACAACTGGTACACCAGCGGTGTGTCCATCCCGGTCCTCTCGTACTAAGGA